>JAHHIH010000046.1 GCA_019358835.1 Tildeniella torsiva UHER 1998/13D
GCCCAAGCAGCGATGGCAGACCTGGAAAAGCAGTTCCGTCGTTTACCAGGGTTAGAAAAGTGGTTCGTCGAAATCACCCCACAGCCTGCCTAGTAAATGGATACTTTATTTGCTGGAGCACTCTTAAACCATTGCCATTCGTCCCCATATCCGTGCCGGTCAAGTCCTCAATGAGAGTGCTTAGCATCGCCGGGGGTAACTCCTGGGCTACCTTACGAATTTGTGTCAGCAGTTGTGGGGATAACTGTTTCACTGGGAAATCACGCCTTGGAAGAAGGCGAAGGAATCTGTTTTTAAGTTGATAGTAGACACCAGGAGAGATCGGTCTAAATACTTGTTCCCCCGTTCGCAGGAGGTTTCCGGACTAAAGAGGCAGGCGTGGCATGCTGCCCAGTGCAGCTCTGTCGTGGGCTCGTGATCGGCGCAGAGGGGATCTGAGGCGCAGAGGCGCATTTGCTCTAGGGCTTGGTCAATGTGGCGACCCAGTACCTCTGGACGTCCCAGATTGACTAGGCCCCCCAGGGTGCCTTCGCTATCGGGGGCAGCGGTGTAGATCAAGACTCCGGCCATGGCAATATCGTCTTCGGGGCAGCTAGAGTAGATCCGCTCTCGCAGGCTGGCGGCGGCATAGCCGCACTCGATCGCCAACTGTCTCATCAAGGCATGGGCGAAGGAGTGAAGCAACATGTAGCGCAAGCCAGGAAAGTGCTCTTCTGGGTTCTCGATGTTGCGGACTTTGCGCCATTGGGTGTGGGCCTGATGGCTACGCTTTTCGTACTCTTGCAGGGCTGGGTGACGCTTTATCCAGGCCGCAATGGCAGATTCTTGGAACTGAAGGAAGACACCCTCACCGCGAATTTCGGTGGCGGGAACCCACCGGGGGTGGACACTACGGCTGAGGGGCACCATGGGCATCTCGGCCCGAGTTCCTACTTCGCTTAACTCTCCTGGGGACTCAATGCGGGTAAAGCCAATCAAGGCGCGGACTTCCCTGAGTCGTTCGACTAGGACTACTTTGCTGATATAGCTCTCGTAACCTACGGGCGGAGCAACTGGCTTGAGGCGAAAGTCATTGGTATTGAGGGCCGGGTCGGCAGCGGAGAAGACCAACCATTCAGGCAATTTTAGATTCTTGGTGTCTTCGTCTTCAGCATCCTCGGGATGGGCTTGTTTTTGGATGGCAGCCCATAGATCGTTATCGGTATAGGTAGAGAATGCTTTTAGCTGGCCAATGCGCCGTAACAAAGAGAGTTCACTGATGTCGGCTACCTCTTTGAGTACGGCCCAGTACTTCTCGACCAGCTGCCCTAGTTTGTCTCGGGTGCCGGGAATGGAGAGCACGGCTAACGTCATCGGAAACCAGCTGTTGGATGCACCCAATAGAATCGATTTCATCTGCTCTTCGCAGCCGTCGTCGTCGAAGTTGCGCAGGTGAGGATTACGCCCTCGGCACTGGGGCATATTCTGGGTGCCGGGGGTGCCAAAAGCATCGGAGAGCGATCGCGACTGGTTACAGCGATCGCAGCGCACCACCACATCCGCTGCTGAGCCAGAAACGCCTACTTCTAACAGGCGCAGGCGGCCGGGACAGTCGGTTGCACCTCGGTGGACGTAGTAGAGCCAGGGAAAGTCATCCAGGTGGCCCTGGCGGCAGGCGACCAGGAATCGGGCAGGGATGACAGTAGGTGCATATTTGCCTCGCGATCGCGAGCAGTTGCTGTGGATATAGCGGTTGCGATCGGCCCGGTAGGGATCGGGCTTAAATTCAAACATGCCCTTGCTGAAGGGAGCTAGCAGACGGCAGGCGGGGCACACCCCCCACCCCGGAAACGGCGACACGGGAATGCCGACCCGAGCATTTTTGTCGAAGGGGCTGGTGGGGCCAAGGTCATCCTCGGGTGGGGTTGGTGGCGGCACCAGGCGCTGAACCTGTGGCCCCAGTTCTTCTCGCACCGCCGCTAACAGTCGTTCCTCAGCTAGGGGATTGGACTGGGTTGTGTCCCACTCGTCGAGACCCATCACCATTGCCGAAAGGTTAGGCAGATCTACGATGGAGCCCACTCCGAAGGAAAACATAATCTGGCTAGGGCGTAGTTCACCTACCCTGTAATAGTTACTCATGGTTCCCCGCTGGCATAGGTCTCGGTGCTCGACTGAAGTCGTCATCGGGCACCTGGTCGTTCAAAATCAGGCCGATGGTAGGTTCCACATTGCGCAGGGAGTTTAGGCAGGTAAACCGTTCCCAATCTAGAGTGCCGGGAGATTTGAGTAGCCCCTGGGTCAAACCGTCTTTCTCAGTTTTGTAGCCCAAAATCTTACCTCCTGTGGTGTCTTCGGCCTCGTGGAGCCAGTAATCTAGGCGCGACTCCAGTTCCTTTTTCACCAAGTCTCGGACTTCTGAAGACCCGGACACGAGCCAAGCGCGATCGACAATGGTTTGAACCGCGTCCTGCACGTAGGGGTCATCTCGGCGAATGCGTCCAGCGCGGTTATTGAGGTTAAACTCACTCTTTGCTAAGCGGATCAGGGCTACCAGCAAGGCCGACAGCCCCCGATCCATGGCTCCTGACGAAAAGGGAGTCAGCGATAGGCTCTCTACATGCTGGTAGAAGGTGGCGTGGTAATGCTCAAACCGCTCGTAGTGGGAGAGGTCTCGGGGTCTGGCCCAGTTAAAAATGGTGATCACTAGCCCTGGGTGACGCCGCCCGACCCGTGAGGTGGACTGAATGTACTCGGCGGTGGTCTTCGGTTGCCCCGTAACGGCCATCACCGCCAGGCGGCTGACATCGACCCCGACGGAAATCATGTTGGTGGCCAGCAGCACATCTAGAGGCCGACGGCGTTTACCTTTAGACTCCTTGGCCGCTTCGGGCTGGTTCTCAAAGGAGGTCTCTAGCTGATCTAGCACCAGGGGAATATCTGTGGAAGACTTGCGGGATGTCAGTTCTTCGATATTTCTCAATTGCCGTCGGGCTAACCCTCGCCGATCCATTTTCCTCAGCCGTTGCTGAATGTCGTCGTCTACCAGACGGCGGGTACCCCCCAGCTCTCGCATGGAGTTGAAATAGCCCACCAGGGTCATCCAGGGATCGACGCGATCGCCATACTCCTCAAAGAGCGACTGAGCCGTTGCCAAGATAGCGGTATAGGTGCGAATGGTGGCGGCCTTGAGCCGTCGCCCAGTGGCGCAGATACCGAGGTAGCGCCGTCCTGGATGCTCTTCGCTGGGGGCACGCTGACGGGAGAAAAAGTTGTCGCCCACCTCTAGCCCTTGGGGTGGAAGTCCCTGAACTTTGCGGACAAAGAGGCTGTGAACCTGGTCTTTGGCTTGGCGAATGGTAGCGGTAGAGGCGATCACCTTAGGGCGTACCCGTTGGCCGTCTACCTCCCAGGAGGCGAGTCGGTCAATGGCGGTTTCGTAGAGGCCCACCAGGGTGCCCAAGGGGCCGCTGATCAGGTGCAGCTCATCCTGGATAATCAGATCGGGCGGACGTAGCGGGTTCATTGGCTGCGTCTTGGCCTTGGGCAGGCCGTAGCGGGCTGGATGGGAGTTAGAATCGTCAACTTCGGGGGAGCGGTAGCCGTGGCGATCGCAGTAGCCATCCACCTGCCCAAACAGCATCTGGGTCTCCCCTTTCCAGGGCATTTGGGCAAACTTATCCACTGTAGCGATCAGCAGGGTGGGCAGTCGCCGGTAAATTTCTTCATCGACGACGATGATCGGTAGCCCCTCTTCCTTGGCCTGCTTTTTGCTGAAGGGGCAGCGCCCCAGGGCGTCGCCGCAGTGAACCAGGGTGCGCCCAGTCCCCTTTTTGACGGAACTCACCGACAGGTGCTTACCCTTGTCGATGGCTGAGCCGCACCAGGGACAGGCGGTGAGCTGGTAGGGCGACCCGCTGCTGGGGGGTGGCCGGTTGCCCCGCAGGGCATCGATCACGGCTTCGCTGTCGTCGGTACGGTTGGGGGTCGTTTTTATGCCCACCCAGAGGCCAATGCGGAAGGGTTCTTGGCCCCAGGTGCCGGGGTCTTCACGGCGAATGACTTCGCAGGCGCAGATCAGCGCTGTGGCTCGCTGAAATTGTTGGAGGGTCAGCAGCCGGAGGGTATAGCGCATCAGCACGGCTACCCCAGCGGCCCCAGAGCGGCCAGCAACCGTACCCTGGAGCCGCCGTAGACCCATGGTGTAGGCGGCTAAGCCCAGGTAAGGCCTCGGTCTTGCCGCCGCCCCTGGGGAACCAGAGCAGGTCGGCGATCGCATCGGTTTCATGGCTGCGATCGCGGTGGTGCAGATCGGTAGAACTGGGCAGGTTCAGTAAAATGAAGGCCAGCTGAAAAGGAAACCAGGTCGGGTTCTCGATGGTGTCACTATCGGTGGCTTCTCCCTGGCGTACCTTCGCGGCGTAGAGCGATTGCCACCGCTGGAGGTACATGGCCCGGTTCATAAACTGGAAAGCCTGGGCTGCCTGGGGGTTTTGCCGGAGCATCTCAATGCCCTCGCGGATGCGGTTGAGAGCAGTTTCGCACCGCTCTAGGGCTCGGTTGGCGGCTTCTCGATGCTCTGTAAGGGATTCGGTCGGATTCTCAATTAAAGCTGCCTGGTCGGCAATCCACTGGGCGTAGGCCATAGGCAGGGCCGCCAACTTATCTGGTATGGCAGCGGCGGGAGTCTCTGTCAGGGCTTTCATCTCCACCTCTAGTTCGGCGAGTGCTGGAATTTCCTGCTGGTTAGGCGGGGTTGTCTTGGGCACTTCATAGGCCGGGACGACGCGAGTTTCCAGGGCGATCGCCCGCATCGGTGTCTGAGCCGAAACTGTGGCATGGACACCCACCCCATGGCCCACGGCAAACTCGACCTGCTTGCGGTAGAGCATTTTCATATCCTGCTCTTCGGCGTGGAAGAGGGGGTCGAGCTTATGATCGGCGTGACGGAAAGGGGCGCGTTTGATAAAAACTTCGGGGTCGCTGACATCCCCAGATTTGACCTTTAGATCGGGCTGAAATAGCCAGCTTTGGTCGGGGTTGGTATCGTACTCGGTCTGGCCATTGACCAAAAACAGACTCACAATCCAGTCGTCGTCTTGCCGCCGGATCTGTCCCCGGACAAAAACGCCATAGTCGGGGTGGATCTGCCAGTCTTCTACGGGGCCAGGCTGGAGGGGAAGGGGCTGAGATTGACCACGAATTGGTGTGCGCTTCCAGACCGTTTTGGCATTGCCTGCTTCGGTAGTGAGTGTTTGGCTGCGATCGCGCTCGTACTGTCCCCACCCTACTGTCACCTGAATGGTCTTCGCGTCTCCGCTGACGCAGAAGGTCATGCCTAGGGACGAGGGGAACATGCTCTCAGCCACGGCGTTACCGGCTTCGGTACTGCCGTCCTCTGCGGTGTCGTTACCGGCAATGGGCAGGCTATCCCGCTGCTCAGGGCCTTCATCGACAGTGCCGGGGCGACCTGTGAGGTCTTGGGCGGAGTCGGTAGCGGTAGTGGCGGCATCCTGACGTTTGCGGCGGTGCAGGGGGGCGACTAGACCCACCAGGTAGCGATCGCTCACCCGTCCTTCGTCAATTTCTTCGTACTCACCCTCCGCAGGCCCCAGCAAATCCTTCAGAATGCGCTCTTCTAGCCGCTGGCGAATTTCAAAGGGGGTCGCGGTTTTGAGCACCCGGTATTCGCCCCGATTGGTCTTAGCTTCAGGGGAATCGTCTGTTTCATCTTCGGTCGTATAGGAACCGCTTTCCTCCGCCGGGTCAGAAGCTTCTGGCGGGTCTGGGGCTACTTCAGCCTGCTCCCAAACTTCCGGCTGCTGGGCCTGAGGCTTTTTTTGAGCAGACTTTTTGGGCTTGGGTGAGGCTGGGCGCTGGTTGAAGTAAGTGATGATATCTTGGATGATAGTGTCGGCGATCGCCCCCTCAAACCCCAGCACTTCGGCATCGTCTGACTGGTCTAGACCATCGAGTAGAACTGCCAGCGCTGCTGCCGGGGCGGCAGCTACAGCGCTCCAGTCGAGCTGGACAGTGCGTTCTTGCAGCTGCTGGTTAATCACGTTCAGATCGAGATCGCCAGGAAGCACGGATGGAAGCTTTATAACCTTCATGCTGTCGTCTTGACTAAGTTCCAGAGCGATTCGTCAAAGCCTTGAAGCAAACCAGAGGGTTTCTTTTCAGGGACTACTACCAGTAAAGCCCGCATGGCGCGGGTCATGCCAACAAACAGAGTACGCCGTTCGCGAGTAAGAATTTCCTGAGCAGCCTCTTCGGGGGTGGCTTTGGGCATGTAGGGAAAACGGCTGCCGATGAAACCTGCGATCGCCACAATCGGAAACTCTAGCCCCTTAGCCCCTTTCAGCGTCAGCACTTTAACGCCAGTCTTGTTTAGGTCTAGCTCTTTACTGCCCATGAAGGTCGCTTCGAGACCCAGATAGCTCAGTTGCCCAGCAATGTCTTTTCCAGAGCGCTCGCTGGGGGTGAGGATGGCGCAGGCGTCGATGCCTAAGCGAAACTCTCTGGCGGCCATACGGCAAAACTGGGCCAGGAGCTGACCTTCGGCGGCGGTGTCTGCCACCGCTCGCACCGCTGGAGGTGGGCCATAGTTGATGTACTGCCGCTCGACGGGTTCGTCGTCGAGTAGCCCAGATTGGAGGTAGTGGTGGGCAGCAGTGTCAATTTCTGCGGTGGTGCGGTGGTTGGTGCGCAGGATGCCGGTGCGGCCCACAAACCTGAGGTCGCTATGAACGTCGCCCCAGCGGAAGCTGCTGCCGTAGATGGACTGGTTGGCATCGGCGGTGATGAATAGCCGATTGGGGGCTTGGCAGAGCTGCACTAAAAAGCGCAGGGTGTTGGGGGGCAAATCCTGGGCTTCGTCCACAATCACGGCATCGTAAACGGGTGGATTCTCCAGGGTGCGCAGTAGGTCTGCGCCTCGGCTACGGAGCTGTTCCCAGGTTTCTAGCCCCTGGGCGGCAAGGTGCTGGTTGAGGTGTTCTCTCAGATGCCAGATGGCCTGCCGCTGCACCCGGTTCAGGGGCACCATGCGCCCGGCTCGTGAGGTGGCCTGGTAGTCTTCCAGCGTGGTTAGCTCCCGGCTCTCGATGATGCTGCCGATTTCTTCGAGCAGATAGTCAGAGGGTAGCCGTTCTAGGATCAGTCTCTGGGCCTGCTGCTGGAGCAGGTTGCCGGGTAGAGACTCCAGCACCTCCGCCATGACCACCGGCAAAATTTTCTTCAGGTCGCCACCGTTGGCGATTTTGGGTTTGCCGGTCTCGTGGCAAATGAGCGTGTAGACACGACTGTCGGCGGTTTTAACTTCTACATGGCGCAGGTCATCGCCCAGAAGCTGTTTCAGCAGTTGCTCACTGAAGGTAACCAGAGCATTGGTATAGGTGGTGAAGAGAATGCGGGGAGACTCGACCCCAGCAGCTTTGAGCCGGTGAAGAATTTCGCGGGTGCGGTAGAGGGCGACGGTGCTTTTGCCGGTGCCTGGGCCACCTTTGAGCAGGGTGGGGCCTTTGGCGTTGGCGGCCCAGGTGACAAATTTTTCTTGCTCGGGGTTGAGCTTCAGCAAGAAGCCCAGCAGGTCGCCTTCTTTGAAGCGCAGCAGGTCGGCGGTGTCTTGGGCGATGAAGTCGGGCTGTTGGAGCACTTCTACTAAGGGGCGCTCAAATAGGTATTCGTCGAGTTTGAGGATGATGTTGTCGGGGATGCCGGGGCAGTCGAACAGGGTCTCGCGGTCTTGAATGGGCAGTAAGCGAGGGTGGCAGACTTTGGGGATGCGCAGGCGCTCCAGCAGGTCGGCGGTGATGGGTTCTGGTAGTGGGGTTTTAGGGGTCTCTTGAGGTGCAAAGATTTTTTCCCAGTTGGGCTGCTGGGGTGGGGAACCGCCGGTTAAGTCGGGGTCTAGCCCGCCCAAGAACTCTGCGTCGATATTGTCGTCGTAGGTGTCGTCGTCGCGTTTGCGGAGGGCGAGCAGGCTGACGTAGGGATACTCAAAGGTGTAGAAGATGCGGTAGCGCCCAGCCCGCAGGCGGTGGAGCTTGCCACCCATATATTTGAGCTGCTTTTTGACTTTGGCGTCGGGGGTGGGGTCTTGCAGCAGCAGGTTGATTTTTTCGAGCACCTGGTGGCTTTCTTTGGGCGGTAGGCCCATCCATTCGGTCATGAAGGAGGGCTTTTGGGTGATGAGCCAGGTATCTGTCATGAAATCTTAGGGCCGTGTTGGTGGGAAGCCTCGATCAGGCCGTCGGTTGCCATTGTGCTTAAGGTTCCCAGGGGTGGAGCCAAATCCCTGGTTTTCTTTATCTGGCCTTTAACTGAAGGTTTAGCGCGATCGCTCAAGTAAAGGAGACGCCATCGGATTCGGAAAGCCCCATCATCTCAGCGTAGTCCTCGGAGGTGACTAAAGTTGGGTCTTCGTCATCGTCGAGTTCGTAGTCTTCGTCATCTTCATAGGCTTCGACAGCGGTGCGAAGGAAGCGATCGCACAACCACTGCGCCACTTTGTCAAAATTCCGGTCGGCGTCCAAAAACAGCATGCCCACCACGGCCTCGAACATTTCGCCCCATGTTCGAGGCTCGTTCTTCGGAAGTTTGCGATTTTTGCGCTTTCGGGAAGAGCTGTAGTCAGGCAAGCCTAACTTTATAGCGAACTCAGTAAGGCCATGTTTATTGACAAGTGCCTTCCTCCAATTATCAAAATCAGCTTTGGTGAGATCATGATCTGTACTGTAGAGATAATCAGCGAGAACTGAGTCTATTAGAGCATCGCCAAGATAAGCAAGGCGGCGATATTCACGCTCACGCTGGGCTTGTTGTGCCTTAGAGAGATCCATCTCATTTAGGGTGCATGGGTCAGTAAGGGCGATTTCAAGCAGGTCATCACTGTGGAAGCCGGGAAAGGCGATCGCACCCTTAGCCGCTTCAAGTTTGACAGACAAATTGCTCATAACCAATTACCGATAAATACGTATTTGCGGGATAACGACATACCAATCTTCCAAAATTTCATCAGAGTCTTCCGCTGTCTTGACATGGCGGTAGATGTAGCGAACGGTAACTTCCTCGGGCTGAAAGTGAAATTTACCGGGTTCTAGCCCTTTCCAGTCAAGGAGGGATTCATTACATTTCCTAGAGAATGCCCCAATCTCGACCTGCTTCTCATTGAAGATTGACCATCCGTTACCCCAAGAGTTGGGCCGCAAGTAGAGCGGATCCCCTTCCCGCATAGTTTTAATGACCTCTTGATTCCGTTGGGTCGCCCGATCGCCCAAATTGACATCACCTGGATTGAAATCAAAATAGTTAATCCGTTTAGGCAACTCAACTGAATCTAAAAGTTCAGTGATGGGCTCGATTTGAGTTTCCTGTAAGAACTGGGTAGATTGGGCACCGCACAAGACCAACTCTTCCTTTGCGCGGGTTGTGGAGACATAAAACAGCCGTCTTTCATCCTCAAGCTGATATTCAGCCTCAGAAAATTTGTCAGTCAGCAAGATTACCTTTGAGAATTCTAGCCCCTTCGCCCCATGGCAACTGGTGACTAAAATGGCATCTTCATCGGTGAGAGAATTGTTGGGGCTTTCACTAAATTCATAGATGGAGGTAGCAATTTCCTCGGTGGTTATGGGTGTTGCCAGATCTGCGGAACCGAACCCTCGCTCTTTATCGAGGTCATCGGCTATCTTCAATAGGGTTTTAACGGTTGGCTCTGTTAAGCTGCGCCCCTTGCGCTCAAAGAAAGTCTGAAAGCGTTGGCGCACTGACTCAGTCTCCGTCAGAGTTAGGGTTGGGTTTGCTTGCAGCTGCTTCAAAAGCTGATGGGTAACCGAATGGCGAAGCAGCTTAACGTCGCGCCCTTTCAAAGCATAGGTGGGAATGCCCGCTAACCGCTCCAGCAGGGCTCTGATTTCGCTGAGCTGCTCCCATTCCTTAGCCAAGATGGCGATTTCATTGGGGAGTGTGCCCTGGTCTAGCCACTGGCGCACCTGTTTTGTTACCCAAATTGCTTGGGCTGTTAGCGTGGCAAACAGCCGAGCTTTCACCGGCTCGCCCGTTTGCCCGATTCTGGCTTGGTCAATACAAACCTGCTCTTCTGGAGTCTGCTTGCATCGGTGGCGGTTGTTTTGAATCACCCGATTGCCAACGGCAATGATGGATTCTGTTGAGCGATAGTTCTCGGTCAGTAAAAATTGTTGAGCCCGATATTCCGCCTCGAACTGGAGGATAAATTTGGCGTCTGCTCCGCGAAAGCCGTAAATATTTTGGTCGTCGTCGCCAATCACGCAGAGGTTAATTTGTACTGATTGGCTCTGGTCTTCTTTGTCGTCTAACCCTGAAATCAGGCGAATCAGGCGATACTCCTGTTCGGTTACATCCTGGTACTCATCCACAAAAATGTGCTCGGTGTTGCCCAAAAGCCGGATACGGTGGAGTTGGATGTCATCATCGTCTTCCTCCCGGCTCTCCAATAGGTCGCAGGCATCCTTTAGCAGGCTGTCGAACCGTTTTTCGGCGTCCTGGCGCTTGTGGGTAGGGGTAGTCGTCTCTTCGAGGGTGCGACCTAGGAGGGCTAGGGCCAAGCCGTGGAAAGTGTAGACCCGCAGCCGAGAGGCCAGGTTGCCGATTAAATCTTGCAGGCGCAGGCGCAGTTCTCGCACGGCATTGCGGTTGTAGGCAAGCACCACGATGCGATCAGGAGCCACCCGCTTCACCTTAATTAGGTAGGCAATGCGATGAACGATGGTGCGAGTCTTCCCTGAGCCAGGGCCAGCAATGACCGAAATTGCAGCAGAGTCTGCTTCTACAATCGCCTTTTGGGAATCATTGAGCGGCCCCATGATGGCGTCGTAGTCGGCCTGGGTAACCGGGCGCTGCACCGATTCTCCATTCAGATCGGGGTAGGCCGCTGTGAAGTCTTCGCGGGTAAGGGTGAAGTAGTCGTCTACGAGCTGCTGACGCGCTTGGTCATCCTCTGCCAGCTCGCCATACTTTGCCATCAGGTGGGTCTTGCGGGCCTGTTCTTTGTAGTGCTCTTCTAGGATTGGGTAACGGCTGTAGATGGTTGTGAGCTTAGCCCCTTTGAACACCCTCACCTTTAGGGCCTGGTGGAATAGGGTGAGCCCATCTGTCAACCGCACAATTTCTCGCTCATGGAGCCAGATCAGCGTGCGCCGGAGCTGCTGGGCCTCTATTTCTGTCGGGATGGGGCGATCGCATACCGTCTCCAACAGCGCCTCAAAATCGCACTGCACCACTAAGCGAGCCCCGGTCTTGGTCTCAAGGGTGTTGTCGATTTCGGCGTACAGAGCGTCTAGCAGCTTGACGCAGAACTGTTGATGGCGAGGCAGCCAGTCGATCACCTGCGATAAGGGGCCAGAGTCTGCATTGGGAGCGCTGATCTGCATCAGGCCACCGCTCAGGCGTTTCAGGCTGACCCAGCCCAGGGCTTGCCATCCTTCTAGTAGGGTAGTCAGGTTGGTATCTCTGAGCTTTTGGCTGCCATCGGCATCTAGAAAGGTGGCCAGTTTGCGGGGATTGACCACATGACTGGGTTTGTCACCCACCTTGTCGGCCAAATAGCTCAGGAGCTGTTCTTCTAGGGTGCAGTAACGCCCATAGGTGAGTTTGGCATCGCCTTTTACGGCTTTGGTCACGAGCAGCGTTAGCGGCAGTTGAGAGGTACACACCCCGGCCCGTTGCAGTTCTCGAATGCGATCGGGCAACTCCAGCACAGGGATGCCAGCTTCGTCGCTGAGTCGCTCTAGCGATACTCGCTCGCCTTCTTGCTGGTGCTGCTGTTGTACCAAATGCATGCCGTAGATCAGCCGCTCGAAAGCCTTGGTCTCGACCTGCTTGAGGCCTTTTTGGCGGCTATAGGTGAGAAACATCTGCCAAGACTGAGTAGGGGTAGTTTGCTTCAGATGAAACTGCACCACCGTAGAGAGATTTTCAGCCCGCTCGATTAGCCCAAAGTCTTCCAGGTGGTGCAGGGCCACCCGCATCTTGGTTTCTCGCTGGTCGTCGTCGGTGGCAAAGCGGTCGTCCAGGTCGCTGGTTTGGTAGATCTCGTCGGTGGTGACCCAGAACCAGTCTTCGGTGATGGGGCTAGAGCGGGAACGGGTGCGATCGCGCACCCCCCGCAAAGCCGTAAAGATATTCCTTAAGTCAGTGCTGGAGAGATGATTCAGACTCTTCAAAAAGAAGAGCATCTCTAAATCTTGCGGGTCAAACAGCAGCACGCAGTCGGCAGGGACACCATCACGCCCAGCCCGGCCCGCTTCTTGGATATAGCCCTCCAGACTGCTGCTAGGGGTGTTGTGAACGACAACTCGCACATCTTTGCGGTTAATGCCCATGCCAAAGGCACAGGTGGCCGTCACCACGTTTAGGTCTCCATTCTTAAAGGCATTGAGCAGTTCGCTCTTTTTCTCTCTGGGCACTTTGCCGTGGTAGTGCTGAGCCTGAATATCGTGCCGCTGAAGCATGGTGGCCAGCCGCTCGGCATCACGGCGCAGGGCGGTATAGACCAAAGCACAGCCGCCTTGGTCTAGCGCTCGCTGCACAGCTTCTACGATCAGCGGGTCTTTATTGCCGTTGACCGGGAGCACTTTGTAAGTGAGGTTAGGGCGATGAATGCCCGCAGCAATTTCGCGGTGAACGGTGAGTGACTGCTGCTGAAAAAGCTGGCAGATATCGTCGCGTACCTGGGCGGTGGCGGTGGCGGTTAGCAGCGCCAGAGCGGGTAGAGGGCGGCCCAGGGCTGTGTAGAGATCGTAAATAAACTTGGGAATGTAGCGGTAGTCGGGACGGAAGTCTTGCCCCCACTGGCTGACGCAGTGGGCCTCATCAATCACCCAAAGGGCGGGCGGGCGCTCTCGCAACAGGTTACGAATGCTGATAGAGCGGAGCTGTTCGGGGCTGATGTAAAGCAGACCTTTTTGGCCATTCCGCAGGGCTTCTAACCGCTCGGCCCGCACTGCTGCCGGTAGGTTACCGTTGATGAAGGTGGCGAAGTCGAGCCCTTGAGCTTCTAGGTCTACTACCTGGTCTTCCATCAAGGCCTGGAGGGGGGAAATGCACACCGTCAGCGCCCATTGACGGCGATAGTACATGAGGGCGGGTAGCTGGTAGCAAAGAGATTTGCCACCCCCAGTGGGCATCAGAATCAGCGGGTTTTTTCTGGCGATAATGGCCTGAACGGCTTCTTCTTGAACCCCTCGAAAACCAGGGATGTCAAAGGCTTCCAGGAACGGCTGATAGGTAAACCCCTCTGGCGTGACCGGGAACAGCTGATCTAGGGTGTCTTGAAACTGGGGGAGATGGTTGAGCCAGGCTGAGGGAGCTTGCTTAGACTGGTGCTGGTTGCGCTCGAAATTCCAGACCAGCAGGGCCGCGATAATGAAACGGCGGTCGAAGTCGGCCTCGCGCAGCAGAATGCCCCAAATGTAGTCAAGGGCGTCGGCAGAGAGGGCCGTCAGAACGGCGGGCGGTAGATCGTTCAGGGCTGGGGGCGCTTCAGGCAGCCAGCCTAGGGGCTCAAACAAGCTGCGGTAGGCGGCATCGGCGGTGGTTTGCCCGTGGGTGAGCAGCCAGGTGTAGAGCTGTCGCAGGGGGGTAGGGTGTTGGCCCAGGTTTTTCAGGCACTGTTCGAGCAGTAGGCGGGTAGCTCTGACATCTTCGAGGGGATCGTTGCTGGCGTAGTCGCTGAGTTTGTAGTCTTTTTGCAGCCGGTGGGAGGGCTCTAGGGCAAAGGCCAGCAGCGAGAGTTCTAGGGTATCGATAATCTGTAACGGGTCTAGCTCGGGCCACTGGCGGGTGAGGTGAACCTGATCAAAGCGGCGGAAGTTGTGGCCGCAAAGAGTGCCCTGGGTCTGGATCGCGTGAATGAGCTGGCTATGAACATCCTGCGCTTGGTCTTGGGAGGCCTGAAAGGTGTGGGCAGGTGACAGCAGACCGTAGCTAAAGATTTGGCCGTTTAAGTCCACCTCCAGATCTAAGTAGATATAGCTGTCTAAGATGTCGCTTAACCCCATGCCAATTGCCACTTCAGAACCTTAGAAGCTGGAACGGTGCTTCTAACGCCCTCATGGTACCCAAGAGCTGAAGTGCCGATGACACTTGATTTTGAGTCTTCTTCAAGACCCGAGGCTATCTGAAGCAGAGAACAAGCTCATTAATCGCTTAAAAGTTTTTCGTACAGTTTGTAGACGCTGGTGTCAAAAAAATCGTAGTCAGTAGTTTTTAGAACAGTGGTTAAGGGTTCCGACTGGGGTAGGAACCCGCCAATGGCCTTAAACCCCAGTTGGTGAGCCAAATGCCGCATGTCATCCAATGCTGCTTGAATTCCAGAGGCCGTACCACCTAGCCAGCCGATCCAAAGGGTGCCGTCGGGGCTTTCCATGTAGCTACGAATGAATAGGCTGATTAGGGTGTCGCCCTCGAAGCTGCCCCAGACCCAGCCTTGGGCAAGGCGCTGGGCAAGGTTGGCAGGAGTGAGGGATTGCCACTTTGCGCCACGAGCGACAAAGAGACGATCGCGCTCTTCAGCAACAAAGCTATTAATGGCGGCCCAGGCGCGATCGCAGTCATCCCCTCCCAGCAGCCGCAGAGCCGTAGGCGCACCCTCGTTGGCAGCGGCATAGTAGACAGTGTAGTCACCCAGGGGGCTGAAGCCTTGGTGCTGCATGAAGGGATGCATTGAGGCATTGGTGACGCTGACGCAGGTGCGCAGGGTGGTGAGGCCCAGAGATTGGCTTAGGGACAGGGCTGCTTGGGTAAGCTGGTGGCCAGTGCCCTGGAGGCGAAAGGCGCGATCAACCCGCAGCGCTTCCCACCAGCCTTCAGTGTCAGAGAGTTGCACGAGGCGGGTCATGCCGACGGGTTGGCCATTGCAATCGGCGACCAAGATGTGATCGGTGGGGTCGGCGAACCAGACATCCCACACATCGGGGATATAGTCGGCTTCGTCATCCCAGGTGTGCTGGCAAAAGGTGAGGATTGGCGCTTTGTCGCTAGTTTGGGCAGGGCGGATGTGGAGGCTGTCTAGAGGAATAATTGTCACCACCTTTGTAAACTTTTGAGCCCTAAGCTTCTACAAAAATAATGCCCGAGGCAAGCTGCACCTGCTCAAAGGTACTGCCTTCGCGTTTTTCCTGAATGCTCTTGAGCTTTACCTCTAGCTCTCGGGTCACCTTTCTAAGCTGACCCTCGGTCGCAGGAAGAATTTGAGTCTTACCTGCCTCCCTAAACCGCTGAATACGTTCTCTCAGCTCGCCCTGCTTGCGTTCAGCGAAGGATCGGGCACTCCGCTCCTGAACATCACAACGATTTTGATTTTCGACGTCGAACTCCTCAAGGGCTTTGCCAAAGCTCTCTTCAAGAGCCTCTTCGCACTGCTGGTGCAAGGCTAGAATTCGGTCAATATCATCAATAAAGTTCTGAGCATTTGACTTAGGATGGCCCTGCTGCATGATCTCTGTTAACACCGCTTCCGAGACTTGATCGGAGAGCAAATCACCATCGCTAAATCGGGCTACTTTATAAGCAATTTGGCTCTCGGTTTTGAGCCCAGTAAACGTCCAGCGATGGGCGGCATAAACATAGAGGCCAGGGGATAACCCTACCGTTTGGTGATCAATCCGAGTTGCAGAAACAGGATGGAGCTTTTGCGCCGCCGTTTCGTAGCGGTGGCGAATCCAAAGAATGAGGGGATGGGTGGCGTCGAGCAACTCATTGCGCTTACCCATGGTGCCCGCAATTTTAGGGTCGAAGAAGCAGCTAACAGGAGTGCTTGAAATATGAAGCTTAGTTGGGGTTGCACAACGATGCTGATTGAGAAATAGTTGGAGGTCAACCTTGGCGTCTTCAGAGAGCGTGATCTCATAGAGATGTTCTTGCCCTGGTTTTGGAGCAATCACGGTGCCGGGATAGTACCGGGAGAAACAGTCCTCGACAAAGGCACGAACTTCTTCGGGTTGCAGCCAGCGCCCTTGCTCTCGACTGTCAGTGATAGAACGTAAAATATGATCTGAGAAAGCCAGCATATTGATAGCTTCTGTTTCCAATTCATCCTGTAAAGTGCGCTCTTTCAAAAGCGCCATCACCGTTTCTTGGGCTCTTTTCTCCTGTTCCTCTAGGGTGAGGTTCGGGTTAAACAACTGCACCAGCAGTTGCTCAGTCATTTCTCCTAAAATACCCTCTAGGTCGCCAATGCTCTCTTGGAAAATATTGATTCGTTCATAGAGCCGCTCTAGGATCTTTTCTTCTACTGTATCGACCAAGCTAAAGTTGACAATAGAAATCCGCTCTGCCTTCTGCCCTAATCGATCGAGGCGACCGATTCTTTGCTCGACCTTCATTGGGTTCCAAGGCAGATCATAGTTCACCAAGAAACGGCAGTGTTGAAGGTCGATCCCTTCACTGCCGACTTCAGAGGATAACAAGACTGAGGGGCCGTGATCCTCACGGAATGCTTTGACTACATCCCATTTAGAGTCTCCCATATCACCCATAATCAAGCTAGTGGAAATACCATCAGACTCCAACCGCCGCTGCAAATATTTGAGCGTTCCTCTGAAATAGGCAAAAATTACAAATTTCTCGGTTTTGTTTTTTCGCAGCTCATTCTTCAGAAATTTTTGCAGTTCCCGATATTTACCGTCTTGCTTCTCTAGCTTGCTGATATTGCTTCTGCTTAGCAGTAGCGAGCTAAGGCCATGGGATAACTCGGCAGATGTTTCATCGCCTAATTCAGATGAGATACCAAAGTCTTCCCAGAGAGATTCATTGACTAAGTCGTCTAATACTCCATCTTGAAGCCAAGACTCTAGGGCGGCTACCATACAGCTTGCCATCTGGCGCTGACGGGAGATTAGTCTAAATACCGATACGCCGCGCTTACCTTGGGTTTGCTGTTTAATCTGCCCAGTTATATGATCGTAAATTTCTTTTTCTAATGGTGAAAATCTAACGGTTAGGGTCTGTGGCTCCCGCTGCACTCGGTTAGGTATGACATCGCGCTTTCGGCTTCGGGTAATGTACTGTCCTAGTAACGATACCTTTTCGAGCTTGTAGCCTAAATCAACCCGCTGCTCTTCATTCAGGTCTTCTGTCTCTAGCAAAGCGTCGCGCACAAACTGGAGCAGGCGATTATCAGCCAGATACTGTGATGCTATGGCTGTTTCAAGCTCAGCCTTAGCTTGGCTGAGCTTAGGTGGGTTAGTCCACAGAAACCGTAAAGCACGAATAATGGGATTATTCGCTTCGAGCATATTGTCAAAAACCATCTCGTCAAAGAAATCATCAGGGCTGATAATTTGGAGGAGTTGATACAAGTTTGTACTGTGAACCTGAACTGGGGTAGCAGTTAGCAGCACAAGATGGCGTGAGGCATCGCGGATCAGGCGGCTAATGCGGTTGCTGGCGGTACTGGAATTTCTCAGATAGTGAGCTTCGTCAAAAATGGCTAGGTCAAAGATGCCAAAGTCGTTGGTGGCAGGGTTGGCATCCAGCAGTCTAGCCAACTCCGCTCGGGAGTTAGTCACCGTTTGTTCTTCCCAGTTACGGCTTGGGCGTAGCCCCTCCAGGCTAGCGATACAGGCAAACGGCTGGGCTTTCTGAGTCTCTAGGCAGGATCTAGCCCTGGTAAGAAGTTCCTTAGCATCGACAATGTCAGCGAAGATGTTAAATCGCTGACGGAGATCATCTTGCCACTTTTGGCGCAGCATGGCTGGACAGACAATCAGCAATCGCCTGGCGTCGGCGCGAGCCTGAAGTTCTTTCCAGATGTACATGGCCTCAATGGTTTTACCGAGGCCAACCTCATCGGCAATCAACAGACGACCGACGGGTGAGTTGAGAAACTTGAGTACTGGCTTGAACTGGTGAGCATAGAAGTCAGTTTGGCTGGCCTCCATGCTGTAGAAAATATTGGTTAGCTTACCCTTGACTTTCTCAAAGGTAAGGATACGTCTGAGATCGTCTGGGCCACCAAATCGCTTTTGCTTGAGGAGTGAACCAATGCTGTCATCATCACCACAGAGTTCAAGCAGGTTCTGCGGTTTATAAACCTTTTCATTTGGGCCAAACTGAACCTGAACTAGGAGGCGCGTCCCAGCCTGGCGCACTCTTCCGGTAGTGAGCCCCCGCTGTCCTGGGTTCGACCGTATTCTGACCTCTTGGCCCGGTATTTCAGGGTTCCAACCGCCAGTAGATTCAGATGGTATGTTTTGATTCGGCATGATATACGAGCTGGACTTCAAACCACTGAACGGCGGCGTAATTCTACGTCACATCCTTCATATCGTCATGCCTGGTCTCACGGTTAGGCCAGCGCAATGATGGAGTTTCATTAGATTCAACTTCACTGGGGAGACGAATTTCTGGGCCTTCCCATGCAGGAATACAAAGTCCATAGGCCACTGCGAAGCGGTGAAATTCTCTAGGATCTAAACCATTGGTTGATAGATTATCAGGCACTGGAATACGTCTAATTCGGTAGGGAGGAACTCCAGCATTTATATGCCCAAAATCTCTATGGGTTACTTGAACTGTGCCCTGAAGAAATGGATTATGACCACCTCCGCCGCCAACAAAGACATCCAGTTGATCGCCTAGCTCATCTCTAGCGACTAATCCACGGTTAGCCTTATGCTTTTCTTTCCCCCCAATCACAACAGCACCCACAAGTTGCTTAATATGTTGTTGAGTTTGGCTACCATTGATATCGTCATGCAAATCATGCTCTGCTTCTAACTGCCAGTTTAGAAGCGCTTGGCGGATAACTGATGGAGTCGTCTGTAATTCTGAAGCGGTCTGCTGAGTAAAGGCAGTGACCCCTAGAGGACACACCTTGCCTACATAGAAATCTACCTTGAGTTCACCCTCATCTTCTCGCCAGAATCTGAAGGCGGTGCCATCTAGGGTGCCATCGCCAAAGTCGAAGAAGGTGTAAAATTTTTCTTCAGCCTGGCGAGAGCTAAGAAATGACCAGACTGCGGCTGAAATTTCGGGTGTTGTAAAACAGTCCAGGGGCTCGTCGTGGTGATGTTCCATCCACTGACGCAGGTAGGTGCCCTTGGGTGCATCCCAGTCTTGCAAGACTCACCTTGAGAAGTAGCCATTGAGATACGCGCACCGCTGGTGCAGCACTTGTTGCACATTGTCTTCGTCCCACTGCGCACCCGAAATCTTCATCCGACGCCCA
>JAHHIH010000006.1 GCA_019358835.1 Tildeniella torsiva UHER 1998/13D
GCTCCGCGTCCAGCCATCATTCTGCTAGATGAACCCTTTAGCAACCTGGATGTGCAGGTGCGCCTGTACCTGCGCCAGGAGGTGCGCGACATTTTGCGCCAGGTGGGGGCATCCTGCGTCTTCGTCACCCACGATCAGGAAGAGGCCCTGGCGCTGGCCGATCGCGTCGCCGTCATGCACCAGGGTCGCCTAGAGCAGATCGATACCCCAGAGGTGGTCTACGGGCAGCCCGCCTCGCGCTTTGTAGCCGAGTTTGTAACCCAGGCCAACTTTTTGCCAGCCCAGCCCACCTCCGAGGGCTGGCAGACCGAGGTGGGCTGCTTTGGCGCTGACGCCAACGGCCAGGCCACTTCGACTGACCTCATGATGCGCCAGGAGGACATGACCCTGGTGGAAAATGCGACAGGTGCGGTGGTGGTGCGCGATCGCCAGTTTTTAGGCCGGGAGTATAAGTACTGTCTGCAAACCCCGTCCGGGCAGTTGCTCTACGCTCGACTGCCAATCGATAGCGCGATCGCGGTGGGCAGCCGGGTACAGATCGCGGTGCCGTCCCAGCGGTTGCGCCTTTACGCCCCTCGGGAGACCGGAGCGCGCACCCCAGCGGTCAGCTCGCTTTAGGCTTTCTCTGCTCCGTAGCGATCGCCCCTATACCCCCCGCCCCAGCGTTTTGCAGTATGGTTACGCTTAGATCCTGGGAGTAGTGCTGCGCTGCTCTAGCCCCTGTTTCATTATTTCAGGTGATTGTTCTATGAATCGGGTTTTTGAACGTGTTTGCCTCTTGCTGGCTCCCCTGGCGCTGCTAAGCGCCACCCCCGCCCTGGCCGCTGCCCCAGCCATTCCCGAGGTCACAGAGTCACCCGCCCCGACAACCTGGCTAGCCCAGGCGGGCACCATTGAAACGGTGCTGCTGTTTGAAACTGAATCCATGGCGGTGCGCGTCTATCGCAGCGGCAGCAGTCTGTTCATGAATCTCTACAACAAGGCCACCGATGTCGTAGACCTGCGGGCGGCCCCAACCCAGCTCGTGCCCAGCACCCGTGACCAAACAGTCTATAAAGCCGGAGGCGAGGCCGAGCGGTTTGCCCGCATTAACGTGTTAAACGAAACCGAACTAGAAATTATTGCCGCCAACGGTAGCGTCGTGCTCAAAGAGCCAGGCTTTAACACCGTGGTTGGGGTGTCCTCAGGCTCTACCGACTTTCGCGGCAACAACTTTGCCCCCGGCACCCCCGCGATCGTGCTGTCGGCAGAAGCCGCTCGGCTGCGATCGGCCCCGCGTCTGGGCAGCACCATTCTGGGCACAGCACCGCGTCGCGCCGTAGTGGAGGTGATCGATCGCGGCGGTAACCCCAACGACGGCTTTATCTGGTACCAGGTGATCTACGAAGGCACCACCGGCTGGGTGCGGGGCGACCTACTTCAGCCCACCTAGGCGGTACCCGCGCCTATTCAAAAATGGCGCTGCTGGATACAGGTACGAATCAAACCTGCAACATCTCTCGTCGGGGCAAACGGTCGTTTGCCCCGACCCAAACTTATGCTTCAATTCAGCAACACCCAGAAATCAGGTCTAGGGTCATACCCTCGCGCGCCAGGCTGACCTGGGCAAAACTGCCCTGCACCTGACGCTCTAGCTGGTCAAGCTGGTCGTCGCTGTGGCAGGGGTTGTGGTGAAACAGCACCAGGTGTTTCACCTGGCTGGCCCGCGCCACCTCAATCCCCAGATGCCAGGGCGCTAACCCAGAGCCATTGGGGTCTGAGTAGGCCGCATCGGCATAGGTGCCATCAAAAATTAAGACATCGGCCCCGCTGGCCAACATCAGCAGATTGGGGTCTACGCTAGTTTGAGTCGGGTCGGTGTCGGTGGCGTAGACCAGCACGCGATCGCCCCAGGTCACCCGATAGCCCAAAGCGCTGGTGTGGCGATTCAGACTCCAGGGTTCTACCAAGACATCGTCCAGGGCAATGGCATCCCCCGCCGCAATGTTGTGAAAGGTCATCGCAGCGGCCATGGTTTGCAGCGGCTTAAAGAAGTTAGGCCGCAGCATTTGCTCCATCAGCCGCTGCTTAATAGAAGCGCCGTTGAGAGCCTGGGCACCGTAGATATCGAGCTGGGTCGCCGGGGCAAACGCTGGCGAGAAGAAGGGAAACCCCTGAATGCGATCCCAGTGGGTGTGGGTAAAGAACAGGTGGGCGGCCACGGGCTGCCCCTGGGCCATGAGGTGGCGACCCAGCATCCACAGGCCAGTGCCGCCGTCAAAAATTAGCCGCTGACCACCCACCTGCACTTCAACACAGGCCGTGTTGCCGCCGTAGCGCACCGTATCGGCCCCCGGCGATGGAATGTTGCCCCGCACCCCCCAAAAGGTCAGCGTAAAGGCTGGCGATGGAGCAGCGGTTCCAGGCTGAGCAGCGTCGCCAGCTGGAGTGGTAAAGGGGGCATCGGAAGGACTAGCGATATTGGCCATGCAAATTCAACGTTTCACCAAGTTTAGACGGCGATTCATCGCTCTGCACCCCGACAAGCAAACTTAAAGGGCAGCCTATGGTCACACCGGTAGAGAATTCCTCACAGAAGCTTCAACTAGTTTACTCTCCAGCTCAAATTTAGTATTCCCCGGCAAATTTCCCTGGCAGTCCGCCCTAGAGCGGACATTCGGCCATTTGACCTAACTTAGAGTGTTCTAACTAAAACTGATCCAAAATCTCACTGTGACCGACCCAATGGGCCGAGTTAGCGTCCTTGTAACGGATGTTTTTTTAATTGGGATACTTTTAGGCCCCGATCGCAGGCTGACGTTTCCCCTTTGGCTAGCGATTACGGCAGCGGCTCAGATTCATCGGATTCCTCAGATTCATCGGATTCCTCAGAGCCATCGGAACCATCGGCTGAGGCGCCTAGTTCGCCGTTGAAAACGTGGTAAGCCTGCCGCAGCCGCTCTAGGGCTCGCTGTCCCCGCTTGCGCAGCGTCGCTAGGGATACCCGCTCTTCACCTGCCGCCACCAGCCGCGCCTGCACCTCAGGCCAGGTCAGCCCTTCGACAACCTTCCACTGAATCAAGTGGCGATCGCCCGGCGACAGAGCCTCAAGAGCCTGCAAGACCGAGGCAATGGCCTGGGCGATCGCCGCCTCATCCACGGTGGCCCGGCAATCTTCAGCGTGGGCCTCTTGTTCCATCAGTTCATCAAAGGCGGCAGCCGAATACCGCTGGCGATCGCGCTTGCACTCGCGAATGATGTTGTAGGCGGTGCGGCGCATCCAGGCCTTGGGCTGGCGAATGTGCTCCTGATTTTGCTGGGTATACCGCACGCCTCGCAGGTAGGCTTCGACAAAAATATCGATTTCGGTGACGTGGGCTTGCAGGCCAAACTGATAGATAGTGCGCTTGATAAACGCCAGCAGCGATCGGGCGTGGGGGTTATTGGGTTTCAGCAGCAGCTGCACATCCCGATTGAAATGCTGCGTTTCTGACGGAGGGTGAGAAGGCATAACGCTGGGTAGATGGCCAGTGGTTAAGTTCTAATGTAGCCGCATCAAGTTTTTGTAAAGGTAAGATTTTCTGGCTCAGCCCCGTGATTCTGCGGAGATGGGGTTGTGATTCTGGTCACAAAGCTAGCGCTCAGCATTTTTACCCAAGCAGGCTAATGGTGCAGTCTAAAAGCCCTCGCCCCATCTTCGAGGTGTATAAAAGCTCAGGCTGGTCTTCCCCTCAAGCCAAAATTTTCTGGAGACTACCGCTTCATTATTAAGCTTTGATGACACTCTGCTGTGGCCGGTTGCTGAACCCAAGCCGTCACAAAGGGGCTGATTTATCTGCCGAAAAATACGCCTTGACGATGGCCAGGATACGATCGGCGGCATGGCCATCACCAAAGGGGTTGACGGCCCGGGCCATCGCTCCGTAGGCATCTGCATTGGTCAGCAGTTCCAGAGCATGACGGCGAATGGCCTCGGTGCTGGTGCCAATCAGCCGGGCGGTACCGGCTTCGACCGCCTCAGGGCGCTCGGTGGTATCGCGCAGCACCAGCACTGGCTTGCCCAACCCAGGGGCTTCTTCCTGGAGGCCGCCCGAGTCGGTGAGCAGCAGGTAGCAGCGGCTCATGGCCCCCACTAGGCGGCGGTAGTCGAGGGGTTCGGTCAGAAAGACGCGGGGATGGTCGCCCAGCAGCTTAGTCAGAGGATCGCGCACCACCGGGTTGCGGTGCAGGGGCAGCAGCAGGGCGGTGTCGGGCTGGTCGTCGAGCACGGCCAAAAATCCGGCGGCGATGTCACTGAGCGGGTCGCCCCAGTTTTCGCGGCGGTGTACTGTGGCCAGCAGCACCCGATGCCGATCCCAGTCGAGGCCGTCAATGGGGCAGTCGGGGTTTTGCCCAGCCACGGTGAGCAGCGCATCAATCACGGTGTTGCCGGTGTGGTGAATTTCACCCACTACGCCCGCCGCCTTAAGGTGGCCCACGGCGGTGGTGGTAGGGGCAAAGTGCAGCGTGGTGAGCTGAGAGATCAGCCGTCTATTGGCTTCTTCGGGGTAGGGGCTGTAGATGTTGTCGGTGCGCAGACCCGCCTCCACATGCCCCACCGGAATTTTTTGGTAGAAGGCGGCCAGGGCAGCGGCAAACGCGGTGGTGGTATCGCCTTGGACGATCACCAGATCGGGGCGGTGGGCCTGAAAGTGGGCCTCTAGCCCCTGCAAACTGCGGCAGGTAATGTCGGTGAGGGTCTGCTGCGGCTGCATGATGGCGAGGTCGGCATCGGCGGTGAGGTCAAATAGCGCCATTACCTGGTCAACCATTTCGCGGTGCTGACCCGTGAGTACCACCTGGGTTTCGGTGTTGGGGTCTTGCTGAAAGACGCGAATTACCGGAGCCAGCTTGATGGCCTCGGGCCGAGTGCCCAAGATGATGCACACGCGCAGGAAAGAGTCAGACATGGGGCCGCCGAAATAAACGCTATAGGGACAGATCTTTGGGCATAGTGCCATAGGGCGCACGCCTAAGCGTATTCCATCTCAAAAAACTGTCTTTTTTATGGACGCGACTTTGTCTGCTGAGGCGATCGCAGCAAAATCCCGCCTTGGGATTTCGCGGGAACAGGCCAAAAGCGACACCTAATAGTCCCATGGCGGTTCACCCCCAGAGGCTGCGGCGCAGCCTCTGGGGGTCTAGAAATTGGGTTTAGTGCAGGGCCACCCTCTGCGACAATAGGCGTTATCGCCCGTTACCTTGCTCTAGCTGCTCCATGGCCCAAACCATTACCCTGAACGAGTCTCACCTGCAAACGCTCGATCTGACACCCGCGCGCGCGGTGATTGAGCCCCTGCTAGCCGAGGGTAAGCTGGCCCCTGGCGAGATTGGGCTCCAGTTTGTGGTTGACATCAGCCGCGACCCCGCCGACCCCCGCGAGCTGTCAGAACTGCCGGAGGTACGGCTGTGGTTTATTCGTCTAGACACTTGCTACCCCTGGCTGCCGCTGATTTTAGACTGGGAGGCGGGGGAGCTAGGGCGCTACGCCGCCATGCTGGTGCCCCACCAGTTCAGCCCTACCGAGGGCATTCGCTACAACCCCGAGGGGTTAGAAATCTTTATGATGGCGAAAATTTTTGTCATTGCTGCCTGGCTGAAGGGACAGGGCATTAGCCAGTACACGCGGCTGAAGTTTATGACCCAAATGCTAGGTTACGAAATCGACGACGGGTTATTTCAGCTATTAGGATAGTCAGATAACTTCAACTTTTACCAGTCAATGATCACTTTGAATTGCGTTAAGAATCAATCCAATCGCATAATTTCTAGCGCCACTCTAAATTAACACTGCCTGGACGTACTTTAGAGCAACTTGGTGTATTCAGAGACTTGCCTTCTAATTCACCATACACAGCAGATTGAAGCTGAGGCGCCACTCCTTAAAGTGGTGCAGAAAACTTTTTGAGTCTTATGATGGACGGCCAGACGGTCAAACTAGCGGCTGAAACCCGCTGCCTTCGTTCAATCTCCAATCGGCTGTCTCGGCAAGACGCCTTGATTTACAAGGGTTTCAGGAGTTTTCTGCGCCACCAAGAACCACCAGCCCCTCTACGGCGCAATTTTAGAATCTCAGGTTGACTCAGCTCCGGTTCTCACCTAAAGCTTTGCGCTCGTCTACCCGCAGCGCCATCCGGAAATATTTCCGAGGAATTTGAAATTTTCACACAGAAACTTCTCAAGTAATCTCACTTAAAACTGTTGAAACCCTTTTAACTCAAGGTTTCAGTAGTTGAGCTTCAAGGCAGGCTGAGTAAAATTTTAGGCAGAGCGTTGATTTGCCCATGACTGGGGATTAATCTCAGGGAAGTTACAGTTTTGCGCGTCTACTCATTCTATCCGAGCTCCACTGTTTAGATACTCTAAAGCGTTGATAGGCAACGATTGGAAGACCTTAAACAGTTAGAGCTTCAAAATAGACTGTATCTTAATGAATCTTGAAGCAGCCATAAATCAGGGGAATTGAGGGAAAGATTTTTTAATAAAACCGCTCCCTCATTTTGAATCAAGATCGCTACCAGCAGGTCATCTACCCGTATTACAGTTTCTAAGTTTTACACAATTGTAGTTTGCGGGTTTTATCCATGACAACACTCAAGTTATTTCCCTCTAATTCGCTTAGGTCTTTTGCTGCAAGTTCGATCGCCGTCGTAGGAGTTTGGGCGATCGCAGCTCCTGGTCATGCCATAACCATCGACAAAGTAGTTACCGTTCAGCCAATTCAAGTTTGTAGTGATGCTGGCGATGATTGTGCGAATGTCAATCAGACATTGTTTGCGGCAGAGACCAATAAGATTTGGGCACAGGCAGGGATCACCTTTAATTTCCTAAACTTTACCCAGTTCAACAGCACATTTTTTCAAACGAATGTTGACGATGATAACGCTGACGATAGCCTGACCAACCTATTTGACAGTGGGAGTGCAAATCCTGATGATACAGTGATCAGCATGTGGTTTATCAAGCAATTTGATAGCTTAGACACATTTGGAGTCGCTTTCCTTAACAGTAACCGTTTAGCGATCGCCGATAACGTTTTTAGCTTCAACTTTGGCAATGGGCGACTTGATACAATTGCCCATGAAATTGGTCATACGTTCGGGCTCGACCACAATACGTTTGGCACTGATGACGACATCACCAACAACTTGATGACCAGTGGTGGTACCCGGCTTGTGCCAGACACGATAGGTGATATTACCCCAGATGGTGCAAATCTCGACCAATTAAATCAACTTCAAATTGATCAGGCAAGAAATAGTCCAACCGCAAAAGCAGTGCCCACTCCTTCTTTAGTGTTTGGGCTAGCCGGTATGGGTCTCGCATCATTGCGAAAAAACCGCAAGGAAAAAAAGGAGAGGGCACTGAGCGAACTGGCCTAATGTAGGCAAACACAATTGAGGGGTTAGGGGGTTGAGATCTCCGGCTTGGGGCTTTGCTCCAAGCCCCCTCTTAAAAGCTGTCGGGAAAGATATAATCCCACTTTGGGGGAAAATTATGCCCAAGCCACTCTCTTCACTAGCGCTCTCTGGCCGATTGAAATGGCTAACAATATTTTGCACGTTGTTTGGGGTACTGATTACTGTTTCGTTCCTAACGGATTATTGGGGCCAGATAAGCGCATCAAAGATTCTTCATTCTGATTCCACGGCTCAGCCCATGCTTAATGTCAAACAAGTCTCTACTGCCGATCGCATTTCCCTTCCACCCGTACGAGGGGAGTTTAGTTCTCCCAATCAGCGTTATGTCCTCGTGCTTTCAACACCCGATGATTGGCAGTCTAAACACGCAATCGCCGAACTTTTTGAGCAGGAGGGCACCCAACGAAATTTGCTCTGGAGCAGAAGTCTTGCTCATGAGTACGGACCACGTTATGCGATCGTTGGCTCACAGGGCAATGTATTACTCTTAGACGAATGGATTAATGTCAAAAGCCGATTTGCGGTTGTTGTCCTCAGTCGAGAAAATCAACCTTTAGCCCAGTACGACCTAGACACCATACAGGAAGTTTTGGCTGTGCCAATGTCGGAGGTTGTACAGCGCGCAACCCGAGGCTGGTGGATAACCTCACCTCCCACCCTAAACAGTAGCGGTGATCAAGCCTTTATAGAAACTGCCGGTAAGCATCTGGTTGTCGATCTCCAGACTGGCAGTCTTAGCGTAGATTGAGGATGTTAATTTTGGGTTCAGAACTGATGCGAGAGGCTGGCCAGTAAATTCCTTGCCTAAGTAGGCGGCGCACAGCAGAACAACAAACCTAATCTGGCATTGAGTTACACTTCGTCTTAGAAATCTTACTTAAAGTCCCCGCTTGGCAAAACTAGCCAACAGCAACACAAACAAGACCCAATTACCAAGATCCAATTACGCAGAGAACTCCGTGGGGGCCGATCGCTTGGTTTCGTAGTAGCGACAGGCAAAGTAGCCCACGCTATAAATCAGCGTTGCATCGGAGGCGACGCCCAGCACTGCGCCCAGGCCGGGAATCAGCTCAGCGATACTCAAACCCGATTTGACCATGCCCGCTGTGGTGGAGGACAGCAGCCAGATGGCCAGCACCTCGCCACGGCGATCGTGGTCGGTGGGCGAGTAGCCGTAGATGGTGGCGATGCGGTAAATCATGTTGGCCTGGAGGGCGGCGATCGCACCAATATCCACCAGGGTCAGCGCAAAGGCTACCGGGGGCGCAAAGTTGGTGGCCAAGCCAATGCCTGCGGCCTTGAGGGCGGTTTCGGCCATCACCCGCTGGGCCAGGGCGCGTTTATCATCTTGGGGATACTGCTGGCGGAGTTCGGCCACCTGCGATCGCACCTCTCCCACATTCACCTGGCCCAGGGCTGCTAACAACCACCGCATCCCCGGCAGGGCAGTGGCAAACCGAATAAACGGCCAATTGGCAATCGGGCCAACCACATTGCCCACCGTAGCGGTCAACGGTTCAAAAAAAGGCTGAAACCGCGACACCACAGAGTTGCCAGTGCTCGCGGTAGCGTTGTCGAGCACGGCCACAACCGCCTGCATCACCTGGGTCACCGCCTGAAAGGTATCGTGGGTTTGGTCGTTTGGGTCAGCGCTGGGGGGTGGGGTCGTCGTCACGGAAAGTCGCCTCTGGGTCGCGTAGTGTCATATCACTTTGATAGCTGATTCTACAGAGACGCTGCATCCATCCTAAGCAGGGTCAAGGGGAGGTGATGAGCAGCTCGTTAATTTTGCCCCGCCGCCCAGCGCGGGAGTTTATCGCCCGCGCCGCCAGAATTGGGTGCATTGTAAACCCCTGATACAGCTCGCGAACAAACTCACAGTCAGAGTTTGACAACATCACCCGCTGCCCCCGCGCCGCCAGCGTGCGAAACACCGTTGCCAGGCGCTCTTGGTCGGCTGCGGTAAAGCCATAGCGGCTATAGCCCGTAAAGCTGCTGGTAGCGCTGAGGGGGTGGTAGGGCGGGTCAAAGTAGACAAAGTCGTCGGGAGCTAGAGCTTGCTCTAGCAGCATTTCAAACGAGAACGTCTGAATTTCAGCAGTTTGCAATGCCGCCGAAGCCGCCCGCAGTAGGGATGGATCGCAGATAGCAGGGTTTTTGTACTTGCCCACCGGCACATTGAAGTGACCCTGGGAATTTTCGCGGTAGAGACCGTTGTAGCAGGTCTTGTTGAGGTAAATCAGGCGAGCGGCGCGCTCCACGGGCGATCGCAGCGCTTGCCGCTGGCGCACCTGGTAGTAGTAGTCGGGGTTGTGGCGGCGCTGGTGATCCCACAGGTGGCGAATCAGCGTTTCGACCTGGTCGCGCACGCAGCAGTAAACGTTCACCAGCTCGGGGTTAATATCCCCCAGCACGGCCCGCCGCGATCGCCCCGCCAAGTGAAAGAACATCGCCCCGCCGCCCAAAAACGGCTCGTAGTAGGTGTCGATGGCCGCGGGCAAAAACGGCTCGTACTGGCTGAGCAAACGCCCTTTGCCCCCCGCCCATTTGAGAAAAGGGCGGGGGTGTAACGTCGGGGGTGCAGAGAAGGCAACTGTCACAAAACTGCCTAAGATCAAATGTACTTGTTTAAAGAATGCCCCAACTATAGCAAAGCCTGGCCAGGGCTACACCCTTTTATCGTGGGTTAGGATGGAAAACGAGTTAAATTCAGAGTCAGTGCGCTGGGCTTTACGCGCATTGGCCCCTAAAGCCCCCGGTCTGCCGCCATGAAAGATTTTTTCGACAACATCTCTCGCTATCCGCGCTACTTTATTTCCTTCACCCTGGGGGTATTTTTTAACGCCGCCCAGCCCCTCGTGCCCCTGCTGAAGCGGCCCACTACGGCGATCGCGCTCGTCGGTGCCGCAGTGGCCGGCTTTTTGTTTCTCACCTTTACCCTGCGGGCAATGCTGGGCCTAGGTTAATGCCATTACCTTCAGGAGTACAGACCGATGCCAAATAATCGTCGCGTAGAGCGGGTGGCTTCTCTGATCAAACGAGAAATCAGCCAGATGATGATGCTCGACATCAAAGATGACCGCGTGGGGGCCGGCATGGTCAGCGTTACCGATGTCGATGTGTCGGGTGACCTGCAGCACGCCAAAGTGTTTGTCAGCATCTACGGCACCCCCGAAGCCAAAGCCGAAACCATGGAGGGCCTCCACGCCGCCACGGGCTTTGTGCGCAGCGAA
Source organism: Tildeniella torsiva UHER 1998/13D (assembly GCA_019358835.1). Taxonomy (GTDB): domain Bacteria; phylum Cyanobacteriota; class Cyanobacteriia; order Phormidesmidales; family Phormidesmidaceae; genus Nodosilinea; species Nodosilinea torsiva. Next base: position 10,673 of record JAHHIH010000006.1, read on the forward strand.
CTGGGCCAGCGGCTGCGGTTGCGACGCACCCCCGAAATCATCTTTAAAGAAGATGTGGGTATGGAGCGCGGCACCAATGTGTTGAACTTGATCAACCAGCTCAGCCAAGAGCGGGCCGAAAAGGGCCTGACCGACGAATATTTTGAGCATGATGGGGTCACCCCCAAGGCCGCTACCTCCGATGAACCTATCCTCGGAGATGAGGAAGAGTGAACCGGGCGACAGTCAACGACTGGCCCGCTGGGGTAAATACCTCGGCCCGGCTGCCCGATCCTGAGAGTTTATCCCTGGCAAAACAAGTGGCTCAAATGGTGGTGGTGCGGGCGTCAGGCCACCTGTTTGACCACGAAATTCGCTACCCCGATTGGGAAGCCGACTACGCCACCCTCACACGCTACGTTGAAGAACTGGGCGTGGGCGGGGTGATTTTGCTGGGGGGCAGCGCTGCCGAAGTGGGGCTCAAAACCCAGGCACTTCAGAGTCAGGCCCGCATTCCGCTGCTGATTGCCGCCGATGTGGAAGAGGGGGTGGGGCAGCGATTTAGCGGGGCCACCTGGTTTCCGCCGCCGATGGCGCTGTCGGCGGTGGCCGATCGCAACCCCACCGCTGCCCTGGCCTACGCTGAGGCCTTTGGGGCCGCCACTGCCGCTGAGGCGCTGGCGATTGGCCTCAACTGGGTGCTGGCCCCGGTTGTGGATGTCAACAACAATCCTGCCAACCCGGTGATCAATGTGCGGGCCTTTGGCGATGGGCTAGAGCGAGTTAGCGCCCTGACCCAAGCCTTTATTCGCGGAGTGCAGACCCAGCCGGTGCTCACCACTGCCAAGCATTTCCCTGGCCACGGCGACACCGCCACCGATTCTCACCTCGATCTGCCGGTGCTGCCCCACAGCAGCGATCGCCTCAACGAGCTAGAGCTGGCACCGTTTCGAGCTGCGATCGCCGCCGGGGTAGACAGCATCATGACGGCCCATCTCAAAATTCCGGCGCTGGACGCCCGCCTACCCGCCACTCTCTCGCCCGCCACCCTCACCAGTCTGCTGCGCCAGGAGATGGGTTTTGACGGACTGATTGTGACCGATGCGCTGATTATGGGGGCGATCGCCAACACCTACGGCCCCTACGAAGCAGCGGTACTGGCCGTGGAAGCCGGAGCCGACGTGCTGCTCATGCCCAGTGACCCCGAGGGAACGATCGTAGCGGTAGTAGAAGCCGTGAATCGAGGCCGCATTGCCCCAGCGCGCATCACAGCCAGCGTAGAGCGTCTCTGGCGGGCCAAGCAAAAGGCCGCTCCGGCCCTGCTGCCCGACGGGGCTGGCCACGCCTGGGAGCACATGCCGCCGCCCCCAGTGAACTTAGCCGCCGTGGCTCAGCCCGCCACCCGCCAGCTCGCCGCCGACATCCTCAACGCATCGATGACGGTGCAAGGGCAGATCACTCCCGCCACCGCCGCCACCCCTGGCCACAACATGGTGATCGTCGATGATGCGATCGGCTGCCGGTTTTTAGAGCGCACGGCGGCGGCCCTCACCCGGCCCCATCGTCACCATTACCACCTCAAGCTGGTCGATACCCAAGGTTGCCAGCAGTGGCCCCAGGGCAACGGCAGCGGATCGGCTGAGCCTGATCTGCGGCCCAGCCTGGTGCAGATTTTTGTGCGGGGCAACCCCTTTCGCGGCTCGGTCCAGCTCCTACAGCTGGCGACAGCCTGGCTAGAGACGTTGCGATCAACCCAGCTACTGCGCGGCGTTGTGGTCTACGGTAGCCCCTACGCCCTAGAGCAGCTGCGACCCTACCTAGAGCAGGTGCCCCACGGGTTTACCTACGGACAAATGCCCCTGGCCCAGAGCTTGATTTTGCCCGCCCTGCTGCCCGAGCCGTTGGCAACATCTGTCAGCCAAGAGTTTACCGACTAGCTTAAAGAGCGAAAAGAGAAGAAAGAAGAGGGAAGAGCGAACAAGACTAGATCAGTAGGACTTGCACCAATTAGGCACTGGCAGCAGGTTTTCGTTCTTCAATCTTCAATCTTCGATCTTCGCTTCTTATCTTTTATCGCTGCGCCCCCGCCGCCATTGCTCAGCCAACGTAAAGGCTCGTATCGAATTTTTATAGTTTTGTTGCTCTGTATTGAGCAAGCTTGTGTATTTACACGATGCTGAATGTGTCGCTTGCCACCTTTTGGTAAAGTCATGTTCTCTGAGCTATCCCTGGCACCGCGCTATTGCCTCGATGACGAATCTCCCTGGCTCAAGGGCATTGACCCCCTGCACCGCTACTGGATCTGCGTCAACGGCGACCCGCGATCGCTGCGAGTGCTGCCGGGATTAGCAGCCCAAAGCGAAGCGGCTTTTAAGCAGGCCATTCGCAGCTTTAGAAGCCTGGGGATTGGTCAAGAGCTGACCCTGCCCGCTGGCATGAGCGAGCGCCTCACGATTCACTGCGTGGCCGAGAACTGCTATGCGATCGCCGACTGTTCGACCGGGGCCGAGGTGTGGCACCTATTCGACACCGAATCGCTCGAATCGCTGCTGTTGACGGCCCACCCCGACTGGCAATGTGCGCCTCAGCATTTGAATCTAGGGCGATCGCTGCTCACTGCCGCCTGGGGGCAGCCTTCAGTACCCAGAGCTGCCTAGAGCATTGGCCCTAGCCGCGATCGAGCTGCATTAGCTCTTGCAGCGACGCCACCAGCTTAATCTCAGCCGACTGAATGGTATCCGCCGCCGTCAGCGCAAACGTCCAGCGCACGCTGACAGTGAACAGTAGCGTCTTAACCCGACCTTTGACCACCACGCGACGGATGCCGTCAGAGGCCATATCATCGCTCTCCACTTCGACCGGCTTGGCCCGCATGGATACAGCCTCGGCTTGCAGATAGGTGTAAACGGCCTCGGGCCCCACGATGGGTTCTTCAAAGGGAGCCAGCAGAACGCCATCGGCCTCAAACAGCGCGGCCACAGCGCGGTAGTCTTCGGCGTTGAAACCTGCAAAGTAGCCATCAACGGCAGAGGAAACCGTCTTTAGAGCCAAGGGCGCTTCAGCGGTGCGAGTTGCCATGGTCATCCTCCAGAGATGAATGGTTTTAAGATACGGGGTCAAATCTGGTAGAGCGTCTATCCCTTGACAGAGGAAATAAAGATTGAGTTCCCTGGAGCACTCTGCGATCGCCCGCAAACGAACGTTCTAAGCGAAAATAGGGGGGCTAATTTGCCGATCTGTCCCTTACACCCAAGCTCAGCCGTGACCCAAGCCATGCCCGTTGCCACCGCTCAAGACTGGTCAGCCCTCTTACAACACCTCATTCTGGGAGAATCGCTCAGCCAGGACGAGGCCGAAACTCTAATGCGCGGCTGGCTCAGCGAAGAGATTCCCGAAGTGGTGTCGGGTGGGCTGCTGGCGGTGCTCCAGGCCAAGGGTGTCTCCGCCAATGAGCTGGCAGGCATGGCGCGGGTGCTCCAGGGGCAATCCCTCGGCGGCGAAGGCAAAATTCACCATCCCACCCCCTGCATCGACACCTGCGGCACCGGGGGCGACGGGGCTCACACGTTTAACATTTCCACCTGTGTGGCCTTCGTTGCGGCGGCGGCGGGGGTGCGGGTGGCCAAGCACGGCAACCGCTCCGCCTCTAGCAAGGTGGGGTCTGCCGACGTGCTCGAAGCCCTGGGTGTCAACCTGGAAGCCGACCCTGAGCGGGTGAAAGCCGCGCTGGATGAGGTGGGCGTGACGTTTCTGTTCGCCCGAGGCTGGCACCCGGCCATGAAAGCGGTGGCCCCCCTGCGCAGCGCCCTCAAGGTGCGCACCGTGTTTAACCTGCTGGGGCCGTTGGTAAATCCGTTGCAGCCCACCGGGCAAGTAATTGGGGTTTATGACTCAGCGGTGGTGCCCGCCATGGCCGAAGCGCTCAATCAGCTGGGCATTCCCCAGGCGATCGTGCTCCACGGTCGCGAGCGGTTGGATGAGGCCGGGCTGGGCGACAAAACCGATGTGTCGGTAGTTGAGAATGGCCAGGTTACTAGCGCGGTGATCGATCCCCAAGCGCTGGGGCTGGCGGCGGCTCCCCTCAGCGCCCTGCGCGGCGGTGAAGTGGCGGAAAACGTGGCGATTATGACGGCAATTCTTCAGGGCAAGGGCACCCAAGCCCAGCGAGATGTGGTGGCCTTGAACGCGGCCCTAGCACTAAAAGTGGGCGAAAAGGTAAAAGGTGAATCGTTAGAAGACTCCATTGCCGAAGGCATTACTCTGGCCCAAGACATTCTCGCCAGCGGGGCCGCCTGGGAAAAGCTGCAAGCCCTGGTGACGTTCCTCGCTTAAGGTTTCTGCTGGGCTTCGACTCCGTTCAGTCAACAGAGCCGTCAGCCGTCGGGGAATTGCCAGCAGGGGATGTGCTCAACCCGGTGACTGCCGCAGGTGCAGACCAGATTCTTATCGTCGGAGGCCATCCAGGTTTCGTCGCAGTCGCGGCAGTGGCAGAGAATGTTGTTCAAATTGGCTTGGGCCAGGCCAAAGCGCCAGCGCTCTAGCTCATCGGGGGTGAAGTGGGAGGGGGAGTCGGGCATGGGGCGAAAGAAAGAAAAGGGAAGAACGAAGAAGGCAGAGCCAGCTTTTGGCGATCGCTAAAAGCCTGAGTTGTACCGCACCCACTCCAGCATGATGTTTAGCTTGCGGGCGACGATCGCACCCGCCAAAAACCCCATGCCGTGGCCCACCCACGACTTGCCCCGCTGGAGCGGCAGCAGACCCCACAGGGCGCTGCCGTAGAGCAGGCCGACCACTACGGCGGCGGCGATCGCCCCCGGACTTCTTTCAAAATATCCCCGTAGCAGCAGATAGCCGAGGTAGCCAAACACCACACCGCTGGCCCCCAGGTGGCGAGTGCCGGGGCGGCCCAATAGCCAAATGCCCACGCCGCTGAACACCCAGCAGAACACCGTCACCAGCACCAACACTTCTAGCCCTTGCAGCAAGATCACGCTGCCCAAAATAACCAGCGGGCCAGAGTTGGCGGCCAGGTGGCCAAAGTTGCCGTGGAGTAGGGGAGCTACCGCAATCCCCGGCAGCCCGTCTAGATTGCGGGGGGCAATGCTGAGTTTGTTAAGCACTCGCCGCCCAGTGATAAAATCCACCACGGCCAGCATCCACATCAGCGCCAGCAGATAGGCCAGCAGCGAGATTCCCTGGCGAAAGCCGTCGGGTAAAACAATTTGGTCGAAGGAAAACAAGGCGATCGCAGCCGCAACTAAACTCACGCCCCTCAGGCTAGCACCTGGGCCAGCACCGGGTTCAAATATTGGACTAACTGGGTGCCATCGACCCCCAGCTCCGTGCGATCGCGGGCCGCCGCGCGAGCCCCCTGGCCGTGCCACCAGGCTCCGACCAGGGCCGCATTCAAGGCAGAATCCAGCGAATTATTGGGGTCTGAAGCCAGGGTCTGGGCCAGCAGACCGCCAATTAAACCGGTTAACACATCGCCGCTGCCGCCCCGCGCCAGGGCCGGGGTGCTTTCGGGCACATACCAGAGGGTGCCGTCGGGGTGGGCGATCGCCGTACAGGCTCCCTTTAACAGCACCACCGCGCCACTTTGGGCAGCAGCCTGCTGTGCCGGTGCGCCGCCGTCTTCGGAGTTCTCTAGCTGTTCAGGAAACAGCCGCTTAAACTCGCCCCGGTGGGGCGTTAGCACCGTGGGTGCCTGCCGCTGGGTAAGGGTTTCAATCGTGCCTAGATCAGCCAAGACATTGAGGCCATCGGCATCGAGCAACAGAGGCGTCGGGCTTTGTAAAACCGCCTGGACTGGCTCGATGGCCTGGCGGCTCAGCCCCGGCCCGCAGGCGATCGCGCTGTAGCGGCTCAGGTCTACGCTGTCGGGCAGATGGGCGATCGCACCTTCTGCGGTTTCTGGACAACCCACCACCAGCGCTTCCGGAATTTGAGCCACCACCATCAGCCGCAGCGACTCAGGCACCGCCAGGGTGAGCATGCCCACCCCGCTGGCCCTGGCCCCCAACGCTGTTAGCAATGCCGCCCCGGCGTAGGGCCGCGACCCCGCCACCAGCAGCAAATGCCCCACCAGGTATTTATGGGTATTGGCCTGGCGCGGCAGGGGCAGTTTTTCGCGGATGGTCGCCAGGGTGGCCCACCGCACCGAAGGGACGTTCTCCAACCCGGCCGCTATGGTCTGCGGGGGCATATCAAAACCGATCAAATGGGGCTGCCCCAGGTAGGCCAGCGCTTCCTCCTGGCAAAAGGCTCGCTTCCACAGGCCCAGGCAGAGGGTATGAGTGGCCTGCACTGCGATACCTAACACCTCGCCAGTATCGGTGTGCAACCCCGAGGGCAGGTCAATGCTGACCACCGGACGATTTGCCGCATTGATCGCCGCGATTACGTCGGCCATAGCGCCTTCAACCGAGCGCTCTAGGCCAAAACCAAACAGTCCATCAATGAGCACATCCCAGGGCTCTAGCGTTTCCACCGCCTTGACCACTGGAATGCCCAGATACTCTATAAACCGCAGGTGGTCAGCGGTCAGCGGCTTCAGGCGATCGGCAGGGCTGCACACCTGCACCCCATAGCCTTGCGCCGCCAACTCCCGAGCTACCACCAAGGCATCGCCGCCGTTGTGCCCTGGCCCCGCTACCACAGCGATGCAAGGATAGCGCTGAAGCGGAAACTGACCCACCACCCAGGCGGCAATGCGGCCCGCCACCTTTTCCATCAGCGCGGCCACGGGCAGACCGGCCTCAAACAGGCAGCCTTCAATGGCCCGCATTTGCGCGGCGGTGACGATGCGATCGCGAAATTCACAGCTCATGGGCTTATCACCAAACAATAGGCGACGGACTTTTAATACAATCCGTCGCCTATTGATCCTATGGGTTTATCACCCAGCGGATCTATCGCGAAAAGAAAACCCGGCTGTTGCCCAGGCCCGACTGGTGGTAGAAATCGTTCCAACGGTTGGCTAAACCGCGATCGGCAAAGGGGCCAACCGCGACGTGGGGGCCACGTGGTTCGGTGCGCTGCTGCACGCGATCTGGGGGAGTTCCAAGCTGAATGACCTGACTGCTCAGAGTGCCCAAGTTTGAAGCATCCGTGGGAATAACCACGTAGTAGGGCGCATTAACCGACTCGGTCATGGGCGGAGCCGCTGTCGGCGGAGCCACTATGGCACCAGCAGGGGGCGCGGTCGGCACTGCATAGTTAAGCTCTTGACCAAACTCCACATTGCCTGGGGTCGGAGGCACCTGGGCCACACCCGGCGGCAGCGCTGGCACAGGCACAGCCGCTACCGGAGCCTGGGGAAACGCCGCATCGGGCAGGGGAGGCAGGTCGCCGTTAGAGGCATACACATTATTGGGCAGCGCAGCCGTCTGAGAATAGTAAGGCACAGCCGCCGCCACCTGGGCCATCTCGGCCCTGACCCCCAGGGCACCGAGGTCAGTGATGCGCTGCTGGGCATTGCCGGTCATATTGAACCGCCCGGCCTGAATCACCGATCGCCCCTGAAAGCTAGTGCGAAAAGCCGTGGGCTCAACCTGGCGCACCTGGCTCAGGGTAGCCTCGCTGGTGTCGCTAACGTAAATCAGATACTGCTGGCCGCTAGTGGGCACCTGCTGAGGCAAAGCTGCTCCAGGCACGGGCATAGCCCCAGCGGGTAGGGGCGGCACAACCTCATAGCCCTGGGCCATGCCCTGGGGCGCTGTGCTGAGTATCGAAGTGGCGGCGATCGCGATCGCCACCGACATTTTTAGAGACAGCCCGCGCCCGCAGCTACCCCATAATCCCAACAAACTATTTTGCATTGCCATCACGACTCCTGCCCATTACTCGTATGGTGAACCGGTAGACGGTCAAGCATCAACGACTTTTTGCCCGTCCTCTATATGCCTTGAGGATGTTAGCGCAGATCTTAGAAACCGCATCGTTCTTGCCCAAACTTTTGGCTAGCGCAGACTACATTCCCGCTTCGGTGATCTAGATCACCTATTACAGGCGGTGACATCACCGGAGAAGAGGCCTGTAAGTCACCCGTGAACAATGTGTCATTTCTTACCATGGAGGCAACTCTGCAACAGTAAGCGCTATGGCTAATCCCTGCAGCAAACCCCTCAAAAACAATCCGTTTACCACCCAGCGCGATCCACACACGGGGGAATGGCAGGTGGTAAAGACTCACCCCAGGAGTCGTCGATAATTCCTGGGGATGACCATAGCCAGCATTCTGATCAGACCACTGTACCTGGTCAGACTCATCCCTCTGGCTTTCGTCAGACAGCTGCGATCGAGCAAGAAGTCAGTCTTCAAACCGCTTTAACCAGAGCCAGGGGCGCTGGGCTATAGTGTGGTCTCATTCCGTCTGTAGCGGAACGCATTCACCCACTACCATGCGCCAACTTTATCCCCCTATTGAGCCTTACCATGCCGAATACCTGGCGGTATCAGACCAGCATCGGCTTTACGTAGAGCAGGTAGGCAACCCCGAGGGTAAACCCGTGGTGTTTTTGCACGGTGGGCCTGGGGGTGGCAGCAACCCCACCTATCGCCAGTTTTTTGATCCCGATCGTTGGCGCATTGTCATCTTTGATCAGCGGGGCTGCGGCAAAAGTTTGCCCCATGCCGACCTAGAAGACAACACCACCTGGGCCTTGGTCAGCGATATCGAAACCATTCGCACACACCTGGGCATCGAAAGCTGGACGGTGTTTGGCGGCAGCTGGGGCAGCACCCTGGCCCTGGCCTACGCGCAAACCCACCCCGATCGCTGCCAGGGGCTAATCTTGCGCGGCATTTTTACCCTGCGTCAGCGAGAAATTAGCTGGTTTTATCAGGAAGGGGCCAGCTACCTTTACCCCGACGCCTGGGAGCAATACCTCGCCCCCATCCCCGAAGCCGAGCGCAATGACTTGGTCAAGGCCTACTATCGCCGCCTCACCAGCGACAATCTTGAAGAACGGCTCGCCGCCGCCCGCGCCTGGGCCGTGTGGGAAGCCAGCACCAGCAAGCTCGTACAGGACCCCGGTCTGCTGCACCACTTCAGCGAAGACGAGTTCGCCGTCGCTTTTACCCGCATCGAGTGTCACTACTTTATCAACAAGGGATTTTTCGACACCGACGACCACATCCTCAGCCACGTCCATCGCATTCGCCACATTCCTGGCGTGATTGTGCAGGGCCGCTACGATGTGGTCTGCCCCGCCACCACCGCCTGGGAACTCCACCGCGCCTGGCCCGAAGCCCAGTTTGTCATGGTGCAGGATGCGGGGCATTCGGCCATGGAGCCGGGTGTTGCCAGTGCGCTGATTGAGGCGACAGATGAGTTTGCTCGCAGGTAGAGATGAGGGGATGAATGCAAAATTCAAAATTGAGAATTCAAAATTTTGTTCGCGCAGCGTCTTCGGAGGAGAAATTTTGAACTTTGAACTTTACACCTCCGCTTTCCTCACCCCCTCCACTCCCCTACCCCAATACCCGCCGCGCAATCCAACGCTGCACGCTCCACAGCCCCCCCGCGACCATGGCCCCCAGCCATAGGCCTCGCCCCAGCTGAGTTTGCCCGTCGAGCAAGCACCAGCCACCAAGGACAGCGAAGCCCAGAGTGCTGCTCGCTACGGTGGTTAGCATGGCCTGCAAGGCGTCGTGAGTAGCAACGACCTGGGCCGCCAGATTTTCGGCAGGGGCGCTGGCGGCTAAGGCTTTCGAGGCGGCCTGAAATGATTCGTAGCTGGCGGCTTCGACTTGATAGTAGGTACCCAATTCATCATCCCGCAGGGCGGAGACGGTGTAGAGGCCAAACTGCTTGGCCTGGGCGATCGCATCGCGAATTTGCCGCCGGGTGGCGATTGGCCCCAGAGCCTCAAACACCGACTGGCGGTAGACCCCGGTTTTGGCCATGGTCAGCACGCGATCGGTGAGGTCTAGGGTAGAAGGAGAGACGGCATTCACAGGCTTTATCTACTGTTGAGCGGGCGGGGGCGATGGCCCAGTGGGCCGGTCTTCAACCAACGCAGAACTTGTACTACTTGATAGTACGAAAAACCGGCGATTAAAACACTCTTTAGGTGGGCACACTGTTTATTAAGAGGAGGTTAAAATAGTTGCTATCTTGACCCAATCTTCACGAAGCTTGGTCGCGCACTGACTTCTCTGCGATCGCGACATTGACAATACCCACAAGGATATCTATGGCAACGGCACAGCAACCTCCCAGGCTGGATAAACTGGCCCACGGGGCGATCGCTAAATACCTGAAGCAGATTGCCGCCTACAAAAAGCCAGTGCTGGCCGACAATGACCCCGAAAATCTGCACCAGATGCGCGTTGGGCTGCGGCGACTGCGCACGGCTGTGCAGGTGTTTGACGCGGGCATCGATCTACCCAAAGCCGGGCAAGAGCCTAAAATTGCGGCGGTAGGGCGCAAACTTGGCAAACTGCGCGATCTAGATGTTGTTGGCATGACGTTGCGCGATCGCTACGCCCCCGACCTGCCCGATACTGAACAGCAGTGTTTAGACGTTGTATTGCAATATCTCGCCCAGCAGCGGCACAAAACCCTTAGGCAGGTTAAAAAGTTGCTCAAGGGCAAGCGCTACGACAAACTTCAGCAATCTCTGACCGAGTGGGTCGCTAAGCCGGATTATGCAGCGATCGCCCCCCTAACTGCCCACCAGGTGATCCCCGACTTGGTGCTGCCCTTGGTCAGTCAGCTCTGGCTACACCCCGGTTGGCTAGTGGGCACCAAAACTACCCGCAGCGGCCTGACCGTTAACCCTCGTATTAGTCAATCTGCCACCGATGCGCTAATTGCTGATCAGGGGCCGGTGCTCCACAGTCTGCGCAAACAAGTAAAGCGAGTGCGCTATCAGCTGCGCCTAGTGTCCAACCTCTACCCCAGCACCCTCGATGACGACATTGAGCGCCTCAGTGCCATGCAAGACACCCTGGGCGATCTACAAGACAGCACGGTTTTAGAAGCGTTCCTTGGCAACGTATTGCCCGACGCCAAGGCCCACATGCCTACTCTATTTGCCCTACTAGCCGATCGCCGCCACCGTGCTTGGCAACAGTGGCAAATGCACCAGCAGCACTATTTAGACCAGGCCCAGCGACAGCATCTGCGGTTAGCCATCCTCAACCCGGCGAATCCTGCCCCTGAACAAAAGAAAACTGTGGAAGCTGTGGCAGCGACCAAGTCCAAGCACAGCAGTGCAGCTAAGGTCGCTAGCCCTAAAGTCACGACACAAAAGTCAGCGTCTGTACTAGAGAACCCCAGTGCGGAGTAGAGACATCCTGCGGTGAATCGCCCCTAACTACCCACCGATTCCCATCATCCCGTAGGCTAATGCCGCACTCCCCAGCGGCACCGTTAGGTTGTCGAGGCCACAGAACGACAGAGTTTCTAGCAGGGTGGCGGCGATCGCCACTACCACCGCCGTGCTCCACACCGCCCCCGTGAACCCCGCCGTCAACCCCAGCACCAGCGAAACCACAACAAAGCTAGCCAGGGCCATGGTCAGGCTACCCTCCCAGCTCTTCTGGTTGCCAAAAATTTTGTAGGGATGGCGGCCAAAATTTTGCCCCACCAGGGCCGCCATCCCATCGCCCCAGGTCATCACCAAAATGCCGAGGGCGGCATACTGCGGCAGGCCCAAGGGCCAGAAGACCGCCGTCAGTAACCCAATACTGACAGCGTAAAAAAACGTACCCAGACTGTGGCGTCCCACACCGTTAATCCCCGGCAAAATCGGCAGCCGGTACGACAGTAGCGCGACACCACTAAACACGACCGAGGCTGCTATGCCCATCCAGGCGGGGGTACGCAGCCACCAGGCCAGCAAAATCACGTGACCGGCCCCAATATGGACGATCTTGCGGGTAATTTCGGTGTCGAGGTTGGCGGTGCGGCGCAGCCCTTCGGCCACTCCCCCAACGACCGCCAACCAGGCGGCCACCAGTCCAATTTGCCCAAGCGCAGTAGCCATCATGGCGGGGGAAGCAAGTATAGTGGTGTGGGACTTCTAGACCTTACTACACCAACTTCCTATGGATACCACCTATATGGATAAACCCTATAAGCGTGTGCTGCTAAAACTTAGCGGTGAAGCCCTCATGGGCGACATGGACTACGGCATTGATCCTAACGTGGTAGAAACCATCGCGGCGGAGATTGCCGAGGTGATTAAAGAAGAGATTGAGATCGCCGTGGTGGTAGGCGCTGGCAATATTTTTCGCGGCATCAAGGGTTCGGCAGCGGGGATGGATCGGGCCACCGCCGACTACATCGGCATGATCGCCACTGTAATGAATGCCATGACCCTGCAAGACTCGCTGGAGCGCATGGGGGTGCCGACCCGAGTGCAGACGGCGATCGCCATGCAGGAGGTCGCCGAGCCCTACATTCGCCGCCGCGCCATTCGCCACCTGGAGAAAAACCGGGTGGTTATTTTTGGGGCGGGCTCCGGCAACCCGTTCTTTACCACCGATACCACCGCCGCGCTGCGGGCGGCGGAGATCAACGCCGAGGTGGTGTTCAAAGCGACCAAGGTTGACGGCGTCTACGATTCTGATCCTAAAATTAATCCTAACGCCAAGCGCTTTCGCACCCTCACCTACGGGTATGTGCTGCAGAACGATCTAAAAGTGATGGACAGCACCGCGATCGCCCTCTGTAAGGACAACAACATCCCTATCATGGTATTTGACCTGTCGGTGCCGGGAAACATCAAGCGGGCGCTGATGGGCGAATCTATTGGCACGATTGTAAGAGAGGACTGTGATGTCAGTTGACGATATTTTGCTCGAAACCGAAGACCAGATGCAGAAGTCTATCGAGGCGACCCAGCGCAACTTCAACACTATTCGCACGGGGCGTGCAAATTCCTCGCTGCTCGATCGCATCGAGATCGACTACTACGGCGCTCAGACTCCCCTCAAGCAGATGGCCAACGTCTCCATCCCCGACTCCACCACGCTGATGATTCAGCCCTACGACGCCAGCAGCCTAACCACCATCGAAAAGGCGATCTCGATGTCTGACGTGGGTCTCACCCCCAACAACGACGGTCGGGTGATTCGCCTCAACATTCCGCCGTTGACCAGCGAGCGGCGCAAAGAGTTTGTCAAAACAGCGGGCAAAGTGGCCGAAGAAGGCCGTGTATCGATTCGCAACCAGCGTCGCAACGGCATCGACGCGGTTAAAAAGCTAGAGAAGGCCAGCGACATCTCCGAAGACGAGTCGCGCGATGCCCAGGATGAGATTCAGAAGCTCACCGACAAGTACATCGCCAAGCTCGACGAATCCCTAGCCGCCAAAGAGAAAGATATTATGACCGTGTGAGATGCCGGAGTAGAGACGTGGTTGATCGCGTCTCTACAAAGTATTTCTAGGCCGCGCATTTCGGTCTGACAAAGTAGGCAAAGTGCATTGGGTAGCCCTCGGCATAGAGCTTATCGACTTGGTTTTGGGCAATGGCCTGGCTTTGAAATACGTCTAGGACGGTTTCTCGACCGTTGGCATAGCGAACGCAGAGTTCCCAAATCATGGTGATGTACCTAATGGTGTCTAGGGCGGCGGTGGTGACAGTTAGGAGCCTAGCTTTACGATGGCTTCATACAGGCCAAGTGTCTTCATCCTAGGTTTATCGATTGGAGATGTACTCCGAGAAATCCACGAACTTAGACCAGTGATCTGCCGGAGACTATGGGCTGGGGTAGAGCTAAATTCCCTTACCCCGGTTGACGCTCCCTGGCAGCCCTGTTAGATTGCAGATACGTTTCAGTTCATCCGCAGCAATGACCGCATCCGTAAGAGCATTTTATTTTTGGTGGCAGCCGTCGGTTCACAGGTCGTGAGCAACTTTTGTGTTGCCAACCTTGTGAACCGCAGAGCTTACCCTCTGCGGTTTTGTTTTTTGTTTGATTTGTTAGCCCTTATCGCTTTAGCAGCTATGCAGACTTTTACAACCAATTGGTACTACGGATTTTTTTACGCCACCGGGTCAGGCTTGTGGTGATAGGTTCTCCTATGCCCTTTACCTGACCCGGAGCCACAAGCTTCGGTTTTTTTGTTTTCTGCTGCGATCGCCCCGTTCTTTACATTGAATCCTCCAACCATGAAAGACGCTGTTTTGACCCGTAAATCTAGCCCAGAACACCGCTCCGTGGTGGCTCTCACCGACACCGTCGCCATTGGTGGCGACACCCTGCTGATTGTGGGCGGCCCCTGCGCCGTCGAAAGCGCCGAGCAAATGGAGCAGGTGGCCCGCCATCTGGCCCTTACCCCCGTGCAGGCGCTACGGGGCGGGGTCTTCAAGCCGCGCACGTCGCCCTACGCCTTCCAGGGCATGGGGGAGGCCGGACTGCGGATTTTGGACGACGTTCGGCAGCGGTTTCAGATGCCGGTGATCTCTGAGGTGATGGCGATCGATCAAATTCCCTCGATGGTGACCCAGGTGGATGTGTTGCAGGTGGGCAGCCGCAACATGCAAAATTTCGATTTGCTCAAAGCCCTGGGCCGCATCGACAGGCCGGTGCTGCTCAAGCGGGGGCTGGCCGCCACCCTCGAAGAATTTGTGATGGCGGCGGAATACATTCTCAGCCACGGCAACCCCAACGTAATTCTCTGCGAGCGGGGCATTCGCAGCTTTGATACCTACACCCGTAATGTGCTGGATCTGGGGGCGGTGGTGGCGCTTAAACAAATTACCCACCTGCCGGTGATGGTGGACCCCAGCCACGCCGCTGGCAAGCGCGAGCTGGTGCCCGATCTGGCGCGGGCGGCGATCGCCGCTGGGGCCGACGGACTGATCGTCGAGTGCCACCCGGTGCCTGATGAATCTGTCTCAGATGCACGCCAAGCCCTTACCCTAGAAGAGATGGCTATGCTGGCCCACAGTCTCGACCCCTTAGCAACAGCTCTGGGTCGTCGCTTGGCTAGATCAGTGGTCACTGGCACCGCTCTGAAGTCATCAAATCAGCCTCTGGAGAGCCCTGTGCTAGCCGCCTAAAGCAGCCTCATCAGCATTCACAATGGGTGCTATTAGCAAAGACCGCTGTCATAACGCTTCATAGTTTGTTACAACATTAGGGGAATTAGGTTGGTAATAACCTCTATGTTTGGTGGCTTTACCGGGTTTCAGTCCAAAGGATCCAATGACTTTGGCGAACGGATGATTAACTCTGTGGCTACCCAGTCGCTGCGTCACCTGTTTAGCCGCAGCGATGCTGTGGAAGTGGCCGTGCGCTGCTCTCCCTCTAGCAAGCTCCTTCAGGGCACCATTGACAGCTTCCGCATGGAAGGGAAGGGTCTCGTTATTCGCAAAGAATTTGAGGCCGCCGAGATGATGTTTGAGACCGATGCGGTGTCGATCGACGTTGGGTCGGCGATCAGCGGCAAAATTCGCCTGCGCCAGCCCACCCAGGCGGTGGCCCAGGTAACGCTCAACGAAGACGCCATCAACCGCGCCTTTGAGGCCGAACTGGTGCGCCAGCACCTCGAAGGGGTCACCGACGAGGCGGTCACCTCCCTTTCGGGGGGCGACCCCGTCACCTTTCGAGATATCAACATCACGCTGCTGCCCGACCAGCTGGTCAAAATTACGGCCAAGACCGACTTGCCTAACCACCAAGACGTGCCCATTCAAATGTCGGCCCAGGTGACGGTCGAAAAGCGGCGGCGGATTATTTTTGCCAACGCCGAATTTCTGTCTGAGGGCATTCCCGACGCCCTGACCTCAATTTCGGAGACCCTGACCAAGGGCTTTGCGGAGGTGCTCAACCGCATGGTTGACCTAGAGCGTTTTAACCTTGATGGGGTGCTGCTGCGGGTCAACCGCCTAGAGACCCAGGGTAAACAGCTGGTGTTTAGCGGCTACGCCCAGATTGAGCATTTCCCCGGCACGATATAGTAACCTTCCCCTGAACGGAGTAGAAGGGGAGCGATATAGGGCAGTGAAACATTCAAACGTTTCCAGGGTTTCTCAATGTTAACTGACGGGACTAACGGTTATGCCCTCAAGCCCACAGGCCGTAAACCTCGACTGGCCAGTATCATAGTTGGGTTCTTGGGTTAGGACATCTGCGCTATGGGCAACTGGTTTACAGCGGGGGGCGTGGTCATGTGGCCGCTGCTCCTGTTTTCCCTCACAACGCTGACCCTGGCCGTAGAGCGCGGTTGGTTTTGGCTGCAAATTGGCCGTCAGCAGCGGGGTCTAGTGCCCCAGGTGCTCAACACCTTTAACCAAAACCCTCAGCGGGCGATCGCCAAACTCAAGCAGCACCAGCAGTTGCCCATTGCCCGCATTTTTCTGGCCGCCCTCACCCTGGGCGACGCCACCCCCGAAGAATTTCGCCTGGCCCTAGAGAGCGCCGCCCAGGCCGAACTGCCAGTGCTGAAGCGATTTCAAACCCTGTTTGAAACGGTGGTTGGTGTTGCACCACTGCTGGGGCTGCTGGGCACAGTGCTGGGGCTAATGCAGACCTTTTCGACCCTGCGATTGGGCGATACCGGTGGCCCGGCGGCTAGCGGCGTGACTGCTGGGGTGAGCGAAGCCCTGATTTCGACGGCGGCGGGGCTGGTGGTGGCCCTGGTGGCCCTGCTGCTGACCAACCTATTTCAGGGGCTGTACCGCCGCCAGCGGGCCTTCATTCTAGAGGCGGGGGGCAAGCTGGAGATTCTCTACCGCCGCGCCCAGCGCCAGGGGACGGTTAGCTCTAGCGTCTTTTTGCCGGGGAGCCTGCCGTGAGGGGCGACGATTTTGGGAGGTCGGGCGCAGCCCAGCGGGCGACGGTGATTGTGGTAGGGGCCGGGGCAGCGGGCCTGTTTGGGGCGATCGCCTGCGCCGAAGCCAACCCTGGTCAATCTATCCACATCTTTGAGGCCGGGCGCGAGCCCCTGGCCAAAGTGAGAATTTCGGGCGGCGGGCGCTGCAATGTCACCCACGCCTGCTTTGACCCGGCGGCGCTGGTTACCCACTATCCCAGGGGCGATCGCGCCCTGCGCGGCCCCTTTAGCCGCTTTCAGCCCCGTGATACGGTGGCCTGGTTTGAGCAGCGGGGGGTGCGGCTCAAAACCGAGGCCGATGGCCGCATGTTTCCCACCACCGACGACTCGGGCACCATTGTTGACTGTCTGCTGGGGGAAGCCCGGAGATTGGGCATTCAGATCCACACCAGCCAGGCGATCGCCCAAATTCACCACGACGACGAGGGCTTTTGGCTAACGACCCGCGCCGGAGCTGAGTGGCACTGCGATCGCCTGCTGTTGGCCACCGGCAGCAGCCCCGGCGGCTATCGCCTGGCCCTCAAGCTGGGTCACGACCTGGTGCCGCCCGTACCGTCCCTGTTTACCTTCAACATCCCTGACCCGGCCCTGCACGACCTGGCGGGGGTTTCAGTCGAGACCGTCCACCTCAGCCTGGCGCTGGAAGATTCCCCTGCGCTCACCCAAAACGGGCCACTACTGATTACCCACTGGGGGTTGAGCGGCCCAGCAGTGCTCAAGCTCTCGGCCTACGGGGCGGTGGGGCTGCACAGCCAGCGCTATCGGGCAACGCTGACCGTGAACTGGCTACCGGCCCTCAAGCAAGACCAGGTGCGGCAAAAGCTAACCAGCCTCAAGCAAGATCAGGGCAAGCGACAAGTGGCGGCGTTTTCACCGTTTCCAGAACTGTCGCGGCGGCTGTGGCAGTATTTGGTTCAGCACCGGGCCCAGGTGAGCACCCAGCTAAACTGGGCCGATCTGTCTAAGGGGCAGGTGCAAGCACTGGTGACGGAGCTGACTCGGGGAGACTATGCGATCGCAGGCAAAGGCGTCTTCAAAGATGAATTTGTCACCTGCGGCGGCATTCCCCTGCCCGAGGTCAACTTCAAAACCCTGGAGAGCCGCCGCTGCCCAGGGCTCTACCTGGCAGGCGAAATTCTCAATATCGACGGCATCACGGGCGGGTTCAACTTTCAAAACGCCTGGACTACGGGCTGGCTAGCGGGGCAAGCCATGGCCACAGCCTTGGCGACTACAGCATAAGCCTCTACTCCATCCGCCAGGTTTGAGGGCTGAACCCTGATCACCCCGCGTAGGCAATGGTGCTGAGTAGCGCAATATCTGACCGACGAGAATCGAGCCGGGTATGCTGCACCACGATTGGTATATCTGACTCAATCGTACTGGCGTATTCAGTGCCTCGGGGGACGGGCTCGGGATCGCGCAGATGGTCGAACCGCACATGGTTGGTGCGACGGGCCGCAACGGTGATGTGATAGGGGCCAACGGGTTCGCGATCGCTAAAGTACAGCGTGATTTTCACCTGGGCATCCTGGTCGGAGGTGTTGAGCAGGCAGGCGGTTTCGTGGCTGACCAACTCTGGCGATCGCTCGGTGTCATCGGGGGGAATGTAGCCTTCTGCGATCGCCCAGTAGGTTTTGCCGATGGGGGGTGCCATAGTGAGGGCTTCTGTAGTTCAGTTACTTGGTTTGCTCATCAGGAGCTTAGCCAGTTTGCCCAACCTACGCGTCTATCGCGGGAACCACGTTCTGGTTTTGTAGGTGATAGTGACACCTGCGGACAGCGTCAAGATTTTCGAGTTCTGCATAGCCATCGTTCTGTCAGAAAGATTTAACGGTAAAGAATTCTGGTACAGACGCTCGGCATCAACCATAGAGTGAGAGCACGCGGATAAAGGCGCGATCGCACCCTATGACGGAGAGATAGTTATACTGAATTTTCCTCTCTTTAATCGTTACCCACAAAGCAATCAGACAGCCGATTTTCCATTTAATCACCATTTTAAGGGGATTAAACCGAGAGATTTCCGCCCAATCCACTCTATAAGGATAGTGAGTAGACATTTTTCTTTACAAACAAATTAGGTGCATTCGCATACGCACAAGCTACCTTACCAACGAAGTCTAACTAAATGAATATACTCATCATTAACACCCACCTTAAGTATGCCGGATGGTCGGAGGGCAAGCTCAACCTTGCCTTCATGGATCTCGCTAAAACCTTTTTTTTGGAGCGTGGACACGAGGTTGTCGAGACATTCGTCGAGCGAGGCTATAACCCCGAAGAAGAGGTGGAGAAACACCTGGCGAGCGAGCGAGTCATCCTTCAGATGCCAGTGAATTGGTTCGGTGCACCGTGGATTTATAAGAAATATGTGGATGAGGTCTTCAATATCGGTCTCGGCAACAAAACCTTGCTCGATGGCGACGGTCGCACAAGGAACGATCCAAGCCAGCAGTATGGCACAGGCGGCAAAATGCTGGGCAAGAAGTTTATGGTTTCTGCCACTTGGAATGCGCCGCTAGAAGCCTTCAACAACCCTGACAGTATATTATTCGGCGGCAAGGGGCGGGACGATTTGTTCCTTAACATCACGTCCAACTACAAATTCTGCGGCTACGATATTCTCCCAGATTTCGGGGTATTCGATATCTTCAAGAACCCCGACATTGCGCTCGCGCTCGAAGAATACAAACGGCATTTGGAAAAGCACTGCCTGTGAGTTTTATGGTCGCTGTCAATAAACTTGGATCGGCAGATAAAATTTTCTGAGGCGGAACTCAGTAAGAGTTCTTGGCAGCATCGCCTGCGCCAAAATTTATCTTCGACCTGCTTTTGGGTAGAGCCAAAACTCTAGGCCTTTGCTGAGCCAAGGCATCACCGGATAGGTCAGCAACGCCGAGACAAAAATCACCGAGATAAATAGACTCAGCAACGGTGGTAGCCCGCCGAGCAGTGGCCCTAGCAATGCATTGGCCAGCAAAATCAGCGGATAGACCGCCAACACCCCCAGCACCACCTGTTTGTAGTAGGGTGGCGGCGGCAGAGGGTCGCGTCCCCTAGAGCGAGCCTGGGGCAGGGTAAACCACAGCTCCAGACCATTGGGTAAATGCTGCTGCGATCGCGCCGCAATCAGCCCGTAGGACTGATCCATCCATTCGCGATAGATGGGTGATATCAGCCAAGATCGCAGGCGATCGTAGCTCTCAAACTTGACGATCACCACGTACTCAGGGTGGTCATGGTCGCGGGGGCGAATCACCTCAACTCCCAAAAAGCCCTCAAACTGCCTGGCATCGTGGTTGATGCCCTTCGTCCAGGCTTCGTAGGCGGTCACTTTGCTCGGTTCAACTACCTCTGAAATGACCAGAGTGATTGGGCCAGATGGTGTTTGGGGCTGTTCCATGGGGCGCGGCAGATGATTCACTGTAGCGAACAGAACTTTCTCACGCGATCGAACTCGGGGTCTTGCCAGGAGTAGGCAAAGTGGCTCACCGAGGTAATTTCAGGGTTCGATCGCCGCAGGGCTTCCATCTGGGTTTCGAGCGCCGGGCGGTTGTAGGTCGCCTGGCCCCAAATCCCCGCCAATGCCGGGGTCACCGTGGGAGAGGTGCCGCTGGGTATCATTGTCTGCACCCGGCGCACTCCGTCTAAAATGCAGCCCGTGTGGCCGCACACCGCGTAGGCCATCGGGTGCCAGGTCATCCAGGTGGGGAAGCGCTCCCAATATTGCAGGCGCGAGTCATAGCCGCCAGTACCCACCGTTTGGTTGCCCTCCGGGAAAAACACCGCTCCGGCTTGAATGCCGCTGCGCTGCACCTGTTCCCCAGCCACCTTGACAAAATCAACCACCCCTTGCACCGCATGGGCCACACTCAACTGCCATAGTTCGGCGTTCAGCCGGGGTCGCAGACTGGCTGGGGTGGGCGGCGCTTGTCCCGCTTGCAGCGGCGGGGATGGGGTGCGGCTCTGCCACAGCGGTTCTGCCTCGTTGGGGTAGAGATCGCGCACTTCTTGGATGTCGCGATCGACCAGATTCCCTCGGCTAATGTAGCGACGGATCAGCTCTTGCCCCTGCTGGTTTACCGCCCGGCGAAACAGCGCATCGCGCGAGGCCTGGCCGTAAATCCACAGGTCGTCAACGCTGTCGGCCACGGAGTTGGCACCAACGCCGCGAGGGTAGCGCACATAGTCGAACAGCACGCCATCGGGCTGTCGCCGTAGGATTGCCCCCAGCAGACGGCTGTAGTCAGCCTGGGCCTGAGAATTGTAGGGATCGACAAAGACTTCGTCGGGGTTGCTAGAGTCTCCAGCCTTGGCGTAGGTATAGGTGGTTTGACCGCGACCATTGAGGGCCAGCACCTGCTCGCGATCGCTGCGCAACCCGTAGGAATAGCCAAAATTGAGGGCAAACATCCAGGCATCCACCCGCAGGCCACGCTGGCGACCTTTTTCGATCGATTCGGCTAGCAGATCGCGGCGCTCGTAGCCCGGGGCCTGCACCACCGAGGGCCACACGGTAGGGTTATCGCCCTGGGGCAGCAGCACCTGGCCCCCGTAGAAGGCTTCCACGTAGACCTCGTTGTAGCCGAGATTCACCATGCGATCGAACAGCGCATCGAGAATGCCGGGTTGCAGATCGCAGGGATAAAGTCGCACCCACACCGCCTGGCGCTGGGGCCAAGTGCGGCTGCGGCACTGGCGCAGGTCTTCAGTGTGCTGACGCACCATCGCCTGGTACTGCTGCTGGGCCGCGCCATCGCCCTCCAGGGCGGCCTTGCGCAGATTTTCTTTGGCCAGGGCGGCCTCCTGGGTCACCTGGCAGTAGGCATTGAGCGCCATCGCTGGTTTCGTAGCGATACCCGGCAGCACTCCTAGACCAGCCGCTAGGGCTAAGCTCGACACCAGCAGCGGCTTGGTCAATCGCTGCAACGAACCACGGAGCCGAGCTGTAACAGAATGACTGGCCATAGGTGCGACAAAGAAGGAGTTGTACCGAAGGCTAAAGTAGCGTTTAAAGCACAAACGCAGCCGTAACGAGTAGTCAGTTTAGAGCAGTGCCCTAGGGTGGCCCTGAAGCCAGCCATAATAGCGAAATTGACCCAGCTTATCACTAGTTGTAGCGAAGAGCCGAGGTAGAGACACTAGATTAGTTGACTCAGCCACCCAGCAGGCGGCATGGGAGTTCTCTCCCCCATGACATCCATGGCCACAGAGCCGCAGACAGCAGCCGTTTACGTTTCGGCGTTGCTGAATACCGGTATGAATCAAAACTGCAACGTCTCTCATAGGGGCAAACGGCTGTTTACCCCTACCCAAATTTATGTTTCAGTTCAGCAACACCTACTTCTCTTCCCCCGGAAACTGATCGTCCTCAAGCAGCATCACCCTCGGCGGAAAGAGAGTATCCAAATCCAAATCGGGTAGATTGGCCAGCAGCGCCTGGAGCTTCATTCGCTGAATGTAGGGCCAGCCGCCGTTGACTTCAATATTTCTCAGCAGCGAGTAGAGGTGTTGGCGGTTATCGGGCAGTGCCTCATAGAAGAGCGTTTCGCAAATGTCGCGGTGGCACTGCTCTAGCAGCCGCAACAGCGCCAGCAAATCGGTACTGTTGCCCTTGCGACCCAGGGCGGCCTGATCGATCAGGTTAGACAGTTGGTTTAAATCGTTGGGTAGACTGTCGCTGCGATCGCCGGGCGGGTAGTCAGTCATGGCTCTAGCTAGGAATTTTGTTAGATAGCTTAACGTTAGCGGCTGGGCCGTCAGGACCTCTATCAGACTGTGTAAAGCTCTGATGTGCCTTAACTCTGAAACCCTTAGCCCCACTGGGTTTACCCCAAGATACCAGCACCTCGGCAGCACAGGCCCGATATTCTAGGAAAGAGTCCCAGAGCCATGTAGAATGCTTACTTGAGGCTTTACTGGCTGAGGGCAGGCCCAGCGTTGTTGCCGGGCTAGCGAGCACGCTAACTAGGTGGTTCGCCATGGTTTCGCGCCAGGGCTATCTGGCCGGTGCCATAGCAGCCCAGAGCCGACGGCTGTCGCATTATTTGAGTAGTTTGACAGCGCCTTTTACATACTAAATTTTGAGGTAGACCATGAGGTATCGCGCCCTCTTAGTTGCGTTCTTGGCCATCTGCCTGAGTGTACTGACAGCCTGTAGCAAAGCGCCCAGTGCCAGCAGTAGTGTGCCGCTAACCTATGACCAAATTCGTAATACTGGCCTGGCCAACAAGTGCCCCCAGCTTTCTGAGATGACCCGAGGCAGCATTGCCCTAGAAAGTGGCAAAACCTATCAACTGGTAGGCATGTGCATTGAGCCCACCGCCTACTTTGTTAAAGAAGAAGCCTCCAAGCGCCAAGAGGCCACCTACGTGCCCGGTAAGGTGCTGACTCGCTACACCTCGAGCCTAGACCAGGTGCGCGGCGACCTAACCGTGCAATCTGATGGCAGTCTGCTGTTCTCTGAGACCGGCGGCATGGATTTCCAGGCGATCACTGTGCAGCTTCCCGGTGGTCAGCAAGAGCCTTTCTTGTTCACCGTCAAAGGGCTATCTGCTCAGTCGCAGCCGGGCCAAAATGCTCTGAACAGCTCCATCGACTTTGAGGGCGACTATAAAGTACCCTCCTACCGCACCTCTAACTTCCTCGACCCCAAAGGTCGCGGTCTGGCCACTGGCTATGACAGCGCCGTAGCTCTACCCGGCAGCGGCGACAGCGAAGAGTATGAAAAGGAAAACGTGAAGTCCTTTGACATCGGTCAGGGCCATATGTCCCTGCGGGTGTCTAAAATCGACAGTGCCACTGGCGAAGTTGCCGGCACCTTTGAAGCAGAGCAACCCTCTGATACCGACATGGGTACCGCTAAGCCGGTAGACATTAAAGTGCAGGGCGTTTTCTACGCTCGCCTTGAAGAGGCCTAGGCGTCTTTAAGCTAAACCCCTAACAATTTCAAACCTCAGGAAGGAGCAATGCTCCTTCCTTTTTTATTTCTTTGGTTTGTCCGTATATCCCTGGGTTTATGGCACTTTTTGCCTGAGTTGAGCAGCACCTGCCGATGACCCGCATCAGTAAACCCACAGGGCTCCACAACAATCTGATCTGAGGCATTTCTGAGGCATTACAGCGGTGGATGCGTTGGAACATCTAGCCACAGCAAGCAAGCCTGATCTAGATCACACCCTCACCTTACCAACATCACCCTAGCCAGGGGGGGCTATCACCACGGGCATCGGCCTTTAGAGGGATATTACTTATGTCGCTTGAAAACCCCCGTCATGGCCCCTTCCCCCGCTCTTGCCGCTCAATCCGAATCTCCCATCTGGGGCGATCGCGTCCAAACCAGCCTATACCGCTTGGCCACTGCTGCCGCTGCGGTGATTGGGCTCTCGGCCATGGCCAGTGGCGCATCGGGCAGCACCCCAGGCATCCCCAACGGCACCTATCTCTACGGTGAGTCGCCGGTTGCCGATACCGTAGGGGCCGTCTACTTTGTGTTTGAAGCCCAGGAAGGCCGCCTGAATGGGGCTATCTATCAGCCCTCGTCGTCCTTTGACTGTGTGCGCGGCACGGTGGGCGAGGGTGCCCTTGACCTGGTGATTACCGACGCCTACGACCAGAGCGAGTCGAGTTATTCGGTAGCGATGGTGGCCGACACCACTATCGCCAGCAGCAGCGGCGGGGCTGGGGTAACTGAGCTAGAGGGCATGTATGCGATCGCCACCCTCTCGGAGCTAGATCAGCAACTGCTGGCCACCTGCAATGCCCGCTAGGCCTGAGGTCAGACGGATCAGACCCGAATACTGGAGTGGACTACCAAGATCTGTTTGGCATCGCCGTATCGGCGATACCAAACAGCCGCACCATTATTCTTGGCCGCTGGGTTGACCGTGTCTACGGAACACAGCTCTTTTGCCAGAGGACAGATTGACCTCAGCAGAATTTTGCAATCTAAAGTTGAAATTAGATTAAGTGCTTGAATAAGGAATTCAAAAACATTTAACAAGATCAAATAGGGGCATAAGGTATCTTGACGAATATCTGCTATGTTGCCCATAAAACTATTATCTATTTAGAGCTGCTAGTCGGCACACTATGAAGAATACCAAGTTGATTAAAGAAATAGAGATAAAATATTTTCGTTCTATATACCGTGAAACAATCAAGCAAGATCAAAGCTTCTGTGTGATTACTGGCTCTAACGATGCAGGAAAATCAAATATTCTTAAGGCATTAAATCTCTTCTTTACAGGATCAACAGATATATCTAGACCCTTCGACTTCGATGAAAATTTCAATCATCAGCGAAAAGAAGAAATTAAGAAGCAGATAAAAACAAAGCAATTTATAGAAATCAAGCTAACGTTTAATACAGAGTCGCTTTATCCAACAACGCTGCCCGACAGTTTCTGGGTTAGAAGGAAATGGTTCATCAATAGCAGCCAGCCTTTGGAAGATGACAATCTCGAGAAATTAATTGCATCAAATAAATTAAACACTGATTTGTATAAAGCACGTAGAAGCAAGAGCGCATTGCTCAATAAAATCAAGTTTACTTATATACCTGCAATTAAAGATAGAGTTACGTTTCAGGAAGTTCTTGCTAGTCTCCAGACTAACTTATTAATATATTCATCGCCCGACTTTACAGATGCACTTCGGAGCTTAAACGCTAATCTTGGGTTTCAGGTAGAAGAGCTGCAAATAGACTTCAAAAGCTCAACAAATATACCTATTCGACTTGAATTACCTTCAGAGCCAATTGACCTATTTCAGTCAGTTAGAGTTCAAACTGGAGGTATAGGAGGGGAGGGTGACTTTCCGATTACATTAGACCATAGAGGCGATGGTGTTCGAATTCGCTTCATTCCTGCTATTTTGAACTATATTGCCAAAAATTCTAAGCAGCATCACATATGGGGCTTTGAAGAACCAGAGAATTCCATGGAATTCAAAAGAGCCTTTGAACTCTTCGAGAAGTGCAAAAGTGAATACTCCGGCAATGCTCAGATTTTTGTAACATCTCATTCCCCTGCTTTTATTGATTTAAAGGATGAATCTCCATCCCTTATTTTTGTGAATAGAGTGGATGGCATCACAAAAATTACGAATGTTCATAAGCAAAAGGTTCAAGGCACTCTTGAGAAGGATCCTGCTATAATTCTTGCCGAAGAACTTGGTCATATAGCACTGCTCTCAGATATGCATGTGAAGATGAGCGAAGCAATAGATAATGCTCGCGAGTCATATCAGAGAACAGAATTAATTTACCAAGAGTTAAAAACATCGCAGTATCCAGTGGTTTTAACTGAAGGAAAAACTGATGTAACCATATTAAATGAAGCTTGGAAGCGAATTCACAAAGAAAACTCTATCCCATTCGCGATGAAGTCATGTAACACACTGCCAGAGGAACATGGAGGTTCTGCGGCAGGAGCCGACACTCTCAAAACTGTTCTAACTGGCACTTTGCCAGATTCTTCTTACGTAACGGTAGGGATTTTTGACCGAGACAAAAAAGGCTTCAAAGCATTCGAACTGGACAGGAATTTTAGTACTGAGAGTACACCAGGTGGGTTTGAGTATAAAGTTCACAAGAACCGTAAAGCGTTTGCTTTTTTACTGCCAATTCCTGCTGGCAAAGAGGAGTTCGCCAAGGATCAAAATCTGTCCATCGAAATGATGTTTCCGCCAGAAATCCTAGAGAACGAGGAATACTTTGAGAAATTAGATATTTACATGAAAACTAATGATGGCGTTGACGTAGGGAAAACTAAGGCTGATAAGCCTCATTTGATTAAAATCAAGGATAACAAGAAAGTGGAATTTTCCGAAAGTTTAGTCCCGAAGATGGATGATTGTATGTTCTACAACTTTAAACCTCTGTTTGATATCATTTTTCATATCGTCAATACGAATGAGCAGTCTGATATCAGCTCTACGGAGAAGATAAGTTGTGAAAAGTAGTAAAGCTAGCGTGATAAGCAAAAAAAGCGGCGAGGAAATCCTCACCGCTTTTTGTCTCATTGTCTAACCCCTTATAGGTAGACCTTAGTAACGGTAGCCGCTGCTGGTAGCACCGGGCTTGTGCACGATGAAGCTAGCGATCTGGCACTGCTTGACGTTGTCAAAGCCCACTACGCGGATGTAGCAGTTGGAGTACTCAGAACGGCAGGCCTGCACTTCGCTCAGCACTTCTTGGGTAGAAGTGGCGTTGAACAGGGGCAGCTTCCACATGGTCCAGTAGTACTCCTCGGGGTTCGAGGCTTCGTTGAACTCAATGGCGGGGAAATAGCCCTGCTTGAGAATGTAGGCAATTTGCCGCTCGATCTGGGCATCTGTCAGAGGGGGCAGGTAAGACATCGTTTCAAAACGACGCTCTTTGGGCAGAGTTTTCATAGATCCTCGTTAGGTTAACTAGGGTGCGATCGGCTGACGCCGTGAACTAAACAAATGAGCAACAGAGTTGAGACTAATCGCCTAATCAGGAGAGGGGTCAGCATCAGCCGCAGATTCTTGCGGGACATCGGTGCCCTCAACAAATTCTGAATCGACGGTGTGTTCGGCATCTCCGAGCTGAGTCAGGCGCTCTAAATGCTGGCGGCGGTGTTCCATATTGGCCTGCTGGATGCTAGTGACAACCATCTCGGGCAAAAACTCGCAGATACCCTCTGCAATGTGCTGCCGCACAGTCATCACTCGAATCGCCAGGTCTGGGCTCTCGGTGAGTAGGGCACTCAGGTAGGCTTCGCCATCCTGAAGCGCTTCTTTAGTTGAGAACCCGTTCAGCCAATAGGCGCGGGCGGGGTTGGTTTCCTTGAGCTGATTCAGTACTGTTTTCACAGCCTGAAACGTCAGGTAGCTAGTGAGCACCTTAGCGGTCTCTTTAGCCGATTGCTTAAGGTCCATCGGTGTCTCTCGAACGATTGACGTAGACCCCGCCAGTCGGGCGGTTGGTAGCCCTGATCTAAGCCCGAATAGTTGTCAGATTCGGTAACTTGCGCAGCATTCCCAAAGAATTTTGAGACCCTGCAAATCGGTGGACTGACCAACGCGCCCTAAGTCGCCGCCCAGCGGATACCGCAGTACCCGCTAGCCATTTAGATGGTGTCAACGGTGTCGAACTCGAACTTGATTTCCTTCCACAGTTCGCAGGCGGCAGCCAGTTCGGGCGACCACTTGCAGGCTTCGCGGATGATGTCGCCACCTTCGCGGGCCAGGTCGCGGCCTTCGTTACGGGCCTGAACGCAGGCTTCGAGGGCCACGCGGTTAGCGGTAGCACCGGGCGCGTTACCCCAGGGGTGGCCTAGAGTACCACCACCAAACTGCAGCACGGAGTCATCGCCGAAGATTTCTACCAGCGCGGGCATGTGCCACACGTGGATACCACCGGAGGCTACGGCCATGACGCCGCCCATGGAAGCCCAGTCTTGGGTGAAGTAGATACCGCGAGACTTGTCTTGCTCGATATAGTTTTCGCGCAGCAGGTCAACGAAGCCCAGAGTACCGGCGCGATCGCCCTCCAGTTTGCCCACAACGGTACCGGTGTGGATGTGGTCACCACCGGACATGCGCAGACACTTGGCCAGCACGCGGAAGTGGATACCGTGGTTCTTCTGGCGGTCGATTACCGCGTGCATGGCGCGGTGAATGTGCAGCAGCACACCGTTGTCGCGGCACCAGTGAGCCAGGCTGGTGTTGGCGGTAAAGCCGCCGGTCAAGAAGTCGTGCATGATGATGGGCATGTCGAGTTCTTTGGCGTACTCGGCCCGCTTGATCATCTCTTCGCAGGTGGCAGCGGTGACGTTCAGGTAGTGACCCTTGATCTCACCGGTTTCAGCCTGGGACTTGTGGATGGCGTCAGCCACAAACAGGAAGCGATCGCGCCAGCGCTGGAAGGGCTGGGAGTTGATGTTCTCGTCGTCTTTGGTGAAGTCGAGACCACCGCGCAGGCACTCGTACACGGCGCGGCCGTAGTTCTTCGCCGACAGACCGAGCTTGGGCTTGATGGTGCAGCCCAGCAGGGGACGACCGTACTTGTTGAGGCGATCGCGCTCTACCTGGATACCGTGGGGAGGCCCCTGAAAGGTCTTCAGGTAAGCCACGGGGATCCGCAGGTCTTCGAGACGCAGGGCGCGTAGGGCTTTGAAACCAAACACGTTGCCCACCAGGGAGGTCAGCAGGTTGGTAACCGAGCCTTCCTCAAACAGGTCGAGGGGGTAAGCCACGTAGCAGATGTACTGGTTGTCTTCGCCGGGTACGGGCTCGATGTCGTAGCAGCGACCCTTGTACCGATCCATGTCGGTGAGCAGGTCGGTCCACACCGTGGTCCAGGTACCGGTGGAAGATTCAGCGGCCACAGCAGCGGCGCACTCTTCGGGCGGCACACCGGGCTGGGGAGTCATCCGGAACGCCGCCAGGATGTCGGTATCCTTGGGCGTGTAGTCCGGAGTGTAGTAGGTCAGTTTGTAGTCCTTAACCCCGGCGCTATAGCCAGCTTTTGATTGAGTCGTTGTCTGAGAGTAAGACATGTCTCCCTTCCTGTGAATCTAAGAAATCCCTCAAGCGAACCCCTGTAGCCCAGCCGCACACAAAACAGCCTCCTCGTTGAAGGAAGCCTCTGCTCAGCCCAAGCCCCGGTCAGTCCACGCAAATTTGAGACGAGTAAAAATACCAAAGCACCGTCAAAACGGCTGCCCTGCAAGCGCTTTTAGTATTTTTAATTACCGTATGGTTAGCATACTATCAGCGATTGGATAAGTTTAATTTTGAAAGATCTGTATACATTCATAACTAAAGATTATGAATCAAGATGAAACAAGGTGTGGGTTTCTCAAGTTCCTTGAAGCAGGCCGTGTTCTATGACCAAGGGATGCTGATCACTAAATTCAGCCCAGAGACGCCACCCCCAGCAATTGTCGATATACTGTAACGCTTGAGGTGCCCTAAAGCCTTGAAGGGCAACCTGTCAGGGCAATCCATTAGGGGCTGTTACACACCACCGCAAACCGTGGGGAGAGAATATGTTAAGCCTGCTGGTTCTATCGTCGCTAACGTTGTCACCGGGGAGTCTTTACCCCCTATCCCCTACCCCCGACAACGCCTCACCCTTCACCCTTGATACCCGCTACCCCAGTGCGATCGCCCAGGCACCCCTCACCAGCGACTACAGAGTAACGGCCCTACAGCCCGACTTTACCGGCGACCTCTGGGTTGGCTCCTGGGCAGGTCTCTCTCGCATTAACCCCGAGACCGGGCAGGTTCTTCAACGGGTCAGAATGCCCAGCCGCACCCTAGAATCGCTAGCCCAAGACCGGGTCGGACGCATCTGGGTAGGCACCTTTGATGGTCTGGTGCGGGTTGACCCACGTACCAACGTCATCACCGCCCAAAATTTCACCCTGCCCTCCAACCGGGTGCTGTCGCTGCTGGTAGACAGTCGCGGCTTTCTCTGGGCGGGCACCGATCGCGGCCTAGTCATGATTAGCCCCGATCGCGGCCTGCTGATGACCACCGTGCAGCGGTTGCCGGGGGTGAGCGCCAACGCCCTCGCCCTCGATGGGCGCAACAACCTCTGGGTTGGCACCCTTAGCGGTCTAGTACAGATCAACACGGCCAATGCCTTCCCCATTCGCGAAGTCGGCGACCTGCCCGGCGGCGCGGTGCAGTCGCTCACCCTCGGCCCCGAAGGCAATCTGTGGGTCGGCACGGCCAGCAGTCTCTTGGTCGTAGACCCGGTGCGGTCTGAACTGGTGCGATCGGTAGGGACAATGCGCGATCGCAACGTCCAATCCACTGAGTTTGACAGCGCTGGCAATCTTTGGGTTGGCACTACCACGGGGCTGTTTAAGATCAAGCCCGACAGCGGTGAACTGCTAGGTCAGGTGCCCTCCTTGCCCTCCGGGCGCATTCTCTCGCTGTCGCCCAATACGGGCAACAAGATTTGGGTTGGCACCAGCGAAGGGTTGGGCTGGGTCAGCCTCACCACAGGCGAAGGTAACCCCCACTGGGGTCTGGTTAGCCCCACCGTGGTGCAGACGCGCTAGATTCGCGTTTCCAAGTACTGCCCAATCATGATCTCTTCCCCAGCGCGAGAAATCACCGTCTGGCGGGTGCGGTAGCGCTGACCAATCAGCCGCAGTTCCTCTTCAAATGAAGAATCGTTGTACTGGGTTTTGAGCACCAGGGTGCGGCTGTCGTTGAAGTGGTACTGGGCGGTAACGGGCTTATGGGTGGCAAAGCCGCGATCGCGGTACAACGTCGTCCCCCGCACCCCAAAAATAGTGCTGCCTGCCACCGGCTTTTTGCCGGTGCCCACGTACTCGCTTTCCCAGGTAACGGTGGTGCCGCAGATCAGCGGCTGTTGAGCATCGAGCTGGTGCAAATCGGCGAGCTCCAACAGCTGAGCGGCACCGGCTTCTAAAAACTCAATGGTGATCTGGCTGACCACTTCCTGGGTTTCGCCGCTCTTGAGGGTGTAGTAGCGACGCTCCGATCGCCAATCTCCGGCGGTTTCTTGAAAAAAGGCCTGCACCAGAGGCTCAGCCAAAAGGCGGGCAGCTTCAGAGGAGAACGGCATAATCAGTCATCCAGGCGAAGGGTACGACGTATCAGAAGTCAATTTGGAAAAACAGAATTGTTAGACTTCTTAACTTTGTTGTTTCATCATAGTGGGCAAGAATGGGGCCGACAATGACCCAGCCGGGTAATTTAGCCAAACTTGTCGCCTATCCTACGCAGTCTTGAGGAAGATTCTGTAAGCATTAATACTTAACGCCGAGACATCCTGAGAGCAGGGCTATCGGTAGTTGATAAGCGCCTTCGCAAACCCTGTTACCGTAGGAGGTAACGCACATCCCCTGGGGCTAACGCAATGGATTTAGCCGACATCACCTACTTTTTCGACTGCTGCATCGGTCAATGGTCGATCGAGCGCACCTACCACTACATTGCCCAGCAAGAGGTGGAGCGATCGCACACCGACTTTCGCGTCGATGGCATCACCCCCGAGCTGCGGCGCAAGGTGCTGGCCGACAACGGCTACGACCCCGTAGACAACATCGACCAGCTGCCCGGCTTTCAGCTCGCCTTCCACACCATCTCTGACAAGGGCGAAGAAGTTTCCCAAGAGCTGCGAGCCCTGTTCGTGCCCAAGCAGCAAACGGGGACTGTTCTAGCCGGGGACTATTTGCGCGATCGCGCCTACGAAGAAGACCGCCCAATCATCTCCACCTTCACCTACGACCAGAGCAACCGCGAACTGCTCATGACCACCCCCTACACCCGCGTCGTCTCCGTCGATTCCATTCTGCTGGCCAACCCCAACACCCGCATTCGCCGCATTCTCAACTACCACCGCCCCGCTGAGGGAGAGCCGCTAGATAACTTGGCGCTGGTGGGGTTTGGGGTGGAGCAGAAGGTGGATGGGTAAGGGGTAGGGAGTGGGTGGGTGAGTGAGGAAGGTGAGGTGGTGAGTGAGGAAGATGAGGGAGAGAGCCTAGAGGGTGAATGTTCCCTACAGGCCAATTTGCAGAACATAGGTTTAAACCGATGATCGGTTAGTCCTTTCCGTGAGGTCAAGGACGACGGAACGTCCTTGTCGATGGGGGTCTGGGGCCAGCGAAATGGCCCCGGCAGCAGATCTGGTTTTCAGCTCAGATTGTGCGCCGCAACACCCAAGCCCCGAGTCAGACCCTAAATGGTGCATTGCTTCGCGAATGCACCCTACGGCGTTTAACGCTGTTTAACCAACGGTTTTACAAAATCAAATTTGGCAGATCTGAGCAGCCTGTGAAATAATGAAAGACTGTGTATTATTTTTGCCCGCCCTATTTTCAGGTAAACCGTCATGGCTAAAGGCGTCCGCCTCGTCATAACCCTAGAGTGCACCGAGTGCCGAACCAACCCGGATAAGCGCTCCAACGGTGTATCTCGCTACACCACCCAAAAAAACCGTCGTAACACGACCAACCGCATCGAACTCAAAAAGTTCTGCACCCACTGCAACAAGCACACCATCCACAAAGAAATCAAGTAACGAGCACCCATGGCCTATTTTCGTCGTCGAGTATCTCCAATCAAGCCCGAAGACCCGATCGACTACAAAGACGTCGATCTGCTTCGTAAGTTCATCACCGAGCGCGGCAAGATTTTGCCCCGCCGCATCACTGGCTTGACCGCTAAACAACAGCGGGCACTCACCACTGCCATCAAGCGGGCGCGGATTATCGCCCTGCTGCCCTATGTGAATGGGGAAGGCTAGGCTAGGCTAGGGATGGCGATCGCTAGGGTGTTGGCTTGGTTGACAAAGGAACGCTAGTCGAATTTAAGCACCAGGGGCAGCCCCGTCTTGGGGTAGTAGACCGGCCCGAGGGCAAAAAAAACTGGGTGGTGATCGACGAGCGGGGCCAAGCCCACACCCTGCACTCCCGCGACCTCACCTATGAGGTTAGCGGCAACACCTATAAACCCACCGACATTGCCCCCTTCGCGGCCGAGGCTGGGTCATACATCGATCCGTCCAGCTTAGAGATCGCCTGGGAGTTTTTCACCGAAGCCGGGGAGTCTGCCGACCCGGCCAATTTGGCAGAGCTACTATTTTCTGACCAAAGCCCCACCTTTTGCTACGCGGCCCACCGACTGCTGGTGGAAGACAAGATTTTCTTTAAGCAGAAGGGCGATCGCTACGAACCCCGCCCCGCTGCCCAAGTTGACGAACTGCGGCTGCAACTCGAGCGTGAGGCCCAGCGCCAGCACGAGTGGGAATCGTTTATCACCAAAGCCCGTCAGGCCATGGCCGGGGAGCCGGTTGGGTGGGAAAAGAGCGATCGCCCCCGCCTCGAAATCCTGGAGCGACTAGCTCTGCTTGGCGACGAGTCAAGCCAGCGCCCCCAGGCCGTAGAAATTCTTAACGCCCTAGGTACTACCCCAACAGCAGCAGGTGCATTTGATACCCTAGTGGCACTGGGGCTATGGAGCATCCACGAAAATCTGGCCCTCAGGCGCAGCCAAGTTCCCGGTCACTTCTCTGAGGAAACCCTTGCCATGGCGCAGCAGCGTCTCCAGTCTCCGCAGCCTGACCCCGATGCCCACCGGGTAGACCTCACCCACCTCAAGGCCTACACCGTAGACGACGCCAGCACCCAAGAAATCGACGACGGCCTGAGCCTAGAGAGCCTAGACGACGGTACCCAGCGCCTGTGGATTCACATTGCCGACCCCACCCGCTGGCTCATGCCCGGCGATGATTTAGATCTTGAGGCCCGCCGCCGCTGCACAACAATCTATCTGCCCACCGGCATGATTCCCATGTTCCCTATGGAGTTGGCTACGGGGGCCATGAGCTTAATTCAGGGGCAAACCTGCTGTGCCCTCAGTTTTGGCATCACCCTTACCGCTGACGGCGATATTCAAGACTATCAAATTCACCCCACCCTGATTCGCCCCACCTACCGCCTCACCTACGACGATGTCGATGAAATGCTAGAGCTGGGCATTACCGCCGAGCCTGAGATCCAAGGGCTGGCCCAGTGGGCCAAGGTGCGCGGCCAGTGGCGGCTCACCCAAGGGGCAATCAGCATCAACATGCCCGAGTCAAGTATCAAAGTATCTGAGGCCGAAGACGACATTGTCATCGAAGTCCTCAACGACTCTACAGCCCGGCAAATGGTGGCCGAGATGATGATTTTGGCGGGTGAAGTAGCTGCCCGCTACGGGCAAACCCACGCCCTCGCCATTCCCTTTCGCAGCCAGCCCCAGCCCGAGCTACCCTCCGACGAAGAGCTGATTTCGCTGCCCACAGGCTGGGTGCGCGACTCGGCCATTCGCCGCTGCATGACCCGCAGCGAAGTGGGCATCACCCCCAGCCGCCACGCCACCCTGGGGCTAGACAGCTACAGCCAGGTCACTTCCCCTATCCGTCGCTACCTCGATCTGGTGACCCACTTTCAGCTCAAAGCCCATCTGCGGGGCGAGCCGCTGCCGTTTTCGTCTACCGAAGTGACCGAATTGGCCATTGGCGCTAGCTCTGCCGCCTACGAGGCCACCCTGGTCGAGCGCCAGACTAAGCGCTACTGGGCTCTAGAATACCTGCGTCGCCACCAAGACCAACCCTGGGATGTGATGCTGCTGCGCTGGCTGCGCGAAGACGAAGGACTAGGGTTAATTATGGTAGAAGATTTGGGCCTGGAGTTGGCCATGCGTTTTAACCGAGCCGTGGCTCTAGGAGAGCAGTTTCAGGTGCGGGTCAGCCATGCTAGCCCTCGCCAAGACGTGATTCGCTTTGAAGAAGTCGCGCCAGAGATTGAAGAAGCACCTACGTCAGCGATGACGGCTATCTAAGGGCTTTTCCATAGCAGCTCAGTATAAATTGTTCATTAACTCACTTAATTTGAGCGGAAGGACTGTTCTCCCAGTGGGCACTCTTGGCCATAGCGCCCTGCGCTAACCCAACGTGCATTGAGGACACCCCTGTGTTTAAGAGTTTTCGCCCGCGATCGCCTCAGTCTCATACCGCTCAACCCAATTCAGCTCGACCAGAACGCTTGTCAGTGCTAGCCGCATGGGGAATGGCGCTGGCGATCGCGGCCCTCAGCGCCCTGCCCGCCAGCGCCCAAACCCTCAGCGAAAAGGTGCTGGCGATGGAGCAGGGGCTAGAGGAAGACTTTGCCGAATATTTTGGTGGCGAGCCGATGGCCGTCACCCAGGGGCCTAACGAAATCGCCGCTACCCTGGCCCGCATGGGAGCCGAAACCGGCACCAACCCCGCCGTCATCTGGGTGATTCCTCGGGGTGACCACCTGCATTTGGTGCTGCTGACTGCCCAGGGCCAGCCCATTGTGCGCGATCTCTACGACGTGCCCGACGACCTCCTGCGCGCGACGGTCAACGATTTCATGATTGAGACCAGCAGCGTAGTGCCCCGGCGCAATCGTCCCGCCGCCCAAAAACTCCACGAGTGGATTATTGAGCCCTACGAAGCCGAGTTTTTAGCGGCGCAGGGCATCGACACCCTGCTGTTTTGTCTCGGTGGCGGCGTGCGCGGCGTGCCCCTGGCCGCCCTCCACGACGGCGAGCAATTCTTGATTGAGAAGTACAGCCTCACCCGAATTCCAGCCTTTAACCTGATTCAGACCGACTACACGCCCCTACGCCCCGGCAATATTCTGGCCATGGGAGCCTCAGAGTTTGACACCCAGGAGCCACTGCCAGCGGTGCCTACCGAACTCTCCAGTATTTTGTCAGAGCTGCGCGGTACCCGGCCCGAGGGGGAGAATTGGCAGGGGCGATCGTTCCTCAACCAAGGGTTTACCTTGCCCAACCTGCGACTGTGGCTGCGGGCCCAATCGCCCACCGTGGTACACCTGGCCACCCATGCGGTGTTTGAGCCCGGCGACCCCAGCAACTCCTACATTCAGCTGTGGGATAGCCAGCTCAGCCTAGACGACATGCGCCAGATGAACTGGAACTCGCCCTCCCTAGAGCTGCTGGTGCTGAGTGCCTGCCGCACCGCCGTAGGCGACGATGAAGCGGAGCTGGGCTTTGCGGGGCTGGCCCTGCAATCGGGGGTGAAGTCGGCCCTGGCCAGCCTGTGGAATGTGGATGACGCGGGCACTCTGGCCTTGATGAATGAGTTCTACAGCCACCTGGGGCAAACGACTACGAAGAGCGAAGCTCTGCGCCAGGCCCAGCTCGCCATGCTGCGGGGAGAAGCCCGGTTTGAGGGTGACCAACTGCTGCTGCCGCGAGGTGCGGTAACAGTACCGAGTGATTTACAGACCAGCGCTGGAGCCGATTTGTCCTCTCCCTACTATTGGGCTGGGTTCAGTTTGATCAGCAGCCCGTGGTAGATCCGATTGGCCTGAGCCGAGCAACTTGATTGGAGCTTAATCAGCATTTACCAAAACTTAAAGCCCTCAGATCTGTCCCCGGTAAGATCACGGTTCTTTCCCCCATCAGACATTACTACCTTGAAGAAGACAGTTACTAGACTAAATCAGAGTTTTCTCACCATGGGCACCGTCACTCAATCAAGATTTTTGCTGGCCCTGGCTATGGCGCTGGGACTGGCGGCATTGGTGGGTTCAGAGCCAGGGTTGGCGCAGTCTAGCGGCGGCGATCGCGGCGCATTTCCGGGCCGTCGGGTGGGGGGCGGCACCCGTGGCAACTGTGCCATTGACAGCCGGTCTCTGGCAGCGCTAAACCCCGCCAGCAACCTGGGGGTGACCGCCAGCGATCGCCCCTCCCTTTACTTTTCGGTACCGACAGCCGCGACCCCCTACCACGGCCAGTTTATTCTCCACGATGCCGACGAAAATCGGCTGTACGAGACCACCCTGGTGGCCGGTGCTGAGCCCCTCGTTGGGGTACACCTACCTGCTAACTTGGTTAACTCCGACCAGGATTACCACTGGTACTTTGTGGTTGCCTGCAACCCCCGCGATCTCTCCCAGAATGTGGTGCTAGAGGGCTGGCTGCGCCGGGTACCCCTCACCACCGCGCCAGCCGATACGGCCCTGGTCGAAACTCAGCTCGACTTAGTCGAGACCTATCAGGCCCAAGGGCTCTGGAGTGATGCGATCGCGCTGCTGGTAGAGCTACGTCAGGCCCATCCCGACAACGCACTGGTTCAGGCTCAGTGGAATC
This sequence comes from Tildeniella torsiva UHER 1998/13D, assembly GCA_019358835.1. Lineage (GTDB taxonomy): Bacteria > Cyanobacteriota > Cyanobacteriia > Phormidesmidales > Phormidesmidaceae > Nodosilinea > Nodosilinea torsiva. The sequence goes on from JAHHIH010000006.1 coordinate 48,090, forward strand.
GTCTGCTAGAAACCCTCGATCTCGCTACTGTTGTGCAGTAATCACCGGCCATGGAGTTCTTTCGCCGATGGCCAATGCTCTTTCCCATACCCAATCGCCTGCGCATAGCGGGACGATCAATCCTGTTGACCAGCGTCTTAACGTCAATACTGCTGCTGGGTCTACAGTCTCTGGGCTGGCTAGAACCGCTGGAACTTAAAGTCTTTGACCAATTTATGCAGCGGCGGGTTGACCTCGCTGCCGACAACAGACTGCTGATCGTCGGTGTCAGCGAAGCCGATCTACGCCGCTACGGCTGGCCCCTGAGTGATCAGGTTTTGGCTGAGGGGTTGACCCAAATTCAGAAGCATGACCCACGGGTCATCGGCCTCGATCTCTACCGAGATTTAACCCATTCTCCTGGAGAACAGGCGCTAGCATCGGCGCTTCAGGCCGATAACCTAGTCGCCATCACCAACATTATTGGCGATGTTGCTGCGCCGCCAGGAGTTCCGCCGGAGCGTATTGGCTTCAATGACTTTGTCCTTGACCCAGACGGGGTGTTGAGGCGCAGCTTATTGTTTGTAGCTGGGGATGATCAGGCGTACTATTCTTTTGCTCTGCGGGTCAGCCTACGCTATCTGGCCACCGTTGGCAAAAAGTTTCGCTACGATTCCCAGGCTCTGTGGCTAGGACAAATGCCGATTTTGCCCCTGGAGACCTATCACGGGGGCTACCAGCGGGCTGACACGCGCGGCTATCAAACGCTACTGAACTATCGCAGCCGCTACAGCCCAGCTCCTACAGTGTCCTGGAGCGAGCTTATGGCAGGGCAGGTAGACCCCGATCAAATTCGCGATCGCATTGTGGTCATAGGCTCCCTCGCCCCCAGCCTCAGAGACATGCTGTACACCCCTTACAGCAACGACAAAGACATGCTGTATGCCCCCTACAGCAACGATATCGAAACCTTTAATGCCCCTGGCGTTATCATCCATGCCCACATCATCAGCCACCTGCTCGATATCGCTCAGCACCAGCGCTCGACCTTTAGCTTTTGGCCTCGATGGGGAGAGGGGCTGTGGCTATGGGGCTGGGCCATAGTCGGGGGGATTTTAGCTTGGCAGTTTGGCCATCCTTTAGGGCTTGGTCTCGGGAGTCTGACAGCCCTGGGGCTACTTTATTCTCTGGGCTGGGGGCTCTTTCTCCACACGGTTTGGATTCCGGTGTTAGAACCCTCGGTGGGGTTTTCCCTGGCCCTGGCAGTGACTATGGCCCATCGGCTCTTCTATACCTACAGCCGCGATCTGCCCACGGGGCTGCTCAATCGCCAGGCCTGGCTCAATCACCTGAATCAACACCTGTCGCCCCTGGCCGGGCGGCAGCACCTCAGCCCACCGGGCATTATGGTGGTGGGGTTTGACCGTTTTAAGCAGGTGAATGTCAGTCTGGGGCAGGCCACGGGCGATCGCTTGCTGCTGCTAATGGTTAAGCGCCTGCGACGGGTGATTCCCCGCACGGCCCAGCTGGGTCGGGTCAACGGCGATGACTTTGCCCTGGCCCTGCGGCAAAGCGATCAGGAGTTTCTGACCAATCTAGCCAATGCCATCCAGCAGGCGCTGGGAGAGCCCTTTAGCCTAAATAACCAAGACATTGCCATGACCGCCAGCATCGGGATTGTAGTACCTCAACCCCAGCAGGCTCACACCGCTGAGAACCTGCTGCGCGATGCTCAAACCGCCATGTATCGCGCCCAGCGCTCTGGCCAAACCCGCTACCAGGTGTTTGCGGCCAGCATGGCCACGGCCGCCGACCAGTTCACACTGGAAACCGAGATGCGCCACGGCATCGCCCACGAAGAGTTTGTGCTCTACTACCAGCCCATTGTTGACCTCGAAAGGGGGGATGTGGCCGGGTTTGAGGCCCTGATCCGCTGGCAGCATCCCCGCCAGGGGTTTGTGTCTCCCATGCGGTTTATTCCACTGGCAGAAGAGACGGGGCTGATTTTGCCCCTGGGCGAGTGGATCTGCCGCACTGCCTGCTGCCAGGCCCGTCAGTGGCAAGAAGATTTCCCTAACCACCCCTTGATGGTCAGCGTCAACCTATCGGGGCGACAGTTTGAACAGCCCCATCTAGCCGACCAGCTGGGGCAAATTTTGCGGGAGACCAACCTCGACGGCCGCCGCCTCAAGCTTGAAATTACCGAGAGCATGGTCATGGGGGATGTTGAGACCGCCATCGACCTAATGCTGGGGCTCAAAGCCCTGGGCTGCAAACTGGGGATGGACGACTTTGGCACCGGCTACTCATCGCTGAGTTACCTGCGACGATTCCCCATCGACACCCTAAAGGTCGATCAGTCTTTCATTCGCAATATGGGAGACAGCCGCGAAGACCACGAGATTGTGCGCACCATTATTGGTCTAGGCCACACCCTGGGGATGGACTTGATTGCCGAAGGCATTGAGACCCAGGAGCAGGCGGCAGCACTGCGATCGCTGGGCTGTGAGTTTGGCCAGGGCTACTACTGGGCCAAGCCCATGCCTGCGGCCGAGGCTTCGGCGCTGCTCAGCGCCAGCCCGCTACCGCCAGGAAGCCGAGACCTCATGCACGGAGTCGGCGATCGCCCCATCCTCCACCAGCCTTAGCGGGTCTACTGCCTGGCGATAGGCCCACGTCACCAGGGACGCCATGACGCACAACCCCGCCAACAGCCCTAGGGTTGGAGCCAGCCCCAAAGCCTGCTGTAGAACCGGCAGCCCAAAGGTGCCTAATACCGCCCCAGCTTTGGCGATGGCCGCCGCTAACCCGGCCCCACTCGCTCGAATCGCAGCCGGAAACACGGCCCCCGACAGGAGAAAAGTGGTGGCATTGGGGCCGGCATTCATCAACAGGTTAAACAGTAGAAAGCCGCCAAAAATCAACCCCATTGCCGCGCGGCTCTCGGCTGGCAGCCCTGCCGAAGCCGCCAGCAGCCCTAGCCCTAGGGCCATACCTAAAAAACCAACGATTTGCAGTGCGATCGGCCCCAGCCGCTTCACCAGCAGCACCGCCAGAACAAAGCCGAGGATTAAGAAGACATCGACTAGAGCCGAGCCCTTAGCTGAGGCCAGGGTTTGCGCCACCAGATCCGACGATCCGCTAAACACCAAAACGCCCAAAATAACCGGGGTAAAAATGCCCACGCCGTAGGTGGCAATATCCTGCAAGAACCAGGGCACCGCAGCCAGCAGCGTCTGACGGCGATAGATCGGCGCAAACAGGTCTCGATAGCGCAGCTTAGGGTGGTTGTCTGGTGACATGGGATCGGGCTCTAGGGTAATGGGCTCCCCCAACAGCTCAGAGGCTATGGCAGATGCCCCTTCATAGTCGCCCTGGGCCAGCAGGTAAGCGGGGCTTTCAAAGGAGACCGCCAGACGGGCTAGCGCGACCCCCAGCGCTAGAACCACCCCCACCCCAAGCATCCAGCGCCAGGCATAGTGAATCGCTATCTGCTCGTCGCCGGGATAGCCCACCGAAAATCCGTACAGAATGGCGACGCCTACCAGCGCCCCCAGCAGCGCCCCCACGGCCTGAAACGAGAACGCGCCAATAACTAGCCGATCGCGGTGGCGCGTGGGCACATTTTCGACGATGTAAGCCACGCTGATGGGATAGTCGGCCCCGATCGCCACCCCAACCAATACCCGAAAGACCAGTAGCGACGACAGGTTCCAGGCCAGGGCTGTGCCAGCGGTAGCCACCACAAATAGAATGACATCGGCAATCAGCATGGGTTGGCGGCCCAGCTTATCGGTGAGCGGGCCGAGGAATAGCGAGCCCAGCAGGGAACCAGCGATCGCCGCCGCCGCCACAGCCCCAACCGCCGCTGGCCCCAGGTCTAAGTCACGCTGCAAAAACGGTAGGGCAACTCCAATAATAAAAAAGTCAAACCCGTCTAGGGCAATTAAGCTGGCGGCCAACAGCCAAAGTCGCACCATCGGGCGCGTGATCGCAGCGCCGTCAAGACGCTGCTGAAAGGCCGGGGGCAGAGCAGTTGTGGTCATAGCGAAGGATTCATTTGCCTGGTTTACCATACCAACCTGGGGAAAGACCGGGGTGCTGCGGCGCTGTATTGCTAGCATCAGACTGAGGCTGATGGAGTCTGCTATGCCTAACAGGATATTTTGGAAGGCATTGCTATGGCCCATCAACAGACCTACCCAAGGGGATGCACTTTTACCGAATCAGACTGGGATGCGCTTTACCCGTTCTGGTATCCCATTGCCTTTAGCCGCGATGTGGGCGATCGCCCCGTCACCGCTACCCTGCTCGATCAGCGGCTGGTAATTTGGCGCACGGCTGGCGGTCTTTCGGTGGCCAACGATATTTGCCTGCACCGAGGCATTCCCCTCAGTATGGGCTGGGTAGCGGGCGACCATCTGGTTTGCAAGTACCACGGCTTCCACTACGCTGCCGATGGTCAGTGCGTCAAGGTGCCCGCGAACCCAGAGGCCAGCATTCCCAAAAAACTGTGCCTTAAAACCTACCCAGCCAAAGAAGCCTATGGCCTGATCTGGACGACCCTCAGCGGCAGTGACCAATACCCCCTACCCGAGTTGCCCGAGTGGAATGACCCCGACTATCAGCAAATTTTGCCCGATACTGTAGACCTAGAGGCAGCGGCAGGCCGACAGATCGAAGGTTTTTTGGATGTAGCTCATTTCGCCTGGGTGCATACCGACACCTTCGGCGATATCAACAATCCAGTGGTGCCGCGCTATGAGGTTAACCCGACTGAGCACGGCCTGCGGGCAGAGTATCTCAGCAGCGTGAGCAATTTCCCAAAAGCCATGCAAGACCGCGCGCCGGCAGACTTTCAGTGGCTGCGGGTGTTTGAGGTGTTCCTACCGTTTACGGCCCGGCTGACGGTGCACTTTCCAGGAGAGGGGCGGCTGTGTATTCTCAATGCGGCGAGCCCAATCTCGGCTCGTAAGACTCGGGTGTTTGTGCCCATCTGCCGCAATTTTGATAAGGATATGCCCCTAGAACCCGTGTACGAATTTAACTACCAGGTGTTTGAGGAAGATAAGCAGGTGGTAGAAGCCCAATACCCCGAAGATTTGCCGCTCGATATGTCAGCAGAATCGCACATTGGGGCCGATAAAACTTCGATTACCTACCGCCGGGGGCTGCGATCGCTCGGCCTAGGGGCAACCTATACCGCTTGAAGCGCAGCAGATCTGGGGATCAGCCCAAACAACTCAGCTCAGCCCTCGATTACTCGGGGCTGAGCTGAGTTCAAACTTGCTATAGAACAACTTAGCCGGTCTGGCTATCCCAAAACCCTAGGAGGCCATGGCAATTTCCACCATTTCCTGAAGCTTGCCGTTTTGGTACAGCTCAATGAGAATGTCGGAACCGCCAACAAATTCACCATTGACGTACACCTGGGGAATGGTGGGCCAGTTGGAGTACTCTTTGATGCCTTGGCGAATATCTGCATCGGCCAGCACGTCAACGGTCTCAAAGGGCACTCCCAGAACGTTGAGAATCTGCACGACGTTGTTGGAGAACCCGCACTGGGGCATGAGCTTGTTGCCCTTCATAAACACCATGATGGTGTTGTTTTGCACCAGCTGATCGAGTCTTTCTTTAGTTGCCGAATCCATAGCGTTGATACCCTTGCAGAACAGAACAAACGGTTAAGACAAAGCGAGGCCCAGGGTCAGGCGCTTTGAGCGGCCCAATCTTCTGGGGTATAGGTCTTTAAGGCTAACGCATGGATAGCCTCGGAGGACATGGCTTCGCGCACTGCCCCGTACACCAGTTGGTGCTGCTGCACCAGGCTGCGCCCCGCAAACTGCGATGAAACCACAACCACCTGGTAATGGTCACCGCCACCGGTCAAATCTTGCACCTGCACATCGGCATCGGGAAGGCCAGCTTTGATCATGGTGCTAACCTGGTCGGGAGTAATCATGGACAGTTTCCTTGGGGGATAGATGGCTGGGGTACTCAAATCCCCTGAGACCATATTGCCAGGAGCAGTCTCCAGTCGTTAACCGGGTGCATGGAATCTAGCCATAGCTGACTGAGAAAGATGGAGGGGCGATCGCTTATTCAGTCGGCGCAGCTGGCTCGACTGCCTCAGCTGGCTCAGCCGGTTCGACTGGGGTGGCAGCCGCCCGGCCATTGTAGGGTTCATCGACAAAGCCCAGCTCAAACAGCTGTTGATAGGCCCGCTGGCCCAGATCGCGGGTGGGCTGCTGGCTGCGGAGAATTTCCATCAGCAGGGGCACCGCCTCACTGGCCTGATTTTGCGAACGATAGACCAGCGCCAGCTGGTAAGAAGCCTGATCGCGCAGCTGAGCAGTTTCAAGCGCTTTTTCTCGGTTGCTGCGGTTGATCTGGGTGTCAACGCCGACAAACATCTGGGCCAGCTCTTGGTAGTAGGTTGAGATCTGGTTGAAGCTATCCTTTGCCGCCTTGAGCTTTTCTTCCGCGAGGGGGTAGTTTTGGTCGGCGATCGCGGCACTGGCCTCAGCCATCAACTGCTGCCCCGAGGCAATGCTGAGAGAGCTACTAGCCTGGTTCAGCGGTCGCACCGGGTCAGAGCCACTACCCTCCTGGGCCAGGGCCACCCCAGATCCCCCTGCAACCAGGGCAATAGATAGGGCGGCGGCGGCACAACCGCCCCAAGACTGACGCAGAAAACGGGTAAAGACGACCATAGAGTAAAACGCCGTGAGGGACAACAAAGCAGTGAGGGACAATTAAACAGAAAATCACTGGGGTATCTTATCATCTCGGTATGGCGCAGTACCGATTTCCAACCCAGTCAGGCAACTGTCCTAGGGTATATCGGGTTAACACCATAGCCATGTCACAGACTACTCCAGTGGCAAAAAGTTCCCGCCGGGGGCCAACTCATCAATGACCGCCTTTCCCTCCGATGCTCGTTTGCCCAACGGTCCCCGCAGCAATTTTCGAGGAGAAATCTTGCAGCGCGGCGGCGAAGAGCTGCTGCTCGAAAAAGTGCCCGCCCGCTTCACCACTCGGCTCACGGCAGCTTCGGCCTTAGCACCACTGCAACAGCGCCTGAATCCTCTTGCTGTGCGCCCAGTGGCCGGAGGGCAGCTGGTAGAGTGGCAGATGGCCGAAAACAGTTTGGAAGCAGCGCTAACCACGGCCCGCCAAGACCCGACGGTGCGCTTTGCCAGTCACGTTTACCGCTTGGTCGATAGCCCTCAAACCTGGGTCTATCTCACCGCCCAGCTCACGGTGCAGTTTGCCCCCGACACGACCAAGGACACAATTGACGCTCTTCTGGGAAGCCTGGGCATTGCCATCGAAAACCCGCTAGAGGGCATGCCCAAAACCTTTGTGGTGCGGGTTACCCCAGCGGCGATCGAAAATCCGATCAAAATTGCCAACCGACTGATGGCCCTGGAGATGGTGCTGGCGGCAGAACCTAATTTGGCCATCGAAACCGGCAGCCTCTACCGCCCCACGGACGATCGCTATCCCCAGCAGTGGCACCTGTTTCACAACGGTGGCCCCAGCTTAGTGCCAGGGTCGCACATTTCAGCGGAAGCGGCTTGGGATATTACCCGAGGATCTAGGTCGGTGGTGATTGCCGTCAGCGACGACGGGTTTGACCTCAACCATCCCGATCTCCAGGGGATGGGCAAGCTGGTGGCACCGTTAGATCTGCGCGATAAAGACGCCCTGCCCCTGCCCGCCAAGCAGGATGAAAACCACGGCACCGCTGTCGCCGGGCTGGCCATTGGCGAAGAAAATACCACGGGCATCGTCGGAGTGGCTCCCGGCTGTGCCTTTTTACCGATTCGCACCACCGGCTTTATCGACGACGGGGCGATCGAGCAGCTGTTTGACGAGGCGGTGCGCCGGGGAGCCGCCGTGATCGTCTGTAGCTGGTCACCGGCGGCGAACTACTTTCCCCTTACCCTGCGGCAGACCAATGCGCTGACCCGAGCCGCCACCACCGGGCGCAACGGCAAAGGCTGCGTCATTGTCTTTTCAGCGGGCAACGCCAACCGCCCCGTCAGCGGCACCATCAACGAAACCCAGTGGCCCAAAAACGCGCTCAGCGGCCCCACCCGGTGGCTGAGCGGGTTTGCCATTCACCCCGATGTGATAGCGGTGTCGGCCTCGACCAGTCTGGGCACCAAGGCCGCCTATAGCAACTGGGGCGAACACATCGCCGTGGCGGCCCCCAGCAATAACGCGCCGCCCAATATGGCTCTGCCCCAGGTGGGTAATGTGCCCACTGGACCGCCGCTGACCCAGTACCAGCCGGGGCGGGGGATGGTGACGAGCGATCGCACCCAGGCCGCAGGCTACTCCGGCGAAGACTACACCAACACCTTTGGCGGCACCTCTAGCTCCTGCCCGGTGGTGGCGGGGGTGGCGGGGCTGATGCTCTCGGTTAACCCCAGCCTGACGGCCCGGCAGGTGCGCGAAATTTTGCAGGCCACCGCCGACAAAATTGTCGATCGCACCCCCGACCCCCAGCTCGGCCTTCAACACGGCACCTACAACGCCAGTGGCCACTCCCAGTGGTTTGGCTACGGCAAGGTCGATGCGGCGGCGGCGGTGCGCGAGGCCCAGCGGCGGGCCTTTGTGGGGCGACAGCTAGGGCGGGTAGTGCAGCAGCAAAACCAGGCTGCCCAGGGCATACCCGACAATCGACCGGGTGGAGTAGAGAGCAACGTGGCTGTGGCTACCACCGGCATCGTCACCGACGTGCAGGTCGAGGTCAGCCTTGACCATCCGTTTTTGGGAGACATCAGCCTGACCCTGATTGCCCCCAACGGCACTACAGTCCTTATTCAGGGCCGCACTTTAGGACGCCAAACAGAACTGCGCACCACCTACACGCTGCAAACAACGCCTGTGCTATTACGGCTTTTAGGCCAGCCAGCCCAAGGATCTTGGCGTCTGCGGGCGATAGATCATGTTCCCGGTGCAACGGGCCAGCTTTTGATCTGGGGACTGACACTGGGGGTGAGTGGGTAAGAGAGTAGATGGATAGATGGGTTGGCAAATTTGAACAGTGGCGATCGCCTTACCCCGTTCTGTTAGTGCTTAACCAGCACATAGTCCTGCAAGAACTGACGCAGCCGTTGCTCAAACTCATCGCCCGCCCAGTCAGGCAGGTCGTTGTGGTCGGCATTGGGCACCAGCCACAGGGATTTTGGGCCACCCGTAGTTTGGTAAAGCGCCTCGCTCATCACCGCTGGTACTGAGGCATCCGCCAAGCCGTGGAGATAGAGGGTGGGCACCTTGAGGCGGTTGACCTTGGCGATCGACTCAAACCGCTGAGTAAGCAACTGCCGCACTGGAAACCAGCGATTGTACTGCGAGAGGGTCGCCATATCAGACATGGAGGTGAACGACGCTTCGACCACCAGCCCTGCCAGATTCGGCACATGTCTAGCCAGCTCAATGCCGATCGCGCCGCCGAGGGAATGACCGTAGACCACCAAATGTTGAGGCATGACACCCTTCTTAACCTGCAAAAACCGCCAGGCCGCTAGAGCGTCTTCGTATAGCCTCTGCTCGGTGGGGAAGGGGCCAGAACTCTGGCCATAGCCACGGTAATCGATGGTCAGCACAGAGGCCCCTAGCGATCGCAGCTGCAGCGCCTTGCCCAAATTGCTAGAAACATTCCCAGCATTGCCGTGGAGATACAAAATGGTGAGATCATTACCGGGATTAGCTGGCAGCCACCAGCCGTGCAGCTGCCCCGCCCCATCCGTCGGCATCCAAACATCTTCGTAGGCTACGCCAAACGCATCCGGAGTCACGCCCATAGCCGGACAGGGCAGATACATCAGCCGCCGCTGGGCAAACCACAGCCAGCTACATAGCGAAAGATAGATGACCCCTGCAATGCCCAGAACACCGAAGAGAAGTTTGACAATGGGCATGGAAAGAAGGGAAGTAGGTGAGTAAGCGAGTGGGTGTTGAGAACCAGTGACGGTTGACAGAACTTTGCCCTTTGCTTGCTGCCTATTATGGGGTATTTGCCCCGCTTCCCCATACTCCCCTGTGCCGATTTTTCATCTCTAGGGCACCCGATTGTGCCACTCTGTGGCCTGCTCGTAGGCATAGCCCACCTCAAACAGCAGGTCTTCGCACAGGGCATTGCCAATCAGCTGTAGCCCAATGGGCAGCCCCTGGTCATCGAAACCACAGGGCAGGCTCAGCCCCGGCAGCCCCGCCAGGTTCACCGGAATCGTCATCAAGTCCGACAGATACATGCTGAGAGGGTCATCTACCTTTTCGCCCGCTTTGAAAGCGGTAGTGGGGGCCGTGGGGCACACCAGCACATCCACCTGGCCAAAGGCAGCCTCAAAGTCTTGCTTAATCAGGGTGCGCACCTTTTGGGCCTTCAGGTAGTAAGCGTCGTAGTAGCCCGCCGAGAGGGCATAGGTGCCAATCATAATGCGCCGCTTCACCTCGGCACCAAAGCCCTCAGCACGGGTTTTGGTGTACATCGACATCAGGCTGTCATTGTTATTGCGAACACCGTACTTAACGCCGTCGTAGCGGGCAAGGTTTGAGGATGCTTCTGAGGGCGCGATGATGTAATAGGTGGGCAGCCCGTAGGGGAAGCGGGGGCAGGAGATCTCTTGAATCTCAGCTCCCAGCTCCTTGAGCTGCTGGATGGCTTTCTCGGTAGCCGTTCTAACGGCGGGATCAATGCCCTCGGCGGCAAAGGTTTCGGTGATGATGCCGACCTTGCGGCCCTTGAGATCAGTTTTGAGATACTGGGTGTAGTCAGGCACCTTCACATCCAGACTGGTGGAGTCTTTGGGATCGTGGCCGGCAATGCCCTGGAGCAGCAGCGCCGCATCTTCCACCGTGCGGGCTAGGGGGCCAATTTGATCGAGCGACGAGGCGTAGGCCACCAGGCCAAAGCGCGAGACCAACCCATAGGTGGGCTTTAGCCCAACTACGCCGCAAAACGAGGCAGGCTGACGAATAGAACCTCCCGTGTCTGATCCCAGCGCCACAGCGCATTCCCCAGCGGCCACGGCGGCGGCAGAGCCACCCGAGGAGCCGCCCGGCACCCGAGTCACATCCCAGGGGTTACCGGTGATCTGGTAGGCGGAGTTTTCGGTGGAGCTGCCCATGGCAAACTCATCAAGGTTGGTTTTGCCCAGGGCGATCGCCCCAGCATCCCGCAGTTTCCCAGTCACTGTTGACTCGTAGGGCGGCACAAAGTTTTCGAGAATTTTCGACCCGCAGGTGGTGCGTACCCCCTGGGTGCAGAGGTTGTCCTTCAGGGCAATGGGAATACCGGTCAGCGGGCCAATGTCTTCCCCAGCGGCAATACGGTCGTCCACCTGGGCCGCCTGGGCCAGGGCTTGGTCACCCGTCACGGTCAGGTAGCTGCGGATTTGGGGTTCCAGGGCTGCAATTTGGTCGAGGTAGCTCTGAGTAATCTCCACCGCAGAGCGTTCTTTGCTGACCAACTGTTGATGCAGAGCGCGGATGACAGACATGGGACTCCTTAAAACTGATCCGGGGTGACTAAGGGTAACGGGCACCAAGGTATCAGTATAGGAAGGATGGGGCGCGAAACGCCGTTTTTAGTTGAGCAGGTTGGCAGAGGATCCAAGGTCTGTAGTTGACCAAAATGGCCGAGACGGGGCAAACAAAAGTCCCGGAACCCATTCGGCTCCGGGACTTCGGTTCACTAGGGAGGTAAACCCTATCAGCGTACTAGTCGCGGTTGATGGCGATCAGCAGACGCAGAATGAAGACAAACAGGTTGATGTAGGTGAGGTACATCGACAGTGCCGCCGATAGGTACTGCTCATCTTTGTAGGTGCGAGGCAGAATGAAGAAATCGACCACTGAAGCGCCGCAGAACACCAGTACGCCAAAGGCCGAAATGGCGATGTCGAGAAACTGGGGAATGGGGCCGCCAAACAAGGAGAAGACAAACTGACCCACTACCGCAATCAGGATGGCGACCACACCAATGCCGATGGTTTTAGTGAGGGCAAAGCCGTCTTCTTCTGACAGGTTAGAGCCAATCTGGCGAGCCGCAATGAAGACGATGCCGCAGGACAGCGCCGCAAAGCCAATGCCGGTGACACCAACTCCAGACGTACCCAGGGCCACGGCCAGCAGACCGCTGAGGGTGTAGCCCGTCAGCAAGCTATAGGTAGCAAGCAGAGGTAGAGCAGTGCCGTTGTTGCCCTTCGAGGCGACGTTCATCGCCACAAAGAAAAGCACAATCTGGGCAATGAATGCCACCCAGAAAGTGGGCATAAAGATGGCCGGGTTGCTGGCCATCACGCTCAGGCCGCCAAAGGAACCCAGAGCGGTCAAGATCAGCCCGCCGCCGACATAGGGCAGGGCATTCTTAATAACGTTGGGGCCAACCAGGGTTTGCCCTTTGGCCTTGCTAATCGCTTCACGAAAGTTGCTGGTATTACTCAAAGCCCTATCCTCTACGACGAAATAGATTTGGCAAAATAGATTTAGGTGCCCAGGTCAGGGCGATGGCCCTCCTGGGCCGGTCTTTGACCATCGCACAAGCTGAATCAGAGTTCAGAGCTAGCTTAGCCGCTAAGTTTGGGCAAACCGTTTTTCCTTATCTAAATTTTAGTCAACTTTACTGAATTGGGTGAGCAGCCCTGAGGTGTGGATATCTACCCGCCGATAGGCCGCCAGTTGGCCAAGAGTCACAGGTTTCTCTAGATTGAGAATAGGGGCAACTACCATCGGGTTGGGGATCGCGAGTTTAAGGAGTGGCGGGATGGTGGTTGGGGCAGATAGAAGTAAGTATTCTGGTGAACCGGAGGCAAAGACCGTACCGGGAAAATCGACCCGGCGCTGGGGTTGGCTCCTCTGGGGTGTAGCTGTGGCGATCGCCCTACCCTGCGCCCCGATCGCCCAGGCCCAGGAGGGCACCACCACTGAGCCAGACCGCGTCATTCGCTCGAACCGACGGGTGATTATTCGACAATCGCCCAACATTTTTCGCCAGCCGTCGATCATTATTCTGCCCTATCCCCGCCCCGAGCCCGAGAGCGAGCAGGTCAGGATCGAGTTCGATGCCCAAGGCGACGAATGGGGTGCAGTTTACCTCAACGACCGCCTGGTGTATCGCCCCCACAACTTCGATCGCCAGGAAACTCTCTACCTGCCCCCTGGCGGCTATCGGCTCGAAATTACCGGCGTGGTGCGCTCCGATGTCTGGGCCAGCGGCTACCTCGACCTGGGCCTCGACAGCTCGCGGCTGGTAGTGATCCGCTTTTCTAAGACCGAGGGCGTTGCGGTGTCGGGCAGCCCCTACGTGTGGATTCCGGATTAAGGGTGAAGGGTAGGGGGTGAGGGGTAAAGAAAGAGCCTACCCCCTACTCCCCACTCCCCACTCCCTCACCGCAAGGCCGCAATCTTGATCGCATCGGGATGTCCGGGGTTGCCCTGGATGACCAGGCTGCGCTGGTTGGTGTGGAGGTGGCGGGCGATCGCATAGATCGTCTCCACTTGGTCAGGCGCTCCCGCCGCGGCAGCCAGTTCACTTAGGGTCAACGGCCCTGAGCTTTGGGCCAGGGCGTTGACTATGGCATGTTGCAGATCCAGCACTCCAGCGGCGGCCAGTTTGCCCGCCTCAACCCCTGGCTGGTGGTAAGCGTTGATATTCACCAGCGACGCGTAGAAGCCCACCGCCCGCTCGTACAACGCGATCATGGCCCCTACGGTGTGGGCATTGACCTCAGGAATGGTCAAGGTGATGGACTGGCGCTGGTTTTCGTAGAGGGCTTTGCGGGTGCCCTGCAAAAAGCCAAACAGAAAATCGCCGCTGGTGGCACCGGGCTCCATCTCCACCGAATCGCCAGCTCGGTCTTTCAGTACTTCAATGAAGGTGACGAAGAAGCTGGCCACGCCCTCGCGCAGCTGCTGCACGTAGGCATGCTGGTCGGTAGAGCCTTTGTTGCCATAGACAGCAATGCCCTGGTAGACCAGGTTGCCGTCTAGGTCTTTTTCCTTACCTAGCGATTCCATCACCAGTTGCTGTAGATAGCGGCTAAACAGCAGCAGGCTGTCTTTGTAAGGCAGCACCACCATATCTTTTTCGCCTTTGCCGTTGCCCGCGTAATACCAGGCCAGAGCGATTAGGGCGGCGGGGTTGCGGCGCAGATCAGGCACGCGGGTGGCCGCATCCATCTCGCGTGCACCGCCAAGAATGGAGCGAATGCTGATGTTTTGCAGGGCAGCGGGCAGCAGCCCCACCGCCGATAGCTCAGAGGTGCGGCCTCCCACCCAGTCACGCATGGGGAACGTGGCTAGCCAGCCTTCGCTGAGGGCCTGGTTTTCGAGCTTGCTGCCTCGCCCGGTGATGGCGACGGCCTGCTTGGGAAAGTTCAGCCCCCGCTGCTCAAAGCGGGTGCGCACTTCGACCATGCCGTTGCGGGTTTCGGCGGTGCCCCCCGACTTAGAGGTGACGATCACCAGGGTGGTAGGCAGTTTGTCTTCGAGTCGGGCCAGGATGCGATCGATGCCCTCGGGGTCGGTATTGTCGATGAAGTGAATCGCCAGGGGCGGAAAGTCAGGCCCTAGGGCCTGGGCTACAAACTGCGGCCCCAAAGCCGAGCCACCAATGCCAATGGAGAGGACCTCGGTGAAACGTTCCTGACCAGGGGGATAAATGCCGCCCGTGCGCACCTGGCTGGCAAACTGCTCAATGCTGGTCAACGTGTCGAGAATATCTTGTTTGAGCTCGGGGGTGGGGGCTAGGTCGGCATCGCGCAGCCAATAGTGGCCAACCATGCGGTCTTCATCGGGGTTGGCGATCGCTCCAGCTTCCAGCGCGGCCATATCGGCAAAAGCTTTCGCAAAGCGGGGCTGCATCTCGGCGACAAAGGCATCGTCAAACCCCATGCGGCTGACATCTAGGTAAAAGCCCAGACCTTCGTGGTAGTAGAGCCAGTCTTTATAGCGTTGCCAAAGGGCGGCTGCGTCCATCCTGTCACTCCTCGGTCTAAACCGTATTCACTAACGTCCTGAGGTGCAGTTTAGGATAGGACGGCCACCGCCACCAAAAGGGTGGCTAAACATACAGCTCGGTCTCGACAAGGAACCATGAAGGCGATCGCCCTATCCATCCCCCCTAAGCTGCTGCCTTGGCCGCCCGCAGCCGGGTCGAGAGGCTGCGAATCACCTCCAGGGCAAACAGCGGTGTCTCTTGCACCAAAAACTTAAAGTGAGCCTCATCGACCAAAGCTAGGCGGCAGTCGGTCTTCGCCACCGCCGTAGAGGCCCGCACATGGGGAATTTGCACCAGCGCCCCTTCACCAAACACGTCGCCAGCAGAGATCGTTTCAAACACGCGGCCATTGACCCACAGATCGACCTCTCCTTGAATGACGCCGTACATACAATTGCCTAGGGCACCCACCTCAAAAATCGTATCCCCAGCCTGAAAGTCTTGATGGCTCGGGGTCGTCATCAACAGCTCAACAACTTGAATCGGTTTCAGCATGGGTTCGCTTCGCTCCTAGGGGTTGTTCTCAAATCAATGCCTCTGCTCTCGCTCTGGATGGGTTCTACCAGGGCGCAGCGGTTTCCCATGGCTGCCGCAATTCTATAGCCCGGTCGTCTTTGGGAGGTTAACCGCACTTTAAGTCTCTGTTTTTGCCGTCTCAGGATTCCGAACAGAATAAAGCCTTTGAAACGCTGATATTGTTTTAGTCGCATACCATATGGTCTTAAATTAAATATAAGGATTGAGGAGACATGGCTAACAGACAAACTCGAGATCGGGCGGTGAATTCCGCAGGCGGCTTCGCGAGAGACTTTAAGGAGTTTCTCATGCGCGGCAATGTCATTGACCTAGCTGTCGCTGTGATCATCGGCGCAGCTTTCAATGCTGTGGTCACCTCGTTTATCGGAGATATCATCACTCCTGTTCTGCTAAATCCGGCTTTACAGGCAGCAGGGGTAGAGGATATTGCCAATCTTTCTGCCAACGGCATCAAGTACGGCCTGTTTCTCTCCGCTGTCATTAACTTTGTGGTGATTTCGTTTGTGATCTTCTTGATGATCCGCGCCTTTGAAAAATTAAAGCGGAAAGATGAGGCTGAGGCAGCAGCAGAGCCCACCATCGAAGAAAAGCTCAATGACACCTTGACCCGGCTCACCAACTATCTCGAAAGCCGCCCTGAGCGATAGAGCATGCCCTAAGAGCAGGATTTCTCAGGGCAGAGGCAGTATTCAGCCAGAGCCACTATAGTAAGGGCTAACTACCGGCCTCTGCCCTGATTTCTATGCCATCCCAACGTCAAAAGCAGCTCATCGAGTTTCTTCAAACCGAACTAGCGGTGTCCTCTGAGGCGATCGCGATGGGATTGCGCAAGGCAGGGCAAACCACAAACCTATTACCTATGGCGCTGTGGCAGTATGGGCTAGTAAGCACCGAACAACTCAGCCAAATCTTTGACTGGCTTGAAGAGTTCGGCCCCGCGATCTGATCCCTCAATCAATAGTTGAGTATCTGTATCAGTCTGTACCCAGTGAATGGATATCTACTGTCAAGGGCATGAAGAGCGGGCTAAAATTCGTCATCGCTGTGGTTCATCGGCGATTCATTGTCCCGGCGGGATCCCAGCAAATCCAATTTATCTACCCGTACTACTGGCTTTGAGCGGGCTGCCCCGCTAGAGCGATCTTGCCAATGGTCGAGCTTAAGGGCACCACTTATACCAATCAAACTGCCTTTACGCACATAGTTGGCCGCTACCTCGGCGTTTTTACCCCAGAGTTCGAGGTTAAACCAGTCGGGTTTGTCGTCTCGGCTTGACCGTCGGCGCACCGCTAGGGTCAAGTTGCACACCACCGTACCCGATTCAAAATATTTCACCTCTGGGTCAGTGCCCACGCGGCCCACCAGAGTTACCACATTGATCGTCATTAGCTGCTTGCCCAACACACGTCCCAGCATTGTAGGCGAAACCTCAATCATCCGTCAGGAACTCTGCACCGATCAAACCCGTCCTGGAGAGGGCTATACACCTTTGTATAGTGGTAAAGCCGCCTTTGAAGCTCAGGGCCTACTGCTCCAGTCAATTTGCAGCTTTCGGAAATGCCCCCTTGGCTTTTCCCCCTACCGATAAATATTTGATTACTAGACGCACTGATACGAAACGTAATAGAATCCACATCGATGTCAATGTCAGCCCTTAGGGGCATGCCTTAGCATTGGTTCACTGTCTTTTCTTGATGTAGGGGCGTTATTGCCTGTGGCTTTCTTCGACAGATTTTCTCGCGATATGGGTATTGACCTCGGTACGGCCAATACTCTGGTGTACGTCTCCGGCAAAGGGGTTGTACTGCAAGAGCCTTCCGTAGTGGCCATCGACCAGGTTGAAAAGAAACCCCTGGCAGTTGGGGAAGAAGCTAAGCGCATGCTGGGTCGTACTCCCGGTAACGTGGTGGCCCTTCGCCCCCTCCGAGACGGCGTCATTGCCGACTTCGACACCGCCGAACTCATGCTCAAGCACTTCATTCGCCAGGTGCATGAAGGCCGCACTCTGGTATCGCCCCGCATTGTCATTGGCATTCCCAGCGGTGTGACCGGGGTTGAACGGCGCGCGGTGATGGACGCCGCCCAGCAGGCCGGAGCCCGCACCGTATACCTAATCGATGAACCGGTGGCTGCGGCCATTGGCGCAGGCCTGCCCGTAGCTGAACCCACCGGCAACATGATTGTGGATATTGGCGGCGGCACCACCGAGGTAGCCGTGCTGAGCTTGCAGGGCACTGTGCTGAGTGAGTCAGTACGCGTAGCCGGAGATGAACTCAGCGAAGCCATCTCCAGCTATATGAAAAAAGTGCACAACCTCGTAGTTGGGGAACGCACCGCCGAGGAAATCAAAATCACTATCGGCTCGGCCTACCCCAACCCCGATGACCACGAGATCGCCATGGATGTGCGGGGTCTACACCTGCTGTCGGGCCTGCCTCGCACCGTCACGGTTAAGAGCGCTGAGATTCGCGAGAGCATGGCTGAGCCGCTTTCGGTCATCGTTGAAGCTGTTAAGCGCACCCTAGAGCGCACTCCTCCCGAATTGGCTGCTGACATTATCGATCGCGGCATTATGCTAGCTGGCGGCGGCGCCTTGCTCAAGGGGCTAGACACCTTAATTAGCCACGAAACCGGCATATTGGTGCATGTGGCAGCCGACCCCCTGAGCTGCGTAGTGTTGGGCACCGGGCGAGTGTTAGAAAACTTTAGCCAAATGGGCCGAGTTTTCAGCGGGCGATCGAGCCTGTAGGGCAGCCCCAGAGTTGCCCCCAGAGTCGTCATCTACCCAGAACTTATGTTTGCCCTACGCCGCTGGTGGACTCGTCATGCCCTCAAAGCGGGAATGGTTACCCTGGCCATTTCCTCCGCTTGGCTTATGCGGGCCGATGAGGGTGCTGTTATTTACGAAACCTATCACTGGCTGACCCGGCCTCTACAGCCGGGCATGAGCCGAGAGCAGCAGTTTGAGAACAGCTATATTCTTGAGCTTCAGCAGCGCATTGTGGAACTGGAAAACCAAAACCGGTCTCTGCAAACCCTTAACGACTACGAAGCTGCTACCCTCCTTGACGGGGTACGGGCAACAGTAATCGGGCGGGGGGCTGACCACTGGTGGCAGCATGTGATTCTCAACCGGGGCAGCCGTGACAATGTGGCAGCCGGGCACGTGGTTACTGGCCCTGGCGGCCTGATCGGTCGGGTAGTGGCCGTATCTCCTAGCACATCGCGGGTGTTGTTGATTAGCGACCCCACCAGCCGGGTGGGGGCTAAAGTCAGCCGCAGTCGCGCCATGGGGGTGGTACGGGGGCAGTCGAACAACCGGGTGGTGATGGAGTTTTTTGAAAAACTGCCCGATGTCAAAGCTGGAGATGTGATCGTTACCTCCTCCTACAGCCGCCTTTTTCCCCAGGACATTCCCATTGGGCGCATCGAATCGATCGATTTGACCAAGAGCCCTGCTCCAGAGGCCGTGATTCAGCTGTCGTCACCGCTGTCTATTTTAGAGTGGGCCATTATTCATCCCTTTGAACCCCAGGAAACGGTGGATTTACCCGTACTGCCAGGGGCGACACCCGAGAATGGCGTGATTCCTGAGAGTGGCGACGGGGTTCGGCCATGAGCATAGGGGTAAGGGCATCGTCACTGCCCTTATGGCGGCAGCCCTGGATGATCAACAGCCTGGTCACCGTGGCGTCGGTGCTGGTCTGTATGCTGCTGCTGCCCAGCCGCATACCAGGTATGGAACTGCTGGGGGTAGCCCCCCACTGGCTGCTGATTTGGGTCGTGGCCTGGAGCATTAAGCGCACCCAGTGGGAGGCCGCCCTGGCTGGGCTAGTGCTGGGCCTGCTACAAGATGCCATGACAGCCCCTACCCCAACCCACACCCTGAGCCTGATTGTGGCCGGGGTGTTGACGGCACGCCTGCAGAAGCAGCGCTATCTGCAAGAAGACATTGTGTCTGTAGCGCTGATTGTGTTTGCCATGGCGGTCATTGCAGAAACCGTGCTGGCACTACAGATTAGCTTTGACCAGCTTTTGTCGGCCAACTCGCTTTACCCGCCCCTCGGCAGAATCTGGATGTATCACCAGCGTGTAGCGCTGAGTTCCGCTATTTTGAGCAGCCTGTGGGCACCAGCGCTGTACTACCCCCTAAATCGCTGGTGGGATCGCTACGCCGCTGAGCCATAGAAGTGGGTGGGTGGATGGGTAGGTGGGTGAGGAATAACCCCATACTTCCTGATGTTTGAACATCCCCAAATTGCCCCTATAGCTTTGGCTGCAGGGGCAATTTGGTTCAAGATTCCTAGTTAGGCAGGAACCTGCTATGAGGGAGGTTGCCCAACCTGGATTCCCGCAAAAGCGGGAATGACAGCCTCTAATTGACGGGTTCGTAAGGAATCTAGGCTAACTCAGCGTGGATGGAGTTCTGGCTAGAAAGGCTTAAGCGCGACCCCCTAGGGTGACTCGCTGCTGGAGTTTTTGGCAGGCCGTCCACAGGTCGGGTAGCAGGTGGGTGGGGCGAAAGCCCTGGAGGTAGCTGCTGCTGCGAATGCCGCAGGTGACGGCAACTGTCTCTAAGCCTAGAGCCTGACCGGCCATGATGTCGGCTTCGGTGTCGCCAACCATCCAGCTTTGACGGAGGTCGTAGCCCTGGCGCTGCTGGGTGGCGATCGCCGCTCGCAGCCGCTCTATTTTATGATTCGCCTGGTTGCTGTAGGCGGCATCTGCCTGGGGCATGCCGTAGAGATCGCTGACGGCCCAGCGGAGATCGTGTTGGTCTAGAAAATCCATCACTTGATCGGGGGGACGAAGGGTGACGATCACCACGCGCACCCCACACTGGTGCAGCAGATCGAGGGCTTGCCTAGCCTGGGGCTGCACCTGGTCGCGATCGAGCAGGGCGGCGTGGTTAACGATGCGACTGACCTGCGCCAAGAAGGCATCAATGGTTGCCCCTTCTAGCCCAGACCAGTGGGCAATCTGCCGGTCGGGCACCCGGTTTTGCTTAAAAGTCCAAAACTGTGACTTTGATAGATGGCGAATGGCGACTGGATTCCCCTCGGCCTGGGCATTAGCCTGCGCCCATTCCAGCCCCTGGCGATACGTGGCGTAATAACGCTCAGACACATCGGCAATGGGGCCGTCAAAATCGCAAAAAACAGTGATCGCAGACATAGGCTCTAGAAACTCCTCACCGCTGGCGGTGAACATGCATTAAACGCAATCCGACATAAGTTTTATTAATATTTTCTTTACAAAAATCAAAGCATGTTTACTTTAGCAACCCAAATCCAAAATGACCACTGCACTAACTCGGGACTGTAGCCTTCTCGTTCATGAGAAGGGTCTCATGGAACCTTCACCGGGGCTTTAAACAGAGGCTTCATGCTGAGAGTAGAGATGCCAGCTTTAAAAAGCCAAATATAGCCATAAATAGGAATTATATGGCTTTTTTGGAACATTGTTCGCCATTATCTGGTCACTAAGCTCAGTTTAAGGCCGATGACTAGCTTTACCATTTGAGGAGGTTGTTTTGCGCTCACCCCACCGTCTTCATAAGCCTATGACAACCTTGGTGTCAGCGTCGCCGACTCCCGCGATTGCCTTGGGCACGGTTGCGCCGAACGCGAAGCCTTCCCCAGCACCACCCGCTACGGCTCGGGGGTCGCGATCGCGTATCGTCCTCTATTCCCACGACACTATGGGGCTGGGCCACAAGCGCCGGAATCTGCTGATTGCCCAGGCGCTGGGCAGTGCTGGCCTAGAGGTCGATATTTTGCTGATTAGCGGCATGGGCGACGCCAATGCCCTGCCGGTGCCGGAGGGCATTGATACGCTGACGCTCCCCGCGTTGTACAAAAACGCCGATGGGCAGTACGCGGCGCGGCGGCTCAGCCTAGAGCTTCAGGAGATTGTGCAGCTGCGATCGCAGCTCATTCTCGCCGCCGTCAAACACTTTCGGCCCGACGTGCTGATTGTCGATAATGTCCCCCGAGGGGCCGTGCGAGAACTGGACGCCACGCTGGAGTACTTGCGTCGTCGCTCGACCCGCTGCATCTTGGGCCTGCGGGACGTGCTCGACACCCCCGCCACCGTGCGCCGCGACTGGAAACGGGCTGAGAATATCACCGCCATCCGCCACTACTACGACACCGTGTGGATCTACGGCGACCCAGCTATTTATGACCCGCGCCGCGAGTACCGCTTCCCCGCCGATATTGCGGAGAAGATGCGCCCTCTGGGCTACCTCGACTCGCGCGATCGGGCCAGGCACGTGAATACTGCCGCCCGCGCCCAAATTCAGCAGCTGGGGCTGCCCAGCGTTGACCCAGCTGACCCCAAGCACAACGGCGAGCTAGTGCTATGTCAGGTCGGTGGTGGCCAAGACGGCGCAGCTCTGGCTGAGGCCTTTGCCCAGGCTACTTTTCCTGCGGACACCCTAGGCGTTTTGCTGACCGGCCCCTTTATGCCAGCGGAAGCTCAGCGGCGGCTACGGTTGCTAGCGCAGACTAACCCTCGCCTGCGCCTGGTCAACTACCTGGCTGAACCCACGCTGCTGCTAGAGCGCGCCAGCCGGGTGGTGGCCATGGGGGGCTACAACACTACTTGTGAAATTCTGGCCTATCAAAAACCTGCCCTGGTGGTGCCCCGCATTAGCCCCCGTCAAGAGCAGTGGATTCGGGCCGATCGCCTGAGCCGCAAAGGTCTGATCGATATGCTGCACCCCACCCAGCTCAGCCCTGAAAGTCTGACCCACTGGCTGCACCAGCCTATTGCCGTCCCCGCTGAGCGCCCTGCGATTAATCTCAACGGCCTCGGCAACCTGGTGGCTGACCTGAAGCGGCTCTTGGTCAAGACTGCCATGCCTACGCTTCAGGCCTCGTAATTCTGGCCTCAGGGTTCTGTTCTCAGGCCCGCTGCGATCGCCCTCAATCTCGCCTATCCTCACGCTTACGCCCCATGTCTGCTATTGCCTACATCGTCAAACGCTACCCGCGCTATTCGGAGACCTTTATCGTCAACGAAATTCTGGCCCATGAGGCAGCGGGTGCGGAAATTCACATTTTTGCCCTGAGGCCGCCGTCGGATACTCACTTTCAAGACAAAATCGCTCGGGTGCGAGCCCCAATTACCTATCTGCAAAAGCCCGATCGCGGTCGCCGCAATCCGTCGATTGATACGCTCAACCCCAACGCAGCCAACTACTTCTGGTCAGAGCTAAGGGAAGCCGCCAAAATATTCCCTGACCTGTGGCCTAAGCTGGGCTACGCCGCCGAGGAGCGCTCTAGTGTGGTGTACCAGGCGGCGTGGCTGGCCCAGGAGATTCGCCTGCGGGGCATTGGCCACCTGCACGCCCACTTTGGCAGCGTCGCCACCAGCGTGGCTCGGCTGGCGGCCCACTTTGCTGAGGTGCCCTACAGCTTTACCGCCCACGCTAAGGATATTTTTCACGAGTCGGTAGACCCTGACGATCTGCGCCGCAAGCTGCGAGATGCCGCGTCGGTGGTGACGGTGAGCGACTATAACGTCGCCTATCTGCGCCAGCACTTTGGGGCCGATGCGGGCCGAGTACGACGCATCTATAACGGTATGGATTTGGCGGAACTGCACTACCAGTCTCCGGCGGTGCGATCGCCCACCATTCTCTCGGTCTGCCGTTTGGTAGAAAAGAAAGGCCTGACCCACCTGATCGATTCCTGCGCTCTGCTGCGCCAGTGGGGCGTTGAGTTTAGCTGCCAAATTGTGGGCACCGGGCCGCTGGAGGGATCCCTGCGATCGCAGATTCAAGCCCTGCACCTCGACGACTGGGTGGACATTCTCGGCCCTCGCCCTCAGCAGGAAGTCTTTAGCCTCATGCAGCAGGCGTCCGTATTCGCCGCGCCCTACGTGATCGGCAGCGACGGCAACCGCGATGGGCTGCCCACTGCGCTGCTGGAGGCCATGGCCCTGGGCACTCCCTGCGTCGCGACCGATGTCACCGGCATTCCTGAAATTATTCGTAATGGCAACACGGGGCTGCTGGTAGGCCAGGGCGATAGCGAAGGTCTGGCGGCGGCGCTGCGGCGACTGTTGACGGAGGCCACGCTGCGGGACTCGTTGGCAGCTAAGGCGCGATCGCTAATTGAAGCCGAATTTGACATTGCCCGCAACGCCGCCGAGCTGCGATCGCACTTTCAGCCGACTCCCCAACTTCAGGAGGTGTGACCTATGCGGATTGCCTACATCTGCGCCGATCCCGGCATTCCGGTGTTTGGCCAAAAGGGCTGCTCCATCCATGTGCAGGAGGTGATTCGCGCTCTGCGTCGCCAGGGCGCAGCGGTGGAGCTGTTTGCAGTTCGAACGGGTGGCCTGCCCCCGGCTGACCTGGCCGAGGTTCCCCTGCACCCGCTGCCGCCCGTGCCCAAGGGTGACCTGGCCCAGCGAGAACAGGCGGCGATCGCCCTCAACCCCATTCTGCGGGCCGAGCTAGAGCGCACTGGCCCCTTTGACCTAATTTACGAACGCTATTCGCTCTGGAGCTACAGCGCCCTGGAGCTGGCCCAGGCTACTGACACCCCTGCCCTGCTGGAGGTCAACGCGCCGCTGATTAATGAGCAGATCCAGCACCGGGGGCTGGTACATCGAGACATGGCAGAACAGATTGCCCACCGTGCTTTCCACGCCGCCAGCGGGCTGATCGCCGTCTCGGCAGAAATTAAGGATTACCTGGCGGGTTGGGGCGTTGGCGATCGCGTTACCGTCATCTCCAACGGGGTTAACCACTATCGCTTTACCCAGGCGCAGTTGGGGGGGCGATCGCACAATGCGTTTACCGTCGGGTTCGTGGGCTCGCTGAAGCCCTGGCACGGTCTGGCTCACCTGGTCAACGCCTTCGATCACCTGCACCAGCGGGTACCCCAGGCCCGCCTGCTGATCGTCGGCGATGGGCCTGAGCGGGCTTCCCTAGAGGCGGAGCTAGCTGAGCGACAGCTGACCTCAGCTACCTGCCTGACCGGGGCGGTGTCCCCCGAGCAAATTCCCGCCCTGCTAACCCAAATGGATGTGGCCGTCGCCCCCTACCCCGCCAGCACCGACTTTTATTTCTCCCCCCTCAAGGTGGTGGAATATATGGCGGCGGGGCTGCCGGTGGTGGTCAGCGACATTGGCCAGCTGCGGCATCTGGTGGTGGATAACGTCACCGGGCTGCTCCGTCCCCCTGGGGATGACATGGCGCTGGCGCTGGCCCTAGAAGATCTGTGGAGTTCACCCAGTCGGCGACGCACCCTGGGGCGGGCGGCGCGGCAGCACATTCTGGCCCACCACACCTGGGATGCGGTGGCTGAGAAAATTCTGGCGATCGCCCACCCCCAACCCGTAGGGTGCTTTAGCGCAGCAATGCACCACTGATCTGCTGGAAAACCAAACCTACCGCTGGGCTCCGCGATCGGTTTAAATCTCTGTTTTGCAACGGGCCTGTGAGCAGCATTAAACTCGGCGATTTCATCAATTTCCCCTCACTCCCCACCCCCGCTATGGATCGCTCTTCCTCCCTCACCCAAGCTGTTCCTGGTCTTTGGCAATTTGGCCAATATTTTTGGCCGCTAATTCGGCCCCAGTGGCCGCTGCTGACGGTCTCTGGGCTGGCCCTGCTGGCCGACGTGGGGCTGCGGGTGCTTGAGCCCTGGCCGATGAAGGTAATTTTTGACTACGTGCTGGTGCCTGCCCGGAGCGACAATGCGACACCGCTAACGGAATGGGATCCGGCTTTGCTGCTGGTACTGGCGGTGGTGGCGATCGTGGTTCTGACTGGTCTACGTGCCTTGGCGACCTATTGGAATACGGTGAGTTTGGCGATCGCCAGCAGTCGAGTCATGACCCAGGTGCGCAACCAGCTCTATCGCCATCTCCAGCGCCTCTCCCTGGGCTACCACAGCCAGGCCCGCAGTGGCGATTTGATTGTGCGGGTCAGTGGCGACGCCAGCCGCATGCAGGAGGTGCTGATTACTGCTGCCCTGCCCCTGGTGTCGAGCCTGCTGACCCTAGTGGGCATGGTGGTGGTGATGGTGTGGCTCGACTGGCGGCTGGCGCTGCTCTCAACGGTGACCTTTCCGCTGTTTTGGCTGGCCGCGACCCGGTTTAGCAAACGCATTCGCACCGCCTCGCTCCAGCAGCGCAAGCAGGAGGGGGCAGTGGCAGCTACGGCGGCGGAGTCCCTAGCGGCGATTAAGCTAGTGCAGGCGCTGTCACTGGAGAATGCTTTCGCCGCTGTCTTTGCCGAACAAAACCAGCGCAGCCTGAACGACGTGGTTGAAACCAAACGCCTCGCTGCCCACCTGGAGCGCACCGTCGATGTGGTGATTGCCCTGGGCACTGCCCTGGTGCTGTGGTTTGGGGCCAGGCTGGTGATTCAAGACGCCTTGTCGCCGGGAGATGTGCTGGTGTTTTTGAGCTACCTCAAGAATGCCTTTAAGCCGGTGCAAAACTTTGCCAAATACACCGGGCGACTGGCCAAGGCCGCCGCCTCGGGGGAGCGCATTTTGAATGTGATGGAAACCGAGCCGGAGGTGCGCGATCGCCCCCACGCCTTCCCCGCACCCATCTTCGGCGGTGCCGTGCGCCTGGAGGATCTCTGGTTTGCCTACGAACCCGGACAGCCCGTGCTGAAGGGGCTTAATCTTTCCGTCCAGCCGGGGCAGCAGGTTGCCGTCGTCGGCCCCTCCGGCAGCGGCAAGTCTACCCTGATGAGCCTGCTGCTGCGCCTCTACGACCCCACCGCCGGGCGGGTGCTGATCGACGGCCACGACCTACGCGACTACACCCTCGACAGCCTGCGACCCCAGATCAGCGTAGTGCTACAAGAGAGCCTGCTGTTTGCCGCCACCATTCGCGAAAACATCGCCTACGGTGTGGCGGGGGGCAGCCAGGGCGAAATTGAAGCCGCCGCCCGCCTGGCCAACGCCCACGACTTCATCGCCGCCCTGCCCCAAGGCTACGACACCCCCGTGGGCGAGCGGGGAGCGACCCTGTCGGGAGGGCAGCGGCAGCGAATTGCGATCGCCCGCGCCGCCCTGCGTCCCTCGCCGATTCTGATTCTGGATGAACCCACCACCGGCCTTGACAGCGCCAACGAACAGGCCGTAGTCGCCGCCCTTAGACGGCTGGCCCAGGGACGCACCACCTTTCTAATTACCCACGATCTCTCCCTTGCTACCCAAGCCGATCGGGTGATTTATCTAGAGCAGGGTCGTATGGTCGAACAGGGCAGCCACAGCGAACTCTTGGCCCAAAACGGCCCCTACGCCACCCTGTTTCGCATGCAGGCGGCCCTGCGGGATGAGTCTTCTATGGTGTCAACTTAGGGCATTGTTCAACCCATGCTTGATCCCAAAATCCCATTTTTAGAAGAAGCCCTAGACCCAGCGCTAGCTCAAACTCAGCTTCAGAGCGCTATCCCTGGCTTGACCCAGATTACAACAGCGAACTTGGTGCGCCACAAGCCGGGCCGTCGCGCCCTAGTGGAATATCGCATCGAAACCGTCGCTGGCCCCCTCACTCTGCTGGGCAAGATTCGTGCCAAGGGCACTGACGTTGCCAGCTACCAGATTCAGCAAGCCCTGTGGCACAACGGCTGGTCTGCCGACAGCGCCGACAGATTCTCTATTCCCGAACCCCTGGTGCTGGTGCCCGACTGGCACATGACCCTCCAGCGCAAGGTGCCCGGCATTCCCGCCACCCAACTGCTGCCAACCGAGCAGGGAATCCCGCTGGGCCAGCGCATTGCCGCCCTGGCCTACAAACTCCACCGCACCTCCGTACCCACCGCTAAAACCCACTCCCTCCCCGACGAGCTAGCCATCCTTCGCGATCGCCTACCCCAAGTCACCGAGCAACATCCCCACTGGACTACCCGCATTGAGAATGTTCTAAATGCCTGCGATCGCCTCGCCACCCAATTCCCCCCTCCACCCCCTCCCACCGGCATCCACCGCGACTTCTACGCCGACCAAATCCTCATCGACGCTAGCAACCCAGGAGAAGAGCGCCTCTGGCTAGTCGATCTCGACCTCTACTGCCTGGGATCGCCAGCGGTGGATATTGGCAACTTCATCGCCCACATCACCGAGCAAAGCCTGCGAGAGCTGGGGAACGCGGCGGCATTGCGCGATCGCGAAGTCGCCCTCCGAGAAACCTACCTCAGCCAAAAGTTTGACCCTCCCTGGGGCGCAACGGCGACCACCGCCCGAGAAATCGATCTCTACACCGTGCTGACCCTGGTGCGGCATATTCACATCAGCACCCGCATTCCTAGCCGCCGCCCCTACACCGAGGCGCTGCTGAGCCTGAGCGAAACTCGCTTGGCCAACATGCTAGAACAATAGGGATATGAAGCCCCACCTTGGGCATTCCAACCCATGGCCCGCCTTGGGGAGCAGGAACCTTTGCCGCGCTGAATCCTTCACCAGTTAGATAGTGGCCTACTATCCTCAGCTAGCCTCGGATGTAGCCATCCATTGATTAGGGGGGCTTGAGTTCGTAATGTCGAGCGACAACCAACCTTGAAACCTTCCGTCTTGCCAAAACTTCCCCCCACGCCCCACGCCTCTAGCGGCTGGCGGCGGATGTTGGGAGAAGCCCGAACCCGCATTTTGCTGTGGTACCTGCTGCTGATGGCGATTTCGAGCGTGGCCTCGGTGCTGGCGGTGCGGCAGATTTTGATAGCGCGGGTAGAAGAGCGGGTTGAGCAGTCGCTTTACCAGGAGGTTGGGGAGTTTCGGCAGTTGCGCAACGGCAGAAACCCAGAAACCGGGCAGCCCTTTGGCGATGACATAGAGGCGATTTTTGACGTGTTTCTGTCGCGCAACGTGCCAGAAGACAATGAGTACCTGCTGGCCATTGTCGATGGCAGGTTTTATAAGGCCAGTTCGCTGGCGCTGCCGGTGGCCCTGCGCCCCGATAGCCCCCTGATGCAGCAGTGGGAATCCCTAGCTCTGCCGGAGCAAGACAGCGAAACCACCATCTCGGGCACGATACATTACCTGGCCGAGCCCATTGCGGCGGCGGGGCAGGTGAGGGGCGTGTTTGTGGTCGTGCATCTGATCAGCCGCGATCGCGCCGAGGTAACCGAGTCGGTGCTGATTATTACCCAGGTGTCGCTGGTGGTGCTGGCGATCGCCTCGGCGTTGGCCTGGTTGGCGGCGGGTAAGGTGCTGGCCCCCCTGCGGCTGCTCAGCCAAACGGCCCGCTCCATCACCGAGTCAAACCTGACCGAGCGCATTCCCCTCGACGGGTCGGCGGGCGACATCGCCGAACTCACCCGCACCTTCAACGACATGCTCGATCGCATTGAGGCCACCTTCAACAGTCAGCGGCAGCTGCTCAACGACGTGGGCCACGAGCTACGCACCCCAATCACCATCATTCGCGGCCACCTTGAGCTGATGGGCACCACCCCCCAAGAGCAGCAAGAAACCCTCGACATTGTGATTGACGAACTCGATCGCATGAGCCGCTTCATCGATGAACTGATGCTCTTGGCCAAGGCCGAGCGGCCCGACTTTTTGTTTCCCGAACCGATTGATCTGACGGCGTTTACTGAAGAGCTGTACGCCAAAATTACCGCCCTGGGCGATCGCCGCTGGCAGTTAGAGGCCGTGGGCGATGGGCAGATCGTGGGCGATCGCCAGCGCCTCACCGAGGCAATCGTGAATCTGGCACAAAACGCCACCCAGCACACCCGCGTCGGTGACACCATTGCCCTGGGCTCAAGCCGACACCGCCACCAGGTACACCTTTGGGTGCGCGACAGCGGCGAAGGCATCGACCTGGCCGATCAAACCCGAATTTTTCAGCGCTTTGTGCGCGGCAAGAGTCGCTACACCCGCTCCGATGGCTCTGGTCTAGGGCTTGCGATTGTGCAGGCGATCGTGCAGGCCCACGGCGGCACCATTCAGCTCGCCAGTCAGCCCGAGCAGGGCGCTACCTTTACTCTGGTTTTGCCCCTCAAACCGATTCCGGAGAGCCATCTATGAGCCGCATTCTCATCGTTGAAGACGAGCCCCGCATCGTATCTTTTTTAGAAAAAGGGCTCCAGGCCAACGGCTTTATCACCACCCACGGCGCCGACGGCGAAACCGGCATTGCCCTGGCCCTCGACGGCGAATTTGACCTAATAATTCTCGATCTGGGTCTGCCCGATCGCGACGGTATGACGGTGCTAGAGGCGCTGCGCGGCCAGGGCTTTGCCAAACCAATTATTTTGCTCACCGCCCGCGACGACCTCTACGACAAAGTCACCGGGCTAGAGGCCGGGGCCGACGACTACGTCACCAAACCCTTCCGCTTTGAAGAACTGCTGGCCCGCATTCGCGCTCGGCTGCGATCGGCCCAAGCCCCCACCGAATCTGCCAAAACCACCCTCACCGTCGGCCCTGTAGTCCTCGATTTAATGACTCGCCAGGTACAGGTGAGTGGGCAACCCATAGAGCTGTCGGCGCGCGAATTTATTCTCACCGAAACCTTTATGCGCCACGCCGGGCAGGTACTCAGCCGCGAGCAGCTGCTCGATCTAGCCTGGGGCTACGACTACGACCCCGGCTCTAACATTGTCGATGTGTATGTGGGCTATCTGCGCAAAAAGCTGGGCAGCAGCTCTATCGAAACCGTGCGAGGCATGGGCTACCGCATGGTGCTGCCGGATACGGCGGCGATCGCGGCGGCCAGCTAGGGCGTTAGCGTACAAAAGAACGAAGATACGAAGAGTGAAGAACGACGGTGGGCACTGCCGACTAGGTTGGGGCTTCTCGCTCCAGCAGCAGCGTTACTAGGCCATCGTTGTGGATTTCGACCTGCATCATTGCGCCAAACTTGCCGGTTTCGACTCGCACCCCGCTTTCTCGCAGCAGAATCACAAAGTCGTTGTACAGCGTTTCAGCCTGGGCTGGCGGTGCTGCCCCATCAAAGGAAGGCCGCCGTCCCTTGCGGCAGTCGCCGTAGAGGGTGAACTGACTCACCACCAAAATTTCGCCCTGAATCTCTTGAACGGAGAGATCCCAGCGATGGCCCTCCTGGGCCGGTCTTTGACCATCGCTACCCGGTGACGGAAACAGCCGTAAAGCCAAGCATTTCTGCGCCATCCAGTTCAATTCGGCGGCGGTGTCGGTGGGGGCAATGCCCACCAGCAGGTTCAGCCCCCGCCCGATTTCGCCGACAATTTCACCATCTACGGTAACGCTGGAAGCCGTCACCCGCTGCACTACGACTCGCATTCGACCGAAGCCTGTGGGGCAAATTTTTGCTGCCACACGGTGCGAATGCGATCGGCGGCCTCAGCCATCTCTGCCTCGCTGGGGGGCTTGCCCAGGGTGCGAAACACCTGTAGCTCCAGCCCCTTAAGCCCCAGTTCTTCGGGGTGGTGACCGTCAGGATAGCGGGGTTGCAGCACAAAGTGAACGTGGTAAGGCGGCTGGTCAACCCAGAGGCTAACGTAGACCCGCTCGGCGGCCATGGCTAGCGCGATCGCCTCTGACATCTGCTGCAAAAACGGCCCCATCGAGGCCGACTCAGCCACCGACAGCTCCCACAGGTTTTCGCGGTGGGTGCGGGTTTTGACCACCACCGACCCCAGTCCGTAGGGGCCAACGCAGTGGTCAGCCACCCACCAGGGGTTCTCAGCAATGATGCCACCGGGCACCGACTGTGCGCCCGCCAAGATCTGGCAGGCGAGGCAGTCGATATGCAGTTGCGCTCCTTTGTCGGTCATAGCCTAAGCCTCCTGCTGACGGGGAACGAGGCAACGGAAAAAGAGGGGCAGGGTTTAAATTGTGGCTGAACCCTCACCCAAACGACCTAAACCTTAACCAGTACCTGATCGCCTTCAACTTTGGCCTC
Organism: Tildeniella torsiva UHER 1998/13D; assembly: GCA_019358835.1. GTDB lineage: Bacteria > Cyanobacteriota > Cyanobacteriia > Phormidesmidales > Phormidesmidaceae > Nodosilinea > Nodosilinea torsiva. The sequence goes on from JAHHIH010000006.1 coordinate 79,489, forward strand.
AAAGGTCTCCAGAGGCTCCCGCGCTGGGCCAGAGTCAACGGTGCCGTCTGGGTTGAAGTTGCTGGCGTGACAAGGGCAAGCAAACAGGTTTTGATCGCCATTCCAGGCTACAGTACAGCCTGCGTGGGTGCAGACCGCACTCACAGCAATCAATGAATCTGGAGCGTTGGGGTCGCGGATGACCGCCACGTTTTTACCCTGCAACTTCTCATTGGCTAGACTGCCCTGGGCATCGAGGTCAGCGACCGTACCCAGGGGAACAAACCCGCCATCGGCTCCCGCCCCGGCTTCAGAGGGTGAGTCAGACTGGCAGGCTGCGATCGCCACCGGCAGCGAGCTAGCCAGCAGCCCCAGCGCCAGCAGATTGTTAAACTCTCGACGCTTCATAGGCTGTATTTTCCTCTATTTACCAAACCCCTGACCCCGCTTCGGCGAAGGAATCCCTAGGCAGGCGTTGAGCTGTTCGCGCAGGGTGTCGTGGTCGAGCCCCTGGCCAATCAGCACCAGCTGATTCTTGGGTTCGCCCTTCCACTGGTCGTCGTCTAGGGAAAAGCGCTTGCCGCTGAGGTGAAAGATGTGGCGCTTGGGGCTTTCGTCAAACCAGAGAATGCCTTTGGCTCGAAACACCGACTCAGGCAGCAGGTTGTCGAGAAAGTGCTGAAACTTGCGAATGGCAAAGGGGCGATCGCTGGCAAACGACAGCGACGTGAACCCATCGATGGCCAAGTGGTCAGAGTGGTGATGAGCATGATCGTGGGCATGGCCGTGATCGTCGTGGTCGTGCTCACAGTGGCCGTGGTCATGATCGCAATTGGCATGATCGTGGGCCTCGTGGTCGTGGTGATCATGCCCGTGATGGTCGTGGTCATGCTCGGCCTCAGTGCTTTCGCCGCCAAAGTATTTGTCTGACTCAAACAGCCCCACGCTGAGAATCAGCGGCAGAGGCACCTGTGACTTAGTGGTGCGCAGAATTCTGGCCCCCTCTTTGACATCGCGAATCTTGACCTCCAGCAGATCGAGATCGGCATCATCGACCAAGTCGGCTTTGTTGAGCAAGATAATGTCGCCGTAGGCAATTTGATTGTGGGCCGCCTGGCTGTTGAAGAGATCCAGGCTGTAGTTTTCGGCATCCACCACGGTGACGATCGAGTCGAGCCGGGTCAGGTCGCGCAGCTCGGTGCCCAAGAAAGTGAGGGCAATGGGCAGGGGGTCGGCTAGCCCCGTGGTTTCTACTACTAAGTAATCAATTTTGTCCTGGCGCTCCAGCACTTTATACACCGCTTCCATCAGGTCGTTGTTGATGGTGCAGCAGATGCAGCCGTTGCTGAGTTCGACCATCGTGTCATCGCTGTTCTCGGTGGCGATCAGCAGGTCGTTGTCGATGCCGATTTCGCCAAACTCGTTCACCAGCACGGCGGTTTTGAGCCCTTCCTGGTTGGCCAAAATGTGGTTGAGCAGTGTGGTTTTGCCGCTGCCCAAAAAGCCGGTGATGATGGTGACGGGCAGACCGTGTTTGATGTCATCCATGGCCTGGGGCTGGATGGGGGGCGCAGCGGTAGACATGGGTGCTCTCTGAACGCTAGGACATTTTCCATACTAGCGATGAATCTGAAGTCATGGCGCTCAGGGTTGGGATTGTTTAGAGAAGGAAGTATGGCCCCAGCCAATCTTTGACCATCGCGCCGCCCAAACCAGTACAATTGCATTGATCATTTTCCGCCATAGCCCATGCCCCCCACCCCCGATGCCCTACCCCGCTGCGGCTGGGTTCATGCCGACCCTATCGAGATTGCCTACCACGACACCGAGTGGGGGGTACCGTTGCACTGCGATCGCAAGCACTTCGAGTTCATTATTCTCGATGGCTTCCAGGCTGGACTGAGCTGGATCACCATTCTGCGCAAGCGCGAAAACTTCCGCGCCGCCTTTGATGGCTTTGACCCTCAGGTCGTCGCTGGCTACGACGAGACCAAGCACCAAGAGCTTTTGCAAAACGCGGGCATTGTGCGCAACCGGCTCAAAATTGCCGCCGCCACCCTCAACGCCCAGGCGTTCCTCAAGGTGCAAGAAACCTTCGGCAGCTTCGATCGCTACATCTGGCAATTTGTCGATGGCGAAACCGTGCAGAACGCTTGGTCAACCTTAGCTGATGCCCCGACTCGCACCGCCGCCTCCGATGCCATGAGCAAAGATCTCAAGCAGCGTGGCTTTAAGTTTGTCGGCACCACCATTTGCTATGCCTACATGCAGGCGGCGGGCATGGTCAACGACCACACCGTAGACTGTTTTCGCCATCGAGAATTGGCATGATAATGAAATGCAGCGCCAGCGACAAACCTTGCATCTTCACAAGGGGCGTTCATCCGTCCGCTGCCATGAGGTGTTAGCTGGCTTCTGCCTTTGAATGCCTCTTCAAAACTATGCTTTATTCGGCTTACTTGCTTACTACCGTTCATACTTCAGTTCTTTAGGCAATATCAGAATGTCCAATGAAGTGGAGAAGTGGCCTGAATCTATAGAGAGATGGTCAGAGACAGAAGACTTGTGCCAGTTCCTCAGTCGCTTTCACGATTGGCATGATGACTTTGGATATAGTCGTTCATCTTTACGAGCAGAACGACTCATGAGTCGTCTAATGGCATCTGTTGATATTCATATTGTCTCGGAACTTGAATCAGAAATAGATCAAAGGATATTGCAGCCCTTCAGCAAAAAAACTACCAATAAGAATCGGATGGAAATTTTCCAGAATTTACAACCTGATGCAGGTATTGAAGATGGTAAAGCGGGTGATTTGCCAACCGAACATCCAGCAGAAATTTGGAAAGCGCTTTGGATAATCAGGCTAGCGTTTACGCACTCTGACGGTTACGTTGATCGATTGGAAGAGAGAAATAAACCATTAGCGCAAAGCGCGCAACGAGTGTTTAAGGTCAGTATCTCGGACGATAGCTTTATAAGAATCCCCCAAGGGCATCCAATGTCGGCTCATATGGCTCGTTTACGTTTAACACGTGCGCTAGGAACATTAGATCCTTGGTTTGATGATCGAGTAAGCCGGATTATATAAAGACAGTTCTTTGAAAGGCCATCGATAAGCACCAACATCTTTATTAGGAGACATAGGACTTTGTGTAAGTGGCTTCAGTCCAACAAACGAGTTACCGCCGCGTTGTATTCCTGGTAAGCCTTGACGCCGGTTAGGGTCTCTAGCCGTTCGCCGTTCTTAAAAAACATTACCGCAGGGATTCCCTTTAGCTCAAATCGCTTGGTGATCTGCCGATTGGCATCAAAGTCGATCTTTCTCACCATGACCGAATCGCCATAAGTTTCAGCCAGTTTATCGATCGCAGGCGTCACCTGCTTGCAAGAGCCACACCAAGACGCCATGCAATCGACTACCAGCAACGGTTCGCTGGCCAACAGCGCATCGAGTTCTGCCTCATCGCGAATTAGTTTAGCGGCACCCGTGTCTTCTTGGCCGAGCTGAGCCAAAGCACTGGTCACCTCCGCAAACGACAGGCTGGCATTAATAGTGGCAAGCTGCGATCGCTGCTGATAGTTCTCAAGCAACGGCTCTAACGACCGCTGAAAGCCCTCTAAACGCTCTCGAATAGCGGAAATTGGCGGCTTTTCGCTACTTTCGTTTAAGAGGCGAATGATTAAAAACTCAGGCGGCGCTTTGAGGTAGGCCACCGTCGCTGGCGGTTGCCCCACCGCTGCCCACCACTCATCGAACGCCTGGGCTTGAGCCAGCGATCGCGGAAACCCATCCAAAACCCAGCCTTTGAGCATAGTATCGGGCTGCTCAAACCGCTTGCGGATCAACTTCATGGCCAACCCATCGGGAATCAGCTCGCCCGCATCCACGTAGGGACGTGCTTCAACGCCGATCGCCGTCTCGGCGGCGATCGCCCCTCGAACCAGCTCGCCCATAGAAACGTGAGGTACCTGCCAGCGCTCGGCTAATGCGATCGCCTGCGCGTCAACCCCCACCCCAGGAGGCCCTAAAAGGATAAATTGCTTAGGTTTCATAGAATGGCAATATCCTAATCCCGCTGTTTAACTCTAGATTCATCATCCAGGGGAAAGAACCAAAGCCTGAGTTTTTTAACCTCATTTAACGACAGTTGCATGGCCAACAGGCAAAGAACAGTCGCTTCACCTGGGATAAAATTTGCCATAAACAGCTTTTATTGGCGCTGCCTGGTTCTATACCGCAACTACCTCACGATTGCGGCCAACTTGCTATCGACGCTTCAGCGGGTGTCTCGACAGCGATGGGGTTCTAGTCGTCATCACGCTTCTTTTTGCCTTTCTCGTCAGCCTCATCCCCTTGTTCATCTTCATCGACAACTGAAACTGAAGGTGCAGCAGAGTCTGCCTGAGACGAACCGGGCAGTGGCGAGAGCTGGGCTGGAGACACTGGAACCGTCGCAGGTGAGACAGGGGGGGCTTGCAGAGAACGCTGCACTACGATGGGAATCGCAGTTGTGCCAGCCAAAGCAACACCACTGACCAGCCCTTTGATCAGCAGTGATTTAAAGCCGTTCTTCTCAGGGGCAGAGCTAGAGTCACTCATAAATTTAGGAATTGTTCTCTTAGAAATCTTTTTAGGACAATGCATCCTGCGGTAGATGCTCCGCACCGTTTGCTTAGCTGACTTTCTAGAGTCAACGTTAGTTCCGTCCGATCAGCTCTATGAAGACGCGATCGCATCAAAACATCACCAACGTAAATTTTTGAAGAATATGCAGAAAAACCGTAGCCTACGGCCAAGGAGGTAACTCTCACAATTGCTGCGAAGCGGATCAACCGTAGCTCTATTCGGAGGCCTGACCGTCTCGGCGGCCTAGTTCGTACACGCCGCAGCCCATTGCAGCCAGCACCCCCAGGCTAACCGCCCAGCTGCCACCCAGCGATAGCGTAAGACCGTAATGAGCTAAACCACCCACCGCCAAAAACGGCAAGACACTCAGCAGCGATGCCGCCGGAGAGTCTTCGCCCAGCCAGCCTTCAAATGCCAAAATCACTCGATCGGCCATGGGAGAAAAGCCCCAGTACAGCGCGATCGCCCACAGCGCAGTACCAGCAATGGTGGCGGTATCGAAATCAACGGGCAAAGACGACAAAGCAATCACCGAGACGAGGCCAGAGCATGAGCGAAGGGTTAGAGGAGTTAACCCCGCCTATAGCTGGTCGCGATCGGGGCGATAATCGGGTCGAGGCGGCTGCGGGCCGGGGTCAATGCGGTAGCGATCGTTGTACTCGCTGCGGCTCTTGGGGGGGCGGCGACGGCGGACGCGATCGTCGCCGGGGCGAGGGTTGTTGTCGTAGTAGGGCTGGCCATCGGGGCCATCTAGAGGGCGATCGCCCATCGGTCGATCCATTGGCCGACCGTCCACTGGTCGATCCATCGAGCGATCTCCAGGTCGATCCATCGGAATATCTTCGCGGCGCATCGGGCGACCATCACCGTAAACGTCGGGGGTATAGGGAGGCCGCCCGGTCGGTTCACCGCGCCCTTCAAGCATAGGTCGAGGGCGATTGTAGGGGTCGGCAGGGCCGTAGTCGCGGCGGTCTAGCTCGGCTCGGAGGTTAGCACGGTTGTCAGGTGCGTAGGCTGGGGGGCGGCTGCCTCGGGGCGGGCGATAGCCGCCACCGCCGCCAAAATCGCCGCCATCGCCCGGAAAGCCCGTTCTAACCAGCGGCGTTCTGGAGTTGATGTTCTGAATCATCAGCGACACCAGCATGCCCACCATCAGCATTTGCTGAAAGGAGGGAATGATATCCATCGTCAGGTTGCCCAGCAAAAACACGCCTGAGATCAGGAAAAGAATGGCGTAGACCTTGTCAGAGTCGCGCTCATAGCCGGGCTTGAGCCGGTCTAAGAAGAACAGCGCCACGCCGCAGATCACCATAAAGATGCCCAGCAGCAGGGGGACGGGGGTACCAAAATTCACGGCAAATTCCTCTTAGGCGATCGCCTCTGCCAACCGAACACGTTAATTCTAGCCGACTTAACGAAAAAATCGGGAACACCCAAAGGGTTCCCGACCGCAAGACTACCAGGTTGTGCCCCCCGACCTAGGCCAGCGGGCACAGCCCTTTGAAGCTACTGGCGCTGAATTTTGTCGCGCTGGCTAACAAACACGAGAAAAATCGTGGCGGGGACGACGATAATCACGGCACCAGCCAGCAGGCTCAGCAAGAAGTTGGCTAAAGACGATGTCATATCTTTTGATCCTGATTAACGATTGAAACCGAATTGTTACTGATCATTATTGATCATTATTGCCCAACCACGCTCGCCTCCACTAAAGCTCTGCCTAGTGCGATGCTTTTTCTAACGGCGTCAGCCTCAGCCACCAGCAGGGCGTAGAGAATCAGCCGAGGAAGGCTTTAGAATGACATCTACGGCAACAGCGTATTTTGGAGAGAATCCCATGGCCGCCACACAGATGCTGAATATAGGCGTGGGCCTGCTACTGGGCCTCATGACCCTGCTGTTTATTTTTCGCATTGTGCTCACCTGGTATCCCCAGGCCGACCTATCTAAGCTGCCCTTTTCGCTAATTGCTTGGCCCACGGAGCCCTTGCTGGTGCCCATGCGCAAGCTAGTCCCCCCCATCGGCGGCGTCGATATTGCCCCGGTCATTTGGGTGGGTATCGTCACTCTATTGCGAGAAATCCTCGTCGGCCAGCAGGGTTTGTTAAGAATGCTCGGTTAGGCCACCTTAGATCCTCACCAGCTAACCGTAGGGTGGGTTAGGCCGCGCCAAGCTCTGGCTATTTCCCTTGGCCTTTAGGCTGGCCGTAACCCACCACAATTTCGGCACACAGAACTCTAACCCACCATGAAATAGGGCAGTTTTGTAGAGGCTATCTACATTTGATTAGCGGTGCGTTACGGCGGAACTCAAGTTGGGCAGCATCGCCCAGGGTCGTGGTCGCCTAACACACCCTACAGGTGTCCCAGCTTGGGCTACTTAATCGCCATCATCTCGGCGACAAAGTTGGTATAGACATCGCCGCTGAGGAAGTTGGCATTCTCTAGCACCTTTTGGTGAAAACCAATAGTTGTGGGCAGGCCGGTGATGGCGCACTCCCTCAGGGCGCGGCGCATGCGGCGAATGGCGGTAGGGCGGTCTGGTCCCCAGACAATCAGCTTGCCCACCAGCGAATCGTAGTAGGGCGGAATTTCGTAGTCGGTGTAGACGTGGGAATCCATGCGTACGCCCATGCCGCCAGGGGCCAGGTAGCCGCTGATGCGACCGGGGTTGGGGCGAAAGTTGTGGTCGGGGTCTTCGGCGTTGATGCGGCACTCGATCGCATGGCCGCGAATCTGAATCTCTGACTGGGTAAAGGGCAGCTTCTCGCCCTGGGCAATGGTGAGCTGGGCAGCAATCAGGTCAATACCAGTAATCATCTCGGTGACGGGGTGCTCCACCTGAATGCGGGTATTCATCTCCATAAAGTAGAAGTTGCCCTGGCTATCGACCAGAAACTCGACGGTGCCCGCGCCTACATAGTTGATCGACTGGGCCGCCAGCACCGCCGCCGCCCCCATTTTTTCGCGCTGATCTGTCGTAAGACGAGGGCTGGGGGCTTCTTCGAGCAGCTTTTGGTGCCGCCGCTGAATTGAGCAGTCGCGCTCGCCCAGGTGCACCACGTTGCCATAGCTGTCTGCCAAAATCTGAAACTCGATGTGGCGGGGGCGATCGATAAACTTTTCCATGTATACGCCGGAGTTACCAAAGGCGGCCTGGGCCTCCCCCTGGGCCGCCATAAAAGCCTTGACCAGCTCAGACTCGTTGTTGACCAGGCGCATGCCGCGCCCGCCGCCCCCAGCGGTGGCCTTAATCATTACCGGGTAGCCAATTTCGCTGGCGGTGGCATAGGCTTCGGCTTCGTCGGTGAGCAGGCCGCCGCTGCCGGGCACCGTGGGCACTCCCACCTTTTGCATGGTGTCTTTTGCCGTCGATTTGTCGCCCATCCGGCGAATCGAGTCGGGTGAGGGGCCGACAAAGACAATCTGGTGGTCAGCGCAGATTTCGGCAAAGCGGGCGTTTTCGGCCAGAAAGCCGTAGCCAGGGTGAATGGCGCTGGCGTTGCGGGTGAGGGCGGCAGCAATAATGTTGGGAATATTGAGGTAGCTTTTTTGGCTGGGGGCTTCACCAATGCAGACCGCTTCGTCGGCCAGCTGCACGTGGAGGGCGTGGCGATCGACGGTGGAGTGAACCGCAACGGTGGCTATGCCCATTTCTTCGCAGGTACGGAGGATGCGCAGCGCAATTTCTCCCCGATTAGCAATCAAAATTTTAGAAAAGCGCATGTACGTAGGGCAAATAGCAACAGACCATTGAAGTTTGGGGCGCAGCTCAGCTAGACAACCCCAGCCCACTGCCGCAACCGACCATCATCAGCATCATACGACGATGACGGTCGCTGATTCTATCACGGGGCTAGGGCAACAAAAATTGCTGGTGATGGGTTCTGACAAGGGGGTCATTATGGTTTACTCTTATATATCTGAGCTGGTGCTTGGGCGACGGTTTTCCCTCAGTTGCGCCCGGTTGGCACCGTTCACACACCAGCGGATGTGGTGGAATCGGTAGACACGCACGCTTGAGGGGCGTGTGGCTTACGCTGTGCGAGTTCGAGTCTCGCCATCCGCATTAAAATCCTATGGATTGATCTAGCATGCCGGGTTGTACAAATACAGCCCGGCATTGTTATAGGAGCCGATTCATGCAAAGGCAGGTTGCTAAAGGCGCTGGGCCAGGGCGATCGCCACGGGGCACAGCAGCAGCGCTGGCAAAAACGAGGCCACCCGCACCTGGGCGATTTCGAGCAGGTTGAGGCCAATGCCCAAAATCATTAGTCCGCCAGTGCCGGTAATCAGCAAAACTTGAGGACTCGTGGTCGGGTCTGTGAGAATGGCCCCCGACAGACTGGCCAGCAGCGACAGCGCCCCCTGCACAATCAGGACACTCAGGGCTGAAAAACCGACGCCAATGCCGTAGGTGCCGGTCAGGGCGATCGCCGCCAACCCATCCATCGTGGACTTGAGCGTGAGCAGGGCATTGTCGCCCGACAGGCCGTTGTTGAGGCTGCCCACAATGGCCATAGGGCCAATGCAAAACAGCAGGCTGGCCGCCACAAACCCCTCGGTAAAGCGGCCCCCGCCGCGCACCCTGGCCTTGAGCCAATCGCCCAACACCGAGAGGCGCTTTTCGATCTGCCACCATTCGCCCAGCAGCCCTCCGGCCACCATCACCAGCAGCGCCAGAATGATGCCGTCAATGGGGCCAGCGTCGATGTCAGACAGGCCGCTGGCCATCGATACGCCAATCACCAGGGTCATCAGCCCCACGGCCTGGGTGATAATCTGCTGCATTGACTTGGGTAGACGACTGCGCAGCATCAGCCCCAGGGTGGTGCCCAGTAGAATGGTGGCGACGTTGATCCAGGTGCCGCTGGTTTTGGCCCATAGGCTGAGCATTGAGAGTCCTCCCGAAAAGGTTGGGCAGATGCGGGGCAATTGGGTTCCGCGTTATTCTCCAATCAGACCATTTATTGCGGGAGAGTGCCATGGTGGTGCCAGTCAGTTTGATTCGCGCCCAGTCTTACCATAGGGCTGAACTGGAGCGATCGCTCACCCAGCTCCTCGCGCCACTGGGCGGCATGGGGGCCTTTGTGAAGCGGGGCGATCGCGTCCTCCTCAAGCCCAACCTGCTGACTGGCGCTCGCCCCACGAAAGAATGCACGACCCGGCCCGAGCTGATCTACGCCGTAGCCCAGCAGGTAATGGCCGCTGGCGGTCAGCCCTTTTTGGGCGACAGCCCCGCCTTTGGCAGCGCCCGGGGGGTGGCCAAGGCCAACGGCTTGCTGCCCCTGGCCCAGGAACTCGGCCTGCCAATTGTGGAGCTGCACGGCGATCGCTACCCCACCGACAACCCTGAGTTTGACCACCTGCGCCTCTCTAAAGAAGTCATGGAGGCCGACGTGGTGATCAACCTGCCTAAAGTTAAGTCCCACGTACAGCTCACCCTCACGTTGGGGGTCAAAAACCTGTTTGGCTGCGTACCCGGCAAGATGAAGGCCTGGTGGCACATGGAGGCAGGCAAAGACGTGCAGCGCTTTGGCACCATGCTGGTAGAAACGGCGCGGCTGATCGCCCCTGAGCTGACCATTGTGGATGGCATCGTTGGCCACGAGGGCAACGGCCCCAGCGGTGGGGAACCCAAAGATTTGGGCGTGCTAGGGGCGTCAACTAATGTCTTCGCCCTCGATCGCGCCATGGTTGCCGTGCTTGGGGTCGATCCCCTAGCGATCCCTACGGTGGCCCAATCAATGCGGCTGGGAGTCTGCCCCGATTGGGAGGAAATCGCCTTCCCGCTGCTTACCCCCGCTGACCTGGCAGTGGCCGACTGGCAGCTGCCCGCCGAACTCGTGCCCATCGACTTTGGCATGCCCCGAGTGGTGAAGTCTACCTTTAAGCACCTCTACATTCGCTTTATTAAAGAGCCGGTGGCCGCCTACGCCGGACGCCTCTAAGCCGTCCAGCTCCAATGTAAAAGCGGGAGGGCACAACTTCGGCACCCTCCCTCCCTAGGCAGTCAGATTGGCCGTTACTCAGCCGGGTCAATGCGGCCCAAACGGCTAGCACCATCGGTAGGACGCGACTGGCTGGCGAGAATGGTTTGCTCTAGAACCTCGGCGGCGCGGAGGTATTGAGTGTCGGCATCGGTGCCGAGCAGAGCCGGGTTGCTAAACAGCTCGCGGCGCTGGCGATCGCTCAAGCTCACCTCCACATCGGGGGTAATGCCCCGGCTGCTGATGTCGGTGCCATCGGGCGTGTAGTAGTGGGCCACGGTCACAGTCAGACCAGAGCCATCGGTGAGGCCGTGGAGCGACTGTACCAGGGCTTTGCCGTAGGTGGTATTGCCCACGACCGTGGCGCGATCGTTGTCGCGCAGGGCTCCGGTTAAGATTTCGCTGGAGCTGGCCGAGCGGCTATCGACTAGAACCGTCAGCGGTAGATCTGTCAGGGCGGTACGATTGGCCGAGATCGCTTCGTCGTTGCCGCCGCGATCGAGGGTGCGCACAATTTGGCCGTGCTGGAGCCACATGCGGCTGATGTCAACGCTGGCCATCAACAGACCGCCGGGGTTGCCGCGCAGGTCGAGCACAAACCCTTCGACCCCAGATTCGGTGAGACTGCGAATGGCGTTGGCCATCTGGGGGGCGGCGTTGGCGTTGAACTCAATCAACCGAATGTAGCCAATGGGGCGACCGCCAACGGTTTTTTGGGAGTATTCAACGGTGGGCAAGTCCATGCGGGCGCGGGTGAGAATCACCGTGCGGGGGGCACCGCCATCGCGAGAAACCGTGAGGGTTACCTGGGAGCCCTCGTTGCCCCGCAGCTGTTGCAGCACGCCCTCGGGGGTGAGTCGCTCGGTGCTCTGGCCATCGACCAGCAAAATGCGATCGCCCACCACAATCCCCGACATCTCAGCCGGGGAGCCAGAGGCAACCCCTGTTACCAGCATCACCCCAGTCTGATTGTTGCGCTCTAGCCGCACCCCAATACCCGACACCTCCCCCGAGGTCTGGTCGGTGAGGTCAGCATATTCTGCCGGTGAGAGAAACCGCGTATAGGGGTCATCGAGTCGCTGTAGCGCGGCCCGCAGAGCCCCGTAGGCAGCATCTTGGGAAGAGTATTCTCGCCCCAGCAGGTCTTGGCGCAGAGCCTGCCAATCGACCTGGTTAAAGCTGTCGTCTACGTACTCGCGATGGATGATTTGCCAGGCTTCGTCGATGACGACCTTAGGACTGTCTTCAAACTCGGTCAGCGGGGTGGCGGCCAGGGTTACCTCAGCAGCCATAGCAGCTAGCGCAAAGGGAACAAAGGCTAAAATCGAGGGTTGCGCCAGAGACAGTAGCCAGGGAAAAGGGGAAATTGACATCGTGTTAATACCAGCCTGGGCACGGGAGGAAGACGAGTCGGGGCCACACGCATCCGGCCAATCTTGAGCTTATTGTGACCGATGATTTATCTCTTTGGCCAGATGCAGAGACGACTTTCGGAGATTTTAGGCTTTTCTTTAGTTCAGGTGGGTAAATGGGGCCGCTTTTCAAATTGGCCCTCCGGAAACCTGAAGCTGACACAATTCCACTAATCTTCGACCTACCCGCTCCAGGGCGAGTAGGTCAACCGCGACAGTGGCCCTCGGGGCCATTGCCGTTCGCCCTAGGAGCGGTTGGTGGCGTTGATCTCATCCAGAATGGTCTGGGCACCCTCGGCCCGCAGGTGCTGAGCTAGCTGTTCGCCCAGGGCTTCTGCCTCAGCCGCTGGCCCCTGCACGACGTTTTTAATCACCCGCTGGCCGTCGAGGCTAGCCACCAGACCGGTGAGGGTAAGGGTATCGCCCTCCAGCTCGGTGTTGACACCGATGGGCACCTGGCAGCCCCCCTCCAGCTCGCGCAAAAAGGCGCGTTCGGCCAGGCAGCGAGCGGTGGTGGGGCCATGGGAGAGCACGCTCAGCAGCTTGAGGATTTCCTCGTCGCCGGTGCGACACTCAATGCCCAGAGCCCCCTGCCCCACGGCGTGGAGAGAGATCTCGGCGGGGAGAATTTCGTGGATGCGATCGCCCATATCCATGCGCTGTAGACCGGCCACCGCCAGAATGATGCCGTCGTAGCCGCCCTCGTCGAGCTTGCGCAGGCGGGTGTTGAGGTTGCCGCGAATATCTTTAAAGGTGAGGTGGGGGTAGTGGTGGCGCAGCTGGGCCAGCCGCCGCAGGGAGGAGGTGCCAATCACTGCGCCCTCGGGCAGGGTAGCCAGGGTCTTGTCCTTATTCTTTTCGTGCACCACCAGCGCGTCAGCGGGGTCTTCGCGGTGGGTAACGCAGCCCAGCATCAGCCCCTCGGGCAGGCGGGTGGGCAGGTCTTTGAGGGAATGCACCGCAAAGTCGCTGTCGCCCCGCAGCATGGTATCTTCCAGCTCTTGGGTGAACAGGCCCTTGTCGCCAATTTTGGAGAGCGACACGTCGAGCACCTTATCGCCCTGAGTCTCCATAGTGACGATGTCAAAATCCAGCTCGGGGAAATGTCGCTGCAACTCATCCCGCACCCAGTGGGTTTGAATCAGCGCCAGCTGGCTCTTGCGAGACACGATGCGAACGGTGCGCCGGGAAGTCGAAACGGTGGGGGATGCGGTGGATTGCATAGTCTGAAACAAGCTTGCAAAGGGTCAGTAATGGCGCTACGACAACCGCCATTCACATCAGGACAGTCCTGGGGGGGATTAGCCTAGGCGGTTGTGAGCTAAACAGCGACCCCGATCACGCAGACCGAGGAGACCTGTCTTGCGCAGGTTAAGCAGCGCTATGAGTAGGGCGGTTTAACCGCCACCGAATCTTCAGATTACAGGATGGCGGCTCCCTCTATGGTGAGCCTCCCAGAGATGTTACGGGGTTGTCACATTAGGCGGTTGACGGCGTTTATGATGGGTGAGCAGCTTGGGAAAAACCGTTGCCCCGTCAGTTTTTTGCACCTCATCTTCTGCCGACTGGTTATCTGCCGACCCAGAGAAGGCTCCGTCGTTTAGCGGGCGCTTTCTCCTTGGCGATCGCCCTCACCCTTAGCTCCACCCCGCTGGCGCTGGCCCAGGCGCTGCGCCCAGAAATTCGATTTCCCTTTTTGGCCGACCCGCTGCAAGACAACCCCCTCGACCCGCTGCTGCCGCCGAGGCCGACGGTGCCTCGCCCCCTCAGCCCGCTAGAGCTCTATGCCCTAGAGCAAGAACTCGACCAGCTAGCCCTGGAGGCCACTGCCCTTGACGAAGCGGGGGAGCTAGAAGCAGCCCGCCTGCTCTGGCGGCGGGAGATTCGCCTGCGCCGCCTGCTGGGCATTGAGGCAGAACTGGCCGCCATTGGCCGAGTGGGGCAGGTGCTGCGCGATCGCAACGCCACCCCCGACCTTCAGCTCTATGCGGTGCGCCTCGACGAAATTCGCACTGACCTAGCGCTGCCGGAGGACAGCGATCGCCTAGAGGGCATGGCCACCACCTACGAGGTGCTGGGGGCTGTCGATGCCGCCGCCGAAATTCGTCGCGACCTGGCCGATGCCGCCCTGCTCGGGGGCAATGGCGCTGAGCACCGCCGCCAGCTCAATGCCCTGGCGACGCTGCGAGCCGACTGGTTTTACTTTCCTGAGGCAGCCCAGGTCTACGGTGAGCTGGTGGCACTGGCCCAGGCTGATGGCAGCCGCGAGGACGAAATTCGCTACCTGGGGCTCCAGGCCGAAAATCTGGAGCAGGCCCAGGAGTTTGTGGGGGCGATCGCCCTACAGCAGCGCCTGCTCACCCTTTACCAAGGCGACGAAACCCTCTGGCCGCAAATTGCGCCCCTTCAGCACCGGGTGGCCAACAACTACCGCACCCTGGGCGATCTCGACACCGCCTCCCGCCAGTACCAGATTGCCTATACCAATGCGATCGAGCAGCAGCAGCTCGAGGTCGCCGCGATCGCCATCCACGACCTGGCCGAAATTTACAAAACCCTAGGCCGCTGGGCCGACGTTGGCTACCTCTATGAACAGCTGCTGGTGGTAGAACAGCAGGCCCACAGCGCCTACGGCTTGATGGCCGCCTACGACCAGCTGGGCCAGGTGCATGAGCAGCTAGGGGCTACCCCCTCGGCCCTGGCCGCCTACCGCGAGGGGTTGGTGCTGGCGCGGGTGCTCGGTACCCAGCAGGCCTACTTTGAAGAACAGATTGCGCGTCTCACTGAGGAAACATCCTGATGGTGATTGAATGGCTGACCTTTGCGGTGGACCCCGACCATCGTGAAACCTTTATTCGCCTCGACAACGACATCTGGACGGCGGTTCTGAGCCAGTACCCTGGCTTTATCTCCAAGGAGGTGTGGATTTCGCCCGACCTGCTCGATCAGGTGGTCTATGTCGTGCGCTGGCAAACGCGCGAGCAGTGGAAAGCAATTCCCCAAGCGGATCTAGATGCCGTCGAGCGGCGGTTTGACGAGGCCGTAGACTTCTCTTACCGCATGATCGACGCCCGCGAGTACCAGGTGCGGCGGTATCCGTCACCCTAGGGCCAAGCAGTCCGGTGGTTTACTCAAGCTGGGCGGGGCAAGTTTAGGGGAATTGTTTCTCTGGGAGATACTCGTCCCGTGTCGCTTCCCGTTTCTGGGATGCCGAAGGCTATACGCTTCGCGAATCGCTCGGTCAGGCTTCCCATGGCTCACCTGCCAATGGCTGCCGCCCGGCTCAGCAAGCCGCCCGATCCGCTTGCTATGCTGGCAAACGTAGAAACTGGCAACGGAAGCAAATTTATTTAATCTCATGCTGGACAGTATTCAGGCCCTTTCGCAGTGCGTTCGCCAGGATCTGCTGCCCGAATTAAAGCTCGAAAGCGTTGCCCCCCACGATCCGGTTGTGGTGCACCGAGTGCCCTCCCCCTGGCGGTGTCTGGGGGCAGGCAACTACGCCGCCGTTTTTCTGCACCCCGACTATCCTGACCAGGTGGTGAAGGTCTACGCGCCTGGCCGACCGGGTATTGAAGCCGAAGTCGAGGTCTACCGACGGCTGGACGATCATCCGGCGTTTTCGCGGTGCTACTTTAGCGAAGCCCCGTTTTTGCTGCTCAAACGCCTATCGGGGGTGACTTTGTACGACTGTCTACACAAGGGCATCGCCATTCCGCCCCAGGTGATTCACGATATTGATGCCGCCCTCGACTACGTGCGCAGTCGAGGCCTGTTTCCCCACGATGTCCACGGGCGCAACGTGATGCAGCACGAGGGGCGGGGCCTGGTGGTGGATGTCTCTGACTTTTTAAATGCCAAGCCTGACCGAGCCTGGCAGGATGTCAAGCGGGCCTACTGGTGGATTTATCGCCCCTTGTTTCTGCCCCTGGGCCTGCGGGTGCCCTACGTTTTGCTGGACTGGGTGCGGGCTGGGTATCGGCTGTTTCGCCAGCTTGGGGGTCTGGGGCTGCGCTAGCATACGGCCATAGTTGTTGACGGCATGACGCCGTGCCCGCTGTTATGCTCTCGTGCCCCCGCTGTCAGGCCACTATCGAATCGACGACCATTCAGTGCCCCCGTTGTCAGCTCCTGCTCAAAGCCCACGGGCATCCGGGGATGCCGCTGCACCGCACCGAGGGCGATGAGGCCCTGTGCGCCACCTGCGTCTATGACGCCGACGACACCTGCAACTTTCCCCAGCGGCCCGACGCCAAGACCTGCACCCTCTATCGCTCCACCGCCGTTAAGGAGGAGCTAGCTCTGCCCCAGCCCTCGATCGCTCGGCAGGTGAGCGTTTGGCTGGGCAACCATCGCGGTTGGGTAGGTTTGATCGGGCTGCTACTGCTGAGCCTGGTGCTGGTGCTGCTGCGCTAGGCCAGCTACACCGGCTCTAGGGCAAAAAAGTCGGAGAAGATGTTTGCTCCCACTTCGTTCAGCCGATTTTGCAGGTCGTCGAGAAATTCGTGCAGCCCCCGCTCGGTAATTTCTTCAATGGTGAGGTAATCGAGCTCTGAGCGCAGGCGACCGAGGGCGCGATCGCTGCCCGTACGCCAGGTGCCCGTTGGGGTGCCCGAGATGCAGTGGAGCGATCGCTCCGCTTCAATCAAACAAAACTGAATCGAGCGCGGAAACTCCCGATTCAAAATCAAAAACTCCGTCACCCCCTGGGGGGTAATGCGGTACTGGCGCTTGCGGTACATTTCGTAGGCGCTAGCCGATTTCAGCAGGGCAATCCACTGCAAGTCATCCAGCGGCGAGCCCACATCGGTCACCGAGGGCAGCAAAATGTAGTACTTCACATCCAGAATGCGGGCGGTCTTGTCGGCCCGCTCTAGCAGTCGCCCCAGCTGACCAAAGTGCCAGCCCTCGGTGTGGGCCATAGTGGCCTCCATCACCCCAGCAAACAGGTGGCTGGCCATTTTCACTTCGGGGAAGAAGTTGTGTAGCTCCGACAGCAACCCTACATCCGCCGCCTCGTTCACCATCAGGTAAAACGAGTTCACCTGCTCCCACATTTCTGACGAAATCACCTCCCGCACCGATCGCGCATTCTCCCGCGCCGACCGCAGGCAGGAAATAATCGAGTTGGGGTAGTCGCGATCGAAGGTGAGAAACTTCAGAATATTCTCCGCCGAGGCCTCTCCGTAGCGAGCTTTGAACATCGCCTGGTCGCCCGTAGTTCTCACCAGCGGTTCCCACTGCTGCTCCATGCCGGGGGGAGCATCCAGCAGCAGGTTGAGGTTCACATCCACAAAGCGGGCGACGTTTTCGGCCCGCTCGACGTAGCGGTTTAGCCAGTAGATAGAATCGGCGACGCGGCTGAGCATGGCGGTGGGGGAGTGATGGGGTAGGGAGTGATGGGGTTAAGGGAGATGGGGAAGATAGGGGGGAATGGGGCGGGGGGTTAATGGGATAGATAGCAGAAATAACGCTCAAGTTACTCACTCCCTCACTCCCTTACTCCTTCACTCCTCCACCCTGGATCGGCAATTGAGCGTTGGGGTCAATGGATCTCACCACCCAGGTGTCTTTGCTGCCGCCGCCCTGGGAAGAGTTCACCACCAGTGAGCCGCGCTTGAGGGCGACGCGGGTGAGTCCGCCGGGGTTAACGTAAATATCTTGGCCATAGAGAATGTAGGGCCTGAGATCCACATGGCAGCCCTCGAAGCGATCGCCGATCAGCGTGGGCACCCGTGACAGGCAGAGGGTGGGTTGAGCGATGTAGCCTCGAGGGTTGGCGCGAATGCGATCGCTAAAGTCAGCCCGCTGCTCCTCGCTGGCGTGGGGGCCAACCAGCATGCCGTAGCCGCCCGAGGCATCGGTAGCCTTAACCACTAGCTGGTCGAGGTTATCGAGCACGTGGGCCTGCTGGGTCGCGTCTTCGCACAGGTAGGTGGGCACGTTGGGAATGATCTGGTCTTCGTCAAGGTAGTAGCGAATCATCTGGGGCACGTAGGCGTAGACCAGCTTGTCGTCGGCCACCCCAGTCCCCAGGGCGTTGGCCAGCGCCACTCGCCCCGCTCGATACACCTCCATCAGCCCCGGAACCCCGAGCAGCGAGTCGGGCCGAAAGGCCTTGGGGTCAATAAAGTCGTCGTCGATGCGGCGATACATCACATCTACCCGCTCTAGGCCCTTGGTGGTGCGCATTTTGAGGTAGCCGTCTGACACCACCAGGTCACGGCCTTCCACCAGTTCAGCCCCCATCTGCTGGGCCAAAAACGAGTGCTCAAAGTAGGCCGAGTTGTACATGCCGGGGGTGAGCACCGCCACGCGGGGATTGATTAGCGTCTCGGGCACCAAATTCAGCAGGGTTTCGAGCAGCTGGCTGGCGTAGTCATCCACTGCCGCAATATCCATGGCCGCAAACAGGTGGGGAAAGGTGTTTTTCATCACCCGCCGATTTTCGAGCACGTAGGAGACCCCGGAGGGGCAGCGCATGTTGTCCTCGAGCACGTACCAGGTGCCGTCTTTGTCGCGCACTAGGTCGGTACCGGTGATGTGGCACCAGATATTGTTGGGCGGGTTAAGCCCCATACAGGGCTTCAGAAATCCGGGAGCGCTCTCGACGACATGGCGCGGCACTACGCCGTCGTTGAGAATTTTCTGCTCGTTGTAAACGTCGTGGATGAAGCAGTTAATGGCGTAGATGCGCTGCTTGAGGCCCTTTTCGATCCATTCCCACTCGTGGCCAGGCACAATGCGCGGAATCACGTCGAAGGGAAAAATGCGCTCGGTGCCCTGGTTATCGCTATAGACGTTGAAGGTGACCCCCAGCTTGAACAGGGCATTTTGCGCCGCCTGCTGCCGCTGCTGTAGATCAACCAGCGATAGGGCATTCACCCGCTTCACCAGCAGATCGGCCTCGGGGCGGGGCTGGCCCTGGGTTAAAAACAGCTCATCAAAAAAGTCGCCGGGATCGTAGGCGTCAAATAGCACCAGGGGTCTCCTAAAAATCCAGGGTTAGATGTTATCTCTTCAAGGTGCCTTAGGTAGCCAGTTAGCCCAGCGATAGGCATGGCAACCCGCTTTTTCAGGGCGGAGAGAAGCACGGTAGCTCTAACCAATACTGGGGTAGGGGCGCGACAAGCTGTAGCGCTCAATACCGTTTTACGGAAACCCCCTAGCCGAACCACTCGGTTCAAGCGGCAACGTCGAGCGAGTTCAACGCTCTCTGGAAAACTAATCGCCAGCCAACCCGTACAGATAGGATTGACTGGCGATCGCCCACCCGCCCAGAACCTTCCAGCCCTGTAGCCCAGCTCAGTACGCGCAAGGGAGGGAGTTGTCTGCCCTCGGGGTGAGTTGGGCGAGCAGAGACATCCAAATTGGGTTGGGGTTTAGATGAGCTAAGCCTCAGAACACCTAGGCCGTGGCAACCTCAAAGGCAGGCCCCAGTCCGGCAACAATTTCTGATGAGGAAAGCTTGCCGTCGTGGTCGAGGTCAAGGGCATCGAAGGCGGCGTCGGTGCCGAGCCATTCTTCCCGCGTAATAAAGCCGTCGCCGTCTAGGTCATAGGCTTTAAACAGATCAAACTGGTCATCCCGAGCGTTGGATGTCGTGCCATCGCTCTGGGTGAGTTCGGTGAGCCGGGTAGCCAGCAAGTTCTCTAGGGTTTCGAGGGCCTTGCTAAACCCTTTGATGCCTTCGTCGAGCTTTTCTGTCGCCATGCGATCGCTCTCATGCATCGACCTAAACGTGGCTTCATCGATAGAGAGTTTCTCAATCTCCATCGACTCGGCCTTAGCAGGGTCGAGCTTGCGGGGCAGGTCGGCCTGGGTTTCGTCGAGCTTGGCCAGCAGCTGGGGCGAGATGGTTAGCAGGTCACAGCCCGCCAGTTCGGTGATTTCGCCCACATTGCGAAAGCTGGCCCCCATCACCTCGGTTTTGTAGCCAAACTTCTTGTAGTAGTTGTAGATGTCGGTGACCGACAGCACGCCAGGGTCTTCGGCGGCAGGGTACTCCTCTCGACCAGTATCTTTTTTATACCAGTCGAGAATGCGGCCCACAAAGGGAGAGATCAGGGTAATGCCGGCCTCGGCGCAGGCGATCGCCTGGTGAATGCCAAACAGCAGGGTGAGGTTGCAGTGAATGCCCTCTTTTTCGAGAATCTCAGCGGCTTTAATGCCCTCCCAGGTGGAAGCGATCTTGATCAGCACCCGCTCTGGGGTAATGCCTAGCTTGTCATACTGGGCGATGATATCGCGGGCCATAGACACCGTAGCTTCGGTGTCATAGGAGAGGCGAGCGTCCACCTCTGTGGAAACTCGGCCAGGTATGATACCCAAAATTTTGTGACCAAAGGCCACCGCTAAGTTTTTAAAGGCCAGATTAGCCACCTCTTTATCCGACGCGCCCGCTCCGGCATCGGCCTTGGCCTTGAGCAGGGTGTCATCGACAATAGCCTGGTACTGGGGCATCTGCGCCGCCGCCGTAATTAGTGAGGGGTTGGTGGTGGCGTCGCGGGGGGTAAATTTTTCAATGGCTTGAATGTCTCCGGTGTCGGCGACAACAACGGTCATTTGCCGAAGCTGCTCTAAGAGGCTGGCCATGGTTTTCTCCTGAGAATCGAGGAAGCAAGGGGACTTCTGGTGTTGCCCACATTGTAAACAGGGGATCACAGGCGGTCATTAACCCTTAATTAAAGCTACCGGGCAGTTACAAAACATTGCGTCCCCCCTGAACAATCCCCCATTCCTAACGGTTTCTTAAGGGTTCTAGCCAGAAAAGCCGTGGCCCAGGGCACGGCATCGATCCAGCGGTGTGGCCCTGGCGAGCCACAATTCGCTGGCCACAGAGCCGAACTTGGTTGCCGCAGATCGCTCAAAGCTTGGCATGATGGGAGGGATTTCATCGGCGATCGCCCTTCGGTACCCAATGCTGACTGACTTTTGGCAACAGCTAACCCTCTCTGGTTTTGCCCTTGAGCAATGGCGCGACGCCAGCCTCATCCATCGGCTGATGGCTCCGCTGCGGCGGTGGCGGCAGGGTAGCTGGCTACTGCCCTGGGGCGACTGGATTGGGCTGGCCATTGTGGTGCTGCTGTTTGCCCTGGCCCCCTATGTCTCAACTACGCTGATTGGGGTATTGCTGCTGGCGGCGTCGGCCCTGTGGGCATTGCTCACCCTCACCGACGAGGCCGGAGCGGGTCTGTCGCCCGTGCATTTAACCGTGGCGGTCTTGTGGGGGGTAATGGTGCTGGCCACAGCCTTTTCCCCCGTGCGTGGGGCAGCGGTCAGCGGGCTAATCAAGCTAACGCTGAATATTTTGCTGTTTTTACTGATTGCGCGAGTGGCGCGACGGCCCAGGGCTAGGGGCCTGCTGGTTTTGGCCTACATTTTGACTACCCTGCCGGTGTCGATATATGGCCTGCGCCAGTATTTCTTTGGGGCAACGGCCCTGGCCACCTGGGTAGACAGCAACTCAGCGGTGGCCGATGTGACCAGGGTTTACAGTTTTTTGGGCAACCCCAACCTGCTGGCGGGCTACCTGATTCCGGGGGTGATGCTAAGCGCCGCGGCGGTGTTTGCCTGGCCCCGCTGGGTGCCCAAAGGGCTAGCCATTTTAGCCACCCTGGTCAACACCCTATGCCTGATTTTGACCTTGAGCCGGGGCGGCTGGATTGGTTTTTTAATCGCTGGCTTTGTGCTGATGACGCTGCTGGTGCAGTACTGGAGCATCTGGTTTTCGCCCTTTTGGAAGCGCTGGGCGCTGCCGCTACTGCTGGGTGGGGCGGCGGCGGTCGTCATAGCTGGGGTAATCTCGGTCGATTCGCTGCGGGCGCGGGTGCTGAGCATCTTTGTGGGCCGGGCCGACAGCAGCAACAACTTTCGCATGAACGTATGGGCCGCTGTGATCGATATGATTCGCGCCCGCCCCATCCTCGGCATTGGCCCTGGCAATGACGCGTTTAACGCCGTCTATCCCCTCTTTCAGCGGCCTCGCTACACGGCTCTGAGCGCCTACTCGGTGTTTTTGGAGGTGATGGTAGAGGCGGGCATCGTGGGGCTGCTGGCATTTCTCTGGCTGCTGCTGCTGATCTTTCACCAGGGCTGGACGCAGCTCCAGCGGATGCGGGCTACTCAGGCTCAGCAGGGCTACTGGCTGATGGGGGCGATCGCCTCGATCACCGGCATCCTCGGCCAGGGCATTGCCGATACGGTGATGTATCGGCCCCAAATCAGCACGCTGTGGTGGATGGCGATCGCCCTAGTGGCTAGCTACTATCCAGCACAGCAGATCGGAAGCGGGCGATCGTTTAAGGTGCGCCAAGACTAGCTGGATGCGATCGCGGCTGCTAAAACTGCTAACCGATGCATTTAAGCGCGATCGATCGCATCCCCACCCGTTAATTGAAGCCGCTAACTGGCTCAGATCCGTAAATTCAGAGATCTATAACCAAAGGTAGATTTGTCGCTTGAGCAGCCGAAGTATTTTAGTAGCTGTCCATGCCTTCAGTGCCATCCCACGTGGGGTGAGGCAAAAGTTTGACTTTGCCTTTCTGGGGCAGCTCTTGACCAGCGGCTATAGTTCCCCCGTTGAGTGCCAGGTGAGCCTTTAGACGCCGCTTAGCCTCGGCCATTGAGCTTACCCGCAAATTGAGGATATAGAGATAGGGAGAGGGGCTCTCGTCTAAATCGGTAGGGCTTTCCCAGATGCGCAAGCGAATACCGTCGGCGTCGGGAACAATTTTATAGAACAGCAGATGATCGACGGCTGGGGCATAGCGGCTGAAGTTAGTGGAAAGCGGAGTTTGCATGTCCCAAAGACCAAAATCAAACGACCAGAAGAACGATTAACTGGCAGCAGCACCTATATCTTCTTTGAGAGTACCCACAGCTAGGGTCACAATCTAAGGGGTCTTTATGAATTCCTTACAATTAATTCGTAGAATTCCTGGAACAATCAGCATCCGGATAAATTTACGAACCGTAAGAAACCGGCCTTGAGCTTGGCCTAGGTGATGATGCATTTACCCTAACGCTTCTAGGGCAAAGCGTTGGGGATCATTGATTTAAGTATCGAATAAGTTGCGATCGCCTGCTGCCCTTTTGGCCTCGATCTGCGTAAAAATGCCTAAAATTTTATATTCCCTAAAGATTAGACGAAGCGGCTCGCCGCTCCATCTCGCCGCGCAGAGCCTTAACGGTGTCGATTAGGCCAGATTCAAACAGGTTATAGAACATTGACTTAAAGGGGCCGACATCGGCTTCGGCCCGCACCTGCTGCGACAGCAGCCGCACCGGTTCAGTGCCTGGAGCTAGGGTGGCGGTGTCAATGCGCCAGTGGCCGTACATGTATTCTAGGTTGCCTTCTAGCAGCCGAAAGCTAATCTGCTGACCGTCGAGCTCCAGGTTTTCGGTCAGCACCTTCGATTCCATGGTGGAAAGCAGAATGCGGCGGCGGTCGATCTGCTCGACCACGGTGCGATCGCCATCGATCTCAACCACGCGGCTTTTTACCACCGTCGGCAAGAATCGGTAAAAGTTTTCGTAGTCGGTCAGCACCTCCCAGGCCAGGGCGTGGGGCACTGAGGTTGCCGCCATCAGGCCGTACTGCCCCTGGCCGCCTTTTACCAACACGTCGCGTTTGGCCAGGGTCGCCCAGTCAGCCGGGGTCAGTTTGCCTAGATAGGCCTCAGCTGGCTGAACTTGACGGGATAAACTCGACATAATAACCAGAGTGCCAAAACTCAATTACTGTAGCGCCAAGCCGCAGCGGCGGCACAACCAGAGCCTGTTGTTTCTATAAGCTTACTGCCATTCGCCAATGACTAGTTTTACAGCGGTTTTAGCGGCTTACCAAGACCTGCCCACCCGAGTGCACAGCCTGATGCTGAGCACCGTCAACGGCACTGGCCAGCCTCAGGCCAGCTATGCGCCCTACGTCATGGACGGTGACTACCAGATCTACATTTTCACCAGCGGGCTGTCGGCCCACACGGCTAACCTGCAAACCACCGGCTTGGCCAGCATTCTGCTGATCGAAGACGAGGCGGCAGCCCCCCAGGTGTTTGCCCGCCAGCGCATTACCTACGATTGCCGGGCCAGTCTGCTGCCTCGGGGTACCGACCATTGGGAGGCGATAGCCGATCGCTTTGAGCAGCGCTTTGGGGAGATTATTCCGATGCTGCGATCGCTCGACGACTTTCAAATTTTTTGCCTCAGTCCCCAGGCTGGGCGGTTTGTGATGGGGTTTGGGGCGGCCTACGCCGTTGACCCTGAGAATTTGAGCCAGCTGGTCGGCCCGCCCCAAACCGGCCCCGACGAGGCCTCAGCTTAGTAGGCTTCTGGAAAATAGTTTTCTCAGCGGTGGGCAATGCCTACCCTAACGACAGCTACAGTCGCTGGATTGAAGCTGGTATTTTCCTTTCCTAGACATTTTTTGAGTTATTGCGCCTAGCCGTTCACCAAAATGCCGATGCCGGCCAGGGCCACCATTGCCCCTACTACGGCTCGGAGGCTGACGCGATCGCCCAGGGCCGCCGCCAGGGGCAGCACAAACAGCGGGCTGGTGGAGGTCAGCGCCTGGGCCACGCCCGTAGCGGCATACTTGAGGGCAATCTGCTGGAGGTAGATGGCCAGGTAGGTACCCAGACCCGCCGCCAGAGCCACACCGGCCAGCAATCGGGGCGATCGCAGGGGTCTCAGCTGCCCCACCACCGGCCCCTGCCAGCGCAAAATCCCCACAATGATAACGAAGCCGCCCCCCAGCCTCAGCAGTGAACTCCACATAGGATCCACCTCGGTATCGGCCAGCACCGCCCGCGACATGACGGCCCCGGTAGCCTGGCCCAGAGCCGCCAGCACTCCGTACAGCACGCCCCGATAGTCGGATCGGCCAGGGGCGGCCCCCGGCACCCGCTCAGCGATCACCCACACCACCCCGGCCAGGGTGAGCCCCATGCCGAGCCAGGCTCGTCCGCTGAGGGTTTCCTGCAAAAAAATCAGGGCCAGCAGGGCCGCTAGGGGTGGGGCCAGGGTTTCGAGCAGCAGCGCCCGTCGGGGGCCGAGGTGGTTAATGGCGGCAAAGTAGGCCGTATCGCCCAAACCAATACCGATCACGCCGCTGAGGGCCAGCATACTCACCGCCTGACGATCTAGGCCCGCCGCACTCTGGCCCACCAGCACTAGGGTCAGGGCCAGCAGCACCAGGGCGATCGCCCCCTTAGCCAGGTTCAGCACCAGGGGCGACAGCGCCTTGCCCAGCCGCCCAAACACCACCGTGGCCACCGCCCACAAAAAGGCGGCCGTTAAAGCCGCGAGTTCACCTCCCATAGCTGCGTTAGACCTGTGCTAGAACGTTCCAACCTTACGTATGCCACCATAGCGGAATGCAACAGAATCTTTACACTTCTGCCCTAGGAATGTGCTGATCGGGGATGCGATCGCCGTAGAGAGAACCAAGACAGTCTGACCAATCCTAGGAAATTTTGCGTTATGCGTGTCTGGGCTCTAGCATCGTGCAGCGGTCTACTGGCTTTGGCGGCCTGTAGCGCCGACCAATCCAGCTCTCCTAACCCGAACGCGGCCCCCATGGATGGGGAAGATACCGCCGACATCCAGTCTCAGCCGGGGCTAACCGCCACCGCGTCTAGCCCCATGGCTCGCCCCGAGGTGCGCCCCCGACCGGTCATTCAGGGCGGCTATCGCCTTAGCTCAGCTGCGGGGAAACTAGCCGCTACTCCCACCAGCGGCAAAGCCTTACCCCAGGCCGCAGAGCTGCGTCAACGACTAGAGCACCTGCGGAGTCAGCAGGATTCCCGGCTTTCGCGATCCACTCCGCGGGTGACCACGCCCCAGCCTGCAACCCTGCCCCGCCCCACCCTCTCTCAAGCCCGCCCCGCTAGCCCAGTGGCTGAGCCCGAGATTGCTGCCCTCAACCCCGTCCAGGACAGCAATTTTAGTGCCCAGGGGGTCACCCCGCTGCCAACGCCATTTCGACCAACCCCAATTGATCCCGAGGCCAACGTTCCCACCGCCAGCACCGCCGCCGAGTTGGGCGAGGTAGGTACGGGCAACGCTGGCCGTACCTACCCCATTGCGCCACTCCGGCACCAGGGCTATAGCGCCCGATCCCAGCGGCCCGCCCCGGTGCTGACCGTAGCCCGTGCCGCAGTCGAGTCCCCTTCAACCGCCAGGCTCCACGGCAGTACCTTGACCGCCCAGCAGCCAGAATCGTTGGCCCCAGGGGAGACAAGTGCTTCTCAGGTGGCCATTGTCGAGGGAAACACATCCCCTCAGCCCAATAGTTTGGAGGCCAGCGCCGTCTCAACCGATCCCCCAGCCCCAACCATCGCGGCAAGGGCAGAGTCGTCGGCACCAGCACCAGGGGCCGCTGCTAGCCACCAATCCAATGGCCCGGTAGCTTTAACGCCCATCGTCCAACCCACTGTGGGTCTAGAGCCCAACGGCGAGGGCCACCAGAGCCAAGCCATATCGGCCGCTGTGGCAAGTGCCCCCGTCAACCAAGCACCGGTATTGTGGGAATCGGCCCGTGCAGAGGCGGCAACTGCCCCTCCCGATAGCCTGCCCCTCAATCTGCCATCTCCCCGACCTAGTCTCGTTAGCCCTCAGCTCCCTGAATCGGCGGCGGCTCCTGATGGCTCCACCCCTAGGATCAATCTTTCTGAGGCAAGCGCGATTCCTGAACGGAGCGCTGCGCGAATCGCGGCCCCTGCCTCCCAACCCGTGCTCCCCGACCCCGAGAGCCAACCGCCCGAAGCCGCTGCTCTAGGGGAAGCCCCCGCGACCCCAGAGGTACACCACCAGAGCCAGGTCAGTCCCGAAGCGGTTCGTCTAATTCCGACAGCGAGTAATCCCGCCAAGGGGTTGCCCATTGCCTACTGCCTATCGCCCAGCGGCCAGCCAGCGCCAACCACCCTCGAAGCCCAAGGATCATCAACATCGCTGCCGCAGTTTAGCCCCTCTAATCAGGCTGATCCCAGTCTTGATTTGGCCTCTACCTTGAGCAAAGAAACCCCTATTGCTTCCTGCGTGGATAGGCCCGCTTCCACCGCAGAACTGACGGCCACCCCGCTAACACCATCCCTAGATGCCCTAGACGCTCAATCCCAGCCCTAGCCTAGGGATACCTCAACCGCGAGAGCCATCGTTGCATACCCTCGACAGCCCGGTGATCCCAACCTTAGGTTCATAACTGTCGCCAGTCTGGTTAAGGCATTTCCCCATGAACGTTCAAACGTTTACCAGGATTTCTTGGTGTCCTAACCGACGTAACTAGGGCCACACCTAGCAACAGCCGCCCAGCCAGGCTATGGTGAATCGGGTTGCGCTACACCGGGGATCGCCACACACCATGAAACTCCACTGCACCACTCAGGGTACGGGCTTCCCGATATTGTGTTTGCACGGACATCCGGGGTCGGCCAAAACCATGGGGGTATTTACAGAACGGCTGAGCGATCGCTACCAAACCCTGGCCCCCGACCTGCGGGGCTACGGTGCCAGCCAAACGCGATCGCCCTTCGACCTCGACGACAGCCTCACTGACCTAGTAGAACTGCTCGACGCCCAGGGAATCGAGCGCTGCCTGGTGCTGGGCTGGTCGTTGGGTGGTATTTTGGCGATGGAACTGGCCCTGCGCTATCCCCAACGGGTCGCGGGGCTGGTGCTTGTCGCCACCGCCGCTCGCCCTGTAGGTGCCCACCCGCCCACCACATGGCTGGAGCTAGTTAACACTGGCCTGGGATCAATCTTGAATGTGATCGCCCCCGGTAACGGGCTGGTACGTCACGGGCTGGGGCCGCGATCGCTCTATCGCTACCTGCTGCGGCAGCATACCCCCCACGCCTACCAGCGCTTAGCCAAAGAAGGATTTTGGGCATATCTGGGCACTTCGCCCCTGGCCAACCGTGCCCTCAACCGCGCCCTGGCCCGCCGCTACAATCGCCTGGGCGATCTGGGAGCGATCGCCGTTCCCTGCCTAGTGCTCTGCGGTGCAGACGACTGCCACATCACCGCCCAAGCCAGCCTCGAAACCGCTGCTCACCTGCCCAGAGCAGAGAGCCACTGCTACCCCAACACGGCCCACCTGCTGCCCTGGGAAATTCCCCATCAGCTGCTGGCCGATATCGATATCTGGCTAGGACAGCACAACGCAGAGCTAACGCTTGGCAACGCCGACCACAGGCCAGCCTAGGCCCGCTAAACTTAGCCTTCTGGAGGGAGTAGAGCGCTCAGAGCACCAAGGAGTGGTGCTCACCCATCCATGAGACACATAATTTTTCACTGGGCGAACCCCTGGGCGATCGCCGAGATTTCTAAGGTTGACCGCTAAAAGCCGGAGTCGAAAATCCCCCCACGGGGGTATCCCACTCGTCGGTGATGGTGAGCTGCTCAGGGCTGGGGCACAGAGAAACCACCATTTGAATATTTTGCGCCCCTTCCTGTTCTAGATCTTCCACGTAGCCGCCCTTAGCACTGTGGGCCTCAGACTCGCTGTCAAAGGGGCCAAAATAATAGGTGCAGGCGGGCTGACTGGTCTTAATCTCTACCCACCAGGCTTTGCTTTGCCCTAAAACGTTAGCTAAAAAGCGACCTAAAAGATTATTCATAGATCCTGCCTATCTGCCTAGTTTTAAATGTTTTTCAAGGGATAGCTACGGCTCTAGGCCATTCTTAGGCAACGCCGCACCAATTTTGGTTATACTGCTTTGCTTTTGATTTTGCAAAGAGGAAATTTGTTCCTGCGCTACCCATTGATGACGATAGATCTCATAGAGAGCCATGCCTGTAGCCACTGATGCATTTAGGCTAGGAACCGTCCCCCGCAGCGGAATTGATACGAGAGTGTCGCAACTTTGCTGCACGGTCAGGCTGAGGCCGCTGCCCTCGGCTCCCACTACGATTACTGTCGGGCGATCGAAGGTGGTGCGGTGCACCGGTTGACTGGCTTCTGAGGACAAGCCATAGATCCAAAATCCCTTTTCTTTCAGGGTGTCGAGGGCGCGCTTGAGGTTGACAACCCGGGCCACGGGCAAACTTTCTAAAGCTCCTGTTGCGACTTTAGCCACAGTTGCCGTCACCCCTACCGCTCGCCGCTGCGGGATCACGATCCCCTGGGCGCCTAGGGCTTCGGCGGTGCGAATAATCGCCCCCAGATTGTGGGGATCGGTAATGCTGTCAGCCGCGATGATCACGGGCACCTTAGCTGCTCCTAAGGCGGTCTCAATCATCTCATCGAGATCGTGGTAGACGTGGGCGGCAGCCTGGGCGGCAATTCCCTGGTGGTTTGCCCCGGAAGTGATCTGGTTGAGCCGTATAGTGTCTACTTCGTCAATCACCGCGCCGTTGGCCTTGGCCTCATCGATCAGCGTTAGAAAACGGGGATCGTAGCGTATGCGATCGTTGACCCATACCCGGTTCAGGGGACGTTGGGCTTGCAGCGCCGCTTCTACAGCATGGCGACCGTAGATCAGATCGGTTTCATCCTGCACATCGTCGCCATCCCCCGACCCTTGGCGGCTGACCCCAAACGAGCGGGGCGGAGCAGAGTCAGCACGCTCGCCGCCTGCATAGCGAGACTTACCTTCGCCATAGCGGGGTTTGCCACCTTCATAACGGGGCTTATCGCCGCCATAGCGCGGTTTGTCGTCTTTGAATTTGTCGTCTTTGAAACGGGGTTTACTGCCCTCGTAGCGGGGTTTATCATCCCCATAGCGCGGTTTGTCACCTGCCTGACGGGGCTTATCGCCGCCATAGCGCGGTTTGTCGTCTTTGAAACGGGGTTTGCTGCCCTCGTAGCGGGGTTTTTCATCGCCGTAGCGCGGCTTTTCGCCCCCCTGACGCGGTTTCCCGCCGTCGTAGCGCGGTTTATCGTCACCGTGCCGAGGTTTACCACTGTCGTAGCGCGGCTTACTGCCCTCGTAGCGGGGTTTTTCACCTGCCTGGCGAGGCTTGTCGTCGCCGTAGCGCGGCTTACCGCCCTCGTAGCGAGGTTTGCCCTCACCGTAGCGAGGTTTATCGTCTTTGTAGCGGGGCTTGCCACTGTCATAGCGAGGTTTATCGCTGTCGTAGCGAGGCTTGCCCTCGCCACCCTGACGGGGTTTGCTGCCTTGGTAACCGTCAGAATTGTGGCGAGGCTCCGGCCCAGAGGAACGGTTGGGGTTGCGGAAAGGCTTTTGGGACGACATAGCCACACCTGATACGGGGAAAACCAAAAAATTAAGCAGAAAACCTAGGCTAGCACGGCTTACCCCTACCCTATCATCCCTAATTTTTGTAGGCCGACTGCCTAGACGCCGATCGGCTAGGGCCAGCGCCAGTAGCAACAACGACCCCGACCCAGCAGATCGCGGCTATGTCGCCAATGGGCGCATCTCTAACAGGCCCAGAGAGCAACGCATGTCTGGCTAAATTAAGGGTCAATCGGCGCACCGCAGCCCTGGGCCAAAGGCTTTTGAGGCAGATCTAAAAAGAAGCTTAAACTTTCAGCATATGGTTCCAAAGTAACCAACGCCCCAGGAATAATCCTTCACAATGGAAAATGACATCCCCATACCGGAGTGATGCCAATGCCTCACACATCCAACGGTACGAAGCTCGATTGTCCGGTTCATTTGGTGTTGTCATACATTGGCGGCAAGTGGGCCATTCTCATCTTGCAAGAGCTGTTTCAGGGCAGCCGTCGCACCAACGAGTTTTTGTCGGCTCTGCCCGGCATTAGCACTAAAACCCTCACCGCCCGTCTGCGGGAGCTAGAAAGCTACGGCTTAGTCAAGCGGACTGTGTTTCCTGAGGTGCCACCACGGGTGGAGTATTCGCTGACCCCGAAGGGGCAGGAGGTACAACCCATTATGGTGGCCCTCAACCAGGTAGGGGAGCAGTGGCTAGTGCACAGCCCTAGCGATTCGCGCAGCGATCGCCCCGCCACCCTCTACGGTTCCAGAAGCCGCTAGTCGTTGCTCCAGGTTTCGTGGGGGATCAGATCGCCGATGCGATCGCGCAGACCGTAGTCGTTATTTTCTAGCTCAGCCTCAATGTACGGCCATTCTCGGGCCGCGATGTAGCCGCACAACGCACAAATGGGCTGGCAGCGATCTAGCGTGCCGCAGTCTACCAGCTGCTTGGCCTCATCGCGAATCTCATCTAATGTGTAGTGTCGAGCAAGTGTCGGATTAGCGGTTGTCATAGTTATGGAATAGCCCTCCAAAAGCTGGATGGCAATGAGGATATGTACTTACCACCCCAACTACATAGTGCAACCCTCACCCAAGGGATCAAAGCAGTTGATGCGTATCCTTACGTTTGTTCACATGACGCAACAATGTAGTCTGCTATACCATTTTTAGGCATTCCAGAGTATCCACGATCTGAATAAATACTCTGGAATGTGCGCTTTTTGCCCAAGCGCTCTGCCTGGTTGAATCTAGCGCGGTCTGGCAAACACCTGTGCCCAGTAAGGGCGATTCGCCCCCGTGGCGTAGCCCACCCCCAGTTCGGTGAAGGCGGGATTGAGAATATTCTGGCGGTGACCTGGACTATTCATCCAGGCGGCCATCACAGCGGCGGCAGTGGGTTGCCCCATGGCGACGTTTTCACCGATGGTTGACCAGTTGTACTGGGTGGCGTCAATGCGCGATCGCATCGTTGACCCGTCAGAGCCAGTGTGGCTCATGCGGCGGCTGGTGGCCATATCTTGAGCATGACGCTGGGCGGCGGCGGTGAGTTTGTCGTTGAGCACTAGGGGCGGCGCGTTGACCCGCTGGCGTTCGACGTTGACTAGGCGCAGAATCTCCTGGGCGATCGCCACATCTGCCTGGGCTGCCGTTGCCGCCGGGCGTTGGGCGATCGCCGCTGGCACCATTACCACTGGCAGCAGTCCTGACCCTACGACCACCATTAGAGCAAGGCTCGCCGATCTGGTGCCTAAAACCTGTTTCCA
This sequence comes from Tildeniella torsiva UHER 1998/13D, assembly GCA_019358835.1. Lineage (GTDB taxonomy): Bacteria > Cyanobacteriota > Cyanobacteriia > Phormidesmidales > Phormidesmidaceae > Nodosilinea > Nodosilinea torsiva. The sequence continues at coordinate 111,448 of JAHHIH010000006.1, forward strand.
TCGCTGCATAGGTATCTCCTGAGGTGAATAATTAACGGCGATAGACGACCCTGCATGCCCTTGACGGCAGCGCCGAATGCGCGGTTCCATCCGATTCCACCTCAGATGCCCAGGTTTAACGCTACAGGCCAGCTAGTCCCATTCAGGATCTCAGCAGCGATCCCAAACCCTAACGAGGGTTCTGGGCCATGAGGCGCTGTACGTCTTCGGCGTGATATGAGCTGCGCGTCAGCGGCGACGACACCACCTGCAAAAACCCCTTCACCTCGCCTACCTGTCGCCAGGCGTCAAACTGAGCCGGGGTGACAAACTCCGCCACGGGCAAGTGCTTTGGCCCTGGTGACAGATACTGGCCCAGGGTCAAAATATCGCAGTCTACGCTCCGCAGGTCATCCATCACCTGCTGAATCTCAGCGTCGGTTTCACCCAGGCCCGCCATCAGGCCCGACTTGGTGTAAACCCAGGGGGCCAGCTCGCGGCTGCGGCGCAGCAGTTCGAGCGATCGCCCGTAGTCACCCTGGGGCCGCACCCGCCGGTAAAGCCGGGGCACCGTCTCAGTGTTGTGGTTGAGCACATGGGGCCGTGACGCCAAGATCGTCTCCAGCGCCTGCCAATTGCCGCACAGGTCAGGAATCAGCACCTCAATGGTGGTGGCTGGGGTCGTCTGCCGAATCGCTTCAATGCAGGCCACAAACTGGCTTGCCCCGCCATCGGCCAGATCGTCGCGGTTGACCGAGGTAATCACCACGTGTTTGAGCTTCATGCGCCGCACCGACTCCGCTAGGCGCAAAGGCTCCGTGGGGTCAAGCGCCTGGGGCTTTTTCTCAAAGTCGATGTCGCAGTAAGGGCAGGCCCGAGTGCAGGCCGGCCCCATAATCAAAAACGTGGCCGTACCGGCCTTGAAGCACTCACCAATGTTGGGGCACGAGGCCTCCTCGCAGACGGTGTTGAGGCCGAGGTCTTGCAAAATTGCCTTGACCTCGCCCACTCGCTCCCACTGGGGTGCCTTGACCCGTAGCCACTCTGGTTTTACCGCCACCGTCTTCAACCCCGACCTTGTGCTTGCGCTTTCATCATATCAACCCCGACATCACTTGTCTGGACTGCGTTCTGCCACCGAGGGATGGCAGTATGCTGGAGAAGAGTACCGGGAGACTACACCGAACCCGATGGATGCGCCCTCTCCCCTAAAACGCTGCCTTGTGGTGCTGTGCTACGCCGCAGCTGGCCTGCTGGCCGCAGGTGCTTGGCAGGACCAGGTCAGCTCCCGCTGGCGGTTCGAAGAACCCTTTGCCAGAACCCGCCTAGCGCGGCTCTCCACCGTCATGACCCAGGCCCCAGACACCCTGATGACCGCTAACACCCGCGTGGTGATTAGCCTCAGTCGGCGTCGGCTTACCCTCTACCAAAACGACGAGGTGCGGGAGGAGTTTACGGTGGCGATTGGCCAAGACGATTGGGAAACCCCGTCAGGCGAATTTGCCATCCGCGACATGCGCACTGACCCAGTGTGGCAGCATCCCATCACTAAAGAAGCCGTCGGGCCTGGCCCCAGCAATCCCTTGGGCTCGCGGTGGATCGGCTTTTTGGTGGAGGGCCAGTACCACATCGGCATCCACGGCACCAACCAGGAAACCCTGATCGGCGAGGCGGTTTCCCACGGCTGCGTGCGCATGCTCGAAGCCGACATCCACAAGCTATACAGCCACGTTAAAGTGGGCACTCCGATCAGGGTGATGCCCTAGGCCAAGACCAGTTCGAGGTTTCGGGGTGGGCAGGGGGCAAAATCTAAAGCATTCGGTTGAAAGTTAGCAGGTTAGAAAGTTGGTTGAAAGTTTGGAAAGTTAGCAAGTTAAAAGGTTGGTAAAGTCTGGATATGCAAACCTTTCAACCTCCCAAACTTTCAACCTTCAAACCTTTGAAACCTTCAAACCTTCAAACCCTTCAACCAACGCAACAAGAAATTCCCATCCCGCTTTGCCTTACACAACCGTCAGCTCTTTGCCTAGGGCCGTGGGGTCGAAGTGATGCCAGGGTTTGCCGTCTAGGGCCATCTGCTCAATCAGGCTGGCCAAGCGCAGGGCTTTGAGGGCCTGTTCGCCACCGACCGAGGGTTTTTCGCCGCCGCGCACGCAGTTCACAAAGTGCTCTAGCTCGGCGTGGAGAGGTTCAATGTTGCTGGTGTAGACCTTTTCAATTAGGCCATCCTGGCGGTAAAGCACCTGGCCATAGTCAGTGGAGCAGTCAGCGGTGGTCTGCCGATGAATCAAAATCTCATTGTTGAGAAAATCGGCGTCGGTGAGGGAGTTTTTGCAGTGAGCCGTAATGCTGCGAATCTTGCGGTGGGTGACCTTGCTGGAGGTCAGCGTAGCCACAATGCCGTTGCTAAAGCCCAGGGTGGCGGTGACGTAGTCGAGGTAACCCGAATTAGAGGCGCGGCTGCCGCTGGCGGTCAGGGTAGACACCGTAGACCCCGCCAGCTCTAGCAGCAGGTCGATGTCGTGGATCATGAGGTCGAGCACCACCGACACATCGTTAGCCCGCTGGGAGTAAGGGCTCATGCGGCGGGCTTCTAGGGCCAGCAATTCTTCGGTTTTGAGCACTTTGTGGAGCTCTTGGAAGGCGGGGTTAAACCGCTCGATATGGCCGACCTGCAAAATGCAGTTGGCCTCGGCAGCCGCATTCACTAGCGACTCGGCCTCGGCGATGCTAGCCGCGATGGGCTTTTCGATTAAGATATGTACCCCAGCCTGCAAACAGGCCATGCCCACGGTGTGATGGAGTCGGGTAGGCACCGCCACGCACACGGCATCGACGTGCTTTAGCAACTCTTGGTAATCTTCAAAAAATCGCACTCGGTACTTGCCCGCCGTGTCGAGGCCGCGCTCTACATTGACATCAGACACGCCCACCAGCTCAACGTCTTTAAAGCGGCTCAGCACACGGGTGTGGTGCTGGCCCATATTGCCCACACCAATAACGCCAACACGGATAGGATCGGGCAGATTTCGCGATAGGTGCATGTCTAAGGCAGATGACAACATGGGATTTTGCACGCCTGTCCTTCCTCTAGGAGACAAAGATACGCCGACAGTTGATACGTTGCGAACGTCAGAGCGGGTGGAGAACTGAGACGGCCAGGTAAAATTACTCAGATACTATCACAGTGCTTAACACTGTAAAGAATAACGACATTCTTTAACCGAGAACCACCGATTTATAGCGCGATCGTGGCCTAGCAGACTGTTTCTTGATTTCTTTGCTGTCCCACTTCACCATACCGAGACTGAACTGGGGCGCTGAGCAAGCTGTGGCAGTTCTTGAGCTGTCTAGGCGCGGCTAGCCCAAGGGGAAACCATCGGAGTCGCTGGCCGTTGCTGTGGGCGTATGGCCTCCCGGCCCAGAGTGCTAGTGCTGTGGGGGCAAATCGAGCGATCGCACTAAAATATCACCGAGACGGGGGCCGTCGGTCGATAGCACCACCCATTCGCGCTCGGCAAACATCAGGCGATCGCCCGCGTTGGGTATTTTTTGCATCTGATAAATCAAAAACCCTCCCAGGGTCTGGTAGTCGTCAGAATAGGGCAGGGTCAGGTTGAGCAAGGTGTTGACCTCTTCCAGGTCGGTGTGGGCCTTAATGCGATACGACTGATCTTCGAGCAGTTGCACGAGCTGCTCGGTGTCACTGTCGGGCTCGTGAATTTCACCAATGATTTCAGTGGTCAGATCGCGCAGGGTGAGCAGGCCAGCGGTGCCGCCAAATTCATCGACCACCACGACCAGCTCCTGGCCGGTGCGCTGCATAGTGGCCAGCAGCTCGTGTAGGGGGGTGTACTCGGGCACAAAGCGGGCGGGCTTCACCCAGGGAAGAATAGGAGTATCCGCATTGATCTGCTGGCGGGCTAGGGGCTGCAAAAACTGCTTTAGCTCAACCATGCCCTGAATATCGTCTAAGGAGTCACCCATCACCGGATAGCGGGAGTGCTCAGTGTCGGCCACCACCTCGATCAGCTCCCCAAAGGTGGCCGCTAGGGGAATGGCGTTGATCTGGGTACGCGGCACCATGATCTCGCCAGCGGTCACGTCGCGAAACTCAAACACGTTGTTGAGAATTTCGCGCTCTTCGGCCTCTAGGCCAGGGGTTTCAGCCGTGGTGCGAATGATCAGCTGGAGCTCTTCGGGGGTAAGGCGGCTGTAGCTCACCTGGTCGCTGTACTGAATACTGACCAGCCGCAGCAGCAGCCGGGTCGATTGGTTCAAGATCCAAATGAAGGGGTTAAACAGCCGCGCGATGGTGAGGCTAGGCGGGCCTAAAAACCGGGCCACCTGCTCGGGATAGAGCATCGCCACCGACTTGGGGCACAGCTCCCCCAGCACAATTTGCAGATAGGCCACCAGAAAAAAGGCCACCGGAACCGCCAGCGCGTGGGCCAGGGCTTCGCTCTGAGAGGCGCTTAGGGGGGTTTGGGTGATCCAAAAGGCCAGGGTGACGGCCATGGTGCTTTCGCCCACCCACCCCAGGGCCAGGCTCGATAGGGTAATGCCGAGCTGGGTGGTCGAAAGCAGGCGATCGAGGCTGCGCTGGAGCTGCTGAACGGTCTTAGCCTGCACATCTCCCTGGGAGACCAGCTGGCTGATGCGCGATCGCCGCACCGACACCATGGAAAACTCCGCCGCCACAAAAAAGGCGTTGATGCCAATCAGCAGCAGCACCGCCAGCAGTCGAGAGGCGATCGCCCCAGCAGGCAGCTGTTCAGGAATAACGACGGTCAATAGATTAGGTAAAACGCCCATGCTCCAGTGCTCAAAAGCTACTGGCCACCGCTAACGCGAGCCTTCACCTGCTCTAAAACCTCGGCCTCGTTGACTAACATCACGTTCCCGTGGCCCGTGGCCCCCGCCTCACGAGCCACAGGGGAGCCGCTCGTGGGGCGGGTTTCGGGCTGGCGCACCCCGGTTAGCGCCTGTCGCCCCAGGGTAAACCCCCAGGATGCACTCACCACCCCAGACCCAATCATTAGCGAGAGCAAGATCAACGTAAACGCTACGGCAGGGTTCATGGTAAGGGCAGGGTAAAACCTGAAAACAAAAATATCTTACAAGGCTGGGCCTAAATTAAGGCTCAGGTGTAACCCAAATTATAAGGTTTGAGCCTCAAACAAAATTTAAGATCTGGTTTTAGGCTCAAGCCCTACAATGGAACATGTTTTACCACTAGGTAATCTTCAAATCCCAGGGTTGGCCGAGCGGATTAGGCAGCGAACTCATAATTCGCGTTAGGCAGGTTCAACTCCTGCACCCTGGATTGGCCCTCGTTATCAAAGCACCACTCTCGGGCGATCGCGGGGTGAACCTGCTCTAGAAAACTAGATGAGGTGCTAGAGCCCCTCAAAGATAAACTCAGAACCCACGTAGGGCGTACTGGTGCTCGGCATGGTGAGCAACGTGGTGGTGTAGGGAGTCGCCAGATCCGGCACTCGAATAGTGGGATCCGAGGTATTTTGCAGCAGCATAATGTCTCTTACCGCCGCTGCGGTGGCATCAGCATCCCAATCGAGGGCGCGATCTGGAAAGTCAAGGCCTAAAATCCGCTTGGCCTGACGGGTCAGACCTCGATTTCTAAAGTGATCGCCGGAGTAGGTTGTAGTCAGATCGTTCATCGCCTCAGGAATGGTTTGAGGGGTCTCTTGACTCTGCCCTGCCGGAGCTACAACGACAGCGGCAGCTAGCAGCGCCAGCGTCAGCCCAGAAATATGATTTAATTGAATGCCCATGGCCAAGCCTCCTCAACTCATTGGATTGGTGCGATTCTGGTGGTGCTCTAAACCCCAAGCCTCGCACTGTCTAGAGCCCAAGGCCCTCTGATCACGCGAAACCTAGCCGCACCGATCACCCAGTGCATGTCCTTTATAGCGCGATCGCAAAAAACTGGAGCATTTTTAAAGGAATTACCCACCCATGGACCCGCTTTTAATATCTGCACCCTCCGCTGCCCTATTCAGCGTCAGTACCGATGAGCTGCGATTGCCCCTGCTCGACCTGTTTTGTCGGGGAGCCTACCAGGAGGGCGACTTTGTGCTGACCTCAGGGCAGCGCAGCACCTACTACATCAACGGCAAGCTAGTTACCCTGCATCCCCAAGGGGCACTAATGGTAGCTCGCCTGCTGCTGGATCGCTTGCCGCCAGATACTGTAGCGGTGGCCGGGCTCACCCTAGGGGCAGATCCCCTGGTGACGGCAGTGAGCCTGGCGGGCGTCTATGACGAACGCACCCTCTTCCCGCTGATCATTCGCAAAGAGGCCAAGGGCCACGGCACCCGCGCCTACATCGAGGGGCTTGAGCTACCCCCTGGCACACCTATCACCGTGCTTGAAGATGTCGTCACCACTGGCCAATCAGCCCTCAAAGCCGTCGATCGCCTTCAGCAGGCAGGGTACCAGGTCAACCAGATTCTCGCCCTAGTCGATCGCCAGCAGGGCGGTGCCGAACTTTATCAGAGCCACAATCTACCCTTCCAGACGCTCTTTACCATCCAAGATATTCAGGCCCACTGGGCCACTCTAAACCCGGCCTAATGCCAGCACCCCGCCCCGACATTGGCTTCATACCCACCCCCGCCGATGCCATAGCCGCCATGCTCAAGCTGGCCGATCTTAGCCCCAGGGATGTGGTCTACGACCTGGGCTGTGGCGATGGACGGCTGCTCATTCAGGCGGCTGTAGACTACGGCGTTCAGGGGGTTGGGGTCGATGTGGATACAGCATTGCTGCAGCAGGCTCAGGCCAGGGCTGAGCAAGAGGAAATGGGCGATCGCCTCACCTTTCAGCAAGAAAACTTGTTTGAAACCGATTTGCGCCACGCCACGGTGGTTTTTATCTATCTGCTGCCTCACCTCAATCTGCGCCTGCGGCCTCGACTCCAGGCCCAGCTACAACCTGGCAGTCGCATTGTTACCCACATGTTCGACATGGGCGACTGGTCACCCGATCGCACGCTGCACCTAGAATCCTCCGAAGAAGATTCAGTGCTTTATCTGTGGTGTATTGCCCATGCAAAAGCCCCCGATGACTCAGGGGCTTAAAACACGATTGGAGCAACCGAGCTGGTTTTTAGGCCATTTCAGGCTTGCGACAAGTCCAATATTTGCTCATAAAATGCACTTCGTTGCTGACCGATTCGAACCCAGCATCGGTCAGCCGCAGGTTAAGGTCGTCGGTGGTGTAGTGACGGTAGTAGGGCTCATGGAACATGGCCGGAAAGTTTTCCATGGCCGTTTCAAACTCAGGGGAGTCAAGCCGCTGAATCGAGTCGCACAACACTACGGTGCCGCCGGGTTTGACCACCCTATACATCTCGTTGATCACGTTCTGTCGGGCCTCTGCCGGTAGCTCGTGGAACAAAAAGACGCTCACCACGCCATCAAAGTAGCTATCTACGAACGGCAGGCTTTCGCCATTGGCCTGCATGAGCTGGGGCAATACCCCTGGCTTAGCCGACAGATTTTCATTGGCTTTGCGCAGGTAGGAAGGCGACAGGTCAACGCCGTAGAGCGACGTCTTAGGTAGGGCATCACGAATCATGCCGAGGGTGCGCCCCGTGCCACAGGCGACATCCAAAACCTTAGCTCCATCCCCAACGCCAGCCGCCGCTAGGCCCTGCTTTAGAGGAGCTAGAATCCGCCGCCGCATGGGGTCAGCGGTGCCGTTGAAGAGAATCTCTACCTGGAGGTCGTACAGATTGGCCGACATATCGCTCAGGTAGCCATCGGTCTGGTGGTGAAAGTTTTGCAGGTAATACTTGGGATAGCCAGCGGTGTCGATATCGTCAGAAAATTGATGATGATCACGCTTGTTCAGCCGCTCCCAAATCTGGGGTAGGTCGAGGCAAACCAGAGGATAAAACCGAAAGAAGTCATCCCAGGGATTATCAAACAGCAGCTCTTTTGGATAAACCCCAGCTTCTGCATCCTGCCAGTCGCGCTCTAACAGGGCACCCATGCGCTGCTGTAGCAGCTGGAGAGACTTGAGATCTAAGGGCGTAGTTTGAAGATCTTTAGGCGGGTTGACCGTCTGCATAACCTGGGTGCTAACGGTCTTGTGGGCCAGCCCAAAGTAGGTCTTGCCCTGTTGAAAGGCCTGGTAGGCCAGTTTTGTGATGGTGTCAGGCATACAACCAGCAAGTAAATAATTATTGGTTGGCATAAAATGCCAACGTAAACAATCGTAACGAATTTTTCAGAAAGGTGTGGTCTTCCGGGCGACGGAAAGCCACCCTCCCGCTTGGGGGAGCTAGATCTCTCTGACCTCCAGCTATCTCCATGCCCGGACGCTCTGAAGCTGCTGGGAAAAGCCGTCGGCATCGCTAAGCAACGCTGCTTGGGAGAGGCTGGTTTGATCGCCTGAGGTCAACCACTTAATTTGCACGGTGCCCTGGGCGGCCTCGTCGTCGCCCACAATGAGGCAAGCGGCGGCCCCGCTGCGATCGGCCCGCTTAAACTGCTTGCCAAAGGCCGCACCGCTGAGGTCTAGTTCTACCGCTATGCCTCGATGGCGCAGTTTTTGGGCTAGCTGTAGGGCATTGGCTTCGGCCTGCTCACCGCGAGAGACCAAGTAGATATCTGGAGCCGTGGCCTTGCCCTGCTCTAGGGCTTCGAGCAGCAGGGTGAGACGCTCTAGGCCAATGGCCCAACCCACCGCCGGGGTAGCTGGGCCGCCCAGTTCTTCTACCAGACCGTCGTAGCGGCCACCGCCGCACACTGTGGCCTGAGCCCCCAAATCGCTCGATTGAATTTCAAAGGCGGTGTGGGTGTAGTAGTCGAGCCCTCGCACCAAGCGTGGGTTGAGTTCGTAGACAATTCCCAGGGCGTTGAGCTGAGTCAGTACCTGATCAAAGTGGCGCTTAGAGTCTGGGCCTAGGTAGTCCAAAATGCTGGGGGCCGCTTGGGTAATGGCCTGGGTTTTTTCGTCTTTGCTGTCGAGGATGCGCAAGGGATTACGGGTGAGGCGATCGCGCGAATCCTCATCCAAATCCGCCGCGTAGGGGGTGAGGTAGGCGACTAGGGCCTCGCGGTAGCGGCTGCGATCGCCCCTGTCGCCCACCGAGTTTAAGTAAAAGGTCAGATTCTTGAGGCCCAAAGCTTGCAAGATATCTGTGGCCAGGGCAATCACTTCCACATCGGCGCGGGGGTCGGCACTGCCCAACACCTCAACGCCCACCTGGTGAAACTGGCGCTGGCGGCCTTTTTGGGGGCGCTCATAGCGAAACATGGGACCGGTGTACCAGAGGCGCTGCACACCACCCTGGGCGTAGAGACTGTGCTGCACGTAGGCCCGCACCACTCCAGCGGTGCCTTCGGGGCGCAGGGTACAGCCTCGATCGCCCTTGTCTTTAAAGCTGTACATCTCTTTGCCCACCACATCGGTGGCTTCGCCAATCCCCCGCTCAAACAGCGAGGTGGCCTCAAAGGTGGGGGTGCGAATTTCGCGGTAGGCGGCCCGGCCCAAAATCTCCCTTGCCGTCGCCTCTACCCGCTGCCAGGTGTGAATATCGGCCACCTTGAGGTCTTGGCCGACAAACTGCGTCTTGGGCAAAATGTCTTCAGTTCCGGGCAGCGATTGAATCGACTCCATAGCGGGGCAGGCACTCTCAATGGGCAATACGGAACACCCATCATAGCCTGAGGTTGGCCGGTGGCGGGCCTAGGCCTCCTGACTCTCGGCCTTGACTTCAGGCAGTAGGCAGCAGTTGACCTCGTCGATGCAGACCTTGCCCGACTGAAGCGCCCAGCGAAACAGAGCCACCCGGTTGCCCGTGGCGGTCTTGGTCAAAATATTGCTGATGTGGTTATCGACGGTGCGCTTGCTGATCTCCAGTTTCTCTGAAATTTCTTGGTTGGTTAGCCCCGATGCCACTAGCTCAACGATCTGTAGTTCTCGGTCAGAGAGACTCCCTTGACCAGGCACTGGAGCCATTTCATCGCTTGCCATGGCAGTCTGTTTCCTTCGTCATTATGTATTTATGCTTAGGCTTAGTACCACTATAGGCGATTTGGTTTCGGCTAGGCTGGTGAAACACGTTCTGAGCCTTGGGTCTATGGGTTTTAGGTGGATGGCGATTGCGGTCAAGTCAATTTATGTTCGCCGCTGGAGGTCTTGGGGCAAAGTCTGGGGCGATTCTCCTCTGGGGAGGCAGAGCTCACGCCTCGTGTATCGGGTGGTGCATTTAGGCATGGTCATCCTGCTGCTGCTGGGTATGTCTACCCCCGCCCTCGCCGTCTCCCCATCACCAGCGGAGGGCGAACCAGCGCCAGTGGTCTCCCCCGCCCAGCCCGACGCTAACGATATTCCCTCAGAAACGGTCAGCCGCTTTGTCAAAGCCTACATCGCCGTCGTCAAGCTAATCGAGTCCCGCGAACTCGGTCTACAGCGGGCCGAAACCGACACCGAATCGCGCCAGATGCAGCAGGAAATTCAGGCGGCGGCCCTCGACTTGATCCAAGCCAACGGACTCACCCTCTCCGCCTACTGGGAACTGCTAGGGCTGGCGAACAGCGATCCGGAATTTCGCGATCGCGTCCTCGCCCAAATTGACGAAGCAGCCCCCTAGACAACATCTCCCGTAACACACCACAACTCAAATTACCGCGATGCTAAAGCGGTTAGAGCAAACCATGGGGTACCCTAGGGTTGCACAAATTCCGAAGGCCGCTTGAAGCTTTCGGCTGGCGTATTGGCCAGAGCCTGCTGCATAAAGTCTCGCCACACTGGCGCAGCGTAGGTACCGCCCGTCGTGCCAGAGCGCATCGGCGAGTAGTCATCGTTGCCAATCCACACGGCGGTCGAAAGTTGGGGTACGTAACCCACAAACCACACGTCCCGCTGGGAGTCGGTGGTGCCGGTTTTACCCGCTGCTGGTCGCCCAATCTGAGCTGCTTTACCGGTTCCCCGAGCAATGACTCCTTGCAAAACATCGGTCAGCGACGCCGCCGCCCAGGGGTCAAGCACCAGCTGTGGCTGGGGAGTGTTGTCGAGCAGCACATTGCCGCTGCTGTCGCTCACCTGCACGATAAAGGTCGGCTCAGAGTGCCAGCCGTTACTGGCAAAGGTGGCATAGGCCCCAGCCATCTCCATAGGAGTCAGATCTACGGCGCCCAGGGGCAGCGAGGTGACCGGCTGCATCGGGCTGTCAATACCGAGGGTGCGGCACAGCTCGATAATTTGGTTGACTCCTACCGCCTGGCCCAGCTTCACCGCTGGCACATTGCGCGAGGTTTCCAGCGCCGTGCGAATAGGGATATTCCCCATAAAGGTGCTGTCATAGTTTTTGGGGCTGTAGTAGCGATAGCCGTCGGGGTAGCTGACCGGCGTGTCGGCAATGCTGCTAGACGGGGTATAGCGCCCCGTCGCAAAGGCCACGTAGTACACAAATGGCTTAAACGCCGACCCTGGCTGCCGATAGGCCTGAATTGCCCGGTTGAACTGGCTGGTTTGATAGTCAACCCCGCCCACCATGGCCTTAACAAAGTGGGTACGGGGGTCTATAGACACCAGCGCCATTTGGTCGGCGATATGGCGAATGCGAGCATTGTGCTTCTGCACTGTGGCCTCAGCCATTTGCTGCATGGCTAAATCTACAGTGGTCTGTACTCGCATACCGCCCTTCAGCACCGCTTCACTGCCAAAACGCTGCTTTAGCTCCTGCACAGCTGCTTCGGTAACGTAGGGAGAAATACTGCTGCGGAACGACTTGACTTCACCAATGAGCAGCGGCGCATCGCGGGCAGCCACTTCTTCTTCAGGAGTAATCCACCCCAGCTGGCGCATGCGATTGAGCACAACGGCCTGGCGCTCCTTGGTGGCCTGGTAGTTGGAGAAGGGGCTGTAGCTTTCTGGAGCCTGAATCAGCCCAGCCATCATCGCGGCTTCAGACAAGTTGAGGTCTCTGGCAGACTTATTGAAGTAGCTTTGGGCAGCGGTTTCGACGCCATAGTTGTTGTGACCCCAGTAGACCTGGTTGAGGTACATCTCCAGAATTTCGTCTTTGCTGAAGATTTGCTCTAGGCGCAGGGCCAGTACGGCCTCGGCCACTTTGCGGCTAACGGCCCGCTCGGGAGTCAGAAAAAGGTTTTTGACCAACTGCATGGTGATGGTCGAACCGCCTTCTACCGTCCCCCCGGCTTGTACGTTGGCTAGTAAGGCCCGCCCCACACTGCTGGGGTTGATGCCGTTGTGGGAGTAAAAATAGCTGTCTTCTACCGCTAGTACAGCCCGCTTAAGATGGGGCGACATCTCGCCGAGGTCGATGACTTCGCGGTTCGCTTCATCGTGGAGGCTGTACAGCAGGGTGCCGTTGATGTCGTAAATGTAGCTGGTCTCGCTGGGCACATAGTTGCGCAGTACCCGCACATCCGGCAGGTTGCGAAAGCTAATGGCCAGCCCCACGAGACCACCCGCCAGCACAGAGCTGGCGATCATGGTAGTGCCGAGTAGGGCTGCTGCCGCTACCTGCCCTACGTCTTGCACGTATTTCAGCGCGTTGGGTGCTCGGCGCAGGGGCTGAGGCTGAGATCGGCTCTTGTGGCGAATGGTGTTGGTTGACACGTTGGCTCTTAAAGGCTGCTTATAAAACGACGGGGCGGGGTAGCGATGAAGCGCTGCGGGGTGGGTGTAGATGCTCGTCGGTAGATGACGGTTAGGCCATTATAATGACCCTCTAGATAAGTGAGCGCCAGCGAGGCTCTAAAGACCACTTGAGGGCGATCGCAGGCACGCCTATCCTAGCCTTGCAGATGGTTATAAGGAGAAGCTAAGGGCCACTTTTGTCACAAGCTATAGCGAGTGGCTTTGGTGTGCTAGACCTAGTTTTCCTGGCCCCTGGGCCATCTCGACCCGCCGTCCCTACCCCATGAACTCCGTTTTCACCATGACCCAGGCTAACCCCAGCTCCTCCCCGGTTGAATTTGAGAGCATTTATCGGGGTATCAGCGAGGTCTTTCCCCACCAGCCTGACTCTGGCGACCCAGAGCAGAACCTAACGCAGCGGTTGCTGAAGTGCGATCGCCCCCTGCGAATCAAGCTGGGCATTGACCCCACGGGGGCCGAAATTCACCTGGGTCACAGCATTCCGGTGCGCAAGCTGCGCGCTTTTCAAGATGCTGGCCACACCGCCGTGCTGATCATTGGCGACTTCACCGCCCGCATTGGTGACCCCACCGGCAAGTCGGAAGTGCGCCGCCAGCTCACAGAAGCGGATGTGAAGGCCAACGCCGAGACCTACCTGGAGCAGGTGCGCCCCATTCTCGATTTCGACACCCCCGGTCGGCTGGAGGTGCGCTACAACTCCGAGTGGCTGTCATCCCTGGATCTGGGCAAAATTCTCGAGCTACTCAGCACCATGACCGTGGGGCAGATGCTGGCCAAAGAAGGTTTCTCCGAGCGCTACGGCAAAGGCGATCCGGTGTTTCTGCATGAGTTTCTCTATCCGCTGATGCAGGGTTACGACTCGGTAGCAGTGCAGGCCGATGTGGAGCTGGGCGGCACCGACCAAAAGTTCAACATTGCCGTCGGGCGCGATTTGCAGCGCCACTTTGGCCTGCTGCCCCAGTTTGGCCTGCTCGTACCGCTGCTCTTGGGCACCGGCGGCGTCCAAAAAATGTCGAAATCCCTGGGCAACTATGTGGGGCTCCAGGAAGATCCCCTGAGCATGTACTCCAAGCTCGAAAAGGTGCCCGATGCCCTGATTCGCGATTACTTTGAGCTGCTGACGCCCTTTGCGCTCGATACTCTGCCAGAGAATCCGCGCGATCGCCAAAAGCTGCTAGCCCTAGAGGTCACCCGCCAGTTCCACGGCGAAGCGGCAGCCCAGCAAGCGCAGCAGGCTGCCATCAGCCTGGTTCAAGGCACGGGCGAACCAGCCACCGGGGTGCCCGAATTTTCCCTAGCCCAAATCAATTTCCCGGCCAAGCTGTTCTATCTGGTGGGGGCTACCCCACTGTGCGCCAGCAGCAGCGAGGCCCGCCGCCAAATTCAAGGGGGTGCGGTGAAGCTCGATGGCGAGAAAGTGACCGACCCCAACCAGGAGTTCGTCAGTCCCGATGACCTGATCGGTAAAGTGGTGCAGGTGGGCAAGAAAAAATTTGCCCGCCTCACACCCTAGGCAGCCATAGCGGGTTCGAACTCCCGGTTCAGGGCGAACCCGCCACCATGGAACCGTGCCGCTGAACGATCTAACTGGCGCAACGACCTATCGGGCGGGCTGCATTAGCAAGTGGCGCAGCTTGTCGCGCTCAGTGGTAGAGAGGGTCGCGGCAAACACTTCTAAATCCTGAGGCCCCATCGTGCTCAGAACTTGGTGCAGCGCCTCTGCTCCCGACACGGCTCCCGTAGCCGCCGTCGTTGTCCGGAGGGAATGGCTAGAGTGTACTGGCGCTCCAGGCAAACTACAGCTACCGCCATCGCAGTTGAGCTGAAGGTTGTGCCAAGTCATGGTGGGCACAATCCAGCCGCGCCGCCCGTGCAGCTCATGGAGCAGCACTTCGGTTTCCCAAAACGTTCTGGGCGACGGGTAGCTATGCTCAGCCCAGGCGTGGGGCACGGTAAAGCAGCCAAAGTGCTTACTGTAATCTTCGGAGTCGAGCAGGGCTGTGATCATCGCCTTGACGCCCTGGCGCATCAAAATGTCGCAGTAGCGATGCATTTCTGCCTGATCGCTGGGGGCTCGGCCAATGAAGTGCTTGAAGCACAGTTCAATAAATTTTGGGTTTGAGGAATTGTAGTAAAACTCATTGAGATACACCTCAGAATGGCCCAGCTCGCGCAGAAACCGCTTAACACCAATTTTATTTCGCAAGAACTCTGCCTCGATTTTGGCAAGCTGTTTACGCTCAAACCCGTAGGGCTGCCGTTCGAGTACCTGGGCATAGATGCGGTGTAGGGCTGCCTGGCGCTCTTCTCCCGGAGACTGCCGACTTACCGTGATTTCTTTAACCGAAAACTCATCTATAGATGTCATGGTAAACCTTCCTTCGAGAGAAAACTACGATTCCAGACTGTGGCCTAATTTCAGACTGCCCAAGGGCAAAATTCGGCCGATAGTCTCGATGCGTTTCTTAACGATAGGAGCTGGTTTTACTCTCTTGAACCCAGCGAAGAGGTGCCTGTGGCGATCGCGCCTCCCAGCCAAAGTCCAGAGATTGAGCCAAAACCAAGCGCAATGCCTACAGCAGCGCCGCCTGCTGAGCCGCCAAGAGCTGCTTAATGCCCAGCTCGCCCACCTCTAAAATCTGGTTCATCTGCTGACGGCTAAAGCTACCCTCTTCAGCCGTACCCTGAACTTCAATAATGTTGAGGTCTTCGTTGAGCACTAGGTTAAAGTCTACGGCTGCCGCCACGTCTTCGTCATACTGCAAATCGAGCAAGACCTCGTCTTCGATCAGGCCCACGGAGACAGCCGCAACGCCTTGAATTAGGGGCGATCGCGCCAGCAAGCCCTGCGCCACCAATCCCTGCACCGCATCGGCCAGGGCCACATAGCCCCCCGTAATCGACGCCGTGCGGGTGCCCGCGTCGGCCTGGAGCACATCGGCATCGACCAGCAGGGTACGTTCCCCCAGCAGCTCAAAATCGAGGGTCGATCGCAGGCTGCGCCCAATCAGCCGCTGAATTTCCTGGGTGCGCCCCGACAGCTTCATCAGCTCACGGGCCTGCCGCTGGGGCGTGGCCCCCGGCAACATGCGGTACTCAGCCGTCAGCCAGCCCCGACCCGACCCCTGCAAAAACCGGGGCACGCCTTCCTCTACAGACACCGTGCAGAGCACCTGGGTATTGCCACAGCGGGTCAGCACCGAGCCTGCCGAAAATTTCGTGAATTGGCGCTCAAAACTCACCGGCCGCAGCTGGTGAGGGTCGCGACCGTCTGGACGTTGCCAAGCCATACAAGGTGTCCCTAATGCCCTCCCTAGAATACAGCAGACCCCGCAGGCTAGGTCGGTTTTCAATCTCCCTCAATATCAGATCCCAGGACATGGCCAATCAAGCTGGGTCACCGGGAACAGGTTTTGGTGCATACGTACTTGACGAATGCATATAGGGTAATTAGTCGATTCGCACTGGGAGAATCACGCTATATTTGGCCTAGCCATCCGAGCTACCCAACCCAGCAACGTAGTCTAACGCTGCTACAATCTTTGGCGTAGTCGATGGGCAACTGCCATTCTTTGCCCCCGCTGGACTAGCCCATGGTCTCTCAGATCAAACCCCTTTCCTTAGCGCCGTCTCCTACCTCCATCGTTCGACATCCGCTCTTGCAAACGGTAGAAGGCACCGTACAGGTCTTTACCGCCCTCCACCGCAACTTTTTTACCAACGTTATGGTGCAGGCGCTCCGCATCGCCGACCAGGGTAAGGCCGTGCTGATTGTGCAATTTCTCAAGGGCGGCATTCACCAGGGGCCAGATCAGCCCATGCAGTTTGGCCAAAACCTAGACTGGATCCGAGCCGATATGCCGCGCTGCATTCATGACTCCGGGGTCAGCCCCAGCGAGCAGCAGGCGATTCAAGACCTGTGGTCTCACACCAAAGCGGTGGTAGCTCGGGGTCTCTACGGCTTGATCGTGCTCGATGAACTCAGCCTAGCCGTCAACTACGGCCTGATTCCCACCCAAGACGTTGTAGACTTTCTCAAACAGCGCCCGCCCCAGGTCGATGTCATTCTCACTGGCCCCGATATGCCAGATCCGCTACTCACCGTGGCTGACCAGGTGACCGAATTTCGCCGTAACTTTTTGCCCTAGCTACCCAGGAAGCTTTGCCATGATTAAAAACGACGCCTGGATCGACAAAATGGCTAAGGAGGGTATGATTCAGCCGTTTCAACCCTCCCTGGTGCGGCAGTTAGAGAACGCTGACAGTTCACCAGGGCAGCCGGTGATCAGCTACGGGCTGTCGTCCTACGGATACGATATTCGGCTATCTCCAGCCGAATTTAGAATTTTTCGCCATATTCCTGGCACAGTGGTTGACCCAAAAAATTTCAGCCCCGCCAATTTAGAGCCCACTGCGCTTAAAACCGATGAGAGCGGCAGCTACTTCATTCTGCCAGCCCATTCCTACGGGCTAGGGGTAGCCCTGGAGAAAATCTCCGTCCCCAACAACATCAGCGTCATCTGTATTGGCAAATCGACCTACGCCCGCTGCGGCATCATTGCCAACTTGACCCCAGCCGAGGCGGGGTGGCGGGGTCACTTGACCCTAGAGTTTTCTAACTCCTCTAGCGCCGACTGTCGCATCTACGCCAGCGAGGGGGTGGTGCAGCTGATTTTCTTCGAGGGAGAGCCTTGCCAAGTTAGTTATGAAACCCGTCGCGGCAAGTACCAAGACCAGGCAGAACAGGTCACCTTAGCCAAGGTGTAGACAGCGTTCCATCTAGGGTTAGACGCTGTGGTCGAGAAATGCGATCGCCCCGCCCCATCTAATCAGCCAAGTCGCCGTCAGGCAGCCCGAGGTAGATCAGCACAAACCCCACGCAGCCAATGAGCGAAAGGCGGGCTGCTGCCCATTCCACTCTAGCGACTGCCACATGGTGAACCACTCCCCGGCCACCACCATAAAGCCCACAAACCAAAATAAAAACGCCAGGGTCAGCCCGTAGATAGCTGTGGCCTTAGCCCGGTTAAAGATGACGCGATCGCAGTTCACAACCTTCAGCAGGCGCAGGGCTCCGGTTAGGCAGAGGGCGGCGATCGCCGTCTCAACCCCTATAATCGCTCCGTAAGCTGCTCTTTGAAGGCCTAATGAGGTCACGGCTCGCCAGATCAACTGGCTGTCTTCAAAGACAGTATCCATGCTCAGCACATGCTGAATGTACCTAAAATTGGCGTTGTAGTCGGTGAGGTTGTTGAGCACAATCACCAAGGCCAGCAGGCCAATAGAGGCCACCAGCAAGGTCTTTGAAATCCGAGCTGCCATAGATCAAATGAGATAGCGCTGTTGTGGAGTACGTTCTACCTTGAAGAGCATTCTGGAATCACTGCGGGGCGGGTTAATCGTATCGTGCCAGGCCCCGGTTGACTCGCCCTTACACAATGCGATCGCGATCGCAGCCATGGCCGAGGCCGCCCTCAACCGTGGAGCCGTCGGGGTACGCATCGACACCCCTGACCATATCCAAGCCGTGCGAGCCCGCTGTAGTCACCCCATCATCGGTCTCTGGAAGCAGGTAATGCCGCCATCGGAAGTCTACATCACCCCTCAGTTTCATCACGCCGAGGCCGTGGCCCAGGCCGGCAGCGACATCATTGCCGTCGATGCCACTCAACGCCCCCGCCCCAGTGGTGAAACCCTAGGGCAAATCATTCAGCACATTCACCAACGCCTAAACCGCCCCGTCATGGCCGATGTCGATACCCTCGACAACGCGCTCAAGGCCATTGATGCCGGGGCTGACTGCGTCGGCACTACCCTCTTTGGCTACACCGCAGAAACAAAGACCGAAGTTCCACCGGGGTTTGATCTGCTCAGAGCCATGGTGCAGCAATGCTCCGTGCCGGTCATCTGTGAAGGCGGCATTGCCTCCCCAGAACAAGCAAAGCAAGCTATTGATCTAGGTGCCTACGCTGTCGTCGTGGGCACCGCTATAACTGGCATGGATAGTTTGGTGCAGCGCTACGTCAGCGCCATCGACCAGCTATAGCTCCCTCGCTCGACCCACTAAAAAGGCTGAGGAAAGCGGCTATAGCCCAACTTTCCCCAGCCTTTAAATTTAGAGCTGCCTAGAGCCGCTACATAGCAGACCCGACACCTGCATAGGCACCGTAAAAAAACAAACCCACTACTACCAGCACACCAGTGCCAGCAACGGTTGCCACAATCCACAACGGAATTCGTCCACTCTGAAGCATAATATCCACCTCCTACTAATCTGGTAAGAAACTCAACACAGTCTGAGCGCCACAGCCATGCCTGCTAGGACAATGTTGCGGGCTAGTTGAAGAAGTAGCTAGAGAACAACAGGCCCAGCACAAAAACCAACAGAAGCCCCAAGAACAGGGATGTGCGGTTAAGTTCTACCGGTTGCTTATTCGGATTGGGAGTACGATCCATAATTTTCTCTTACCGCTGAATAAACTGCATTGCCGCGATCGCCCCCAGGAAAAATACGCTGGGTACCCCTAGGGTGTGCACAGCTAGCCAGCGCACCGTAAAGATCGGGTAGGTAATTTGCTCGTTCGGAGAATTGCTTTGCATAGGTTCAATCAAACGTTGGAATACTAAAGCGTTAGCGTTATCGATTTGAGAACATGTCGATTTGATCTTTCGCGTCGAAGCGATCGCTCACAATCGGCAGCTGCATTTGATTGTCGGGGTAGTAGGAGTTAGGGCGAGGCGTGCCGAAGGCATCATAGGCCAAGCCTGTACTCACAAAGAGCCAGCCCGCAATAAACAGCATAGGAATGGTGATGCTATGGATAATCCAATAGCGAATACTTGTCACAATGTCGCCGAAGGGGCGCTCACCTGTAGAACCTGCCATATCAACGTCTCCTCTCTGAACACGAAGAATCTGATCTAATCATAGAGAACCCCGGATACCCTAACAAGCTATTTCAGCGAAGTTCCCCCAACTTTCCTCAGACAGCCTGGGGCTGATATTTGAGGATGGTGCCCTCCTGACCCAAGATAAAGCCCTTCTCAGGCCCTAAAAACTTCACCCTGTAGAAGTTAGAAGGCACATCCCCAACAGATTTATCCTTCAGCCAGGTCTGACCACCGTCAAAGCTACAGAGTAGATTGCCGCCACCGCCCGTCACCCAAATTTCGTTGGCGGTGCGAAAAGCCATATCTAACAGTCCCCAGCTCGTGCCAAACTCAGGGCTCAGAGCCCCAGTAAAATCATCCGAGGAGCGAGAGTTAGAAAACCGCACCTGGCCGCCCCGAGCAATTACCCAGAGCTTGCCGTCACTGTCAAACCCCATGTTTTGCAAGCGCCTTGAGTTCTGGCGGTTGTGAGGAATCCACTGCTCCTGACCCGGTGCCCAAGTAGAGTAAAAATTTCCCCGAGACGACACCGCCACATACCGGCCATCATCAGAACGCACCATATTGCGCACCACCCCGACAGCGCCCTGCACTAGAGCCTTCCAGGTGCGGCCTCCATCCTCGGTGCGATAGATCGCACCAATGTCAGTGGCCATCTCTGCCGACTTATTGCCTACAGCCGTCACCAAAAAGGGGGAACCCGGCAATTCTTTGCTCAGGGGGACGCTTTCCCAGGTCTTGCCGCCGTCACTAGTGTGCAAGAGTACTGACGGTAGACCTGCAACCCATCCCTCATTGCCTGAAAAATCAATGGAGGTAAACGTATAGGCCTGGTCTTCTAGAGCCAGCTCACGCGCTTGCCAGGTGCTGCCGCCGTCCTGGGTTTCTAACAGGGTGTTGCGGCTACCGACGATCCAACCATGGTTCTCATCTTGAGTAAACGCAATGTCAGACAGCGTAGACTCCACCGGCACCTGGATGACTTCCCAGGGGTGCACGTCTGCGTCCGGCAAAAAATAGCTAGAGCAGCCGGTTGTTAGCACCACCGCCACCAGTACCACTAGGCCTCGCTTTAACCAGTCAAACGCAGCATGCATAGATAATTAGAACCCGTACTTCCTAAACAACACTCAAGTCAAGTTTGCCAGAGTAAGCTCTGTGCGTTGAGGCACCGACAAAGCAGCGCTGATAGTTACCTCAGACCATAAAGGCTAATGAAAAACATAAACCCCACGGCCAAGGCACCAAAAATTAAAAGATTCTTCTGACCAGGGGTCAACCGATTTACACCCAGGCCGTAGTTCAAGTTTTCCTTGAAGCCAGAGGGAGCGTTGACCGGGCCAATATTAGCGAACCGCTTTTTAGGGGCGCTACACACCGGGCAACGCCAATTCACGGGTAAATCTTCAAAAGCAGTACCCTGAGGCACTTTTGCCCGACTGTCTCCCTTCACCGGCTCGTAGGAGTAGCCGCAAGAACGGCACTCATAGCAGTCCATCTCCTCAGGGGAGAGGACAATCGCCACAGCAGGGATACCCTCAAGCACCTCAGCTCCCTCAGGCGTGGCCGCCAAATCTGTAAATTCAGATGAATTAGCCGAAGGCTCAGGCTCAACACTCATAGGATCAAGGCACCTTAATTCAGCAAGAGTTCACTGGGGCAATCGGTAATGCCGTATAGCCACGAACATCTCAGCGCCATGGGCAGGGCAAAAATGCTCGTTGTAAACAATTATGACACAGTTGGGGCATCCAGCTTTTGGAGCCACCCCGCAGCTTAAGTTGGCGATCGCACAGCAACCCCTCCACCGCCCAACGCCAAATCAACCCTGCCTCTGGTTTTTCAGCTAAATTGCCTTAGAATACACCTGAAGCGCATGGGCCGCTGAGCCTCCAACCGTGCTGTGTGTACTAGCCTTCTAGGGTGGTGAACCTGTGTTCGTCTTATCCGGTTACGAATATTTTCTAGTCTTCTTGCTCATATCTTGTCTGGTGCCGGTAGCGGCCTTGTCAGCCTCTAAGCTGCTGCGACCCATTGGTCGAGGGCCTGCCCGCAGAACCACCTACGAGTCGGGCATGGAGCCCATTGGTGGCGCATGGATTCAGTTCAACATTCGCTACTACATGTTTGCGCTGGTCTTCGTCATCTTCGACGTGGAAACTGTATTTTTGTATCCCTGGGCGGTAGCATTCAATCAGCTGGGCTTGTTAGCCTTTGTAGAGGCGCTGATTTTTATCGCCATTTTGGTCGTTGGTCTTGTGTACGCTTGGCGTAAAGGAGCCTTGGAATGGTCATGAATCCCCCTTCAACCGCCGATACGCTTTCTCTGGCTCCAGGGGAGAGACTCGCTAACCCTTCAGCACCTCCTGCCATCACCCATGGGCTGTCTGAGAACGTCATTTTGACTACAGTCGACGATCTGTACAACTGGTGTAGGTTGTCCAGCCTGTTTCCCCTGCTCTATGGCACAGCCTGCTGCTTCATTGAGTTTGCGGCGCTAATCGGTTCCCGATTTGACTTTGACCGCTTTGGATTGTTGCCCAGAGCCAGTCCTCGCCAAGCTGACCTTCTAATTACTGCCGGCACGGTGACCATGAAGATGGCCCCTGCTTTAGTCAGGCTCTATGAGCAAATGCCTGACCCAAAGTATGTTATTGCCATGGGGGCTTGTACTATTACTGGCGGCATGTTCAGCAGCGATTCTCCTTCAGCGGTGCGCGGTGTCGATAAGCTGATTCCTGTAGACGTCTATATTCCGGGTTGTCCGCCAAGGCCTGAGGCGATTATTGATGCCATTATCAAGCTGAGGAAAAAGGTGGCGACAGAATCCATGCAGGATAGGGCCTACACCCTACAAACCCACCGCTTCTATGAACGCAGCCACCAGCTCAAATCAGTCCCCCCAATCTTGACGGGTCAGTATTTGCAGACCGGCACTCACACCGTGCCGCCCAAGGAGCTGGTGGAAGCTATGGGAATGCCCCTGTCAGACACCGTGGCTGAGCTTACTCCCGAGAACAAGGAGGTCTAACATGGCTGAAGAAGACTCCCAATCGCCCTCCCCCCAGCCAGCGTCTACAGAGGAAGCATCGACAGCATCTCTGGTAGAAGCAGGCGTTGTTTCTAGCTGGTTAACCGAAAACGGGTTTGCCCACCAGTTGGCGCTCCGCGATCACCTAGGCGTTGAAATTATCGAGGTAGAGCCACAATTTCTGATCCCGATTTGTACGGCTTTGTACGCCTACGGCTTTAATTATCTTCAGTGCCAAGGTGCGTACGATGAGGGCCCAGGCAAAGATCTGGTCAGCTTTTACCACTTGGTAAAGTTAGACGATAAGGTTGACAACCCGGAAGAGGTCAGAGTCAAAGTGTCGTTGTCTCGCAGCAATCCCCGAGTCCCCTCGGTGTACTGGGTTTGGAAAGCAGCCGACTGGCAAGAGCGAGAAAGCTATGACATGTACGGCATTATTTACGAGGGCCATCCCAACCTAAAGCGGCTACTCATGCCTGAAGACTGGGTCGGCTGGCCGCTTCGCAAAGACTATATTTCCCCCGACTTCTATGAACTTCAGGATGCCTATTGAGGTTCCAAGGTTAGAGTCTCCTACGAAGGCAATCGCTGAGTAGTGCTAACACTACTCTGAAGATGCTTGGGGAATCAGCTATAAAGCTCAGTTAAAGCCCCGACGAATCTGTCGCCGACAACCTACCCACGTTTTTCCCAACTAAGAAAAGGGGCTGATATACTCATGTATCAGCCCCTTTTCGTTAATAAATCTTATCTATCGCCAAATTGACTGGATTTTAGGGAACTGGCATAGGCGGCAGACAGACTATAGATCTGAGATGGCAGTTAGAGGGAACACTATAGCGGTAATAAGTTCCCGAGAGGCCTGAGGCATCATAGAATCGTCATCATTGTTAAGACAGTGCCAGACAGCTCAACGGTCTTCCCCTCGCTCCTGCTTCCA
This sequence comes from Tildeniella torsiva UHER 1998/13D, assembly GCA_019358835.1. Classification (GTDB taxonomy): domain Bacteria; phylum Cyanobacteriota; class Cyanobacteriia; order Phormidesmidales; family Phormidesmidaceae; genus Nodosilinea; species Nodosilinea torsiva. The sequence continues at coordinate 134,952 of JAHHIH010000006.1, forward strand.
TAGGATATGCTTGCGTAAAGGGTTTAAGCATCTATTTAAATTTAGATTAGGTAGTTATACGAGTCTTCAACTCACTTAATTCATATCTACCAAGACTCACCGCTAGGTGAATCTAGACATTCCCGCTCAACCGGGTTAATCGCAGGCTAAGGTTTCTAACCCGAGCAATCGAGGTGTTTAGGTGGAATCGGAAAGCTGGCTTACTGCCTTGCGTAAGTAGACAGATTGTTCTCAGGCGTATTTCATTTCTACCCGTCTATGACTAATAAGACCTACCAAGATTACGTTGAAGAAATTGACCTACAACGCTACTGGCTAGTACTCAAACGGCGTTGGTTGCCAGCGACTCTTGTGCTAGGCACCTGTGTAGCAGGTTCGGTGTTCTTCGCCCTGACGCGGGATCCTTCTTACAACGCGGAAGGAAGCATACTGGTGAGACCAGACCTGACTCCCACACTAACCGGGGTTGGAACAGACATCAGGGAACTCCCGCTTTCAGTGAACAATCTGCAAAACCAGAGTTCCGTTGTGCTGTCAACGGCGGTTATGCAGTCTGTCATTGATAACCTCGGTCTTACAGACGATGACGGTTTACCCCTCAAACCAGCAGATTTGAGCACTAGCATCAAAGTGGAGTCTGCAGAACAGGCTGATATCCTGCAAATTGCCTACAGCTCCGACGATCCAGATGAGGCTGCCGCTGTTGTGAATGCAGTGATGGACGCGTATCTGGAACGGGACATCCTCAGCAATCGGTTGAAGGCAGCCACAGCTCGAGAGTTCATCGAACGGCAACTGCCTATTGCCGAAGCCGACCTCGATCGGGCAGCAGCAGCACTACAACAGTTCAAAGACGCCAATGGCATCGTTGTGCTTGAAGACGAATCTGTCGTTGCTGTCACTGCGATCGCTGAGTTAGACACCCAAATTCGCGATGTATCTTCTACACTAGCCAGTGCTAACACGCAGGCAAGCGAGTTACAAGAGCAATTGGCCATTCCATTAGAGCAAGCCAAACGCATCGAAACGTTGAGTCAGTCTACGGCTGTTCAGCAAGCTCTAGCAGACTTGCAGCTAGCCCAAGCCGAGTTGGCCAGTCAGCGCAGTCTCTATCGAGAGACTCACCCTACGGTTATCAACCTAGAGCGGCGAGTAGACTCGCTACAAAGCCTCCTCAGTGAGCGAGTCGAAGACATTGTCGGCACTGCGGCTTCAGCGAGTCTTGGCAATCTCCAAATGAGTCCTTTAGACCAACAGCTCACGACAGAATTGGCCACCGCAGTCGTGAACCGTTCTAGCTTGGCTAGTCAACTGCAAAGCCTAGTTGACTCTCGCAACCGCTATGCCGAAAGAATCCAGGCCTTTCCAGCCCTTGAAAAGCGCCAGTTAGAATTAACTCAGCGTCTTAAGTCAGCTCAGCTCAACTATGAAAATCTTTTAGCCGCTTTTCAACAAACTCAGCTAGCCGAAAACCAGACCGTTGGTAGCGCTGAGATTTTAGAAAGGGCTGAACCCGCAGAAGACGCTGGCAGTCTCCTGATTCCCGCCCTGGTATTCGGAACCTTCGTAGGTAGTTTGCTCGGCATCGCCTGCGCCTTCTTCCTAGACTTGGTCGATAAATCAGTAAAAACTGCCAAAGACGGCGAAATGCTGCTGGGCTACACGCTGCTCGGTCTAGTTCCTAAGTTTCGCACTAGACCTGAGAGTGAGGGCTCTACAGCATACCTTGCTGGTAGACTTGACCGCTCTGCCTATATTCCAGCCCTGGATAGAGACCAACCCATGGTTTCGGCAGCGTTTCAAATGCTTCAAGCAAATCTAAAGTTCACCAGTTCCGATACCCCTCACCGCATTATTGCTATTACTAGCTCAGTGGCTGAAGAAGGTAAATCTGAGGTCTCAGCCAACTTAGCGGCGACCTTGGCCCATTCAGGTAAACAGGTATTGCTCATTGATGCCGATCTGCGATCGCCATCACAGCATCATATTTGGGATGTTATCAATCGAGCTGGCCTGAGCCAAGTGCTCATCAGAGAAGAAACTCAGCAAGATGTTACTCACCAAATCTCTGAGAATCTAACTCTTATGACGGCTGGGGCTCTTCCGCCTAATCCCCTGGCCATCCTAGACTCTGAGCGGATGGCAGATCTGCTTCAACAGATGAAACGACAGTATGACTACATTTTGATTGACACACCGCCTCTACTAGGGGCTGCGGATGCGGCTGTACTAGGACGTATGTCCGATGGTGTTTTGTTGGTGCTGAGACCTCGAAAAGTAGATTCTGCAAACGCACTGGCGGCGAAGTCTTTCCTAGAACGATCTCAAGCGAATGTCTTAGGCGTAGTTGCCAACGGCGTAGACATTAATAACGAGCACGGCGACTATGTCTCTCGCATTAAGGCAGGCGAGTATGGTAAGACAACTTTCTCAGAAATGCAAACAACGGTTCGTTAGATATATTGCTTAAGGCTATGAAACTAGATAAACGTTCTATTGCGCTAATTTCGCTCTCAGCCGCATTAGCTCATAACTGTCTATGGGGCGTTGGGTTGGCGAATGCTCAACAATCGACAGAATTTAATGCTCCGACTATTGAGCTACCCGCTTCAGAAGCTCCTGGAAATTACATTCTAGGGGCTGGTGACCAAATTGCTATTGAGGTCTTCGGCTATGAGGAATTTACTGGTTCCCGCGTAGTCTTACCTGATGGGACAATGCCTTTCCCGTTTTTGGGGTCTATTCGAGCAGCGGGAAAAACTGTTGACGACTTATCCCAAGAAATTACCCAGGGGCTGAACGCCTATCTGGTAAATCCAGTGGTCAATGTTAGCCTGACGGCACTACGGCCAGTAGTCGTTGATGTAGCAGGTGAGGTTTATCGTCCTGGCCCTGTCCAGTTGAGTAGTCTAACAACAGCAGAGACACAGCTAGATGTAAACGCCCGAATTACAGCAGCGACAACAACGCCAACCTTATCTTCAGCCCTGGTATCTGCGGGTGGGATACGCCGCACAGCAGACATTCGAGCAGTTATCGTTCGTCGACAACTGCCGAATGGTCAAGTGCAGGATCTTTCAGTAAACCTGTGGGACGCGATCTCCAGTGGTGGTCAGGGCAATAACTTGGTGCTGAGAGACGGGGATTCTATATTTGTCCCCAAGGCGCAGCCCGGTGCCGAAATTGATCCTTCTCTAGTAGCAAGTTCAAGTATTGCGCCAGACAATGTTCGAGTACGCGTTATCGGAGATGGCGTAGTCCAGCCAGGGGAAGTTCAGATTCAGCCGAATAGCTCAGTGGCTGGCGCGATCGCTGCTGCCGGCGGGCCTAATTCTGATGCAGCCCTAGGTGAAGTTCGCCTAGTTCGCCTTTCAGAGACAGGGCAAGTCGAAGAACAGAGAGTAGACCTATCCAGCCTAGTAGACAACTATCAAGTTCAAGATGGAGACGTAATTTTGGTACCCAAGAAAGGGTACTTGGTTGGTCTTGACAACATCAACCGCGCCCTAACCCCAATTTTGGCTCCTCTGGGCGGCATCTTTGGCATTCTGGATGTCTTTAATATATTCAACAATGATTAGATAGCAATGATAGAGCAAGGCTAATTGAAGAGTTCAGGTTTGTGTAGTCAGTCAGCCCAAGCTCAAAGCAGTTTCTCTGAATAAAATAAGTTTGCTCTTTTCACAAACTCCTTGCCTAGGCAAGGAGTTTTCTCTTTGGCATCTACTACATACAGCGTTTCTCATTCTAGCGAGGTACAAATCAAAATCTGAGATTGTTAGGAAGAAAGGGGGCAGATCTTTTGCTGAACCGCACCAGAATGAGAAGGGCTATATACGCAAATGCAATCTTACTCATGGTGAGTAAAGGTTGTAGGCTAGTTAATTATCGCAACCAGATCTATTATTCATTGGCATGACGAAAATATATCGAATTTACTGCACAATTCAGTATGTATAAGTCTGCTTCGCTAACAGCACCAAAAAAGTTGGCAAACGTGGCTCGCTGCTCCTTTCAATCAACCAATACCAAATCCGAGTCACCATAGTCCCGATTTCTAAAAGGCCGAGCCTTAGGGGCTTAGGTATATCTGAGACAGAGGCTCTATGGCATTCGCCCTACTGAATTGGGGGTAACCCAGAAGGATTTAGTATAAGTAAGTATCCCCAATTAAACGTTGCCCTAGATCGCTGAAAGCATTGATGTGCCGTTTCTGATAGGGCTGATTAAACAGGACGAAATACTTAGATTGTTCAACTATAGCAGCAGAGCAAGTTTATTTAGCATGTTACCAATTTTAGCTGACTTAAATAGCTATACTCCTATCATCATCAGCAATCAAAATGCACTCATCAACGCAATGATACTCGCTAACAGAGTAAGACCTTTATGAATTCACAGCAATCACAATCTAGTCTTTGGATGCAAGGACTTTTGGGCTCAAAGAAAAAGCTAGGGTAATAAAGAGAATCCAATACAACGTGGTAAGGCGAGCCAAATAGCTTTCGAAAGTATTGAACAAAATAAGCATTGACAGAAACAAAAGGGGCCATAGATAAGCGGCCTCTTTTCGGTCGTAGGCGAGCCTAGCTGCCCTAACGTAGGTCATAAACCATGTGACACAAAAGAACGAAAAGCCAATAAAACCAACATCAAGAATGAGGTCTAAAAACCCGTTGTGTGCATGAGGCGGAACGTGATAAGCAAAAGACTCAAAACCGGTTGTTAGACTCAGTGAATCCCAAAAAACGCCTCTCCCATAGCCAAGATATGGACTGTTTGGGATTTTAAAATTAATTACTAGATGCCAAATAAGAGTTCGTGTAGACAGCGTAGGATCTCTATCGAAGTAACGTAGAATATCAACCCAATTAGAAAACAAGAGATACGAGAAGCTAACTGCAACTAGCACAAACAGGCTGCCTAACAAAACAGAGCGCTTGCCTAGCCAAGCAAATCGACGATAGAAAATCGTCAGCATTAGCCCTACAAAAGAAAGCGTCAATGCTGTAACCGAGCTGCTAACAAGCAACGCCGCAAAGCATCCTCCAAAAAGGATTAGTGCCCAACGCTGCTTTTCCTTAGCATAGTTGGCCAGCATAAAGAGGGCTATCATCGTCATCGTTGAGTGCGCACCAAACTGATTTTTTTGAGCAAATACTCCTTTCCAGCTGCCAACAAAAGGACCATCGGTATGAAGACCTACTCCAGGCATGGCGATCGCCAGCGCTACGCTCTCTAGAAAAACTATGACTAAAACCCATAAGATAATCTTAAATTGCTCTTCTAAGGAGAACCTAGAAGCAACATAAAGGCTTAGCAAAAACATAGGAATAAATTCTTTCCAAATAGAATCTATTGTAACTGGCGGGTTATAAGACCATAAAAAGGAAATAGAAACAACAACGATTAAGCCCAATGCCCATTTATTGCTAAGAGCCGTCTTCAAGGTCTCTACAGGCCGCAATGACAATAACAGTAGAGTAATTGCATAACCCGCATACCGAATCAAGGTAATAATTGATTCAGAGATGACGGGAGTTTCAGAAATATCGGCCTTAAAACCAAAAGCTCCGGCAAAAAATAGCAGATAGAAAATTGCGAAGCATGTCTCCGCAAAGTCAATCTGCTTGTCAGACACCACTGTGCTACCGTTGAGGGTAAGTTTTTGGGCTTGCATAGCATCCAGGCTCTAAACAAAGGAATGTTGGGAACAAATATTAGCGTTTTACGTAGCTGTATCACCACAGCATTTTTTGGAACTCTGCTTGAGTACAATTATATTCAATATCGATGAGCATAAGCTTTTCCTTAGCTATGCCTTAAGCAGCAAGGCATAGACATGAACATTTGATGAAATATCACGTTCACAAGACCTAGCTAATACAGATCTACAGATTCTAGAGCACGCATCCTTGCTCTAGAATCGCCTTTTATGACAGATCTTGCTTTATACGTATGACAAGAAACTAGCACAAGCTTACTTTCCCTTCTCGACGAAAGTTTTATGGGGAAGAACCTCTTGAGAACGGAGCCGTAGAAATAGGAAGACACTATGAAGCCTCTTTAAAGTGTTCTCTTGACGGCCTAGAGAATTTGCCCCAATGAATCTATTTTCATTATGATGTGGGTACTATAGTATGCGTATAGGATGCCCAAGCAGTTTTGGTTACTCAAGTCATGAGCTGTGAGTAGTTTCATAATAATTAGAGCGGACGTCATAGGCAGGCCAACAAGTAGATCATTTGTTCTATTCTGCCCTTAGCTTAGAAGGTTTGCCAGGTACATTTTCTTAGCTGATTTAGCTAGGGCATCTAGCAGTTGTTTTGAGGGGGAAGCAGTGGGTTACTTTCAGAAATTTATTTATGTTTTTTCCGGCCACCAAAGACAACTGATTGGGTTAGTTGGCATTTTTCTTTTAACGTCTCTGCTGGAAGCCTTTGGAATAGGTTTAATTGGCCCCTTCTTAAGTTTAGCTGGCGATCCAGAAAAGCTTGTTCGCGAAAGTGACTCGTTTGGTTGGATATACAGGACTTTTGGATTTAGCAGTTTAGGAAAGCTTGTTCTGTGGTTCGGCTTTTTTATAATTGTTATCTTCCTGGTGAAAGGGGTTATTTATTTTCTGAGCAAGCGCTACTCATACAAAGTTCTCTTCGACCAGAGAGCGGCTGTTCAAGATCGGCTCTTTAACACCTATTTACTTGCTCCTTACGATTTTCATTTAACGAGAAATACCGCAGATTACATTAATAAAATAACGAATGAGACACACCGGTTCTGCTTCATGGTCTCTTTGCCCATGGTCGAATCTGTCTCCCATATTATTGTGGTTGCAACACTTTTAGTATTAATGGCTAAGACCAACATCTTACTCTTAGCTGTTTCTCTAGCGTCGCTGCTGCCCGCTTTCATAGTGTTCTCATTCTTGGTGAAGCGTCTAAAGCATTGGGGTCAGTTATCGACCATTGCTCGGGAAGAGACAATTAAAGCCGTTAATCATGGCTTAGGGGGCATTAAAGAGACTCGTGTCTTTAATGCCGAGAACTATTTTCGTAAGGAGCTAGAAGAGCACGTGCATGAGGAAGCACGGGTAGAAATTCTCTTTCAGAGTGCTCAGTTTGTGCCGCGAACAATGATTGAGACTCTTTTAGTAACAGCCATTGTTGGGTTTGTTTGTGTCTCGCAACTAGTCGTAGGAGAAGATTTTCAGGCAGCTATCGCCAGCATGGGTGTGTTTGCCGTTGCTTCTTTGAGATTAATTCCGGCTGCCAGTAATTTGGCAGAATGTATTGGTAAGCTGCGTAATTCTTCTCACACTTTAGACATGATGTACTTGGATCTAAAGGAAATTGACAATAACGAGCTTGTCAAATACGATAGCCCTGCTTTGTTAGGTGCTGCCAAACCTTTAGATAACGGTCAGCCGCTGGGTTTCTCTAAAAACTTAGAAATTTCTGATGTCTTCTACCAGTACCCAAGTTCTCCCAATCCTTCCCTGGCAGGCGTGTCGATGGAAATTAAGCGGGGAGAGTCTATAGGGCTCATAGGTCAGTCTGGGGCAGGTAAAACAACCCTTGTTGACGTTATTCTGAGCCTACTGATTCCCCAAAAGGGGGATATCTTAATTGATGGCAAGTCGATTTACGATAACTTGCAAAGCTGGAGAAAATTGGTCGGGTATATTCCCCAATCTATCTTTTTGACTGATGACACTATCGAGAAAAATATTGCCTTTGGGTTACCGAAAAGTGAAATTGACCAGAGCCGCTTATGGTATGCCATTAAAGCAGCACAGCTTGAAGAACTAGTTCAAGATTTACCCAATGGCATTGATACCGCAGTTGGCGAACGCGGAGTACGCCTCTCGGGCGGGCAGCGCCAGCGAATTGGGATTGCCCGTGCGCTTTACCACCAAAGAGAGATTTTAGTTTTAGACGAAGCGACTTCCGCTCTAGATAATGAGACGGAACGATTAATTAGCGAGTCAATCAGATCTCTAGCTGGCTCTAAAACTTTAATCATTATTGCCCACCGGTTGTCTACGATTGAGCACTGCGATCGCGTCTATGTTCTCGACAAGGGCAGAGTAGCCCGCTCGGGAACTTACGCTGATGTCGTTCTCACACCTCAGGCATAGCCTCAGTCGAGACCAACAATGGAACTAAGTCACTTGTTGTCTATTGTTGGTCTTTCAACTTGGCTATTGCCATAACTACAAACATAACGCTGAACCAAACTACAGCGCTGGCCAGGTATATCCATAGTCACGTTGGTCAAGGCATCTAGAGCCCAGATGAACGTTCAAACATTTAAACGTTCATCTGGGAAATGTCTCAGCCAGACTGCCACAGCTATAGCTGAGAACTGGGAAAGCTGAGAACGCCAACCGTTGGAATTGCTATCTGGCTCGCACACAGCAGATCAACCCAGATAAAGCTTTATCAAGGGTTGTCACTCCTCCGGTACAGCTTCAGGCTCCTCCGATGCGGCTGTGCGCGATTGCAGCAGGGCCTCTCGACTGATGCAGCTTTGGCTATCGTATTCGACTTGTACAGTGACCTGATACAGCGTATTAACGTCTAACCCACTGTTGTCTGTCTCTTGCTGCTGAAGATCTTGGAGAGCCTGTTCAGCGGCCTGGTTGAGAAACGGATAGCCTGTGCTTTTAAGAACTGTAGTCCACAATTTAACGCTATCGCTAGCTTCATCGGGTAAACCGACTACCCCCAGCAACCCATCGGCGGGTTCAGGAGATAGACAGAGCCGACCGCTGTAAGGAACCGTGAGCACAATTGGCTCGGGAGCCTCAGCGACCCCATCGCCTAGTTTCTCTTTTACAGATTGAAGCCAGGCTGCCTTGGCGATTTCAACCTCACTGGCGCTGGTTTGGGCGTCGTCAAACTCTACCCTGGCAAGCAGGTCACTGGCCGACTCGGTTCCTTGTTCTTCAGGTGTGGCGGCAGGGTTAGTCGGTTCTAGCGGAGTACTGTTGCCGTCAGTGCCCTGTCCATTAGTCTGGTTTGGTTCGAGGTCAGCGGCACCAGCTTCGTCGGCACTGTCTGGAGAAGTAGCGATCGGGGTTGATGCCCCTTGGGATGCGGCGTCTCCCCCTGGAGGTCTAGTCGGGCGACGGATAGCACTGCTACCGGGTGAACCGGGGAAAGGGGTGCGACGGGGAGACAGGATTATGGAGGAGCGGCCGGATGAGGTGTAAGGTGAGATGCCCGAGGGGAAAGGGCTGGAGGGCAACCTAGGGGAGGGTATGGTCAAGGATGCCCCAAAGTCTGAACCGGGTTCGAGGGGTAGGCTGTTGCCTGAGGGAGGAAGTAGACTAAATAAATCGTCGTTGCTGTCTAACGAGTAGGCGGGCGCTGAGAAGTCGGGCAAGCGATTTTGCTCTTCGGGGGTGAGTTCGATCAACGGGACTCGGCGTTCTTCTGAATTTGGATCGCTCTCTCCCAAGGCGCTGGCATTGAGGCTGGAGAAGGAGGGGCCAGCCGCAAACAGCACGACATGAAAACCCAATGACAACAGCGCCGCTATCCACTGAGGCTGGCGGACGGTTTTGGCTAATTGGTTGAACCTGGGCGCGTTAGATAAATTCATGCCGTACTGTGCTGTTTGCGATCGCTATAGATATTGACTTGACCCCATAAGCTTGGGTTCCTAGTCATCTCTAGGGTAGCGGATTTGCCCCCGACCTTATGACCATTAGAGAAAAGTAGGGCAGTTCTAAGTGGGGGTAAGGCGTTAGAGGTCGATACACTTTTTGGGTGGTCTGGGTAGCGTTGACCATGACCCAGCTATGCTCTAGAAGGTGTCGCTGGTATAGCAATTGCCAAACCTGGTCATACACTGACCCGACCTTGAGCAGCACCACGACATCAGCCCAGGCTAAGACGGAGTCAAGTTCATCTACGGTATAAATGGCAGGCAGGACGGCGAGCTTGTCTGACTGCACTGTAAGCGGTAAGCCAAGGGCACTCACGGCTGCCATCGGCGAGCAAATACCAGGAATGCGAGTTATTTTTGCTGTCGGGTACCGACGCTCTAGACTTAAAGCCAGGTAGTTAAAGGTGCCGTAAAAACTGAGATCTCCTTCACAGGCAAACACCACATTTTGGCCCTGGGTAAGACAGTGCCAAACGCGATCGCCCGCCTGCTGCCAAGCACTGGTGAGCTGATCTGGGTCAAAGATATAGGGAAAATCCAGCGGCAGCAGCTGTTGCCGATCTAGGTGTGGCGCAACAATCGTTTGGGCTAGCCCAGGCTGACCGTTGCGCCCTTGGGGGAAAGCGACTATATCGGCGGCTTGCAGGCACTTGAGCGCTTTTAGCGTGATTAAGTCGGGGTCACCAGGGCCAACGCCGATCCCAGTAAGGGTTCCCAGCGTTGCAGAGTGAAGCGGGTTGAAAGCCATAGAAGGTGACAGAAGTGAATACTGGAACGCCACTGCGCCAGAAGAATTTAACTGATCTAGAAAGAACGCGATCGCCCTAAAGAGCCAGTCTCCGACTATCGCAATACAGTCGCAAGCCTCACCAGACCTAAGAGCTAACCGACGATTTACCCGCAGAACTATCAGCACCAGGATCCGAGTCCGATGGATATATGATGACTCCATTAGACTCGGCAGGTTCATTAGAAACGGGCTTTGCTGCTACGTCGAGTTCTGCCGAAGGATCTTTGGGCGCTGGGGGCACGGCCTCGACCAAGGGCACTGTTTCCAGGGTGAGCCGAGTGGGCTGAATGCCGCCCGCTAGCTGTTTGAGCAGTTTGGGTTTAGAGTCGTGCCAAAGGTAGATGATGCGATCGCCCACCTCCCATCGCTCTTGCCCGAGGGCAACTCGGAGCGCATCATCGCGCTCTACCAGTAGAGGCACCATGGCACCTTTGTGCACCAGCGCCGCCAGGTAAGTCTGCTGAAGCTCGCTATTCTCCTGCCGCAGCCAGGTCTCACCCAGGAGCACCTCCCCATCGCTGAGGTAAGTATTCCACTGCCTTAGGGAGATTTGGGGTGTCTGGGCCCCCTTCAGCTGACCCTGCTTGGGCAGATCGCCCAAGCTCGCGTCGTGGGGAACCACCGCTACCACCCTGGCCGGCTGAAACTCTTCCAGCGCCCGCTGTGCTACTACAGCATTGACTTCGCCATTTTTGGTAATCGCTAGAAAGGTGCCCGCTTTATCTAGGCCCGCCCGTTCCAAAGCATCGCGATCGAGGGCGCTGCTGATCAAGAGCTCGATACCCTCTTTTTCGGCGAACTCGCAGGCGGCTTCGTTGGTGTCAATCATCACCACTGGATCGCCATACTCTTGGATTAAACGAGCCATCAGTAGACTGAGGGGGCTGCACCCAACAATTACGGCCCCCACCGCATCGGCCTTAGTAATGCCCAGCCAGCTGGCCACAAACCGCGCCGTGAGCCCCTGTATCATCACCGTCATAATAATGGTGAGAAACACCAGGGCCTTAATGGCCTCCCCCCCGCTAATCCCCCGCTCAGTCAGCAAAATCGCAAATAGAGAAGCAACCGAGGCAGACACAATGCCACGGGGGGCCACCCAGCCCAAAAACAGCTTTTGGCGCCAGTTTAAATCGCTGGACTGGGTACACAGCCAGATATTCATCGGGCGCACCACCACCATCAGCACTAGCACCGTCAAGACCGCGCCTCGGCCCAGGGCAAACACACTGGCAATTGACAGGTCTGCCGCCAGCAAAATAAACAGCACCGATACCGCCAGCACTGTCAGCTGCCCCTTAAACCGACGCAGCAGCCGCTCGTCGGGCACCGACAGCCAGCGCACCATCATGCCTGCCACTACGGTAGCCATGAGCCCCGCCTCGCTGCGAATGCTCTGGGCTAGCCCAAATATCCCCCACAGCCCCGCTAATACCACTAGATTGCGGAGATCTTCCCCTAAAAAGCTAGCCTGCTTGAGCAATAGACCAATTAGCCCGCCGCCCACAATCCCAATGAGCGTGCCGATGCTCAGCCGCAAAATGAGTCCGCCCACAACCGTAGTGGGATCGGCATCTCCATTGAGGATAATATCGAGCACCACCACCGCGAGAATAGCCCCAACGGGGTCAATGAGCACCCCTTCACCTTCGAGCAGGGTCGCCACCTTGCGATCGACTGCCACCTGGCGCAGCAGAGGCCCGATGACGGTAGGGCCAGTCACCACCACCAGCGAAGCATAGAGAAACGCCAGGGACCAGGGAAACTCTCCTAGCCAGTGGGCTGCCATACCGCCACCAATCAGGGTGACAAAGATGCCGACGGTAACCAGGTTGCGCAGGCTGGCCGACACCTGACCCAGTTCGCTTAGCTCTAGGCTCAGGCCTCCCTCAAAGAGAATCAGCGCCACACTGAGGGCCACAATCACCTCTAGCCCAATCCCTAAGTCTTGAGGATGGAGTAGACCAATGCCATCTGGCCCCAGGCCAATACCAAACAGCAGTAAGAAAATAATGCTAGGAACCCTGGCGATTTCCCCAATAACCTGCGCAGTGACACCGGCCAGCACCGTTAGCACAATCTGTAGGGTGAGGGCAAAGGAAGTATCCATAGGCCTATAGGGTAACACCCCTAATGCGGCAAACCAGAGGGAAGATCATGTCGCCAGCATCACCCTCTCAAGGGCGCAGCAGCAGGTAGTATAGGCGTCCTGAGGTATTGATCCGCCCAGCGAGCTCTCCAGCTTGGCTGCCTGAGCCCACATATAAATCGACCCGTCCAGCCCCTTGGATAGCACCGCCCGTGTCTTGATCGAGCACTAGCCGGGTGGTGGGTTGGCTGACCCAGTCGCCCTGGGGAGTTTGCTGAGGCAACGCCAGCCGAATAGCCGCGATCGCCCCAGGTGGCATCAATGATTTATCGGTAGCGATCGAATACCCAGCGGTCACCGGCACGCTCAGACTGCCCGTAGGCGGCCCACCATCCCCTTCGCGGAAGAAAATAAACCGCTCGTTTTGGGGTAGGTAATGATCCAAGTCTTCGGGATGGGCTTCAAAATAGGCCAGCAGATTGGGCAGCGAGAGGCTATCGGGGTCGATTTTGCCGTCTTCAACCAGGGCACGGCCAATGCTGGTGTAGGGATACTCCGTGCGGCCCGCATAGCCCACCGACATGACGGTGCCATCGGTAAGTTGCAGCTTAGCCGAACCCTGCACCTGGACGAGAAACGCCTCTAGGCGACTGGCTAACCATACCAATTCCAAGCCAGCCAAGGAGCCCTGCCCACCCGCCAAGCCATCTACACCCTCCAGTTCTAGACGAGTCGGATGGGGTTGAGGCCAAGTCTCCAGCGTGGGGGGGCGGCGGTAGAGGGGATAGCGGTACTCGGCATTGGGAACCGCGCTAGCTCGATACTGCGGCTCAAAGTAGCCGGTGTAGGCGACGGTGCCCTCACCGTCAGCGCCAACCGATTCGTACAGGACAAATTCTTGCCGTAGAGCAGCCTGAAAGGCCTGGTTGTTGGGGCTGGTCGCGACCAGCTGCCGCAGTCGTTGCAGGCTGCGCCACACGCAATCGCGGGTAATCACAGGCACCAGATAATCTTGATAATCCGCCGCCGCCTTGGGCGTAGCCAGGTAGGTCAGGCTGTGGTTGATGGCCTGAATTAACGCCTGGCGATCGCCGAGCAGCACCAGCTCAGGCCATACAGAGTCACCGGCTTCTCCCAGTACCGGCCTCAAGGGCAGAGTCGTTGAGGACTGTCCACTAGCCGGAAGCTCTGAAACCAGGGAATCTCGTGGCTCAATCCCGCCAGTCGCCAGTGCAGTGGATTCCCCACCGCAAGTAGCCAGGCAAGCTGCTGTTCCCACAGCGACCATGAGCCCTTGAATATTGCCGTTTAACCTCACCCGACCAACCATCAATACCGCTCGACGCTAGAGCTAAATACGGGCTCGACCCGAATCGCGCTGATTCGGGACGGACGAATGACCATATATTCGCCGGGGTTGACCTTGGGCAGGGGCACCGTAATGAACTCGTCGGAGGTGGCCTTGGGCATCAGTTCGCCGCTGTACCACTTTTGAAAATCTTGAATGGAAGAAAAGCGTACCTCTTCGTGGTGGCCGCCATCAAACAGCATGTGAATGACGTACTCACTGGGCGTTCTTGGCATAGGAAATTGCGATCCTTCAGTTCACCGCCCTTATTATGGGCTGTTTGGCTATAAAAACTACCATTCTCCCCTGGGGAATTTTCGCCCCGCAGTCCAGACTTGCCCCCATCTGGACTAAAGCAGGGATTGGGTTTAGGGAATTGGGGTAGTTTCGAGCAGGTCAGCCACCAGTCGCTGGGGCTGGTGGTGCCCAGCCGGAATCAGCCGGTGGGCCATCACGTGGGGCGCGAGCTGCTTAACATCGTCGGGAATTGCGTAGCTCCGTCCTTCTAAATAGGCGAGGGCCTGAACTGCCCGATGAAAGGCCACCGACCCGCGCGGGCTGACCCCCAGGGTAATGTCGCTGTGGGTGCGAGTAACCCTTACCAGATCGAGAATATAGCGCTGTAGCGAGTCTTCCACCTTCACCCGAGAGCATTCAGCCCGCAGAGCCATCACCTCATCTAAGGTGATACAGGGCTGAATATCGTGGGGAGACGCGCCGCCCCCGAGCCGCTGGAGCATGCTCAACTCTTCATTTTCTGTAGGGTAGCCCAGGCTAAAGGAGAGGGCAAAGCGATCCATCTGGGCTTCGGGCAGGGGAAAGGTACCCTGGTACTCCACTGGGTTTTGAGTTGCAATCACAAAAAATGGAGCGGGCACTGGGCGCGATCGCCCGTCGAGAGTCACCTGGTGCTCTTCCATCACCTCCAGCAGCGCCGACTGGGTACGGGGAGTGGCTCGGTTAATTTCATCGGCTAGCAGAATATTGGCAAAGACCGGCCCCGGCATAAACTGAAACTCGCCACTGCTGGGGTTCCAGATATTGGTGCCGGTGACATCAGTGGGTAGCAGGTCGGGGGTACACTGAATGCGCTGAAAGACACCGTCGATGCAGCGAGCCAGAGACTTAGCCAGCAGGGTCTTGCCTACCCCCGGCACATCTTCCAACAGAGCGTGCCCGCCAGAAAACAGCGCCACCAGCACCAATCGAATGGAATCTGATTTGCCAACGATAGTTTTGTCTAGGTTTTGAACTAGCGTCTCAATCCGCTCGCGCATTCTGGTGACCCCTGCTATGCCAAGTGCAGCGTGGGCCTGCGATTTTCCCGCAGAAAACCCTGCAAATCTGCACTTGGGTTGATATCTATAGATTTATGATGCCCCGATTGGCTTCAAACTGCCTACCGGCGATGGTCAATCACCCTGGGTAGGGCGATCGCGCCAGTTCTCCTAATGCTTGTTGACAGTCGCGCTGAATTTGGGCCTTGAGGTCGTCGAGGCCACCAAATTTTTGCTCAGGCCGCAGAAAACTGTGCAGGGAGACCTCCAGGGTTCTGCCATACAGATCGCCCTCCCAGTTCAGCAAATGCACTTCCACAGTAAGGGATATGCCCTTCACCGTTGGCCTCGTGCCTAGGTTCATTACCCCTGGGACAAGGGGATACGGCGTTTGGGTCGCCCCATTAACCCACACACTGTACACACCAGTCTGGGGCAGAAATTTCTCGGCTGGCAGACATAGATTCGCGGTGGGGAACCCGATGGTACGCCCCAGCTGCTGCCCCTGCACCACTCGGCCTACCAGGCTGTAGGGCCGCCCTAGCAGGGCCTTGGCCGTCTCTAAGTCAGTCTTTTCTAACGCCTGGCGAATGCGGGAGCTGCTGATGCGATCGCTGCCTAGATCCACAAGAGGTGCAATATGCACCTGTACTCCGTGCCGGGCTGCCAAAGCTTTCAGATCGTCTACGGTGCCCTGGCGTTGCTTGCCAAAGCAAAAGTCTTTGCCCACGCTAATCTGCTGCACCTGGAGATGCTTGACTAGCAGGGTCTCCACAAAATCTTCAGGGGATAGGTTGGCCAGGGATTGATCAAAGGGCAGCAGCACCAGTTGGCCGATGCCCATGCGGCTAATTTGGGCCGCCTTCTCCGGCAGGGGCGTCAGGAGCGATCGCGCCCGACCCGAGAAGAATTCCTGCGGGTGGGGAAAGAAGGTCATGACCGTGGGAATCGGGGTCACCCGCGTTTCCCCTGGTTGAACGCTGGGGATGGCCTGGTTGAGCTGGGCTCTCTGGCGATGGCTCAAGCCTCGCAGGGGCGCTGTCGTTGGCGACATCTCGATATCGGGCGGGTTTTGCCGCTGGGCAGCCAGCGGTACCACTGAGCGAATGACGGCCTGGTGCCCTAAATGGACACCGTCAAAATTTCCCAGGGCGATCGCCGTTGGGGTAATAGCTGTCGTAAGCGAAGACGTGATCCACACGCTTTACATTTTTACACAGACTGTTGGGCTCGACCTATCTGGGCAATAACTCCGCAGGTGCAGATTTCGGCTGGTATGCAGCCTAGGAATAAGCCCTACTCCTAAAGTCCTAAATTCCAGTAGCTTTTGACGGTAGAGCTGCATGGGAGGTGGCAGTTAGGTCAATCACCATACCTTCTTTGGCCACTACAGCGCCAGGGAAGACGGCCTGGGTTTGGGCCGCCACTTGATCCATAAAGTCGTCGTCGTGGGCAGGGTCGTGGTGGAAGATCACTAGAGTTTTGACTCCAGCCGCCTTGGCTACCTTCACCGCCTCCTGCCAGGTGGAGTGGCCCCAGCTCACCTTGCTTGATTTGGGGTCGTTGTATTCGTCGTCGGTGTAGGTGGAGTCGTAAATCATGACGTCGGCATCGCGGGCTAGCCATACGGCGTTGTCATCGAGGCGATCGGGGTAGTGTTCGGTATCAGTAATGTAGGCGGCCACCCGATTTTGCCAGGTGACCCGATAGCCCACCGCTTCGCCAGGGTGGTTGAGCAGGGCGTTTTCAATTTTGATGTCGCCCATGTGAAGGGTTTCGCCCACTTCGATGTCGCAAAACTTGAGGTCGGCCCCCATCACCTGAAGCGGTACTGGAAAGTTGGGGTGCAGCATTTGGTCGTTGAGACGCTGCTCAATGGTGGAGCCGTTGGGGGCGATCGCACCGTAGATATTGAACCGATTACCCCGAACAAAGGCCGGGACAAAAAAGGGAAACCCCTGAATATGATCCCAGTGGGAATGGGTAAAGAACATGTTGGCTTCTATGGGCATTTCGGCCAGCAGAGCCAGACCTAGTTCCCGGAGGCCAGTGCCACCGTCAAAAATCAGGCGATGCCCCCCGACCAACATCTCAACACAGGAAGTATTACCGCCGTAGCGCACCGTAGACGGCCCTGGGCAAGCGATGCTCCCACGCACGCCCCAAAACCGGACTAAAAACTGCTCAGTAAGCTCAGCCATGAATCTCTCGGGGATGGGAAAGCATGGAACATCAGGCTAGAAATACAAATGCGCCTTAGGGTAGAGCATCAACCTGAGATTTCCTTAATAGTAATGAACTCTGATCAAAATGATCAGGGTGGACCAACCACCCTACCTAAAAGACATCAGGGTGTTAGTGCCTGGCTATCCTTAGTTTGCCCTGCAGCGCAGCGAGATCCCACCGCAGTTCATGTTTACTTTGGCAGCAGAGGCCGCCGACCCTGAGCCAAATCTAGCAGATCGCCCACGGCGGTAAGGTTATATTGCAGCGGTGTAACCGAAATATAGCGATCGCGAATAGCCTGCACATCGGTGGGTATAGCGGCCAAAGCTTGGGTTAGATCTAGGGGCCAGCCCTGATTGGGTAAGGGATCCTCGATGTCTTCGATCGCTTCTCCCGCTAGCCAGTAGTAGATTTTGCCTCGGGGGTCAATACGTTTTTCAAACTGGTCGAGGTAGCGGCGGATGCCTTGGCGGGTAATTTTGGCTCCCTTGATTTCCCTCGCCGCCACCGCTGGCACGTTGACGTTGAGCAGCATAGGGCTCTCTAGGGGAAACCGATCGCGATCGCCCAGCAGATCGCAAATAAAGTCGGCGGCGGGGGCAAAGCTGCCCTGGGTAAAGCTGGTCAGGCTAACGGCGATCGCCGGGATGCCCTCCATTACCCCCTCCATCGCCGCCGACACCGTACCGGAATAGACCACATCGGTGCCCAGGTTAGCGCCGTGGTTAATGCCCGAGACCACAACCTCCGGGGGCGTTGCCATCAGCGCCCCCAGGGCCAGCTTGACGCAGTCGGCGGGGGTACCAGAGCAGCTCCAGGCCTCAATATCATCCTTAAACACCGACTCGATCATCTCGGCCCGAATCGGCTTGTGCATGGTGAGCCCGTGGCCCGTGGCCGATCGCTCGCGATCGGGGCACACCACCATGACTCGGTGCCCCGCCGCCGCCAGGGTAGCGGCAAGGGTGCGCATGCCCAGGGCAAAAATGCCGTCGTCGTTGCTGATGAGAATATTCATGACTGTTCCCCCGCCACACTAAAATAGTCAAAGCCCAAAGCTAGCCTAGAGCGCCAAGGTATCGCCCAGAGCTGGCCGGGTTAGCCTCCCTATATTGTTGTTGCACCATACACCCAGAATGACCGCCGCACCCACCACGCTCGAAACCGACCTAATGGCCATGAAGGAGGCCGCTAAGGGCGCGATCGCCGCCGCCGCCACCCTAGACGAGCTAGAGCAGCTGCGCATTGGCTACCTGGGCAAAAAGGGCCAGCTCTCTAAGGTGCTAGGGGGCATGGGCAAACTCTCCGCCGAAGAGCGGCCCCGCATTGGCGCATTGGCTAACGAAGTCAAAGAACTCATTCAAACCCAGCTCGATCAGGGCAAAAGTGCCCTAGAATCGGCCCGCATTGAGGCCCAATTGGCCACCGAAACCCTGGATGTCACCATGCCGGGCATCTTTCAGCCCCAGGGCCGTATCCACCCCATCAATAGCATCATCGATCGCATCGTCGATATCTTTGTGGGCCTGGGCTACACCGTCGCCGATGGCCCCGAAATCGAAACCGACTACTACAACTTCGAGGCGCTTAACTTTTTGCCCGACCACCCGGCCCGCGATATGCAGGACACCCTGTACCTGCCCAACGGCCATCTGATGCGTACCCACACATCCAACACCCAGATCCGCTACATGCAGGCCAACGAGCCACCCCTGCGGGCCGTGGCCATTGGTCGTTGCTACCGCCGCGACACGGTAGATGCTACCCACGCCGCCGTGTTTCACCAGATTGAGTTCTTCGCCGTGGATACCGACATCACCTTTACCGACCTGCGCGGCACCATCAAAGTCTTTCTAGAAGCGCTCTACGGCGAGATTCCCGTGCGGTTTCGGCCCAGTTTTTTCCCGTTTACCGAGCCCTCTGCCGAGGTAGACGTAGAGTGGCAGGGCAAATGGCTAGAGGTACTGGGCTGCGGCATGATTGACCCCAACGTGCTGAAATCCGTGGGCTACGACCCCGAGATTTACAGCGGCTTCGCAGCGGGGCTAGGGGTAGAGCGCCTAGCCATGGTGCAACACCAAATCGACGACATTCGCCGCCTTTACACCAGCGACCTGCGGTTTTTGCGGCAGTTCTAGATAACCGCTAAATTGAGGGCAATCTAGGGTTAGCTGAGCCAGGAAATAGCCGATTGCTCTTGGGCGAAAAATCCAGCTGCTTGATGGCGGCTCACTATTTCGACTTAGTGACGCTGCTGGAATCTAGCGAGTCGCCGCTGTTGGAGGCCTGATCGTTTTATCTGGCCATCGTTTCGCAGAAAGTTCTCCCTAAACAGAACTCCGCCGAATCTCTGTATACAATGGACTGTATACAGAGACGTCACGGTTTATGATGGTCTGTAACGTTTTCTGGAGTTAGACGTTTCATCCCTTCACCAAACTCCTCCCCCCTGAGTACCCATGGCTGTTCTACAAACTCTTAGCATCAATGGCAAGCGCCTCAATCAAAATATCGACGACCTCGCTCAAATCGGGCAGCTCAACAACGGCGGTATTTGTCGGTTAGCCTTTAGCTCAGAAGATTTTCAAGGACGTGAGTTAGTGCGGCGGTGGATGGTAGAGGCGGGTCTAAGCACCTGTATTGACACCGCTGGCAACCTAATCGGTCGTCGTAATGGTTGCACCAATGCGCCAGCCATTGCCACCGGCTCCCATATCGACACGGTGCCCTGCGGCGGTAAGTTTGACGGCAACCTCGGGGTGCTGGCGGGTATTGAAGTGGCTCGCACCCTCCACGAAAACAACATCGCCCTCGACCATCCCTTTGAGGTAATTGTCTTTGCCGACGAAGAAGACACTATGATTGGGGGCCGCGCTATGGCCGGTACAGCCTCCCTCAACGCCGCCGACTATCACCGTAAAGATGGTCGCCCTATTGACGAGTGTGTTAATTCAGCAGGCGGCAATTGGGAGCAGCTTTCCCTGTCTAAGCGCACCCGCGACGACATCTGCGCCTTTGTCGAACTCCACGTCGAACAGGGTGGGGTACTGGAAACTGCTCAAAAACAAATTGGCGTGGTGCAGGGCATAGTAGGCATGCAGCGCTACCAAATTCACCTTACTGGGCGGCCTAATCACGCTGGCACTACCCCTATGGATCAGCGTCAGGATGCGCTAGTGGCAGCGGCTCAGGTGGTTTTGGTGGTGAACCGTTTGGGCAAGCGCCCCCCCGCCCAGCAGGTGGCTACGGTAGGGGCACTGCAAGTGTGGCCCAACGCCGACAATATCGTGCCTGGGCAGGTGCAGTGCAGCATTGACGTGCGCGACCTCAACCAGCACGTGATCAACGATCTAATCGACGATTTGAAAGAAGAACTGCGGCTGATTGCCCAGAATACCGACACCAAAATTGAGATTGTGCCCCAGCTCAATGTGGCCCCTAGCCCAGCAGCGGATCATATTCAGGCGGTTATTGCTGAGGTGAGCAGCAACCTGGGCCTGAGTCATATGCCCATGCCCAGCCGCGCTGGCCACGATGCCCTCGAAATGGGACGTTTTACCGACATGGGCATGATTTTTGTGCCCAGTGAGGGCGGCTTTAGCCACTCTGAGGTGGAGTACACCACCCCTGAGGAGTGCGTCAGTGGGGCCAACGTGCTGCTAGAAACGGTGCTGCGGCTCGATCGCCACTATCGCTAAACCCTAGGAATTTGAGTGAAGTCGGTTTCTAGGCTGGCAATCGTCCCATCAATAAGCATTATCGGTGCCTGGAACCACAAGGATCCGGGCATTTTTTGGATTGGACTGCGATCGCCCATCCCCTCCAATCCCATAGGCCGAGGATACCCCCTCTCTCAGGAAACACCAAGGTGATAACGCTATAGTTGAGTGAGTTCTTCTACACAAACTGCAATAATTCCTATGGTTTTCTTCGGTTTAGGCAAAGGCAAAAAGTCAGAGATGCCCACTCCTAACGATGCGCTGCCGGGTCGAGCGACAGCAATGCCCGTGCCCGACAAGCACTATGTCAACGGCAACCGTCTAGCTCCTCCCTTCCCTGCTGGTATGGAGCTGGCTCTCTTTGGTATGGGCTGCTTTTGGGGAGCCGAGCGCAAGTTTTGGCAGCTCAAGGGGGTCTACTCGACCTCGGTTGGCTATGCCGCTGGCTACACCCCCAACCCCACCTACCAGGAGGTGTGCTCTGGCCTAACCGGCCACAACGAGGTAGTGCAGGTTGTCTTCGACCCAAAGGAAGTCAGCTATGAGCAAGTTCTAAAAACCTTTTGGGAAAATCACAACCCTACCCAGGGCATGCGCCAGGGCAACGACGTAGGCACCCAATACCGCTCAGGCATCTACGTGTACTCTGAGGCTCAACGCCAGCTGGCAGAATCCTCTAAGCAAGCCTACCAAGTTGCACTTAATACCGCAGGTTACGGCCCCATCACCACTGAAATTCTGGAGGCTCCGGAGTACTACTACGCCGAGGACTACCACCAGCAGTATTTGGCCAAAAATCCAGGTGGTTACTGTGGCCTAGGGGGCACCAGTGTGGCTTGCCCGGTGGGTCTGGCCGTAGAGCGCTAAAGCCCTTTAAACGGCCATCTATTAAATTAGCCCTGATCATGTATGCCCAAGAAGACATGATCAGGGCTTTTTCGGGCAGAATACATTCATCTGACAACACCCAAAACTGGGACACTATCGAATTCACCAACATCTCTCAATGACTGCTGTTTTTGCTTGTCTTAACCAAAGTAGATGGCGATAAAAACAACTCTAAAAGCGTCACAAAAATCTGTTTCAAGGCATTAACCCTATTTTCTTTTAGGGCAAACTCAAATTCTGATTTTATCAGGAGCGGCCTTGATGAAGTCTTGATAAATTTCTGAGAAACTCATCCTGGCTACGTTCCCTTGTTCCATAGACTGTATTTCTAGATTTGAGCTTTAGTCGTTAATCCCCCCGTTGATATGCATCAGATTGGCGTTGTGACTATTGGCCGCAATGAAGGTGAGCGCCTGGTTCGCTGCCTCAAGTCTTTGCAGAACAACGTACCGTTGGGAAGCCCTATTGTCTACGTAGACTCAGGCTCTACCGACGGCAGTGTGGGGAAGGCTCGCGAGATGGGCATCAACGTTGTTGAGCTCGATATGTCTGTGCCGTTTACTATGGCGCGGGGTCGCAACACAGGCTTTCAGTACTTGGTCGAGAACTTTCCCCAATTGACCTATGTGCAGTTCATCGACGGCGATTGCGAACTGCTGCCTAACTGGATGGCGGCGGCTCTGGCAGCGCTGGAGAGCAACACGGATCTTGCCATTGTCTGTGGACGGCGGCGAGAGCGATTTCCTGAGGTATCTCCCTACAATCGTCTGGCTGATATGGAGTGGAACACCCCCGTGGGCGAGACCCGAGCCTGTGGGGGCGATATGCTGGCCCGCGTAGAGGCCATTAAAGCGGTAGGTGGCTACAACCCTAAGATGATTTGCGGGGAAGAGCCGGAGATGTGTATTCGTCTACGACGGAAGGGCTGGAAAATAGAGCGCATTGACGCCGATATGACCCTGCACGATGCCGCAATGACTCGCTTTGGTCAGTGGTGGAAGCGATCGATTCGCGGGGGCTGGGCCGTGGCGGAAGGGAAGGCTATGTACGGTAAGCCCCCTGAGTCATACATGGTTAAAGAAGATAAAAGTGGCTGGCTGTGGGGGGCGATTGTTCCGATCTTGGCCCTTGGCCTGGCCTGGCCTACGCGCGGGTTGAGCCTCTTGCTGCTGCTAGGCTACCCAGTTTTAGGATGGAAGATTTATAAATATCGCCGCAGCCAGGGCGACGAACCGGGCAATTCTCAGCTATACGCATTTCTCTGTACGGTCTCAAAGCTCCCTCAGGTGATTGGGCAAGGTCGATACTGGCTTAACCGCTGGCGTAATAAACCCGCTACGCTGATTGAGTACAAGCCTGTCCCAGTGACGAACCCAGAGGCTTAGAAGCTTAATTACCCTCTTATTTTTTACCTATTTTTTATTACTAGTTATGGCGAAAAGCCCGATGCACATTGCCTACTTTACTGGTACCTATCCGAGAGCTACCGACACGTTTATTCAGCGTGAGGTTGTAGGGCTTAGAGACCTAGGGTTAGAGGTCTTTACCTTTGCGGTACGCCGCCCCGGAGACGACAATATTGTAGGCCCTGAGCAGGTGGCAGAGCGATCGCAAACCCATTACCTGCTGCCCTTTAACCTAGGTCTGCTGATCAAAGCCCATCTGGGTTTGCTATGGGGTAATCCAAGCCGTTACTTCAACAGTATTAAGCTGGCCTGGGTCACGAGCCAGCCTGGGCTCAAGGGGTTTCTCTACCAGCTGATCTATTTTCTAGAAGCAGGTAGTTTAGCCGATCGCATTGCTGCCCAAAATATTACCCATCTGCACAACCACATTGCTAGCTCTAGCTGCACAGTAGCTATGCTTGCCGCCGAGTTGGGTGGGTTTAGCTTTAGCTTTACAATGCATGGCCCCCACATCTTTTTTGAGCCCTACCGATGGCGGGTGGATGAAAAGATTAAGCATGCTAAATTTGTGGCCTGCATCAGCCATTTTTGCCGTAGTCAAGGCATGATTTTTTCGCGCCCTGACCAGTGGGACAAACTTAAAATTGTGCACTGCGGGGTTGACCCCAGCTTGTTTGAGACGGTCATTCACCAGGGGACGGGCAAACGTCTGCTCTACGTGGGCAGATTAGCGGCTGAAAAAGGTTTGCCGGTTCTGCTAGAAAGCCTGACAGAGCTAACCCGTACCGAACCCGATATGGTTTTGACCGTCGTTGGGGATGGAGCCGATCGGGCACTGTTGGAGCAACAGGTGAGCGACTTGGGGCTACAGAACCACGTGCGCTTTTTAGGCTACCAATCTCAGGCGGCGGTGAGAGAGCATCTCAAGAATACCGATATATTTGTGCTGCCTAGCTTTGCCGAGGGTATCCCCGTTGTGCTGATGGAGGCTATGGCAGCGGGCGTTGCGGTTGTCGCCACCCAGGTTGCCGGAGTAAGCGAGCTAGTGCATTCAGGGGTGAACGGCTACGTGGTGCCGCCGGGCGATCGCCAAGCCCTATCAGAATGCATCAGTTTTCTAATGAAGGATGCCGACACCCGCAACCGCCTGGGCGCTGCGGCTAGAACCAAGGTCGAGCAAGAGTTTAACGCTCTGACGGAAGTTGAGAAACTTTACCAGCTCTTTACCGGAGAAGCTCATAGGCGGGCAGCCGCGCCGGTTAATGCTGACACCAGTGCCGTTGTTTAGGGTTTTAGCCGGGGTTGTCTGGCCTATCCTCACCCGCTATTAAGAGCGGAGTTGCCTGCCACTTGAGGGCATCGCCGCTCTGGGCGCTGACCGGTTCTAGCAGCAGCCATTGGTCTTTTGTTGCGCCCCGCTGGAGATAGACATCAAACTCTCGGGTTTGGCTCCGTTGGGCGTTGGTTAGGTTTCCCCCCTTGAGGTGGTACGTTCCGGCAACCTCTGCGGTGGGCTGACCGGCAATCTCAGTCCAGTGGTGGTCAGTGATGCGAATGCGACCTACCTGGGCTCGATCGGTGGGGGCGGCGGCAAACTGGCGGTAGAGAACGGCCTGGGTTTGGGAGAGTTTTTGGGCGATCGCACCCTCTACCACAGCCCTCGGCGGCCTGGGGTTAATTAGCCCACACCCCAGCAGCGACAAGCAAAGCATCCCAATCAAGACCGATCGGATTGGCCGAATTGACGCCATTGTGCCCATCAAACATGCCTCTGTTGAACCTGCTCTCTTCAGGCTACTGCCTTACGCCCCTGGACGAAACGGGTTGAAGATGAAAGCCTACGAGTTGGGCCGTAGCGCCCAGGCCAAAAACCGCTCCGTATAATACAGGGCAATTTGGTTGCTGGGGCCGCGAAACACGGCATCAAAGGCGTGTTCGGCCCAGGGTAGGGCAATCCACGCTGCCACATTACCGCTTGCTTGGAGTTGTTCGTATAACTGCTGACCGTAGCTGGGCTTGACTACATGGTCGCGCTGCCCGTAGATCAATAGTGTTGGCGGTAAATCTGGCCTAACGGAAAATATCGGTGAGGCCTGCTGATAAAGCTCGGTCAGCTGCTTGGGGCTACCGCCCAAGAAGGCTTCTAATACAGCACGGGTATCAATCGGATCGGGCACTGGTGGGTCGTAGTAGCCTGCCGCTAGGTTGACCGGGCCGTAATAGTTAACCACAGCCCGAATCGGCAATCCCACCGTTTGATAGGCGGCCAGCATGGCCAAATGGGCTCCTGCCGACCAGCCCACTAGGGCAATGCGGTTGGGGTCGATGCGGTAGTCTGAGGCGCGATCGCCCACCCAGTCCAGCGCCGTCTGCACATCCTCAAGCTGAGTGGGGAAGCGGTACTCGGGCGTGTGGCGATAGTCGATGGCCACGACGGTATATCCCTGGGCCGCCATGTAGGCGCTAAAGCGGGCCGTTGCGGCGGGTTCGCCATGTCGCCAAGCGCCCCCGTAAATGGTGACGATGGCAGGGTGCAGATCTGGCTGAGTAGAGGATTCAGGCGGCTGGTAGATGTCTAAGGCCAGAGCGGCACCGTCCGGGGTTAAGAAGGTTTGGTGCTGCGGCGCGATAGCTGCCTCGGGCAGTCCCCGGATCAAATCTCCCAGAACAAAAGGGCGCGATCGCAGCAGAGGCTGTATCTGAGCCGGAATTTGACTACTGTAGTTTGCACCCAACCCGCTTTGCATTTGAGCCTCGGCCAGTCGCACCGTGCCCGGCAGCTGCAGCAGAGGCAGGCTGCTTAGCACCAGGCCAGCGGTCGCGAATCCAATGGTTAAGAGCCAGAGAAAGCTGGGCGATCGCCCCCCCGCCCGCAGCAGCAGCACCGTCCCCAGCAGCAACCCCTGCCCCAGCAGCAAGAATGGGCTAATTTCTGGTGCCCCTACGCCTAAAGGCAGCAGAAAAAAGTTCGGAGCCGGAACCACAATCCAGAGGCTGAGAAACAGGGCGATCGCGGCTAGAGCGGCGATCGCCCACTCAACAAGTTGCCAAGGCATTACCATGCGGAAGCTCGTGGCTACTGTTTTAGCGTTCTTGGATCTAAAGCATCGCGGAGACCGTCGCCCAGCAGGTTAAAGGCCAGGGAGGTCACCACGATTAGAATCGCTGGGGGCCACACCAGCCAAGGCTGGAGAACGAGAATGGACGCATTCGTCGCCAGGGTGAGCATGTTGCCCCAGGAGGCGTCGGGCTGCTGAATACCCAGGCCAATAAAGCTCAGCACCGCCTCGGCCAAAATGAAGCCGGGAATCGCCAGGGTGGCGGCAATAATGCCGTAGGTAGCGGTCTGGGGCAAAATATGGCGGGTAATGATATAGAGCGATCGCCCCCCCATCACCCGACTGGCCTGCACAAACTCCTGCTCTTTAATCGACAGCACTTGGCCGCGAATGACTCGCGCCAGCCCAGCCCAGCCCACCAGCGACGTAATCAGCACAATCAGCATAAACCGCTGGGTACTGGAGATGCCCGCCGGCAGCACCGCCGCCAGAGCTACCAGCAGATAAATGCTGGGGATAGTCATCAACACTTCCACCAAGCGCATCAGTACGGCATCGACCGCGCCGCCAAAGTACCCGGCCATGCCGCCCACCAGCATGCCCAGCGGGAAGGAAATGGCAATGCCAATCAGCCCCACGCTGAGGCTAACCCGGCTGCCGTGAATCAGCCGACTGAACTGGTCACGGGCCTGCTCATCGGTGCCCAGCAGGTTGATGCGGGCCGGGCCAGCGGTGTCGAACAGGGTCAGTCGCCCTTCATCATTGTGATGAAAGATGCGGAGGGCAGAAGGCTGGGTGCGATCGACAACAATTTTGCGTTCCCCAGTGTTGATATCGACCGGCCCCTGGGTAGTGGGGTAAACGTGGGGAAAAAATCGCCCCGTTTCGCCGTCGCGCCAGTACACCTGGGTGGGCGGCAGCAGCGACCCATTGAGCTGAGACTCATAGGGACTGTAGGGGGCAAAAAAGTCTGCCCCCAGGGCCACAGCATATAGGGCGATCAGCAGGATCGCCCCAAGCTGGGCTAGACGGTTTGCTCTAAGCTTGCGCCACCAGGTCATAGACGGTATCAGGTGTGGATTACGGTTTGCTCGTTCTCCACCATAAACACATTTGAATAGAGGTTAGCAATTATTTGCTTACCTTCTTGGGTGAGCGACAGATAGCGTAGCCCGTCTTGGATGTAGGGATGCACCACATTCCAGTAAAACTTGGGGTAGTTAGCCCGCAGATCGCCAGGGTGATCGTACTGAAGGTATTTGTTTTGGCCGGTTTCTTCAAACTCGTAGTAAAGTGCGCCAATTTTCTTCAGATAGCGGGGGTCGCTGAGCTGGCCAATCAGGTCGGCGGCCCGCACCAAGCCCGGAAAGTGCTGGGTGTCTTGGTGGTCTTCTTCTTTGGGTACCGGAAAGCGAGTGAGCTCGATGTTGCGCTTGATGGCGTCGGCCTCGATCACCGGGTTGCCGCCAAAGCGCTCTTCAATGAACCGCTTGCCCCGATCGACGTGATAGGGCGTGAGGGAGGCATCGGAGGCTCCGGGCTGGAGCATGACCATTTCGTCGCCCTGGCCGGTGGAATAGAGGTGGTTGCGATCTTGGTCGCTACGGCAGACACCCTTGACATAGCCAATGTCATGGCAGACCAAGGAAATGATGAAGTGCATCCAGTCTTTGCAGGTGACGCCGCCTTCGCGAATGTGCTTGCCCCGCAGAATCTCTTGACCGACGAGGGCGACTAAAACCGTGTGCTCTACGTTGTGGTAGAGCGCATCGCTGTTGGCGATGTTTTCTAGCGCCATACTGCCCGCCCAGGCAATGATGTCTTCGTAGTCGGGGTTTTGGCCGCCGTAGGTGCGGTGGTAGCCCACCCGCAGCTTATCGACGAAGTCACTGATGAGGATTTCGGTGGCGTTAAACATTCCCAAGACCTGCCTTTTTAGAGTCGAGCCGTTGGCGTGAGAGAGCAGTGACGACTGGGTGAACGAAGCTCACGCGATAGATATCTTGCTATTAGACCAAACCTTCCCCATTCAGAGGTGTGATTCGAGTCAGCAAAAATTATGAGCTTAGCCCCTGGAGTCGAGTTAAGCGGCCGTTTTCCCTGATAAATCAAGCGATTCCGGGGATGCCAGACTTTAAGTCATAAGGGGAAAATAAATATTTCGTAACTTACCTGATCGCGCCCCAAGGGTGTGACTGGGCAAAACCTCCTGTTGGGCAGCCGCCCCAGCCAGATCGGCGGATTTGCTAATGCTACCGAGCCTGAGGGTGGTGCGGTAACGGTTACAGATAACTGACTGGGCAAATGGCGCGATCGCCATTTGCCCGCTTCTAAAGCAACAACAGCGACTCTGCCCCAGAAACTTCGCCGAAGGAATATACCTTGAGCAAATAATCGTATAATGATTTTCTGTTGGCAACGCGCTTGCCCAGCTATACCTCTGCGGGTGTAGTTCAGTGGTAGAACGTCAGCTTCCCAAGCTGAATGTCGTCGGTTCGAGTCCGATCACCCGCTTCCTGTTGAAAGCCCCGGAATAGCTAGATTCCAGAGGATTTTGTTGTGGCCCCAAAGTTTTCCTCGTAAGGCTGCTTAACAATAGGCCGCTCCGAAACTTGCATTCATCCCCTAGTGAAGACGCTAGCCTACCAGGCATTCTATGGTTCAACTGGGGAAGACCAGTCAAACTCCATCTGCTTGGCGGTTTGCACGGCTAGGGCCTGACTGTGCAGCTTGCTGACCAGATACAGGCTCATATCAATGCCAGCCGAAATGCCGCCTGAGGTTACAACGGTTTCAGCATCGACCCAGCGAATCCCTGACCGTACCTCTAGCTGGGGGTATTGTCGTCGCAGGTCGGGAATGTCTTCCCAGTGGGTGGTTACCGGCTCGGTGGTAATGACCTGGGCAGCGGCGAGTAAAAAGGCACCGGTACAAACCGAGGCCACCAACCTGGCAGTCTTGGCCTGCTGAGCAATCCAGGCGATGACCTGGGGTTTGAGCATTTCTGCGGTGTGGACACCCCCCACGACTATGAGTAGGTCGATGGCAGGATGGCTAGCAAACCCATAGGCCGGTGCCACACAAAAGCCCGCCCGAGCCGTAACCATAGCGCCGGTTTCGCTGACTAAAAAGACGGTGAAAGGGTCGCTGTCGGGGCAAACTCTAGCGGCGGTGGAGAACACCTCGAAGGGGCCAGCAAAGTCGAGCACTTCGGCCTGGTCGTAAATGTAGATACCAACATTCATCTTTGATGCGTCTAAGGGTGCGAACCGCAGGCTAGGTGGAGCTAGCATAACCCAGCAAAGCTATACGCAGAAACCTTCTGGCGATGCTATGGGGAAGGTTGGGTTCCGCGCCGTTCAAGAGGTGCGAATGTAGCGAGATAGATGGTAAGCCGCCAGCTTTACATCTTCTGCGGTAACCCGTTGCGGCTCATTGTCGATAAAACTAGGTAGCGCTTTGGGGTTGAGCACCCAGAGGTCAGACGACCCTTTGGTCTTAGACGACTCCACAAACCATCCCGGAAAAACCACGACTGGCTTGACCGCGAAAGACCTGCCAGTACTGTCTTTTAGAACGCCTGCAACCCAGTGGGCCTGTGCTTTGGCCTGCTCGATCGCATTGCGCTCCATCAATTGACCATTGACCTGAATGGTTTCGCCATCGAAGTGAATGGTGGATTTTCCGGACGATGATTTGCTGTAGGTCTTGGTTTCGATCGTGAAAATGCCGCGATCGCAAATCACCACATGATCGACGTTGAACCCCTTTCCTACAATGTCATGAAAGACTCGATAGCCTTTTTCTCTCAAATCTGACAGGTATTGGCCAACCGCCTTCTCTCCATCTCGGGCCATTCTCAAGCGCCTGAGCTGTAGTCTCAATCGGTAGAGCCGAAAGACGGCATAGCTCGAAATCGGGATGGCAACGATCAGGGCTCCTAAAGGCTGTGGCGGGGTGTTGCTCACCGCACGCCACCACTCGTATCCGGTAAAGATGATAGGCAGCAAAAACAGGCTCAGCCAGGTATTGAGGTCTTCATCCCACAGGCGCTGGAGCCCTTCATCAAGGGATTGGCCTGGATTGCGTAAGGGTTTGTCTTTTAGCGGGGATACCCGTTGCCTGCGGGCGTTTAGCTTCATGGTTGGTAAGCTTCCTGGGGCTAACTGCTAGGCACGCTGAGAGTATGCCCCAGATACATGACGCCAAACCAACGGATAATCCTTAACCCTGCTTTAGGCGATATCGCTTCTGCGATCGCGTATCGCGAGGGGTCACCACCCAGGTGTTTTCTCCGTTGAGGTAATCGTAGATAGCGACGATGGCGATCGAGTTTTTGAAGGTGACGTAGAAGGGCAAAAACAGCACATGTTTGAGGTAATAAGCCAGCGGGTAACGCCTAGACGCGATCTTCGCAGTGGCTAAGATTTGGTAAACCCCGCTGAAGAGCGACAGGCCACCGGCAACCCAAAAATAAGCCCGCATCTGGCCAGACACCGCACCGGGCACCAGCAAAAAGGCCAGCAGCACCGGCAAGAGCTGTAGCGAAATCAGGGCAAACGATTCGCAGTAGTAGAGCAGGTACGTCCAGTAGATTTTTTGCCAGGGGTTGAAGTGGGGCGATCGCCACAACCGACGCTGGTAGAGCAGCGATACCTCCAGCCAGCCGTGGGCCCAACGCTTGCGCTGAAACCAAAAGGTTTTGAGCGAGGCGGGTGCTAGCTCGCTGGTGACAATGCTGCGATCGTGCAAAATTTTGTAGCCATTGAGCAGCGTTCGCAAAGAGGCGTCGATATCTTCGGTCAGTCGGTTGGGGTTAAAGCGAATCTGTTTGAGCACCGAGGTGCGCCAGTAGCCGTTTGAGCCGCCGAAGATGCTGGAGTCGGTGAGAAATGACTTCGCCGCATGGCTGATGCCGTAGAGCTGCTCAAACTCGATCGCCACGTTTTGGGCCAAGAAGTTTTCGTCGTAGTTGCGAATGACGTTGCGGCCCTGAATTACGTCGTAGCCCTGGGCAATCCAGTGCCAGGCCCGCCGAAAGCAGTCGGCGCTGGGATGGTGGTCGGCATCGAGCACACAGACGATTTCTCCGGTGGCAATGTCGAGGGCGGCATTCATATTTTCGGCTTTTGAGCGGCTGCCTTCGACCCGCAAAATAGTCAGCTCACTGTGGTGTCTGGCTAGCTGATGCAGCTCGGCCTCAATGGGCAGGTCAACGGGCGTGTTGTAGGCCAAAATAATCTCTAGCCCATCCGCCGGTCGTTCAATGTGCGCGAGCAAATGCTGTAGGGTTTCAACGATCAGGCCCTGCTCATTGGGCAAATAGGCAGCCACTAAAAACGAGCAACGAGGCACCGGTTCCAGGGGATAGGGGTACTCGGCCCCCCGCACTCCCATCCACGCCTTGACCTGGCTGAGGGAGCGCTCTGAGGAATGGTTCGATTGACGGCGATGGGCCGCAAATCGGCGAAACAGCGCATTACTCGACTCAATGATAATCATCACCGCGTTGACCAAAAACAGCGTCAACACCACCACTCGCGGCACGATTAAAGCCCATCCGCTGAGCAGCAGATACCCGTAAAAAACAGCGGGCAGGCCAATCAGCAGCACATGGGTGAAGATCACTTTCTGAATTTCGCTAGACCACTTCTTGGCCATTACAGTGCAACTCCTGGCGTCAAACAACGGTTTTGATGGGGGAATAGGGTCGGGTTCGAGGCTTTGAGGTGGCCTCTACCAGGCTCAAGCGGTCGGCATTGACCCACACCCTCTGGCCACCCTCTACAATCTGGCAAAGGTAGGTCTCGCCCTCGTCGAGCAGGGTTTCAATTTTGTGTACAACCCAGTCTCGGCGGCCCTGGTAGCTGACGCGATCGCCCACCCTAGGCCGCCAATTCGTCCGCTCAGTAGCAGGGTTCTGCATCAGCAGATAGTCCAAATCGCGCCACAGCTGCACCGCACTGCGCTGAATGAAGGGCCGCACCGCATCGGCCATCATGGCCAAAATTAGGGTGCCAACCACCATCAGCGGCAGCGAGACCCAATAGCGCCAAAGGCTATCGTGAACCCACAGGGTGATCGTGCGATCGATCACAAAGCCGTGGATCAAGAAATAACTGTAGCTGTGGGTGCCCAGGTGTCCCATCGTGGCCGACAGAACCGGTGTGTTACTGAGCGATCGCAGCACCACCACAGCAACCATCACCAGCCCAATAGGCAGCAGCAGATCGCAGACCACCCAGCCTACTCGATAAAACTGCGCCAAAAACCCTACGGCATAGACCAGCAGCCCCACCCAAACCAGCCGCTGAGACCGCCAAAACAAAGGGCCACGGTGCTGGCAGTAGGCATCTGCGATCGCCATGCCGACCACAAAGGTGCTCAGCTTGGCCAAAAACGAGACAAAGGGCAACCAATTATTCGGCGTATCGAGAATCGAGTAGGTCAGATGTCCGCCAAAGTGGTAAACCGCGCCATAGCGATAGAGCAGCGTGACGGCCAAGCTCACCAGCAGCAAATTGCGGGTTCCCCAACGGTTCAACAACTGCCAGAGAATGGGGGAAATCAGCGCAAAACTAATAATTAGGGGAATAAACCACCAGGGGCCGCTGGTCGCCAACAGCCGCTCGCCGTCAAAGCCAAACAGCAGCGGAAAGGTGACCCCCGCAAAGGTGTCCCACGGCGACGGTCGATAGCTGTTGGTGGCCACCCCAATCAGCCAAAGCACCGGATAGGCCAGCCAGGCCACAGTCCAAAACGGCCACAAAATTCGCAGCAGGCGACCGCGAATAAACTCGCCACCGCTGATTGGGTGGGCTTTGCTGCGCAGCGATAGCACCAAGACAAAGCCAGCAATTAAAATAAACACATCGAGGGCCTGAAAGCCAAACCACACCGGCAGGGCGATCGCCGCAGCCAGCGCATTCTGACCAAGCTGAGCATTGGCCTCGACAAGGGCGGCCCAATTACTTTGCAGCCCAGTGGGTTGGGGGCTATAGGCATACCCCGTAAACAGCAGCTGAGCGTGATAGAGCAGAATACCAACTGCCGCCAATATCCGAATGCCCTCTAACCAACTCAGCCGAGGCTTTGCCGGTTGAGGATGCATAGAGTGGGGTTGAGCCATAGGTCAGCGATCTCAATAAACTTGGTCTCAAGGAACTCCAAAACCCGGCCTGGGCAATAGCTGCCAGACTGGATTCACCAGCAAATAGCGTTACGTTTCTGGGCGCAACCTGATACGGTTACGCCCAAGGGCGCAGATATTAATTGAGAAAAACTCACCTATCCAGCAAGACGTAGCCAGTGTGATATTCAGGTCAGAATACAGGCAATAAAATTTGATGAAAATCAACCCTAGGTAATATTTGTCTGTTTTGGAGCCACTAGTTCGACAGTTTTCGGCATGACGTTTTTGGTCAAGACTTAGTTCCCAGCGATCGTCCCAAAGCAGAAAGAGGCGCGCCTCATGTCCTAGGGCCACAGTTCTAGGGCCACAGAAGACAACCCTGCCCAGGCTTTTCAAGGCACCCCTCCGTTGGGTACCGTGGCAGACAAAGGCACTGAGGACGAGGCTATGGTCTATGCATTTCCGCCGGGGTTTCAGTGGGGGGTCGCCACCTCGTCGTACCAGATCGAGGGCGCAGCCAACGGGCGTGGCCCCAGCGTGTGGGATGTCTTTAGCCAAACCCCAGGGCGCGTGCTGAATGGAGATACAGGGGCGATCGCCTGCGACCATGTCCACCGCTTCCGCGACGACATCGCCCTGATGGCCGAGCTGGGCGTGCGCCACTACCGTTTCAGTATCTCCTGGCCCCGCATTCTCCCCCAGGGGCGCGGCGCGGTGAATGCCGCGGGGTTAGCTTTCTACAGTGAGCTGGTCGATACCCTGCTGGAGTTTGGCATTACCCCCCACGCCACCCTGTTTCACTGGGATAGCCCCCAAGCATTGGAAGACGAGTATGGCTCGTGGCGCAGTCGCCGCATGGCCCAAGACTTTGCTGACTATGCGGCGGTGGTGGTGAATGCGCTGGGCGATCGCATTACCCACTGGATGACCTTGAACGAAATTTTCTGCTTTACCCACATCGGCTATGGCGTTGGCCAGGTGCCCGAAATGGCCCCCGGCACCGTGGTCACAACCAGCAAAGAAGTCTGGCAGACCTCTCACCATGCCCTGCTGGCCCACGGCCTCGGCTGTCAGGCTATTCGCGCCAGTTCACCCCAGCCCTGCCAGGTGGCGCTGGTGGATAACTACCTCGCCACCGTTCCCCTCACCGACACGCCGGAGGATATCGCCGCTGCCCAGGCCGCCTTCCCGCTGACGGGCACCAACGGCGGCATTCTCTACCCTGCCCTAACTGGCGAATACAGCCCCCAACTGCTGGCATACCTGGGCGAAAATGCCCCCGACATGCTGCCCGGCGACCTGGCCACCATTCATCAGCCGCTAGATTCCCTTGGATTCAACGTCTACACCGGGGTCTACGTGCGGGCGGCTGACAACAACCGAGGCTTTGAAACGCTGCCCTTTCCCCAGGGCTATCCCCGCATGCACATGCCCTGGCTGCACATTTTGCCCGACAGCCTCTACTGGGGCGTGCGCCACATCAGCGATACCCTCCAGCGCCCTGAACTGCGCGTCTTCATCAGCGAAAACGGCTGCGCCGCCCAGGATGAACTCACGCCCGCCGGGGAGGTGCTCGATCTAGATCGCATCCAGTACCTACAGCAATATCTGCGATCGGCCCACCGCGCCGTGCAAGAGGGCTATCCGCTGATGGGCTATTTTCTCTGGAGCTTTTTGGATAACTTTGAATGGGCCTATGGGCGCGATCGCCGCTTTGGCATCACCTACGTAGACTTCGCCACCCAGCAGCGCATTCCCAAATCCAGCTACCACTGGTACGCCCGCTGCATTGAAGAAAATCGAGTGGTGTAGCTGGGCGAAGATGTATCCCGATCGCACCAGGGCAACCTGAAAGCATTAACAGCCCGCGATTTGTTTCAGGTTCATTATGCGCGAGTTCTACGACATTGTCCGAGCTGCAACAGATGAGCAGCGCCATGGACTGGGCGAACTTATCGGTTCAGGGTTTGGTAGCCAGCCAGATACGCTCTGCGATCACATCAAATATTTGCGAGCTGGCACCATTGGGCAACTGTTTTGGCAGTCGTCATGGAAGCAAGTGGTTACAGACGTTGCTGATCATATGGGCATAGACTGGCGATCGCTATTAGCCGGACGGAGATGGCGGGAGTTGTCTACCCAAGAGATTGAAGTAGCAGTGGTGGCCAAGCTATTTCACGCTATGTTTGACCAGCTTTCACCCGAGCAGCAGCAAAAGGTCGTTATGGAGATACAGCGAGAAAGCGATGACCCTCGCCTAGAGTCGTTCTTATTCGGCGGCGGCGCGATGGCAGCAGCCAAGGTGAGCGGGTTTGGTGTGTATTTAATGGCTAGCACAGTGCTAGGCGGGCTGACGAATGCCTTGGGCCTGACGCTACCGTTTGCGGTTTATATGGGCATGAGTCAGGCAATCGCCCTGGTATTAGGCGCAGTCGGGTGGGCAGTATTAGCGGGCGGAATTGTTTGGACACTGAACCAACCAAACTGGGAAAGGTTAACATTGGGAGTAATTTATGTATCGCTTCTACGCAACGCACAGGAAGCTTGACATCGCTCTTAACAATTACAACTAAGACAATCTACGACTCAATTCCAAGAC
Organism: Tildeniella torsiva UHER 1998/13D; assembly: GCA_019358835.1. Taxonomy (GTDB): domain Bacteria; phylum Cyanobacteriota; class Cyanobacteriia; order Phormidesmidales; family Phormidesmidaceae; genus Nodosilinea; species Nodosilinea torsiva. The sequence goes on from JAHHIH010000006.1 coordinate 171,157, forward strand.
ATCATCATCGATAACCTACAGGCGATCAATATAAGACTTTCCAGGCCGCAGACCAGGAGACAAAGCCGATTACTCAACTCAGCGCCCTAGAGATACCCGATGCTCTCTATACCCAGATTCAGGGTATGGCTCTGTCTCAGTCTCGCTCCATCAATGAGCAAATTGTGGCGCTGCTTCAGCGAGCGCTGGAAATTGAAGCCCAACGGCAAAGCCAAGCGAAGATTCTGCACGAGATTCATCAAGCGCGATGGACACCACCCGCGATCGCCCCTGACAGCGTCACTCTCCTACGAGAAATCCGGGGATACGATGAATGAGCCCACCCGCTGTGTAGTCGATGCTAGCGTCGCTATGAAGCTTTTCATTGAGCAAGAAGGGTCAGCGCAAGCCGAAGTGCTCTTTGACCAACTCAGTACTCAACTAGATACAGAGTTGTATGTCCCTGAGCTGTTTATTGCCGAATGTGCCAGCGTGCTCTGGCAGTATGTACGCCGAGCCAGTTACCCAGCAAATCAAGCAAAGATCAATTTGGCTCGGCTGAGGGCACTGTCCTTGCAGAAGGTCGATAGTCAAGAGGTTGTCAGTAAGGCGTTAGAGATTGCGATCGCCCACAATATTTCAGCCTATGATGCCTGCTACGTTGAGCTGTCTAAACGTTTGCAGTTGTCTCTGGTAACGGCAGATCAAAAGTTGATTCACGCCCTCGCTGGCACGACTTATCAGATCCAGGCTTTGATGGGTTGAAATTGCATGTCCTCTTATGAAACGTCGCCCTTTTCTGCGCTACACCACGACCACTGTCCTCGGAGCTTCAGGTCTAGGCCATGTCTCAGGCAAACTCCTCGCTAGCCCGCCGCCGCTCACCCTGCACGCCTACCTACCCAACAGCGAGCTGCTACCTGAGTTTGAACTTAATCGCCTCTACTTTCTCGACCTCAACGACGAGCCGATCCCCCATCCCGATCGCACCGTAGAAGACGGTATTCTCACCTCTCAGCCGCCGCCCTTGCCCTTTGCGATCGCCCTTCAGCTCCCCGTCGAGGGCTTTGGCGATGTCACCCTCTACGCCGACAACCAAGGGCGCGGCTTTACGCCAGCGGATTTTCCGCTGGTGCTGAATGGGGCGTTTGCGCGCGATCGCCTTTACCGAGTTGGCCAAGCGTGCGATCGCTGGCAGCGTCAGGGGTACGGCATTCCTCAGAGTGTGCGCGATCGCCTCCACCGCGCCCAGGCCTATTTCACCCAGGCCAGCCAAGCTCCCGATCTGCAAACCCAGATTTCCCTTTGGAACAACGCCTTGGTAGAAGGTCTCTGGGCCGGAGAAGAAGCTGCCCTCAGCCGCGCCCGCCAGCGCATTGCCCGCACCCCACCCCGCCAAAACTTCAAACTGGGCTGCAATGCCTTCGCCCACCCCGCATTGGGGGCCGACTACGATCGCCATTTTGCCGATCTCTTCACCACCGCCACCGTGCCCTTTTACTGGAAGCCGATGGAAGCCGAGCGCAACCAGCCCGACTACGGCGAAGTCGATACCCAGGTGGCCTGGCTCCAGAGTGTGGGCATTCCGGCAAAGGGGCATCCCCTGGTGTGGTTCTTCGACGGCATTGTGCCCGACTGGGTGAGCCCACTGCCTTATGAAGAAGTCAAAGCCGCCCTACGGAAGCGGATTTTGGCGATTACGCAGCGCTACGGCAATCGCATTCCCGCCTACGATGTCATCAACGAGGCCCACGGTGCCCCCTGGGCCAACGCTCTCGGCTACGACCAGGCCCAATTTCTCGACCTCACCCGCCTGGCCTGCGAAACTGCAAAGGAGGGCTACCCCAACGTGAAGCGGGTGATCAATAGCTGCTGCCTGTGGGCACGCAACGTCGCCCTCTACGGCCCGCCCCAGCGTAGCCCCTACCAGTACATCAAAGCCTGCCTGGCAGCAGGCATCGACTTTGAAGTAATTGGTCTACAGCTCTACTACCCCGACCAAGACATGTTCGAAATCGATCGCCTGCTCGATCGCTTCGTTGGCCTGGGCAAACCCATCCACATCACCGAGATGGGCTGTTCTTCTAGCCCTGGCATCGACGAAAATTCCATCATGGGCGAGGCTCTGGGCATGTGGCACGATCCTTGGAGCGATGTGGTGCAGGCCGACTGGGTCGAGCAGATCTACAGCCTGGGCTACAGCAAACCCGAAATCGAAGTGGTCTCCTGGTGGGATCTGTCAGACCAGGCTGTTTTCTGGCCCTTCGGCGGGCTGCTAAACCGGGAGAATCAGCCCAAGGCCGCCTATTACCGGCTCCAGGGGCTCAAAAAAGCCTGGGGTATTTAACAGTCTTCGATCGCCGTTCGCTAACTGGAGCGAAACCCCATTATTCGAGGTCTCCCAGCAGACTGAGCTGGCGAATATTGGGGTCGAAGGTCTGGGGCTTGGGCGGGCGTCGTCGAGCTTTGGGCGGCACCACATTGACGTGGGCCACAAACCAGGTGCGCAGCGCCGCCGCTTGCGCTGTATCAAGGTCAGCCAACGGCAGCGCGGTGGGGAAGAGATCGGCGATCGCATCCTCAGCCCAGGCCACCTCACCGCCATAGACCTCGGCCCCAAAGGGCGTCAAATCCTTTGGCATCTGCGCCAGGTGAGGCAGCAGGTTAAGGGCGTTGAGAAACTGCCCCCGCTGGGCTTCGAGCAGTTTGACCCGACGCTGGCGGGCCGATTTGTAGTTCAGAATCGGGGCCGGGTAGCCGGAGAGAGTGGGCGGGCTGCCGAGCTGCGCTGCGGGCACATCCGTCAGCTCTGGCAGCCAGCGTTTGATAAACGCGCCTTCAGGATCGCAGCGATCGACCGCCACCTGGCCAGGGTTATAAATGCGCGTCCAGGTTTTATCGACGCAGTGGGTCACCCCCGACTGCATGGCCCACTGGTAATGGTCGATGGGGCAGTCACCATCTATTAAGTGGCGCATAAAGTGCAGCGCCCCGTAGCGCCAGTCGATGCCGCCCAGGTTGCTGAGAAAGCTGGCATAGATGGCGCGGGTGCGAAAGTTCAGCGCTAGATACCCCCCCGTGGCCTGCAGGCAGCGGGCGGCAGCATCCACAATGGGGAAGCCGGTGTGGCCGGTCTGCCAGGCCTGGTAGAGGTCGGCGTCAAAGGCCCAGCCGTCATCATCAAAGGTGCGGTAGAGCGATCGCAGCTCCAGCTGCGGCAAATACCGAAACCGCTGGGTAAACCCGTTGCCCCACCGTAGGCGCGAAATCAGCTGCTGATGGCTGCGGCGAAGGCGGTTATCGCCAAAATCGGGCGCGTTGCGAATGGTTTGCACACATTCTCGCACCGAGATCACGCCAAATTTGATGTGGGGACTGAGACCCGTGGTGGCCTCGGCGCTGGGGTAAGACAGCTGCCAGTAGTAGCGATCGGCCTTGTCGGTCAAAAAGCCTTGCAGCAGGGCGCGGGCAGCGGCGGTGCTGGCGGCAGGAATCGGCTTTTCGTCAGCTCGGTGATCCAAGGCATCCAGGGCAGGCAGCGGATCGCTCGGGATCTCTGGCGGTACGAGCACCTCTTGGGACGTGGGCACTAGAGGTTGGCCCATCTCCCGATACCACAGCTCGCGGTACTGGGGATAAGGCATGAGGTCGGCGGCGCTGGCGGCTGGCTCAAACCAGCGAATTTTCATGCCCTGCTGAGCGAGAGCCTGATTGAGGCGGGCATCGCGCACGCGACCGTAGATGCGCTCGACATCGGTGTGGGCATAGATGCCGTCGGCGTCGGCCTCCTTCACTAAATCCGGCAGCACCTGAACCGGATCGCCCGATCGCACAATCAGTCGTCCCCCCAGAGCCTTCAGATCTGCATCCAGAGCGTGGAGGGCGGCCAGCAAAAACGCCACCCGAGCCGAGCCCGTTTCGGGATGGTGCAGTAGGGCGCGATCAAACACAAACACGGGCACCACGAGCCCCCGCCCTGCCGCCCGCAGCAGCGGCTCATGGTCAGCGATGCGCAGATCGCGGCGAAACCAGACGATGGTTCTATTCACGGCGTTTCGGGCATAGGCACAACAGCCCCAGGAAGCAGCGCAGAGATCAAAGCAGCACTTCTCAAACCGTAACAAAAAACAGCTGGGCCAGCTGTTTACCGAATAGTAATTTTGTACTATACTCGGATTTATCAATTCCCTCTGCTACTTGCGCTGCCCAAGGCTGCCCCCTTTTGGAGCAATACCCCTGGCGGCTACTCTCCCCCTAGTCCGAACGGTAGACAGCAAAGGTCAACGCCATGGTTCAACGTTCTTCATACCCTGTGTCGGCCCACTATCAACCCCAGCAGCCTCAGCCCCAACATCCTCAGCCCCAGCCGGTGAACCCCCAATTAGGGAACCCCCGATCGACGCCGCTGCAACCAGTTCGTCCCCAGCCTGGTATCCACCCCGCCCACGCTCACCGATCGGCCCAGCGGCCCGGCCCTAGCGCTTACTCAGACAGACCCCAGCCCCGTCAGGTAATTGTGGCTGGGGGGTCAATGCTGGCCCTAGCCGCCCTGCTGATTTCACCCAATCTCAACAAAGAGAAGGTGCAAGAGACCGAGGCATTTACCTGCATTCGGCAAGAGCAGCCCAAGGCGGTCGTGTCTCGCGACCAGGTTAAAAAGCTGTTAGAAACTGAGCTGCAAGCGCCCAAAGCCACGTTGCAAGAGTTTCTTCAGACGCCCTACTGCGTGCTGTCGCCGGGCAAAACTGAGGCTGGGCTGCCCGCCGATCGCGAGGCTTACCCCCTGGAGTTTGACCCGCAAACCTGGCTGGTGGTGCTCTATGAGGGCGATCGCTACGCCGGATACGACTTTCGCTTCCGCTAGGGGCTGTCATCAATTAGCCGCTGATTCCTAAGAATGGGCTATTACAGCCCCTAGCCTGGCTTTTGGGTCGGGCGTGGCAACGCTGATGTGCTGAGGATTTTGGCCAGAATCGATCACACGCCCTAGGGCGCAGGAGAATCCTTGGTTCGTTGCCAGAGTTCTTTGCTAGAGTGGCAGGGCAAATTGGCCCAACCCCTGGGGTGTCGCCTCGATGGTACTGCATTCTAAGCTGCTGCAAAAGAAACCTCCGCTGCTGTTGACCCTGGGTGCGGCCCTGCTCTTTATTGGCGGCGGCGCGTTGACCTTTTGGGCTACCTCCCGACGCGGACAGTTGGCAAAGACCTTGCCCGCTGGGGCCAACGCCATTCCGGCCAATGCGCTGGCGGTGGTGGCTCTGAGCAGCGATGAAGCTCAGTGGCGGCGGCTGCGGCAGTTTGGTACCGCGACCACCCAGGCCCAGTTTGACCAGCTGCTGGTGCAGTGGCGCGATCGCCTGCTGGCCGACCAAGATCTCAACTTCGCCCGCGACATTCAGCCCTGGGTTGGCCCCGAAATCACCCTGGCGGTGCTGCCTGTGGAAACCGGCCCCAGCGACCTGCCCCCGTCGCTGCCCGCCCCCGAATTGGCCCTGGCCTCAAACGTGGTGGTGGTGATTCCCATTGCCGATGCCAGTCGCGCCCAAGCTGATCTAGGCGATCGCCTAGGAAAAGCTGAGGCAGTAGAAGATGCCCCCTACCGTGGCGTTACCCTACAGCAAATCGACGGCGAGGCCGACACCCCCCTCTACGCCGCCGTGCTCGACGCCGAGACGGCGGTGCTCAGCCCCCAGCTGCCCCTGCTCAAGCGGGCGATCGACACCTATAAGGGGGGCGAGTCGCTGGTCAACCGCCCTGAGGTGGGCAAAGCCTTTGAGCAAGTGACCGAAACCCAGCCCCTGGCGCGCTTTTATGTGGACGTGCCGGCCCTGGCCCAGACCGTAGCGGCCGCCGCCGATCCGCCCATTGCCCCCGAGCGGCTGCGGGCGTTTCAGACGCCGCGCGGGCTGGTGGGGGCGATCGCGCTGCGAAGTCGCGGCGTGGCCCTAGAGGGCATCAGCTGGCTCGAACCCGGCTCCCAAACCTTTGCCACCGGCAACAACGCCGACCAAATGCCCCAGCGGCTGCCCACGGGCGCGCTGATCGCAGTGTCTGGGGGCGACTTTCAGCAATTTTGGGAAGACTTTGAGACCGGTGAGCAGCTCTCGGCCCTGCTGCCGGTGCAGGCCAGCGATCTGGCCCTGGGGCTCCAGACCGCCACCGGCCTAAGCCTGCAAGAAAACCTGCTGCCCTGGATGGCCGGGGAATTTGCTCTGGGGGTACTCAACCCGCCCCCCCCGGCTGGCGGCAACAGTGCGCCGCCGCTGCCCAATCCGGCCCTGGTGCTGATGGTCAAAACCAACGATCGCGAGGCCGCCACCGCCACCTTTGAACAGCTCGACGCCGTCATGGAGAGCCGCTACCGCTTTGCGATCGAGACCACGGAGCTGGGCGGCGTGCCCGTCACCCGCTGGACTTCCCCCTTCGACTCGCTGGTGATGGCCCACGGCTGGCTCGACGGCGACATTGCCTTTTTTACCCTGGGTCAGGGCATTGCTGAGCAGATAGCCCCAGCCCCCAGCCGCAGCCTGGGCGAAAACGACCTCTTCCAGACCACCACCGGCAACGCACCGCGCCCCAACAACGGCCACTTTTTTATCAATTTAGAGACCCTCACCGGGGTCGAAAACAACCTGCTGCTGCCGCCCCTGCCCCAGGATGGGCTGCTGAGTTCTGAGGCCATTGAGGCGATTGGGGTAACGGCGACGGTGCTGAGCGATCGCCAGGTGCGCTACGACATTACGGCGGCACTGAAGCGGGGCGATCGCCCCGGCCCCCTACCCGGCGGAGCCGAGTCCCAAGCCACTCCAACTCCAGAAAACACCCCCGAGGCGTCTCCTGAAACCGCCCCATCCACTCCTCAGTAGCTCTCACCACCGCCTCAACCATTCAACCCGCAAAAGTCGGCCCAAAAAATCGGTACGATAGGAGAGACTCCTCATGGCTACCGAAATGGATTTGATTGCGCTCCAGGGCTGGCTTGACAACGCATCCTTTGCGGTGCTGTTTGCGGCAATGCTGCTCTACTGGTGCGGCGTGGCGTTTCCCAAGGCCAGTGTGCTGCCGTCGTTGGGCACCGCCGCCATGGCTGTGGGCAACCTTACCATCGCCGCCCTGCTCGGTGCCCGGTGGATTGAGGGGGGCTATTTCCCCATGAGCAATCTCTACGAGTCGCTGTTTGCCCTAGCCTGGGGCATTACTGCCATGCACCTGGTGGCCGAGCGCATGAGTCGCAGTTCCTTGGTGGGGGCCGTCACCGCACCCATTGCCATGGCGATCGCCGCCTTTGCCACCCTGACCCTGCCCGACACCATGCAGGGTTCAGAGCCCCTGGTGCCTGCCCTCAAGTCGAACTGGTTGATGATGCACGTCAGCGTCATGCTGCTGAGCTATGCGGCGCTGCTGGTCGGGGCTTTGCTGGCGATCGCATTCCTCCTTGTCACCCGAGGCCAGGCCGTCGAACTCAAAGGCAGCTCCGTCGGTACAGGCGGCTTTCGCAACGTCAAGCTGCGCCGAGCTGAGAATGCCGCTGAAAACGCTTCGGTCATGACAATGTCCACCGGGGGGGCAGCGGTGCTCGAAAAACCCGCTACCGTCACCCTCTCACCCCAGCGGCTCACCCTGGCCGACACCCTCGACAACATCAGCTACCGCATGATTGGCCTGGGCTTTCCGCTGCTCACCATTGGCATCATCGCCGGGGCGGTGTGGGCCAACGAAGCCTGGGGCTCCTACTGGAGCTGGGACCCCAAAGAAACCTGGGCATTAATTACCTGGCTGGTGTTTGCCGCCTACCTCCACGCCCGCATCACCAAGGGCTGGCAGGGGCGGCGTCCCGCCATCCTTGCCGCCACGGGGTTTGTGGTGGTATGGGTGTGCTACCTGGGGGTAAATATTCTCGGCAAGGGGCTGCACAGCTACGGCTGGTTTTTCTAGGGTCGCCTAGGGACAAATTTGCCGTCGCGGCTCTTCAGCAGATCGTTAATTTGAGCGCATCGTAATCGGGGTATACCGCTGATTTGGGACATTTCTAGAGCGTGTATCTCTGCGTTTTGGATCCCAATGCCGCGGTCAAATGGGGTTCACGATTGGCGCGGTTGTAGACTAGGCTGGGCAACTGAGGTTGTCAGAATGCTAAAACAACCCAGGGGCAAACCTGTCCCGCTCTGTCGTTGCGATCGCGTTCTTCTATGCCCAAACCAACACCCCAACCGACGACTAGGTCTAGCCGTCCCCAACGGTGGATGCGGGCGCTAATGGCGCTGCTGCTGGGGTTACTGCTCACCCTAGGCTGGGGTCTATCTCCAGCGGCAGCTCAAATTTCTAACCCCTTCGGCGGCAACAGCACTCTCCCCCCAGCCGGGGTCCAACGCATTGGCCTCCTCGAAACGACAACCGTTGCCCTCGACGGTACGCCTCTCTTCGACATTGCCTCCCCGGCAGTGTTTAACCGCAACGAATCGGGGGCGGAGGTGCCCGTTGAGGTGCGCGCCCGGCAGATCGAGACCAATCTCAACCAGGTGGTCAACCGCACCCTGGCGCTCGTCTACGACGATGAGACCGTCGATAGCTCATCTCTCGACATCACCATTGAAACCATCAGCGGCCAGCCGGTGCTGTTTGCCGTCGGGGCCGGCCTAGCCGACCCGAGAGTGCTGCTTACCATTACCGACACCGACGCTCAGTACAATGGCGTCTCGCAAATCGACTTAGCCGAACGCTGGCAGGCCGTGCTGCGCGACTCACTGCGGCAGGCGGTTGACAGTCGCCTGCCCGAAGCTCGCCAGCGGCAGATTCGCCGCACCCTCTGGATTTTGCTCGCCAGCGTGCTGCTAACCCTACTTCTCACTGGCGTTTGGCGAGTGCTGGGCTGGCGCAAAAGCGAGCTTGAGCAAAAGCAAACTGACCAAAATAACCTCCCCATTCCCCCCGGAGCCAATGTCCCCGAGCAACATCTCTTGCAGGTGTTTAGCTACCAGCTCACCCTGGCCCAGAGGCTTCAGGCCGTAGCCTTTTTTCGCTGGCTGGTATTCTGGGGCATCGCCTTTGTGTGGATTACGGGCATCGCCAGCGGACTCTACATTTTTCCGCAGACCCGCAGCTATGCCTTTGGGCTGTTCTCGATACCGGTGCTGCTGCTGCTGACCTGGTTTTTTGCTGGGCTGCTCAACCGACTGGCCAACCTGGGTATTGAGCGGGTAGCTCAAGCCTGGAACAAAAATGAGCTGGGCGACCTGGACGATATCCAGCGCAAAACCATGCGCATTTCGACCATTACCGGTGCGCTCAAGGGGCTCAAGACCATCGTTATTTACGCCCTGGCGACCCTGCTGGTGCTACAAACCCTGAGAATTGCCCCGGCCTCGCTACTAGCCTTTGGGGCGGTGGCGGCCTTGGCTCTTTCTTTTGCTGCCCAGAGCTTGGTCAAAGACCTGGTCAACGGCTTTTTAATTTTGCTGGAAGACCAGTACGCCATTGGCGATCTAGTCAGCACTGGCACCACCACCGGCATTGTCGAAAATCTCAACCTGCGCATTACCCAAATTCGGGGCGAAGATGGTCGCCTGGTGACCCTGCCCAACAGCCTCATCGCCCAGGTCGAAAACCTTAGCCGCAGCTGGTCGCGGGCCAATATTCTAATTGACGTGGCCTATGGCACCAACGTCGATGAAGCCCTCTGGGTCTTACATGAGACCGCCCAGATTATGGCCAGTGACCCCGAGTGGCGCTACGCCATTCTCAACCCGGTCGAAATGCTGGGGGTTGAGAGCATGACCCACGCGGGCCTCACTCTTTTGATTTGGATCCGCACCCGGCCCCTCAAGCAGTTTTTGGTGGCGCGTGAATTTCGCCGCCGCCTGCGCATCGCCTTTGACAAGGCGGGCATTGCCATCGGGATACCGCAGCAGGCGTTTACGGAGCTACCCAGCGGCATTGAGCCCCATAGCCATGAACACCATAACCACAACGGTGATGCCGCCCACAACAAAAACGCAAAAAGCGGGGCTATTGAACCCCGCTAACGGTTGGATAAGCTTCAAAGTTTGCTGAACGGAGGGTGCAATATCCGTTCCGGGAGGCGGCGATGCAAGGTTGGTCGCGATCGCCGCCTCCCTAACTCGCTCTACTTCAGCTTTTGCTTGATGTAGGCCAGCATCTTGCCTAGCTGGCCTTTGAGCTGGGCCACCTCGCCTTGCAGCTGGGTCACCTGAGCCTGGAGAGCCTGGAATTCGGCAGCGCTCACATCGCCGCCGCCACCAGGTGAGGCAGCGGCAGGGACGGCGGCAGGGGCCGTCATTGGCGTGCGACGCGGCTTGCGGGCCTTGACCATCGACGCCTTGATGGCTTCGATTAGTTCTTTTTGCTCGAAGGGCTTTTGAATAAACTCGAAGTACTCAAAGGGCTCGGTAATTTTTTCGGTAACTTCTTCTTTGCGGCCCGACATCAGCACCAGGGGAATATTCTGGAGGTCTGGGTTCGCCTGGATTTCTTGGAAGACTTCCCAGCCGCTCATGCGGGGCAGCAAGAAGTCGAGCATGATCAGGTTGGGGCGCTGGCTGCGAATGGCATCCATGCCTTCTACACCATCTTGGGCTTCAATGACTTCAAAATTGCCCTGGGGAAGCATGTCGCGCACCCGCATGCGAATCACCCGGCTATCATCGATGACCAAAATCCTATGATTTGCCACAGTTGATTCCTCTCGCGGTGTCGAAGGCCATGGTAGGCGGTGCCATTAAGTATAGTTCAGGTTTCCGGAAAGTCTGTGCTGGGGCTGAAGAATATAGCTACAGCCAAATGTGGGGGTTTGAATACCCCGTCACCGCCCAGCCCGCTTCGGCCCAGAACTGGCTATAGTATGCCCCCGCCAGGGCTAAAAACTGACAGCTACTGACTAGAAGTGCCCGGTTAAATTCAGTCACCCTCAGCCTTTGGGGAGATCTCTGGAGCAAGCAGCAGATGGGCCGCCTGCTTCACTTGGTCATAGGGGCTAGGGCTGGGGGCCAGCGCGGACAGCCGCACCACACACTGGTGGGGAAATAGCTCAGCGGGTAAATCGCTGCCGACTTGGTAGCGGTTGTGGACGATGTAGCGCTGGGCAATGCCGCGATCGCCCAGGGTGTGGTTCAGCCGACTGGCCTCGGCCAAGATCGCCGACTGGTTTTGCACCACGCCAATAAACTCGGTGTGCTGGGGATCTTTGAGCTTGTCTTGGGCCGCCAGCACCCGCTGGCGCAGGGTGCGCAGACGGCCCATAAACTCCACCCGACCCACCACGTCTTTGTACTTAATCCAAAGCTTAAAGATCCACCCCAGCCAGTCTCCCAGGGCAGTGGGCATCTCTAGAAACCGCAGCAGGTGGCCGGTGGGGGCGGTGTCGAGCACAATTAGCTGCTGCTCGTTGCGCTCCAGCAAATCCATGACGGTAATCAGCGACAGCATTTCGTCGATGCCGGGCAGGGCCTGGGCTACGATCTGCCGCCAGGCGGCGGGGCCGTAGGCCATCTGAATGCCGCTGGCAATGTCGCCATCGCCCGCCATCATTTCGGCCAGTTCCCACAGGTAGTCGGTGCGAAACTGGTCGAGCACCATATCGGCACTGACTTCCTGGGCCTGGAGGTTAGGCCGCAGCAGGGTGGGTTCGTGGCCGAGGGGCTGGCCAAAGGCATCACCCAGGGAGTGGGCTGGGTCGATGGACATCACCCGCAGGTTGGCCTCGGCATGGCGCTCGGCCAGCCCCCAGCTCAGGGCTGCCGACACGGTGGTTTTGCCCACGCCACCCTTGCCGCCCACCACTATCAGCCGTCGGCCTGCTGAGATCAGGTCTTCCACGCCAGGGGAAATCGGCTGCGGCCACTGGAGTACGGGGGAGATCTCAGCGGCAGGATCGGCTTGGGTCTGCGCTGAGGTCAGAGGCATGAGCTGGGGCATGAGGGCATCAAGGGCGACGCCGCCCAGGGGTTCCTGGGTTTGGGCGGGTACCCACAGCACTGGCTGCCCCTGGGCGATCGCCCCAAACTCGGCCAGCACCCGGCGGTGAGTATCGTCGATGTGGCCTGATTCCTGAAGTACACGGTTGATCACGAGGCCTCCCAGAGGGACTCCCAACCTTCCTAGGGCAGTGATGAAGCGATCGCTCTCGGCCCAGCTCATCGGCTCAGGAATGCCAATTACCCAGCAGGCCGCGCGATCGCTATCTTGAATCAGCGCCCGCCCCTGCTCTAAATCGTGGCGCATGTCGGCGATGAACTGGTCAGCGCGATCGGGGGTGTAGCGACCCGCCAGGGTTTCGGTCAGGGTGCGGTGCTTTTGCTGAAACTGCCCCAGCGCTTCTAGCAAGGTATCGAGAAAATCCATCAGGGCGAACAGGCTGAGGGTGTGGCCGCTGGGGGCCATATCGACGACGACGCGATCGGCTTCGCGATCGCGCAAAATTCGCTGAATTTCCAGCAGGGCCATCAGCTCATCGAGGCCGGGCCAGCCCATGTCCCACACGGGGCTGAGGTCATCCCCTTCCACAAAGCTGCCCCGCTCAACCAGCAGTTCCAGCACGGTGCCGTAGTCGGCCCGAAACTGCTCTAGCAGCAGCGCCGCATCCAGGGCACGCACCTGCACGTTGGGTAGATCGGGTAAGGAGGTGGGCGTGTTGTCCACCGCTAGCTGCAATACATCCCCCAGGGAGTGAGCCGGGTCGGTGGAGAGCAACAGCACCGTTTCCTTGGGGTGCTGCTGGGCTAGCTGCCGCGCAAACCCGCAGGAAAGCGTAGTTTTGCCCACGCCGCCCTTGCCGCTAACCATAAACAATTGATGGGGCGATGATGTCAGCATTGGCCAACCTTACAGACTGCTGAGCCTAGGGTGCCCAGAGCTATCCACCAACGCTGGCCGCAGCATGAAACTTAAGGCCGTGGGTTGGGACGAGCTTCTCCTTACAGGGAAAACAAACGTTTGCCCTACGGGAATGACGGCTCAAAGGGAGATTTTCTCGGGGCGAAATTCCTCCATCTCTACCCATTCCCCGGTCTACCGCACTGGGTTCTCGGGGCCGCGTCCGCGATAGGTGTCGATAAAGGTGGCAGCAGCTTCTGGCTCAAATTCGGGCAAAATCAGCTTCTTTGTCCAGGCGGTGAGCACGACTTCTGCGCCTAGCCCGGCCTTGGGCACTACCACCAGCCCATCCCAAAGGCCTGGAAAGTCGCTGGCCCAGGCCGTGAGCGCGTCCATCGCAGCTTGGCCAGGCTGGTCAACATAGATCACGATATTGCCGTGCTCGATAGAGTGCACCAGCTGCTCTAGCCGCTGTTCCTGGTTATACACTCCGGGCAGCACGGGATTGGGGTCGTGGGGGCCAGAGGTGGGGAAGTCGCTGTCGTAGTTGACCGCCTGACCGGGGCTCACGTGGGCCTGCCCCTGGTCAGGAAAGGTTTCGATCGCCGCCATTGCCGCCTCACCAACGGTGGTATTGGGCTCAAAGGCCACCGATTGGGGGCGGTTGCGGTACCACAGCCCGCCAAGCAGGGCGACCATGAGCGCCGCTATACCCAAGGGGCCAAGGATCAGCGAAAGCGCATTAGAAGAGGTACGGCGGCGCTTAGATCGTGCAGTCCGAGTCATAAATCTCAACGCAAACTATCAACAGAGGTCTCGTTGACCAGTGTAGCGACGGCAGGCTGTGGGTGGGTTAGGGGTTACGGCTAAATTGCCAATAGCAGATAGCCGTTTTCGCCGGAGGAAAGTGATCGGTGAGGGGAAGCCTAGACCCTCTAGGGGGCTAGAGAGTCTAGGATGGGAATGTCTATATCGGAGGCTCACTATGACTGTGGCAACCCGGCTAAAGATTGGCGATGTGGCGAAGCAAACTGGCGTTGCGGTAGGGGCACTGCGCTACTACGAAAGCCTAGGTTTGCTCAGCTCTGAACGGGGCGACAACAGCTACCGCTACTATTCACCTGAGGCCGTGCATCAGGTGCAGTTTATTAAAAAAGCCCAGGCGCTGGGCTTTTCTCTGGAGGATGTGGGGGATGTGCTCAACGTGCATCAGCGGGGAGATGTGCCCTGTGGATTTGTGCGATCGCTCCTCCAAGGCAAAATTCAGCAGCTAGAAGACCAGATCCAGCAGATGACGGCGTTTAAGGCTGATTTAGAGGACTATCGCGATCGCTGGGCCGAGTCGCAGCCCCGTCCGCAGCCAGGGGATATTTGCCCCCTGATTGAAACCGTGCCGCTGACGGCGTAGCCCCTATCCGCAACCTATATTCGCCCCAGCCGATGGGGTTTGATGCTGTGAGCTAAAATGAAAAACTAGATCAATCTTCGGTAGATCGAAAACAACCTCTCCTAACGAGATCTAGCCCTCACCCTAAATCCCTCTCCCAATCTGGGAGGGACTTTGAAAGGTTTTCCGGCTCCCCTCTCCTTCCTGGGAGAGGGGCTGGGGGTCAGGGTTAGCGGGGACTTTGCGATCTACTGATCCTGGGTTTCTGGGATGCGATCAAGATAGATTCGGTTCTCACTGGCGGTTTAGGCGCAGCATTTTGGCCATGGAAAGGATTGTAGTCGGGCTCTCCGGCGGCGTAGATAGTTCGGTAGCGGCAGCGACCCTGCACCAGCAGGGGTACGACGTGGTGGGCCTCACCCTGTGGCTCATGAAGGGCAAGGGCCAGTGCTGCTCTGAGGGCATGGTCGATGCGGCCAAACTCTGCGAAGATCTGGGCATTGACTACCACGTGGTCGATAGCCGCGAGGTGTTTGAGCGCGAAATCATTAACTATTTAGTAGAAGGCTACGGCAGCGGCATTACGCCCCTGCCCTGCTCGCAGTGCAACCGGGCGGTCAAGTTTGGGCCGATGTTGCAGTACGCGCGGGAGGAGTTGGGGGCAAGTCGCATCGCCACTGGCCACTACGCCCGCATCACCCACAATGCTGAGACGGGCCGCTACGAGCTGCGCCGCGCCGTTGACCCGACAAAAGATCAGTCCTACTTTCTCTACGACCTCACTCAAGATCTGTTGGCTAGCTGCGACTTCCCCCTGGGCCACCAGACCAAAGTTGAGACCCGCCGTATCGCCGCTGAGCTGGGGCTGCACACCGCCGCCAAACCCGACAGCCAAGACCTTTGTTTGATCGAGCACCATGGCTCGATGCAGACCTTTTTGGACAAATACCTGGCCCCTAAACCTGGCGACATTGTCGATACCGAAGGCCGCATTCTCGGCCAGCACACGGGCATTCACCACTACACCATTGGCCAGCGCAAGGGCTTGGGCATTGCTGCTGCCAACCCGCTTTACGTGGTGGGCTTTGACATGGGCAAAAACCACGTGATTGTGGCCGATCGCAGCGATGCCCACCTGCCCGACTGCACCGTGCAGCGGGTGAACTGGGTTGCGATCGCCGCTCCCCAGGAACCGATGAAGGTTTCTGTACAAATTCGCTACCGCAGTGAGGCTGTGGGGGCGACACTAGTTCCCCTATCGGCTGGGGATGGCACTGGCGATCGGGTGCGCATTGTGTTTGACGAGCCGCAGTTTGGTGTAACCCCCGGCCAGGCAGCGGTGTGGTACGACGGCGATCGTGTCCTCGGCGGTGGCTTGATTGAGGCCGCTGTCCCTGAGCCATCGGCCTCTGCGATTGAAGCTGAAGCCCTGAGCCATTGAGCGCGCCTATGACTTCCCAATCGCTGAAAACCCAGCTTCAAACCCTCACCGCCGCAGAAAAAGGCGACGCTATACAGATTCTGACTGAAACCCTAAGTCGCCCTTCTTTGGGCATTACCAAAGTTTCTGAAGTAATGGGTGGTGATGCCTGCGTTGCCAAGACTCGCTTACCTGTTTGGCTATTTGTCAGCCTGCGGCAGCAGGGCGCTACGGATGCAGAACTGCTAGAGGCTTATCCCCATCTCACAGCCGCAGATTTAGTCAATGTTTGGGCCTATGCCGATGCTCACCCTGAGGAAATTGCGATCGCCCTTCAAGAACAGGAAAACATTGCGAACGATGCCCCTGAACGTTAGTCATGGCCAAGCTATACGCTGATGAGCAGTTTCCTCGTCCCGTTGTAGAAGCGCTGCGCAGATTTGGCCATAATGTCACGACCGTTCAAGAAGCCGGGCAAGCAGGAGCGGCTGATCCCGGTGTTCTGACCTTTGCGATCGCCAATCAGCTCACTGTCTTAACGCAAAATCGCCGTGACTTTATCAAGCTACACCAGCTGAATTCTAACCATGCTGGAATCATTGTTTGCTCTGAAAATCGAGACTTCCTCGGACTAGCTCAGCAGATTAATGAGGCTGTCTGCTATGAGGCGCCTCTTCAAGGTAAGCTGCTGCGAGTTAGTCGTCCTGGATAGCTGTTTCAGGTGCATAGCGTTGTTAAAAAGCCGCTCAAATCAGGTACTGCCCCATGGCTGATATCACTAAAGACCAGCAACATCCTCAGTACAAGACCGATCGCCAGGTGGTAAACCAGCTTTTGGCTGGAGAAGCCACCGATTTCAACCTGGTCGAACTGGCCCGGCTGATGACCCGCTACGAGGGCTTCCCCGGTGCCCGCGACATTCAGACCGACCTGAAAAAAGCCCTCAACCGCTGGCAGCTCACCGAGGCTGAACTGTTTGAAAAAACCCGCGCCATCCACCAGCAGGGCGAGGTCTACAAAGGGCTAGGCCGAGGCCGCGAAGATTGGAGTTGATGTGCCTCTTAGCAGTCTTTGTCCTTTTCAGACCCGTGGCACAATATAGGAAAAACGGAGCAAATCATGCCTCCCTCCACCACAGCAGCGCTGCTTAGCTTTGAAGACTACATTGCCTACGATGACGGCACTGAAAATCGCTATGAACTGGTGGATGGAGAGCTGGTTGTCATGACTCCGCCAACCTTTCGGCACATGCTGATTGCCAAGTTCATTGAGCAGTGCTTGGATGCAGAAATTGCCCGCCTAGGTCTGGGATGGTTCTGCTTTCGGGAAGCCGGGGTGCGAACTGGCGTTAGAAAGTCGCGGTTGACAGACGTCTACGTGCTAACGCTAGAGCAGGTTAGTGGCTTGATAAATCGAGCGGCGATTGCCCAGACCCCTCCTCTGCTGGCGGTAGAAGTTGTTAGCCCCGACTCCATTACCCGTGACTATCGCTACAAGCGGACAGAATATGCCGCCCTAGAAATTCCCGAATACTGGATTGTCGATCCGCTGGAGTCGAAGGTGACGATGCTGACCTTCAACGAAGGACTCTACGACGAAACCGTATTTTTTAGGGATCAGCCTCTGGTGTCGCCGACATTCCCTGAATTGTCGCTTACCGTGGAGCAGATTTTAGCGGCGGGCAATCTGGCTTAGGGGTGCGAGGGATATACTACTCAGCTATGAGTATTCCTAAAGCCAACCGGGGCGCGATCGCAGCGGGCCATGCCCTCACCGCTGAGGCTGGGGCCGAGATGCTGCGCCAGGGCGGCAACGCCTTTGACGCCGCGATCGCCGCTGCCTTTACCGCCTGCGTGGTGGAATCGGCGTTGACCTCCCTGGCAGGGGGCGGCTTTTTGCTGGCCCACACGGCGGCGGGCGAAAACCGGCTGTTCGACTTTTTTTGCCAAACGCCCCGATCGCGGGAAATTGGGCGATCGCCCGATTTCTACCCCATCCACGCCAACTTTGGCGACACCACCCAGGAGTTTCACATTGGCCTGGGGTCGATGGCGGTGCCGGGGGCGATCGCCGGGCTGCTCCACGTTCATCAAAAACTGGGGCGACTGCCTCTAGAAACCATTGTCGCCCCGGCTCAGCATTGGGCTACTCAAGGCTTTGAGGTCGATGCCTTTCGTGCCTACAGCTTTGAGATCCTGTCGCCTATTCTCACCGCTACCGCTGCTGCTAGGGCAATCTATGCGCCGCAGGGCGACGTGCTGACCCAGGGCGATCGCCTCTATTTGCCCGACTTCGCTACTTTTTTGCACGACCTGGTGCGCCACGGGGCCGACTGGTTTTACCGGGGCGATTTGGCCCATGCGATCGCCCAAACTTGCCAAACCCACGGCGGATATCTCAGCCTAGAGGATCTACAGACCTACCAGGTCGTCGAGCGCGAACCGCTGGCGGTGCCCTACGGCAGCGCCACCCTGCTCACTAACCCCCCACCCAGCTCGGGCGGCACCCTGATTGCCTTTGCCCTGCACCTGTTAGCCCAAGCCTCATCCGCCCTCACCGATCACGCTAGCCCCTGCCATGTGGCTGTCCTCCGTGAGGTGATGAGCCTTACTAACCTGGCCCGCCAAAAAGGGTACGACGACCATCTCTACCGGGCCGATATTGCCAAGGAATTTCTCAGCTCTGCTCACCTCGCCCCTTACCTAAACGAGCTGCAAACGTCCCTGCGTCAGGGGGGCAGCAAATGGGGCAGCACCACCCACATCAGCGTGGTCGATGGCGAGGGCAATGCCGCCAGTCTCACCACCTCCAACGGCGAAGGCTCGGCCTATATCATCCCTGGCACCGGCATCATGATGAACAATATGCTGGGCGAAGAAGACCTCAACCCCCAGGGCTTTCACCAATGGCCGACGAACCAGCGGATGTCGTCGATGATGGCCCCCAGCCTGGTGCTGCAAGACGGCCAGCCGCGCCTGGTGCTAGGCTCTGGCGGCTCTAACCGCATTCGTACCGCCATTTTGCAAGTGGTGTCGAACGTGCTCGACTTTGGCATGGATATTGAAACCGCCGTCAGTGCGCCCCGGCTCCATTGGGAACGGGGAGCGCTGCATCTGGAACCCGGTTATGAGCAGGCGGCGATCGCCGCCCAAGGCGTTACCGGCGACGACCTTTGCACCTGGTGGCAGGCCCCCAGCATGTTTTTTGGCGGTGTCCACGCCGTAGCCGTTGCCCCCAATGGCCAGCTCTCAGGCGTGGGCGACAGCCGCCGGGGAGGAGCCTGGGTCGTGGTCGATAGCTAGGGAATTCACCCGCCTCAGTCCAGACGCGCCATCCAATCGTCGTGACCCCATTCCGGCAAAGGGTGGGGTTGTTTGACACAATACCAATAGATCCCCTAAGCACGTCCCCAAGTATGGATTTCACCGCTGCCCTGCCCACGTTTTTCATTACCCTGCGCGAGGGGGTAGAAGCCGCCCTGGTGGTCGGCATTGTGCTGGCCTGCCTGGCCAAGGCTAACCGCCAAAGCCTCAACCCCTGGGCCTATGCGGGCATCGCCGCCGGGCTAGCCGGTAGCGTCATGCTGGGCATTGCGCTGGGGCTGGGGCTCCAGCAGATTCAGCAGGTGCTGCCCAGTCTGCAAACGGTGATCAAGCCGCTGTTGAATGTGCTGTTTGGGGCGATCGCCATCATCATGCTGAGCTGGATGCTGCTGTGGATGACCCGCCAGGCCCGCAGCCTTAAGGGCGAAATTGAAGGTACGGTGCGATCGGCCCTCGATGATGCCCAAACCGCAGGCTGGAGCGTCTTTAGCCTAGTCTGCATCGCCGTGCTGCGCGAAGGGTTTGAAACGGTGCTGTTTATTTTCACCAATGTCGAAACCAGTGTGTCTGCCATCGCGGGGGCTGTGGGTGGCCTGCTCGGTGCCGTGCTCATTGGCCTAGCCCTATTTCGCTGGGGTCTGCGCATCAACCTCAAGCGCTTCTTTCAGGTGATGGGGATCCTGCTACTCCTCATCGTCGGCGGTCTGGTGATGTCAGTCTTTAAGAATCTAGATGCGGGCCTAGCCGCCATCAGCCAAATCAACCCCGCCGCCGACCTCTGTTTCGCCCAAAGCTCCTGCATCCTTGGCCCGCTAGTGTGGGATGGCAGCAGCATTCTGAGCGATCGCCAATTCCCCGGCATTGTCTTCAAAACCCTACTCGGCTACCGCGATCATCTGTATCTACTCCAAATCGTCGCCTACCTGAGTTTTCTAGCCCTCGTCGGCAGCCGCTACTTCCGCAGCCTCAACCCCTCCCTCCCCACCACCACCCCATCCCCCACCCCCTAACTCCCCACCCCCTCACCTTCCCCACCCCCCCCATCCCCTCACCCCTCACTCACCCACCCATCCACTCACCTACTCCCCCACCTCCTCCCCACCCCTCCCCAAACCGCGATATACTCCTTCGAGCCATCCCCAACTAAGGACAATTCCCCATGGTCGCTGTCGCCATTCTTGCCGCCGGGCGCGGCACCCGTATGAAATCGAGCCTGCCCAAGGTGCTGCACTCGGTCGGGGGCAAGTCGATGGTCGAGCGCGTGCTGGATGGGCTAGCCGACCTCAACCCCAGCCACACCATCATCGTTGTCGGCTTTGGCCAAGACCAGGTGAAAGCCGCTCTGGCCCACGTCCCCGGCCTCACCTTTGTGGAGCAGACCGAACAGCTCGGCACCGGCCACGCCGTGCAGCAGGTGATCCCCCACCTGGAGGGGTTTGATGGCGATCTGCTGGTGCTCAACGGCGATGTGCCGCTACTGCGAGCCGAGACTATTCAAACCCTGGTCAAAACCCACCGAGACAAGGGCAACGCTGCCACGCTGCTCACGGCCCAGTTCACCGACCCGACGGGCTACGGGCGCGTGTTTTGCACCGAGCAAAACCTGATTACCGAAATTGTCGAGCACCGCGACTGTAGCCCCGCCCAGCGCGAAAACCTGCGCATCAATGCCGGGGTGTACTGCTTTAACTGGGCCAAGCTGATGACGGTGCTGCCCCACCTTAGCGCCGACAACGACCAGCAGGAATATTACCTCACCGACGTTGTCAAAGACCTGACCCCAGCCATGGCCGTCGATGTGGAAGACTGCCAAGAGATCTTCGGTATCAACAGCCGCAAGCAGCTCGCCGAGGCTTACGCCATTCTGCAAGACCGCATCAAAGACCACTGGATGGCGGCGGGGGTCACTCTGATTGACCCCGATAGCACCACCATCGACACCACAGTTCAGCTCGAACCCGATGTGATCATCGAGCCCCAAACCCATCTGCGGGGAAAAACCGTAGTGGGCACCGGCAGCCGCATCGGCCCCGGCAGCTTAATCGAAAATAGCCAGATTGGGGCCTACGCTACTGTCGCCTTTTCGGTAGTTAGCGACAGCACCGTAGGCTATGGTACGCGGGTTGGCCCCTACGCTCACCTGCGGGGCGAAGCGGTGGTAGGCGACAACTGTCGCATTGGCAACTTTGTAGAGATTAAGAAATCGACCATGGGGCCAGGCACCAATGTGGCCCACCTGTCGTACCTGGGCGACGCCACCCTGGGCAACAAGGTGAATATCGGGGCAGGGACGATCACGGCGAACTACGACGGCTATAAAAAGCACCCGACGGTAATTGGCGATCGCACCAAAACCGGCAGCAACAGCGTGCTCGTCGCCCCCATCACCATCGGCAGCGATGTCACCATTGCCGCTGGGTCAGTGGTACGCAAAGACGCCCCCGACAACTGCCTCGTCGTCTCCCGCGCCCCCCAAAAAAATCACGAAGGGTGGCAGCCTAAGCATCTGCGAGACGAAAAAGGGGGAGAGTAGGTGAGCGCGTGAGGAGATGGGTAGGTGGTGGATGAGGCAGGGGTTAACAGCCTCAGCGATAGGGCGTTGGTACAGCCCAGCCCAGGGTTTTATGCCCTTAGCCGGAGAAAAGGGCCGTATTCGAGTCCATTTCCCCCTAAACCCCGGCAGCTTCTAACAGAGGCAGCATATCGGCCCATGAGAGTCCCCGATGCAGGTATTGGGGATCAGCAGGGTTATAGGGGCCAACCATAATGTCAATGGCCGCAATGTCTGCATTTTCGGGCAGCACCGGCACCTCGGGGTCAGCGGCGGTGGGGCGCATTAGCGAACTGGAGAAGCCGCGATAGATCAGTATCTCGTCCTCCTCGCCCGCGATCGCAGCTTGCACCCGCAATACCAGTTCCGGTTGCTTCAGCGTGAACTGCTCTAGCCGAAATCCAGCGATCATCACTAACTCACCCACACACCTACATCACCCAGTTCCTAGTTGATCGCTTGACGACCCTGCTTGCCCAGGCGCACAAACACAAACCAGGCCAAAGACGCCATGTAGATGACCAACCCCAAAATGCCGAAGAACCCTAGGAAGCCGTTGGTATAGCCTGCGTGGAAATATTCTTTGTAGAGCAGCGGTGGCTCTAGCCAGGTTTGGCAGTCGGCTGCGCCAAAGCGGGCGTTGGAGAAGGCGCAGGGCAAAAAGCCGAGCAAAATTGCCCCGCCAATAATGTTGTAGAGGGTAATGGCCCAGCGCCAGGCGCTAAACAGCAGCTTGAGCAGCGAGTCGGGCTGCTCGCGGATTTCTTCGTTGAGGTCTACCCAAAACCAGAGCCCCACCGGAATCAGGATGCGCGCCATCAGCCCCGACAAAAAGCTGATGTTGAAGCCGCCAATCATCAGATAGACGGTGATCAGCAGCAGGCTGGCCACCTTCCAGTAGATGGTGAGCAGAAGCTGAATGGACTCGTTTTTTTGCACAAAGGCCCAAATCAGCAGCACCAGGGGCAAAAACACGGTGAATAAAACCGCCAGTCGATAGTCCGTCCAGACTAGGGCGCGCAGCAGCGAGGGTTCTAACATAGGGGCGCAGTAGCGATACAGTCCATCAAGCTAGCCGCCAGCCTGGCGTAGGTATGACTACCCCGCGATCGCTGAAGCAGACCGTTTGGCCTTAGCACCTGCCGAGGGCAAGCACAGCAACTAGCTGGTTCGGCGATGTGCCAAACCAGCCTATAGAGTAACATTTGCCTTACACGCTTTCTGGCGAGGGCAAAACTCATTCCTAGGGCGGGGTTGAGGGAACATCGGCCTCGGGCGCAGGGCGCTTCATCCACATCCAGAGGTTGATCAGCCCTGTGGTGAGACCCAGCAGGGCCACAGCGATCGCCCAGGAGATTTCCCCTTGCAGCTGTCTGTCAACAAGGCTACCGAGAACGTATCCACCCAAGGGCAGCACCAGAATCGACAGCGAAACCCGAGTCAGAAAAGCAGGCAAGCTGCTGTCTTGAGCCCTGACTGATAAGCCAGAAGCGTTGGGGTTGCGGGCAGGGTATTTCATGGTGAAGCAAAGCTGGGTTGGGGACTAGTTCCAGGTGCGATTGCCGTCTTCATCAACGCGGGCCTGGCGAATAACGTCGGAGATCTCTTCCGCATCCTTGATGTGGTGCAGGGCTTTTTGTTCACCATCAGTGTCATCGACGACGAAGTAGGTGGGGACAACGATGCGATCGCCCGTAATATCAGCCGTATCGACCGCTACCTGCTTAGACTTTTCTTCCAGGGTCTTTTCGCCATCGACATAGTCGCCGGGGTTGAGCACCAGGTCTTCTTCCTTCATCGCCCGTTTCATTTCCGCCCGCTGCTCGGGAGAAACTTCCTCGGGGGTGAGGGGCTGGCTGATGGGCTTGCGCTCTTCAGAATTTTGAGCATCCATGGGGTTCACCTCTTAAGTAGCGTTTGAATGAAACCAACGTAACGTTCTGGAAGGGCTGGCCACATCGCTCAAAGGGGGCAGGCCAAGTCTCCCGTTGTAGCTATTTTTGCGCCGTAGCCAGGGCACTTGCCGATTCGCCTTCAGCCGCCCCAGCGGGTTCTGGCACGCGCAGCATGAGTAGAGCCGCCAGCCCCAGAAAAATGCCCCCCAGCGCCAGTGCCCAAAGGCGATTGTCTTGCAGCAGGGTCTTCATCACCCAGCCAAACCCGAGGGACATGGCAATTTGAGGCAGGGTAATAAAGCCATTGAAAATTCCCATGTAGACGCCGCTCTGGCCCTCCGCCAGGTCATCCATCAGCAGCGAGTAGGGGATAGCTAAGATACTGGCCCAGGCGATGCCCAGCCCAACCATCGAGAGCAGCACCGGGTAGCGGCTGTGCACCAGCAGCAGCGACAGCAGGCCCACTGAGCCCGCCATCAGGCAGCAGGCATGCACCGTCACCCGGCCCCAGCGCTGGCTCAGAGAGGGAATGGCCCAGGAGACCCCGAGGCAGACCAGGTTGTAGAAGGCTGTGCAGAGACCCGCCCACTCCACGCCGTGGGCATAGCTAGTTAGGGAGCGATCGGGGGTGGCCAAAACATTGAGGGCGATCGCATTGGGTAGATACACAAAAATGCAGTAGATGCCAGCCCAGCTCAGGGCCTGCACCACCGCTAATTGCCGCATCATCGGGGGCAGATCCGTTACCGCCTGGGCGATCGCCGCTAGCATTGGCAGGCGATCGCCCGCTGGTTCTTGAGGGAGATCCATCACCTCGTGGGTCGGTTCCTCCACGGCCCAAAAAGTGGCCAGGGTGCCGACCAAACAAAACGCTGCCCCCACCCAGTAAGCCCCGCGAATCACCGCTGGAATACCTCCGGAGGAACCCGGTTCTAGCTGAAACACATGCTCTAAGACCCAGGGCAACCCCGCCGCGCAGATGGTGCCGAGGCCAATGCAAAACCCCTGGAGCGAGTAGCCCAGGGTGCGATGGGCCGGAGACAGCAAATCGCCCACGAAGGGGCGACTGGGAGCAACGCTGACGTTGAGGGCGAGCTGTAGCACCCAGTACAGAGCAACCGCCTGCACCAAACTGGTGGCCATAGGCATCGCCAGCAGCATCGCCGCCCCGATCACCGCCCCGCCCAGAAAGTAGGGCTGCCGCTTGCCCCAGCGGCTGACGGTGCGATCGCTCAGTTCCCCTACAATCGGCTGGGCCAACAGCCCCATCAGCGGTGCCCCCAGCCACAGCAGGGGTAGCTGGCTGGCCTCAGCCCCCAAGCTTTCAAACACAGCACTGGCGTGGGCCGTCTGTAGGCCGTTGCCAATCTGCACCCCCCAAAAGCCCAGATTCATCGTGACGAGCAGACGCAGACTCGGGGGCTCAAGATCCATGGCGATCGCGTGATAGTAGGAGCTAAATCTCGTTTATCTTGCTTGGGTGAAACACCGCTGGCATCCTTCACAGGAGGCATTTTGCCTCGGAGCCAGCTACAGCCCCACACCCGCCACCGAACCGCCATCGACCCGATAGTTGGCCCCCACCACAAAGCTCGACTGCTGCGAGCAGAGGAATGCGATGACTGCTGCTACCTCTTCAGCTTTGCCCCGACGCTTGAGTTCCAAATGGGGCCGCTCTTCATCGAGAAACGTGGCGATCGCCTGGTCAACGGTAGTGCCCATTTTTTCGGCCCGCTGCTCCATCATGGCGTCAGTCATTGGGGTGGCAATAAAAGCTGGGGCCACAGAGTTTACCAGCACGCCATCCTGGGCATAGGCCTTAGACAAATTCTTGGCGAAGTTCAACACCCCAGCTTTAGAAGCGCAGTAGGGCATTTCGTCAATGTAGGGCTGCACCGCATCTTCCGAGGCCACCAGCACCACCCTCCCCCAGCCTGCCTCACGCATCGCCGGAATAAACGTACGGCACACTCGCACAGCCCCCATCAGGTTGATGTCGAGGGCCTGCTGCCAATCGTCGTCGCCAATCTCTAAAAAGTCGCCGGTAGCCCCGGTAATGCCTGCACAGTTAACCAAAATATCGACCTGGCCAAACCGACTTACAATTTCCTCCTGGGCGGCTTTGACATCGGCTAAGCTGCGCAGATCGGCCTGAACTGCCAGGGCTTCACCGATGGCGCTAACTTCGTCTACCGTGCCCTGTAGCTGCGTCGTCGTCTTATCAACCAGGGCAACTTTTACCCCTTCATCGGCCAACAACTTGGCGGTGGCGCGGCCAATTCCAGAATCGCCGCCGGTAATTACAGCCACCTTATCTTTAATACCAAGTTCCATTAAAAAAATCTCCCTAGTCTGCTCTCGATGATCTGTCTGAGTTTTACATTTTTTAACTAAACAGCCCCATCTACCGATTAATAGAATTCAGGCTTTTGTCCAGCACAACTTGCGACATAGAAATCCAAGGTTTTGACCATTTTTAGTGCTCACCAAAGCCAATCTATTTTTAGGTCAACAATCATAAAAAAGAGGGAGCAGGTCTATTGCTCCCTCGATCAGCGTTCTACAGAAATTGTCAGCTATAACAGTCAAATATTAGTCAATAGCTTTTTTGACTTGATCTTTGACATCTTCTTTGGCGTGCTGGGCTTTAGCTTCGCCTTGTTTGGCTTTGCCCTTCATTTCATCGGAGGTATTGCCCGTCACCTTACCAGCAACTTCCTGCGCTTTACCCTCGACGTTCTTGCCAGTGGCTTCGGCTCTATCTTGAATACCCATGGGTTATTCTCTCCGTATCGTTTAATTCTCCTTCAGTCTAGGAATAGGGCGCGCAGGCACCATCCACCAAGAGGAACAGTTTGAACTGACAGGGGTCTAACACCGTTACAGCAGAGGTTGAGGCCGACGGAGAGCCCCTAGCCATAGACGGAAGCTGTTGCCTACGGCGCTCTGGGGCCAAAATTATTGAAAGGGCGAGGGTTCGATCGCCCCCCCCTAGCAGCGTCCCCACCCGAAGCTGCGCCCCCAGGTTTACAGAATTATCTCCCCAAAGAATTAGGCAGTGGGATAGATGCTTTATTGAGACTAATAGAGTTTCATATAGGCCTAGAGGCTGTACTGATCGTCCTGAGATATCTAGAGTTGCGACTCAGATTTTTTCGTTAATTTTAAGTCTATTTTGTGGGGTGTCAGCCTGACACGGTTCCCTAGATTTTACTTCCTAGAGTATCAGAACTGCGTCAAGCTCATCCCCACCTGTAGTCTTTGGCAAAGTCAGACTAAATTCTCAGTATCCCCATCAACCATTGCTAGGAATGGGCAGATCAAGCGGCATCGAGACAGTTGCAATTCTCAAAGGAACAGTATCGTGATTGAGCAGATTGGATTGAGCATAGCAAGCGGCCTTCTGGCCCAGGTAGCGTCTCCAGAAGTTACCACCCCGATTACCACCTCTGAGGATGCTGCCCTCATTTTTTCTGGGCCTCAGTTTTTTATCGCCCTGCTTTCGGGGATAATTTTGGCCTTTGGCTTTCATCTTTTGCTGACGAATCTGTCAGTCGCGGCAGGCCTTACCTACGCTGGCAAATCCTCATCGAGTAGCGGCAGCGGCTCTGGTAGCAGCGGCGGCAAAACAATCGGTTTCGCTTTCGGCGCTTGGACGTTGGTAACGGTTAGCTTGGCGCTTTTCTGTGCCTGCTTTTTGGCCGTCAAGCTCAGCCTGTACAGCAGCGCCATGCTAGGGGCAATTACTGGCCTGGTAGTGTGGGGTTTTTACTTTTGCCTGTTGTTTTGGTTCAGCTCCACCACCGTGGGGTCGCTGATTGGGTCGATAGTTAAGACCGCCACCTCTAGTTTTCAGTCGCTGATGGGGGCCGCTACCGGGGCCATGGGGGCCAAAATGGCCAGCAACCAGCTGATTGAGACCGCTGAAGCCACCGCCGCCGCCGTGCGCCGCGAACTCACCGCCGGTTGGTCAGGCAAAGATATTAAAGACACTCTGCAAGAGTACGTTACCTCGCTCGCCTCTCCTTCTTTAGATATCGAAGGGCTAGAGGCCGAGTTTGAGCGCCTGCTGCGCGACTCTGACCTGTCTTCCATCGCCGATCGCGACACCCTGGCCCAGCTCAACCGCGACAGCTTTGAGAAACTGGTCAGCAGCCGCACCGACCTCTCCCGAAAAGAGGCCAGCCGCATCGCCGATCGCCTCTATGGCACCTGGAGCAAGGCTCTGGGCAAAGCCTCCGGCGGCGACAGCCTGGGTGAACTGGTCAACTATCTCAAGTCTGCCCACCCCGAAGAGCTGCTGGCCGAGTCGTTGGGTGGCCGTCTAGACGAGTTTCTGGCCGAATTTCGTCAGCAGCGCAAAGGTAAAGAGCCTAGCCTGCTCAACCAGGGGCTAAGTACTCTGATGGGGGTGGTGATGGGTCGCGCTGACCTGTCTGATTTAGATGTGGAGAAGATTGCCGATCGCTTCAAGCAGCTCAAGCAAGATATGGGCAGCCAGGTGGATACCCTGACCAGCCAGGTGAGTGGCAGCGATCGCTACAGTGTCGTTAGAGCCGACGTTGAGTCCTATCTGCTCAATTCTTACCCCTGGCAGCTCAACACCCAGCGCATGCAGAAGGAATTTTGGGACGTGATCTACGACCCCTTCGCCGATCCCGGTCTCATGCGCCAAGAGCTGATGAATCTGGATCGATCCTTCTTTGCGGAGCTTTTAGCCTCGCGGGGGCTGCTGACCCAGGGCGAAATTTCTGAGGTCTCGCGCCAGCTCGAAGCGGTGCGCACCCAAGCCCTGGGCGAAGTCTCAGAGCGCTACCGCCTCGAAGCCGCCAAGGATACCCAGGCCAAGGTCTACACCTTCCTGCGCCAAACCCCTCGCGAAGAGCTGCTGTCTGACATGGGCACCCGTGCCTTTCGCAGTCTGCTAGAAGATCCCTACGCCGATGCGGATGATCTGCAAGAGCGCTTTACCCCCTTTGGCTACGACGCCTTTGCCCAAACCCTCAGCACCCGTGAGGACATGCCCGAGGCCGATATCCAGACCGTGGCCAACCGCCTAGAAGGCGTTATGAACACCGTGCAGGCCGATGCCGCCGGGCTGCAATCCTCCGCTAAGGCGCGGGTTGAGAACCAGTGGCTGGGGCTACAGCACTACCTGCAAAACACCCACAAAGCTGAGCTAAACCCCGAGGGCATTAAGGCCGACATCGCCACCCTGCTCAACGAGCCCGACGCCGGGGTACATCGCCTGCGCCAGCGCCTATCCCAGTTCGATCGCGACACCCTGGTGCAGCTGCTCAACCAGCGCCAAGATCTCTCCGAGGCTGAGATCAATCGCACCCTCGACCAGGTGGAGTCAACCTGGTACAAGACCGTCAATGCGCCTGCCGCGCTGACCGCCCAGGCCAAAGCCAAGTACGACGAAGCCACCAGCGCCATTGAGCGCTACCTGCTCGAAACCGGCAAGCCCGAGCTGAACCCCGAGGGCATTAAGCGCGATCTAGAGCTGCTGGTGAACGAGCCCAAGGCAGGGTTAGGAGCGGTTCGCGATCGCCTATCCGCCATGGATCGCGATACCCTGGTGCAGTTGCTCAGCCAGCGCGACGACCTCAGCGAAGCCGAAGCCAACAAGGTTGTTGACGACGTGCTGGGCACGATTCGCGACATTCTGCACATGCCCCAGCGGCTGGCCCGGCGGGCTCAGGCCCAGGTCGTCTCCTTTGAGACCGCCCTGGAAGACTACCTGCGCAACACCGACAAAGCCGCCCTCAACCCTGACGGCATCAAGCGCGATCTCAAGCTGCTGCTCAACGACCCTCGCCTAGGGGCCGAGCGCCTGCAAACTCGACTATCGAGAATCGACCGCGATACCGTTGTGGCCCTGCTGGCCCAGCGCCCCGACATGACCCAGGCCGAAGCCGAAGCTGCTGTCGATCAGGTGCTCTCGGTACGCGACCAGGTCGTAACGCAGATTCGCAATGTGCAGGCGCGGGTTAAGTCGGTTGTGGGCGGCATTTTGTCCCGAGTTCGCACCTACCTCGACTCCCTGGGTCGCCCCGAACTCAACTACTACGGCATTCGCCGCGACTTGCAGCAGCTGATGGATGACCCCCAGGCGGGCTTCGATTCGCTCAAGGTGCGCCTCGGCCAGGTCGATCGCGGTACGCTAGTGGCGCTGATGAGCTCCGTTGATGCGATTTCAGAAACCGATGCCAACCGCATCATCGACCAGATCGAAGATGTTCGCACCGGAGCCCTGAGCAAAGCTGAGCAGCTCGAACATGCGGTCGAAAGCCGCTTGGCCGAGATCAAGCACCAGGCTTACCAGCAGGTGGAAGACACCCGCAAAACCGCCGCCGCCGCCGCCTGGTGGATCTTCGCTACCGCCACGATTTCGGCAATTAGTGCCGCTGCCGCTGGCAGCCTAGCCGTCGTGAGCTAAGCCCAGTAAAACGATTAGTGAAAGGGCGATCGCGTTGGTAGCGCGATCGCCCTTTTTATTGCCTCAGTTCCTCTGAACCACCTTTACGGGACTGACCTTGTTAAATTACGCAGCCGCTCTATTCAACCTGCGAAATATCAGGGCTTTTAGCCAATACATCTGCGGAAAACTGTGGGGCGATCGCAGGTCATCTACCTGCTCCAATTTGAGCTTTCCACCCCTCAGGCAATATTACGATTGGACTCGCAAGCAAATAAGATATCAGTCACCACAGCTTCTCGTTAGCAAGGCCTTCCTTTAGCATTACTTACTATTGATTAGCAAGTCTGGTACATTGTCAATCACATCCCTAAGCCAGTCTCTACTTATCTGCAAGTCATGGCGCTACTCAAAACAAAAAAGGTAGCCGTCTCCTTCAACTTCAACTTCAACTTCACTTGGGGGACGACTTGGATAAGTTTTGGCTTTCTCCCTTTGGGAGGCGATCCACGAAGGGTGCATCCCACTTTTGTAACCCTCCACGGACGGCTTCACTCAGCCAGCACATTTCTATGGACGCTTACCAAGAAAGGAGCCCCTAGCGATTGCCAGGGGCTCCTTTCTTGAGCTAGGGAACTTATTAGCTAGCTCAGGCTAAATAATCGTATCGTCAGGAATTGAGGCCCCTCGCAGAACGACAACAATGCCGCTGCGAATATAGAACCCATCCTCTTCTCGATCAGCCTCTTCAACGCGGTCTTTATTGAGAATTTTCACATTGCAGCCAATGCGGGCATTCTTATCGACAATAGCGTGCTGGATGGTGGTGTTTGCACCTATGCCGAGGGGAATTTTGGCTGTGTCACAGCTGCCGCGCCGCTCAATATTAGCCTGGTAGTAATCGGCTCCCATAATTAGGCTGTCTTCAATAGTGCAGCCCGATTCGATGCGAGAGCGAATGCCGATGACAGAATTAGTAATGCGGCACTCTTTAAGAATGCAGCCCTCGCTAATCATCGACTCGGTGACCTCGCACTTGAGGTGCTTAGTGGGCGGTAGATAGCGAGCACGGGTGTAGATAGGGGCTGATTCATCGTAAAAGCTAAACAGCGGATTAGGCTGTTTGACCAGGGCCAAATTGGCGTTAAAAAATGATTCAATCGTACCAATGTCTTCCCAATAATCGTTAAAGAGATAGGCCTGCACGTTATGGTCTTTGGCCGATTTTGGAATAATCTCTTTACCAAAATCTGGAGATTCAGGCTGTTGCTTAAGCAGATCAATCAACACATCCCGCTTAAACAAATAGATGCCCATAGAGGCAATGTAGGGTTTCTCTTTGGCCTCCTCTGCCGAGAGACCCAGGGTGGTGGTGTCAACCTGCATCTGCTTGAGAGCATCACCTTTAGGCTTTTCGCTAAAATCGATGATGCGCCCCGAATCGTCAATTTTCATCAGCCCAAAGCTGGAGGCGCGATCGTGATCAACCGGTAGCACCGACAGGGTAATGTCAGCATTGGTGCGCCGATGATGTTCTACAAAATCACTGTAGTCCATGCGATATAGGTGGTCGCCCGACAAGATTAAATACTCGTCTATATCCATGTCTTCAAAGCGCGGCAAATACTGTCGCACGGCATCGGCAGTACCCTGAAACCAGTCTAAGTTTTCGGGGGTTTGCTGGGCGGCTAGTATTTCCACAAAGCCCTGCTGAAAGCCTGAGAAACTGTAGGCCCTGGAAATATGGGAGTTTAGCGAGGCCGAGTTGAACTGCGTGAGTACGTAGATTTTTGAAATGCCTGAGTTGATGCAGTTGCTAATGGGAATATCAATCAGCCGGTGCTTACCGCCTAGGGGTACCGCTGGCTTGGCCCGAGTCTTAGTGAGGGGATAGAGGCGGGTTCCAGCGCCACCGCCCAACACAATACCTAATACTTTATTCACAACGTCTCCTTAAATCACGCGCGATCGCCACAACAACTAACCGCTCAACTCAACCGCCAAAGGGCGATCGCCCCTTGGCAGCTTTTCCCAGGGTGGTGTATCACCCGGTAAAAGGCATACACCTAAGGGCAGAATTGCTGTGCATGAGCCGTTTGATTTTTGTAACTAACCAAGGGTTAGCCGCCAGTTTGGCAGAGATTTTTCTAGGCTGCTCACCACGACAAAGCCTAGTTCATTCGTTATAGGGCAATAAACAGGGCCATCACGATCTCCCTCTTTGGACATTTTTGTTTGCGTCTCTGTGTAGATGGTCGTGTCTAGATAACGTCATAAATTGAGGCCAGATTAATCAACCTTAGGGTTGTTCTATTGAGAGGAAAGAGTACCTATGTCTTACACCAATGAACCCGGTGCCTACCGAGAAGAGCCCGTCGGCTACGGCACCAATCCTGTCCAGCGTGTCGTAGAAACCACAACCCCCGTGGCTGTAGCGGGCTACCATGACCTGGTGCGCTGGGGGCCAATCTTTGCAGGGCTAGTTGTGGCGATCGCCGCCCAACTTGTCCTCACCGGACTGGGTGCCGCCATTGGCCTCACCAGCTTAGCTGGCTCCGATGCGGCCCAAAACAATGCTGGCGGCGTCGGTGCCGCTGTCGGTATTTGGTCAATCATCAGTCTGCTGATTGCTCTGTTTCTGGGGGGCTGGGTTACTGCCCGCGCCTGTGGCCCGATGAACCGCAAAACCGCCCTGCTCAACGGCGCTATTTTGTGGGCAACCACCCTGGCCGTTAGCGCCTGGCTGCTGTCTAGCGGCGTCGCCGGAGCCTTTGGGCTGGTCGCCCAGGGGGCCGATGCCGTGATTAACCAAGTGCCCGTCGATGCCCTGCCCAACGCGGCCCAAGATCCCAACGTCACCTCAGAGCAAGCCCAAAACATCGCGGGCAATGCCGCCACCGTGGGTTGGTCATTTTCTCTGGGGTCGCTGCTGGGTCTAGTGGCTGCCCTGGGTGGAGCCGCCTCTGGGGCGCACAGCCCTCGCGCCTATGGCGTAGCTCCTCGCTAACCCCACGACTCAGCACATCTCCGTTGTTATCAACACAGTGAACATCGATTAGGTAGGCTTATGCCTACCTTTTTTATGGCCCGATCTGTGCCTGAAGTTTGAGGTAGGTAGAATGGCTTATCCTTTAGACTAGCAATATTCATATACTTTATTAAATCCACCGCCGTGTGCACCCCCTCAGATTTTCGCATTCTCGTCGTAGACGACATAGAAGACAATTTGTTTTTGTTGAGAACGGTGTTAGAAACAGAAGGCTACGAAGTTGAGACCGCTGGCAACGGCGGCTCGGCTTTGGCTAAGGTCGAAGATGCCCCCCCCGACCTGATTTTGATGGATGTGATGATGCCGGATATGAACGGCTATGAAGTCACCCAAAAAATTCGGCAAAATCCAACTCTGCCGCTGATGCCAATCTTAATTGTTACGGCCTACGACACCCTTCAATTTACCCAGGGTCTGGCCCTGGAACCCAGCAATTTTATTCGTAAACCTATTGAGTTTGATCAGTTGCTCACCAAGGTTGCCGCTCTGCTCAAGGACAGTCATCGCAACTAGGATTTTGCAGCCATTTCCCCTTAGTTAGAACAAGTGCATTAGGACAGGCGAAGACGGTACTCCTGGAGTGGCGATCGCGAGCCTGCCAGCTTTTGGCGTTAGATTCTATTTTATAGCCATAGCCAGTCTGGCCAGCGCTATGGGTCTACTCGGCGACCAGGGTGGCGATCGCATCCACTAGCTCCGCTGGCTCAAAGGGCTTACTCAAATGGCGCTGAAACCCCGCCGCGATCGCCTGCTGTTGATCAATCTCACTGGCATAGGCGGTTAGGGCCATAGCCTTGCAGCGCTGGCCCCGCTGGGCGAGTTCCGCCTGCACCTGCTGCACCAGCATGTAGCCATCCATTTCAGGCATGGCTATGTCGCTAATGAGAATATCTAGCCCCAGGTCGGGCAGCCGCCGTAGCGCCTCCTCGGCAGAGGTCACCGCCGTAACGGTTGCCCCAGATTGCTCTAGCACAAATACCAGCAGTTCTCGAGCATCGGCTTCATCTTCAACCACCAAAATGCGGACTCCCACCAGGGTGTCGGCCCGGCTCAATAAGCTAGAAGGGTAGGGCAAAGTAGGGTCTATACCGTCGTCTGCCCCTTGGGCCAGAGGCCGCCGGAGGGGAAGACGTACCGTGAACGTAGCCCCCTGATTATCGCCGGGGCTAGCCACGGTGATAGTGCCCCCATGGAGTTCAACCAGCTGCCGGGCGATCGCCAGCCCCAGCCCCAGCCCGCCAAACTGGCGCGTCGTCTTGCCATCGGCCTGGCGAAAGCGCTCGAAAATGTAGGGCAATACCTCTGGGGCAATACCCTTGCCCGTGTCAGTCACCGTCAGCTGAGCATGGCTCCCGCCAGGGGACAGTCCGGCCCCCCGACGGGTTGCTGGGGCGCTGGTCTCCAGCCGAATCTCGACTCGACCGCCCTCGGGGGTAAACTTCACCGCGTTGGCCAGCAGGTTCCACACCACCTGCTGGAGCCGACCAGAGTCCCCCATCACCGGAGATATAGCGGGGTCAAACTGGGTGCGAATTTCAATGCCCTTGGCCTCTGCCGCCAGCCGCACGGTTTCCATGGCGGCTTCGACAGTGGCCTGAAGCTGCACAGGGGCCACCTCCAGGCTGAGCTTGCCCTGCAAAATGCGGGAAACGTCGAGCAGGTCGGCAATCAGCTGGGTTTGCAGCTTGGCGTTGCGCTCAATGGTCTGTAGCCCTCGCATCAGCGTGGTGGCATCGGGCTGGCGCTTTTGCAGCAGCTGCGACCAGCCCAAAATCGGGTTGAGGGGCGACCTGAGCTCGTGGGAGAGCACCGCCAAAAACTCGTCTTTGATGCGGTTGGCCGCCTCGGCCTCGCTACGCGCGGTTTGCTCGGCCTGGTAGAGGCGGGCGTTGTCAACTGCGATCGCCACCTGGTGGGCAATATTCTCAGCCAGAGCCAAATCGTTAGCGGCGTAGCGGCGGTCGGTTTCAGCAATCACAAAGGAAATTGCCCCCAG
This sequence comes from Tildeniella torsiva UHER 1998/13D, assembly GCA_019358835.1. GTDB lineage: Bacteria > Cyanobacteriota > Cyanobacteriia > Phormidesmidales > Phormidesmidaceae > Nodosilinea > Nodosilinea torsiva. Next base: position 206,006 of record JAHHIH010000006.1, read on the forward strand.
GATCTGCCCCCGAGCAATCAACGGGGCCACGATACAAGACTTTAGCCCCATCTCCCGTAGCAGCCGCAGGTGCTCGGCGTCGTGGGCCACCGCCTCCAGGGCCGCTGGCGGAATCTCGGCCACCAATTCGGTTTGGCCAGTGTGCACAATCTTGGCCACCCCTGAAGGGGCAGTCAGCGGCTGGGGATAGCGCTGCTGGATCTGCCAGCCCAGCTCTACCTTAGCCGGGTCGCAGTGGGCGATCGCAACCCGCTCAATACCCTGACCAATGCCCTGGGTCGCGGTCAGCAAATCGATCGCACACCAGTCGGCAAAAAATGGCACCACCCGATCGGCGACTCGCTTTAGGGTATCGGTGTGGTTGAGCAGGGAGGCCAGGGTGGTACTGATATCGACCAGCAGGGCTGAGCGAAACTGACCGGCTTCGGCGTCGAGCCGGGCCGCCTGCTCGCGAATTAGCTGCGCCCGCTCGGTTTCGGCCAGCTTGCGTTCGGTGATGTTTGAAAACGAGGCCACCACGGCAAAGGGCGTAGGGTCGTTGGGGTGAAACAGCGGCCGGGTGTTGATCGAAATCCAAGTCAGGGTGCCATCGGGCTTGTGCACCCCCATCAGCACATTGGACTGGGGCTCACCGGTTCGCAGCGTAATCATCGCAGGATGCTGATCGCCCGCAAAGGGAGAGCCATCCTCGTAGGTCGCTGACCAGCGCGGATCGAGGGAGCTGCGCCCCATCATCTGCTCAGCAGTTAGGCCTAGGATCTCCTCGGCGCTGGCGTTGCAGGTAAAAATGCTGCCGTCGGCATGCTGCAGCACAATGCCTTCTGCCACCGTTTCAATCACCGAGCGATAGCGTTCTTCAGAGGCCTGGAGAGTAGCGGCAGACTGGTGCCGCTCGGTAATGTCGGTGACCGATGTAACCACATTCGTGATGTAGCCATTGGCGTCGAACAGCGGTGAGGCATTAATACACAGAATTGTGCGCGTGCCATCGCCATGGGTCATAGCATATTCAATACCGTGGATCGGTTCCCTAGTGCGCATGACCTGGGCAAAGGGCAAGTCTTCGGTGGCAAAGGGTTGCCCATCCACCGTTGTAATGGCCCAAGACAGGTCATCGTAGGCGCGATCGGCCAGGTCGCTACGAGTCAGCTTAAAAATTTCTTCTGCGGTTGAATTGGCGGTGACGAGCCGGCCCTGGTCGTCAAAAATGATAATGCCGTTGGGCACCGTCTCAAAAATGCTAGATAGCTGAGCTTCACTATCGCGCAGGGCAGTTTCGACCTGCTTGCGTTCGGTAATGTCGTGCATGACGACCACGGCACCCTTAGTATTGCCGTCTCCCGTTGCGATCGCCTGGCCGCTCGTCAGCACCGTTCGCGCCCTGTCTCCCTTCGGGGCAATGACCATCTCAGCTTCGACTACGCGCTCGCCCTGTAACGCGCGAAATAGCGGAATCGCCTCTTTGTCCAGGGGTGTTTTGCCATCGGGATAATAGAGGTCGTAGTAGTTGGCCCACTGGTCGGGAGGCAGGGGCTGTTCTGGCAGGCCATGAAAGTCGCGCGCTGACTGGTTAAACAGGCTTAAAATGCCCGCTTCATCACAGGCGACAATGCCCGCCTGCACATTTTCGAGCAGCACCCGCAGCAGTTCCCGCTCTTTTTCTAGGGCGATTTCAGCCTGCCGTCGTTCTTCAATCTCTAGCTGCAGCCGGTGGTTAGTTTGAGAGAGTTCGGCGGTGCGCTGGGTTACCAGATGTTCCAGGTCTTGCTGCACCTGTAGCCGCGCGGCATCGGTGCGCTGGCGATCGAGTTCGGTGGCAATGCGCAGGGCAAAAATGGGCAGCAGCGCTTTGATCAGCTGAATATTGCCCCAGGGTTTGCCATCCATCACCCCCAGCAGCCCAAGGGGATTACCCTGGGAGTCAAAAAAGGGAATGGCCGCGTAGCTGTCAATACCCAAGGGGCTCAGCAGCTGAGCCTGGGGAAACTGCGCCCTAACGCCGCCGGGATAGCAGCACAGTTCGCGTTTGAGCAGCACCTGATGGCAGGGAGTATGGTGCAGCAGATACTCAAAGTTTTCGACAATCTGCCCCTGGGCGCAGGCCGCAATGGTTTGGATGGCATCTTGCCCATCGCCCTTGGCCAGACCAATGTAGGTGTAGTCAACCCCTAAAGTCTCGGTGAGATGCAGTACCAGAGCCGAGAAAAAGGCATCCCCCGTCTGGGTGGCTACCCCCTGGGTAACCGCCAGCAGAGCCGTATCAATGGCCGCTACCCGATGGGCTGCCAAGCGCAGATCGAGTTCATCGATCACCATGGCGGCCAGATCGGCCAACATCGCCTGCTGGTCGGGGCCAAAATCGTCTCGGGGCTGAGTGTCGAGCAGGCACAGAGTGCCCAAGACATAGCCGTCTTGATTGCGTAATGGAGCCCCAGCGTAAAAACGCAGCCCCGGCTCAGTCTGCACCAGGGGGTTATCGATAAAGCGACTGTCGCGGCGCGCCTCAGGGACAACCAATACGCCGTCAGACAGCAAGGCATGGCTGCAAAACGTGCTGTGCCGCTGAACTTCTTGCCCCTCAAACCCATAGCACGATTTAAACCAGGCCCGAGACTCATCGACCAGTGAAACCAGGGCCATGGGCACATCAAACAACCGTGCTGCCAGGGTAGTGATGCGATCGAACCCCACTTCGGGGGGTGTATCTAAAATTTCGTAGCGCCGCAGGGCTTCTAACCGTCCCGCTTCATTTTTAGGTAAGGGAGCTGGAGGCATTAGCGGTTCAGAGCAGGTATCGCGAAGAATGGATTACGCCGCTTGAGCGCGTTCTTTACAGAGCCAATAAAAGGTTGCACTTCGGGCATAGCCTATAGATTTTAGAATAGTTCAGAGCGGACGGCCTCTCCCTTGGGGCAGACATTGAACCCGAGCCAGTGAACCCCAAGTAAATCGGGTGCTTAAGGTTGTCGTGCCTAGATGTTTATTTTCCCGACAATAGGGCAAATGAAGGCACTGAGGGTTCATCTCGTCCCCGCTAAATGCCCCGCGTCACCCCAAAAATCCACAGGGCCACAGCCTCAATCGGCCCCACCCAACCAATCAGCAGGGGCAGACTGATCTCCTGCTTACGCGGGGATCCCTGACCACCCTTCTCGTGAAGAACGATCTCGAACGGTGCAACCTTGGCAGGGATGGGTTTTTTCACGGGTGGGATGCTATCGCCCCTCCACCTAAGCCCAACCTAGAGTCGTGTGTGGGCCTATAGCGAACTCGAATCTAAACTGGCGGCCTCCTCAGGCGACTGAGGCAGGTGCAGGCCACACTCCTGCTTAAGCCCCCTAAAGCGGGTATCGCGCTCGCTGTCGTCGTCAGCGGTAATGGGACGGCTAGAATGCCAGTCGCCCACGGTCACGTAGCCCATGTCAAAGAGTGGATGGTAGGGCAGGTCATGGGTCACTAGGTAGTCGTACACATCCTTAGATGTCCATTTCAGAATGGGCAGCAGTTTGTAGCGCCCCCCCTGCTGGCCTACCCGATCGAGCGACTTGCGGTGGTCAGTCTGGTCAGAGCGTAGCCCCGTTAGCCAAGCGGTGGCGTTTAGCTCACTCAAGGCCCGCTGCATGGGCTCTACCTTACGAATTCTGTCGTAGCGGTTGAGGGCTTCCACATCCTGCTGCTCCCACAGGCGACCGTGGAGCGCTTCCATGCGGGCCGGGCTGAGGGGCGACTGGTAGACCTTGAGATTGAGATCGAGCCGGGTTGAAAGCTCCTCGGCAAAGCGATAGGTCTCTACCGGCAAATAGCCGGTGTCAACCCAAATAACTGGAATTTTAGGCACCACCTGGGTTACTAGATGCAGCATTACGGCCGACTGAATGCCAAAACTGGTACTTAGAACTAGACCCTCGCCAAAGGTACTGTGGCCCCACTGCACCAGGCTGCTGGCGTCAGCATCCCCCCACTCTCGGTTGATGGCGTCGAGGTCAAGAACGGGGGCAGCCTGCATCTTGCTGGGCAAGAGCGCGACATCTGACATGGGTTTACTCCTTCCGTTCAACAAAGCCGTAGCTCCAGTGCCACAATTCTGTGGCGATTGTGCTGTCAGCTAGGCCGCCAGCAGAGTTAATTGAGGTTTAAGCACACAGAGTTCAATGCTACATCGTAGCTCTGCCCGCTGTATTCGTCTCTGCCCGTAGCCATCCTTCGACATTAGCTGATCTGTAGATCATAAACGAGGGGGGAATGGACATTTTTGTGGCCTGAGGCCGGTTTTCTGCGGAAAACCGAACTTGAAGGATCCATATTCATGCGGGCTGAGTCCTAAGGCGACTTTTGGAAAACCGTTTCTCCAGGGGTGGGCAATGCCTACCCTACGGCGGCTACAGTCACGATGATCCTGGGATTGACTTTCCTAGAAATCTCCCCAGCCTCGGCTAGACCAAAACTCAATTTGCCCCTAAGATCCAGCCTTAATCGCCGACAAATCCATCTCTGCAACCTGCTATGGCAATTCCCAATTCTTACCCCCGCAACCTGGTTGGCTATGGCCGCACCCCGCCCCAGGCCCGGTGGCCAGGCAACGCCAAAATTGCGGTGCAGTTTGTGATCAATTACGAAGAGGGGGGCGAAAACTGCATTCTCCACGGCGATGCGGCCTCGGAGGCATTTCTCTCGGAAAGTGTGGGGGCCGCACCGCTGACCGGAGTGCGCAACATGAATATGGAGTCGATGTATGAGTACGGCAGCCGGGCTGGGTTTTGGCGGCTGCACAGACTGTTCACAGGTCGAGGGCTGCCCCTAACGGTGTATGCCGTAGCTATGGCGATGGCCCGCAACCCTGAGGCTGTCGCCGCCATGACCGAGGCCGACTGGGAGATCGCCAGCCACGGCTACCGCTGGATTGATTACCAGTACTTTGGCATTGAGGCCGAGCGCGAGCACATTCGCCAGGCGGTGGAGATTCATACCCAGGTGGCGGGCAGCCGCCCCCTAGGCTTTTACCAGGGCCGCAACAGCCCCAACACCCGCGCCCTGGTGGTCGAAGAGGGTGGCTTTCTCTACGACGCCGACAGCTACGCCGACGACCTGCCCTACTGGAATACCGAGTACGGTAGACCGCACCTGGTGATTCCCTACACCCTCGACAACAACGACATGCGCTTTGCCACCTATGCCGGGTTTAACTCGGGGGATCAGTTCTTTGCCTACCTGCGCGATGCCTTTGACACCCTCTACACCGAGGGCGACGAAGCACCGAAGATGATGAGCATTGGCCTGCACTGCCGCCTGGCGGGCAAGCCGGGGCGTACGGCGGCGCTGGCAAGGTTTTTAGACTATGTGCAGGGGCGCGATCGCGTCTGGATCTGCCGTCGCGTTGACATCGCCCGCCACTGGCACGAGCACCACAAACCCGCTGAGAACTAAGCTGTAGCGATCGCCTTGAGGCTACCGCGACTTCAGCACTCCGCCAAAGCTAGAGCCCACAATCCGGGGCTGCCCGTCTTGCATTTGCACCGTGAACGATCGCTGTTCTCGCTGGGTAGAGCCATCGGGGTAAACGTAGGTGTTCTCGCCCACGAACTCAACGCTGTCTGAGGTTTGCCCCGTCACCCGCAGGTTCTCGACCGAAACGCGATCGAACTGGGCAAAAAAGCCGGGGTCAAACTGCTGCGCTAGGGGGCCGCTAAACTGCGATCGCGCCGCATCCCAAGCTCCATTCGAGACATGGTTATACAGAGTTGCCACCGTCGCCTGAGCTGCCTCAGGCGTTAGCTCGCTGGTTTCTGGCTCAGGCGCAGCGGTCTCTTCAGGCTCTACAACCACCTCTGGCGCATCGTCCACCTCTGGCTCGGGGGCAGTGGGTTCCCCTGGCTCGGCCTCAGCCTGTTCGGCAGCGACATCGGCAGTCTCTTCGGGTTCAGGTTCAACAACTACAGGCTCAGCGTCAGTAGGAGCCTCAACGACGGGAGACTCAGCCACCACCGGAGTTTCGTCTTCTGGGGTAGAGGATGCTGAGCGCCAGGCTTGCCAGCCGAGGAGAGCTGCGATCGCCACCACAGACGCCGCCAAAGCCCCTGCCGCCAGAGGTAACCAGTTAGCTGACGACGGTTCTCGCCGCCGTCTGGGCACCTGGGCAGCTGGCACCTGAGCTGCCGTCAGTTGAGTTCGTTCTCGCGGTCGCCCAACCGCCACAGTGGCAACGGTAGTGCGGGGAGCCTGCCCCTGGGGTGTCGGTGCCGCTGGCACATACCGACTCAGGGCCGGAGGCAGCTTCCTCAGGGCAGCCAGCGCCTCGGCAGCGGTGGTATAACGGGTGCGAAAGTCGTAGCGCACCATCACATCCAACACGTCCAGCAGGGCAGGGTGGGCCTGGGGCGCGTAGTGCTGCCACTCCAGCTCGCCGCTGTGGGGGTCGGGGTGCAGCTCCGTCGGCGGGTAGCCGGTCAGCGCCTGAATGCCCAAAATGCCGACAGCATAGATATCGCTGCTGAACTGAGGCCGCCCGGCCACCTGCTCGCTGGGCATATACCCCTGGGTGCCGATGGAGATGGTGTGGCTGTGACCAGAGCGCAGGGCGGTAGCCTGGGCGCTCACCTGCTTGACCGCGCCAAAGTCAATTAGCACGATGCGGCGATCGCTGGCCCGGCGAATCAAATTCGAGGGCTTGATGTCGCGGTGGATCACCCCGTGGGAATGCACAAAGGCCAAGATCCCCAGCAGATCGCCGAGAAACGCCACAACATGGGCCTCTGTCCAGGGGGTGCCTAACTCCTCCGCCAGAGAATGACCTTCGATTAGCTCTTGGGCCAGGTAAAACTCCTGCCCTTCCTCAAAGTGGGCCAGCAGTCCCGGAATTTGGGGGTGCGCCCCCAGCTTGTAGAGGGTCTGGGCTTCAGTGTCAAACAGCCGCCGCGCCGTTTGCAGCTCTTCGGCAGTAGTCACCTGGGGCTTGAGCTGCTTTACCACGCAGAGCGGATGCCCCGGAAGGTGCAGGTCTTGGGCGCTAAAGGTTTGGCCAAAGCCCCCAGAGCCCAGGGGCTGCACGAGCCGATAGCGGCCCCCCAGCGGTCTAGATTCTGGCGGCAGGTTGGGAAACGAAGCGGTCATAGCCATGGGCGAGTGACGGTTGAACTATTAGACGACAGTCTAGCGGGTGCCGTTAACCCCCCTTAGGGTAACGCTCAACCGCATAGAACTATAGCGATGGCCATAGATGCCGAGTTGGCCAACTCTAGGGTGACGCACTGAACCGTCGGCGGGTTCCGGGGTGATAGCAAAAGAACAAAAATAGAAGAGCGAAAAGCTCGATATATCTTGGGTGTCCAACCCGGATTTCATTAGCTGTAGGCTTTCAGGACTGCCAGAGCCACAGGCATTCGCCCTAAAATAGGTTCGATGAAGCCATCGACTCCCCGTTTTGGTTGCAGAACCATGGAAATTGAACTCTATGCCTCTCGCCACCTTGATGCGGTTGTTCGGCTTGCGCTGCGGGCATGGGCCCCAGTGTTTGATTCGATTCAGAACACGATGAATGCCGAGGTGTATCAGGCGTTCTATCCCAATCACTGGCAGGAGAGCCAGCAAAAGGCGGTCGAGGATGTCTGCGTTGGGGAAGACACCAATGTGTGGGTTGCTAAGGAGGCAGATTTGGTTGTGGGTTTTGTCGCCGTCAAGCTACACCCAGCAGACAGTATGGGCGAGATCTATATGGTCGCCGTTGACTCAGAGTTTCAGGGCCGTGGCATTGGCAGCGCTCTAACAGAATTTGCGCTGTGCTGGATGAAAGAGGCCGGTATGGCGATCGCCATGGTTGAGACCGGCGGTGACCCTGGCCACGCCCCAGCCCGGCACACCTATGAAAAAGCGGGCTTTGAGCTATGGCCAGTCGCTAGATACTTCAAGAAGCTCTAGCGCGATCGCCGCATAACAGCCTCAAAGCCCACTAATCGTTCAGGAGCTCAGTTACAGCAGCTGTGCTTGCTGGTCGAGGGGGGCACGTCGTTGGCGGGGTTTTGGTCAAAGAAGTTCAGCGGCTTGAGCATAAAGCCAATGTAGGCCACGGGCATCACCGGCCAGTCTTCGGCCCGGGGCACGTGGCTGTGGGCAAAGGTGTGCCACACCACCAGGTCGGTGTTGGCCACGGGGCGATCGCCCGCCGTCCACTGGGGCAAACCCTCGCCACCGGGGCTTTGGTTAGGGTAGTCGCCCGCCGAAAATTTCTCGTCGGGTCTGTAGGGTGTGACCCACAGGTGCTTGCTCATATAGGTGGCGCGCTTCATGACGCTGGCGCTGGGTCTGGCCAGGGGCAGCGTGTTCTCACCGGGAATCAGCTTGTAGGCTGTGGGGTAGCCCATGGCGTTGGTTTCCGTCGGGTTGACAATCTTCCAATAGCGACCCTTCATGGGGTCGATCAGGCGCTGGGCGGCGAGTTCGGTGTCGAGCAGGGTCGATTTGGCGTAGAAGGCGTTGCCGTAAGGGTTGAGTTCGTCCTCTTCAGGCTCAATATCCACTTCGTAGACGGAATTTTGCAGGCCATCCACGCACATGTCGAGGCGCACGTTAAAGATGTGCTGGTGCACTGGGGCGTAGAGCTGGGGAGCGACCAGGGTGCCATACTTGGGCACCTCGCCAGGAGGAAACGCCGCCGTGCTAATCATGCCGGTCAGCTTGACCTCGTACTGAATGCTGCCGTCTTGGTAGAAATACCAGTAGAAGCCGTACTCGTAGTTGCCCACCGTGGCAATGAAGGAGACAACTAACCGGCGCGATCGCCGCACCTCGGTCTCTTCCGTGCGCCAGTCCACATGCTTCCAGAGAATGCCAAAATCTTCTTCGTGGAGGCAGACGGCGTTTTTAATCTGGGCCACCTCGCCCCGCGAGTTGGTCATAAAGGCGTCGAAGTAGTAGATTTCACCCAGACAGTCGCAGCCCAGAGTCAAAGAATTTGCTAATGAGCCAATGCCGTATTCCCCCACGTCGAAGGCGTTTTTGCGGTAGTGGTGGGGCTGGGGGTCGCCGTAGGGCACGGTCATCTCCGCCAGGGAGGCGCGGTAGAGAATGGGCCGCTCTTCGCCGCCGTCGGTGTAGGTGACGGTGTAGAGCACCAGCCCTTCGCGGGGGGTAAAGCCGACGCGCATTTTCCACTTTTGCCAGCGAATCTCATGGCCGCTGACCGCGAAGCTAGGGCCTTCGGGCTGCACAATTTCGAGCGGTTTGAGGTCGGTGCGAAAGTCTTTGACGTACTCCTGGGAGTAGTTGGATGCCTGGGGCGGCAGAGGCACCACACCGTGGTCTTCGACCCGGATCACCTCCATTTTGTTGAGATCTACCACGGGAATGACGCCTTCGATGGGGCGGGCATAGCCGTTGTCGGTGGGGTTGGCCCGCACCCAGCAGAGGGCGCGGGAGAGGCGAACGCCCTCTTCATCCTCAATGCCATAGTTACCGGCAGACCAGGGATCGACCATGACTAGGCTGGGGTCGGTAATGCCGCGTTTTGCGATCGCCTCAATAAACGCCGGGCAGGCCTTAACCGCATTCTCACACTCAATAAACTCATCCAGCATGATCGGCGGCTGCACACCGGGGATGTGTTTCCACGAAACAACGGTGCCTTCAGTGAGGGAAGCCACCGCCTCATAGGTCTGGGCGGTGGCGTTGTCGAGAATGATGGCAAAGGCTTCGCGGGTAATGGCATCCCCTGGCTTAAAGCCCAGCACCGTTTCTTTTGCCGGTTCATTCAAGGTGACGGTGGCAAAGCGAGCCATCGCGCCAAGAGATTTTTCCTCGCTCAGAATGGCGACGGCAGTGGCGATTTCTTCGGGTGTTAGCGGTTCCAGGGGGTGGGCAACAGCGATCGCGGTGGGACGTTCTTGGGCAATGGTCATGGTTCGGTTCCTGTGGGGTAGTGGGGAGGGGGTGAATGGGTAGGCGGGTGGATGGGTAGGGTGGGTTAGGTTCCAGAAAATTCTTGCTGTGCCGTTATCTTTTGGTTTGGCCGTAACCCACCGTTCGAGTAATGGGTAAAGAGGGCAAATTGGAGACGGTGGCGGGGTTGGATGGTGGGCGGTGCCCACCTACGCGGCGGCAACGGGAATGGGGGGAGCAGGTTTTTCGGCTTCCGCTAAATCCGCCAGCAGCGACTCGGCTAGCTTGCGCTTTTCGTCAGGGTCGAGCTTCTTTAGCTCGTTGTGCAGCACCCGCTCGTTCACCGACTGGTTCCAGTAATCCAAAGAGTCGAAGCCGAGCAGGGCCGACTTGCCAACGAACTGGCGCAGTACCTCGTTGGTCGGCCCCATCACCCAGCCCGCCTTGCCGTCGCGCAGGTAGCGCTCGATCTCCATGTCTTTCTTGAAGCCGGAGCCACCGCAGGCGTGAAGCATTTTGTCGCAGACGTGGGCTACATTCTTGGCCGCCTCGAACTTGATTTGCCAGTACCAGTGCAGGTGGGCGGCGCGGGGCAGGGCGCTGGTGTCGGCATGAATGGCCCAGTCGCAGCTGTTGGTGAGCTGATCCATCAGCTGCCCCATGGAAAAGGTGAACATGCGGCAGGCGCTGGTGTCCATAATCGCTTCGCCAAAGTAGTCCTGAATCGTTGGGTAGTCGGCCACGCGCATGCCCACATCGACGTGCTTTTTGCGGGTGACGTGGGCCTTGGCAATGTCGATCGCCCCCAATGCAATGCCGTTCCAGCAGGCCGACGAGCAGAGCAAAAAGAAGGGGTCCACAATCTCGTCGTTGGAGGCGGTGCCGTCGCCCTCGGGGCCAACCATGCGATCGCGCGGTACCGTCACCCCATCCACCAGCAGGGTGCCCGACTGGTTGCCGCGCAGGCCCAGGGCATCCCACTTGTGGGGTTCGGCCTGCACCTCGTCGGCGTAGATGAGAAAGCACGACAGATCTGAGAAATTACCGTCGAAGTGGGGGCTGGTGGTTTGCACAATGTACCAGTCGGCAAACCCTGCCGAGGTCGTCCACGACGCCTTTTTGTTCACCTGCCAACCATCGGGGGTCGCCGTGGCTTTAGAGGATACGGGGTACCAAAAGTGTGACCCAGTCTCGGGGTCAGAGTAGGATAGGGTGCCGATTAGCACCTCGCTATCGAGCCGCTTCAGCAAGCTTTGCAGTTCTGGGCTGTCGTGGGCGCGAAACAGCGCTGCCGCCACTGCCCCCAGGTGCATGGTGTAGCACATTGCTGTGCTGGGGCAGCCGTAGCGGGCGATCGTTTCGACCACCATGGCAGCGCAGACATGGTTTTCGCCCAAGCCGCCCCATTCTTTGGGAACGAACAAGCTCAGCAAGTTCAAGGATGCCAGCGCCTCGAAGTTTTTGCGGGGGTAGATGAGGTTGCGATCTGATGCGATCGCATTGGGCCGCAGCACCGCCGCACACAGCTCAATCAGCTTTGCCTGCAAAGCTTGCTGCTCAGGCGTCAGCAACCACTGGGGATCAAAGTCTTCGGTAAGGCCGGTAAAGGGGAGGCCGTTCCAGGTTTTGGTGGACATGGGGGTGAGGGGTAGCGGGTGGATGGGTGTAGGGGGTGGATGGGTGTAGGGGCAGACCTATGTGTCTGCCCTAGGGTATGGATGCGTAGGAGATCTGAGGAAGTTTTGAGTTTTGAATGTTGAGTTTTGAATTGGTGCCATACAGCAAGAACTCAAAATTCAAAACTAAGAACTCAAAACTCTCAGCCAATTACGCAGGCGTCAAGGCTCCTTGCGCCAACGGGTCTTCGCAGTACTCTGCCAAGTGGGGGCTGCGGTAGCCGTCTTCGCGCCAGAGAATGGGAAAAAAGCTTTCATCCATCTCCGTATTGCCGACGCGCTTGTAGCGACCGTAGATGTAGCCCTGGGGGTTGGTGGGGTGAAATTGAGCGCTGGCGGGAATGGTGTGCAGACCAATGCTGCGGAACATGCCTTCGGTGCGGGTAGTGGGGCCGAGGCCGTGCCAGGTGCGCCCGTGGTGAAAGGCGCAGCCCCCGGCGGGCACATCGACGACCACCAGCTCAGGTTCGGGCACTCCGGCATTCTCTGCCGCTTGCAGCATGGCCCAGCGGTAGTCTTTGGTGGGGGCATGGAATTCGCCCTCAACGCTAGAAATCGGCCATTTGTGGGAGCCTTTGGCGTAGACCAGGGTGCCATCGGCGGCGGTGGCGTTATCCAGCGCGACCCAGCAGGTCATCATTTGAGCGGGCACTAGGTAGTCGATGTAGACGCCGTCTTGGTGCATGGCGATCGCCTGGGCTCCGGGGGGCTTCATCCAAAGGCTGTCTTGGCCAATGCGGGCACCTTCCCACCCAGCGAGCGTGGCGCTGAGACGGCCAATTTCTGACGAGAGCACCAGGCTGGCGATGGTGCGATCGCATTTCCAGCCGTTGCAGATTTCTCGGGTGATGTCGGGCAGGCTCATGCGCGGTCGCCAGTGCCACTCGTCGGGGTAAATGCCCGTCTCAAACTCGCCGTGGAACATGGGCTCCAGGCGATCGGCCAGGCGCTGGGCGAAGTCAGCGGGCAGAAAGTTCTCCAGAATCAGAAATCCGTCATTCTGGAACTGCTGAATCTGCGCTGGGGAGAGCTGAATCGGTTGATAATCCATTGCAAACAGAGTCTCTGGGCGCAGGAAACACAGGGGACGGGGCAAGTCATCTACAGGAATCTGTCGGTGGTGGGCGGTGCCCACCCTACAGGGGGGCGATCGCAAAGCGAGCGACGTAGGTTGGGTAGAGCGCTAGCGGAACCCAACAGAGCTAGACCCTGCACTGGGCTTCACCCAACCTACTGAGATGAATTTGACTCAACTTAGTTGACAAATCTGGGGGTGCCCTATGTACTTGTCATAATAAGTTCTCCCTCCAAAGATTATGTGTCCCCCGTTACCCACAACTGAATCTCTCACCAGCCTCACCGTTGAGCCCGGCGTTTTGCACATTGCCGCCAGCGACTTTGATGCCCGCCCCATGAGCTTTCTGGCTGCCGCTGGGCAGCGCGCCGGCTACGAACCTGAGCTGGCTCGCCACCTCTGCCACCAGCTCGGGCTAACGCCTGTGTGGCACAATCTGCCGATGTTTGAGTTTTATACCTGCCTGGCCACCGGTAAATACGATGTGGTGTGGTTTAACCAGGCCATTACCCCTGATCGCCAGCAGGTGGTCGATTTTACCCAGCCCTACGGCCTATTCGATGAAGCGGTGCTAGTTAAAAAAGGCAGCGGGATTGCCGCTGTTGAAGACCTAGCGGGCAAGCGGGTCGGCGGACTGGCCGACAGCACCAACATTGCCCTGGTCGAGGGTTTTCCCGGCGCGATCGCGGTGCCCTACCCCGGTAGCGACCAGGTGCTGCCCGAAATGTTAGCGGCTCTTCGCGCTGGAGAGATTGACGCGCTAATTGACGATGAACTGGTGCTGGTCGTGGCCGCTGAGGAGGATGCTTCGCTGGAGCTGGCCTTTACGCTGCCAACGCGGGTACCCTTTGCGATCGCCACCGCCAAAACCAACCCCACGCTCAATGCCACGATCAATGCGGCGATCGCGGCCGCGATCGCCGATGGCACCCTGGCCCAACTCTGGGCTGAATGGATTCCCTGGAAACCATTTCCTTTCGCGTAACTCCTATGGCCTTGAGAGCAACTAGCGGGGTCTTCCGTTGGCCTGATGGAAGACCCCGCCCGTTGCCCAAACCTCTGCCTTCTGACCGAGCTAGCCCTGAACCTGTGAGGGACGTGCGATCGATTAACATTTCGTAACCTTTACTCAAGGCAACATGCTTGTCCCATCAGTAAAGGAGACAAAATGGTAGATAGCACTACAGGAAAAAGCGTATCGACAACTCGGCCAACGGAGGGAGACTCTAGAGCCGCCATTGCCGACAAAGATCGCTCATTTCTAGAGAAGGTTTTGGTCGAAGGCGGGTTTTCTGACCCCTACGAGGCCAGAGACTTTACCGAAGTCGTCTTCCGCATCATGCGCGATCTGATGACCACCGAGGCCGCAGACCGGGTCGCTGACGAACTGCATGAAGAGGTCATGCCTACTGAAGACAAGACCCTGCAACTAGAAGTTACCGATCTGTGGAAAGACACAAATCCCCTGGTGGGATTTTTGAGTCGGGTGCGTCCGCCTTGGCAAGGCCCCGGAATTTTCAAGATCGACTCCGATCGCTTCTTCTTTCGGGCTGCCAACGAAGGGGGGCTAGAGAGAACAGCTGAAGACCGAGAAACGGCCTGTAAGCAAGCTGTGAAAGCGGTATTTTCGGCAACCAAAGCCGAGCTTTCTGAAGAACGCATTCAGGAGATTTCCACCTGGCTTCCCGAGGCAGGTGTCCGAGAGCTTTGGGGCCAGGCATAGAAGAAAATTCGTCCTCACACTGAGCCTAGGTGCGTGATACACCTGGGCTTTTTCTTATGGGGTTCTACTCGTCAGCCCTACTCTGCCGCCAAAAACGCGAGGTAATCGCTGGTGAGTTCCTTCACCGCCGCTTCGTAGAGCCGCTGCCCGTGCTCGGGGGTGGCCAGGGCAGGGTTAGAGCCCATGCGGCCATCGGGGTAGCGCAGGCGAAAATCGGTGGGGCTGTAGATGGCGTGGCCCGAGGGGGCCACCTGGGGATCCAGCGGCGCCTGCTTAATGAAATCGGGATAGGCGTACTGGGTCAGAGCCACCTCGCTGGGGGTGGCGTGGGAACCCTCCTGATCGCCGTAGAGTTCTTTCGCCAGGGTGTAGACCGATCGCGCCATGAACCAGTTAGCCATCTTGCAGCGCACCCGCTCGGCATTGGGAATTTGATCGTGGGCTAGGACAGTGTAGGCTTCGGCAAAGGCCGCCTTGAGGGTGGCGATATTGCCGCCGTGGCCATTGACGAAAAAGAACCGGGTAAAGCCGTGGCGCACCAGGGGCGTAAGGTAGTCCTGAATGACGGCGATCAGCGTGCTGGGGCGCAGGGTCATAGAACCAGGAAAGGCTGTGTGGTGCAGCGCCATACCCACATTTATAGTGGGGCCAACTAGGGCGTTGGCGGCCTCGCCGACGCCCTTGGCCACCACCTCGGCGCAGATGGCATCAGTGCCAATCAGGCCGGTGGGGCCGTGCTGTTCTGTAGAGCCAATCGGCAGAATAATGCCCGACGACTGAGTCAGGTAGGCCTCAACTTCGGGCCAGGTACAGAGGTGCAGCAGCATAGGAAACACGCAGAACAGGGCTGATTTCTCACTATAGCGTTCGCCTCAAGGCCCTTGTGGGCAAGCGACCGTATGGCTTGCTACACTACAGTCTCCGCTTCACTGATATGAGAAGAATGAATGACTCTGGGAATGTTAAGGTACAGAACCAGGATTAGCTAGGACTGATAGCTGCTGGTCATCTACCCAGACTGCTAGCGCGTAGTTTAGCCGGAGCGAAGGCACAGCACGGGGCTAAGCAAAACCTGAAACCTAGGGCAACCCCGTTTTAGCTGGGAGAACGCTCCCCTCCGCTAGCCCAGCGACATGAGCGTTGATGTTACCTGTGAAGGAGCCGCAATTATGCTACACCGCAAGATCTATCAACTCTGTTGTGATGGTCAAGATGTGTGGATTTTTCTACGGGATCAACAGCGTTGGATTGAGCGGGCCAAGATTTTAGACATTGAAGGCGACCTGGTCACCTTTCGCTACGAAACCGAAGAAGAAGACGAAATCTGCTCTTGGGAAGAGATGGTGCGCCTAGAGAGCATCGGCGCAGTCACCAAACGCCTGGCCGCTGTCCCCCGAGGCGATGTTGAAATTACCGTGTCTGACGATTGCCCAGAGACTGAGCAGCTGAGCGATCCCTACCCAGAGTCGAACGCTGACTAGGGGAACTGGGTCGTGAGTCGGTGGTGGGTGGGTGGGTGGGTGAGTCAATGCCTATCCGCCCTCATTCGTTTTTCAGGGCCGAACTTCTCTTTAATTTGCTGGGCCGCTGGGGTCTGAAAACGTATTGATGTAGCCGTTGCCGGTATAAACGCCGGGCGGTCTGGGGGCCGAGAACGGAGCGGGTTCTGGCTGGGGTGGCGAGCTGAGGCTATTGCTCGGGGTGCCAGCCGGAGATGGCACTGTTACCCCTGCCGAGGGTGGGGCGGCCGAAGTCCCAAAATTTAGATTTAGCGCGGCTGGGGCTGCGGGGGTCACTGCGGCCGGGCTGGGCGAGAGTACCGAGGGCGTTGTATAACCTGTGGTGCCCGGCGGCGGCGACATTTGCGGGGTGGTGCGAATAAATCGCTGGTCTACCCCAGGCAGGCTGCCTTCGACCATCCACGGTGGGAGGGTGTCTGGGTTGGCGATCGCCCCAGCCCCCTGAGTATCCTCCTCAGCCGCCGCCTCAGAGGCCTGCCCTGCCTCAGCGCCAAACCGCTGGTTGAGAGCCCGTTGCAGGGCACTGGGTAGGCGCTCCTCAGCAGAGGGTGCAGAGGTACTGGCTGATGACTGGCCAAACATAGAGGTCGCATCGGCGGAGTCAGCCTCGCGGTCACTGGCCGCAGGGCTGACCCGAAAACGGCTGCGCTCTAAGTATTCGGCGAAGGGGCCGGTGGAGTTTGGCTGGTCTTCGGTCGCCGTGGGCAGAGCCAGGGCGTCGGTACTGGGGGAAGGGGCTGACTCTTCTAAGACCGTGGCGGTGGTGGGCTGAAGCTGGTTAAGGAGCAGGGCCAAATTGTCGATTTCGGCTAGGTCGGCCAACTCCTCGCTAGATAGCGTGCCGACACTGGTGCTGGGATCTACGGCGGCGCTATCCACGGCTGGATCGTACTGACTGCGCCATTCAGGGTTGCGCCAGTACTGGGGCACGGCTATGGCTAGCAGACCCAGCAGACCAAAACCACCCCAGACCGTAGGGCGATTGAGCGATCGCCCCATAGATTGCAGGCGTACCAAGCGATAGCGTAAAGCGGGGGGTAAAGTCATCGGCTGGCCCACGCGAACAGGTTCATAGAGCTAGTGCCATTCTAAAACCTCCACCATGCCATGCTGTGACCTTACGGAACCATCAGTGGCTTCAGCACCAGCCAGTCGCCATCTACCACGGCAATAATCCCACCGGGGAAGGGATCGCTCTGGCTGCCGTTGGGGGCGGCGAGCAGGGCGACGAGTTTCTCCACATGCTCAAAGCTGACCTGGACTGGGGTTACCTGCTGGAGCACACGCCGCAGCACCCGCCGATGTAGAGCCAGAGGTGCGGCCTTGAGGGGCGATCGCAAAATTTTCCACCCGCCCTCACCCGCAGCAGTGCCTAAAACCGATGTCTCGTACAGCTCCTCTGCCATGGCCTCCAGCAGCTCCACCTCAGCGGTGAGCAGTTCAGCCGTGTTCGCCAGGGTTGCGTCTACCCCAGGGTTGAAGTGCTCCTTAAGATAGGGCAGCAGCTCCAGGCGAATGCGGTTGCGGGTGTAGTGGGTGTCCTGGTTGGTGGCATCTTCCCAGATGGGCAGGCCGAACTGGCGGCAAAACTCCCCGGTCTGCTGGCGGGTGAGCCCCAGCAGCGGGCGCACTACGGCCATGGGGCTTTCATGGGATAGGGGCCGCTGCCAGGCTAGGGCCTGAAGGCCATCGGTGCCGCTACCCCGCAGCAGGTTGTAGAGCAGGGTTTCGGTGCGATCGCTCGCCGTATGCCCCGTCACCACCTGGGTACAGCGTTCTTGACTAGCCAACTCTTCAAATACCCGATATCGCCACTGCCGAGCCTTGGCCTCGGTGCCGTAGTCGGCCTCAGCAACAACCACCTCACAGGGAACGCCCCACCCTTCGCACAGCTGCCGCACAAAATCGGCGTTGGCCGCCGAGTCAGGTCGCCAGCGGTGGTCGCAGTGCACCGCCCGCAGATGCCAACCCCACTTGGGCCGCAGATCGACCAGCAGCTTGAGCAGGCACACCGAATCTTGCCCACCTGAGACCGCCAACAACCCCGTCGCCCCCTGGGGCAGCAGCGGACGAACTTTGAGCAGCCGATGCACCCCGGCGTGGGTCGTACTCCAGGGCGTTCCTCCCATAGATGAAAGGCCCATAGATAAAGGGAAACGTAGTCTTCTCAGGCTACCTTACCCCAGAATTTCGCTGAGCTTTGACCCCCAAGACTCCGCCGCCACCGGGCTGAATCTCAGAAAAATCTGTGGCACACTTGGGCAACCGCTTCTTCTCCGCAGTCCTAAACGGCATGGCGACCTATGGCTCAACCGTACCAAGCCCTGATTGATGACATAGTTGCCGCTACCCTCAAAGGCAAAATTCAGTCAAAACAGCAGGTCTACCGCATGCTGCAAGCGGGCATCGAGCCGGGCGGTGGCGAACTATTTGAGCGAGCCTTGGCCACAACCCTAGCGGCTCTAGAGCCTGACCTAGCCCCCGGCAGTGACGAACTCAAGCAGGCCAAGGCCCTGCGCAAGCAGCGTGCCCTTCGCACTATTCAGGGCGAGTGGGAGCGTTGGCAGGCCGACAACCAGGCCACGGCGGTGCTCACTGGCATAGAGGCCGAGATTCTCAATGCGCCGCCCGAAGACCGGCTGTCTCAGCTGCTCGCCTCTCTAGACCCCAACCGCGATCAGCCGCTCTCTCGGGAACAGTTGGTGCAGCTCGTGCAGGCGCTCAAACAGGCTCCGGCACCGCCCGACTCTGCTCCAGCGACTGAGACAGCCCCGGCCCTAGCCACCCTGGCCGACGGGCTAGACCAAGGGCTAGCCGCCTGGCAGCAGCTCGAAGGCGACATCGTCGGCTGGATCTATGCCCAGGGTCAACAGCTAGGATTTAGCGAGCCGGGCCAGCAGTCTGGCCCCTGGCAGCACTGGGAAAAAATCGTCAGTAACCTGGCCCTAAAACGCCTGTTTACCGATCTGGCTCAGCACCAAACCGTAACTGCTGCTGGCGTCCCCACGCCTCTCGCCGTAGCTGACTGGGTTGCCTGGGGGGTGGTTTTGCAGCGCCTTCAGCTGGCCCTGGTGAACTGGTTCGATCGCCAGCCCTACGACCCCCAATCGGGCAAGCGGCTGTCGATCGCCACCTTTCTCACCTTTGCTGTGGTGTGGGGACAGATCTCTAACCGCCTGGGTCAGCAGGGCCAGCGCATTCTGTCGATGGGCTCGTTTCAGCTAGCGCTCCAGGGCCTGCGGCAGTTTGCTAACCAGAGCTACTTTCCCCTCTATGGCGGCCTGTTCACCGCCCTCTCTGGAGAACCCCTCCGCGCCCTGCTGGAGTATCTCGATCAGCCCCTGCAAGCCGTGCCCAACACGGCGGTAAAAGCCCGCATTCTCACGCTGCTGGGCTACTCTCAGCGAGCACTGGGCAACTACAGCCAGGCCCAGCGCTTTCACCAGCAGGCCCTAGAGGTGGCCCGCGAGGCTCGCGACGTGCCCTGCGAAATTGCCAGCCTCAACCACCTCAGCCGTACCTGCGTCGCCCAGCAAGACTTTGACGCTGCCCAGGGCCACAGCCAGCGAGCGCTAATTTTGGCTCGCCAGAGCGGCGATCGCATCGGCCAGGCCAACGCCCTCGCCAACCTCGGCTACAGCCAGGTGGCCCAGGGCCAGTCCCAACTGCTAGAGGCCGAGCAGTACGAAACCGTGCTCAGCTACCTAGAGCAGGGGCTGGCGCTGTCAGAACAGGTGGGCGATCGCCCCAGTCAAGCCCTCTGCGCCAACAGCCTGGGCATCGCTCAGCTCAAGCTGGGGCAATACAAGGCAGCGATTGAGTCCCTACAAAAGGGGCTACAGGTGGCCCAGGCGATCGGCGATCGCTTCCTTATGGCCTCTAACTTCGCCAACCTCGCCGCCGCCTACCAGGGCGACGGCAACCTCGAACAAGCGGTGCTCACTGGCTGCCTGGCCATGTACCTGCTCCACCAAATTGATTCTCCCGAATGGCGGCAGCCCGCCGCCCTGCTGAGTATTTTGTACGGCCAACTCGGCCCCGACACCTTCGAAGGCATCCTCGCCGACCACCGCCGCCAGTTCCTCGCCGTCATCGGCGTAGATGGCTATGACTTTTTGCAGCCGCTGCTAGCGCGGTATCGAGAGTCGTTGGAGTAGAGATGTGAGTAACGTAATGGGTCGGTAGAGAAGAGGATGGGAGAAGTTTCCTGCTGATGCAAATGTGAACTTCGTCGCTGTCCCAAGATGCAGATCGGAATATCTGCAACAATGTACGCCGATGTGAGGCTGAGCGCAGCAAGTGCCTTTGGATTCAAAACATGGACAGAATTATACAAACAATCGCTTTCATAGCTCTCAATACTGCTATAGGACTTTTGGGAGGTTTTGTACCAACTGTGATCGGGCTTTTTGTATTGGGTATAGAGATAGATGAGATAGATTTTGCGCGTCAGAAAGATATTTTTCTTCCTACTATCCTCTTTGGTACATAGGGATTTGTAGCTGGGTGCGTTAATTCTGGGCTAGCCTTACGAGCCCTAGCCTGTGTTTTTGTAGCCATGGGCCGCATTCGCCGGTTCAAGGACTATTGCATTATTGGTCTAATACAGCAATTTCCACTCTAGTGAGGTACAATCTATACTTCTTGAATTTGCTTTAACATAATAGCGATGAAACCTTATTCACTAGCCTTCCGCCGAAAGATTATCAAGGCTTATGAAGACGAAGGT
>JAHHIH010000005.1 GCA_019358835.1 Tildeniella torsiva UHER 1998/13D
GATCATCAGCACGCCGAACCAGCCCACATACAGGCGGTTCTCGGTGCTGGTCACCCACTGGCAAAACTGCTCCCACAGGGAGGCGCTTTCACGCCGCTGTAGAGTTGTGGTCATAATGTATTAGTCCTTGGTATTTATCGTTCAAGGTACGCGGGCTAAATCGTGTAGATTTGTGACCCGTGTGATTAAACAATACTGCATTCATGGAGTTTTGTAAACAAATTTTCCCCGGAAACTTAATGCGCTTGGCTCGGGGTGAGAGGATTCAGTCGTTCTGCACAATGCCTCAACCCCTTGTTTTCAAAGGGCTAGAGGGGTTGATGGGCTGTACGAGCATAATGAGAAGCGATCGCGCCCAGCACCAGCCCTACTCAGAATTCTCATAAAGGACTGTAACAATTGCCGGTCGTAGGGGCGATCGCGATCGCCGCTCTAACTACAGCTGCTCTAAATAGATGAGTAGGTCGGCCATATCCTGCGGTTCGGGCTGAAACTGAGGCATGGGTGGAGTTTCGCCGCTGATCACCTGCCGGATCAGGCCAACTCTAGTCTTGTGGTCAGACACACCCACCAGCTTGGGGCCAACCTCGCCAGTGGCTTCAAGGCCGTGGCACACGGCGCAGTTCATTCTAAAGATTGCCTCTCCTCGGCTGCCGTTGCCGTCTAAGGAGAGCACCTGGTGGACATAGGGGTCAGATGCTTGGGAATAGCGCACCGCAACAACGCTCAGCACGACGGCCATCACCAAAGCCACAGCAATCAAAGCAGCCTTTTTTAGCAGGCTGCTGAGGTCTTCGGTCTGCTTGTCTAAGGTCTCTTGTGCCAAGGGAGGAAAGGTATCTTCAACTAAATGTTACGTACTTTTAAGAACCTAAGACCAGTTTGCCTCAGAATCTTAAGGATTCTATCTGGAGGCGGTTGGATGCCAGGGCCAGGTCATGGCCACCCAACATCAGCCCTTGAGACCCTTGGCCAGGGAGGGTACCGTTAGTGGATACCAAGTTGGTTTAGCCCAAGCCCACCTATCCCCAAGACCCCATAGTCAACCCAGAGCGCCATGTCCGGTCTATCGGGGCAGCGGCTGCTAAGAAGCAGCCCACCGTCTTTTTTGCTGCTGGGGGCTTTTTTGCCGCTCGGGCCTTATCTTTCCACTACTGATTTGTCATGACCTCTTCTTCTGAAAGCGTTCAGGATTCCCAAGACTCTCAGAATTCCCCTGAGGATCATTTTTACTCCACGTTTATCGTGGAATATATTGTGCCCCAGGGGCCAGAGGCAGAGGCTGTATTTCGGCGGTGGTATGACCAGATGGTGGAGGGGGCAAGACAGTTTGAGGGCTATACCCGCGCCGATCTATGCCCCCCCTTAGAGTGTGATGATGGAGTGGTGAAGTGGTACTCCATCGTGCATTTCAGCACACCGCAGGAGCTCAACCACTGGCTGAAATCGAGCGATCGCGCCGACCTACTTGAGCAGGGGCACGACACCTTCTTGGCCTATCGCTATAAATCGTTTACCACCGGGCTGGAGGGATGGTTTTCGAACCACACAGGCGGAGCCGAGCAGCACAGTCTCGGGCCGCCGCCCTGGAAGCAGGTGCTGGCGGTGGTGCTCGGCCTCTACCCCACGCTGATGATTCAAGGCATGGTATTTAGTGCCCTGGGGATTATGCAGGCGTGGCCCATGGCCACCTCTCTGGTGATCAACAATTTAATTACCTCATCCATTTTGACCTGGGCGATTATGCCTCGGGTCAGCCGATTTCTAAGCTTTTGGCTGCGCCCGGCCTACCGTCTCACAACGCTGCAAACAAACTTAATTGGCGCGGGTCTGGTGTTTGCAGCCCTAGGATTTATGGCCAGTGTGTTCAATTACTTAACGTAGAACCCCTAGCGCCATTGCCAGCGCCCCCACCCTGCTCAATCAGCCGAATCTGGCGATTCCGGCAGCGATTTACAGCCTGCTGATGTTTGTCACGGGCGGGGCCTTTGCCTGGTGGGCCACGCGGCGGGGTACAGGAGCACAAACTCCGGTGAGCTAGGGATCTTTTGCCCAGCAAAATGCCCTGAGTCATAACGGCTCAGGGCATTTTTATCGCAGTTTAGGCAACCTGGTTAACCTAAGCGCCAACCAGCCCAACGGAGCTGAGGATGAAGTTGAGAATAGAGCTGACAATGGCCAGGGCGATCGCACCGAGAATCGCGCTCCAGATGCCGTAGCGAAGCCGGAAGCCTTCGATCAGCCAGGCCGCCAGACCAAACACAATGATGGCCCCAATCAGCGGAATCAAACCCAGGCTAACAATGGCGAAGAAGCCGCGCAGGGTGCTGGGAAAGAACCCCCAGACGCCGTTGAAGGCTCCAATAATAGCGCCTGCCAGCAGCGCTTTAATGGGGCTGTCAATTTCGACCCCGATGGGCGGAATCTTAGAAATAATCAGCAGGCTAATGGCCAGCACGACGACACTAATTAAAAATCCAATCAGCATTGGCGTTTCTCCTCACACAGGTAAACGATGGGGTTTCTCGAACAGACGGCCAGTTGCCTGAGACCCTCCGCAACTGGAATTATCGGTCATAGAGTAGCATTTGCTACGGTTTTTCGCTTCTTCGAGGGAAAGGTTGGGCTAAGACAACGCTTTAGGCGGGTTTTAACCCTCTAGAGCACCTAATCTAACGCTATCTATACCATGAGCCCGGAGCCGGCTAGACCACCAGCCCTAGGGCAGCGGTCATTTTGTTGAGCACATCGCTCTCTTTGTCGCTGATGCGGCTGGAGCCGATGCCCAAAAGCCCGCCCTCTCGATGGGCTTCGGCGACCTTGGTGGCCACGCTCACCAGCCACTGCTTGAGTTCACCGGCCTGCACCCCAGTCACCTTGGCATCTAAAATGGCCGAGACCTTTTGCAGATGGGCGATCGCATAGTCGCGCCCTTCCTTAGAGCTTTTGAAGGTTTGCATCAGGCCCAGTAGTTCAAACTGCTTCTTGAGCAGCAGTTGCTCCCCAGCCAGGGGGTCAGCGGCATCGAGTTCGGCAATGCCGCTGATCAGCGTCGGGGCCAGGTCGCCCACGGCATCGCTCTGCTGAATCGCTTCGGCCACGATGGCGACCCCAGATTTAACCTCTTGCAAGAACAAAATTGGGTCTACCCGATCGGCCAGGCAAACGCCCATCACGGCCTGCATTGGAGCCTGAAGCAGCGCTGACCATTCTTCGGGGGTAAAATTTTCTCGCATAAAAGCGCCCTATTTTAGTGGCTTAAGGTATGCCTAACCATATCGGCAAAATATATGAAAAACCTAAGGTTCCCTAGGGCCTAGGGTGGGTTGAATTGAAGGACAAATTTGCCGGTGAGATCCTACGAGCTTTGCCCATGGCCCGCGCTAAATCAGCCCTGATTCAGGTGCATACTTCAGTATTTTTGTTTGGCTTGTCGGGGCTATTTGGCAAGTTTTTAGCGCTGCCCGCTACGGTCATTGTGCTGGGTCGTACCGGGTTTGCCGCCCTGGCCTTAGGACTGGTGCTGACCCTAGGCCAACAATCGGCCTATTTGAGAACCGGCAAAGCCTGGCTGGGGATGGGGCTGCTCGGCGTACTCCTGGCCTTCCACTGGGTGAGCTTTTTTCTCAGTATTCAGCTGGCGACGGTGGCGGTGGGGCTACTGACGTTTTCGAGTTTTCCCGTGTTTGTGACGGTGCTGGAGCCACTGCTGTTTAAGACCCCGTGGCGCTGGCGAGACGGCGCGATCGCCGCCTTAGTCGTGCTCGGCGTTGCCCTGGTGATTCCTGAATACCGGCTGGGATCGGCGACGACTCTGGGAGCGGGTTGGGGTTTGCTGTCGGGGCTGTCGTTTGCGCTGCTGCAATTGCTCAATAAGGGCTACCGGCAGCGCTACTCGGCGGCGGCGATCGCCTTTTATCAAAACCTGTTTGCCTGCCTCAGCCTGCTGGTGGTCGCGCCTGTCGCGGGTCTAACTCTGACCCCTGGAGAAGTTGGGCTGCTGCTGATGCTAGGGGTGCTGTGTACGGCCCTGGCCCACACATTATTTATAGACAGCCTGGCGGTGCTGCGCACCCAAACCGCCAGCGTGGTCAGTTCTCTAGAGCCGGTCTATGGCATTGCCCTGGCGGCCCTGCTGCTGGGCGAAGTGCCCACACTGCGAACGCTGGTGGGGGGCGCGGTGGTGTTGGGCACCACGGTCTGGGCTAGCTGGCCCGAACGATCGCCGACAGACTGAGGCTAAGCGGCCACAAATTTTGGCTGCCCCTGAGTTGGGGCCAGCAACCCCGTTGAGGAGCGATCGCCACAGCAGTCACCCTCTTTGGCCTCAACTCAGGGGCGACCTATGCCTAACCGTTATTGTCAATCCCCGTGAGCCTTTCAAGGATTCTGTCGGCAGTTTTCAAACGAACTCTTAACCTCAGATTAATCTATAAAAAATCTTTTATTAATGTTCGCTTGACCTTCTCTTGAAGGAGATACCCGATTATTGTACCGGGCATGAAATGCACGTTGGTGGATAGTGCATTTAAGCATAGCTAAAACTGCTAAAGGTTATCTATGGTAACCCAAACGCTATTGCTTAGCCCAGTTTACAGATAGGCAAAGGCTGCCTTTTGCGGCATCCCATAGGTGATACAGTGTCCACAGAACCCTTAGTAAACGCACATTTTTGTCTACCACAAAGCCCATTGGTGCGTTTGATAGTTTGAGCCTCAAAGCAATTGACAAAGGTTCTAATTATCTGGGTCAATGTAGCTGCAAGTTTGCCGAATAAGTTCGTTAAAGCATTGGATTTGGAGTTAGAAGAATCATGGTTTTGAATAAGAAGCTGTTGCGGGTAGGCTATTCCTCCGCACTGGTAGCAATGATGGCTAGTCTGGCAGCTTGCGGCGGTGGCTCTCAAACCGCAACTCCCGATGCCGACACCGAAATGGCGGCTGGATCTGATCTATCTGGAACAGTTTTGGTAGACGGTTCTAGCACGGTCTTTCCTGTTTCTGAAGCCATGGCTGAAGAGTTTGGCGCAGCAAATCCTGGCGTAGCGGTCACCGTTGGCGTGTCGGGTACTGGCGGCGGCTTCAAAAAGTTTTGCGCTGGCGAAACTGACATTACCGGTGCCTCTCGCCCCATCAGCCAGGAAGAAATTGATCTCTGTGCTCAGGCCGGCATCGAATATATTGAGCTGCCCATTGCTCTTGATGGTCTCACGGTGGTGGTCAGTCCCGAGAATGACTTTGCCGAGTGCCTCACCACTGACGAACTGCTAACAATGTGGGAGCCTGATGCCCAAGATAAGATCAAAAACTGGAATCAGGTTCGCGCTGACTTCCCCGATGCGCCTTTGGGCCTCTATGGCCCAGGCACCGATTCAGGTACCTACGACTTCTTTATGGATGCGATCGGTGCCGATGGTGAAAGCCGTGGTGACTATACTGCCAGCGAAGATGACAACGTCATTGTGCAAGGTGTGAGCGGCGACGCCAACGGCCTCGGCTTCTTTGGTCTTGCCTACTTCACCGAGAATCAAGACAAATTGAAAGCTGTGGCCATCGACAGCGGCAACGGCACCTGCGTAGAACCCAGCGCTGAAACCGTTGCCGACGGCACCTACGTGCCCCTCGCCCGGCCTGAGTTCATCTACGTTAAGCAGTCAGTGGCTGAAGACCCTGCGATCGCGGCCTTTGTCAATTTCTACATCTCCCCCGACAATGCAGGCTTGGTGGATGAAGTTGGCTACGTCCAACTGCCCGAAGAGGTCAATGAAAAGGTTATCAGTCGCTTTGAGAACAAAACCGTAGGCAGTGTGTTTGAAGGCAAAGGCTCCATTGGCGTCAAGCTTGAAGAAGTGCTCTAAGCCCACCGATTAAACGCCCTCTGGCTTAGCCTTCCAAGGTTGAGCCCATCGAGTTCCTGGGGGCCAGCATTGACTGGTCCCTTATTTTTTAGAGTTCTGTATCATGACGACAAACTCTTTACCGCCCGATCCAAATAACCTCTGGCGGCCCAACCGAGGGCTCAACAAACGGGTTGAACAGGCCGTTATTTGGCTATTTGGCCTGTTTGCTCTCATTTCCGTCGCTACCACCTTCGGTATTGTTCTCTCCCTGCTGTTTGAGACCGTAGAATTCTTCAAAGACGTTCCCCTGTGGAACTTCTTAACCGATAGACAGTGGACTCCCCTGTTCTCAAACCCGCAGTTCGGCATTCTGGTGCTGCTGAGCGCCACCTTTTTAACCTCGCTGATTGCCTTACTCGTAGCCGTTCCCCTGGGCCTGCTGTCGGCTATCTACCTCAGCGAGTACGCCTCTCCTAAACTGCGTAAGTGGCTCAAGCCCGCCCTAGAAATTTTGGCGGGGGTGCCCACGGTGGTCTATGGCTACTTTGCGCTGCTGCTGGTCACGCCCTTTCTCCAGGTGTTTCTTCCTCAGCTGGGCGGCTTTAACGCCTTGAGTGCAGGCATCGTTATGGGCATTGCCATCACGCCGCTAATTGCCTCCCTGAGTGAAGACGCTATTTACGCTGTCCCTGGAGCCCTCAGAGATGGCTCCTACGCCTTGGGTCTCACCAAGCGAGAGACGATTTTTGGAGTGGTGCTGCCCGCTGCCCTCTCGGGTATTGTGGCCTCAGTGATTTTGGCGGTTTCTCGGGCCGTAGGCGAGACGATGATTGTTGCCCTGGCAGCGGGGCAAAACCCTCGCCTGGGGCTGAATCCTTTTGTGCCGGTCATGACCATGACGGCCTACATTGTGCAGGTCAGCCTGGGCGATACTCCCGCTGGCTCCATTGCCTTCAAATCCATCTTTGCGGTAGGGATGACGCTGTTTTTGCTCACCCTGGTGTTTAACATCATTAGCTTCTGGTTTGTTCGCAAGTTTCGGGAGACCTACGAATGACGCCCCTATCGTCTCAAGCCACCCCCCTCGACGCCGGTTGGGATATTGAGCAGAAACAGGTGCTCAAGGCCCTGGATCGACGCCAAGGTATTGATAAGGGGTTTTCGTGGCTGGCCCTCTTAGCCGTGATTTTTTCGCTGTTTGTGCTGGTGGTGCTGCTCGTTGACATACTCATCGACGGTGTACCCGTGCTTAGCTGGAATTTTCTCACCAGCTTTCCCTCCAGAAGGCCTGAGGCGGCTGGCATTGTATCGGCCCTGGTCGGCACCATCTGGGTCATGGTGCTGGTGGCGCTGTTTACCTTCCCCATTGGGGTCGGGGCCGGTATTTTTCTCGAAGAGTTCGTGCCCGATAGCCTGATTGCCAAAGCGGTTGAGATCAACATTTCTAACCTGGCTGGCGTACCCTCAATTATCTACGGTTTGCTGGGCCTACAGGTCTTTGTGCGCATTCTGTTTCCGATCACTCAGGGGCGCAGTGTTTTGTCGGGGGCACTCACCCTGGCCCTGCTGGTGTTGCCCATTGTCATCATCGCCACCCGCGAATCTCTAAGGTCTATTCCTGGCAGTTTGCGCCAGGCAGGCTTTGCCCTCGGTGCCACCCGCTGGCAGGTGATTCGCTCCCACGTGTTTCCCCTGGCGCTGCCGGGCATTTTAACTGGGGTGATTTTAGCCCTGTCTCGGGCCATTGGCGAAACCGCTCCCCTGATTACTATTGGGGCGCTCACCTACATTCCCTTCTTGCCAGAGCTGTCGCTGAGGGGGTTACAGAGTCCGTTCACGGTTCTGCCCATTCAGATCTTCAACTGGGTATCTCGACCTCAGGCCGATTTCCATGCCCTGGCGGCGGGGGCCATCATCGTACTGATGGTAATTTTGTTACTGATGAATGCCACCGCTATCTATCTGCGGAATCGCTTTCAGAAGTAGGGTTAGCGCGAGTTTTTTAGTTGCAGCGTAGAGTAACGTCATGACTTCACAATCTGTCAGTCCAGTTGCCACTGAGGCTGCCTTACGGGCCAAGAATGTCAGTGTGTACTACGGGTCAGCCCTGGCGGTACGGGATGTCAATCTTGATATTTTCAAGCATGAGATCACCGCGTTTATTGGCCCCTCGGGCTGTGGAAAGAGCACCCTCCTGCGCTGCTTTAACCGCACCAATGACCTCATCCCTGGGGCGCGGGTGGAGGGTAAGGCGATGTTTCACGGCACCGATCTATACGCCAAAGATATTGATCCGGTTTACGTGCGTCGCCGCATTGGCATGGTGTTTCAAAAGCCCAACCCGTTTACCAAATCGATTTACGAGAATATTGCCTTTGCCGCTCGCATCAACGGTTACAAGGGTGATATGGATGAGTTGGTGGAAAATTCCCTTCGGCGGGCGGCCCTGTGGGACGAGGTCAAAGACAAGCTGAGGCAAAGCGGCCTTTCTCTGTCAGGTGGGCAGCAGCAGCGTCTCTGCATTGCCCGCACGATCGCCATTGAGCCCGAAGTGATTTTGATGGATGAGCCCTGCTCAGCCCTCGACCCAATCTCGACCCTCCAGATCGAAGAGCTGATGAAGGAGCTAGAAAGCCGCTACACCATCGTCATCGTCACCCACAACATGCAGCAGGCGTCGCGGATTTCTGACAAGACGGCGTTCTTCAATGCCGAGGCCACTGAGTCCGGCAACAAGGTAGGTTATCTGGTGGAATACGGGGACACGGAGCAAATTTTCAACGATCCCAGAGAACAGGCGACCCAAGATTATGTTTCGGGCCGATTTGGTTAATTGAAGCTGCTTTGGGCTTTCCCATGAGCCTGCTGAATTCAACGTCAGAGTTCGGTGCGTCATTACCTCGCGTGACGCACCGGACCTTTTAGTACACCTACCTGACCGCTAAGTCAGGTAGGTGTACTGGCTGAGGCTGCGCTCGTAGTGCTGAATTAGCAACTGCGACTCCTCCAGGGTGATCTGACTATCCTGCAAGGCCCGCTCCGATCGCCTGCGAATATTCTCAATCATGTCTTCGGCGTCGTACTGTACGTAGCCCAGCACCTCGGTCATGGTATCGCCCTTCACCACCTGCTCCACCTGGTAACCCTTGGGGGTCATGTGAATGTGGACGGCATTGGTGTCGCCAAACAGGTTGTGCAAGTTGCCCATGATCTCCTGATAGGCCCCGCCGAGGAACATGCCCAGATAGTAGGGCTGGTCGGGCTTCAGCGGGTGCAGTTCTAAAACGTGCTTTACATCTCGTAGGTCGATGAAGGTGGTGATTTTGCCGTCGCTGTCGCAGGTGAGGTCGGCCAGGGTACCCCGGCAGCTGGGCTCTTCGTTGAGCCGGTGAATGGGCAGAATGGGGAACAGTTGCTCGATCGCCCAGGTATCGGGCATCGACTGAAACACCGACAGATTGATGTAGTAGATCGAGGCCAGGCTCTGGTGCAATTCCTCAATGTCTTCGGGCACGTAGTCGGCATCGCTCACCACCGAGAGCGCCTTGCGGCAGCAGGCCCAAAATAGCCGCTCGGCCCGCGCCCGCGCCGACAGACTCAGGTAGCCAAAGTTAAACAGGCTGATCGCCTCTTCTTTGAACTGCACCGCGTCGTTGTAGAGTTCTTGCACGGTGTTGGGGGTGAGGTTTTGGTAGATCTCGTACAGCTCGCGCAAAATCACATGGTCGTCGTCGCCGGGTACCGCTGGCTCCTCGTGGGAGGGGGCATCGCTGCTGCCCAGCACGTCAAAAACAAGGACAGACTGGTGAGAGACGAGGGCGCGGCCGCTCTCACTAACCAGAGTGGGTACGGCCACCCCCTTGATGCGGCAGGCCTCTTGCACCTCAGCCACTACATCGTTGGCATAGTTTTGGGTGCTGTAGTTTTTGGAGGCGTAGAAGGTGGTCTTAGAGCCGTCGTAGTCCACCGCTAGGCCGCCGCCCACATCCAAGTAGCGCATCCCTGCCCCCAGCTCCGCCAGCTCTACATAGATGCGGCTGGCCTCCCGCAGAGCCTCCTTCACCACGCTAATGGCTGAGATCTGCGAACCAATGTGGAAGTGCAGGAGCTGGAGGCAGTCGAGCATGTTGGCCTGGCGCAGGCGATCGACTACGGCAAGAATTTCGGGCACCGTGAGGCCAAATTTGGCGCGATCGCCCGCCGAAATGCCCCAGCGCCCGCTGCCCTTGGTGCTGAGCTTAGCCCGCAGCCCGAGAACGGGGCGAATGTTGAGCCGCTGGCTGGCCTCGATCGCAATTTCCAGCTCGTTCATCTGCTCGATGACAATGATCGGCTGCTGGCCGAGGCGCTGGCCCAGCATCGCGGTCTCGATGTAATCCTTATCTTTGTAGCCGTTGCAGATCAGCAGCGCCCCCGGCGTGTCGAGGGTGGCCAGGGCAATCAGCAGCTCGGGCTTAGAGCCGGCCTCCAGGCCAAACTGGTAGGGACGACCGTAGCGCACCACATCTTCTAAGAGCTGCCGCTGCTGGTTGCATTTGACCGGAAACACCCCCCGATACACGCCGCTGTATTTGTAGCGGGCGATCGCCTTGGCAAAGCAGGCATTGATGCGCTCAATGCGGTCTTCGAGAATATCCGAGAAGCGAATCAGCAGGGGCAGGTTGAGATTGCGCTGCTTAATGGCTTCCACGAGTTCCAGCAGATCGAGGGAGCCGCCGCGATCGCCCCTCGGCGACACCGTGAGATGCCCATCAGCATTGATTGAGAAGTACGGTTCTCCCCAGCTGTGAATGCGGTAGAGTTCCTCGCTGTCTTCAATCGTCCAGGGCGCAGCCACGGTCTCGGCGGATTGCAGCATATTCTCTAGAGTGGCCCGGTGCAGGCGAGGGGAAGAAGGCAGGGAAGACGCCGAAAAAGGCGGTTGCTGGGCCATATTCATAGACGGGGGAGGCTCGCTGGATAGATGCGTAGGTCAGCGGCCAAGGGATCTGCCGCAGTGAGGCGCGACCCAAATTGTAACAAACAGCCATCACCAAGCCGCAGGCCGAAAGGCTGAGTCATTGGCCAGGGCCACCGTGTCGCCGGTTTGCTTAATCACAAACAGTCCCTGCTGGTAGGCGTAGCGGTCTATCCCTTCGTCAATTTCAATGCCTGCTACCGCCCCAAAGATGCGATAGCCCGTGTAGTGGGGAAAGGCCTGCCGAAACCGCCCCAGCCGCACCAAAAAGTCATCCACATCCTGCCGCGACAGACGCGACTTCACCTCAATGGCCACCGCCACATCGCCATCGACAGCAAAAATGTCGATCTCCATCTCGGCCCCAGGCCGCTTCGACTGCATGCGCCGGGCAATTTCCTGTACCTCTATACCCCGCTCCTGAAACAGACGAATCACCGCTGGAGCAACAAGATTTTCCACAAACTGTCCCCAGCGGGTGGTTAACCCCGCCACCTCGCGGCTGGTGTTGGCGGCAACACTTTCTAGGCGTTGCAAACGGCGATCGGCTTCGGCGGCGCGGCGATCGGCCTCAGAATTCAGCTCAGCTATGCGGCGGTCGGCTTCGGCGGCGCGGCGATCGGCCTCGGCTTGGGAGGTTTGAAAGAGGGCGTAGATGTCTGCGATGGTGACTGGGTCGGCCATGGTCGGAGTTGTGGAGCGCCTAGGTAATACCCATTATGCCTCTACCGTCAGACCAGGGCTTGGATTGCGATCGCGCAAGCACTGGCTTGTCAGTTCGCAACCGACCCTACTCCTAGCAAGCTTGCCCAACAGGCCAGGTGATAGGATAGATAAGCACTTTTAATCTGTATCTTTAGACTGGTTGGGCATGCTCCCGACCGGGTTCAGGTGTGGACATCGCCCCTTGT
Source organism: Tildeniella torsiva UHER 1998/13D (assembly GCA_019358835.1). Classification (GTDB taxonomy): domain Bacteria; phylum Cyanobacteriota; class Cyanobacteriia; order Phormidesmidales; family Phormidesmidaceae; genus Nodosilinea; species Nodosilinea torsiva. The sequence goes on from JAHHIH010000005.1 coordinate 11,708, forward strand.
TGGGCGGTCTACATTACGATTGACTAAGTGCAAGAGACACTGTGCAATCCCCTACGCTGACCGGTTTGAATTCATGCTGAAGAACCTCCTCGGTGACCCCAACGCGCGCAAGCTTAAGAAGTATCGTCCCGACGTGGTCGAGATCAATCTGCTGGAGGACGAGATTCAGCAGCTCTCCGACGAGGCGCTAACGGCCAAAACGGGGGAGTTCAAGCAGCGCATCGAAAAGGGCGAATCCCTCGACGACCTGCTGCCCGAGGCCTTTGCCGTGGTGCGCGAAGCCTCGAAGCGGGTGCTGGGCATGCGCCACTTCGACGTGCAGCTGATCGGCGGCATGGTGCTCCACGACGGCCAGATCGCCGAGATGAAAACTGGGGAAGGTAAAACCCTGGTGGCGACGCTGCCGTCGTACCTCAACGCGCTTTCCGGCAAAGGTGCCCACGTTGTCACCGTCAACGACTACCTGGCCCGCCGCGACGCCGAGTGGATGGGGCAAATTCACCGCTTCTTGGGCCTCAGCGTAGGGCTGATTCAGCAGGGCATGTCGCCCGCCGAGCGCAAGCTTAACTACGGCTGCGACATCACCTACGGCACCAACAGCGAGTTTGGCTTTGACTACCTGCGCGACAACATGGCCACCGCCATGGAAGACGTGGTGCAGCGCCCCTTCAACTACTGCGTTATCGACGAGGTTGACTCCATTCTGGTGGATGAGGCCCGCACGCCGCTGATTATTTCGGGCCAGGTCGATCGCCCCGGCGAAAAGTACAACCGCGCCGCCGAAATCAGCCGCGAGCTCAACGCCGAAGAGCACTACGAAGTCGATGAGAAAGCCCACAACGTGCTGCTCACCGACGAAGGCTTCATCAAGGCCGAAGAGCTGCTGGGTGTGCAGGATTTGTTCGACCCCAAAGACCCCTGGGCTCACTACATTTTCAACGCCATTAAGGCCAAAGAACTGTTCGCCAAAGACGTCAAATACATCGTCCGCAACGACGAAGTGATTATCGTGGACGAGTTTACCGGGCGGGTCATGCCCGGTCGCCGCTGGAGCGATGGTCTGCACCAGGCGATCGAGGCCAAAGAGCATGTGGAAATTCAGCCCGAAACCCAGACTCTGGCCAGTATTACCTATCAAAACTTCTTTTTGCTCTACCCCAAGCTGTCGGGCATGACCGGCACCGCTAAGACCGAAGAGGCTGAGTTTGAGCGCATCTACAAGCTCGAAGTCACCATCATTCCCACCAACCGGCCTGCCTCCCGTCGCGACCTCTCTGACGTCGTTTACAAAAACGAAGAGGCCAAGTGGAAGGCGGTGGCTGAAGAGTGCGCCGAGATGCATGAGGCCGGTCGCCCGGTGCTCGTGGGCACCACCAGCGTAGAAAAATCGGAGGTGCTGTCGGCGCTGCTTAAGGAGCGCGGCGTACCCCACAATCTGCTCAACGCCAAGCCCGAGAACGTGGAGCGCGAATCTGAGATCGTTGCCCAGGCCGGGCGGAGCGGCGCGGTCACCATTGCCACCAATATGGCCGGGCGCGGCACTGACATCATTCTCGGCGGTAACGCCGACTATATGGCCCGCCTCAAGGTGCGCGAGTACCTGATGCCCCGCATCGTCAAGCCCGAGGACGAAGACGAATTTTCGGTGACAGCGGTGCCAGGTACCAAGGGTCGTGCCCCCGCCCAGGGCTTTGCCCCCGGCAAAAAGGTCAAAACTTGGAAGGCCTCAGCCGACATCTTCCCCATCGAGCTATCGCCTGCCACTATCGACGAGCTTAAAGCCACCGTTGACTTTGCCGTGACCACCTACGGCGATCGCAGCCTCACCGAGCTACAGGCCGAAGACAAGCTGGCCGTCGCCGCCGAAAAAGCCCCCACCGATGACACAGTCATTCAAAAGCTGCGCGATGTGTACAACCGCATTCGCCACGAGTACGAAGCCCTGACCAGCACCGAGCACGACACTGTCATCCAGCGGGGTGGCCTGCACGTGATCGGCACCGAGCGCCATGAGTCGCGCCGCATCGACAACCAGCTGCGGGGCCGGGCGGGCCGCCAGGGTGACCCCGGCTCCACCAAGTTTTTCTTGAGCCTGCAAGACAACCTACTGCGGATTTTTGGCGGCGATCGCGTTGCCGGTCTGATGAACGCCTTCCGTGTGGAAGAGGATATGCCGATCGAGTCGGGTATGCTGACGCGATCGCTCGAAGGGGCGCAGAAGAAGGTCGAAACCTACTACTACGACATCCGCAAGCAGGTGTTCGAGTACGACGAGGTGATGAACAACCAGCGCCGCGCCATCTACGCCGAGCGCCGCCGGGTGCTCGAAGGCGACGAGCTCAAGGAAATGGTGATCGGCTACGCCGAGCAAACCATGGACGACATCGTTACCGCCTACATTAACCCCGAGCTGCCTCCCGAAGAGTGGAAGCTGCCGGAAATGGTGGGCAAAGTGAAGGAGTTTGTCTACCTGCTCGCTGACCTCACCCCTGAGCAGCTCGAAGACCTCTCCGTGGGCGAAATTCGCACTTTCCTTCACGAGCAGGCCCGCATTGCCTACGACATCAAAGAAGCTCAGGTTGACCAAGTCAAGCCGGGGCTGATGCGCGAGGCCGAGCGCTTCTTCATCCTTCAGCAGATCGACAGCCTCTGGCGCGACCACCTCCAGCAGATGGATGCCCTGCGGGAAACCGTGGGCCTGCGCGGCTACGGCCAAAAAGACCCGCTGATTGAGTACAAGAGCGAGGGCTACGAGGTCTTCCTCGACATGATGACGGGCATTCGCCGCAACGTGGTCTATACTCTCTTCCAGTTTCAGCCCCAGCCGCAGCAGCAGGTGAAGGCCTCCCAGCAGCCAGGGTAAGGGTAGCGCGATCGCGCTACCCTTACCCTGGCTTTGCTGAGAGCAATGTACTGGACTAAAACTAGCCCAGTACGTTCTCTTGGGGCGGCTTACCTGGAACGCGTCGACACCAAGGCTTGAGCACCGAGATGCCAATAGTGATCAACAGGCAAATCGCCTGCACTAATGTGCCGATCAAAACGCCTTTAGCCTCGAAAGCGTAGGTGGGGTTAGTCATAGCTTGCAGCCCCTCTACGGAGGCAATTTGCTCAGCACCGTTGCCCCAGGGAAACAGCCAGAAGGTACCAAATACCACCATCCCAACCGTCAAGATCCACTTGGTGATTACCCAGTAAAACTTGGTGAAGCCGTAGTTGGTGCCCCAACAAAGTGCCGTGGCGGTCAGCATTGAGCCAATGGCAGCTGGAATAACCACATAGTCATCCAGTAGATTAATGACAGAGCTGAGCGCATAAAGCGCATCCCCACGATCAGAAGCAGTACTCCGTAGCGAGATCAAAAACATGCTTAGTACTGCGCCAGTCCAGAGAGCTGCAAAGGCTATGTGAGCCGAAATCAACCAGCTTTTTTGCTTGAGGCTGAGCTTTGCCATAATTTTTCCCCATTGCTCTAAATTTCGCTAGACAACTTCGACTGCCTCAAATGCGTCAGCCGGAATTAATCAATGCATTAATAGTCAATATATTAAGTAATTTCGATGGGGTCAACAGGGTGGCAGTATTGCTCAGGTGAGGTTGTGAATAATTTGCTCTAGCAGCTGCGTAACGGCAGCCTGTTCAGCATCCGAGACCCCAGTGGTGGCGCGCTGAATAGTCTCTGCACCCACAGAGGGCAGTACATTCATCAGCTTCCTGCCCTCGTCAGTGAGCCAGATGCGAATGATGCGGCGATCGCTGGGGTCGCGCTCACGATACACCAGATGCCGATCTTCCATGCGATCGACCACTCCGGTGAGCGTGGCCCCAAGCTGCTTGAGTTTGTCGGCGATGCCCGAGGTAGATAGGCCGTCTTCTTCCCATAGGCAACACAACACCAGGTAATGAAAGGGGGTGAGGCCGTAGGGTTCTAGCCGCTCTAAAAAATCGCGATACATGAGCTGGGATACCAGCTTGACCTTGTATCCCAGGTTGTAGGGAGCTAGGGCAAGGCGCCACTGGTCAAGAAAATCGGCATTTGGGGAGGAACTGCTCATGTAGGCGAAGCGGCGATCGCTCTAGCTTAAACTGTAAATCCGCAAAAAACCCCTGGGGGAGTTAATCCCAGGGGCTGGAGCTTAATGACGATAACTATGGCTAGATAGCAGGGTGCCTAGTAGGCCAGACCCATGCTGCGGGTGGTTTCAGCACCCAGGTAAACTCGAATGCTCAGAAAGTCGGTGGGGCAGGCGGTTTCACAACGCTTGCAGCCCACGCAGTCTTCGGTGCGGGGAGAGGAGGCAATTTGCCCGGCCTTGCAGCCATCCCAGGGCACCATTTCTAGAACGTCAGTGGGGCAGGCGCGCACACACTGGGTGCAGCCAATACAGGTATCGTAAATTTTGACAGAATGGGACATTGAAACAAAACTCCAATGTGGGTCACGACTGGGTTTGACAGTTTGAGGAGGCCCTCAAAGGTAGGTCAAAACGGTCTATGCAGTAAGGGTTTCCTAATCTTTGACCAGTCTATAGCGAGAGATTTCAGCTCTCATCGCCACCCCCCACAAACCTTAACGGATCGTAATATGGGCAAGGGTTGTGGCTCACCAACAGGATCCCTAACTTCTCCCAAGCCGGGCGCTGTCGTCGGCTTCGCTCAGAAGGCACCACAGCTACTATATTTACCCACCTAACGCCAGCTCAACAGCGGCCTCGGCATGGATACGGGTAGTCGGGAACAGCGGCACCGCCGCTGTGGCATCGCCGACTAACAGCTCTAGCTCCGTACAGCCCAGGATCACTGCCTCGGCTCCAGCATTGGCCAGTTGCTCACAGAGCGCCAAAACGGTCTGGCGGGAGGTGGCAGTGAATTGTCCCTGGCACAGCTCATCGTAAATGATCTGGTGGATGGCCTCTTGCCCAGCGATGTCGGGCACCAGCACGTCTAAATGGTGGCTAGAGAGGCGATCGCGGTAAAACCCCTCCGCCATAGTGAACTTAGTGCCGAGCAGGCCCACTCGCTGCATGCCCTGAGCCTTGACAGCGGCGGCGGTCACATCGGCGATGTGCAGCAAGGGAATCGAAATGCGGGCCTCGATCGCGTCGGCCACCCGGTGCATGGTGTTGGCGCAGATTAGAACCATACTGGCCCCGGCCATTTGCAGCTTTTGGGCGGCTTCCACCAGAATGTCTGAAATCTCTGCCCAGTCACCCTGGTGCTGAAGCGTGGCCAGATCGGCAAAATCGACCGAGAACATAATGATCTTGGCAGAGTGTAGCCCCCCGCACTGCGCCCGCGTAGCCTGGTTGAGAATGCGGTAGTACTCTAGAGATGACTCCCAACTCATGCCGCCGATCAGGCCAATGGTTTTCATCGGAGGATGGGTCATAGGGCCGCTGGTGAAAGTTCGTGCCTACCGTACACCACCTTTCCGGAACGATGGGTTAAGGTTGCGTAAACCTGCAAAAGCCTGGCAGAGTTAAACGGATGGCCTCAGCCCGCCGTTCTGACCATTGCCCTCTAGAGTTGACCTATGACCGTTTCTTCTGATGCTGCTCCCTACGCACCTCTCAGCGTTGAGGCGCTGGCCCAGCGGCTGGCCGAAGCCGAAGGTGCGGTGCAGCTAATTGACGTCCGCGAACCCAGCGAACTCGAGCTGGCTAGCCTGCCCGGCTTTGCCAACCTGCCCCTGAGCGAGTTTGCCGAATGGTCGGAAACTATTCATAGCCGCTTTGAGCGCGATCGCGAAACCATTGTGCTCTGCCACCACGGCGTGCGATCGGCGCAGATGTGCGGCTGGCTGGCCCAGCAGGGCTTTACCGAACTGAAGAATGTGACCGGCGGCATCGATGCCTATGCCCTGCTGGTCGATCGCACCGTGCCCCGCTACTAGCCTGCCATTCGGCTTACTCCCCATGGTGACGACTTTTCTGCGATCGCTGCTCCCTGGCCAGCCCCCGACGGCCGCCAGCCTCAAGACCCTGGCGCAGGCGGTCAACGGCCAGCTTGCGACCCAGCGAACGGGGCTGCCGCTGGTCGTACCGCGCCGCGACATTCCCATGAACTACCGGGTGTGGGGGCTGAAGTTTGGCAGCCAGGACAATGAGGTGCTGACTTCGGTGGGGGCGATCGCCGATCGGTTTCAGCGCGACGGTGTTGACGGTCGCCTGCTAATTTTGGGTGAGGCGGGCGTCGGCAAAACCCATACGCTGCTAGCGGTGGGCGAAATATTGGTAAAACACGGTGGGCCGGTGCCGGTGCTCGTAGATGTGTCGGCCTGGGCAGGAGAAACGATGCGCGAGTGGCTGATAGCCACCCTGTGGCGCGAGTATCGGGTGGCCAAAGCCGACGCCAGCTATTGGATCGACAATGCCCAGCTCACGCTACTCATCGACGGGTTTGACCACCTGCCCACCGCCCAAAAACGCAGGTGCGCCGCTGCGATCGAAACCCTGCTGCGCAGCAACCCCAACCAAACCGCGCTACTCTGCTGCCGCCGACAGGTGCTGGAGTCGTCGGGGTTGACCTTTGACCAGTTCAACGGTGGCATCAATATCATTCCTCTAGCGGCTCAGCAGGTCAAAGACTACGTGGTGGCACAAAATCGGGCCGAGCTGTGGCCAGTGATCAAGGGCAGCAAGCTGCTTCAGCAGTTGGCGAGGCTACCCTTGGTGCTAAATCTGCTGGTGGCGATGCCCAACCTGGCGGTGCCCCCCCTACGTAGTCGAGCCGATCTAGTCAAGCGATATTTGGATGAGGGGATAGCCAAGGCCAAAGGCGATTCAGCCCAGCACCGAGCCGCCCTAGGCTGGGTGGCCGAGCAGCTCAGCCAGCGCCCCCGCACCTTTTATTTAGATGACCTGGATCGGGGCTGGCTGCCCGAGCCGCGTCAGTTGCTCTACCGACTGCTGGTGGGGATAGCGATCGCCCTGATCATGGGGCTAGTGGGGGGCAACCTGCTGCTGGGGGTGGCCCTAGGGCTGATGGCCTCTCAAATTGATTTGGAAAGTTTTCCCTATATTCGGCTGGGGCTAGCGATCGCCCCCCTGGGTCGCCTCATATCCCTAGCGCTCACCTGCGGCGGGCTTGCCCTCGTGCTGGGTCTAGGTTTTGGCACCGTAGCCGCCTTGATCCTGAGTCCCTTTGGCCGTGGGATGGTCGGGTTTGGCGGGGCCGGGGCGGTCGGAGCTGTGATCGGCTGGAGCTTGGGGCTTCTAGGACTGCTGGGGAGTGGCGTGCCAGGATCGGCCCAAAGTCGTCAGACCCCCAATCAAGATATGACCCTGGCTCTGCGGAATACGGTGGTGCTGGTGGCGGTGCTGGGCGCGATCGTGGGGCTGCTGTTGGTAGTGCCAGCGATCGCGAGCGGTCAACCGCCGCTGACGCTGCTACCCCTCAGCCGTCTGCGGCTGATCGTCGGGTGCCTGGTGATTCTGGCGCTGTGGTTATCTTTTAGCTTGCAGCACGGCCTGGTGCGCCTGCTGTTGGCGGGCAAGCAGGGTCTACCGCTCAGCGCGCGCCCCTGGCTGGAGACTTTGGTAAAAGCTGGGCTGCTACGACGCCTCGGCGGCGGCTACAGCTTTGGCCACGAAGAGCTGCGTCAGGCCATCGCACCCGAGAAAACTTAGGGCGATCGCTAACTCTGTTGGCTAGGCGTCATCTGAATCGCGCGGTAATGCGTACAGTAGCCGGGTAGAGGTATGGCCCCGCTAACCAATTCTGCTGCCAAGGCCCACGTCTGGATTGCGCACACTTTGTCCCTGCCTCTGCTCAGGCGGCTCTCAGATGAGTCAGCCAAAATTGACTGGACGGCGCAGCCCGGTTGGTTTGGCCTGGGGTTGCGCCCGCCGCTTCTGCCCTTTACCGTCAATTAGCCATGCCGTCTCTCTCCAGGTCTGTTTCTAAGCCGACCGCCAAGGCTACCCCGCGCCCCCCGGTGCGTTGGGCAACGTTTGTGATGGCCGCCACCGTGGGGCTCTCAGCAGCCATTGTGCTGGCCTGGTTTGCGGGCGAGGCGAGAATTACCAAAATTTTTGCCCAGCTTCAGGTGTTGCAGAATCAGCCCCCCATGTGGCTCGAAGTGCCCATGGTGACAGTTCAGTATCTAGTGGCTCCCACCGTGCTGCTGCTGCTGCTGGCCTTGGCCATTACCCGCATTTCGCCCCGGCCTCGGCCCTGGTCGCGGTGCATTGTGATCAGTATTTTGCTGGTTTTGGTGGCCCGCTATCTCGTCTGGCGCTGCCTCTCTACCCTCAATCTGGCATCGCCCCTAGAGGGCACCTTTAGCCTGCTGCTGCTGGCAGTAGAGCTGTTTGGCCTGACCGTCAGCATTATTCAACTGCTGCTGCTGCTGCGGGTGCGCGATCGCCACACCCAGGCCGATGTGCTAGAGCACGATGTCATTGAGGGGTGCTACCAGCCCTTGGTAGATGTGTTCATCCCCACCTACGATGAACCGGCTTTTATTTTGCGCCGCACCATTATCGGGTGTCAGGCAATGGACTACCCGCGCAAAACCGTTTACCTGCTCGACGACACCCGCCGTCCTGAAATCAAAGCCCTGGCGGCAGAGTTGGGATGCCAGTACCTGACTCGCCCCGACAACCACCACGCCAAGGCGGGCAACCTCAACCACGCCCTCGAACTCACCCAGGGAGAGCTAATCGCCTCCTTCGATGCCGACTTTGTGCCAACGCGCAATTTTCTCTGCCGCACTGTCGGCTTTTTTCAAAACCTTAAGGTGGGGCTGGTGCAGACCCCCCAGAGCTTTTACAACCCCGACCCCATCGCCCGCAACCTGGGCCTAGAGGGGGTGTTGACCCCCGATGAAGAGGTCTTTTACCGCCAGATTCAGCCCATGCGAGATGGGTCGGGCAGCGTGGTCTGCGCTGGCACCTCGTTTGTGGTGCGCCGCAGTGCCCTAGAAGACAGCGGTGGATTTGTCACTGAATCGCTTAGCGAAGACTACTTTACCGCCATCCAAATAGCGGCCCGAGGCAACGAGGTAATTTATCTAGACGAACAGCTCAGCGCTGGGCTCGCCACCGAAAATATTTCGGCCCACGTTACCCAGCGGCTGCGGTGGGCCAGGGGCACCCTCCAGGCGTTTTTTATCGACTCCAACCCCCTGACCATTCCAGGGCTATCCCCGCTTCAGCGGCTGGGGCATTTAGAAGGGCTGATGAACCAGTTGGGCAGCATTCCCCGCCTGGTGCTGTTGCTCATGCCCCTGGCCTACTCGTTTCTCAATGTGGTGCCGATTCAGGCCAACACCCGCGAAGTGCTGTATTTCTTTTTGCCCTACTACCTGGTGCAACTCACCGTCTTTGCCTGGCTCAACCACTACTCCCGCTCGGCGCTGCTCTCTGATATTTACTCGGTGGTGCTGGTGTTTCCCCTGGCGGCGACGGTGGTGCAAGCCCTCGTTAGACCGTTTGCGAAGGGCTTTGACGTCACTCCCAAGGGCACGTCTAACCAAAGGTTTCAGTTTAACTGGCAGCTGAGTCTGCCCCTGGTGATTTTGTTTGGGCTCACCGCCATCAGCCTGTGGCGCAACCTGGGCCTGTGTCTGATGGCCGGATGGGGCAGCGACAGCTACGACCTCCAGGCTAAGGGGCTGGCCCTGGGTTGGATGTGGAGCGCCTACAACCTGGGGATGATTGCGATCGCCCTGCTGATCTTGCTCGACGTGCCTCGCCCCGACCCCCACGTGTGGCTCGATCTGCGCCGGGTGGTGAAGCTATCGCCCCGGCTGTTTCCGTCGGCATTGGGCGATCGCCCCACGCCCACCGATAGCCCTGCCCCCAAAACCTGGTGGGGCATTACCACGCTGATGTCAGAAGCCGGGGTCGAGGTCGCCCTCACCCAGCAGGCATCCCCAGAGCACCCCCTCAGCGTAGGGATGGCGGTAGATTTAGAAATTGCCGAGGAGGCGATCGCCCTGGAGGGCATAGTCACCGCCATAAATGACAAAGATGACGTTCCCCACCTGCGGGTGCAGTTTGGCCCCATGGCCCCCGCCACCTACCGCACCCTGGTCACCACCTTGTTTTGCCGCCCCGGCCAATGGAGGCGGTGGAATAGCCCCGGCGAGCTGCAATCGATCGGGCTGCTGCTGCGGGTGCTGTTTTGGCCACGCCCCTTGCACAGCCGCAGTCCTAAGGCTGTAGCTGTGGCCAAAGGGTAAACCATTCGAGCCGAAACAATCTATGATGGCGGCTATCACATTCCCCATCCTCCCGCTGTCGCCCTTCGTTTCCACCCTATGCAGATCATCTACGACCCCGATCGCGACATCCTGCAAATTGCCTTTAACCAGCGCGAAGTCGGCGAAACCGCCCGCATTTCGCCCAACCTCATTCTCGACTACGACGACGACGGCATGATTGTCGGGCTTGAGCTGCGCGAGGCCTCGCGCCGGGTTGACAACCCTCTATCGGTCACCTTTACGGTGGGCGACGCCGACCTCGAAAAGCCCCAGCCATAAAAAAGGGGAGGCATTGCCTCCCCGGTCATCATGACGTACTCTCAAACATCAACCGCTAGCGCAGAGACATCGCTTGCTCTGACCTAGGCTTCGCCTGCTTCGATGGCGGGGCTTGCAGTGCCACCCAGGCTGATTTTGACCACCTTATTGCGAGCTTCAACCACCTTGGGCAGGGTCAGGGTCAGCACGCCGTCGGTGAAGTTGGCTTCTACGCTGTCGTTTTGCACGGCATCGGGCAGGTTGACTAAGCGCTGGAAGCTGCCGTAGCGGGTGTCGTCGTAAAGCACTTGGGTGCCTTCTTCGGCGGGGGCTGCGGGAGCCTGACGGATGCCGCCAATGGAGACGCTGTCAGCGGTGACCTGCACGTCGAGGTCGGCGGCGGTGACGCCCACGAGGTGAATGGTGAGCACAAAGTCGTTGCCGCGATCGACGAGGCGAATGGCGGGTGCCCAATCGGCCTTGGTCAGGGCTTCGCTGGTGAGGTCGCCGAACACATCGTTAATTTGGCGACGAATGGCGTTGATTTCGGTAATGGGGTCTAGGTAGCGACGAATAATCATGGGTATTTAACCTCCTGGTACTTGCCTTTTCAAACTGCTAAAGTCAATCGGGTCAAGCGTTTGAGCTTTCACTCTCTACAACTACTATGGTGCGTCAGGATTTTCTATACCTAAAGTGGTAGGAACCCTACTGGGGTGGCGAATTTCCCTCCCGTACTGGGGTGTGGGGTGAACCGTACTGGGTGCGATCGCACTGCAAAGCATTGCAGGGGGCGCGATCGTTAATGCGAGGGCGGCGATCGCAATTGCAGCTCAATGACATGCCGTTGCAGGGTAGTGATATGCCATTGCAGCCTGTTGACATGTCATTGCAGCCCATTGATATGCGATTGCAGCTCGATGACATAGCATTGCAGCCCTTGGACATGTAATTGCGGCCCGGTGATATGCGATCGCAGGGCGGTGATATGCCATTGCCGCGAGATCTAACGCCCAAAATTCTCTGGGAGTACCATAGCGATAAGGATGTCTCCCTTAGCCCCACCCCGGTATGGATCGCGCCCAGCTTTTCGATGCCCTCAGCCATCTGTCGACTCAAGACTTTGAGCGGCTGCTGGTTGCGGTGAATATGCCCAGAATGAACCGGGCCGGAACCTCTGCGAAAATTGGCGAACAGGTCAGCGCTTTCTTGGAATGGGCCGATAGTAGGATCGGGCCAGGAATAGATGAGGTTCAAGACTACCTCAACAAGTTGGAGAAGGGCACCCTACACACCGCCTTTGATTTCTCCGGCTATTTGCAAGCTATCTGCGGCGACTCTCGCTATCAGCTAGTGCGCGACCTCTATACCCAAACCGAAGTGCTGATTCCACTTGAGGCTGAAACCGTAGAGCAGAAGTCGCCAACAGAAGATGCTAATCGCGGGGCCGAACAAACTCCGCAAAAAGTAGAGCGCTTTCCGGTGGTAGAAGGGCTACGAAAGTATGCTTTAGGCGAACAACGTCAACATCTACTGCTGGCAGGGCGACCTGGCTCAGGCAAATCGACGACGCTAAAGCGGTTGCTGATCGAACTGGCCGAGGCATCACTAGGCCAGCCGCAGTTTGTGCCCGTGTATGTGCAGCTCAAGGGCGATCGCTCCATCTACGATCTAATCATCGCCGAATTCCGCCGAGCTAAGGTGCGGGTCACGCCAGAGCTACTGGATGATTGGTTATTACAAGACTATCTGTTGCTACTGCTAGATGGCATCAACGAAATCCCCTCCGACGAGCAGCGACGCAAGCTGCAAGAGTTTCGCGAAGATAACCTCACCGTACCAATGATTTTTACCACCCGCAATTTGGCCGTGGGGGGCGACCTAGGCATAGGTAAGCGGTTGGAAATGCGCCCCCTGAGAGAACTCCAAATGCGGGAGTTTGTGCAAAGGTACTTGCCCAACCACGCCGATACGTTGCTTCGACAGCTCAAAGACCGCCTGCGAGAAGTGGCCGAGACCCCTCTACTGCTAAAAATGCTCTGCGATGTCTTTGACCCCGCGACCGGGCAAATACCTCAGAGCAAGGGAGAGTTGTTTCGCCTGTTTGATGCCAAGTATGACAAGTTTAAGGGGCTTGCTGCCGTCTCTGAAGACTTTCGACGGTTTAAGCCGGAGCTGTTGCAACACTTGGCCTTTTGTATGTTGCAGGGTGACCCAGTCAAGCCTACCGAGCCTTGGCTGACGCTAGATCGCAATAGGGCAGAGAGGCTTTTAGAAGCGTATCTAACTGGCCGAGTAGAGGCCCCAGGGCAACGGGCTAAAGAATGGCTGGAAGATTTGCTAGAGCATCACCTACTGCAAGTTGCCACAGACCCTAGGGAAATTGAATTTCACCACCAGCTTTTTCAGGAATACTACGCAGCGGAGGCGTTGCTATTGAAGTTACCTAAGTTGCTTGAGGATGAGGCTAAATTCAAGCGAGACTACCTCAACCTTTTGAAGTGGACAGAAGCGATCGCCTTAGCAGTGAAACTTTTTGGCGACAAGCAGGATCGCGCTCGCATTATTGAGCTAGCTTTGGAAGTCGACCTAGGCTTAGAAGAGAGACTAGCAGATTCAATAGATAAGGATTCACCTCAAGAAATAGACAATCTACTTTCTCAACTAGACAATTCAGACGGGAAAGATAAAATCAGTGTCATAAATTATCTTGGTTCTTTCGAAGAAATAGATGAGGTTTTTCGCAAAATAAAAGAATATATAAATAGTTCTAGTCCGGAAATCAGGAGAGCTTCCTTGACTTCGCTATATAGGATTAGCCCAAATAAGGCGAAGCCTTATATTTTATCTTGCTTGAACATCGGCGATTTGCACATCGCAAAGAGAATCCTAGTTCTAGCAGCTCAATCTAAAGATGCTTCCTTTTTGCCATATACTCTTTCCCTGATTGAAGATCTACTCATTAGAAAGATAGATTTAGAAATGGTAGCACTTGCTTCCTATTATCTTGGTGAGATAGGTGGAGATAATGAAGTCAATATACTGGTCAAACTAACCGATAATAATAACCACTTCATTAAGTGGGCAGCCGCTCAATCATTAGGAAGAACTGGGAGCCCTCAGGCATCACTGCGTTTGCAGAGAGCCATTGATGAAGGCGATTATGATCTTTTTAGCCTCATGGTTGATCAAGATTTTCAGGATGTGGAAGATTTTGTAGCAAGCGCTGAGATGCAATCTTTCATGCTGAGTCTTTTGAACCATAAAAACAGTAAGACTCGTGAGTCTTCTGCGATTTTTTTGGGGCGATTAGGAGATAGAAGGGCAATACCTTACCTCATAAATATACTGGATAGCAATGACCCTTTTGCCAGAGGTTCGTCCGCTGAGATTTTGAGAATTTTGGAAGCGAAAGAAAGTATTCCCTCTTTGCTAAAATTACTGAAAAAAGAGAAAAATAATTCGGTTATTGGCCATTTGCTACGCACCCTAGGGAGACTAGGATGTCAAGATACGATTCCTTTTCTTGTAAAATTTTCGTCTCATGAGGATGTTTGGATCCGCTGTAGTGTAGCTGACGCTTTCGGCTTTCTAAAGTGTCAAGAAGGAATTTCAGTTCTATTCAAGCTTCTCGATGATGATGATGGAGATGTATGCTGCAACTCAGCACACGCTCTCGGAGGTTTTAGTACTAAACACCTCGAAGTAATCCTTCCTAAACTTCAGGAAATCATGCGGATCTCCGGTGACAATGGATGCATTGAGGAAGCCATTATCAATCTTCAGAGTAAATGTAAATTTTATAATTTTGAAGTTGCTCGAGGGATTATACCTCTAGGCAAAATCATTTCCCTCTACCTCTCGTATGCCCCCGCCGACAAAGCTCTGCAAATCCAACTGGCCAACCACATCACCCTACTCGAACGCCAGGGCGTCATCACTAGCTGGAGCAGCCACCAAATTCTCCCCGGCAGCGATCGCACCCAAACCATCCACCAGCAGCTCAACACCGCCGACATCATTCTGCTGCTGATCAGCCCCGATGCGATCGCTGACGACACCTGCTACCACCTCGAAACTCAGCGTGCGATCGAGCGACACCAGTCTGGCGAGGCCCGCGTCATCCCCATATTGCTGCGCCCCGTAGACTGGCAGGGTGCCCCCTTCAGCCAGCTCGATGTACTGCCCAAAAACCACCAGCCCGTCACCACTTGGCCAAACCAAGACCAAGCTTTTCAGGAGATTGCTGAAGGCATTCGCACCGTGGCAATGGAGATGAGAAGAGAGAAAGGCAACTCCGGCAAAGTGGATGCACTCTAGGGCAAAGGCGCGATCGCATTTCTCGAAGGCGTCAGCGAAGATGTGAAGTAACCATCGTTAAACTAAGCGGACTCATAACTATGCAAATTACGCTAGATTTGCCAGACGATATTCAACTGACTGAAACCGACTTGCGCACAGAGCTAGCGATCGCCCTCTTCCAGCAGGAACGAATCACCATCGGTACGGCTAGCCAAATCGCGGGCCTCCACCAGATTGAATTTCAGCGCCTGATTGCCAGTCGCGGCATCTCTATTCATTACGACATTGAAGAGCTAGAGCAAGATCTTTCCAGCCTGCGCCAGGAAGGTTGGTAATGAAGATCGTCAGCAACACCTCACCATTGAGCAACCTAGCGGTTGTCGGTGAGCTTGATCTGTTGCAGCAGATTTATCCCAAAATTCTGGTGCCACCCGTTGTCCAAGCTGAGCTCATGCAGTTCTCTGAAATTCGGCCTGCGATCGCCACAATGCTGGCTTCAGGATCGCTTGAGGTGCGAGACTCTCAAGACCTTCAACTGATCTGTGCCCTTGAGCAAACCCTCGACCCAGGAGAAGCTGCTGCGATCGCCCTTGCCACCGAGCTGAAGGCTGATCGACTGTTGATCGACGAGCGTTTAGGTAGACGTATAGCCATGCAGCATGGTCTTAAGGTTCGCGGCATCTTGGGAATTATCGTCAACGCCAAAAATGAGGGTCTACTCCCTGTCGCCAAGCCACTGCTAGATCGCTTGATTAATGAAGCAGGCTTTCGCGTGAGCCAAGTACTCTATGAGCGCACTCTCCAGGAAGCAGGAGAGTAAAGTTGGGATACTGCAATCTATCATCGGTCGGTTGCAGCTACTGAGGGCATTGTTCGAAATCTGACTATTTAGATATGGAGCCCAAATCATCTCTACAGCGTCACCAGGTCGGGGTAGTTCGCAACCAGCTCATCGGCACTCAGGCTGTCACTGGGGTCTTGGGGCGTCCACAGCAGCTCGTAGACCAGCAGATAGGCAGGGGAAATAGAGCCTAGCCTCTGGAGTACAGACCTGAGATCGGCTGTGGAGTTGACGGTCTTAAACAGGGGGCGATCGTCCGCCGTGCCCAGCAGCAGCGTTACCACAATGTGCGAGGCCGCATCTTCACTAGGGCCACTGGGCATCGCCCGCCGCTGCACCTCGCCGCCTACATTCACTAAAGTTTCGACGGTGAACTTACTGCGCTCCTGAATCGACAGCCGATCAAACAGTTCCGCCGCCCGCTCGCGCCCGGACACGGTCTGTGACTCGGCCCGCACATGAGTCCAGTAGTCGGGGTGACGCAGCAGCGCCAGCACTGTTTCGCGCAGTTGAGCAGCCAGCCCCGCCGAGGTAGTGAGGTCGGCACTGACCGCAATGCGATCGAGATCGCGCTGGAGTTCTCGCGCCCCAGCCAGCAGCGCCACCTGTAGGCGCGACACGGTGACAATGTCGTTGAGCAGTTCACTCTGGCTGCCCGCCGCCGCTGGGCCGTCAAACCTGCGGGTGCCGCCCTGCATGTAGTTCAGCGCAATGGGCAGCAGAATAAACCCCAGCACCACAATCACAATCAAGAATCCACCGCCACCGCCGCCCCCCGTGCCCACGTACACCGGAGCCGGAGCATAGGTGGGGTAGGGCACAATCACCGGGCCAGGGGCCGAGCGGTAGCCATAGTTGCCGCCGTAACCGCCACCACTAGGGGGCAAACTGCGCGGAGCCGAGGGCGCAGGCGACGCAGGACGGCTGAAGGAACCACCCCGGCTCATGCCGCCGCTGACGGATTGTTCTCTAATAGTCTCCGATGGCAGCAAGCCCTGGCTCAGCCGCTCTTCAATCGCCCTTAGGGAAAGGGGATGGCTCTTAACCACCGGCACCACCACCACATAGACCGCGATCGCAATCATCACCGTGGCGACAGAAACCATTGTCCAAAGCCGCTTAACGCTTGGGTTTACCTGCATCACGCCTTACTCCACTGACTACTCAACGATTGAATTTCCGCATAGAACAACGTTGGAATCATCCAAGATCATTCAATAAACGAGTATCCAACAAATGCTTAGGGCCAATAGGTTAACTATCTTAAACTAAGGGCTTACAGCCAGGTTTTAAGGGGTGTTACAGCCCAGAGCCCTGTAGCTTAGAATTTAGATAGAACCCTGGGATACTGTATGGAATCATCAGCACCAACCCCAGAAAGTTTTGAGCAACAGGTGCTCTCGCGGCTTGACACGCTCAGCGATGATGTTAAGTGGCTAAGAGCGGATTCTGAACGGGTGGCAAGCGATGTTGAGCAGCTAACCAGCGATGTTGAGGCCAGCAACGCCCGGTTTGAGAAATGGGACGGGCGGTTGTGGGGGCTAACCCTAGGGCTGATTGGCACAGCCTGGACGGCTATTTTTGCCGCATCGGCAGTTGTCATTACCCGCATTCTGTCGGGCCAGTAGGTCTAAACATTCCTGGCTAGGTGCCAGTACGTTGCCAAAACCGTAACCCCACACCGCTTCCTTATAGTTCATTGATAAATTGCTAAAGGACTAAGGGGAGATACCATCAGCGTTTTTAGCCACGCCTGAGCAGAAGACTGCGGTTCTCCCTGCTGAACGTTAGGTGTGAGATTAACCATGAACAAACGAGTGTTTTCTACGCTTCTAGGCGCTGGCTTAGTCGCCGCTTCCCTAGGCAGTGGAGTTATGACGGGAGGCCAGGCGATCGCGCAGACCCAGCCCGAATGGCACAACTGCATGACCCGCGAGGTGTTTACCCCCGAGAAACAGGCCTGGTGCGATCGCTGGAGCACCCTGATCAACGGCACCTACACTGTGCCCCTGGGTTTTGGCCCCGAGCCCACCTTTGAAACCGTCACCCTCGAAAATGGCGAGTATAACCGCCCCGGCGAACTGCTGGTAAGTATGGCCAAAGAACCAAACTGGCTAGCCTTTGGCGACATCAACGGCGATGGCAAAACCGATGCCGCCGTATTCTTTGGCGTCAACCAGGGGGGCGGCACCAACCTCATCACCTACGTGGCGGCGGTGATGGATATCGATGGCGAGGCTCAAGCATTGCGTCCCGTCGCCGTGGGCGAGAGAATTATGCTCAACGGCCCCACCACCATCGACAATCAGCGCATCAACGTATCGCAACTCACCCAAACTGAGGTGAAAAACCGCAGCTTTGTGGTCGATAGCGACAGCCTCAGCGAATTGGCTCAGCTGCCCGGCCCCGTGAGCCCCAGCGTACCCGACGGCACCATCGTGTTTTCGCAGACATCGGCCTATGCGGTGCGGGTGTTTACCCAGCAGGGTCAGCCCCGCATCAATCTCTTTAACAAAACCACCGGGCGGCAAGAGCTCAATGCGGCACCGGCGACCGCTAACGCTTCGGCCGAGGGCGTCACCTTCACCCACGGCGGATCTCCCTCAGTGGCGGTAAACATTGCCGCGAACGGTGCCCAAACGATTGAGGTCAACAACGCCGTGCAAACCAACTCCGCCAGCGTCACTGGCACCGTCAGCTATCTGCCCCGCATCGCCATGCCCCCCAACGCCATTCTGGAAGTCAGCCTGGTGGATGTCAGCCGGGCCGATGCGCCAGCGATTACCCTGGCCTCCCAGGGGGTAGTGTTTGGCGATCGCCAGGTACCCATTCCCTTTGAACTTGTGTACAACCCCGACCAGATCGACCCCCGCTACAGCTATGCCGTGCAGGCCCGCATCATTGTGGATGGGGATTTGCGGTTTACCACCACCAGCCGCTTTGCGGTTATCACCCAGGGCAACCCCACTAATGTAGAAGTCCGGGTTGACCCGGTTTCACGGTAGGCCTAGGGCGGCAGGTGGTTCTACTGGCCATAAAACTGACCGGTAGAACCACCCGCGAACAAATGCTGTTTCATCCCTCGATTCCTTAAGGCAAGCAGCATAAGGCTTTGTGACTAGGCGGTCTCAACACCCTTGCCGAGCCGCCATCAGCTAAAGCAGGGAATGTAGGATTCAAACATTGAGCCCCTAAGCCTCTAAACAGACTCTCCGAGAAAATACTGAGTACATTTGCTCATCAGCCTAGGTTATCGAATCAACACACAATCAGCAGAGATTGTGTTAATGAAAATCTGTACTTGTTGTTACAATGAGAAACGGAGGAGATGAGAGCCCTCCAGCGGAAAAATTATCTATCCTCTAGCACTGATAAACGTGCTGGGTTTTTAGTGGTTTCTTCCCGATTGAGAGAACAACGTAGATATTTAGTATCACCCCCATCGGCTTCCCCAAGGAGCCGATTTTTTTTATTCTTTACGATCGCGATCGCACCTTACTCTGCCTCTAGAGATAACTTCACGCAGGAGGGGTAAACCGGCCCGTGGGCAAGGGTTACGGTGATGATCTGATGGTCTATCTGAGCGCAGTTTCCAGGCTGCGCCCCGGTACCGCTATTCACCGCGTAGGCCGGAAAACAAGAGGCCGCCACGCTCAGCCGCAGGCAATGACCGGGGGCCAGGGTACAGGCCGTGGGTTGCAGCGGCAGCGTCACCACCTGGGGGCCAGAATTTGCTGCATCAGAATTCTCAACCCGGCAATGCCCCTGGGTAAGGTTGATTACCCGGCCATCGCCGTGCACCTCCGAGAGCACCACGCTGAGGTCAAAGCTGGGGGCATCGGCTCGGCAGTAGAGGGTGGCGATCGCCGTTCCTACCAGCGTCATCCCTTCGCTCAAAGGCTCGGTCGTATAGGTCAGTACATCAGAGCGGCTGTCGATCGCCCCTCGGTCAAAGGGGCCAGACGGCAAGCCGCAGTGCCCCCCCAGGGAGGGCACCGGTCGCCAGGGGTCATGCACAATCACGTCCTCAGTCGGGGATGCCGGTTGGCTTGGGAGCTGAAATAATTGCGGGCTGAGCACGCCGTCATCTCCGCGCATCCCCGCCAGGCCACTACTGCTGAGATAGAAGGGTTGACCGGGGTGGGTCGGCCAGCGATCGCGCCCCCGCCACCGATTTTCCCCCATGACAAATAGCTGGATTGGAGATTTAGCCTCTGTCTCGGCGGGGAACTCCTTCAAAAATTGGTCAAACCAGCGAATTTGCAGGCGATCAATCAGGCTGTCGGCCTCCGGGCCAAAATCCACCGCGCCCACCCGGCGGCTCCAGGGCAGGTGTCCCCAGGGGCCAATCCACAGTTCTTGGGGCATGCTGCTTTGGGAAACCATCTGCTGATACAGGCGCAGATCGCCGCGCAGGTAAGGGTCGTACCAGCCACCGATGTGCAGCATCGGCAGATCCACCCCGGCTAAATCTGGCTGTAGTGCCTGCCAATAGTCATCGGATTGAGGATGGTCAAGCCACTGGTGAAAGAACGAATCGGGGGCGTAGGTTTTGAGCACTTGGGGGCGGGGGGGAATCGCCTCGCCCAGGGGAAGGTTGTGGGCGGCCTGGCGAAGCGCCTGGTAAGCCACAGCATCCTCTTTTAGGCGCGCGGTTTCGGCGGCGAGCTGGAGCGCCCAACCCAGGCCAATTTGCAGCGGTAGGGCACCGTTTTCGTAGGCCCAGTCGGCATAGAGGTCGTAGCCCACCATCGCAGGGGCGATCGCCCTCAAGGCAGGCGGTTTCTTCGCCGCCGCATACAGCTGGGTCATCCCCTGGTAAGAAAACCCGTACATGCCCACCGCCCCACTGCTCTGGGGCAAGTTCGCCGCCCACTGCACCGTGGCGTAGCCGTCGTCGGCCTCATGGCGAAACAGGTCAAATTCGCCCCCCGAAGTGCCCCGCCCCCGCACATCTTGAATCACCACAATATAGCCGTGGCTGGCGTACCAGCTGGGGTGGGCATAGACCACGGTGGATGCGATCGCTCGACCGTAGGGCTGCCGCATCAGCAGCAACGGAAACGGCCCCTCACCAATGGGATAGTACCCGTCGGCATCGAGATGAATCCCGGCCCCCTCAGGCGGGGAGGCCGGGAAAGGTAGCTCCAGGGTTAGGGTTTGCGGGGGTGCAACAGCGTAAAGACCGGGGGTGAGCAAGGGTTTACCGCGCGGTTAGAGGTGAGCCTGGCTCCGACTAGGAATGGTGGGCGGTGCCCATCCTACGGTACAGAAAAGAGCGACGTTAGGGATAGGGGGAATCGTGACGGCCCAAAACAGCCAGGTCTTCATCGTCTAGTTCGACGGGGGTGCCGCTGCGAATTAGCTCGGCAAAGTCTTCATTGGGCACCATAATACACAGGGTATAGAGTCGGCTAGGGCCAGTATTCTCGACCACATGCACGCCGCTGGGGGGCACCAAAATGCTGTCCCCCGCTTGGATGGCAACGGTTTTGCCGTCGCAGATAGCGCGGCCTTGACCCTTGAGCACAAAGAACATCTCAACGGCAACCTGATGGCGATTGGGAGGTGTTTTGCCGCCAACGTCAAAAATTTCGACGCAGTAGGTCAGCGACATATTGGCAACGGTAGGGTCAAACACCAGAGCCAGGCGGTTGCTATCGCCGGGGCTGATGCGAAAAGCCTGGTAATCCTTCGGCGACTTATATACTGGCACGACGCAGCTGGTAGGCAACGCGCAGGTTGGGGAGTCCGTAACCACAGTATTCATAACCAGTTGGCCCAACGGAACGGCATGACCATGCTAAACAGACTGCCGTGCAGATCACAGTAGCTCACCGTACCTTTCATAAAAAGTTGCGTAGTCACGGGTTGCTGTCGGAGCTAAAACGACCAATCCAATAGGGCAGGGATGGCTCTAACGGGGGGCCATTCGCGTCTGTAGCCTTTGGACTCTAAAGAGATCGCGTAGGATCTTTATGAAAGCTCTGGCTGAGGCAGTTTAGGGTTACGCTAAATCTCAGTATCCCCATTTGTCCGAGGTGCCGGGCCAGTGGGGAAAACTAGACATGCCTGGGTTGCTCGCCGCCATCGACATCTACCCATCCTCCAGGTTTTACGGTTAGTTCCTCGGTCTAAAACGCAGCATGATCGACATCCTCGTCATTGAGCACGATGCCGCCACAGAGCAGTTTCTAGTCAGCGCTCTCAAGCAGCAGGGTTACAGCGTAACCACAGCTCGCAGCGGCGCAGAGGGCCTCACCCTGGCCGAAAAGCTGCTGCCAGGGGTGATCATCTGCGACTGGAACATTCCCGGTACCATCGACGGGTTGGCCATCTGCCAAGCGCTTAAGCATCACCCGGTGCTCTCAATTACGTCGCTGCTGCTGCTGACCGCCCGCTACAGCACCGCCGACCGGGTAAAAGGGTTGGAAATGGGAGCCGACGACCTACTCTCAAAGCCCGTAGATATTAACGAACTCAACGCGCGGGTGCGGGCTGGGCTGCGCATCTACCAGCTCACCCAGGACCTGCGCCAGCAAAAGCAGCGCATGGAAGCCGAAATGGCGGAGGCGGAGGGCTATGTGCGATCGCTCCTGCCCAACGACCAAGATGGCAGGGTGCCCATTCAGTCGCGATTTTTGCCCTCCCAGCAGCTGGGCGGCGACTGCTACGACTACTACTGGCTCGACCCCGACTACCTGGTGATGTATCTGCTCGATGTGTCGGGCCACGGGCT
Organism: Tildeniella torsiva UHER 1998/13D; assembly: GCA_019358835.1. GTDB lineage: Bacteria > Cyanobacteriota > Cyanobacteriia > Phormidesmidales > Phormidesmidaceae > Nodosilinea > Nodosilinea torsiva. Next base: position 34,055 of record JAHHIH010000005.1, read on the forward strand.
GGGGTCAGCGCTGCTCTCGACTTCGGTGCTGAACGTGCTGCGGGCCCAGTCGCTGCCCGACGTCAGCTTCTACCGGCCCGAAAAGGTGCTGCGGGCGCTGAATGAAACCTTTCAAATGAGCGATCAAAACCAAAAATATTTCACCATCTGGTATGGCGTGCTCAACTGCGCCAACCGCCAGTTGCTCTACGCCAGCGCGGGCCACCCCCCGGCGGTGCTGGTGTCGATCGACGCCGACCAGCAGATAACTACGACTCGCCTGCGCACCCCCGGCATGCCCGTGGGCATGCTGCCCGAGGCCAAGTACCAGTGGCAGCGCTGCCAGCTGCCCCCCAACAGCAGCCTTTATCTATTCAGCGACGGGCTTTACGAGGTGCTGCAAGACAATCAGCAGTACCTCGGCCTAGACAACTTTGTGGATTTGCTAGCCGTAGCCAAGCGCGATCGCAGTATCGACCACATTCTCAATACCGTCATTCAGCGCCAGGCGGGGGAGGTCGCCAGCGACGACATGTCGCTGATGGTGGTCAATTTGGACTAGACCAGCTCAGGCTAGGGAGTCAGGTTTCAGGGTCAAGAATTGGTTCTCAACCTAGCATCTATAGCCATCACCACTTTAGGTATGACCAGCGGAGACAACACTTCTGAAGTGGCGATGGCGAACCAGATGGTATCCCAGTTTTTGGCGCTGTCAGCTTACCTGTTTCTAAGCTATTCGGCTAACTATAAACCCTCAATGCGGCCACCCTTTTATGGGCAAACCTAGGACACCTTGAGCTTGGCGTCTTCGAAGGCCTGGCGGTTTTCATAAATTTCAAACACCCGATCCATACTGGTGAGTTCAAACAGCATGCGCACCTGGTCATTGATGGAGCAAATGCAGAAGCTGCGGTTGAGCCCCCGCGCTTTTTTGAGCAGCACCACCAGCGTGCCCAGACCCGAGCTATCGATAAAGGTAATGTCTTTTAGGTCAACTAAAATAACCTCAGCTCCCTCTTGGAGCAGAGTCTCCACAGACTCGCGAAATGCTTCGGCTTTGGTGCTGTCTAAAATACCGGTAGGCTCAATAACTTGAACGGTAGAACTCATAATAAAAATCACTATCCAAAATTAACGACTGTTTGGTAGACAGCAACTCAGCACATTAGCTAAATAATAGCCAATGCTGGGGAGTATATAGCCCTGGGGATGCGATCGCGATCGATTTCTACTACTAGATTAACGTGTTCGCCATCGCCTTTGAGGGCGGCAATAAATAGCTCTGGGTGCAGGGCACACCAGAAATAGTCTACGAAGGCATCAATGGTGGCGTCGCTCATGCCGGTTTTGCCCTGGGCTTTCATCTGGTGTTCGGCGTCTTTGCGCCACTGCTTACTGAGGCGGTAGTCGGCGGGACACAGCACCATCAGGCGATCGAGACAGTCCCACAGGGGCAGGTAGGTGGCCAGCTCAGCGTTCATATCGCGGGCAAACTGGCGATCGGCCTCGGTGGCAATGGGGGCTGGGGCCTGGTCGAACCGGGCCTGGTCGATGGGGCGCGCCCCCAAAAACCAGCCCTCAAACAGCAGAATATCGACATCCTGTACCCACTCTGGGTCGGTGCGATCGCCTTCGCCACCGTGCAGCGATTTGTCGAACCGAGGCAGAGCAACGGCCTCACCTGCCCCCGCCGCCCGAATTTGGGCCAGGGTGGCCAGTCCTAAATCAATGTCGTGGGTGCCCGGCGGCCCTCGCCACCGCAGCCTGGGGTCAACCTGAATTAGCGCCTGGCGATCGCGGTAGGTCTTGTAAATATCGTCAATCGACAGGCCCACCGCCCGGTAGCCCATCACCTCCAACAGATGCTGAAGAATCAAAGTCAGGGTGGTTTTTCCTGTTCCCTGCCCCCCTAGTATCCCTTGAATTAGGGGGCCAGCCTGGGCATCACGGGCTTGCTTGAGGGTCAAGGCCAGAGGCAGCCACAGCCGCCAGTACAGCCCCAGGTAGTGCTCCATAGGGGCAGGGGGCAGGGGCAATGTATCGTGATGGGATACTAGGGTTTGCAGCCAACCCAGGCGCTCCTCGATCTGGGCCATGCCATTCTCAGCGGTAATGCCCCAGGCAGCGGCCCGTCTGGGGTCGGCCAGTTCCCACGCCAGCAGCTGCTGATACTGGCCATCGTCAAGAGCACTCCCCGCCAGGTAGGCAGCGAGCAGGGGCGCGATCGCGAAATCTGTCGCAAAATCCGTTGAGGTTGTCGGGTCTGCCATCACTGCATCGTCACGATTGGTTGCTGAGCTGCACCAGAATGCTGCCGGTCTGCATCGCATCGCTGCGATCGCCACTGACCAGCGTAACCTGTCGTAGATGCTTGAGGGCAGGCTGGGCCACCGTACTCCACAGTCGCCACCGGGGCAGCTGGGCCGCCAAGCCAGCCTGAATTTGGGGCCAGTCGATATGCACATAGCCGGTGCTAGGGCCAGGCACCTGGGCCACCTGCGGCCACCAGGCCGGGCGCTGCCGGGGTACCGCAGCGGGGTGAATGACCGCATCCAGCATGGCAGGGGATGCCGCCAGCGCCTCGTACTGATCGACCTGGGCGTGCAGCCCAGCCACCTCGGCCACCACCTGCAGCGGCTGGGAGCCTCGCATCTTGGGCAAGGCCAGGCGCGTCCATGCGATCGCCGGAGTGCCCCGCAGGTCGAGAGTACCAACTCCCAAGCCCTGCTCCTGGGCCAGGGCCGTAATCCCATCGAGCGTTGCCGCCAGTGGCTCGCTCTGGGGAGCCACCACCAGCCAGTCGGGCAAGCCGGTTTCAGCCCTTCCCAACCCCACCCCATAGGCGCGATCCACCCCCGTCTGGAGGAGAGCCATCGCGCCCTGGCCGAGCGCACCGTCAATCAGCTTGGCTAACGGAAAGCGGCCCTCACCTGCGGGGGAAAGCAGGGCCAGCAGGGGATTGAGCCGCTGCCCCAGGGTTGCCAAGTCAGTCCCCACCGCTGCTACCGCGAGAGAATCTGGCAGGTAGGGCACAATGTTTTCCCAATCGGTGGCCCTGGCCCGCTGAGGATGGAGACGGTGCCCCTGGGCAGCCAGCAGCGCCGTGTGGCCCACGAGCCCCTCGCGGGTGAGCTGCCACGACATCAGCCCCCAGCCCACCTGGTCATCGGCAGCTCCCAGTTCACCCAGTTCCACCGCCGCTCCATCAGAATTTCGGTCGGGGTTGAGCCACTGACTGACCGCAGGCAGATTCAGGGCCAGCAGCCCCACCCGCTGACTGGGCACTTCCCGCAGGGCGGTCTTGTAGCGGCGATCGCTCTGCAGATTAAGGTCGGTAGACTGGGCGGCGGTCAGCGCCTGGCGCAGCACGTCGGGGTGGTTGGCCGCCAGCACATAGCGGTTGGCCACTAGAGCCGTGGCTAGCTGGGCGGTTTCTTCTCTGGGGGATCTTGGCGTCGCCCGCCGAGCATAGATCAGCCGGTTGCCCGAGAATTCTTCAAAGGTGAGGGCGTCACCTGCGATCGCACGGTTTTGCCAATATAGCTCCAGAGCCGCCTGGGCCGCCGCGCTGTCGTTGCAGGCCAGGGCCACCAGATAGCCAGGGGTAGTGCCGTTGGTGGGGTCTTGGTCGAGGTCGGCGGTGACCATGGCGGCGGTCACCTCTTCCCCCAGCCAGGGCTGAAGGTCGCGGCTGTAGCTGAGGCCAGTGTTGGCCAGCAGCGCTTGCTCGATCAGTTCCTGGTCTTGGCGGGTCTCCTGGCGCAGGCGGGGGGCAGCCAGGTATTCCCACAGGCTGGCGAGGCGATCGGGGCGCACCAGTACCGAGGCGACGACGGGCGACTGCTTGGGCACAAACTGAAACGCCAGCGGCTGGGCCTGCCCACCGCGCTCAATCAGGTACAGGGGCGTGTTGAGGGTCAATCGCCCCAGCAGGCCCAACCCCAGCACCAACACTAGCCCGGCGACAATAGCCAGAGGGCGAATAAACGAGCGAAACTTCATTGACCTCACGCCTGCAACCCAAAAACACCCGCAGCGCGATCGCCCACGCCGACTAATTCTCCTTAGTGTATGGCCCTTCGAGCCCCGTAATGCCTCGGATGCCAGCGGGCTGTTTAGAAATTAAACAATGTAAATTTTCAGGTTTCTTAGGGTCAGGCAAAATGTTTCGCTGATTTACGTTGCGGCAAAGGTTAAAGACTGACCGAGGCGATCGCCGCTGCCCTCGACCAAAACGATCTTTGCCCAGTGCTATAGTTAGCCTTAGAAATTGGCCAAACCCAGCAGTATTAAGGCATACTCTGGCACTTTGGCCCTAAACATACAGTTTTTGGCTGAAATATGCTGCGTTCTTCTGGCCTGCGACGGTTTGCGACTCTATCGGCCCTAGTGGGCTGGTTTGCCTTGACGGCGCAATTTTACCTATCGGTGCAGCTGGGCATAGCCAACGGCAATGGGCTGTTGGGTGGCGTAGTGGCCTACTTCAGCTATTTCACCATTTTGACCAATTTGCTGGCGGCGATCGCCCTCACCGCCGGAGCCCTGCCCGATCGCGCTGCTCCGCCGTGGCTGGCATGCTTTCGCCGCCCCGGTGTCATCACCGCCATTACCGCCAGCATTATTGTGGTGGGCAGCGTGTACTTTCTGATTCTGCGTCACATTTGGGAGCCCCAGGGGCTTCAGCTGGTGGCCGATGTGCTGCTGCACTATGTTATTCCGCCGCTGTTCTCTGTGTACTGGTGGTGGGCCGTACCCAAACAGGTGCTGCGCCCTGCCGCCATCCCCCGCTGGCTGGCCTATCCCCTCGGGTACGCCATCTATGCCCTGGTGCTAGGTGCTTTTCGGGGCCGCTACCCCTATCCATTTGTCGATGTCATTGTTCTGGGCTACCCGCGCGTGCTGCTAAATTCGGCGGTCATTTTGGCGGTCTTTGCCCTGCTCTGCCTGGCACTCATTCTGCTAGGGCGACTAGACCAGCGCCGCCGTGCCCCCGGCCTCGGCTAAAATAAAGCCACATCACTGCTGAGGGCGATCGATGACTCTGGCTCAAGATGTAGAAACGTCTCTCTACGAACAAGACTATCTGCTATGGCTAGAGCAGGTTGTTGAACAGCTGCGGCGCAAAGACTTTAATGGTTTGGATATCCCTAACCTGATTGAGGAGATTGACGACTTGGGGAAAAGCGAGAAGCACGCTGTTGCCAGCTACCTTATGCATCTCTGTGAACATCTTCTCGAGCTCAAATATTGGGATGCAGAGCGCGATCGCTGCTTTCGCGGTTGGACTGTAGAAATTACCAATTTTAGGCTTCAGCTCCAGCGGCGCTTGAAAGTTAGCCCTAGCCTCAGGGGCTATTTAGAAGAGATCTTTAACGAAGAATACAGCAACGGCAGAATGCTGTTTTTAAACAAAAGTGGATTAGAGCCTCAAAAGGTACCAGCACAACCCTGGTTTGCTCTCAAAAATGCCTTGGATCACCAATGGCTCCCCTAGGCAAACTATTGCCGTGGCCTTATTCCCAGTCCACCTGCTGAATGCGATCGATATAGTCGAGGTTGGCTAGCTCGATCAGAATGTCTTGGTGATTAGCCTGGTAGGTGTTGCCAATGGTTAGCACCTCACCCTCGCCACAGCCAATGCGCCCTCGGCTCTGGGGAAAAAACTGCGCCGACGGGTCGATAGCGCTCACCGCCTGGGCATAGGCACCGCCCACAGGAATGCAAAACTCGTAGTCGAGCGATCGCTTGCCGTCGGTGGGGCCGTAGAGGCCGTTTTCATCAAGGCTACTGAGATCGAAGGCAATCTTATCTATAGCAGTCGAGCCATCTGCCGAGGGGATTGGCTGGCAGCCCAGAACGAAAGCCAGCAATGTAACCCCCAGAGGCAGAGTGAGCGCTGTCCGCAGGCAAAGCGTGAAAGCCATAGGAGTGCCGTTTGAAGAGGTATCGAGACAGGCCCAGGTGATTAATAGCCGACTGTCTGGCCAACGCCTCACCTGGGCACGCCATAGCGAATGGTGCTTAGCCCAGTCTATCGCGCCACCAGCCTGGGCAGATGCCCCTGTCAGACCAGGCGATGGCCACCATCTACATGCACCACCTCCCCCGTCACCGTCGGGCTGGTCATGAGAAAGATCACCGCCTGGGCTACATCAGCCGCAGTCGAGAGCCGCTTCACCGGCACCTGAGTGGCCACTTGGCCAAACATCGCCTGCTTGTCAGACCCCAAAATGTCGTTCCACATGGGGGTTTCGGTCCATCCGGGGGCAATGGCGTTGACGCGAATCGGGGCCAATTCGAGGGCAAGGGCCCGCGCCAGTTGTTCGGCGGCAGCAGTAGATACTGCCGTAGCCCAAGCGCCAGCTACGGGGCGATCGCTCGACAGCCCGCCGGTAAAGATGAGCGAGCCAGCGCCAGACATTTTAGGCACCGCCGCCCGCACCACATGCACCGCCCCCCACACCCTCGTATCGATTGCCCGGCGAAAGGTCGCCATCTCGCCGGTCAGCACGTCGCCCCCCACAAAGCTGCCCGCAGCCACATAGACGTGGTGAATAGGGGGTAAATCAGCCAAGGCCCGATGGATAGCCGCCTCATCGGCAGCATCTGCGATCGCGCTGCGCACCCCACCCAACTCAGCAGCGGCCCACTGCAAACGCTCTGGGTTGCGACCGACCAAGGTCACCATCGCTCCCAACTGCTGGGCAAGATGGGCCGTGGCCAGCCCAATGCCGCTGCTGCCGCCCACAATCACCACATGCTGCCCTTCCAACGTAAATAAACCCACGACTTTAGCTCCTCATTCATGACGACAAAAATATTTTTACCAAGACCGACCTAACCCAGTCCCTTCCAGGTCTTGGCACCCCAGAAGCCTGGCCTTACCCCTAGCCCTGGGCCTTACTCTCTAGCAGCGCTGCCAAGGTTTGCCTAAAACTCTCCCGCTGGCTCAACCGACCTAGCCAAGCTGCTGTTTTGGGTCTGGTCACCACCAGCACTGAGCCTTCCCGCGTCAGGGCAATGTAATGCACCATAGCCCCCGTCAGCAGATCAGCCAAACTCAGCGTCTCGCCAGCTAAAAACGGGGCGACCAAGGCCTGCTCTAGCACGTCGAGATGCTGCTCCGTAGCCGTCACCGCCTCAGCAACCACAGACTCATCGGGCTCGCCGCCCATAATCGGGGCCATAATGCGCTGGACAAACAGCTGCATTACCCCAACCGGGTAGAGGTAATGGGCAGCAATACTCATCCACTGCCGCATGCGAGCTCGGGCCTGGGCCTCCACTGGCTGCAAGGTAATCTGACCCAAGGCCTCATCGATATATCCCAAGATGGCCGGAGTCTCGTACAGCACAAAGTCACCCTGCTCCAGCACGGGCATTTTGCGAAAGGGGTTTAACCTGGCATAATCCGCTGTCTTAAGGGCATCGAATCCCACCTCGTTGAATTGGTAGTCAACGCCCTTTTCAATTAGGGCGATGCGGGCAGCTCGCACGTAAGGGCTCACCGCGAAGCCGTGCAGTATCGGGGGCATAGGGATAGCTCCTTTCAGTATCTTGAATGAGCGTTAAAGTTGAACGCTCATTCAAGATACGCTCAAAAAAAGGGCCTGTCAAGCAGACCGCGAAATTTATTGGGGGTTTAGCAGCGCGATCGCCCCAGCAGCAATACTATTAAGCGTTTGGGCATCCCGCCGCATTCGGGCCACAGCCAGCATACCTACCACCAGACCCAGCAGCGCCTTAGCCTGGGTCTCAACGTCGAAGGCAGCTGGCAAATCGCCCTCTTGCTGAGCCTGGGCCAGACTTTGTCGAAAAAACAGCTCAATATCATCAAGGCGACTTTCCACCACCGCCATCGTCGTCGGCGAGTGGGATTCTCGCTCCATAGCGGTATTGATCAGCAGGCATCCCCGCTGTCCTGGGTCGCTGGCCATTGCCTTGGCTAGATGCTCAAACCACTGCTGAATGCAGATCAAAGGCGAGCAGTGGCGCGGCATAGAGGCAAAAAAGAAATCTTGAGTATATTTTTTAAACGCCTGCTGAAAGAGCTTTTCTTTATCGCCAAAGGCAGCATAGAGGCTGCCCGGTTGAATGCCGGTCGCCTGCACAATGTCCTTCATGGAGGTGTTGGCATAGCCGCGCTGCCAAAACAGATCCATGGCGATCGCCAACACCTCATCTGCATCAAACTCTCGTTGCCGCACCATAACGCATAGATAAGTAACCCCAACGATCGAGCATAGCATTCTTGTCTGTTCGTTCAAGATATTATGCTCAACACCTCTCAATTGCCAAATGAATGTCAAGAGGCTGACGCGTTACTGGAGGACCCACCAGTGGATCGACCCACAATAACCTGGGCCTGCTTTTCAGTCTCGGCCTTGCGCTCACTGTAGCGGTCGGTAAGATAATCCACTTTATCGCGCAGCAGTAAGGTGAATTTGTAGAGTTCTTCCATCACATCGATAACGCGATCGCGGTAGGCCGAGTCTTTCATGGTGCCGTCGTCGTTAAATTCCTGATAGGCCTTCGCCACCGACGACTGGTTGGGAATCGTAAACATCCGCATCCACCGACCCAGCACCCGCAGGGTATTCACCGCATTGAAGGATTGCGACCCGCCGCTCACCTGCATCACCGCCAGGGTTTTGCCCTGGGTGGGCCGCACTGCTCCCAGGCTCAGGGGGATCCAGTCGATCTGGTGCTTCATCAGGCCGCTGATATTGCCGTGGAGCTCGGGGCTAGACCACACCTGCCCCTCAGACCACAGCACCAAGTCCAGCAGCTCCTTCACCTTGGGATGATCGTCGGATACGCTGCCGTGAATCGGCAGATCGTGGGGGTGAAAGAACCGCACTTCTGCCCCAAAGCCCTCAATGATTCTGGCGGCTTCTTCAGCCAGGAGGCGGCTGTAGGAGCGATCGCGCAGCGACCCATAGAGAAATAGAATCCTCGGTTTGTGGTCAAAGCTCACAGGGTTCTGCCTCATCAACTAACGAACCAGGAGCGCCACTGCTACTCCAAACAGCTGGGTCGGCTCTGAGCAGTCCTTCAACACCTTCAACAAAAGAAGTGTTTTCGGGAAGGGAGATGCCTACTTGTCCAGATGAGTGCCGATCAGGCAGGCTCCAGTCAGGCTGACGCCGTCGAGCTGGGTGCTAGAGAGGTCAGCACAGAGCAAGTTAGCACCCCCCAGGGAGGCTCCCGACAGGTTGGCCTGGCGCAGATCGGCCTCTTCTAAATTCGCGTTGTCCAGCCGCGCCCCCTGCAAATCAGTCTGGGAGAGGTCGGCCCCCTTAAGGTTGGTATCGCTAAGATTTGCCCCGCGCAGGTCGGCTCCGCGCAGGTCTACTCCTTGCAGGTTGACCCCCATCAGGTTGCAGCCACTTAGGAATGCTCCCGCTAGGCTGACGCCGCCCAAGCGCGCCCCCATTAGGTTAGCGCCCCGCAGGTTAGCACCCCGCAGGTCTGCTCCGGTGATGTCGCACTGCATCAGGTTTGCACCCCATAGGCTGGCCCGCAGGTCGGCCCCCACCAGGCTAGCTCCCATCAGGTTTGCCCCTTCAAGATGGGCCTTTGCCAGCGAGGCCCGACTGAGGTCGGCTCCCACCAGGTTGGCTCCAGCCAGATAAGCACCGGCTAGGTCAGCGCCAGAGAGGTCTTCATCTTCCAGATCGGCCCCGGCCAGGTGACGGAGCTTGCCCGATCGCAGGGCGGCAATATCTATAGAATCGCTGGGCACAGAGGTCACTATCGAGGGAGCAGTTCAGAGGAGGCGGGAAAGACTGAGGCTTGGTCAGCCACGTCAGGGTTCAACAACCCCGACCCCAAAGTAATTTTAGTCGGTATTGTGGGCAGGCTCATGCCCTGCTGCAGACCCATCACCATTAACCCTAAGATCTCTACCAGTTTAGGATCCCAGCGCTGACCGGCCTCGGCCTGGCAGTTGGTGAGCACGTCACTCAGCAGAGACATATCGGCCTCAGCAGGGTCTTTGCCGTGGCGAGCCTGGGCCGCCCGCCGCTGAAATTCTGCCACCAGCGCCAGCATGCGCGACTCTAAAGGCACAGCATCGCCGACCAGGCCTGCTGGGTAGCCGCTGCCGTCCCACCATTCGCCCTGGTGGGCAATAATAGCGGCCACCGCCCGCATACGGGGCATCAGCCGCAGCGCCTGCACCTCAGGAATCAGCGGGCAACTTGGCCCATCGTCGGAGAGGGTAGCGAGATCGGGGGCCGGGGCAATGCGATGCAGCATGCCCGCCAGACGCAGCCGCTGGAGCTGCCAGGCGGGCAGGTCTAGCAGTTGGCCCATCATTTCTAGTAGCGCTACCACTTCGCTGGCGGCCATAGGGTTGACGGGGTCGCTGAGATCTACCAGCTGGGCCATGCGCAAAAACGCCTGGAGCTCGTTGGAGAGCAGGTTTTGGTCAAGGTCATCAACCACGCTAAAGGCAAGGTCGCCCTGAAGGTCGTTGCGGCTGTTTTGCAGGTATTGCACTACCTGGGTCACGGTATGGCTGACAACCCCAGGTTCGTCACTGCGGAGGGCGGGGTTTTGCTGCTTAAGGGTGGCCAGGTGGTCGGCTAGCTGCGCCTGAAGGGTCGGGTCATAGCGGCCTACGTGGGCGATCGCCAGCTCCACCGTTTCAGCCACTAGCGCCGAGTCAAAGGTCCAAAACCCGTAGAACTTGCGCTCCAGGTCGTGCTCGGGGATGCCGGTCTTGCCGTAGTCCGCTTCAGACAGTTCCTGGCACAGCACCATAGCGGTGTAGTCGGGGGAAAGGATCATCAGGTGCCATTCTTCGGACACCGGGTCATCGTCAGCCAGATCTACCAGGGCCACATTCTCGCGCTGGCTGGTGGGGTGGTCGTGAAAGCCCGCCTCGGGCGAGGCCATAATCACAATTTGCTGGGCCTGATCGGCGATCGCGCTGTAGCGATCGGCCTCTTGTAAGTACCACTTGCCCCGCTGAAAGGCCGTAACCACCAGGGGAGCCGAGCCAGAGGTGAGAATGCAGTCTTCGAGGGCGTGACACAGGGCAACCAAGGTGTTTTTGTAGTACACACCATAGTTGAGTGGGGTCGTCTCTGGCTCAGTGCGACCATCCACTAACTGCTTTAATAATGACCCCTCCAGCATCGCAATCCTCTATAGTATCTGTTGCCCAAAATCCAGGTGTTCAGGCCAAGTATTCAGGATGATAACGCAGCCAGAGGGCGGCGGTCAGCCTCAATTGGCGCACTCAACGCCTCCTCTAAAGGAGCCAATCCCAGGCGCTCTTCGAGGATGTCCATCACCTCGCGGCCAAAGTCATCGGGGTTGCGCTGCCAAGCCTCTAAGCACACCTCCCCCAAGAAGGAGCCCAGCGGTTCCGGGTTCCACAGCAGCTTCTTCGAAACCCAGGGCAGGTGAATATCGAGGGGGTTGTAATCGCGCTTGAGCATATTTTTCTCAAAGGCGTACTCTTCTAAGTGAGTGTGCGGCTGAAGGCCAATGAAGAAAATCGCTGGCTCTACTTTGTCGCGGCCAAACACCTCTTCTAGGGCGCGATGGTAGGCTAGGGTCTGGCGAATGGTCTCGGGGCGCTCGTCGATCACATTAAATGAGTAGTTGACCGACACCAGGTCGTTAAAGCCCGCCGCCTTCAGGTCTTTGCAATTTTGCAACACCGTGCGCAGGTTGTAGCCCATGCGCATCTTGCGCACCAGCTCTTGAGAACCACTGGTGATGCCGATCTCAAAGTAGTTCATGCCCGTGTCGGCCATGAGCTTGCAAAGCCTGGGGGTCAAGTTGTCGGCGCGAATGTAGGCCGCCCAGTGAATGTCGGTCATTCCGGCGTCGAGAATCTTCTCCAGCAGCTCTTCGGCATCCTTCATGAACCGGCGGGCGGGGATAAACTGGGCATCGGTAAACCAGAAATTGCGCACGCCCCGCTTATAGAGCTGCTGCATTTCAGCCACCACCTCCTCAGCGGGGTTGATGCGCACCTGCTTGCCCTCGACCACGGTGTAGATGCAGTAGCAGCAGTTGTGGGGGCAGCCTCGCTTGGTCTGCACGCCAATGTAGAAGTCTTGATCTTGCAGGTAGTAGCCAAATTCGGGCCAGATGCCCTCAATGTAGTCGTAGTTGCAGGCGGTTTTTTCGAGCGGGGCGGGCTCTTCGTGAATGAGGCGATCGCGCGGTGTCGTTTCCCCAGCAATATAGCAACGCTGGTCAGAGAAATCCTGTCCTCGCAGGATGCGCTCCAGCAGCATTTCTCCCTCGCCCACGGAGATGATCGTGCCCTTGGGCAGGCGGTTGTGAAGCTGCTCGTAGAACACACTGACCGCGCCACCGCCCACCACCGTGGTGACATGAGGTGAATAGCGCTGGGCGCGCTTAAAACCGCGCTTGATTAAGCCCTGGTTTCGCCACAGCTCAGCTAAATAGGTGGTGGCCATGCGCAGACCGCCCAGGGCACCCCGCGCCTTGAGCCACAGGTTGCGGGCATAGAAAAACTCAAAGGCGTTTTGCAGCGGGTTACCGCCGCGCCCGCCTACCGGCGCAAAAATCTGAATGTCTCGCCAGGAAAACACCAGCAGGGTGGGCTTAAAGTCGTCAATACAACGATCGAGGGCCGCGCCGTAGTCGAGGGGCGGCACGGCACCCAGGTCAAAAATTTGCTGCTCTAAATCGGGAAACAGCTTGTGGACATGGTCGGCCAGGTAAACCACCCCAATGGGGAAGATGGGGTTACAGGGCAGCCGCACGTAAAGCACACGGGCCTGACTGGGAGTAGAGGGCATGCTTCTCAGGCTTGACATATATCTTTACGATAGCACCGTCTCTTGACCTGGGCAGAGCCAGGTCACAAATCTCGTCGGTTGAGCATTGAGAATGGGCTGGGCGATCGCGGCGATCGCTCCCCCTAGTCCGCCAATACACCAGAACAGAGGGGAGCTGAGCAATCAGAATCGTGGTATAAAAATACTGTTAAGTTTTTCCACAACTCTTTCGATGATCAGGGTTGAGTCATTGAATGGGGTCGCCGACGGATAAGCGTTGAAATCAGATCCTCGCTTTCCGGCCCAGAAAGTTGCAGAACGTAAAGTACTGTGTTCAATTATTTTGAATAGTAAAGGTGTTGTAGGGGTTGGTAGTCGCCTTTACAACAGCCGGGGATCGCGAGGTGTTAGGCTTTGCGGAGTGATTCTTGCAGTATTGCCGTAAAGCATCAATGGCACAAATTCTTGATCCCCTTCCCTCCGATGGCCAGAGCCAGGTGCTCTGCTGCTATGTCAATGCCACCAGTAAGATTCAAGTCGCTCGCATTACAAACGTACCCGATTGGTATTTTGAGCGAGTCGTTTTTCCGGGGCAGAGGCTGCTGTTTGAAACCGTGCCTAAGGCTCTCCTAGAGATTCACACGGGTATGATGGCGAGCGCCATTTTGTCTGACAGTATTCCTTGCGAGCGGCTTCAGGTCGATGCCCCAGAGACTGCGGTTTTTGAGCCTGCCTCAAGTGCTGAGCTTGAGGCGAATCGATTGGCAGAACCCCGAGACCAGCCTGCGGTAGCGATTTCACCCGCCATCTAGTCAGGTAGACTGATGGTGTGGTGGGCTTAGTCTTAGCTATCTCAGCAGCGTTCTAGAGTGACGTTGGTTAGCGAGTTGAAGGTAGAATGTTGACCTTCTCTATGCCACCAGAGCAGCGCCAATGGTGACATTCGGGTAAGAACAGTGAACCTACCTTCGTTCTTGTGGCTGTGGCGAATCGCGGCCTGGTCTATGGGGCTGACGATCACGGGCTATAGCTTGCTGGCCATTACGGGGGGCGTGCTATTTTACACCCGGTCTAAAGACCAAGGGCGATCGGCCTGGCTGCGACCGCTGCACATTGCGCTGGGAACGGGGGTGGTGAGCCTAGTGCTGGTGCTGCTGGCCATTGGGGTGATTGGCACCTTGGGGGAATTTGGCAGACTGGGGCATTCGGTACACCTGCTGTTTGGGCTGACTGTGGTAGCGCTGGTGCTGGCTTCGGCCTGGAGCGCTAGCCGTATCGCTGTAGAGCGACCCTGGGCGCGATCGCTCCACGTCACCCTCAACGGAGCCCTGGGTATAGCGCTGGCCGCCGCTGGGCTATCGGGTTGGCAGGTGGTGCAAAAGTATCTACCTTAAAGGGGTGAGCCCGAGGGTCTAGCCAGTTCGGCGCTAGATAGAACGGGTAGCCTCTTTAGCCCAGGTTCTGGATTGGTATGGTTGAGTCTTTGCCTTCGGCTACCGTTCCTGCGGAGAGTCAAATCTTTCGGATTTCGCCGCTAATTCGCCTGACGCTGCTGCTGCTCTACCTGGCGCTGATGGGGCCACTCCCGTTTTTGGCAAAGGCCACCGATGCTGCGGTTTCGCCCCTGCTACTGGCCATCGGCATTGGGCTGGGCGGCCTGGGAATTTACGGCGCTCTGGGGCAGCGAGTTGAGGTAGATAGCGACGGCATTCGCGTGGCATACCCGGTGTGGATTCGCTGGCTGTTTCGTGGTGGGTGGCACCTTCCATGGAACGACGCTCAGGCACTCAAGCCCCGCTCCACGGGGCAGGGGGGCATTGTGTATTACTTTGTCGGGGCCGATCGGCAGGCTTATCTATTGCCTATGCGGGTGGCGGGTTTTGCCCGTCTGCTGGGCCTGGTTGAAACCTATACCGATCTTGACACCCAGGATATTAGACCCCTGGCTCAGCCCTGGATGTACTTTATTTTGCTGGGGTTCACCCTGCTGCTGCTGCTGGTCGATGGTTGGACGATCGCTACCGCTTTGCAGATGGGCTAGGCGATCGCTGGCGCTGAGCTTGCAGTGGGATAGCGTCACGCATCAAGCGCAGCATCCTATGCACCGAATCGCAGCCAACCGGGCGATCGCCCCTCGGACGGTATATTAAACCCAGAGTCTTTATTCATCACCCCCGCGCGGCTCACAGCCCTGCGATCGCTGCGCTAACCATAGGCTATGACCCCACCCCATATTCTTCGCCTTGACGCCATTACCAAGCACTACAGCCCCCAACTGCCGCCAGCGGTAGACCGGGTCAGCCTCAGCCTGGGGCAGGGAGAAATCTTGGGGCTGTTAGGGCCGTCGGGCTGCGGCAAAACCACGCTGCTGCGACTGATTGCGGGGTTTGAGAAACCCAATGGCGGCATTCTCTACCTGGGCAGCCAGCCCGTGGGCGGCACAACCTGGCTACCCCCCGAGCGCCGCGACGTGGGCATCGTATTTCAGGACTACGCCCTGTTCCCCCACCTGACGGTGGAGCAGAATGTCGCCTTTGGCCTCCAGGGGCGCGATCGCAAAAGCCAGCGGCCAACCCCCGAAATTCAGCAGCGCACCGCTGAGGCGATCGCTCTAGTGGGGCTAGAGGCCCTGACGCACCGCTTTCCCCACGAGCTGTCGGGGG
>JAHHIH010000007.1 GCA_019358835.1 Tildeniella torsiva UHER 1998/13D
GGGGGGCCTCTAAATCGGCCTCTGGCACTACCTCTGCCTCGTTCGCTGACGGGTACTCGCCGTCAAGGGCAGAGGAGGTTGAGTCCAGATGGCACTGGTTAACGCTGACGCCAAAGCGCTTCACCGCTATAGCTGTGGCCATGTAGGTTAGGACGCGGCTTGCTTGAGGACGGCTTCGATAGCCGTGCGTAAGCCGTCGGTATGGGGAAGGTGTTTGCGAATCCGGCTTTTCAACCACCCCCAGCACTTTTCAATACGGTTGAGGTCTGGGGAATAGGGTGGGAGGTAAACAACCTGACAGCCTGCGGCCTCAATCAGCTGAACAATCCGGCCACCGTGGTGAAAGGTGGCATTATCGAGAATCACGCCATCACCCGGATGCAAGGCGGGAATCAAGCAGGTCTCAAGCCGTAGTTCAAAGACCGTCCGGTTGCAGGCCCCAACGACTGTAAACGGGGCAATCAATTGATGCCCAGGGTATCCGGCGATCATATTCACGCGCCCTTGCCGCCGTCCCGACTTGAGGTCATAGCACCGCTCGCCAGCAGGCGAGTAGCCAAACCCATAATTGTCTCGCTCATCCATCCCAGACTCATCGACGTAGACCCAATGAGGTGCTTGGGGGTCAGCGACTTGAGCTACAAACGCGCTCCGTTTTGTGTCATCGCGCTGGCGGTAGCCGTAGGTCTTTTTTTTCGCGTCCAGTCAATCCGCTTCAGCGCGCGTGAGATCGTCCGTCGGCTGACATCGCTGGGCCAAAGCTCGGCCATCTCGGCCTGGGTTTGGGAGCAATGCTGCTCAGCAAAGGCTCGAAACGCTTCCCAGTTCTGGATCTTCCCCTGAGCAGTAGACACCGCCCTGACGGTTGGTTCAAGGCAACCGGTCGCCGCTTTGCGCTTCAGCCACAAGTCGATGGTGTTACGGCTGATTTGAAACAGCGCACTGGCTTCACTCTTCTTCAACCCATCGAGTTCTATCGCATCGATGACCTTCTGACGCAGATCAAGGCTATAGGGTTTGGCCATGTCACTCGCACACAATGAGACTCCCTCATTTAGTCTATGTCCTAATCAACTTGGCCATAGGTATACCTGCACTCAAAAAGTACTACTTCTCAGCTCATAGTGACACTAGGTGCCACGATTTTTACCCCAATAGCCTGTCTAAACATGTCCAAACATGCTCAAAACAGAAACGGCGAGCGCTGCACCGAAGTGCTGCACTCGCCGTCTGAAGGGGCCTCTGGGGGCTGAATCTAGCGGTTTACCGTTAAAGGCGACACCCGGATTCGAACCGGGGTTGGAGGTTTTGCAGACCTCTGCCTTACCACTTGGCTATGTCGCCGCCTTGTCAGTTTATGAGTATAGCAAACTCCAGGAGCGCAATCTGGCAATGAATCACGCCCGTTGTGGAGCACATGCTCGATCGCGCCCTCTGCGATCGCCCCCAGATAGTTTTCAGGCCGGGTTGGTCTGGGGCTGACGAAATCGATAGATGTCTTCCAGGGCGATCGCCCAGCTAGTCGCCAACGATTCTAAAAGCTGCTCCCCCTTTTCAGCCGTGGCCACGGTCGGATCGCCCAAAACGCCGCTGGCGCTGAGATCGCGGGTTACCCAGGCAAAGGGCAAAGCCCCCTCCATAGTTAGCCAACTCTCCGTCGGCAAATTTTGGGGAAACTCGGCCTTGGCCTGCTCCATACGCACCTGATCGGGCATGATCGACAGCATAAGGCTAGTTTCAGCGTCGCCGGCATGAATGCCTAGCTCCATCTCTTTAGGCGTGAGCAAATCGCCAGCGCAGTTGGGCACCGCCCAAACAAATAGAGGGAATACCAGCAAATCGCTGTGGATTTGGTGTAGATCCCGCGCGGCAATCTCTAGCACCTGGGGCTGGCCACCATGGGCATTGAGCAACACCAGCTTACGAAACCCGGCCCGGTAAAGACTCTCGGCCACTTCGTGGATTACCCGCAGCAGGGTCTCAGCTGACAGGGTAATGGTGCCCGGAAAGTGCCAGTGCTCGTTTGATTTGCCATAGTACAGGGGCGGCAGGCTATAGACCGGCACCGCCGGATCTAACTGCGCCAGTGCCTTACCCAACACCATGGTACAGATAGCGCTATCAACCACTAGGGGCAGGTGGGGGCCGTGCTGTTCGATCGCCCCCATGGGCTGCACAATGACCACGTTTTCGCGATCCTCCATGGCCTCAATCTCCGTCCAGGTCAGATAGGGAAAATAGCGGTGGGGCGGAATCGGCGTATGCATAGGTCAACAGGCCACAGATAAGGAATACGAACGGTGGACAGGGGAGTTTTACAAAACTTTTCTAACAGAGAAATAGACTTGACAGTCACAGGATAAACAGTAACAATGAATACAGAAACAAATCGTTCATCTCTCTCACAAGAGACGGAAGTAGAGCACTAGCTCGAAGGAACGCGCCTCTGTTTACCCACCTTCATTTATTAAGGAGAGGCGAAAGATGTCCTTGAAGTATCGCGGCGTTGATTACGAACCGGCTACTGCTCAAGTAACCATATCTGAAGAAGTTATTGGTCGCTATCGCGGTGCTGTTGCCACTCGCCACGTGGCACCCCAGGCTAAAGCTGATCATCCCCAGGGTCTCAAGTACCGCGGAGCGGCTGTTCGATAGACTGAGTTTGCCCGGTTAGGCTAAGAGGTAGCTTCGTCCGCAAGGTCGGAGCTACTGCTCATTTCTAAGGGTAGGAGTTTGCCTGAGTCGTTATTTTACTGAAGCACCTCTGTGGGGGTGCTTTTTTGTGCGATAGGCTTGGACAAGACTTAATCGCTGCGGCCAGGGAAAAGGTTGACTATTTTTGCGTATCTGCTGGGTCTAGCTACGGGGGCGCTACTGTTGTTTTGGCAGCAGGGGCGGCAGCGGTACCGCGAGCGGCGTTTAATTAAGACCCTGCAAGCCACTGACTGGCCTACGGCCCTAGGGCAGGTTGAGCAATTGGTAAAAACCCAGCCGCAGCAGCAGCGGCAGCTGCGATCGCTAGGCACCAGCCGCGATACCCTAGAGCGCATTTTACAAACGGCTCCCATCGGCTACCTACAGGTCGACGAAGAAAACCAGCTGATCTGGTGCAACGACCAGGCCAACCGCCTGCTCAAGATGAACCAGCCTCTGACCGGGCCTGTACAGCGTCGCCGCCTGCTGCTAGAGGTGGCCCGCTCCTACGAACTCGACGCGCTGATTGAAGAAACCCGCGAAAAGCAAGCCCACTGCCAGCGCGAGTGGATGCTCTATCAAATTTCCCCAGACCCGCTGCACCCTAAAGAAGAACCAACCTTTCCCCTGCGGGGCTATGCTATCCCTCTCGATAGCGGTGAAGTCGGCGTGTTTTTAGAGAACCGCCAAGAGGCGGCGTTGCTCGTGCAGCAGCGCGATCGCTGGACCTCTGACGTGGCCCATGAACTCAAAACCCCCCTTACCTCTATTCGCCTAGTGGCCGAAACCCTCCAGCCCCGCGTTGATGAGAGCCAGCGCCGCTGGCTTGACCGCCTAGTCAACGAAACCATTCGTCTCAGCAATTTGGTCGAAGACCTCCTGAATCTCAGCCGTCTCCAGGGGGATCAGTTCCAGGGCCTGAGCCTCAAACCTGTCGATTTGCCCCAGCTGGTGCAGCGAGCGTGGGTAAGCCTAGAACCTCTGGCCCAGGTCAAAGCGCTCAATCTAGACTACGGCGGCCCTTCCCACTGCCTGGCCAATCTCGATGAACCGCTGTTTCATCGGGTGCTGCTGAACCTGATCGACAATGCCATTAAACACAGTCCCAGTCGCGCCACCGTCTATGTTCGGCTGTTAGATCCGGGGTCTGCCCTAGGCGAGGGGCACGATACCAAACCAGAGCCAGATACCATCATTCTCGACGTGATGGATATGGGGCCGGGCTTCGACGCCAAAGATCTGCCCTATATCTTTGACCGTTTCTACCGGGCCGATCCCTCGCGCACTCGCACTGACCCGCTGGTTGACCTAGTCCCTGTAGACGCCGGTACTGCTGCAGAAGTGGGTCGGGGCACAGGGTTGGGCCTGGCCATTGTGAGCCAAATTATTGAGGCCCACAATGGCACGATTACCGCCGCCAATCACCCTGATCTGGGCGGTGGCTGGCTGCGGCTGCGGCTGCCGACTACCCAGACTGAGTAGCCGAGTTAGTAGAGGCGTTTTGGCGCCCGTTGCCCTCAGCCTATTGGCCGAGTTGAGCATCCCTACTTAATCCTTACTTAATGGTATTAGTAAGAACTTATACTCAGATACCCTAGATTGCTGCCATAATTGTTAAGCAGGTTTACTTAACCCTGTCGGGGTCACCTATCTACGCGTCACCAGGTCATGGCAGAACGGCTACAAAAAATTCTTGCTCAGTATGGGGTTGCCTCCCGGCGGCAGGCCGAGCAGATGATTGAAGCGGGGCAGGTGCAGGTTAACGGAGTTGTGGCTCACTTAGGGCAGCGGGCCGACCCCAGTTGCGATCGCATTGAAGTCAATCAGCAACCCCTCCAGCCCCATCACCGACCGACCCAGCACTACCTGCTGCTGCACAAGCCCCTCGGCATGGTATCTACCTGTGCGGATCCTGAAGATCGTCCTACTGTCCTCACTGTTTTACCCCCTGAGCTACAGACTGTTGGCATACACCCCGTTGGGCGACTAGATGCCTACACGACCGGAGCGCTGCTGCTCACCAACGATGGTGACTTCACGTTTCGGCTCACCCATCCCCGTCACGACGTCTCTAAAACCTATCGGGTACGTCTCGACGGTCAGCTGTCCCCCTCAGCCCTTGACGCCTGGCGACAGGGCATCTGGCTCGATCGCCAGCTGACCCGCCCTGCTCAGGTTCAAGTCATCGCCACTAACTCAAACCATACCCAGCTTGAGGTTATTCTTCAGGAAGGGCGCAACCGTCAAATCCGTCGAGTTGCCAAGGCCCTAGGGCATCGGGTGATAGACTTACACCGAACCGCAGTGGGTTCAGTCACGCTAGGCAACTTAGGTGTGGGGGCTTACAGGGCTTTATCATCTGCCGAAATTGAGGCATTATTAGCTGAGTCATCGGTTCAATCAACCCCTCAGCAAACTGCCTCCGTCATTCGTTAGCTGTTCGCCGTCTTGAGCTAGATTTTCCCTGTATGAAGACAAAAGAGTTGGTTGATCCTAATGCCCTCTACCGAGAACAGCTCTCGGAGCTTGGTATGCTGCTGCGCTCGGCTCGCCAGCAGCAGGAACAAAGCCTAGAGGTCATGGCTGAAAAAACGTTGATTCGTCCTAGCTTGTTGGCCGCCATCGAACAGGGTGATCTAGATGGATTGCCTGAACCCGTCTATATCCGTGGCCTGCTGCGCCGCTACGGCGATGCCCTCAACCTCGATGGCGAGACCTTAGCCAGTCAATTTTTTACCCCACCGCGCATTCAGCGGCCCTCCTGGAAAGAGACTCCAGCGGCACAGTTGCGCCCTTTGCACCTCTACGGTGCCTATTTTGTGTTACTGGTGGCGGCTATCAGCGGACTGTCCTACGTGCTGCGGCAGACGGCCCCAGAGGTGACTGTGCTGCCTCCTTTAAACCCCTTAGAGGGAGTCGAGGCACCCGCTAACCCAGTCTCAAATAGTACTCCCGCCCCGGCTGCCGCCGAGCCTGAGGATCCCCAAGCTCCGATTAAGGTCAAAATGACGCTTACGGCCCAGTCTTGGCTGCGCATCACCTCCGACGGTAAAACTGAGTTTGAAGGTATTTTGCAGCCGGGGGATACCCGCCTGTGGACCGCAGATCAGGCCTTAACGGTGCGGGCGGGCAATGCTGGTGCGGTTATGGTCAGCTACAACGACAAACAGGCTGAAGCGCTGGGCCAGCCCGGAATGGTGCGAGAAATTACCTATTCCCCCATCGAGGCCATTAGTCTAGCCTTGTAGAAACCTGTTCTGACAGAGGTTGACCCTGCTTGCTCCGCTACAGCGGAGCAAGCAGGGTTCAACATTTTTAGGCCACTGGGTTAGCCTGGCTGATCCGCCTCGTCATTGGCGACTTGTTGCAGGTCAAAGAGGAGCGGCACGGTGCTGCCTTGGCCCATGACCAAGACTCGGGGTACTTGAGCACCCCCGCCTTTCCACGCCTCGATCGCCTCTTTTTGCAGGACAAGCTGACCGCCCTTGGCCTTGAGGGTTTCAGCAATCAGGCGCTGAGCTTCGGCTCGACCCTTAGCCCGGTTAATTTCGGCCTGGGCCTCCTGCTCTGCCTCTTGGGCGATGTAAACGGCGCGGCGGGCGCGCTGTTCGGCAATTTGCTTGTCTTCTACAGCCTTGGCAAACTCGGTCGAAAAGGTTAGGTCAACCACGCTGGTATCCAGCACTAGAATGCCGTACTTGTCGAGCCGCATCGTGAGAGCGTCGTCAAAGTCTTGCTTAAGCTCAGACCGCTGGGTAATCGCTTCTTCTACGGTGCGGCGGGCGGCGGCAATCTTAAACGATTCCTGGGTTTGGGGCGCGACAATTTTAGACACGATGTTTTCTAGGGTGCCTTGGGTGCGACGAATAGTCACGACCTCGGTGGGGTCAAGGCGAAAGTTAATGGCAAAGCGGCCAGAGAGATCTTGCAGGTCTTTGGTTGAGCTTTGGGCTGGCACCTCAAACTTCTGCACCGTTACGTCATACACATCGACCGTAGACACCAGGGGTGGCTTCAGGTGAATACCCTCTAGCAGCACCCCATCCTGAGACTTACCCAGAATGCTCAGCACCCCGGCTTGACCTGGGTTAATAATGACAAAACTACTGGTTACCAGAGCTAGGCCCACAATCGCGAGAAAGCTCAGCACCACTGGCTGCCAGTTCAGAGTCGAAGATTTCAACGGACGTTCCCAATTATGCTGCCCTTCTACGGTATCGGCTATTGAGCCAGAAGGGGGTAGTTCTTCAGCAAGGCTTCGGATCGGAGTTGTTTCTAGGGGCGAGAGCAAAGGGGACTCAGCCAGGGGCTAGGGAACTACTCAGGTAGGCCAGTGACCTGACCCGACCCAGAGGTCACTTCGCCCACCAGGTAGGCCTCGACCTGATGTTGGGCGAGCCAATCGAGGGTGCGATCGCTCTCCTGAGGCGGCACCACCAGAGCAAAGCCCAGACCCATATTAAAGGTGTTGTAGAGATCGACGGCAGGCACCTGACCCGCCTCTGCTAGCCAGCCAAACACCGCAGGTACTGGCCAACTGCCGACATGGAGGTGAATGTCCTGATCTGGCCCCAGGCAGCGGGGCAGGTTTTCGGGCAGACCGCCGCCGGTAATATGGGCCATGCTGTGGATGGTGAGCCCCTCGCGGCGAGCCTTGAGGATGGGCTCTACATATATGCGGGTAGGGGTGAGCAAGATTTCCCCCAGGCTGTGGTTGCCTAGGGCCGGCACGGTTTCATCCCAGCTATAGCCCGTAGTAGCGGCGTCAGCCCGCTGGCCCTCGGCCACCACCTTGCGCACCAGGCTATAGCCGTTGCTGTGTACCCCGCTGCTAGCTAGACCAATGATGCGATCGCCCACCTCTACCCGGCTGCCATCTAAAATCTGAGACTTCTCAACTACACCGACGCAGAAACCCGCCAGATCGTATTCACCAGGGCCATAGAAGCCAGGCATCTCGGCGGTTTCGCCCCCCAAGAGAGCACAGCCCGCCAGACGGCAGCCCGCCACAATGCCCTCTACAACTTCTGCCAGGGCAGCGGGCTCAAGCTTTCCCGTGGCCAGATAGTCGAGAAAAAACAGCGGTTCGGCCCCGCTGGTGAGAATATCGTTGACGCACATGGCTACCAGATCAATGCCAACGGTGCTGTGGCGCTGGGTAAGCTGGGCAATTTTGAGCTTGGTACCCACGCCGTCGGTACCCGACACCAGCACAGGTTCGCGGTAGCCACTGGGTAACTCGCAGAGTCCGCTGAAGCCTCCTAAGCCCCCCAACACCTCTGGACGGCGGGTGCTGTCAACCAGAGTGCGAATGCGCTGCACAAAGCCACGCCCCGCTTCTACATCTACACCAGCGTCCCGATAGTCCATGGGGTCAACTTCTCCTGTATGGCCAGTCTCTTACCTTAGAAACGGCGGTGAGCTTCGTCAATGGGCCAGGGGGGGGCAGCAGCGGCGATCGCCCTGATTGGCGC
The DNA here is from genome assembly GCA_019358835.1 of Tildeniella torsiva UHER 1998/13D. Lineage (GTDB taxonomy): Bacteria > Cyanobacteriota > Cyanobacteriia > Phormidesmidales > Phormidesmidaceae > Nodosilinea > Nodosilinea torsiva. The sequence continues at coordinate 8,169 of JAHHIH010000007.1, forward strand.
TTTAATCTGCTGGATATTGGATCCAAATAATGATATTTTTGGTGCAACTGCCTCAATCGTTAGGGGGCAGTGCTGACCGCGATAGTCCCCTATCAGCAGAAAAATGGAGTAGCTGAGAGCACAAACAGAGTTCCGGAAACTTTACCTTTCGTTGACAGAAATCTGCAAAACGGTGAATGGACTGATTAATCTTACCTAACTCAGTTGACTCTATCCATAAATAATTTGAAAGTTGACCGAGGTGAGCTGAGACCCGGCAAGCCCAGTTACAGTAGTGGATTCAGCTAATTGTGTGAGGTCAGCTACAGTTTTATTTTGTGACCGAAGGTTACACCTACGGGTACATGCCCGGATTCGCAATGCCGTCCGAACGTGCTAGGTTACATTTCGTCAAAAACCGAAGACCAATTTGCAATGGGTACGGGATTTAAGGCAATTCCTGTGTTGCCTGTTCTGCGCAATTTCTACCGCCAGAATCTATCCCCTGCTCTTTCTGTTGAATTCTTTTGGTGTAAATGAAACATCATGTATTGGGCGGACTGACGGTTGCCGTCGCTATGTCCGTTTTTGGAGCACCCCTGCCCACTCAAGCCCAGGATAAAGGCGATAATAGCCTTTCCCTGGATCCCGAGACAGCGCATCATGCTGATATTCTGTCTCATCTCCCTGAAGCAGGTTCGCTTGCGGACTCTGACCCTTCAACCTTTGAGCCTAGCCAACCTGACTCAGCCTTATTGCTTCAGCCCCCTGATTCCACCGACAACACGCTCGAGACCGCTACTGTCTTTCCCCAGGCCCAAGAGATCCCCAACGCTGAGGCTGCCGCACCTGAGTCAGCGCCTTTGCCTCAGCCCGCTGACTCCGCTAGCGATACGCTCGAGACAGCTACCGTATTTCCCCATCCCCTAGACTCTCGCCAGGCAGCTACGGTCTACATTCGCTCGATTCCGGTTTTGACCCTGGTGGGGGGTGAGCTTGAAACCCTTAGTGCCAGTCGTGGCACGGTCGCGGTAGCCTCAGATGCCCAAGAACCCCAGCGCCGAGCAGATGCTGTTGTAGCTCGTCTGCAATCGCTAGCGGCTAACGGTGACGCTGATGCTATCGTGGCCCGCTGGGACAGCGAAGATGAGGCCTTTGTGGTTGCTTGGGGCGACGAACCCCTGATCACCCTCGATGACCAAACTATTTTGCCCGATACCACCGACAACCCTGGAGAAGATGCCCTCCATATCGCAAATCGGCTGCGGCGGCTGCTGGGCGACGCCCCTCCCATAGCCCGCATTGAGGGCCTGCCTGAGCCTGCGGCGGCGGCAGGGCAAGTCGGTATCGTGACCTCCACGCTTACCGGTATGGCCTCTTGGTATGGGCCTGGGTTCCACGGACGACGTAGTGCCAGTGGCGAGGTATTTAACCAAAACGACCTGACAGCTGCCCACCGCACTCTGCCCTTTGGCACTCGGGTGCGAGTCACTAACCTGTCTACGGGCCAGTCGGTGGTGGTGCGCATCAACGATCGCGGGCCCTTTGGCCACGGTCGGGTGATTGACCTCTCCGCAGCGGCGGCCGGCAATATTGGCATCAGGGCCAGCGGAGTGGGCCGGGTGCAGCTAGAGGTGCTGTCGGCTGAATAGTCGCTTTGGCCAACGTCGATGCCCTGGGGGTTGACGCCCTGGAGGTTGATGCTCCGGGGATTGAAGCTAGCCCTCTCCAACCCAACTGGTGGAGAGGGTTTTTGATGGTCTGCCCTAGCCTTAGAGCTGCAGAAGCGCTGAAGTAAAGTCATGGCAGAGCAGGGCATTGGGCGATATGCCCACGACTTTAAATCTGGTACGGTATTACTTTTGGTGTGAGGTGGCCAGAATGTCAGCTGTCACACCCGTGCACATCAAGAGGGCACGCAGTAGAGGATGGGGAGATTGTGCGAGTACTCAAGACGGTTGAAGGGGTAAAACGATATTTAGCCCAAGCACGCCAGGATCAGACTACAGAAGATGGCGTAGCAGTCGGGCTGGTACCCACTATGGGCCATCTGCACCCAGGTCATCTGAGCCTGATCGAGCGGGCACGGGTGGAGAATGCGGTGGTTGTGGTCAGCATTTTCGTCAATCCCCTCCAGTTTGGCCCCCAGGAAGATTTGGCCCGCTACCCTCACACCCCGGAGCAAGACCTGCGTCTGTGTGAACAGGCTGGAGTTGATGCAGTGTTTATGCCCACTCCCGCTGCCTTCTACGGCGCTGCTGACCCGCAGGCAAACGCCACGACCCAGGTGACTCCTCCCCAAACGATGATGGCGGTGCTGTGCGGCCCTCACCGGCCAGGCCATTTTGAGGGGGTGGCTACGGTGGTGACGAAGTTGCTGAGCCTGGTGGCCCCCGATCGCGCCTACTTTGGCTATAAAGATGCTCAACAGCTGGCAATTTTGAAGCGCCTGGTGCGCGATCTCAATCTGCCCGGCCAGCTGGTGGGTTGCCCAACAGTGCGAGAGGCGAGTGGTTTGGCCCTCAGCTCTCGCAATAGCTACCTGAGTGAGGCCGAGCGTCAGCAGGCAGCCGTGCTCTATCGGGGTCTGATGGCAGCCCAACATTGCTTTCAGTCTGGTGAGCGGCTGGGCACGGAGCTGGCGGCGGCTGTGTATGCAGAACTGGCCCAGGAGCCCGCCCTGAGGCCCCAATACGTCGAACTGGTGCACCCTGAAACGCTACAATCCCTTGAGCGAGTGGAGACGTTGGGGATGCTGGCGGTGGCGGCCCATCTGGGCAATACTCGGCTGATTGACAATGTGTTGCTGCGCGATCGCCAGCCCATTGTGGCCATTGATGGGCCTGCCGGGGCCGGCAAATCAACCGTGGCTCGCCAGGTAGCCCAGCGCCTCAACCTGCTCTACCTCGACAGTGGCGCGATGTACCGGGCGGTAACCTGGCTGGCCCTGGAGCAGGGTCTTGATTTGCAGGACGAGGTTGCGATCGCAGAACTCGTGCAGGACTGCGACATCCGGCTAGAGGCCTCGGGCGATGACTCTGCCTTTGCCGCCTACCCCAGCCGCATTTGGCTCAACGGCCAGGAAGTGACCCAGGCCATTCGCAGCCCTGCCGTGACGGCTCAGGTCTCGGTGGTGTCAGCCCAGCCCACCGTGCGCGAGACCCTCCTGTGCCAGCAGCAGCAGTACGGTATCTGCGGCGGTGTTGTGATGGAAGGCCGCGACATTGGTACCCAGGTGTTTCCCCAGGCGGAGCTGAAAATTTTTCTCACCGCGTCGGTGGGTGAGCGGGCCCGCCGACGCCAGCGCGACCTAGCTGCCCAGGGGCAGGCCGCAGTATCCCTCAGTGACCTGGAGCAGGCCATCGACGATCGCGATCGCAAAGATAGCAGTCGCCGAGTGTCGCCCCTGCGCCAGGCCGACGATGCGATCGCCCTCAACACCGATGGCCTCTCTATCGAAGATGTGGTGAACAAAATAGTTCAGCTATTTGAATCGAGGGTAAGGCCATGAGCATCACTGGAACCACCCAAATCCTCGGCATCATTGGCGACCCGGTTACCCACTCCCTGTCGCCGGTGATGCACAACGCTGCTCTGGCAGAACTTGGGGCCGACTATGTCTATGTACCCTTTCCGGTGCTGGCAGAGGGGCTTGAAGCGGCGATCGCTGGCTTTGCCGCCACTGGGGTGCGAGGATTTAGCATCACCATTCCCCACAAGCAGGCCATTCTGCCTCTGTTGGCAACGGTTACTGACGAAGCCCAAGCCGTTGGTGCAGTTAACACGGTATGGCGCACCGAGCAGGGTTGGGCAGGCACCAATACCGACGTAGCTGGGTTTGTGGCCCCGCTCAAAGCATCAAAATCCTGGACTGGGAGCACCGCGCTGGTCTTGGGCAACGGGGGGGCGGCCAGGGCTGTAGTGGCGGGTTGTGCCCAGCTGGGATTTAAATCGGTGCAGGTGGTGGGTCGCAGATCTGAAGCTCTGGCTGTCTTTCAGCAGGGCTGGGTCAATTCGCCCCTGCAAACTCCGCTCACGGTTCATCCTTGGGAAGCGCTACCGACCTTGCTGCCCACCGCCGATTTAGTTGTCAACACAACTCCCCTCGGTATGCACACCACTGCCGGGCAAACTCCCTTGACGGCAGAAGATCTAGCTTTGGCTCCGTCCCATGCCCTGGTCTATGACTTGATCTATACACCGCGACCTACCCGCCTGCTGACTTTGGCCGACCAGCGGGGGCTAAAGACCCTAGACGGACTAGAAATGCTGGTGCAGCAGGGGGCTGCTGCTCTGGAGATTTGGCTGAACTGCCCGGTGCCGGTCGCTACGATGCGACAGGCGTTAGTCGATTGGTTGGCGCGGTAGCTAAAAGTCTGTGGCGGCTTTCCTGCTGGGTAGAGCGGTTAAAAGGCTCGACTTGCCTGGATTCTGTTAGATTCTACTGAATCCAGAGGCGATCGCCCCTAGGGCAAGAACGTTCTAGGGCGGGTGGCTACCTCCTCAGCTCTGTCTGCCTCGGGCTCAAAGCCATCGTGGGTGAGCAGGTGTTGACTGACCCCGGCAACGATCGATCGCATGGCCGCTTCGTTGCCGCTGTAGTCGAGGGTAGCGGTGATGATGTAGCGCTGGCTGCCCACGCTAATGGCTGTAGTTGTGCCCAGTACCTTAGAATTGCGGCCAGTCTTTTCGCCCAACCAGTCGTTCGGGGAATGCACAGCCGCGTGGCCCAGGTTGCGATCGCGCTGGTCAGCCAGCGCCGCTTCAATCAAGTCAGCTCCCGGAAACTCCCCGTTATAAATGGCCACCATCATGTCGGTTAGCTCGTCGGTGGTGATGCGGTTGGGGGTGTTACCGGCGTTGGCGGGATAGGTCGATTCGCCCACCAGTTTTTTAGTGACGCGAGTGGCCTGGTATCCGTGACTTTGCAGACTTTGCTGGATGCCCTCCCACCCGATGTAGTCGATCAGCTGGTTGGTAGCGATATTACCGCTGGCGCTAATCATGTCGGCCATGATCTGCTCTGCGGGATATTCGGTTCTGACCCAGATAGAACCGGCATCCTCCGTCCAATTGCTGGGGCTAACCCAGATAGTAGTGCTGGGGACAGTGCCCTCTTGGTGAAGCTTGGCCATGAGCGCGATCGCAACCGGCACTTTAATCAGGCTGGCGGGGCTAGCTGGCGGTAGGTGGCCCTGCCACCGTCGGCATTCTCGCTGTAGCGAGCACACCGTTAGGCGCACCCGCGAGGCTAGGCCCGTCTGTTCCACAATGGGCTGTAAAAATGCCGAGCGGGCGGTGTCGTAGTGGTAAGCCGCGATCGCCCGCTGCTGTTCATACTGCTGTTTTTTGGCCGCTGCCTGGGCCTCAGCGAAGGTGTTAGGTGGAATTTGGTTCAGCGCTGCTACAGCTTGATCCCAGTGGGTGTAGGCGGTAGCCAGTTCTGAGGCAGGTAGGGTGGCCGGGTTGCCCAGGGCGATCGCCGCGGCGGCGGCCTGCTCGGCTCGCTGCTGAAGCTGTCGGGCGATTTCTTCCTGCTGCAGACGATAGTTAATTGTCCCCAGCTGTGTCAGCACATCGGCAGGTGGTGGCCCTACCCCGGAGCGAGTGGCCACCATTACTGTGGGGTAATGGCTGAGTTCAATCCCTAGGCGATCGCGCAGACGATATAGCTCTGCCAGGGTCTCAACCTTGGGCACGGCGACCATGGCCTGGGAGTTTTGCTCAGGTGCTGCCACCGGAAACTTGGGTAGCGCCACATTGGCCATCAAAATTCCCACTATCACCGTGGGCTTCAACAACTGCAACCAGACAGAATGCATTGTTCCCCGATCCTGAGTACGGTATCGAGGTTGCCTAGGGCAACCGGATAGTAGGCAATTTAAGCCCTCTCTGGGGGCAAAAAATGCCAGCCAGAGCACAAAAGCTTGGATTTTGGCTCTTAGCTGAGGGTTGGTGCCAAGTTTCGCTGTAAAATCGCCTGCCAGCTAGCACTCAGGTCGTCATCGCTGCGGTGGGCCTCCCATAGGCCGGTATCGAAACCGGCGATACTCCACTGCCCGGCAATATGATCCCCGTCTTCAGACACCGTTCCTGTGTAATCGATGGGCGATTGCCCCCGGCCCAAATAGCGTTTGACAAACTGTACCTGGCGACCTGTTACGGTGCCGCTCAACTGGGCTTCGCCCAGATAACCACTATCGAGAATGCTGCCGCTTAGGGCATTGCCCCCCTGCACCAGGGTGGCTTCAAATCGAGTTGGGGTGTCCCGTTGCCAGTAAGTGCCCAGCCACATACCGCTCAAATCTGCCATTGCTCACCTTACATTCACAGCCTTACACGTACAATTTAAATACTGAACAACCCCTAGGAGTCTGTCCCCATTTACACCCGTCCCCTGGCTCGACTGATTGAAGAATTCCAGCGGCTGCCGGGGGTTGGCCCTAAATCGGCCCAGCGCCTGGCGCTGCACATTCTTAAGCGCCCTCAAAACGAGGTGCAGGCCCTTGCCCAGGCGCTCCTAGATGCCAAAGCCCAGGTAGGGCAGTGCTCGGTGTGCTTTCACCTGTCCGCTGACCCAGTGTGCGACATCTGTCGGGCTACCAACCGCGACCCCCAGACCCTCTGCGTGGTGGCCGACTCGCGCGACGTCATCGCCATTGAGAAAACCCGCGAATATCGAGGCCGTTACCACGTGCTGGGCGGGCTCATCTCCCCTATGGATGGCATTGGCCCCGAGCAGCTCAACATTGGCCCCTTAGTCCACCGGGTTAGCAAAGAGGGCACCCAAGAGGTGATTATGGCGATTAGCCCCAGCATTGAGGGCGACACCACGACCCTCTATGTGGGCCAATTGCTCAAGCCCTTTACTCGGGTAACGCGCATCGCCTTTGGCCTGCCCATGGGGGGCGACTTAGAATATGCCGACGAGGTCACCCTGGCGCGCGCGTTGGAGGGACGCCGAGACCTGGAATAGGCCAAGATTTAGCTCGGCCTTATACAATTCTGAACCTGTTTTGGGTTCTCTAGCCCGTAGGTTAGATTAGGGATGACGAGCCCTTTGCCGTGGGTTGAGCGTTCTAGGGCTGCTGGTAGAAGGTGGTTCCGAGGAACTATCGCGATTGTTTACCGCCAGGCACCAATGGGAGTTTTTCTCTATTTTTTGCGTCACGGCCAAACGGCCTACAGTCTTACGGGGGGCTACTGCGGCACCCCCGAAAACGACCCTGGTCTGACCTCCGAGGGCGTGGCCATGGCCCAGGAGTTTGCTGAAACCTACGCCCATTTGCCCTGGAGCGCCGCCTACGTCAGCCCTCTGCGGCGGGCGGTAGAAACGGCTCGACCGCTGTGCGATGGGCTGAACTTAGAGATGCGGCTGCGCGACGGGCTGCGGGAGGTCATGTACGGCCGCTGGGAAGGCATGCACCCGACCGCCGTTGACCGCGAGCACCACGACGAGTACGTGGCTTGGCTGACTGACCCGGCCTGGTATGCCCCGGTGGGGGGCGAACGAGCCGTCGATATCGCCCGTCGATCGGCCCAGGTGCTCGACGAAATTGAGCGCACCCATGCTGGTGGCCATATTTTGCTCGTGTCTCACAAGGCCACCATTCGCATTATGCTGTGCACCCTGCTGGGCATTGATGTGGGCCGCTACCGCGATCGCATGGATATGCCCGTTGCCGCTGTGAGTGTGGTCGAGTTGGGGCCGCGCGGGCCGTTGTTCCACACCATTGCCGATCGCTCCCACCTGAGCGACCAGCTGCGATCGCTCCCCTCCACCTGAGGTCAATTGCCCTATGCCCCTGAGGCTTTACCTACTCCGCAATGCCGAAACCGAGTACTGCCGCACGGGTCGCTACTGTAGCCAAGATGGGGTAGCGCTGACGGCCCAGGGCCAGCAAATGGCCGACTATTTTGCCAAGGCCTACCACCACCTCGACTGGAAGGCGGTTTTCTGTAGCCCCCTCAGCCACGCTGCCGCCACGGTGCAGCCCCTGTGCCAGATTACGGGTCTGGCGGTGCAGCGTCGTGACCATCTGCGAGAGCTGTCCTTTGGCCAGTGGGAAGGGATGGCCCCCGCCGAGGTCAACACCGCCTTCCACGACGACTACATCCGCTGGCTGGCTGACCCCGCCTGGAACACCCCCACCGATGGCGAAAAGGCGATGCAGGTGGCCCGGCGCAGCTCCGACGTGCTGGCTGAAATCGAAGAGACCTACCCCGATGGCAATGTGCTGATTGTGTCCCACAAGGCCACCCTGCGGATTATGCTGTGCACGCTGCTGGGCATTGATGTCGGTCGATATCGCGATCGCCTCGCCATGCCCGTCACCGCCGTGTCGCTGGTAGAGCTGATGGAGTACGGCCCCTTTGTGCGCCAGCTCAACGACTGTGCCCATTTGCCCCTGCACCTGCGCCGTCCCTGGGCTGGCAACGGCTCTGACGGCTGAGAGATGATCGCTGGAACCGCCAGCTCTGTCTGTGGGTAGATGGCGCTGGCTGTAGACCCCAGCGAGATTAGGCATAGATGGCGGTCAAGGCGATCGCCCCTAGTCCTTAGTCTTGTCAAAAACGTTTCGGTACTTATGGTGTTTACTCGGTTTACCGCAATTTTGGTGCCCGGCCTCATTCTGCTTGCCGTGGGCAGTTGCGCTTCAGCCCCCAGTCCCACAGCCCAGACTTCCAGTGACACCGCCCAAGTCGAATCCCCTGCTCCTGAGGATCCACCTACCGAGGCAGTGGTGAACAACGTCGAGCCGGTCACCGTTGTAGACGGCCTAGAGCATCCCTGGAGCATGGTCTGGCTGCCCGACGGCGACATGCTGATTACCGAGCGCCCTGGACGGCTGCGCCGGGTCAGCAACGGCACCCTAGACCCCACTCCCATCGCTGGGGTGCCTGAGGTGCTGGCCTTTCGCCAGGGGGGGCTGCTAGACATTACTCTGCACCCTGAGTTTGAAGACAATGGTTTGATCTACCTGGCCTACGCCGATGGCACTCAGCAGGCCAACCGCACCCAGGTGGCCAGGGCGCGGCTAGACGGCAACACCCTCACCGACTGGACAGTGATTTTTACCAACAACCGCGACAAATCAGACGGCCAGCATTTTGGGTCGCGCCTACAGTGTTTGCCCGACGGTACCCTGCTAGTGGCTTTAGGCGACGGCGGCAATCCTCCCTTGCAGCTCGACGGGGAGCTGATTCGTAACCAGGCCCAAAATCGTCAGAGCCTGCTGGGCTCGGTGGTGCGCATTACTGACGAGGGCGAGACTCCTGCGGACAATCCCTTTGTCGATGATGCGGACGCTAACCCGCTGATTTGGAGCTATGGTCACCGCAACATTCAGGGCCTGGCCCTTGACCCTGAGACCAGCCAGGTCTGGTCTACGGAGCACGGCTCTCGGGGCGGGGACGAACTCAACCGCCTGGAGCCTGGCGAAAACTATGGCTGGCCCGTGGTGAGCTACAGCGAAGAGTATTCCGGTGGCCCGGTCTCTACCGAGCGATCGCGCCCAGATATGGTTGACCCGCTCACCTACTGGACGCCTTCGATCGCACCCTCGGGGCTGGCGGTGTATCGGGGCGATCGCTATCCCCAGTGGCAGGGACAGCTATTTGCTGGCGGGCTAGTCTCCCAGGATGTGCGCCGGATTGAGGTCGATGCCAATGGCACCGTGGTCGATCAAGTTTCGATTCCCATTGGCCAGCGGGTGCGCGATGTGCGCCAGGGCCCCGACGGCTTTCTCTACGTGCTGACCGACGACCCCAACGGTCGCCTCGTTCGTCTAGAACCATCCTCCTAAGGGGCCTCAACCCGTAGATTCTGCTAACGCAAAAGGGCATCCCATCTGGGATGCCCTTTTGCGACTTTAAACTTTGAGCTGGCTATTCTTTGAGCGTGACTCCGACCAGCTTCTATAGCCGTCGCCAGATCGGTTAGGACATTCTGCACAATCCCTTGGAGCGAGTGTTATACGCCAGTGCGCTGCCCCAATTTTTGCCCATGGTAGTGACTTATGTCCTAAGCGCAGTAGCCAACGCTATAAACCCTGCGCAACGACCGCTATGGTGCAAGGGGTAGGCTGAAATGCTCCAATTCAATCGCCGCTCTCTTCAACGAGAACCTATCCTGAAACGGCCTCATCGCCAAGGCTCCCAGCGAAGCTAGGCGGCGTAGTCAAATACGGCGTCCAGATAAAGGCGGTTAATGCGGCGATCGCTAATGCCGTTTTGCATCAGAAACAGCGATAGCGCTGCACAGAACACTCGATGCTGACTCCACGACGGGTGAGTCTCCACATAGTCGCGCATCGCCTCAAACAGCTCCTCCGGCACCTCCACACTCAGGCTAATTCTCGACGCCATAGCCGCCATTGATTGCTCACTCATCTCCACTTCCCCAATCTGAAACTAGACAGCAAAACACGACCCCCATCAACGGCCTAAACAAGCTGGATCCCTTGCTAGAAGGGAACTGAGAGCCTGCAAAACAGTTGAAACAGAAGCGCTGTGTAAGCTGGTCGCACCATTGTCACCACAGGGCAGGGGGATGTCAATCTTGCCAACTACCCCCCAATCCGCTAGTCCCTATTTCCTGCAAACGAGGCTTCAAGGGTTTCAGCGATCCCCGCTGGGACTATCTGTAGCTGCCGACACATCAGGGATCTGATGTACCTGTGAAGAACCCCAATCCCCAACCTGGGGCTAAACCACCACTCCCTGGTTACTCTCTGGGGAAAACGTGGCCAAAACTGGGGAAAACCCTGGGGAAAACTCCAAAAGAAAAGGAAGAAAATATAAAATCCGGCAGGATTTCGAAGTTTTAATAGTTTCTTTGAATGCACTGCCGCTGTGATGGGGCAAGACCTGCCAATTATCTAGACAGCCATCCCCAGAGGCTAGAAATTTTATGGCTAACTCTCGTCCTCAGACCAACCCTCGGTACTGGGCTGCGGGTCGCTGGCATCACCGGATCCATCCAGATCATAGCGTAGATAATCAAGGCGTTGTTTCTGATGGCGGCGCGACGGGCGGCGATATTTTTTAGCCTGAAGCCTCGGTTCTTGCTGCTGCTGGCCCTGATCCCCCATTCTCAGTTTGAGGGCCGCGTCAGGGTCACGCTGGCGCTGGCGGTTTTCTTGGTACGCCAGCGCCTCTTCCAGCAGGGTGAGGTAAAAGTCGTAGCGCGGCCAATGGGAGTCCACGGCACAGCCCGGTGCATCCCGATGCAGGCAGTCGTTGAACTGACAGTCACCCTTAGCCAGACGCAGCCGAATTTCTGGAAAGCACTGCCCCAGGGCTAACGGAGTCAGGGCCAGATCGGGCTGGTTAAAGCCGGGAGTATCCGCCAGAAAACCACCCCCCGGTAGCTCAAACAGCTCCACATGGCGAGTGGTGTGTCGCCCCCGTCCTAGCTTGCCTGACACCGTGCCTGTCCTCAGGCTAGCTTGAGGAATGAGCCAGTTAATTAAGCTCGACTTACCTACCCCAGAAGGCCCAGAGACGATGGTTGTGCGGCTCTGTAGCAGGGGCAGCAGCGTGTTTAAGGTGTCTTCTTCTCGCAGACTCATCATCGTGACTGGATAACCCCACTGACGGAGTTGCTCCTGCCAATAGCGGCGAGTGTCGGTACTGACTAAGTCCTGTTTGTTGAGGCAGAGGCTAACAGGTACCCCAGTCGATTCAGCCTTAACTAAAAATCGCCCTAGCTGTTGGGGGTCAAGGTCGGGCTCGGCCAGGGCAAAGACCAGCAAAATTTGATCAGCATTGGCCACGGGCGGGCGGTCTAGCATCGACTGGCGGTGACTGACTTCAGCGATCGCGCCCCGTCCATCGGCCCAGTCGATGGCCTCTACCCGCACGCGATCGCCCACCATCACCTGCTGATTGGTTTTTTTCAGTCTTGCCCGGCGGGTGCACAGCAAGGTTTGATCCAAACCCTCACCGTTAGGCAGCGCACTACCTGGGTCTAATCTCACTCGATAGTAGTTGGCCTGGGTCGCTACTACCAGGCCCCAGAAGTCTGCTCCCAAATCGGTCGGCACTGCGCCGTTAGACCCAACGAATGCCACCTAAACGGGACGACGCACGTGGAGGACAAAGTAGTCAGCGCAGTCCTCCAGATGCTCTACTCCGTAGCCTTCCATAGTGAGACTGTCTGGTACCTGCTCAACGGGTTCCCCAGCATCGAGCCACACCTCTAAAAGGGCTCCGGGAGCCATTCTCTCCAGCTGAAGCTTGGTTCTCACAAAATTAATGGGGCAGGGAGTGCCCCGCAAATCTAAACGCTCATCGGCTGCCGTAGAATAACTCATCCGCGAAACAGCCCCCCTAAAAAGCCTTCAATGCCGCCCCGGTTAACTTTCTCACCCCGAATTTCTGCCAGTTTCTCAATCAGCTCTCGCTCCTCTGGCTTCATGCGGGTAGGAATATCGACCTGCACGGTAATCAGATGATCGCCCCGGCTGACAGGATTGCCCAGCTTGGGCACACCCCGATTGTCGAGGGTGAGCACGGTGCCGGGTTGAGTGCCCGCAGGCACGTCTAGCTCTTCCGGGCCGTCAACGGTGTCAATAGTCAGCTTGCAGCCCAAAATCGCTTGGAGATAGCTGATCTTAAGGTCGGAGAGAATGTTGATGCCATCGCGCTTGAAGGCGGCATCTTCGGCCACAAATAAGTAAACGTACAGATCTCCGGCAGGGCCGCCTCGCAGCCCTGCATCCCCTTCGTTCGACACTCGCAGCCGGGTGCCATTGTCGACACCGGCCGGCACGGTAATTTTGAGTTTCTTCGTTTCCTGGGTCTGACCGCTACCGCCGCATACGTCACAGCGGTCTTCAATTACCTCACCGGTGCCGTTACAGGTAGGGCAGGCCGACACTTGGGTAAAGCTGCCAAAGGGGGTGCGCGTGGCCCGACGAACCTGGCCGGTACCGCTACAGGTGCCGCAGGTGGTTGGGCGGGTTCCTGGCTTTGCCCCACTGCCGGTGCAGGTACCACAGGTCTCTAGGTGGCTGATCTTGATTTCTTTTTCGCCCCCAAACACCGCTTCCTTGAAGTCAAGCCTCAAGTCAAGGCGGAGATCATCGCCTCGGGTTGGCCCTCGACGCCGGGTACCCTGGCCCATGCCCCCTGAGAAGCCGCTAAAAAAGCTCTCAAAGATGTCAGCAAAGCCACCCATGTCGCCAAAGTCTTGGTAGCCGCCAGCAGCAGTTCCCAGTCCGGCCTCGCCAAAGCGATCGTAGCGAGCACGGGTTTCGGGCTCTGAGAGCACTTCGTAGGCTCGATTGATCTCTTTAAAGGTATCTTCAGCCCCAGGATCCTTGTTGACATCGGGGTGGTATTTGCGGGCTAAGCGTCGGTAAGCTCGCTTAATGTCATCTTGGTCAGCGTTGCGCGAAATACCGAGCATGTCATAGAAATCACGGGCCATAGGGGGCTACCTAGACAACTCCAGCAACAATCAAACATTAAACCATTTTAAAAGGAGTGCCCACCTTGGCTAGGTGGGAATACCCGCCCCCTTGGTCTCAGTCGATGGCTTCGTAGTCGGCGGTAACGGTGGCATCTAAGCCCATATCATCGTCGTAGTCGGGGTCATAGGCCTCATCGTCGCTAGCTTCAACGCTTGAGTAAGCCGCCGCCGGAATTCCCATATCGACATCTGCTCCGGTGTCTACATCCCGGTAGACGTTTGTTCCGACTGCAAAGATGGCCGATTGCAGGGCATCAATATATCCCTGGAAGGTATCGACATCAATGCTAGGGGTCTGGGTGGCGACACGCAGCTGGCCCACTTTTTCATCTAGGTCGGCCCGGGTAGCCTCGTTCAGCAGGCTACCGTGGTCGCGCAGGGTGGCCTCATAGCTATAAAACAGGTTGTCAGCTCGGTTGGTCAGCTCTGCTAGCTGTCGTCGCCGTCCATCCTCATCGGCGTAGGTCTCTGCTTCCAGGCGCATGCGATCAACCTCGCTGTCGGTTAGACCGCCGGTATTTGTAATGCAGATACTTTGAGCACGGCCTGTGCCTTTGTCGAGAGCCGCTACTTTGAGAATGCCATCGGCGTCTATTTCAAAGGAGACTTCGATTTGTGGCACTCCCCGAGGAGCCGGAGGGAGACCAGTGAGCTCAAACTTGCCCAGGCTTTTGTTGTCCTTAGCCATCGCTCGCTCGCCCTGGAGAACGTGAATTTCTACAGAGGTTTGGCCGTCGGTGGCGGTCGAAAATACCTGAGACTTACTGGTGGGAATTGTGGTGTTGCGCTCAATAATCTTGGTGAAGACTTCTCCTAGGGTCTCAATCCCGAGGGAGAGCGGGGTAACATCGAGCAGCAGCAGATCTTTGACCTCGCCCCCTAGCACGCCTGCCTGAATTGAGGCTCCTAGGGCCACAGCTTCATCGGGGTTTACAGAGCGGTCGGGAGCTTTGCCGTTGAAGTAGGCGCTAACTGCCTGCTGCACGGCCGGGATGCGGGTAGAGCCGCCTACCAATAAGATGCGATCGATCGCATCAGGGCTCAAATCTGCATCTTTGAGGGCCTGCTTGACGGGGTCTAGGGTAGCCTGCACCAGTTCTGCCGCAAATTGCTCGAACTGAGCCCGAGTCAGCGTCATTTCTAAATGCTTCGGCCCAGACTCGTCGGCGGTAATAAAGGGAAGGTTGATAGAAGTCGAAGGCATGCTCGACAACTCGACCTTGGCTTTTTCGGCTGCTTCTCGGATGCGCTGCAGGGCCATGCGATCGGCAGATAGGTCAATCCCTTCCTGTTCGCGAAAAGCAGCGGTCATCCATTCGACGATACAGTTATCAAAATCGTCGCCCCCCAAATGGTTGTTGCCAGCGGTGGCTTTGACTTCAAAGACGCCATCCCCCAGCTGTAAAATAGACACATCAAAGGTACCGCCGCCTAGGTCAAAGACCAGGACAATCTGATCCTGATCTTGTTTGTCGAGACCGTAGGAAAGGGCTGCGGCAGTAGGTTCATTGATGATGCGCAGGACTTCGAGGCCTGCAATGGTACCTGCATCTTTAGTGGCTTGGCGCTGGGCATCGGTGAAGTAGGCTGGCACCGTGATAACAGCCTGGGTTACTTCTGTGCCTAGGTATGTCTCGGCATCCTGCTTGAGCTTTTGCAGGATCATGGCAGAGATTTCCTGGGGCGTAAACGCCTTGCCGCGAATCTGCACATCTACAGTGTTATCACGACCGCTAACGCAGACGTAAGGTACGCGGCTGCGCTCCGCCTCGGTGTCTTCCCAGCGGCGACCAATAAATCGCTTGATACTGTAAACCGTATTTTCTGCGTTGGTGACTGCCTGGCGTTTGGCCAACTGGCCTACCAATCGTTCGCCGTTTTTACCAAAGCCAACGATGCTGGGTACCGTACGGCCCCCCTCGGTGCTGGCGATTACAGCCGGTTTGCCGCCCTCTAGGACAGCGACACAACTGTTGGTTGTGCCTAGGTCAATGCCGATTACTTTACCCATAGCCCACGGTGCTCAACTTAATCGTTCGCTGTACCCTTCGAAATTGGCCCAGGCCTAGGGCGGTCCGAGCTAATTGTGATTAGGTTGCCCGCTTATGCCAGGGAAGTTATCGTCTGCTGCGGTAATTTGTTGTGCACTGCTTAGATGCGGGATTTTAGTAGAACTCAGAGTGGATAGAGATACAACCGCTGTATCTCTTCTAAGAGCCTGCACGAGTGCACCCAGCTTGACCCTGAGGAGAGGCTAGTCGGAGGAGCCAGGACTCTCAATATCTGGGTTGTTAGAGTTATCCTCTGGGGGTGCAGCCACTTTCACCATAGCGTGGCGCAGCACCCGATCGCCAAGCTGATAGCCCCGCACAAACTCTTCAATCACGGATCCCTCGGCATGATCGGCGGTCGGTTCGCGCATGACGGCTTCGTGCAGCAGGGGGTCAAACTCCTGCCCTTCGGCCCGCATAGCTGAGACCCCTAGGCGCTTAAGGGTCTCTACTAGCTGCTTATAAACGCTCTGATAACTTTTGTGAATGGTCATCTCGGCTTCGGTTTGGGGCTTAATCTGCGATCGCGCCCGCTCAAAGTTGTCAACCACTGGCAGCAGCTCAATGACGGTATCGCCCTTGATCTGGGTGGCCAACTCGTCTTTTTCTTTGCTAGTCCGCTTGCGGTAGTTCTCAAAGTCGGCTGCAATCCGCATCGATTGGTTCGCCCGATCTTCAAGCTGGGCTTTTAGCCCAGCCACTTGGCGCTCTAGATCAGCGACGGCAGCCGAATCCAAGCCATCGTCGCCGAGGGGTGGGGCTGCTTCAGCGGCTTCAACGGTCGCTGCAGCTGCTTCGACCACGTCGTCAAAGTCAATATCCACAGCATCTTCCTCAAGAATCTCTTCAATGGCTTCGGGGTCAGAAGCGGGCTCGTGGGCCGTGTGGTGAATGTCGTCAACCATGCTGATATGTAACTCGACGGGTGAATGCAACAACTCTGTCTAGGCCCAAGTCTATCTCAGCGACTTGCCCTTAGCAGTGCTTCCAATTCTATCGTGGAATGTGGGTTTGACTTTGGCAGGTTGAGGCGTTATCCCACCTGATGGATTCACAAGCCACTGCCCTGCCGTGGTGCAGATAAATTAGATAAGGGTATTATCGACACTACGGGGTCAATGCGGGTGGGGCTTGCGATCGCGCTAGCTTAGTGGGTACAGCCCCCCGTTTAGGGCATACTGCCTGCATACGATTGGGTTTAAGCCTGTTTTACACCAGCACTTTGGCATCAGCGCTATGACTAATTCCTCCTCCCGGCGAGCTCTAGTACTTCAGCGGAGTTTTTCGCCCTTTGGCAACAAGCTCATTCAAGCGGGCTATGTTGAC
Organism: Tildeniella torsiva UHER 1998/13D; assembly: GCA_019358835.1. Taxonomy (GTDB): domain Bacteria; phylum Cyanobacteriota; class Cyanobacteriia; order Phormidesmidales; family Phormidesmidaceae; genus Nodosilinea; species Nodosilinea torsiva. Next base: position 25,002 of record JAHHIH010000007.1, read on the forward strand.
TCCGAGCAGATGCAGAAAGCCCTGGCGGAGAGCCGCAAAAGCGGGCAGTCGCTAACCGATGTACTTGAGTCGCTCACTGGTCAGCAGCTCTCTCCTGAGCTGCTGCGGCAGTATAAAAAACAGCAGCTCTTTGAGCTCAAAATTCTTTACGGGGTTGAATCCCTCGATCCCGAACTCAACGATATCTCCCCGGCTCAAATCGGGCAGCTGATCGATACCCTAGTGCCAGTTGATATCTGCCGGCGTCACCGCTTGGTGCCCCTCTCTAAAGATCAAGGGGAGACCCCCTCGGTGCTCGTTGCCATGGTCGATCCAGAGAATCTGGAAGCTCAGGACGACCTCAACCGTATTTTGCGGGCTCAGGGCCTTTCACTGCGGCGCATGGTCATCACCGTTGAAGACTATCAGCGGCTGATGTCTACCTACCTAGACGACGCGGTAGCCAAGCAGAAGAAAGAAGAACTAGATGCCGCCGTTGATGTTAACACTAGCTTAGAAGAGCTCGATTTCGGCGAAGGCAGCTTAGAAGATGTCATCGACGAAGAGGCTGACCTGGGCATGGCCCTCAAGGATGCCGGTGCGGCTCCGGTCATTGCCTTAGTCAACAAAATTTTGGCCAAAGCTCTACAAGAGGGCGTTTCTGACATCCACATCGAACCTCAAGAGGAATATCTGAGGGTGCGCTTCCGCAAAGACGGGGTGCTCAAAGAAGCTCTGCCGAAGATGCCCAAAAAGATTATTCCGGCGGTTACCGCCCGCTTCAAAATCATTGCTGAGCTAGACATCGCCGAGCGTCGAGCTCCTCAGGATGGTCGTATTCGGCGGGTATTTCAGGGGCGCAAGGTTGACTTTCGGGTCAATACCCTGCCCAGCCGCTGCGGCGAGAAGGTAGTACTGCGGATTTTGGATAACTCAGCGACTCAGCTAGGGCTAGACAAACTCATCACTGACCCCGACTCTCTGCGCATTGTGCAGGAGATGGCCTCCCGTCCCTTTGGTCTCCTCTTGGTGACTGGGCCAACCGGCTCAGGGAAGACCACTACCCTCTACTCGGTGCTGTCAGAGCGAAACGACCCCGGCATCAATATCAGCACGGCCGAAGACCCAATTGAGTACACGCTGCCCGGTTTAACCCAGGTGCAGGTGATTCGCGAAAAGGGTATGGATTTTGCGTCGATTCTGCGCGCCTTCTTGCGCCAAGATCCCGATGTGATTCTGGTGGGGGAAACCCGCGATCGCGAGACGGCTAAGACGGCGATCGAAGCTGCCTTGACGGGGCACCTGGTGCTAACGACGCTGCATACCAATGACGCTGCCGGGGCGATCGCCCGTCTCGATGAAATGGGCGTAGAGTCATTCATGGTTTCCAGCGCCTTAATTGGAGTGCTGGCTCAGCGCCTGGTGCGGCGCGTTTGCACAGACTGCCGTATTTCCTACAGCCCTACACCCGAAGATCTGGCCCACTTTGGGCTGAGTTCTTCCTCTGAATCAGACATAACTTTCTATAGGGCCAATACCCTTACCGTAGAAGAACTTGTAGCCGCTAAGGATAGCAATACCCTCTGCCCAAAGTGCCAAGGCGGCGGCTACAAGGGCCGGGTCGGGGTATACGAGGTTCTGCGCGTCACCGAGCGGCTGCAAAAGCTGATCTCCGAAGGGGCCCCTACTGAGCTGATCAAAGAGGCAGCCGTGGAAGAGGGCATGCAGACGTTGCTGTCCTACAGTCTAGATTTAGTGCGCCAGGGGTACACCACCCTCGACGAAGTGGAACGGGTAACCTTTACGGATACAGGCTTAGAGGCAGAACTAAAATCTAAGCGCAAGGCCTCGCTGACGTGCGCCAGCTGCGCCGCTGAGCTTCAGCAAGATTGGCTCGACTGTCCCTACTGTCTCACCCCCCGCTTCCACGATTAGCGGTTGTTTGACAGCATTTTGTGCCCAAGTGGGCATCTTGTTAGCAGCAACGGGCCTTAAGGCACCAATTGTTTTATCGGCTTAGCCTAAGCTTTTCTAACGCTGGATTCTCTCGACGTTTCTCAACTCCCATGAGGTAGCCCTATGGAACTGATGATCGAAGACTTGATGGAAGAGGTAATTGAGCGGGGTGGCTCTGACCTGCACCTGTCTGCGGGCTTGCCTCCCTACATCCGTATTAGCGGCAAACTCACCCCCACCGAGCACGAGCCGATGACTGCCGAGTCGTGCCAGCGGCTGATCTTTAGTATGCTCAACAACACCCAGCGTAAACAGCTGGAGCAAACCTGGGAACTGGATTGCTCCTATGGGGTGAAGGGGTTGGCTCGTTTTCGGGTCAACGTCTACAAGGATCGAGGCACCTACGCGGCCTGTTTGCGAGCGCTGAGCTCCAAAATTCCGAGTATGGAGACGCTGGGGTTGCCCAATATTGTGCGGGAGCTATCAGAGAAGCCTCGGGGTCTAATTCTGGTGACCGGCCCCACCGGCTCTGGGAAATCAACCACCCTGGCCTCGATGATCAACAACATCAATCTCACGCGGCCTGAGCATATTCTCACGGTTGAAGACCCGATTGAATTTGTCTATGAGCCCATCAAAAGCCTGATTCACCAGCGTCAGATTGGGGAAGACACCAAGAGTTTTGCCAATGCCCTACGTGCCGCCCTGCGGGAAGACCCCGACGTGATTCTGGTGGGTGAGATGCGCGACCTGGAAACTATCTCTCTGGCTATTTCGGCCGCAGAAACGGGGCACCTCGTCTTTGGTACGCTGCACACCAGCTCAGCGGCCCAAACCGTTGACCGGATGATCGACGTGTTTCCGCCTGAGCAGCAGCAGCAGATTCGGGTGCAGTTATCAGGTTCGCTAGTGGCGGTGCTCAGCCAAACTCTCGTACCAAAGGCTAATGCTAAACCCGGTGAGTTTGGCCGCATCATGGCCCAGGAGATCATGGTGATTACCCCAGCGATCGCCAACATGATCCGGGAAGGTAAAACCCCTCAAATCTACGGCGCTATCCAGACCGGAGGTAAGCTGGCAATGCAGACCCTAGAGAAGGTTTTGGCCGATCTCTACAAAGCGGGCACGATTTCCTTTGAGGCAGCCATGTCTAAGACCTCTCGCCCCGACGAGCTGCAACGGCTAATTGGGGGAGCGCCAGCACCCAATGCGGCTGCCCGCCAAGGGGCGGCCGCCGGACGCCACTAAGACCTTAGGTAAACGACCCCATGTAACTAAATAGGGCGCTCAGGGAAATTTAAACTGGGTGCCCTACTCTAGAGAGGGAGCGCAGATTTCCACTCCTGCTACTGGTTTGGGGTTAGACCTAGGATCGAAGTGACCGTGCGGCTAGAGCAAGACACGCACCACGCGAGTTCGGGTAGATTTAGCGGGTTCGGTAAGCTGAACCCGTCGCTATAATTGCAGTACTTTTCAGCCGTTGAGCTAACAGAGCCATGCCTACCTACGTTGCCATTGGTCGCGATACCAACGGAGCCCAGCGCAAAGAACGGATCTCCGCTGAGACTCCTAATGAGGCCCGCAATCTTTTAAAAGATCAGGGCCTCTATGTAATGGATATAAAGGAGGAAGCCGGGTTCAATATTGACCTGGAGAGCATTAAAACCTCCATGACCAAGGTGACGGTTAAGGATAAGGCAATCTTTTCCCGTCAGTTTGCTGCTCTAGTTAATGCTGGTGTTGCTCTGGTACGGGGGTTGGGGGTACTGGCAGATGACTGCTCCAACCCCAAGCTCAAGAAGGCGCTGATGGCCATTAATGCTGATGTGCAGCAGGGCACCAACCTGTCTGACGCGATGCGTAAGCACCCGGCCTGTTTTGACAACCTCTACGTGGCGCTAATTCAGGCGGGTGAGGTGGGCGGTGTACTCGATGAAGTGCTCAATCGTCTGGCTAAACTACTGGAAGATTTAGCTCGGTTGCAGAACCAAATTAAGTCAGCCATGGCGTATCCGGTGACGGTAGGATTCTTGGCGGTGATTATCTTTGTCGGTATGACAGTATTCTTGCTGCCGATCTTTGCCGATATGTTTGAGGACTTGGGGACTGACCTACCACTGTTCACCCAGGTCATGATGATGATCAGCCGGTTTTTGCGCCAGCCCTTGAACTGGGTGTTTATGGTGGCAGCAATATCAGCTTTGTCTTTTGCCTATAAACGTTACTACGCAACTCTTAATGGGCGGCGGGTGATTGACCGTTTGTCTCTCAAGATGCCTCTGTTTGGCGACTTGATTCAAAAAACGGCTACTGCTCGGTTTTGCCGCACCTTTGGTTCTCTTTCAAAGTCTGGGGTACCAATTCTAACGGCGTTGGAGATTGTGCGGGACACGGCGGGTAACCAGGTGATTGCTGAGGCGGTGGATGAGGCCCGTAAAGATGTACAGGGTGGGGGCATGATCAGTCTGGCTCTCCAAAAGCACGCGGTGTTCCCTGGTATGGCGATTCAGATGATCAGTATTGGGGAAGAGACGGGGGAACTAGACTCGATGCTGATGAAGGTGGCCGACTTCTATGAGGATGAAGTAGAACAGGCCGTGAAGGCTCTGACTAGCATCATGGAACCAATCATGATTGTGGTGCTCGGGGGCATGGTGGGGTCGATTCTGGTGTCGATGTACTTGCCAATGTTCAAGATTATGGATGCGATTGGTTAGAAGCCATTGCCCCCTGGAGTTTGATTCCTGACAATCGTCTACACAAAAAAGCCAGGGCATCTTTGCCCTGGCTTTTTTGTGCCTAGGGGCCCAATGGAGCTAAGACAATAGCCCTTTGTTGAGCCGTTGGATAGCTTTGTGGACAACCTCACCATAGCTGACCTCACCACAGAACACCTTCACCATGGTTAGCGTACTAGAGGGACGTCTTACCCCAACCCGATAGGCTAGGGCTGGGGCACTATAGACGAGGCGGGCCAGGCGTCTGGCCCAGCGCATTTCTTCTCCCCATTCTGTATTCATGATCTGGCTATAGTTTGCTAGGGCTTGATGCCCCTTCGAAGCTGGGAGTTGATGATTGTCTTCTTTGAGAGCTTGGGCGATCGCATCTGCTGCCTTTAACCCACTGAAGATCGACGGCCGAATGCCTTCTGCCGTAAAGGGATCGACCACGCAGGCGGCTTCTCCCGCTAGCACGGCCCGGTGAGTGTGTAGATTCTGGAAACCATCCCAAATGTAGATGGGGTGGCCAAAGTGCTGCACGGTACTAGCGTCCACGCCAAAGGCGGCAGCATAGTCCCCGACTGGCGATCGCAGGTCTTGCTTGCGCTGGGCTCCAGAGCGAAATACACCCCCACCGATGGAGTAGCCGTCGGCCTTGGGAAAGTTCCACAGGTAGCCCTGCTGCATGAGGCCCAGGTCAAAATGCACCACGGGTTCGTCGGGCACCTCTAGCCGTGGCTCGGCTTCTAGGGCTGCGGCCAGTTTGTATCGCCGTTGGGCAAAGCCCAACCACTTGGCCATTTGCCCGCGCGCTCCGTCTGCCGCAATTAAAAAACGGCCCTGAACAGGGCCTTGGGAGGTATTGACCTGCCAAAAATCTCCCTGGTTTTCGATGCTTTGGGCTTTGGTGCCGTCCCAGAGGGTAGCTCCCTGCTTTTGGGCCTGCTGCACGATGAAGTAGTCAAACTCGTCGCGCCGCACCATCCATAGGGCTTTTTCGGCGGGCAGTTCGGCTTCAACGGGGTCGGCCATGTTGAAGGTGTAGCGCACCTTGCGCACCTTAACCGAGATGGCGGGGGCAAAGTCAAAGTCAAACCACTGGGCTACCTGGGGTGAGACGCCGCCGCCGCAGGGCTTGTAACGAGGCAGCTTGGCAGCATCGAGCAGCAGGACTTGGTAGCCCGCTTTGCTGAGGTGATAGGCGGCTGTGGATCCGGCAGGGCCAGCACCGACAATGACGCAGTCGTACATGGGTTTACTATCCTTTATGCTAGGCCCTTTACGCTAGGTTGTTTTACTCTAGGCCAGCCAGCAGGCTAGGGGGAACATCAGGTATTGCAGGAAAAAGAGCTTCCAGATGAATTGGTAAAACCGGGGATAGGCCAGGTTCTTTTGAGCCGTTGCGCCCTGGCTATAGTGGGGTACGCGCCGACTCATCCACCACAGGATAGCTAGCACTAGCAGGTGCGACCCGGCTAAAAACAGGTGATTGACCCCGGTCAAGAAGGGTGCGACTAGCGCTATGCCTAGGTAGCAGGTGGTGAGAATATACAGGGCGAGGTTAAAGACGGTGCGCTGCCCCAGGCTGACTGACAGGGTGCTGATGCCATAGCGGCGATCGCCTTCAATATCGGGAATATCCTTAAACAGCGCAATGGCGATGCTAAACAGCAGAATGAACGCCGTCAGCGCCCAAACGCGCCCTGGAATAGTGAGGGGAAGCCCAAGGCGATCGCTAAAGTGCAGAAACAGCCCCAAATTTACGATGGTGCCTCGCACCGCCAAAATGCACACGGATGCCCAAAACGGAAATCGCTTGAGCCGCGCCGGGGGCAGGGAATAGGCGGTGCCGATGATCAGGCTCAGACCCACCGTCGCCAATAGCCAAGGGCCTCCTAGGATAGCTAGACCGATAGCCCCTAGGCCAGCTAGACCCACGATCCAGCGGCCATCGGAGACAGAAAATTCTCCAGCGGCCAGGGGCAGGTGGGGTTTGTTAATGCGATCGATCGCAATATCTTCAAGCTGATTGAGCCCAACGATGTAGAGGTTGCCCAGGAGACAAGCGACTACAGCTATCCCCACTGGCCCGAGCAGCGTTTCGAAGAGGGAAGAGTGATTGGCCAAAACGATGGCAGCAATGCCTACCACGCTGAGGCTGGTGCCAATGACGGTATGGGGACGCCAGAACTTCCAGAGGGCGTAGAGCCAGGGGCGGGGGGCTTGGGTAAAGCGCAGTCGCTTTCCCTGGGGAATAGAGGAGTTTGACGGGGCAGCGTTGGACATAAATCAATCAAACCTTATCGCCAGGGGTTCAGTGTTCTAGCTTATCGGCTGATGGCCGATTTATTGGCTTACTGGGTCGAGCCTGGGCTATTTTTTAGTCCTGAGTTGGTTTCCCCCGCATCGCTTCAATGTCCAGCCAGGTAACGATCACCCCGGCTACCGGCACGGCCAGAAACAGCCCCAGCACTCCGGCTACTGTAGCCCCTACAATCAGCGCAAAGAACATGATCACCGGGTTGATATCCAGAGAGTCTTTCATGATGTAAGGTAGCAGCAAGTTTTCTTCAACCTGCTCCACAGCAATACAGACGACAACGGCCTGAATGGCTAGCCACACCCCTTGGGATAGCAGCAGCAAGGAGACAATCCCTATCCCAAGGGTGGCCCCGATGCCCGGAATTAAATTGAATAATCCGGCAATAACGGCGAGCACCAGAGGAAAGGGCATGCCTAGAACTGCAAATACTGCAAAGGTGGAGGCGATAGAAAAGACGCCTAGCAGCAGGCGGCCCCAAAAGAAGCCCAGCAGGTTGTGCTGAATTACGGTATTAAACCGCAGCTTATTGCGAATGGGCAGATGGTTGAGCACCCACCACCAAATCTTGGCCCCATCCAGCATCATAAACAAGGTCACAACCGCAATGAGAATCCCGAGCACCAGGTTGGCCAGGGTCGATTGCAGTAGCCCGAGCCCTGTCGTCAAAATGGCCACGGCCTGGTTCTGGAGCTGGGGCTCTAGACCCTGCAAATTGACGGGTAGATTAAACGTTTCTAGCAACTCTTCGGCACTGCTGAGCCAGGGGATGACGGAGTCAGAAAAATTTTGCACGCTGGCCGAGAGCTGCTGCCCCTGGCTCAGCACCGCCATGCCCAGGGTGAGGGAGAGGCCGACAATAGTGGCCAGGCATGTGACAAATACGGCGATCGCCGCCACCCCGCGCGGTAGCCACCGGCTGAGCCAGGTAACCGGATGGTTGAGTAAAAACGCCAGAATCGTGGCGGTGACAAACACCACGATGAGCACTTCAAAGTAGGCCAGCAGCTGAATGGCGGCCCAGCCGCTGGCAAATAGCAGCAAGAACCGCACTAGAGTGCTGGTGCTCAAAGCGGCCCAGATCGTGTCTCTGCTCCGAGGCGGTAGCCCTGGGGTAGTCTCTTCCTGGGGATGCTCAGTTTTCATAGGCTGGAGCTTCTTGCACAAGCACGAAGGGTTGCACAATCAACGACTGAAATTGTTTCTTGGCCGCCTGATCCCACGCTTCTAGCTGTAGGGGCGAGGGCTTGGTGATGAGAGCCTCGGCAATCCAGCGGTTGACGGCGGCGGTATTGTCAGTGGCGATCGCCATCCCCACCTCAACTAAATTTAACTGTGGATCGACCACCACTACGGCCCCCCGATTGGCGTGGGGGCTAATCCAGGCCCAGTCGGCGGGGGCGAGCATATCGGTGAGTTCTTGTTTGAGGTCTTGGGACATGGGCTGGGGAGGGGCGATCGCGAGCTTGTTACAGGCTACCAGATGGGGCTGGGGGGAGGGGGATGGGGTGGGGAGTGGGATGGGGTGGGGAGTGGGGGGTGAAGAAGTAGGTGAGTAGGTGGGGTGGGTAGGGATATGAAAAGAGGTTAGCGGCCAAGGTCGTGGAGGCGGTGGATTTCGGCGGCGCACTGGGTGGTGATGGCTTCTAACCCCTCGCGGGCGGTGGAGGGGGGTGGGGCGATGGGAGCACCGATGCGAATGGTGAGGGGAGTGGGTCGAGGGATAGACGCCCCCTTGGTGAAAATGCGCTGGGTGCCCCAGAGGCTGACGGGCAGCAGCGGCACCTGGGCTTTGGCGGCAATCAGCGCCGCGCCGATTTTGGGGTCGGGAATGCGGCCATCGGGGGTGCGGGTGCCCTGGAGAAAAATACCGACGGCCCAGCCCTGCTCTAGCTGTTTGAGGGCTTCGCGAATGGCGCTGCGATCGGCGCTGCCCCGCTTGACGGGGTAGGCCCCGTAGAGGCGAATGGCCTGGCTGAGCACCGGCACTTTAAACAGCTCTTCTTTGGCCATATAGGAGACGGGGCGGCGCACGGCGGCAGAGAGCAGCGGCGGGTCAAAGTCACTGGCGTGGTTGGCGACCACCACCAGCCCGCCGGTTTTGGGCACCTGGTTAGTGCCGTAAACCCGACCCTGAAAATACAGGCCCAGCATGGGGCTGACCACTGACCATTTGAACAGGTGGTACCACAGCAGGTTTACGGGGGGTTCGCGATCGCGGCTCATCGGAGTAATCTTGGATTTTGGATAGGCGATTTTGGCTTCAATCCCTGACTGGCAAAGACGTTTAACCCCGCTGATTGAAATAGGACGCCATCCTCAATGGGCTTAACTCCTTACTTCCCGGTGCCTGAGCGGAGTCGAAGGCACCGGGAAGCATTATTTTCAGCCTGCGAAACCGTCTACCTGCTCCAGATTGCCGACATTCGCCAGCGCCAGTGTTTTGCAGGTGCGCTTGGTGAGCCCGGTAAGCACGTTCCCCGGCCCCACCTCGACCACTGTATCAATGCCCAGTTCGGGTAGCGCCAGGGTAATTTCGCGCCAGCGCACAGAGCCGGTCATCTGCTGGACTAGCCGCTGCTTCAGCACCGATCCATCGGTGGAAGGGGTCGGGTCTACGTTAGAGAGCACGGGCACTTGGGCGGTTGCAAAGGGGATTGGCTCTAAGACTGCCTGAAATGTGGCGGCGGCATCGGCCATCAGCGGCGAGTGGAAGGCTCCGCTGACGTTGAGTTTCACTGCCCGCTTGGCTTTCACTCCTTCCATAACCGTGGTGACGGCCTCGGGGGTACCCGAGATCACCACCTGACCAGGATTGTTGTCGTTGGCCAGCACGACCCCTGGGGTGGCCTCAAGCTTGGCGGCGAGTTCGTCAGCATCGAAGCCCAGCATAGCGGCCATCATGCCATCAGAGGCTTGGGACATCAGCTCGGCACGGCGCTGCACCAGGGTCAGCCCGTCGGCAAAATTAAAGACGCCAGCGGTGTAGAGAGCAACGTATTCGCCCAGGCTGTGGCCCGCGACAACCGCTGGTCTGTGGCCCTGCTCCTTGAGCAAATCGACCAGAATGCTTTCGATAACGTAGAGACAGGGCTGGGTGTAGAGGGTGTTTGACACCTTATCGTCAGCGTCTTGAACCACATCGAGCACTGACCAGCCCAGGATGGTCGCGGCTTCGGCAAAGCGCGCTTGGGCCAGGGCCACGGTAGCGAGGTCTGTCCCCATGCCGATTGCCTGGGAACCCTGCCCAGGAAACACCCATGCTGCGTTGGTCATGCCTCTACCTTCCCGACTTGCGTGGCGATCGCGACCAGCCCCAATCCCTGCTATCCCGCTATCCCTAATTGGGGATAACTAGCAAAGCCACTGGCGCTGCCCAGAACTACACAAGATACTGTCTCACAAAACGTTCCTTGAAACCGCCGTGGAGAGGAGCGCTAGGGTAAGGAGAAACCCAATCGCAGCATCCCGATTTGACTCGAATCGGCTGGGTTACGGGGACATCAGTTTATGCGGCCCTGGATAGCGCTAGTGCAAAATTTGGGATAGGAACTTCTTGATGCGCTCTTCTTTGGGGTTGTTGAAGAAGTCGTCGGGGGTGGTGTCGGCTACTAGATGGCCCTCGGCCAGAAAAATAATGCGATCGGCGACCTCGCGGGCGAATCCAACCTCGTGGGTGACGCACACCATGGTCATCCCTGACTCTGCCAGGTTGCGCATCACGTCCAGCACCTCCCGCACCATTTCGGGGTCGAGGGCCGAGGTGGGTTCATCAAACAGCATCACCTTGGGGCGCATGGCCAGGGCGCGGGCGATCGCCACCCGCTGCTGCTGACCCCCCGAGAGCTGCCCAGGATACTTGTTGGCCTGGTGAGAAATGCCGACGCGATCGAGCAGTTCCATGGCCTGCTCTTCGGCCTCATCCTTAGAGAGCCCGCGCAGGTGAATGGGCCCCAGGGTGACGTTTTTGAGAATGGTCAGGTGGGGAAACAGGTTGAACTGCTGAAACACCATGCCGACCTCGCGCCGCACCAGCTCAATCCCCCGCTTGTCGTGGGAAATTTCGATACCGTCGATTTCGATGCTGCCGCTTTGGTAGGGCTCTAGACCATTAAAGGCGCGAATAAAGGTCGATTTCCCTGACCCCGATGGCCCCATGAGCACTACGACTTCGCCTTTGTAGACGGTAAGGCTGACCCCTTTGAGCACGTGAAAGCCGTTGTCATAGTGTTTCTCGACATCCTTGGCCACGATCACCGGCTCTAGACCCAGGGTCGCTGTACCGGCCTGGCTGGCGTTGGGCTGAGAGTAAGCCATGGTCAAGTCCTCAGTAGGGTTTTGGGGAAGGGACGGGTAGCGGTGGGTTGGAGGCTGTAGCGATGATTGGTGACTTTGGGCGATTCTGGGACGGATTGCTGCGCGAATTGCCAGGCGTTTAGCCTAGGATGCCGCTAGTTCCTCGGGCAGGGGTTCGCCGAACCAGGCCATAGAGATCTCATCTAAACGGCCCGATTGCTTCAGGTCAGCGATGATGGCGTTAACTTCCTCCAGCAGCGGCTGGTCGCCCTTGCGAACGCCCACGTAGCAGGGCGAATTCTTCAAAATAAACTTGCTCTCGATCTGGCGATCGGGGTTATCGCGAATTAGCTTGGCGGCCACCACGTTACCCGTGGCAATCACATCCACCTGCCCCGACACCAGAGACGATGCGGTGAGGCTGTTGTTAGCAAAGCGCTGAATATCGACATTGACCCCAGACTCTTCCACTAGCTTAGAAATCTCCAGATCTTCCAGTGCCCCTTGGGCAACCCCCAGGGATAATCCTTCAAGATTTTCAATCGCTTCAATGTCTAGGTCTGGGCCACCATAAATGCCCGAGAAAAACGGTGCATAGGGTTCAGAAAAGTCGATGATCAAGGCGCGCTCGTCGTTTTTGCCCAGGCTAGAAATGATCAGATCTACCCGGCCAGTTTGCAAAAAAGGAATGCGATAGTTGCCCACTACTGGAATCACCTCAGCTTCGACCCCCAATCTTTCTGCCACGGCGTTGGCCATGTCGATGTCGTAGCCAATCGGCTGCATGGCCGTATTCACAAAGCCAAAGGGGGCAAAGTCGGCAGGCACCGCAATTTTGACCTTGCCCGCAGCCTGAATTGTGGCCAGGGCCGATTCGTCGGGGGTAATGTCGGCAACATCGGCGGCGGTGACGCGGGTCTTTAAACTTGGAGGACTGGCCTCTGGATTTGAACAGGCGGCGATGCTGACCGTTAAAAAGAGGCTGAGGCAAAATAGCGCTGCCAGGCGAGGCCAGCCTCGGGGAAACATCGCTTTTAATAAATCAGCTGCGGTCATTAGTTCTGTTCCTCATCATGCAGTTGACAGCAATATTGCACGCTTGCGCTAGCTGGTGTAAGAAAGCCGCTTCTCAAGCCGCTGACTCCAGTTCGACAGAGGAAAACAAATGACAAAATAAATCAGCCCTGCCAGGCCAAAGATCAGCATGGATTGCAGCGTAACGTTGTTGATCAACGCGGCTGCCCGAGAGAGTTCTGTAAAGCCAATGATGGAGGCCAGGGAGGTACCCTTAATCACCTGTACTAAGAAGCCGACGGTGGGGGCGATCGCCAACTTGAGAGCCTGGGGCAAAATAATTAGCTGAAGCTGCTTGAAATAGCCAAATCCAATGGCCGAACCAGCTTCCCATTGCCCCTGGGGAACAGCATTAATAGAGCCGCGCCAAATCTCCCCCAGAAAGGCGCTGGTGTAGGCAGTGAGCGCAATGGATGCGGCCTGCAAGGGCGATAGATTCACCCCAGTCAGTACAGACAGACCAAAAAAGGCTAGAAACAACTGTAAAAGCAGGGGCGTGCCCTGAAAAAACTCCACATAGACCCAGCTCAGGCTCCTGAGCCAGCGATTGGGAGAAATGCGCATCAGAGCAATGACAAAGCCCATAGTGCCGCCGCCAATAAAGGCAATGAGCGACAGAATTAGCGTCCACTTTGTAGCAATGAGTAAATTAATGAAAATACGTGAAAGGGTGAATTCATCCACAATGCAAATCTCTCCTAGGACTAGGGCTACCTTCGATACTTAGCAAATTCAAAGAAGTGCAGCTCGATTAAATAGGCCAGCCCTTTGATGATCCAAACGATCGCCAAGTAAATCAGCGCAATAGTGAAATAAATCTCGAAACTGCGGAAAGTGCGCGAGTTCAAAAAGTCGCCAGTGTAGGTTAAATCTTGGGCGGCAATTTGAGATACTACGCTAGTAAACAGCACTGCCAAAATCACCTGCCCCACCAGGGCCGGATACACATTGGCCAGCGCCGGAGGCACCACGATGCGCCGAAAAACGGCTAGCTTACTGAAGCCAATGGCTAACCCCGCCTCAACTTGACCCTTGTCGATGCTCTCTACCCCGGCCCGCACAATTTCAGTAGAATAGGCCCCAAAATTAATCGCCAGCGACAGCACGGCGGCCTGCTCTGCGGTGAGTTTAAGCCCCAAACCGGGTAGGCCAAAGAAGATGAAAAAGAGCTGAATTAAGTAGGGCGTGTTGCGAATTACCTCAACGTAGGCGAGGACAATGCCGTTGAGAATGCGGTTGCCTGAAGTTCTCAGCAGCGAGCCAACAATGCCGATGATGAGACCAAAGGCGATCGCTAGCAGCGCCATTCTTAACGTTAGCCAAGCGCCCGCCAGCAGCAGCGGCCAATTTTCTGCAATGACTGAAAAATCAAAGGAATAATCCATCGCTCCCCACGGAGTACTTGGGGAGTTTATACAGGGTATCTCTAGGAGGTTTTTGTATCTGATGTCACCGGTTCACGGGTGTCCTAACTTTTCAGAACTTTTCAGACACCAGAAAATCGGCACTCTCCTTAGGAATGGTCTAGCCCCACAGGATGATGGCAGAACCCCAGGTCAGTCCAGCCCCAAAGCCAGCGGTGGCAATTACATCCCCGGCTTTGACGTTCCCTGCCCGCACGGCTTCGTCGAGGGCGATAGGAATGGAGGCGGCGGAGGTGTTGCCGTGGCGGGCCATATTGCTGACCACCCGCTCGGCGGGCAGGCCCAGGCGTTCGGCTACCGAATCGAGAATGCGCTGGTTGGCCTGGTGGAGCACCAGCCAGTCAATATCAGAGGTGGTGAGGTTGGCGCGAAAGAGAGCCTTTTCGATCACCTCGGGAACGCGGTTGACGGCGAACTTGTAGACTTCGCGCCCATTCATGGTGATGGGGGCAAAGGTACCTTTCTGCACGGCAACGTCACCAACTAGACTCTCTGCTTCAGGTTGGTAAGCGAGGTTCAGGCAGTGGTTGAGGGAGCCATCGCTGCACAGCTCAAAGCCGAGCAGGCGATCGCGCTCTGCCGCCCGCAGCACTACGGCCCCGGCTCCGTCGCCAAACAGCACGCAGGTGGTGCGATCGTCCCAGTCCGTCCAGCGGGAGAGCACGTCGGCCCCAATCACCACCACGGTTTTAAACACTCCCGTGCGAATGTATTGCGCCGCTGTGACCAGGGCAAAGACAAAGCCAGAGCAGGCGGCTGTCAGGTCAAACGCCACAGCGCGAGTCGCCCCTAGGGCCACCTGTACCCGGCAGGCGCTGCCAAAGAGGTCGTCAGGGGTAGAGGTGGCCAACAAAATCAGATCGACCGCTTCGGCAGACACCTCAGCCATCTCTAGGGCATTGCGAGCGGCCTCCGTCGCCAAGACCGTGAGGGATTCGTCAGGAGCCGCAATATGGCGCTGGCGGATGCCGGTACGGGCCGCAATCCATTCGTCGGAAGTATCGACCCGCTGGCTGAGGTCGTCGTTGCTGAGCTTTACGGTTAGGCATGCCGAACCGCTGCCCACCAGTGACACACCGGGCATAAACTGTTCCACGGGTTATTCTCCGTCTGCTGCGGGTATGGCCACCCGCTGGTACTGCGCCTGAATGCGGTCTTGAACGCGGTTGTCAACCGCCTCCTTGGCCAGGCGAATTGCGTTAAACACTGAAGGCGCCTGGGAGCTGCCGTGGCTGATCACCGTCACCCCAGCCACGCCGAGCAGTAGGCCGCCGCCGTGCTCAGCATGGTCAACCCGCTGCTTTATGCGGCGCAGGTTGGGCTTGAGAATGGATGCCCCAATCTTGCCGCGCACCCCCTGGGGCAGCTCTTCGCGCAAAATTTGCAGCACTGACTCGCCCACGGCTTCGGCAAACTTGAGCAGCACGTTGCCCACAAAACCGTCGCAGACCACCACATCGAACTGGCCAGAGAGAATGTCGCGACCCTCGGCGTTGCCCGCAAAGGGAATGTTGGGGTTTTCTTCGAGCAGCTGGTGAGCCTTCAAGGCTGCGTCGTTGCCTTTGCTAGGCTCCTCGCCAATATTGATTAACCCCACACGAGGGCTCTCAACTCCCAGCACGTAGCGGGAATAGATGGTGCCCATGATGGCGAACTGTTCTAGATATTTGGGGCGACAGTCGACGTTGGCCCCCACGTCTAGAATAAGTACCGACTTGTTGGCAACCACGGTGGGGAACACCGCCCCGATCGCCGGTCGGTCAATGCCCTTAAGGCGTCCCAAACGCAGTAGGGCGGCGGCCATCGCTGCCCCCGAGTGCCCCGCCGAGACGACGGCATCGGCCTCGCCCCGTTTGACCAAGTCCATGGCCACGTTGATGGAAGCCTGGGGCTTTTTGCGCAGGGCGCTGAGCGGCTCCTCGTGCATTTCGATGCTGCCCTCGGCGGGCACCAGTTTAATGCCCACTAGCTGCTCAGGGCTGGCCGTGGATGCCTTAATTTGATCGATATCGCCGACTAGGGCGACATCGACATCGAGTTCGGCCTTGGCGCGGATGGCACCTGCAACGATCTCGCCGGGGGCGAAGTCTCCCCCCATGGCGTCAATAGCAATGCGTGCCCGGTTAAAACCCATCGGCTAAATCTATTAAAAACCTGAGGAAATTCTAGCAGACTACCCCACCGACTATTCTTCGCCGGGTTCCACTATCCGCTGAAACAGGTAGCCGGTGCCCCGAGCCGTGAGAATCAGTTCGGGATTGCTGGGGTCATCTTCGAGCTTGGCCCGCAGGCGCGAGATGTGCACATCCACCACGCGGGTATCAACGTGGCGCTCGGGGGTGTAGCCCCACACTTCCTGCAAGATTTCGGAGCGCGAGAAAGGCTCCCCGGAGCGGCTAACCAGCAGTTCTAGAAGGCTGAACTCCATGCCGGTAAGGCGAATGCGCTCGTCGCCCTTGTACACCTGGCGCTTGTTGGTGTCGATGCGAATGGTGTTGACGGAGATGACGCCGGAGCTGGGGATGCCGGTCATGCCGGTTTTATCGACCCGGCGCAGCACGGAGCGAATGCGGGCTTCTAGCTCCTTAGGGGAGAAGGGTTTGACAACATAGTCGTCGGCCCCGAGTTCTAGGCCGGTGATGCGATCGGCCACATCGCCCAGGGCGGTGAGCATAATAATAGGTATATCTGACTCTTTGCGGAGCTCTTGGCAGACGCCGTAGCCGTCGAGCTTGGGCATCATCACATCGAGCACAACCAGGTCAGGAGCGGCATTGCGAAAGGTTTCTAGGGCCTCTTCACCATCGGCAGCGGTGACAACGTCGTAGCCAATCATTGATAGGCGGGTCTCGAGAATGCGCCGAATGCTGGCTTCGTCATCGACTACCAGAATTTTTTCTTTGTTGTTTTCCAAGGCTTTCACGGCTCCCTACATAACGTCATATTCTATAAATAATCGCAACGTTTAATGATTAACTTTTGAAAGCTAATTAGTCGCGCAAACTATAAAAGGGCAGATATTGCCAGGGCAGTCTCCTGAAACGCTGCAAAACCAGGGTCTACGACGCCTGTCTATTCTATGTGTATTGATTCATGCTGCAAGCAAGGAACTCCTGTGCTTCAGGCTTTTTTAAGGTTTGTTGCAGATTGGTACCACGTTTCTAAGATTCCACAGCCTCCACGGCGTCACTCAGGCAGGGAAGGTCATGGCTAAATCGCGCTCAATTTTTGTCTGCAACGAATGCGGGGCTGAGTCACCCCAGTATTTTGGCCGCTGCCCCGTGTGCAACAGCTGGAACGCTTTGGTGGAGCAGGCCCAACCGGCTAAGGAGACGACCGCTCGGGCCTCAGCTCTAGGGCGCAGCCGGGGCGGGTCTACCACCGCTAAGGCCAGCCAGCCGCGGCTGGCCATGACCCTTAGTCAGATTCAAGACCATCCCCAGGCGCGCCTGCCTTCGGGTTATGGGGAGCTTGACCGGGTGCTGGGGGGCGGCATTGTGCCGGGGTCGCTGGTGCTGCTGGGGGGTGATCCGGGGATTGGCAAATCTACCCTACTACTCCAGGTGGCAAGCCAGATGGCGGCGCGGCAGCGGGTGCTGTATGTGTGTGCGGAGGAGTCGGGTCAGCAGGTGAAGCTGCGGTGGCAGCGGCTGGGGCCGGTGGGGAGTGGAGGAGTGGGGGGTGAGGGAGTAGGGAGTAGGGGGGAGAATTCTAAAGGGAAAAAGGGAAGAGGGAAGAGGGAAGAGGAAAAAGAAGTGGCGGAGCTGGAGGAGTTTGAGCCGGCTGGGGTGGAGGCGGTGGATTCGCAGTTGTTTTTGCTGCCGGAGATTGATTTAGAGACCATTTTGATGGAGTTGGAGTCGCTGAAGCCGACGGTGGCGATTATCGACAGTATTCAGGCGTTGTACTATGCGGCGCTGACCTCGGCCCCTGGTTCGGTGTCACAGGTGCGGGAATGTACGTCGGCGCTGATGCAGCTGGCGAAGCGGGCGAATATTTCGCTGTTCATTGTGGGTCACGTGACGAAGGAGGGGGCGATCGCAGGCCCCAAAGTCCTTGAGCACCTGGTAGACACGGTGCTGTATTTTGAGGGCGATCGCTTTGCCAGCCACCGACTGCTCAGGTCGGTGAAAAACCGGTTTGGGGCCACCCACGAGTTGGGGGTGTTTGAAATGGTCGATCGCGGCCTGGCAGAGATTAGCAATCCCTCGGCGCTGTTTTTGGGCAACCGCGATGAGCAGGTGCCCGGCATCGCCACCATCGTCGCCTGCGAGGGCACCCGCCCCCTGGTGGTGGAGCTGCAATCGCTGGTTAGCCCCACTAGCTACAGCTCGCCGCGCCGTTCCACGACGGGCGTGGAGTACAACCGGCTGCTGCAAATTTTGGCGGTGCTGGAGAAACGGGTGGGCATTCCCCTGTCTAAGTTAGATGCCTATGTGGCATCGTCGGGAGGCTTGGCGGTGGGGGAACCGGCGGCGGATCTGGGGATCGCGATTTCGGTGGTGGCTAGCTTTCGCGATCGCCTCGTCGATCCAGAACTCGTTCTCATTGGCGAAGTGGGACTAGGCGGCCAGGTGCGGCCCATCTCCCAGCTAGAGCTGCGGCTGAAGGAGGCGGCCAAGCTGGGCTTTAAGCGGGCGATCGTGCCTAAGGGACAGTCCGTAAAAGTAGATGGTCTGGAGATTGTAGAGGTGTCGCGGGTAGTGGATGCGATCGCCCACGCGCTGAAGGGGAGCGGGTGAGGAAGATGCCTGTCGAACTGTGGACGTAGCGGCAGGCCTGTGAAGACTAAAATAATGTAAAGAACCCTAAATATCGCCCCTGGAGGTGCGCCATGACCCCTACCGTCGAAATTTACACCTGGAGAAGCTGCCCCTTCTGCATTCGGGCTAAGAAATTGCTCGATCAAAAAGGCATTGAATACACCGAATACGCTATCGACGGCGATGAGGCGGCCCGCAGCAAGATGTCTGATCGGGCTAACGGGCGGCGATCGCTTCCCCAAATTTTCATCAACGACCACCACGTGGGCGGCTGCGACGACCTCTTTGCCCTGGATGCCAAGGGTGGCGTAGAACCTCTATTGAGCGGTTCCCCTGCCTAGCAAAAACGCTGAGAGAGAAAGCATCCAGGATGCTTCTGATTGAAAGATAACTCCCTGGATTGGCTCACCTCCCTGGGTTGTACCCATTACGAAAGCCCCAGATTCCTCTGTGGAATCTGGGGCTTCTGGTTGGAATGTAAGTCACCTAGGACTAGCTGTGGGCAGCCGCTTCAGCCGGATGGGTGGCTTTGGTGCCGCTATGGCTGTGGCCGTTTTGATTGGGCTTGCGGGGCTGAATCAACCCATAGCCGCCGTGGTTGCGCTCGTAGATCACGTTGATTTCGTTGGTTTCTGCGTTGAGAAACATATAGAAATCGTGGTCGATGACCGAGAGTTGCTCCAAGGCGTCTGTCACAGACATAGGCGACATCGCAAAGTACTTAGTGCGAATCACCTCCTCAGGCAGCTGGGGCTCGCTGGTGTTGAGCACGTGGGTGACATCGGTCAGCGGTGCCTCGTTGAGGTAAGCCTCGGTCGTTTTGCCCAGGGTGCCCTGCATGCGGGTGTTGCGCTTTTCTTTAAACTTGCGCAGCTGGCGGCTAATTTTGTCGGCTACCAGGTCGATGCTGGCATAGAGATTTTCGCTGCTTTCTTCGGCCCTAACAACGGCTCCGTCTACGAATAGAGTGACTTCAGCGGCCTGATTGGCCCCAATTCTGGGATTTTTGGCTACGGACAGGTGGACATCGACTTCGTTGGTGAGGTGTTTGAAGTGGCTCACCGCCTTGAGAATTTTTTGCTCTACATGCTCCCGAATCGCGTCTGTGATCTCAATGTTTCTGCCATGGATTACCAGCTTCATAAAGCGGACTCCTTGATACGTCGGCTTGGTTTCACCCTAACACCTTGTATTCTGCACGACAGCGTCCGTTAGAATCCTTTGCATGGGTTGATAATTCTTGATTGCAAAACCCTGAAAAATGGGCTATTTCCGCTAAATTTACGCTTGACAGGAATGAATCAAAACCACTGGGAATCAACGCTCCTCTGCGATATTTACGAGTTGGGCGTCATGCCCTATGCCGCAGTTTGGACGTTGCAAAAGACGCTAGTACAGCTCCACCGTGAGCGGCCCCAGCCCGATCGCCTGCTGCTAGTCGAGCATCCCGGTGTCTATACCCTGGGCCAGGGTTCAACCCTAGATCACCTCAAGCTCCCGGCTGAGGAGTTGCCCTATCCGCTGTTTCGCACGGAGCGAGGGGGTGAGGTCACCCACCACTGCCCCGGTCAGCTGGTGGGCTACCCCATTCTCAACCTGAAGCGGCACCAGCCCGATTTGCACTGGTACCTGCGCCAGCTAGAGGAGGTGCTGATTCAAACGCTGATGCAGTTTGGGGTGAGCGCGGGTCGGCAGGTGGGGCTGACTGGGGTGTGGGTGGGCAACACCAAGCTGGCGGCGATCGGCATTAAGGTGAGCCGCTGGGTGACGATGCACGGCTTTGCGCTCAACGTCTGCCCCGATTTGAGCGGGTTTGAGGCGATCGTGCCCTGCGGCATTGCTGACAAATCGGTGGGTAGTCTGGCCCAGTTTTGCCCAGGCATTACCGTTGAGGCAGTGCGGCCAGTGGTGATCACGAGCTTTGCTCAGGTGTTTGGGGTGAAGCCCGTCATACAGAATGTCGCCCAACTGGGCCTTTGAGCCCTTTGACAGCGCAAATGCTACACCGCCCCCAGCGTTTGAGTTCCCCGGTGGGGCAGTGGCAGTGGCACTGCGGGCAGAGGGGCTGCTGGGCAGCAAGCTGCTGGGTCAGGCCCGCCCAGCGCTCAAAGCTCTCTTCGGCAGTCTCGGGACGCTGGGGCGATCGCGGGATCGCGCGAGGCTCATAGCTGGGGTGCTGGCGCAACCACTCGGGCAGTTCTGCGGCGGCCGGGGGCGCAGTGGTTTTGCCGGATTTGTTTTGTCGGTACCAGTCGCCGCTCGAAAAGCGAATATCGCTCAGGTGCAGGTGGAGGCGATCGTTGAGCTTGGCGAGAATGCGCAGGCGCTCTAAGGTTAGGGTTTGCGCCCACATGGGGTTGACCACCGCCACATGGAGCACGTCTTGGTCGAGCCGCACCGGGGCAGCCTGGCGGGCAACGCCTTCCCCCACTACCGCCGCCCAACCGTTGAGCACCTGGCGAAACTGGCCCCGACTGCGCCAGCGAGGCTGTTGCTCGAACTGGTGAATGACATTGTGAATCGAGTCGAGGGGCATGGGCGATCGCAATGTCCATCGCTGGAATGGGTTTAGCTTAGCCTGCGCCAGTTCAATGTGGCTGCGATCGCAGACTAGAGCCTCGGCAATTTTGGGGAAGTCAGATTACCCTAAAATAGGGCTCTTTTGCTTTGGGCCAGCCTTTTACCGCCGCGCAAACTTATTCGCAGACCCATGGCTTCCATTCTTGACCCGCCCATTTTGACCAAAGTCGCCAAAATGAAGGAGCGGATCTGCTGGCAGCATCCGGCCCTAAGGTCGCGCCACATCGACCAAACCCGCCTAATTTTGGACGATGGCCGCAGTGACGACCGAGAATTTTCGTTTTTAGTGATTGGCGACAGCGGCTCTGGCCCCCACACCGATCACCATCCCCAGCGGCGCATTGCCGAGCAAATGCTGCCCCACCTGCAAGACTGCCGCTTTTTGCTGCACACGGGCGATGTGGTCTACCAGGTGGGCTCTAGCGAGCAGTATCCAGACAATTTCATCAAGCCCTACCGGGAGTGGCTGGTGGGGGGCGATCGCCCCGATCGCATCGCCTTTGATGAGATGCTGTTTCGCTTTCCGTTTTTGGCGGTGCCCGGCAACCACGACTACTACAACCTGCCGAGGCTCTACAGCATTTTGGTGCAGCTGACCCGGCCCATTCGCAAGCTGCTGGGGCTCAACCTCAACCCCAACGTAGGCTGGCATGGTTCTGGGGTGGGCGATGCCTACGCCCGCGCCTTTCTCGATTATTTGCGGACTCTCTCTGACGACGAGCTAGAAGCGCACCTCGATCGCCACTACGGCCCTTGGGACGAGACCACCCTGGGGTTGCGCTACCAGCCAGGGCAGTTTACCCGACTGCCCAACCGCTACTACACCTTTTGCTACGGCGGCATCGACTTTTTTGCCCTCGACAGCAGCACCTTTAACGACCCGGCGCTGTCGCCCCAGCGGGCAAGCAGTGCGGCCCACCGCCAGCGGTTGCTGGCCCAGCGGGAGGAGATTCAGCGCCAGCAGCAGCAGGTGCGCGATGAGGCCATGCACCTGCAACGCACCGACCCCCACGCCCAGGAGCGGCTGGACGACCTTCAGGCCAAAGTAGAGCAGCTCGATGAAATGCTGCTCGATATTGAGAAACAGGTGCACCCCAGACCTACCACTCTGGTCGATACGGAGCAGCTGCTGTGGCTGCGAGATGGGCTGATTGCCTCGTGGCGGGATCGGGCGGTACGGGGGCGCGTTTTGTTCTTTCACCACCCGCCCTACGTGACTGAGACCACCAAGTGGGGCCAGGGGCAGACGATGGCGATTCGGCAAAACCTGCGCTGGGTGCTCGATCAGGTGGCGGCGGCGGTGCCCGAGATTGGCACCGATCGCCCGCCGGTAAACCTAGTGCTCAATGGCCATGCCCACTGTTTTGAATACCTGAAAACCGAGGCCACCGGCTATGCCGACAGCCACATGAACTGTGTGGTCTGCGGCGGCAGCGGCCTCAGCCTGCGGCGGCAGCGCCCCGAGGGCACCATGCTCTACGAGCCCCTGGGGGCCGACCCCGACGGGCAGATGGAGTTTAAGCTGGTGGCGAAGTCGCAGCTTTACATGGGCCTTACCGGCCACAAAACCGAGCGGCGACGGCCCTATTCCTTTGTGCGCATTGATGTCACCGGGGATGACTCGCCCCAGTTTGTCTTGACGCCCCACATTTCGGAGCGATCGCACCAGGAGTGGAGCGATTATGCGCTGGATCCGCTGGTGCTGGAGTAGATGGGGCAGCAGATGGAGAGGGCGGCGGATATTCTGCGGTTTTGGTTTGGTGACCCAGAGGATTCTGCCGGAGAGTATGGCCAGCAGCGTCAGGTCTGGTTCAAAAAAGACCCGGCATTTGATGACAGGATTCGGCGATCGTTCTTGACGGACTATGAGCAAGCGGCGGCGGGTGCTCTGGCGACCTGGCGACATGCACCGCGCCCCTGCCTAGCCCTGGTGATTTTGCTAGATCAGTTTCCGCGCAATCTGTTTCGGGGTGACGCACGGAGTTTTGCCAGCGATCGCGCTGCCCGAGACACCGCTCACCACGCCCTGGCCCAGGGCTACGACCAGCAGGTTTTGCCCGTGGAGCGCATATTCTTTTATCTGCCGCTGGAGCACAGCGAAAATCTGGCCGATCAGGAACGCTCGGTGGAACTGGTGCGATCGCTCCACATGGCCCACCCCGGATTTGAGTCAAGCCTCGACTATGCCCTGCGCCATCGGGAGGTGATTCAGCGATTCGGTCGGTTTCCCCACCGCAACGCGATTCTTGGGCGAGAAACGACCGCCGCAGAAGCCGCGTTTCTAAAGCAGCCCGGCTCAAGGTTCTAGGCCGAATGGAGTTTGCGGGGGCACAACCCTGGTACTGGGCAAACGCCGTTCACCCTTTCGGTAGAGTCCACACCTCCTCCTTCTGGTAGTGGAGAGGCGTTTTTGCCTTGCTCTAAACTCCAATTGCTCGCTGCTACCGCATAGAGAATAACTCCATGAACAACGCCGACTCGCTTACCCATCTTTTTCCCCCGGCCTCGACGGCTCAAAGCTCCTCTTCCGCAGAGTCAACCGAGCGGCCAGCGAAGGATAGCGATATTTATCTCGACCAGCTTGTCGATCAAATTCTGGCGGTAGCAAAGCCAAAATCTGCCCATTCTTAGCTGCTCACCCTATCGGTAGGGCTTTGGTCATCTGGGGCTAACTGCCTAGGCGGTAGCCTTTGCCGTAGACCGTGTGAATAATCGGCGCGGTTCCTTTTGGCTCAATTTTGCGGCGCAGTAGGCGCATTTGGGCGGCGACGACGTTGCTGCTTGGGGTGTCTTGATCATCCCAAACGCCTCGATAGATTCGCTCATGGGTGAGCACCTGGTTGGCGTGGCGCAGGAGGTAGGCCAACAGGCGAGTCTCTTTTTCTGAAAGTTCGGCGGGTTGGCCTTGGCGGTGGGCTAGCTGGTTGGCTTCGTCGAGGGTGAGGTCGTCGTAGGTTAGGCGGGGCGGGGTGGAGGCTTCGAGGTTGGGCGATCGCCGCAGCAGCGCCCGCACCCGCGCCAGCAGTTCGCGCAGCTCGAAGGGTTTGACCAAATAATCGTCGGCTCCGGCATCAAGGCCATCGACGCGATCGTTGAGGGTGTCTTTGGCGGTGAGAAAGAGCACGGGGGTGTTGTCTTGGCGCGATCGCACTTGCCGACAGATCTCCAACCCGCTCAGCCCCGGCAGCATCCAGTCGAGAATGAGCAGGTCGTAGCCGCCTTGGCCCGCCAGATTGCAGCCCGCTTCCCCGTCAGTAGCCACATCCACGTCGTAACCTTCCCGATTGAGCAAGCGACTCAGCGGGTCGGCGAGTTCTACTTCGTCATCAACGAGCAGGATTTTCATGGAAACGGTAGAAGGTAAGGAGTGGGGGGTGAAGCGTCTTCAGTGTACGTTACGCCAGTGATGAGCCAGCCATCACAGACAGTCGCGGATCGCTTGCTCCAGAATTGCGAGGCCTTCGTCTAGCTCTTCAAAGGTGACGGTCAGCGGCGGGGCGATGCGCCACACGCTGCCCATGCCGGGCAGGGCGGTGATGTTCATGCTTAGCCCTAGCTCTAGACAGCGGCGGGTAATGGCAGCCCCGGTTTCGGGGTCAGGTTCGCGGGTGGTTCGATCCTTCACTAGCTCCACTCCCAGCAGCAGGCCGCGACCGCGCACATCGCCGATCGCCTCGTAGCGATCCTTCAGCTTGAGCAATCCATCCTTCAAATAGGCTCCCATAGTTGCCGCCCGCTCCGTCAAGTTTTGGTGGGTCAGCACCCTCAGTACCGCTAGCCCCACCTCTGCGGGCATGGGGTCAGACACGTGGGAGGTGTAGAAAATAAAGCCTTTGTCGTAGCAGTCAGCCTCGATCGCCTCGCTGGTGACGGTCGCGGCAAGGGGTAGACCACCCCCCAATGTCTTCGACAGCGCCAGGATATCGGGCACGATACCTAGCTGCTCAAAGGCAAAGAAGCTGCCTAGACGGCCAAAGGCGGTTTGGGCCTCATCCAATATCAGCAGCATGCCGCGATCGTGGCAGTAGGTCTGCAACCGTTGAAAGTAGCCCGCAGGGGGCACGATCACCCCGCCAGAGCTAAGCACGGGTTCTACAATTAGGGCGGCGTAGGCTCCTACCGACTGGCTATCGACTAGGTCAAAGCCCACCTCCAGACAGGTCATATCGCACTGGTCTTGGCAGTGGCGAATGGGGCAGCGGTAGCAGTTGGGCGTGGGCAGCGCCAGGTTGCCTGGAATGGTAGGGCCATAGCCCTTGCGGGCCGACACAAAAGTGCTGGCGCTGGCCCCGGCAGTCATGCCGTGCCAGGAGGCGCTGAGCCCGACCACCTCAAAGCCGCCAGTATGCAGTTTAGCCATGCGCAGGGCGGCTTCGTTGGCCTCGCTGCCGGTGTTGAGAAATAGGGCCTTTTGTAGGGTGGGCGGTAAGAGCTGGCAGAGGGAGTCGGCAAGTTCTACCACCGCTGGCGACAGCATGCCGCTGAACAGGTGCAGCACGTCTTCGCAGGCTTTGTGGATGGCCTGCACTACTTCGGGATGGTTATGGCCTAGGGTGGCGCACATTTGCCCCGAGGTAAAGTCGAGAATCTTGCGGCCCTGGCGATCGTAAACGTAGCTGCCCCGCGCTCGCTCGATCAGCCGGGGGGTAAAGTTGCCGCCGTAGCGCACTAGGTGGTGTTCAACAACATCCCACATTTCCTCGTCGGAGGGGGCAGTTGGTGCGTCTGGGAGCATCGAGTTGGCCTGTGAAACCGCAGGGGCAGGCGTGGCGCTGACATTGTGGGTGGAGTCGGGCATGGCGGTGGTGGGAAAAGGGAATATGCCCTTAGATTAGCGGGAATCTCAGGTTGCTTTAGAACCGTCCTGTTAGTCGGCCCAGCCCTTGGCCCGCTCGACCGCTTTCATCCAGAGGGTAAAGTTTTCCTGAGCCTCGGCCTGGCCAGTACCGGGTTCAAAGATGCGATCGATCGCACGGCTCTCCACCAGAGTGCGGTAGTCATCCCAAAAGCCAACCGCTAGACCTGCGGCAAAGGCGGCTCCCTGGGCGGTGACATCGAGCATCTGGGGCCGCTCGACGGGAATGCCCAGCACATCAGCCTGGAACTGCATAAGAAAGTCGTTGTTGCAGGCACCGCCATCGACTTTGAGCTGGCGAATGGGGGTGCCTGCGTCCTGGTTGACGGCATCGACGACTTCTTTGACTTCGTAGGCGATCGCCTCCAACACCGCCCGCACCATGTGCTCTCGCTGGGCACCGCGTGTTAGGCCCAGAAAGGCACCCCGAGCGCTCATATCCCAGTGGGGAGCACCGAGGCCGCTGAGGGCGGGCACAAAGTAAACACCACCATTGTCGCGGGCGTTGCGGGCCAGAATTTCGGTCTCCGCTGCGCTGGAGATAATTTGCAGGCCGTCGCGCAGCCACTGAATGCAGGCCCCAGCGGTAAACATGCTGCCCTCGATCGCATAGCCGAGATGAGGCCGCAGCGGATCTAGCGTTGCTTCCGACCAGGCCACGGTGGAGAGCAAGTGGTTTTGCGATCGAGCTACGTCATCCCCGGTATGCGAGACCAGAAACGCCCCGGTGCCGTAGGTGCATTTGAGCAGGCCGGGGCGATCGCAGCCGTGGCCGTAGAGCGCTGCCTGCTGGTCGCCAAAAATTGCCGCAATGGGAATTTCGGCACCCAAAATAGACGCATCTGTATGGCCAAACATCCCCACACTGGGCTGAATCGCGGGCATGATGTGGGGCGGAATGCCAAACAGATCCAGCAGCGTGTCGTCCCACTGGCCGCTGGCAAGGTTGAGCAGCATGGTGCGGCTAGCGTTGCTGTGATCGGTGGCGTGCACCTTCCGCCCGGTAAGGTTCCACAGCACCCAGCTATCGATCGTGCCCGCTAGCACCTGGTCAAAATCAACCGGCGGATCCACTTCTTTCTTAGCCTGCTCCAGCAGCCAGGCTAGCTTAGTGGCAGAGAAGTAGGCGTCGAGGACTAGTCCGGTGCGATCGTAGATTTCCTCGGCCTTCCCCTCGTCTCGCAGCTGGTTGCACAGCGGTGCCGTGCGGCGATCTTGCCAGACGATCGCATTGGCCAGGGGGCGGCCCGTGCGGCGATCCCACAGCAGGCAGGTTTCGCGCTGCACGGTGAGGCCAATGGCAGCAATATCGGTGGGCTGGAGGCTGGCTTTGGCGATCGCCGATTCCATGGCCCAGGCGATCGCATCCCAAATTGCGCGGGCGTCGTGCTCAACCCAGCCGGGCTGCGGGTAATACTGGGTGAGCTCGCGGTAGGCCTGACCGGCAATTGCCCCTTCCCGGTCAAAGACGATCGCTCGGTTGCCGGTGGTGCCCAGATCAAGAGCCATGATGTGTTTAGCAGTCATCGTACCTGTGCATTTGCAGCGCCCAAAGCGTAGCAAACTATATTAGATTCTGCTCTATTCCTAAGACGGATTTGGATGGAAAAACGGCCATATAGCGTTATTCTGCCAGCGTGAATTGGTTAACTACATCAGCGGTTGATAATACGATGAAGCTTACGTTCTGAAAATCGCCAACATCGCGAGTGACCACTGCATCAAGACCCTCAATCACGGCACAGGCAAGTTGCACGCCATCTTCAAAGTCGTACAAATTCGACTGTAGAGCCTGCTGAATTACCCGAGTTTCTACTGCACATAGATTTAGTCCCTGAAGTAGTCGGGAAATGGCATCTAGCGCCACTTCCCGACCTTTGAGCTTGCGCACAATATAGAAAATATTAGTGATGGTAGTCGCTGCAATATAGCCCTGAATTTTGCCTGCCTCAATCAAAGCAAAGAGGGCAACTGCTGTTTCTACAAAAGGCTCTCGTTCTAAAATAACGTCCAACACAACGTTGGTGTCGATCAGAACTCTCATTGATATTTACGAATCAAGTAGTTAGTGTAGTCTGTTGCAACATCTAGGCCTGTAGAGAGAGCGTCTACTGGTTTGGCAATTCCTCTTAGCCCAGTCAAAGTGCCTAAAGGAAAGGTTTGAGAGGGATTTTGCCGGCCCTGCTGTTGAACAAACTGAGTGAAAACTAGTACCAAACTTGCCTGCTCTTCTGGCAATGTTTTCACAAGTTCATAGATGGCCTCAGCTGTACTCATAGCGTCTCCATGCCTTCATCGCGCTCTTTCCATGATGCTCTAAACATTGAACTTCGGCCCAGCCCACCTAGAAGTACGGTATCCCCCTCCCCCGCTGGGTGGGCACTTGTGAAACAATCTTGATCAATCGACGAGATACTACCCCCTTGCTGTTGTGCGTCGAATTTGCGTTATGAGGTCTGCTCCCTTGAAACAAGGACTCTGGATACCCCTAAGACGGCTGCTGGCAGCGATCGCAGCGGCGGTGATGATGTTGAGTGGTGCGATCGCAGCCCCAGCCGAGGCCCAGTCGGCGGCGGCGGCGGCAATCGGCAACGAAAGTTTTGTGGCCGCTGCCGTGCGCCAGGTTGGCCCAGCGGTGGTGCGCATTGACACCGAAAAAACCATCACTCGCCAGACCCGTGATCCGCTCTACGAAGACCCCTTCCTGCGCGATTTCTTTGGCGGCATGCCGCGCCAGCCTCAAGAAGAACTGCTGCGGGGCCAGGGTTCAGGCTTCATCATCGACGACACCGGCAACATCTTGACCAACGCCCACGTGATCAACGGCGCTGACCGGGTGGTAGTCACCCTCAAGGATGGCCGCAGTTTTGACGCCGTCGTAGAAGGGGTAGACGAAGTCACCGACCTGGCCGTGGTCAAAATTGACGATGGCGAAGACGATGTGCTGCCCATTGCCACCCTGGGCGACTCTGACCAGATCGAAGTGGGCGACTGGGCGATTGCCGTCGGCAACCCCCTTGGCCTTGACAACACCGTCACCCTGGGCATTGTCAGCACGCTCAAGCGCACTAGCAGCTCTGTGGGCATCCCCGGCAAGCGGCTAGAGTTTATTCAGACCGATGCCGCCATTAACCCTGGCAACTCGGGTGGGCCGCTGGTCAATCAGCGGGGCGAAGTGATCGGCATCAATACCGCCATTCGGGCTGACGCCATGGGCATTGGCTTTGCCATCCCGATCAACAAGGCCAAGGAGGTCAAAGACATGCTGGCTCGGGGCGAAACCGTGGCCCACCCTTACATCGGGGTGCAAATCGCCAATCTCACCCCTGGGCAAGCCAAGCGCAGCAACGAAGACATTAACTCGGGTATGTTTCTCCCCGAAGTCGATGGTGTGCTCGTCATCCGCGTGCTCGAAGGCACCCCCGCTGCCGATGCCGGTCTGCGCCGAGGCGATGTAATTGTGGCGGTTGATGGTACCCCGATTCGCAGTGCCGACGGGCTGCAAATCAAGGTCGAAAACACCAAGATTGGCAATACGTTGGAGCTTAAAATTCAGCGGGGCGATCGCCCCATGACGGTGCAGGTCAAAACTGCCGAACTCCGCGAGCAGGCAGAATAAAACCCACCCACTTACCTTTCATCTATTTCCCTAAATTAAGGAGACTTTCCATGCAATCCACTGAAGACGCTGGCACCCGCAAAATTCTCTCCGCCATTAGCCACGGCTCTATTTTCTTCAACGCTCTGATTCTGTCTATCGGCGTTCCCATCGCCATTCTGCTGGTTTCCAAAGATACAGTCATTAAAGAAAGCGCCAAAGAGGCAATCAACTTTCACCTGAATATGTGGTTTTGGTGGACTGTCGCTGGCATTTTGGCCTGGCTGTTGATCGGCATTCCGATGTTGTTTGTGCTGGGAATCGTGAACTTTATCATGCCGATCTTCGGCATTTTTCACAGCATCACCAAGCCCGACACAGTGTTCCGCTATCCGCTGATTCTGCGCCTGTTTTAGAGGGCTTTCCCGACAGGGGGTTATGGTATGTCATACCCCTGCTGAAACCCTTTACCCGCCAACCTTTTCCACCCAATCCAGCGCTCGGTTCCATGCCCACCAGGGGTCGCTATCCCCGGCTTGGCGTTGACCGGCGCTGCCGTTGTAGTAGCCCACGTGGCCGCCATAGTCGGTCAGCACTAATTTGATTTTGGGGTTGGCCGCACAGACATTTTTTAAGTCGGGGATGATCGCTGGGCTAAACAGCGGGTCATCGGAGGCGTAGAGAATTAGCGTCGGAATCGTTAAATCGGCCATAATAGGGCAGCGGGCTGCTGGCGTTGTAGTAGTCTTCGACTGAGGCAAACCCCAGGCGCGGAATGACCAACTCGTGGTCAAAGCCCCAAATGCTGTTGGCGCGATCGATCGCAGCGGGGTCAAAGTGGTCGGGGTGAGCCTGGTAAAGGCGCTGGGCTAAGTGCTTGAGTTCTTGGGCGATCGATCGTTCTAAAAATTTCCCCAGCGGATCGGCGCTCAGGTAGCGCAGCGATCGATTGGAGTCGAGGCTGGGGCAGACCGCCACGACTCCGGCAATGTCTCCCGGCACCAAACCGCTGTTGGCTGGCAGCTGCATGGCTGCTTTGGCCCCCCACAGTGCCAGCTGCCCGCTGAGGGAGTAGCCCACAAACCAGAAGGGCGGCGCACAGCCCAGTGCCTTGGCCTGGGCCGCCAGGGCCACATAGTCATCCCCCTCGTAGATGCCGTCGGAGGTGAGGGTGGGCGAAAGTTCGGCGGTTTTGCCGTGGGCGCGCCAGTCAAACACCACCAGGCCGTAGCCTCGATGGTGGGCTTTGCGGGCCAAAATTTCGAGCTGCCACTGGTCGTCGAGGCTGCCAGTAATGCCGTAGGTGGCAACGATGGTGCCTTTCGAGCGGTTGGGCACTGCCCAGCGCCCAAAAATCGGCACCTCCCCCTGGCCCGTGAAAATATGGTCTTGGTAGGCGATGGGCGGCAGGTCAATGCTCTGAGGCCAGGTTTGGCTCGACACCAGAGCAGTGTAGAGGGTCATGGCCAGGCCATTCTGCAAAAACCAGGGGGGCTCAAAAGGGGGCATAGGGGCGTGCGAATACTGCTTTCAGCATTCCAGAGAACCCGTTGCAGCACCATCCCCCCGCTGGAGAAAAATGTAGGATGCGATCGGAGTCGTAGGGGCAGACCCCTGTGTCTGCCCAGGGGTATCGGGTGAGCACCAAGGACGAACGGTTAATGACAGACCAAAAGATCGCTAACGATGTTGTGCGAGTTGGTATGGTTGGCACCGGGTTTGTGGCTCGCCTGCGGGCTGAGGCTCTACAGACCCATGAGAAAGCTTGTTTGGTAGCTGTTGCTGGCCGTGCCCAGGCCGAGACTGCTGCCTTTGCTCAGCAGTATGGGGCGACAGCGGTAGACACTTGGCAAGACTTAATCCACCATCCTGACCTAGATCTGATCGTGGTCTGCCACATCAACCGCGACCACAGCACCGTCGCCGCCGCGGCCCTGGAGGCCAACCACCATGTGGTGGTGGAATATCCCCTGGCGCTGAATGCCGAACAGGCTCAGCCTTTGCTTACCCTGGCTCATGCCAAGCAGCGCTTGCTACACGTCGAGCACATCGAGCTGCTGGGGGGCACCCATCTGGCGGCTAAGGCTAATCTGGGGGCGATCGGTAAGCCCTTCTACGCCCGCTACTGCACCCTGGCCCCCCGCCCGCATGCTCTGCCCACCTGGACCTCTTGTCCAGAACTGTTTGGCTTTCCGTTAGTGGGGGCGCTGTCGCGCCTGCACCGGCTGATTGACTGCTTCGGCCCGGTGGCGCGGGTCTACTGCCAAAACCACTACGGCAGCTTCACCCCTGGCCCGGAGGGGATGACCTGCTACCGCACCTGCCTCTGTACCGCCCAGCTCACCTTTACCTCGGGGCTAATCGCCGAGGTCACCTACGGCAAAGGCGAGGCTCTGTGGCAAGCGACGCGGCAGCTAGAGGTGATCGGCAGCGGCGGATCCCTCTGTCTGGACGGCGATCGGGGTACGCTGACCGATGCCCAGGGCACTCGCGCTCTAGAGGTCGGCTCGCGTCGAGGACTGTTCGCTGCTGACACCGCCCAAGTGATTGAGCACCTGCTGACGGGGCAGGCACTCTACTGCACGCCCGAGGCCAGTCTGTACAGCTTGCAGGTGGCCACTGCCGCCCAGCGATCGGCAGCGACAGGGCGAGTGGTCGAGGTTGCCGGGCCTATGCCACCGTATAGCCCGCCTTCTGAATCGCTTCAGTAAGCGCCTCGGCGGTAACGCTGGCGGTAATGTCTACCGCCTTCGACCCCAGATCGGTTTTAACCTCGGCGCTGGGGTCAACGGCCTGCACGGCTTGGGTAATGGTGCTGACGCAGGCCCCGCAGGCCATATCGGGCACGGTTACAGAAAGGGTGGTCATGGGGAGTGAGTCTGAGAAATCGAGGACTCAACTACTCTAGGCGATCGCAACACCGCCACTACCCCAGGGCAAACGCATACTAATTCAGGGCCAACGAAGGAATCAGGAGTTCAACGATCAGCAGCCTGTAAAATGCCGATATTTTCGCAATAAGGTACTCCAAAGCGGGTCTTACTGCGAGAATATCGGAGTATGCGTTTGCCCTGGCCACTACCCCCACTGGGTTGACAGCGGCGCTAAGGTTGATCAGATGATTTGGTAGCGTTGATGACGGCGGGGCGTTAACCCCCCTTGGAATCATAGGTCAGCGAATGGGAGTAACAACTAAATGACCGTATGTGAGTACAGGCCCGGTTTAGAGGGTGTACCGGCCACCCAGTCGAGCATCAGCTTTGTGGATGGCCAGGCGGGAATCCTCGAATATCGCGGTATTCCCATCGAAGAGTTGGCCCAGCGCGGTACGTTTCTCGAAACGGCCTACCTGTTGATCTGGGGCGGGCTGCCGTCAAAACAGGAGCTAGAGGCCTTTGAGCACGAAATTTGCTACCATCGCCGCCTTAAGTACCGCATCCGCGACATGATGAAGTGCTTTCCCGAGAGCGGTCATCCGATGGATGCCCTGCAAGCCTGCGCGGCGGCTCTGGGCTTGTTCTACTCGCGCCGAGCGCTAGACAATCCGGTCTACATCCAGCAGGCGGTGGTGCGGCTGCTGGCCAAAATTCCCACCATGGTGGCGGCGTTTCAGCTGATGCGCAAGGGCAACGATCCGGTGCAGCCCAGGGATGACCTCAACTATTCCGCCAACTTTCTCTACATGCTCAACGAGCGCGAGCCCGACCCCCTGGCGGCGCGGATCTTTGACATTTGCCTCACCCTCCACGCCGAGCACACCATCAACGCCTCGACCTTTTCGGCCATGGTGACGGCCTCGACCCTCACCGACCCCTACGCGGTGGTTGCCTCGGCGGTGGGCACCCTGGCGGGGCCGCTCCACGGCGGGGCCAACGAGGAGGTGATCGACATGCTGGAGGAGATTGGCTCGGTGGAAAATGTGCGCCCCTACGTGGAGCGCTGCATTGCCGAAAAGTCTAAGATCATGGGCTTTGGCCACCGGGTTTACAAGGTCAAAGACCCCCGCGCCACGATTTTGCAGGGGCTGGCTGAGCAGCTGTTTGCCAAGTTTGGCCAAGACGAGTATTACGCGATCGCCCTGGAGATGGAGCAGGCCGTCTCCGAGAAGCTTGGCGCTAAGGGCATTTACCCCAACGTTGACTTCTACTCGGGGCTGGTCTACCGCAAGCTGGGCATTCCAACCGATTTGTTTACGCCGATTTTTGCGATCGCCCGTGTAGCTGGCTGGCTGGCCCACTGGAAAGAGCAGCTCGGCGAAAACCGCATCTTTCGCCCCACCCAAATCTACACCGGCCCCCACAGCCAGACCTATATTGACCTGGCCAATCGTCCCCACATCTGGGATAAGCAAGGTTTTTCGGTGTCGCTACCCTCCTGATCGACCGCCTGATGGGTCAGACCCCCCTGGGCACTCTTCTCCCCTGCGCAGATTATTGATCTAGTGACGATTTTCAGGAACTCCTGCCCCTCTGGCGCTTGCGCTGGGGGGCTTTTGTTTGGGGATGTCATAGATGGCTTTCCAGGTGCAGAGGGATACAGTGAACTGACTTTCACCTCGCACCGTACAGCTTGAACCCCTCACAGGCCACCCCAACCGGCTTTTCAATCCCTTCCCGCCAAAACTTCCTATGAATCCCATCTGCCCGGCTCGGTGGATGGGGGAAGATGGCGGTAGAATCTAAAGTGTTTTCTCTTTGCCAGAGTTAACTGTACCGTTGCGAAGGACTGGCCCATGACTCAAGGAATTGACCTACAGGGGAGTTTCGTCAATGCCCTCGTTGACCTGGGACTGCCCGCTGGAGCAGCGAAGGCTCTCTGGCTGCCCCTGCCCATGGTGGTGATTCTAATTGGGGCCACGGTCAGCATTTTTGTGACGGTATGGCTAGAGCGCAAGATTTCTGCCGCCGCTCAGCAGCGGATTGGGCCTGAGTTCGCCGGGCCTCTCGGCACCCTTCAGGCCGCTGCCGACGGCATCAAGCTGATCTTTAAAGAAGACATTACTCCCGCCAAGGCCGACCCGATTCTGTTTACGCTGGGGCCTGCGATCGTCGTAATCCCGGTCTTTTTGTCGTACCTGATTGTGCCCTTTGGCCAAAATCTGGTGATTACCGACATCGGCGTCGGCATCTTTCTGTGGATTGCCCTCTCCAGCATTGCCCCCATCGGCCTGCTGATGTCGGGCTACTCGTCTAACAACAAATACTCCCTGCTGGGGGGCTTGCGGGCGGCGGCCCAGTCGATCAGCTACGAAATTCCCATGGCGCTGGCGGTGCTGGCGGTGGTGCTGATGTCCAACAGCTTGAGCACCATCGACATCGTCAATCAGCAGTCGGGCTACGGAATTTTGGGCTGGAACATCTGGCGGCAGCCCGCCGGGTTCCTCATTTTTTGGATTGCGGCCCTGGCGGAGTGCGAGCGTCTGCCCTTTGACCTGCCCGAGGCGGAGGAAGAGCTGGTGGCGGGCTACCAGACTGAGTACACCGGTATGAAGTTTGGCCTGTTCTACGTGGGCTCCTACGTCAACCTGGTGCTGTCGGCGCTGATTGTCTCGATTCTGTACCTGGGCGGCTGGGAATCTCCCATCTCGGTGAGCTGGTTGGCGAGTCTGATTGGGGTCAGCGAAACTACCCCCTGGCTCCAGGTAATCACCGCTTCCCTCGGC
This sequence comes from Tildeniella torsiva UHER 1998/13D, assembly GCA_019358835.1. Classification (GTDB taxonomy): domain Bacteria; phylum Cyanobacteriota; class Cyanobacteriia; order Phormidesmidales; family Phormidesmidaceae; genus Nodosilinea; species Nodosilinea torsiva. The sequence continues at coordinate 60,229 of JAHHIH010000007.1, forward strand.
ATCATGATGACGCTGTTTAAGGCCTACGCCCTGGTGTTTATTGCGGTGCTGCTGCGGTGGACGATGCCTCGCATTCGCATCGACCAGCTGCTCGACTTCGGCTGGAAGTTTTTGCTGCCTGTATCGCTGGTTAACCTGCTGTTGACCGCAGCCCTCAAGCTGGCGTTTCCGGTTGCCTTTGGTGGCTAGCCCAGAAGCCTTGCCCTACTCTGTAGGTAAGCTCTGCCCCTGGCGACCCGCGTTTGCTTGACGCTCGACTACCCCCATTGACCACCTGTACCACTGCGGAGGCTTTCCTATGCTGGGTTTTCTCAAACAAGTCGGCGACTACGCCAAAGAAAGCTTACAGGCAGCCAAATATATAGGTCAGGGTCTCTCGGTGACCTTTGATCACATGAGCCGCCGCCCGGTGACGGTGCAGTATCCCTACGAAAAACTGGTGCCCTCTGAGCGGTTTCGGGGACGCATTCACTTTGAGTTTGACAAGTGCATTGCCTGCGAGGTGTGCGTGCGGGTGTGCCCCATCAACCTGCCCGTGGTGGATTGGGAATTTGACAAGGCCACTAAGAAAAAAGACCTGAAGCATTACAGCATCGACTTTGGGGTTTGTATTTTTTGCGGCAACTGCGTGGAGTACTGCCCCACCAACTGCCTGTCGATGACTGAAGAGTATGAACTGGCCACCTACGATCGCCACGAGCTGAACTACGACAACGTGGCTCTGGGTCGCTTGCCCTACAAAGTCACCCAAGATCCCATGGTCACCCCCCTGCGGGAGCTGGCCTACTTGCCCAAGGGCGTGATGGATCCTCATGATCTGCCGGTCAACGCTCGGCGGGCGGGCCAGATGCCTCAGGAAATTTTGGAGGCGGCTCAAAAGGAAGCTAAAGCGGCTGAAGACAGCGCACCTAAGGCCGAGGAATAATGCGTCCGTTAGGGTTCCGTGGTACATTCGCCTAAGCTAAGACCACGGCTGCGATCGCTCAATGTTTATCAGGAGTCAAAACTGTGACGCTAGCGGAAGGGGTACAACTCGTTGCCTTTGGCATACTGGTTGCAATGACGCTGGGGGGTGCCCTGGGGGTCGTGCTGTTAGATAACATCGTCTACTCGGCGTTTTTGCTGGGGGGCGTGTTTACCAGCATGTCGGGCTTGTATATCTTGCTGAACGCCGGGTTTGTGGCGGCGGCCCAGGTGCTGGTCTACGTCGGTGCCGTCAGCGTGCTGATTCTGTTTGGAATCATGCTGGTGAACAAAGAGCAGCCGTTCACCCCCATGAAGCAGGCTTGGGTCGGCAAGGTAGCCACAGGCGGCGTTTGCGTCGGCCTGTTCGCGCTGCTGACGGCCTCAACGCTGAATACGCCCTGGGCTATTTCCACCGAGGTGCCCTCGGGTGAGATGGCCACGGTGGCCATTGGCATTCACTTTTTTACCGACTACCTGTTGCCCTTTGAGCTGGCTTCGGTGCTGCTGCTGATTGCGCTGATTGGGGCGATCGTGCTGGCCCGACGCGAGTTTATTCCTGATGTGGCCCCTGGGGAGGCTGAGTCGGAAGCCTTGCAGCTGCCAGAGCGTCCCCGTGAGCTAGTGTCTTCCGTTTCATCAGTTTCCGATACCGATAGCTAGCTCGAATGATATCTGTAGGGTGGGCACTGCCCACCGATTGACTCAGCACTGTGTGAACTAACTCCTAACGGTTTTTGCCCTAGCCATGCAACTTGAGTATTTTCTACTGACCGCCGCTGCCCTGTTCTGTATTGGCATCTATGGCTTAGTCACCAGCCGCAACGTAATTCGGGTGCTGATGTCCATTGAGCTGATGCTGAATGCGGTCAACCTGAATCTGCTGGCGTTTTCAAACTACCTCGACCCGGTGGGCATCAACGGTCAGGTGTTTGCGGTGTTTGTAATCAGCATTGCTGCCGCCGAGGCGGCGGTGGGTCTGGCGATTGTGCTGTCGATTTACCGCAACCGCGACACGGTAGATATGGAGCAGTTCAACCTGCTGAAGTGGTAGCCCGTCTTCTAAAGTGTAAGAATGTCTGGATTGTAGAGGGGGTGGCGATCGCTCCCTCTACAATTGTTTTTAGGGGCTGGGATGTCGCTTTTCCCTAGAGATATCGTTGGGTGCGCGCCCTATCGTTCTGTCCCTATTCCCCTATTCACCCACGGCATTTTGTTGTGCAACTTGAGCAAGTCATTATTGTCCATAAGGCTGGCAATCGCCTGAGCCAAAAGTGGGCTGAGAAGTGCGCCCATCAGCTAGAAGCCCTGGGCAGCAAGGTCTTGCGCGGCCCCAGCGGGCCAAAGGATAACCCCTATCCGGTGTTTTTGGCCTCGGTAAGCCAGCCCATTGACCTGGCCATTGTATTTGGTGGCGACGGCACGGCGCTGACGGCGGCCCGCAATCTGGCTGCCGAGAATATTCCCATTCTGGCGGTCAATATTGGTGGGCACCTGGGGTTTTTGACCGAAAGCTCTGAGGAAATGGACGACACCGAGGCGGTGTGGGAGCGGTTGCTGAGCGATCGCTTTGCCGTGCAGCGCCGCATGATGCTGCAAGCCCGCATCTACGAGGGCCACCGCACCAACCTCGACCCCCTCAGCGAGGTCTACCTGGCCCTCAACGAAATGGCCATCAAGCCCGCTTCCCCCGATCGCATGATCACTTCCATGCTCGAAATGGAAATCGACGGCGAAGTGGTCGATCAGTATCAGGGCGACGGTCTGCTGATCAGTACGCCGACTGGCTCAACTGGCTACACCGTGGCGGCGGGCGGCCCGATTATTCATCCCGGCATGGATGCGATCGTGGTGACGCCGATTTGCCCCCTCAGCCTGTCGAGCCGCCCGATTGTGCTGCCGCCGGGCTCGGTAGTCAGCGTGTGGCCTCTGGCCGACCCCGACCTCACCACCAAACTGTGGACTGACGGCGTCCTGGGCACCGCCATCTGGCCGGGGCAGCGGGTAGATGTGCGCAGCGCCGAGGCCATGGCTCAGTTCATCATTCTGCGGCAGGATCACTCTTACTACGGCACCCTGCGCAACAAGCTAAACTGGGCCGGCACCCGCGTCAATTACGTGAACAACCACAGAAACTAGGCTGAAATCTGCTGCCCCAGCTGCTTCATCACCTGCAAGACTCGACCCAGAACGTTGCGCCCTGGCAAGAGCAGCATCACGTCAGAGACCTCATAGCGAGGTTCTGGGGTTTGAGTGAGCTTGAGAAAGGCAAAACTACTACCATTGGTCACCAGCCCATAGGTGAAGCGCTCTATTTGGGGGTTGGCGAGCATGTAACCTAGCGCTTGAGGAATGGCCGTATCAATACCCAGAGCTGAGTTCTTTGCTTCAATTACTAAAATCCAAAAAGAGTCCTTGATTACGAGGGCATCAATGCGGCCTCGCCACACCTCATTGGCTTCAGTTACTTCAACCTGGACAGATTCCTCTAGCCTGACCTCAAAGGGGAGGCGGTAAAACCCGGCCAGGTGCAACAGCGGCGATACAACAATCAGCTTGATCAGTCCTTCAGAAATTTGGCCGCTGCGGGTTTGATCAAAATACTCCCGCTGTACCTGATCTAAATAGCGCGTTTCCTCATCGTTCAGAGCGGGCAGATTTTGGTGCCATTCTGGGAAAAAGTCGGGGTTATCGGCTAGCTTTAGGTGCTTGGTTTCTTCCAACTCGGGCAGAGTCAGATTGCCGATCGCAATGCTTTGTACCATCCTCTGACTCCCTATAGTTGATTCTGACCGCGAGATGACTTGAGAGCAGCTTAATCTAATCTTGCCTGAAGCTGCTTTTCAGTCGTTGCTTAATTGGATGGAACAGGTGGTCGCGCTGGGAAACGATCGCTCAAGAACTATGGCGATCGCGGTGGATGTCATAGATCGCCTTCTCCCAGCACCACTGCTCGCTCTGACCAGGGTTGTTCAGCTTCACTTGCTCGACCAGGCGCTCGGCCACAGATTGATTCCCCCCCACCAGGCGCAAAAGCTGTCGCTGGGTTTGCCCTCGCACCGACCGGCTGGGGGCAGCGGTGGCGGTTGGCGAGCGATAGGCGGCAGGTCGGCGGCGGCCCTGGCGACGATTGAGCCAGAAGATGAGCGCGATGATCAGTGCGATCGCCAGTAAAAAAGATAAATCCATTCCAGCGGCATAACGTGGCTATGGCCCTCGGATCCCTCAGCTAGAAGTGTCCACGGCCAGTTGATTCACTCCTAGAGCCAAATTGGGCTAACTCTAGTTCTACACAAAAAAGCTCTCTACCGGCAGGTGGTCTCAAGGCCGCTGCCATTAAACCGCCAGGGTTTGCTAGTGTAATTTATATATTTGTCTAGCCTAGCCCCTGAGCTTTTGCTGCGGCAACACCACCGCCACCGGGCTTAGGTAAGCGTTAAGTCCCTCATTTGCCCGTCGCTACCCATGCCAAGAACCCAACGCAACGACAACTTCATCGATAAATCCTTCACCGTCATGGCCGACATGATTTTGAAGATGATGCCCGCCAAAAAGAGCGAGAAGGAGGCCTTTGCCTACTACCGCGACGGCATGTCGGCCCAGGCCGATGGGGAATACGCCGAGGCCATGGAAAACTACCGCGAAGCCCTGACTCTAGAAGAAGAGCCCTACGACAAGAGCTTCATTCTCTACAACATGGGCCTGATCCACGCCAGCAACGGCGAACATGAAATCGCCCTAGCAAAGTACCAGGAGGCGCTGGATCTGAACCCCCGCCTGTGCCAGGCCCTCAACAACATTGCGGTCATCTACCACTACAAAGGCGAGCAGGCCGAGGCCAGCGGCGACACCGACACCGCCGAAAATTACTTTGACGAAGCGGCCCGCTACTGGCTAGAGGCGATTACCATTGCCCCCAACAACTACATCGAAGCCCAAAACTGGATGAAGAACACTGGCCGCATGAAGAACGACATCTTCTTCTAGGCCGTAGGGTGGGCATTGCCCACCGCCCGCCTGACGCTGTATCGGTTGGATTTTGCCCTGATTCCTTCAACTCGGAGCGTTGGTTCTGTTGCATTGCTGCTGTTGTCAGATGTTCTCGTGACTTGTTGTGCCCACCCTTTCCTGCGGAACGCTTCGCGAACGGGAAGAGCACAGCTCTACATCCCCCAAACCCTTCTCCCAGATTGGGAGAAGGGTCGCAAATCTTCAAAGTCCCTCTCCCAATTTGGGAGAGGGATTTAGGGAGAGGGCGAAACTGAGCCAAGCAATATTTCGCCAACAGCGCCCACTGCATTTCACCCAACCTATAACCGATGAAATTCAATTCCCCTTTCTGGATTCCCGTCCCATGATCGATCTTGAACAGGTTCGTAAAGTTGCCCTGCTGGCCCGCCTAGAGCTAACCGCTGAAGAAGAAGCGCAGTTCACCGGGCAGCTCAGCGGCATTCTCGACTACGTGGAGCAGCTCAAAGAGCTCAACACCGATAACGTAGAGCCCACCACCCGCGCCATCGAGCTAAGCAACATCACCCGCACCGACAGCCTCCAGACCTTTGCCGAACGCGATGCCATTCTCGACTGCGCCCCCGATCGCGAAGACGGCTTCTTCAAGGTGCCCAAGATTCTGAGCGAGTAGGGCTGAGTTTAGACCCAACTAATTCAGCATTAATGGCTACTTAGCCCACTGTTTGTCAAGCAGGGGCTGTTTTCTTACGATTTCCTACCGATAGCGCTGACAGATCTCAACCTATAGGACAATCGACCTCAGCTTGAATGTGTGGTAGCTGCCAGTCGATAGCTGCGACATAGCTTTGTCCTGGGTTCTCCTATACGTTGAGGTGCCATGAAGCGTCGGCAGTTAGTTAAAACGACAACCTTGGGTGTGGCAGCGGCTACGACCGCGAGTGTGGCGGCATGCACTGGAGCCTCTTCCCCGGTGGCTGAGGGTACCGCTGAGGGTCTGCCTCGCATTGACTGGCAAATGGCGACTAGCTGGCCTGCGGCCCTCGACACGATTTTGGGCGGGGCGCAGACCTTTGCCGATCGCGTCAGCGCCATGAGCGGCGGGCAGTTCACCATTTCACCCCGCTCCGCTGGCGAAATTGCCCCACCGCTAGAGGTGCTCAATGTGGTCTCCCAGGGGGCGGTGCCCTGTGGCCACACGGCCTCGTACTACTACGTGGGGCGCAGTCCGGTGATGGGCTTTGGGGCTAGTCTGCCCTTTGGCCTCACCCCCCAGCAGCAAAATGCCTGGCTCTATGAGGGGGGCGGGCTAGACAAGCTCCAGGAGTTTTACGCCCGCCAGTTCAATGTGATCCAGTTTCCTGCCGGTAATACTGGGGCGCAGATGGGGGGGTGGTTTCGCCGCGAGATTGCCAGCGTCAGCGACCTGGCGGGCCTCAAGATGCGCATTCCCGGTCTGGGGGGCCAGGTGATGAGCAAGCTGGGGGTGACGGTGCAGACGCTGCCGGGGGGCGAGATTTTTCAGGCCCTGCAAACCGGGGCGATCGATGCTGCCGAGTGGGTCGGCCCCTACGACGACGAAAAGCTGGGGCTGAATAAGGTGGCCCAGTACTACTATTACCCCGGCTGGTGGGAGCCGGGCAGCACCCTGGAGGTGCAGATTAACCTCGACCAGTGGAATCAGCTGCCTGAGGTCTATCAGCAGATTGTGCGTACGGCGGCTTTTGAGGCCAACACGGAAATGCTGTCGCGCTACGAAACCCGCAACAACGAAGCCCTGCAGCGCCTGGTTGACGGCGGTGTGCAGCTGCGCGAGTACAGCGCCGAGATTATGACCGCCGCCCAGGAGGCCACCTTTGACCTCTACGACGAGTTTGCCGCCAGCGATGCCGACTTTAAGGCGATCTATGACGACTGGCGCGGGTTTCGCGATCGCATCTATGCCTGGAACCAGCTCAACCAGGGGGCCTTTGAGCGCTTTGTCTACAGCAATCTCAAGGCTGGGGGCGAGGCACCCGCCTAGGCATCAGGTGAATCGGTGGGGCTATTGAAGCGATCGCTCCACCAGCCAGCTCACCGTCTGGGGAAACACCATCACCACCACCAGCACCACCAGCTGAATCGCCATAAAGGGCAGCGCGCTGCGGTGAATTTCGCGGGTGCTGATGGTTTTTGGGGCCACACTCTGTAAGTAGAACAGCGAGAACCCTACCGGCGGCGAGATAAACGCCGTCTGCAAGTTCAGCGCCATCACCACCCCAAACCACACCATGTCGATGCCTAACGCCTGGGCGGCGGGCACTAGCAGTGGCATAGCGATAAAGCAAATTTCAATGAATTCTAAAAACACCCCCATGGCAAAAATCACCAGGTTGGCCACCAGCAAAAAGGTCAGGTAGCCCCCCGGCAGATTTACTAGCAGGTTGGTGATCAGGGTTTTGCCCCCCAGGGCATCAAACACCAGGCCAAAGAACGACGAGCAAAACAGAATAATCAGCACGATCCCGGTCACGATCGCTGTGGCGTGGGCGGCTTCTTGCAGCAACTTGAGCGTCAGTCGCCGGTTGAGGGCGGCTAGCCCGCAGGCTCCTACGGCTCCCACCGCGCCCGCTTCGGTGGGGGTGGCAATGCCAAAGAAAATGCTGCCCAGCACCACAAAAATCAGCAATACCGGCGGCACGATCGCCTTCACTGAGCGCTTTAGCAGATCCCATTTACTGATCTGGCGCATGGCCAGGGGCAGCGGTGGCGCGGTACCCGGCTTAAAATAGGCCACCATCAACACATAGACCGCGTAGGCTCCGGCCAGCATCAGCCCTGGTATTAGCGCTCCCAAAAATAGATCGCCCACCGACACCCCCAGCTGATCGCTCAGCACCACCAGCACCAAACTGGGCGGAATTAGCTGCGCCAGGGTGCCCGAGGCAATGATGGTGCCAGCGGCCAACTCTTTGTCGTAGCCGTGGCGCAGCATAATCGGCAGCGAAATCAGACCCATCAGAATGACTGTGGCGGCCACTACCCCGGTTGCCGCCGCCAGCAGGGTGCCCACCAGCACCACGGCCAGGGCCATACCGCCGCGCAGGGGGCCGAGCACCAGGCCGATGGTCTCTAGCAGCTCCTCCGCCAGGCCCGACTTTTCGAGCACTGCGCCCAAAAACACAAAAAACGGAATCGCCAGCAGGGTGAAGTTGGCCATGGTGCCAAACCAGATGTTGGGCAGCAGCAAGAGGCGGGCAGGCTCAAAGGCCCCCAGCAGCCAGCCCACCAGGCCAAACACCAGCCCCGTACCCGCAAACGAAAACGCCACGGGGTAGCCGCTCATCAAAATCAAAAAGAAGCCAACGAACATCGCGATCGCCAACCACTCGTAGCCCATGGCGCTCCTTATAAGGGGGACTCAAGAAACTGCATTCTGAAAACTGTGAAATTGCCCACAACCGCTCACTCTAGGGGAGGGAGATCAGCCTCGGCCTCCGGTAGCAGCCTGCCCTCGATATAGCCGCACCACACCGCCCAGTACTTGATTGCCTGGGCCACGGCCTGGAGCAGCAACAGCCCAAAGCCCACCAGCACCATCGACTTGATCGGTGCCCTAGGCAACCCGCTGGCGTCAGGCGAAACCTCCCAGCGGCCCCAGGTGCCATCGGGCAGCAGTCCCCACGAATGCATCACTGGGTTTACCGTCACCCATAGTCCCAGCACGCAAAAGGGAATTAGAAACAGCACGGTGCCCCAAAAGCTAATCATGGCCTTGCGGCGATCGCTCCAGCGGCCCTCCAAAAAATCAACCCGCACATTCGCCCCCTGCTGCAGAATGTAGGGAAAGCTGAGCAAGAACGTGATCGAAAACAGGTACCACTGCCACTCAAGCAGCCCGTTCGAGGCCAGCTGCAAGCCCAAAAACCGGCCAATGTAGCGGGCCATGACGTTATAAAAGCCCACGGCAACGGTGAGCAGCACCAGCCAACTCAAACTTTTGCCAATCCACTCGCTCAGGGCGTCAATGGCACGGGCTACCCGCAACAGCCGTCCGATCATTCCAGGACTCAGCACTCTTAGCTCCCTCGCAGACTAGCGTTGGAGTTGATAATACCGCCTAATGGAATGCGCTATGGAACAGGGGTTTGGGATAGCACTTTTGCCCTGTCGCCCAATCTCATGCCACCCTAACAATCCGTTACAAATCTCAATTATGTGGTGACGGGGTGGCGGTTGCGATCGCAGCGCCCTATTTCTTAGCCTTTCGACCCCACAGAGACAATTCAAATTTTGTCTGAGTGCCTGATCAGCCTCTTATTTTTCCCCAAAGACCCGCCTGCGCATCAGACATTTGACTTTGTTTTGCCAAAAGCGATGCATCAAGGTGACTATAAGGGCAAAATTACGGGAGGGGGCATGAAAAGTGCTGTACATTACTTTCTTGCGCGTGGAGGGCGGGCAACTAGGTAATTTTGTGAGGTGCGTTGGCTCAGCTTCGGCACGTCATCCATATGACGTAACCTGCAACCATTCGGCTTGGTCACTGAGTCGTCCCTGCTATGGTTGAGGCAACTCCCCATTCATCTTCAACAGCACGAATGGTTATCGCCGTATAGCTCGCGTCAGCACTGGTTTCAAATAAGTATGCTCTACAGAAAGGTTAGGGGTTTGTTACAGGCGATGGCAAAGCCAATTGCCAACTTAGCCTGCCGTATTGGCGGCATTCCGAGCATTAATCAGCTAGAAACTCAGCTGCAAGAAAAACGCGGTGAGCTTGACGCTATTGATGCCCAACAAAAAGCGCTATACCGAGTGATTAGCAAGATTCGGGCATCCCTGGATCTGGATATGATTTTTTGCACTACAACGAAAGAAACCTGCAAGCTGCTGCGCATTGAACGAATTGCCGTCTACCGCTTTTTTGACGATTGGGGTGGTGAGTTCGTCGAAGATTTTGAATTTGCTGAACCAGGCTGGGATTTTGGCGCATTAGGACAAAATACTATCTGGAATGATTCATATCTGCAAGAGCATCAGGGTGGTCGATATCGCTCCAATGAGTGCTTAATGGTTTCTGATGTTTATACCGAAGGCCTGTCGCAATGTCATCTCGACGTTTTGGCACAATTCCACATTCGTGCCTATGCGACAGCGCCCATTTTTATTGGGCAAAAGCTGTGGGGAGTGCTGGCGGCCTATCAACATTCTCAACCCCACCAGTGGCAACATCAAGAAATTCAATTTTTGTCTCAGGTGGCAAATCATCTCGGCTTTGCGGTAAAGCAGGCTGAATTAATGGCGAGAACCGAGCGCGAAGCTGAAGATTTGCGCCTGCTCAATGAGCAGCAAGAGATTTTGTTCAGGCTAATAGCCGAAATTCGTGAGTCCCTCGATCTCAAAGTATTGTTCAAAACAACGGTTCGCGAGGTGCGTAAGGCCCTGCATACCGATCGAGTGGGTATCTTTCAGTTTGATGCCGATTCAAACTACAGCTCAGGGGAGCTGGTCTCTGAAAATGTTTTGCCAGAATATGATTCGGCCCTTGCTATTAAAATCAACGACCACTGCTTTGGCGAAAGCTATGCAGCCCAATATCATCAAGGCCAGGTTTTAGTCGTATCAGATATTTTTCAGGCTGGGCTGCCACAGTGCTATCTAGACATGCTGGAAACTTTTCAGGTGAAAGCTCAAATTGTTGTGCCTTTAATGAAAGGTGACGATCTATGGGGCCTGCTCTGCGTCCACCAGTGCGATCGCCCTCGCGTATGGAAGTCAGCCGAAATTACCTTTATTAAGCAGTTGGCGGCTCAGTTTAGTGTTGCGTTACGCCATGCCGATCTGCTGACACAATCTAACGATAAGGCTAAGCAGTTAGACCAGGCGCTTCAAGATCTTAAGCAGGCGAATGAGAAGCTGGAAGAGCTGAGCAATCTTGATTCCTTAACGCAAATCTCAAATCGACGGTTTTTTGATAAGTCACTCGAAAATGAATGGAAGCGGCTGCTGCGCACTGAAAAGTATCTGTCTCTAATTTTATTCGATATTGATCATTTCAAAATTTACAATGACTGCTACGGGCATTTGGCAGGGGATCAATGTCTGATTGAAATTACGCGAGCTGCTCGATTTGTGTTGAAGCGCTCTTCAGATGTTTTGGCTCGCTATGGCGGTGAAGAATTTGCGGTGATTTTGCCAGATACCGATCAGGCTGGGGCCGCCAAAATTGCCGAGCAAATTCGAGATGCCGTGAAGAGTTTGCAAATTCCTAACAAGTGTATGCAAATCTATCACCCCTATGTCACTATCAGTTTGGGCATTGCCAGCCAAATTCCAAAGGCGAGTCAATCGCCTCAGGAGGTGATCCGCCAGGCTGATCAAGCGTTGTATCAGGCTAAGGCCAAGGGGCGAGATACGGTCGTCTGCGCACCGCTCACCCTATAACTTTGCTTATTTTTGGTAAGCGTCCCTGGCTCTACGCTGGCTGAGTGACGTCGTTCGTGGATCGTCATTGAAAAAATCTGTCGAGCCTACGGGTGGCAGCTAGGTGACTTTATCATTTATCAGCCTGATGAATAAGATGGCAGCTTTTGTCTGCTCGTAGGAGGGGAAGAAGTTTGGGTGTAAATTGGGTGTAGGAATTAACTCTAGGGTTTGAAAGAACCATATATCAGTAAACGTTGGTTATATTTATAATCAGCCAGGCGCAAGTTCAAGTCTTGTCACCAGCTTTTTTTAAACCCCTCCCTGAAATCCTTGGATTTTGGGGAGGGGTTTTAAGTCAAACGGGGTATCGGTGCAGAAGGGATAGGTCAGCGTTTTTGATACGTTGCCGACAAGTTTCGGTAGGCATGCGATCGCATCGCCATTACCGTCATCACTAGGCCTACCAGACCGGTCAGCGTAAACAAAAGGGCAATGCCGCGATCGGTGCCCGTGCCAAACCAGTGGCCAATCAACTCGACACCGGCCCCAGTAGTCATAAAGGGGATGAATAGGAAATGGGCGATCGGGCCGATTGTGAAGGCGGTGAGCGGGGCGGCGGCTTGCTCAATGCTTTGGGCAAACCCAAACACTCGACCCTGGCGCTCCAGCGGAATCATGGTTTGCAAAATCAGTTGTTCTGACGCTTCGACCACGGGAATCAGGCAGAGATAGATGAACAGACCGATCGCCAGCAGTACAATTGACGGCTGAAGAGTGAAGCCCATCGCCACAATCCACATCACAATGTTGGACAAAAACATTGTTCGTAGGGGGCTTTTGCCCAAACCGACTCTGGCAACCCCTAAGCCGCCTACGATAAACCCCAGGCTCAAGACCCCCCACACAATGCCCCAGACCTGTACCGAAACGAGAGACAACCCGTAGGCATCCATCAGTGATATAAAGACGCCGCCTAAGAAGTTGTTGAAGCAATTGAAGAAAATCAGCGGAAACAGCCCCGGCACCAGCCGAATCACCTGAATTGTGCCCTGAATATCGAGGTGATCGGGTTTGGCCTCTGTCGGAACAATTTTCGCTTCAGGAATGGCTATGGTCCACAAATGGAGGAGGGTGACCAGGGTTAGGGCGATCGCAAATACGAGCATCCAGTACATGCCCAGAAACCCGATCGCCAGCCCGCTAACGACAGAAGCCGCCAAGAAAGCCACCCCATTGACGACGCCAACCAAACCATTGGCCTTATCTCGTTCGGCTTCAGGAATGAGCATGGTCACCAAAGTGGGCAGAGCAATGGTGCGCAGATTGCCAGCGATCGCCCCTACCAGCGCCAGAATGATGAATCCCCAAAGCATGACGCTAGCCGCATCGGCAAAGACAGCCGACGGAGTAGACACATACAGCAGGTAGGCAAAACCATATAGCCCCAAAGAACCGACGCTAGATATCAGCAGGGCCGTTTTCTTGCGGTAGCGATCGACCAACGATCCTAAGAAAAAGCCGGATAGGGCCGTGGTGACGAGATAGACGCCAGCCATCACCGAGGTCGCCAGCACCGACTGGGTTTGCAGATAGACCCAAAAGGTGACCCCAAACCAAACCAAGGTGTTGGTTAAAGTCGCAACTAGCGAGTTGACCAAAATGACATAGAACAGGGATTTCATCCATCAAACCTTCGCGGTTGGGCCATTCTTGCCTGCAAGAATGGTCTGAGTAGTGCTGCACAAAAGCCCATCCCGAATCTGGAGTTCGGGCCAATGGCAGCAATAGATATAGGAAAACGGCATTCGCCCAGAGCGTTGGGCTTGTCAAACGGAACTCAGTATCACGCCGCTCCTAACCTATGCCTTGAGAATCTGGCGAGACCTCAACAGCAAAATTGTATTATAAATACTACGCTAGTAGTACATCAAGTCTTTTTTTATGTGGAACCAGGCTTGGTTAGCGCTACCAGGCATTTTTTCTAAGGGTTAATAAAAGCCCTACCTCAGCAGGGTTTTCTCCATAAATGAGCTGTTGGGGTCATTGGTGTAATCGCCAAAGGGGCCTCGGTACCCAAAGCCAAAACGCTCGTACAGGGCACGGGCTGGGGCAAAGGCAGGGAAAGCGCCGGTTTCTAGATACAGGTGCGTGTAGCCCCGCTGCCGAGCCACATCAATCATGTGCTCCAAAATGCTAGAGGCGATGCCCTTGCGACGGTGAAGGGCGGGCGTCCGCATCGACTTAACCTCGCCGCTGGTGGGGTCGAGTTCCTTCAGAGCGCCGCAGCCTAGCAGGTCATCCCCATCCCAGGCTGTCCAGAAGGTGATGTTTGGTGCCCTCAACCGCTCTAAATCCAGCGCGTGAACGCTGCCGGGGGGCGTAATCTCATGCATGTTTTCCAGATGTTCGCGCAGCAGGGCGATAATCTGCGGCCCGGTCAGGTCGTCTTCGCGGATGTGCATTCGGCTCACCTCCCTAACGTGTTGAAGAATTCTACCGTTAGGAAATCTGCCCAAACCGTTGCCACTGAACGGGGGGCGGCATGAGAAATTCGTAGGCCCCGGCGGCCTGCCCCGGCGCGGCGGTGAGCACAATGTCGAAGGAGAGCGACAGGCGCAGCTCGTCGGTGTGGTTGGGCGTCACTCCGTGGCGCTGTTTGGCAGGAAAAATAATCAGCCGCCCTTCGGTGGGCAGGTAGAGGGCCTGGTCTTGGTTGAGGTAATTCCAGGTAGAAATGATGTCGGTGTTCTCGCTGCCCAGACCGGGGCTGACCTCGTTGGGGCGGGCGTCGTCTAAAAAGGTGAGGCAGCCAGCGGCATCGGTACCCGACTCGGGCACGGCGACGTAGTACACGGCGCTGACGTGGGCGGTGTTGTGGCAGTGGGCACCCACTTCTTGCTGGGGGCGCGACACCACGGGCCAGGCCCGCTGAATGTAGAGATCGATCTGGCTGAGGTCGAGGCCGAGTTCTTGAAGATAAGCCACGACGTGGGTTTCGACCTGGGCCACTACCCAGCTAAACCGAGGATCGGTGTGGACTTTTTCGACGCCGTGTAGGTCGCCCGTCCAGGCCATTTCGGGAAAGTTGCGGGGTTCGCTGCCGCTGGCTTCGAGGTCAAAAATGGCTTCGGAGAGAGCGGCTTTGTGCTGGGGGGCATTGGGCAGGTCGGTGTAGTAGACGGCGAGGGGGAACCAGGTATCGACGGGCATGGGGGGATATGGGGGAGTGAGTGAGGTGGGTGTGTGTGGGATATGGGGGAGGTGGGGGAGTGAGTGAGGTGGGGGAGGGGTTAGGTGGAGGGACGGAATGGGGTTGGCGGGGGTATCTGCTGGATTGTACTGTTTAGGCTTGATATCGCTCGACCGACCAGTTTAGGACATTGCTCAGCTTATCAGCCTAGGAGAGGCCAGCGATGGAGTGGATTACGACCCGACCCATTGCCCACCGGGGCCTGCACCAGGGGACGGTGGTGCCAGAGAATTCGCTGGCGGCCTTTGAGGCGGCGATCGCAGCCAACCACCCCATCGAGCTTGATGTGCAGTTACTCGCTGATGGCCACCTGGCGGTGTTTCACGATCGCGACTTAAAGCGGCTGACGGGCAAAAAAATCCGCATTGCCCACCAAACCCTGGACACCCTCAAGCGCTATCGCCTCTACGACACCGACCAAACGATTCCTTCCCTGGCGGAGGTTTTGGCTTGCGTTGACGGGCGGGTGCCGCTGCTGATCGAAATTAAAAATAAAAAAAAGGTTGGCCCGCCAGAGCAAGCCCTGGTCAAAACCCTGGACGGCTACCGGGGCGAGTTTGCGGTGCAGTCGTTTAACCCGCGATCGCTCCAGTGGTTTAAGCGCCATGCGCCCGACATCACGCGTGGGCAGCTGGCCAGCAAGCCGCAGCAGTTTTTGCGCAGTAACCTGTTGCTCACCTGGGCCAGTGCGCCGCAGTTTATTTCTTACAACGTCAAGGCGCTGCCGACGCTGCCTACTACCCTGGCTCGACGCTATTTTAACCTGCCCCTGCTGGCCTGGACGGTGCGCTGCCAAGCCGACTGCGATCGCGCTATTCAGTACGCCGATAACTATATTTTTGACCAGTTTTAGGCCTGTTGTGGCAGGGTTCTCAGTCAACATTAACGTGCGCCTCATCCCCGTTGTAGACAGGTTGGGTAAATTGTCAAAACGCTCACTGGTGTTGTGGAATGTCCCTCTCGATCGAAGGTTTATGGGCTGTGGCTAAGCGTCAGGCGCGGTTGGCGCTATGGTTATTCAGCGCTCGCCAAGCTGTCGCTCCGGTGCCCCTATCACGGAACTTGGCGAAGCATTCTACCCAAACTGCCGTGGCCCTGAGCACCGATGAAACCCTATCGCAGCCTGCCATTTCCATCGTGATCCCCGCCCTGAATGAGGCAAGACAATTGCCAGTGGTGCTAGACACAATCCACGCGGACAGCTCTGTGGAGGTGATCGTGGTGGATGGCGGTAGTGCAGACGGTACTGCTGAGGTGGCCGAGGCCAAGGGGGCCAGAGTGGTAGACGCGACTCCGGGGCGATCGCGCCAGCTTAACGCGGGGGCCGCAGCCGCCACAGGCGAAATTCTGCTGTTTCTCCATGCCGATACTCGTCTGCCGGAGGGGTTCGACCACTCCATTCGGCAAACTCTGACCCAGCAGGGGGTAGTTGCCGGAGCCTTTCGCCTCGCCATCGATGGCCCTGGCCGAGGCCTGCGTTGGGTGGAGTGGGGGGTGAATCTGCGATCGCGCTGGTTGCAAATGCCCTACGGCGACCAGGCGATATTTCTAAGCGCCGAGGTCTTTCACGACCTGGGCGGTTTTCCTGACCTGCCGATGATGGAAGACTTTGAGCTGATGCGGCGGCTGCGAAAGGTGGGGAAGGTGGCGATCGCGCCTAGTGCCGTGGTGACGAGCGATCGCCGCTGGCGCACCCTCGGCATTCTCCGTACCACCCTGGCGAATCAGGCGATGATCGCTGGCTACCTGCTCGGCGTTGATCCCCACCAGCTCGCCCGCTGGTACCGCCGATTGGGAAAACCCAAGCTCTGAGCAAAATAGACTAAGGCTTAGGGATTGCTCAGCCCGCTGGTCAAAGGTTCAATCACTTCTTGAAGAGCCGCTTGCAGCACTTCATCACTGACACCATGCCGCCTCAAGCTTGCAATTAGCTCAGATACATAATCCCCTTCAAGGCGCTCCAAATCGACCCGCAGCCCCTGACCGATATAGGCCCGAGCTAAAGGCTGATAGCCAGAGAACCCAAGCAGCGGGGCAATCCGCTTGAGGTCTTCGATCACATCTTCGGGCATGCGAATGGTGATTGTGGTCATGGGCCGATCCCGATCCAGCCGCTTCTTTAAAGCATCAGCTTTCATAATATTCACGCTCCGTTCGGGTCGCCTTTCGCGCCGAAATAATCCGATCATCTACCCCGACAGCAACCCTCCACTCAGCCGCTTCATCACTCGGCCAGCGATATCGGCGTAGCGCACTTCTCCGGCCAAAATCTGCCCCAGCCGCTGGGTGGCTGTGGGTCGTTTAATGCCCACCCGATAGCCGATCCCCGGCACGCGAAAGAACAGCCCGGCAATGCGCTTGGCCCAGGGCATATCTTCGCCCCAGGTGGCGTGCATGGTGGCGGTGTAGTGGGCTAGGGCTTGAGGGTCGCCGCCCAGGGCCGCATGAATCGCTTCGGCGGCCCGTACCCCGCTGATCATCCCAGGGCGAATGCCTTCGGCACTGAGCGGATCGACAATGGCGGCAGCTTCGCCCACCAGCACCGCCCGATGGGTGTGCAGAGGATGGTTGCCATCCCACAGCTTCAGCGGGTGGCTGTAGACCGTGCCCTGGTCGGGGCTGACCCCAAAGGACTGGCTGTATTTTTCTAAAGCCTTTCTATAGTCTGCCGGGGCCTGACCCAAAAAGGTCGCTACCCCAATCGAGTAGCCGTCTGATTTGGGGAAGTTCCAGGCGCAGCCCTGCTTGATGAGGCCAAATTCAAAATTGATGGCGCAGTCATTCTCCACGACGGCAGGCACTTCTAACACTCTAGCGGTGCGCAGCGTTAAATCGGGAAAGCCCAGCCACCTAGCCATAGGCCCGTTTGCCCCATCGGCGGCGACTAGGTAGGCCGCTTCCATCGTTCCATCTGTAGTGGAGACCTGCCAGTAATCACCCCCATTCTCAATGCTGGTGACGGCTGTACCATCCTTTAGCTGGGCTCCCAGCTTTTGGGCCTGCTGAACAAGAAACTGATCGAATACCTCGCGTTTCACCATCCAGATTGGGTCGGCAGTGGCGAGTTCGGCCTCGACGGGGTCGCCGAGCTTGTAGGTGTAGCGCACCCGGCGCATGGGGCGATCGATCGCCGGGGCAAAGTCAAAGTCAAAAAACTCTGCCACGCTGGGCGATACGGCACCGCTACAGGGTTTGTAGCGGGGTAGCGCATCTTTTTCTACGATTAGCACCGAGTGCCCCTGCTTGGCCAGGTGGTAGGCAGTAGATGCTCCGGCGGGGCCAGCCCCTACAACAATAACGTCGTACATCGGGTTCTCAAGTGGTAGATGGGGCCCAAAGGGCTGCCCTCATCCTACCGTTTTAGCGGTTTGGGCAAACCAGCGCTTAAAGTAGGTGCCCCCCCTGGGCATTGCGCGTTTTAGGAGGCTCAGGGTTAAGTAAACAGGTCGGGACGCGGTGAGACAGAGCCTAGCTCCCGACGACGTTTGCCCCCTGGCGCTGAGCCATTTATGTTTTTAGGTACTATGCAACGCAATTTCTTTAAAGCTCTCAGAATTAGTGCGTTGGGCTGTTTGGCCCTGGGCGTGCTGGCTGGCTGCGGCAGCGAAAGCCCCACCGCCACGACCCCTGAGGCCGAATCCACCGCCACCGCCAGCGCCGAGGGCAACAGCGGCACCCTGGTGATTCGCGCCAATGGCGAAGATTTTGTGCGCCAGGGGTTTACCACCAAAGACGGCTGGGAGATCGCGTTTGACAACCTCTACGTGTCTCTGGCCGACATCACCGCGGCCCAAACCGACCCTCCCTTTGACCCTGCGTCAGGCGATACCCTAGAGCCCAAGGCGGAAGTCAAGGTAGATGGTACCCAAGTGGTCGATCTGGCGGAGGGCGACGAAGCGGCTGAGCCCGTGGCGGTAGGTGAGGTAGAGGCTCCGGCGGGGCGCTTTAACGCCCTGGCCTGGCGTATGGTGCCTGCCGAAAGCGGCCCTTCAGAGGGCTACTCAATTTGGATGCAGGGCACGGCCACTAAAGAGGGCGAAGAGATCCCCTTTACCGTCAAGGTGAATGAAGAGCTGGCCTTTACCTGCGGCGACTTTGTGGGCGACGATCGCAAGGGCATTCTCACCGCTGGGGCAGCAGCTGACCTAGAGGCTACCTTCCACTTTGACCACCTGTTTGGCGACGGCAGTGCCCCCGCTGACGATGGCATCAATACGGGTGCCCTCGGCTTTGAGCCCCTGGCGGCCCTGGCCGAAAACGGCGTGGTCGATGTCGATAGTGCTGCCCTTCAGGCAGAACTTTCTGAGGCCGACTACACTACCTTTTTAAGCATATTGCCGAGCCTGGGCCACGTGGGCGAAGGCCACTGTGCAGAAACTAAGCTGACTACCCTATGAGACTTAATCTGACATTGGCATTGACCTTAGGACTGGCTGGCTGGGCGCTACCGGCGATCGCCCATGGTGTGACCGTGGAGCATCGCCAGGTCAGTTCTGTTGAGATCAGCGCTCAATTTGAAACCGGTGAGCCCATGGCCAACGCCCAGGTGTTGGTCTACACCCCAGATAACCCCGCCGAACCCTGGCAACAGGGCACCACCGACGACCAGGGACGCTTTAGCTTTACCCCAGACGCGTCCCAGCCCGGCAGTTGGGAGGTCATGGTGCGCCAAGCGGGTCACGGAGTGCTGACCACTATTCCGGTGGCGGATCCCGCTTCTGAGAACTCCGCTTCTAGCCCTGGGACAGAGGCGGATGCAGAGCCGAATTCTTTAATCTCTCCTAGTACTGGCCTATCTCCGGTGCAGCAGGGCATTACTATTGGCTCTGTAATCTGGGGCTTTATCGGCACCGCTTTATTTTTTGCCAGAGGCAAGCGCTAGTGCACATTCCCGACGGAATCTTACCCGCCCAGGTTTGCGCGGCGGGGTATGCGATTACCGGTTTAGCCACCTGGTATTCCCTGCGGCAGATTAATCGTAAGCCCGACCCCACCGCAGAAATTCCGAAGGCGTCGCTGTTGACGGCGGCGTTTTTTGTGGCGTCATCTATCTATATTCCGGTGCCGCCCGCCAGCGTACACCTGATTTTGAACGGGCTGCTGGGGGTGGTGCTGGGCTATTTTGCTTTCCCTGCCATTCTGATTGGCCTATTTTTTCAGGCGCTGGTGATTGGTCATGGCGGCATTACCACTCTGGGGGTGAATGCCGCCATGATGGGCATTCCGGCGTTGTTGGCCTACCACATCTTTCAGAGCCGTAACACTGTGGGCAAGATGCTCAAAGAGCCGACCCGTACGGGGGTGTTTTCTTTTTTAGGCGGTGCCCTGGGCCTGGGGATATCGGCCCTGATTTTTCTGGGGCTGATTATTTTCAACATTCCCGCCGAGCTGGATGCGGGGGCGGAGCGGGCAGCGGTGCTGACGCTGTCGATTGGGCACATTCCCCTAGCTATTATTGAAGGCATGTTTACAACCATGCTGGTGCTGTTTTTGCGCCGGGTGAAGCCCGAGCTGCTGGAGGGTTAGGCCACTATGGGAGCCGCTAGCCTCGATACCTATGTGCACCGCGAGTCGGTGATTCACCGCTGGTCGCCCCGGCTGAAGCTGGTTAGCCTGGTGGCGCTGATGTTTGCCTTTGCCACGGTGCGGCAGCTGTCTCTGGTGCCCTGGATGCTGGGGCTGGCGGCGACGCTCTACGGGCTTTCGGGGCTGCCGGTGGCGTTTTTGCGGCAGCGGTTGAGCTATCCAGGGCTGTTTATTTTGGGACTGGTGGTGGTGCTGCCGCTGACGGTGGGCGATACGGTGCTGGGCCAGTGGGGTTGGCTGACCCTGCGCCAGGAGGGGTTGATGGCGACGCTGCTGATTGTGGGTCGGTTTTTGTCGATTTTGACCCTGGGGTTTATTTTGCTGGGGACGACGCCGTTTTTGACATTGTTGAATGCGATGCGATCGCTCGGTCTGCCCACCATCTTGGCCGATATGACGCTGCTCTCGTATCGCTACCTGTTTGAGATCGCCGCTATGTTGGCCACCATGCAGCAGGCCATGCGGCTGCGGGGCTTTGGCCAGCGGCGGCAGCGCTGGCTGCGGGTGAATGGTCAGATCATGCAGCAGCTAGCTATGCTGGCGGGCAATCTGCTGATTCGCAGCTATGAGCAGTCTGACCGGGTGTACAAGGCTATGCGGCTGCGGGGCTACGGCTATGGGGGCAAGGTAGTGGTTGGTCAAAGTGCGGCGGCGCAGCCCGGCACCCTGAGCTGGGTGCTGGCGGCAGCGGTGCTGACGGCGGCGGTGAGCCTAGTAATCGCTGAAGGACTTTTGCGCCTGTGATGGATACGTCTATGATAAATTCAATTTCGACGGGGTTTGACCCTTTGGCTCTGGCCCAAAAGCCTCAGCGAGAGGCGATCGCGGCCTACGACCTCAGCTTTGGCTACCCCGATCAACCCGAGGTTTTGTGTAATATTTCGCTGACGATTGACGAGGGCGATCGCGTCGGCATCATCGGCCACAACGGCTGCGGCAAGACCACGCTGTTTATGCTGCTGTGCGGTGTGCTCACCCCCGCTGCTGGAACCATTCACCTGTTTGGCGAACCCCTCAAACCCGGTCAGTTTCGACCCGAAGTGGGGCTACTATTCCAAGACCCGGACGACCAGTTATTCTCGGCCTCGGTGCGCGATGACCTGGCCTTTGGCCCCCAAAACATGGGCCTCGACCCGGCAGAGGTGGAGGCGCGGGTCGCCCAGGCCGCCGATATGGCGGGCATCACCCACCTGCTCGATCGCCTGCCTCACCACCTATCGGGGGGCGAAAAGCAGATGGTGGCGATCGCCGGTCTGCTGGCCATGACCCCCCAGATCATTCTCTACGACGAACCCACCGCCAGCCTCGACCTGCGCACTCGCCGCCGCCTGATTCGCTTTTTGCAAAACTCTACCGAGACCGTGCTGATCTCCTCCCACGATCTGGAGTTTGTGCTGGAGGTGTGCGATCGCGTCATTCTAATTGACGAGGGCCGCATTATTGCTGACGGTTGCCCCCGCCAGATCATGGGCGATCGGGCGCTGATGGAAGCCCACGGGTTGGAGAAGCCCCATTCGCTGATTCCCCATGTTGATCCCCACCACGGGGGGTAGGGAGTAGGGGGTAGGGGGTTTTGAATCAGGATTCTTGAGAACCGTAGGGTGCATAGCGCCAAGGGCGCGGCTCTGCCTACGCGGACATACCCCCGTCCGGCAACGCCGTGAGTGCTTTGATTAGCCGCAATGCACCTCTGGGGAATCGGGGATGGATAAGCAGGATTTGCTCTAAAAATAGATTTTTGTCGTTCGGGGTGCCGTGCTAGCGGTGTGGACGATTGGTATCCAAGGCGAGGCGACGCTCAAGGTTTCTTCCACTGCTGCCCGAGACCAAGAAAAAAGGAGTTCCTAACCTGTGTAGGAACCCCTTTCGCTATCTCTCTCGTCTCAACTGGTCAACAGGCTTGATCTAGTCGGGCTTTTTCTCCGGCATCATGCACTTGTCGGAGTCGCAGCCAGCGGGGCCAGCTTCGATCAGCTCGCCGGCGTCGTAGCGCGATAGGGCGGCGTGGAAGTTTTCGGTACCGCGCCGGGCTTCCACCTGCTGTTTGAGGGCTTCAAAGGTGGCTTTATCGATGGGTTCGAAGGGCAGGCGGGGAAAGGTTTGCAGGTCGTCAAATCGGGCCAGCAGGGCGGCGGAAATGTAGCCTTCGTCGTTTTGGATGGTTTGGTAGATGCATTCAGCCAGCGACTCCAGCTCCGGCTCGCGAAACTCGATGGTGGCCGAGGTGTTGTGGGTGGTGTAGTGCTTCTGCACCTGCATGTAGAAGTCGAACTGGGCCGCCGCCGAGAATTTCTCAATGGCGATTTCGTCGGCACCGGGTAGGTTGGCCCAGAGCACCTCGACCGGAATCTCGACCAGCCACTCGGTGCAGCGGGGATCAAAGGGATCGTTGAGCAAACCGCCGTTTTCGTCCTTGTCGGACTGGGAGGGCACGATGGAGTAGCCGTAGTCGATGCAGGCCATCGCCACCGGGTCATTTTTGCGGAAGGTGATGCGGCGAATGAAGCGCTGGGCCTTAGGGGGGTGCCAGCCGGGGCTAGCGCCCGTGAGCAGCGACTTGGTGCCCGCAGGCTGTACTGTGGTGCAGCGGTTGGGGCGTACTAGATTGTGGCGATCGCAATATTCCCCCACTACCCGGTGCACAATATCCTTCCACCGAGTGAGGAATTCTTCCTCTCTGGCTTTGAAGTCAAGACCTTGCATCGTGTTGGGACGGCCTGCCTCCCACCAGCGTAGCCACTCAACGCCAAAGGCGATCACGAAGAAATCGAACAGCCCGGTGAAGGAGACACCGACGATCGGGTCTTCCAGGCGCGACTTCTGGTAGCGGGGTTCCTGGAACTGGTGATTTAGCAGCACCGCGACGGATAGGGCGGCGGCAGTGAAGGCGTCTTCCTGATCCTTCATGTTCTTGGGGTCGAGCTGGTTGAGGTGCACCTCTGCCAGGTTGCAGTGGAAATTGGCCCCCAGGATCTCGCCGCAGGGGTTGAGACCGTAGCGATCGTCCCCGCCAGCCCGCTTTTTCGCTTCCCCGGCCCACTGGATCGCCCCTTCGCCGGAATAGAACTGCTTGCGAACAGAATCGACGCAGTCCTGCAAACTCGGCTTCTCGTGAAAGACACGGGTGTGGTTGGCCATACGTAGCACATCACGCTCGGGGTCGATGCGCCAGTTGCCCTCGGCATCTTGCTGCCAGAGGTTGTCTTTGGCGCTGGTGGCGAGTTCATCGTTGCTGTCGAACTGGCGCATGCCCGCGCTGCGGCGGATGTTGCCTGCCACCACGCAGGCGGCGGCTTCGTCAATCAGCAGGCAGCACTCGACCGAGTTGAGCTGGCGACCGAGGGCTTTGTTGAGAATGCTGGCACAGCGATCGTAGAGCAGCGATAGCCGAACGGGGTTGGCGACGCCGCCAAAGCCCTTGAGCTTTTCGCCAGCAGGGCGCACGTCGCGCAGGTCGATGGTGA
Source organism: Tildeniella torsiva UHER 1998/13D (assembly GCA_019358835.1). Classification (GTDB taxonomy): domain Bacteria; phylum Cyanobacteriota; class Cyanobacteriia; order Phormidesmidales; family Phormidesmidaceae; genus Nodosilinea; species Nodosilinea torsiva. The sequence continues at coordinate 83,866 of JAHHIH010000007.1, forward strand.
CGTTAACATCCCCTGTGAAGCGATCGTCGGTAGACAGCTCCAGCATGGTTTCGTAGGATTTCACCCAGCCCTGGCGGCTGTCGCCGACGCGGATGGTGACCTGGTTGCCCTCAGTGGTGACATCGGTGACTTCGCGGCGATCGGCCACTGGGGTTTCGCCAATGTCGCCCGCCATGGTGACGACTAGCCGGTTGCGAATGACAGGGATTTGGTTGATGTACTTGGGTTCAAGAATCGCCCCGGTGCCGCAGCCCATCATGGCCAGATCCATCATCAGGCCGAAGGCGCGCCAGTCGACCACGTCGGTGCTGGTGCAGTTGTAGGCCCCAGAAAAGTTTTCGGGCTGCTTGCTCCAGGCGGTGCCGCCCACCCACAGCCAGCGGCCAGAGGGTAGAGCTTTGACCTGGCGCTGCATGCGGTTGAGTAGGGCTGTCTCTTCGGCGGTGAGGTTGCCCAGTTCGATCAGGCCAGCCAGGGTGCGATCGCACACCTGATCCCAGGTTTCGCGCTGCCCCTCTACCACCTCGCCCCGACGGCTGTAGGTGCGATAAAACACAGGAAACGCCGCTGGAGCTGCCTCAGGGAATGGTCCCTGCGACCGGGTACGGGGAAGTTCTTGAACCATGGGATCAGCCTTTTGCTAGCAAGAGAGTACGTAGATCGGCGCGTTGCCCAAACCCAGAGGTAGAAACCCGCATGCATCGGCAGATTCTCGCCTGAGCCGAGTAAAGCGCCCCAATGGTCGATCATCATAACCGATTATTTCAGATGTAGCGTTTTAGCGATCAACTTTCTCCAGATGTAGCGCTAAATCTAGAAGCACCCCGTTTCACAAGTCCTGCTTAATTTAGAATTCGAGTTGTATTGCTCAAAAGTTCAAGTTGTGTTGCAAGGTCAACCCCAGTTCTAAGGTTTCTGTCATCATTAACTTAGGATCCAAAACTTTCTAAATCAGCCCTTTCTGAATTAGGAGCGGCCCCATGGAACAAGTCTGCTGGGAGCAGTTTAAGCACCGCTACGAAGGCCCCGATGGCCAGCTTAAAGCCTGGGCCGACTATCAGCGGGCCTACCAACAGTGGCGGCGATCGTGCCTGACCGAGGCGGCCTCCCTAGGGCCAAGCCATCGCTAACGTCTTCTTCCCTTTAAGATGAAGACACTTGTCATCCTAGGGCGTTGATATGGCGCAGACGATCGCAGCCCGCAAAGTCAAACTCCACGACCTCAAGACAAAATTTGGTCTGCAACAGGTGTATGACGATGCCTTTTTTGAAGAATGGCAGCATGATTTACCCGAATTAACGGCTTCAGAACAGCGATCGCTGGATCGAATCAAGCAGAACTACCTCTATCTGCTGGAATATCCGGTCATGGAAAGCATCGTTAAGATGGTGGTGCTTTCTCCCCTGCTAGATTTAGCCGGGTTTTATGAGCCACCGTTTCGGGTAGACGGTGAAACCTCTATCCAGGTTGCAGCAGAGGATGAGGGGGAGATCATCCAAGGCTCTATTGATGTTGTGGTGATTCAAAAACAGCTGTGGGTCACCGTAATCGAGGCAAAAAACTCCGAGTTTTCGATTACGAAAGCTATTCCTCAGGCCTTGGCTTACATGCTGGCGGCACCCGACTCAGCCAGGCCAGCCTTTGGCGTTGTCTTGAATGGTAGCGAGTTTCTCTTCCTCAAACTCGTGCCGGGGGACGCGCCCCGATATGCCACATCCAACCTGTTTTCCCTACTCAACCGAGGCAATGATCTGTACCCTGTTTTGCGCTGCTTGAAACAGTTTAGGAACTTGCTTGAGACTTAACACTCCATCCTGTTGGGTCGAGCCTCAATGCGTTGGGGCAATGGCACTTTTAGGGCAATTCAATCATGCTTTTAAGAAAGATGGCCGAGAAACCAAAGTCCGTCGGCCATTTTGTTATGACTTTCCTGGCGCGACCCTAGAGATAAATCTAGCTGACGGGCACTGCCACAGCTTCAGTTTCGGTAGTTGCTGCGGTCTGATCGGTGAGCCGCTTAGCTTCTAGGTAGGCGGCTAGCTGCTCCTCAATGTTCTGCCGCACAATCTGACGGAAGTCGATGAAGTGCTCAGCCTGGGCACACACCGACACATAGTTAGCGACCACCGCCGGATAGCGCCACAGCATGATGGCCAGGTTGATCCAAAACCGCAGGCGGGTCTTGCGCAGCACGCCCTGACGCCACACCACAATCAAAAAGGCGCGAATGGTGACCCAGTTGATATCGGGAGTACCAGCGGAGGCGGTGCGATTTTTGTAGTTGCGCTTTTGGGCCTCGCCCAGCATTAAGAAGTGGCGGAAGGTGCGGTTGAGCACCGTCAGGGGGTCGTAGAGATCCCAAAACACCTGAATGTATTCTTCGGTGATTTCTTCGATGGGCCGGGTGGGTACAAAGTTCATCAGGGTGGTCTGGTTGATGTCGGCGCTCTTGCTCAGCAGACGGCCTTCTTTTTCAAGACGGTGGGAGAGGGCCGTGTCGGGCAGGGCTTGCAACATGCTCACCAGCGCGGTGGGAATGGCGGTCTGCTCCACAAATTCGTAGATGCGCCGACCGGCCCCAGACTTTTCGCCGTCGAAGCCGACGATCAGCCCGGCCATGACCCGCAGCCCCGCCTGGGCGATGGAGATCACCGACTCCGAGAGGGGATCGCGCATGTTCTGAAACTTTTTGGTCATGTTGAGGCTGTCGTCGTCGGGGGTTTCGATGCCCAAAAAGACGGTGCCGAAGTTGCAGTCAACCATCATCTGCATCAATTCTGGGTCTTGAGCCAGATCCACCGAGGCCTCGGTAGCAAAGGAGAAGGGATAGCCGTGCTCCTCCATCCAGGGTTTCATGGCCTTGAGCAGGAGTTTGACGTTGCGCTTGTTTCCGATGAAGTTGTCGTCAACCATAAAGATGCTGCGCCGCCAGCCCAGGTCGTAGAGGCATTGCAGCTCGGCCAGCAGCTGCTCGGGGTCTTTGGTGCGGGGTTTGCGCCCGTAGAGCACAATGATGTCGCAAAACTCGCACTGGAAGGGGCAGCCCCGAGAAAACTGCACCGACATCTCGGCGTAGGCGTCCATCTCCAGCAGGTCGTAGCGGGGCACGGGGGTGCCGGTGACATCGGGCTTTTCGCCGCCCGAGCGGAAGGTGCCGCGCTGGTCGCCCCGTTCCACCGCTTCCACAAACATGGGCAGGGTGATTTCCCCTTCGTCCAAAATTAAAAAGTCGGCCCCGGCGGCCTCAGATTCTTGGGGAATAGCGGTGGGGTAGGGGCCACCTACCGCTACCAGTTTGCCGTAGCGCTTGGCGGTTTGTACGGCGTCTAAAAAGTCTACGCGGTGGACGATCATCGCCGAGATGATGACAATGTCGGCCCAGCGCCATTCGTCGTCGCGCACCTCGCGGACGTTGCGGTCTACCAGCTTGTAGTTCCAGGTTTGAGGCAAAATCGCTGCTACGGTCACTAGTCCTAAGGGGGGCAGCTGCGCCTTCAGCCCAACTAGCTCTAGCGTTTTGTCAAACGACCAAAAGCTTTGAGGAAAGCGGGGATAAACCAAAAGAATGTTCATAGAGACCGTAAGGGTATTCTCGCCATGCTACGGGAGTTATCTGAAATAATCAAACGCAAAACTTGAGAATGTGATACCTAACGGTAACAAAAACTATAGGAAAATCGGGGACGTTAGCTTTCAGACTGTTAATCTTGCTGATTGCGATCGCGGGGGTTAAAAATCGGCTTTTCCCCGACCAGATTTTACAGTCACGTCTCAGTTCCCACGTTGGATGCACCCAATCCATAGTTCTCAAGACCCATGGTTCTTAAGACGTGGGGAACAGCAATTAGTTCTCGGGTTAGCGACGAGCCTGGGCCGCCGCTGGTTTGCTGTTGCAGTTATCACAATGCCTACAATGTCCCAAGCGCTGCGCCTCGCTGCGAAAGCCAAACGCCACCAGCAGCGCCTGCCAGCGGCACTGACGGCTGTGGAGGAACTGGTGCATCTGCTGGCTGGCTGACGCCTGCAATTTTGCCGGTTGCCCTGGCCGGTTGGTGAGCTGGTACTGAAATGGGGTTATCCACTCTAGCTGGCCGACGCTGTGCAGCCACGACAGAGAAATTGCCCCGTGCTGAAACCGCTGGCTAATGTCGCCCACTTCCCCCTCAGGCGGAATCTGGGCCACTAGGCGCTGGGCCTTTTGCTGGAGTGCTTGGGTTTGAGCCTCAAAGAATTTGGCCCGCTGGCGATCGCCCGGTTCCAGCCAGCCCGTCGGCTCGCTCACCAAAGTCAGGGCCTCGGCGGTATTGCCATCGCGCCCGGCCCTTCCCACCTCCTGCACATACTCTGTAATGGTGCAGGGGGCTTGGTAGTGCACCACCCAGCGGGTATTGGATTTTGAAATTCCCATGCCAAAGGCCGAGGTGCAGACCACGAACTGGAGTTTGTCGGCCATCCAGTCGGCTTCGATCTGGCGGCGATCGCGACTGCTCAACCCAGCGTGGTAGGGCGCTACTCGATAGCGATCGCTTAACTGCTGGGCCAGTGCTTCGCTGTCTTTGCGAGTGCGGACGTAGACCAACCCCGCTTGGCTAGGATGCTGCTCTAGATACCGCTTTAGTGCGCCCTTGCGCTGGCCCTCGCTGACCACGGCTTTTACCCGCAGGTTTAGGTTAGGGCGGTGGGGGTTGAGCCGCACCACCTGGGGCGACTGAAGCTGTAGCACCTCGCGCAGAACGGTTTGAGCTTCGGGGTCGGCAGTGGCGGTAAAAGCGGCAATGGGTAGGGTGCTGCCGGGTGGGCGGCAGTCTAGCAAAGCTTTTCGCACCGTTCCCAGGCGGCGATAGGCAGGGCGAAAGGTCTCTCCCCACTGCACCAGGCAGTGAGCCTCATCCAAAATTAGGCCGTTGAGCCGGAGTGTGGGTTGGCAAAGCCGCTCCCAAACCGGCGGGCTGAGCAGGGTTTCGGGGGAAACGTAGAGCAGCCGCAGTTCTTGCCGTTCTAGCGCCCTGAGGGTGCGGTGGCGCTGGGGCGGCGGCAGTTGGCTGTGGAGAGTGGCGGCGGGCAGGGCCTTGTCACACAGATCTTGCACCTGATTTTCCATCAGCGCTACCAGGGGCGACACCACCAGCGTCAGCCCCGATTGCAGCAGCGCTGGTAGCTGAAAACAGACCGATTTACCACCACCAGTAGGCAAAACGACCAGAATATCTTGACGATTGAGCAATGCTCGGATGATTGCATCCTGGGGTGGGCGAAAGTCGCTGTAGCCCCAAATCTGCTGAAATGCCTGGAGCACTTCGGCCCAGGCTACGGACTGTTCTGTCATCGCCACACCCTGAATTGTGCCTTCAGAATGCCCAGGTCAGCCTTGCAATTCAGCCCAGGGTTGGCAGCTCACATATTTGGCGGCTCGCATATAAGGAAGGGGATCGCGCCTAAACACGATCCCCTTCCTTATAAATGGCTACCGTTGCCCCAGCAGAGCATTGGCAGCTGGGTGGTTTATCCCTAAGTCTTATTCAAAGATGAAGGGGAAGTTGTAGCCAACGCCCAGGGAGATGCCCAGGGCAAAGCCGCTGGTGACGCGGAAGTTGCCCACGGCGTTAAAGGTAAAGTCGCGGGAGATGGGTACGTCGGCCCCAGCGTTGATCAGCAGACCCACATCGCCACTGGTGGGAATTTCGACCCCGGCCCCAACGTAGGGCTGGGCGCGGAAACCGCCGTAGCTAACGGTGTTGAAGTTGTAGGTCACCGGAATCGTAAAGCTCGATCGGTCGTTGGTGATGGTAGCCCCAGGCCGCACCGAGAAGCGGGGGCCAAGGGAAATTTTGCTGATGACATTAAAACCAAAGCTAGACAGGGCGCTGTTGTCGCGGTTGCCGATGCCGATGTTGCCGCCCACGCCCAGGTAGGCGGGAGTGATTTCGTAAGCGGCGCGGGTACTTTGGGCCAGGTCAATAGAATCGCTGGCGGCGGGAGCGGTTTCAATCGTGGCAGCCATCAAAGCCGACTCAATATCGGCGGTGGTGAACAAGCCATTGTCAGCGGCGAGGGGCTCGGCGTCGGGCAGTGCCAGCAGGCTGGCATCCGACTCCATGGGTGCCACCGGAGCGATCGCCTCTAGGGTGGCGGGCACTTCAGCGGCGGTACTGTCGTCAATTACAACCGGCTCGGTGGCGGCTTCGGCAGTGACGTCGGCTGATTCAGCGACAGGGTTTTGGGCCAGCTCTAGCTCGGCCAGGGGGGTGTTGGCTAGGGCTGGGGCGGCCATACCGGCTACCGCCACCAGGCTTAGGCCCAGGGAAACTTGCTTGAGATACGCCATGATTTCGTTCACTCCTCAGATTTTTAACGGTCAAGTCTCATTGGCCGAACGCCAACGATTGATCACACTTGAAATCGCAACACCGTAGCTAGATTTGGGAAAATTTATCAAACAATTCCCGTTGCCACAGATTCACACACCACATGTGCCTCTGAAATTGGCTGAATTGTACCATCTTCAACCTAGAGTCGAGGCTATGTTGACAACATTTTGCACCCACCTACGATAGACGCGACTCTGCACTAAGACAGATCAAATTTAGGGGCAGTCAGCGATTTGAAAGTTAACCCCCAACCCCTGCGCTGACCATATGTTGAGCTATGAGACTGGCCAGCTGGGGCAAGATGTGCCGTTTTTTGCTGTGCCCAGAACCTTCGATAAAGGCCACCACCAGGCTAGGCGTGCCGTCGGGCAGCTCCACGTAGGCGGCATCGTGGCGCACTTTGCTGGTGTAGCCCGCTTTTGAGTAGATCTGAGTGCTAGGGGGGAAGCCTTCCCCTAAAAAGCCGGTAAACTGGTCTTCTTCGCCAGGTTCGGGCAGAGCGGTGGGTCGGGAACGCGCCATCAGCGAGAGCATGGTCTGCGATCGCGCCGCCGATACCGCCACCCCGCCCGCAATGCTGTGGAGCAGCCGGGCCACAGCGTTGGTGGTGAGCCGATTGCGGTTCTCGTAGTGCTCGCCCACAAAAGCTCGCTCGCGGCCATAGGGGCCATCGCCCCAGGGCTTTTGGTTCATATTCACCCCCACCAGCTCGGGCCACTGAAGCGACTGAAAGAAGCGGTTGACGATGTTGCGTTGGTAGCACCAGGTTTCAAAGGGGCCGGGGGGCAGCTCTGGGCCACTAGTGGTGCCGCTGAGCATATCAACCACTAGCGCCGTGGCATCGTTGCTAGAGTCCACAATCATGTCCTTCAGCGCCCGATCCAGCTCGGCTGAGGGCGGAATCATCCCCTGTTCAACCCACTCGTGGGCGGCCACCAAATAAAACAGCTTCACAACGCTGGCCGGGTAAATTAGCTCAACTCCCCGGTAGCTGGCTCCCCGAGGGCGGTGCTGCCAAAAATCATCCGCACTTAGGGCACCGCCGGTATTGACAATGTAGGGCGGGGCATAGACCACCCAGGTGACGGCAATTTGAGTCGGCGTCAGCGAAAACTCGGCCCGCACCTGCTCTAGCATCTGCTCTAGGGTCGTTTGCAGGTTGGGGTCGGGGGCAAAAAATGTCGTCATGGCCAGGGCTTGTGTTCTGGGTAACCGCTTGTGGAGCAAATCATCCTTCACCATAGCGGGGTATGGGTGCGGGGGTATGGGTTTGGGGGTGAGGGGTATGGGGTGGGTGGGCATTCTGAAGAACCTATTCCCTATTCCCTACTCCCTACCCCCTACCCCCTACCCCTCTCAATTCATCCTGGCCCAGTATATAGATCATCCTGTTGGAGGTTGGGTTGTGCAAATTAAACGCCGCGAGGTGGGGTTGACCGTAGACGACAGCCTAATGCGGCTCTATGTGGTGGAACCCGTCGTTCCTGGCCAGTATCCGGGCATTTTGTTCTACTCAGACATTTACCAGCTAGGCGGGCCGATTCTGCGGCTGGCCGATCGCCTAGCCGGATACGGCTACGTGGTGGCGGCCCCGGAGATCTTTCATCGGCTAGAGCCTCTCGGCACCGTGATTGAACCAAATGACCTGGGTCGCCTGCGAGGCAACGATGCCGCCAGCCGTACGGAGGTTGCCCAGTACGATGCTGATGCGATCGCAGCGCTGAATTGGCTTCAGTCCTCAGCCGCCGTCACCCCTGGCCAGCTAGGGACGTTGGGCTTTTGCATTGGCGGCCATCTTGCCTGTCGGGCAGCGCTGAAACCTGGGGTTCAGGCGGCGGTGTGCTGCTATCCAACGGGGATCCACAGCGGTAAGCTGGGCAAAGATAAGGCCAACACCCTGGAGCGCTTGGGCGATCTCAAGGCCAATCTGCTGTTGATTTTTGGAGATCAAGATCCCCATGTGCCCGCCGAGGGACGCGACACGATTCTCAGTGTCCTGGCCACCGCGAATGTTGCTCACAAAACCCTGGTTTACCCTGCCAATCACACCTTTATGCGCGACGATGGCTACCGCTATGACCCCGCCGCTACCGACGCGGCCTGGGTGAAGGTGGTAACCTTCTTGGCCAGGAGTTTCGGCATCACCGCACCGCCGGGCTCGAACTCTTGACGGTGGACTGGGTATGTTAGGTCAGGGCTGGGGGCAGGCATTCTGTGCAAATCGCAACTTTCTGTTCTACGACCTGGGGTATACGGTTAGAGTAATGAGATATTTAGCAGGCCCGCTGACGCCTCGGCGAGAGGGTGCTGCGGGGAATGATTCCGCTTTCGACTGGCCGCGCTTGGTAGACTAGCCCTGCATTACCCCTCAACTTACCCAGGCGGCTGACTGTGCCCATTGCTTTTCCATCTGCCACGCTTGAGTAGGGTTCCCATGGCACCTCAGATCGATCGCAGCATGATTACCGCGCTGTCGCTGGTTAACCAGACCAGCTCTCTCACTAACCGGGTGCGCGATCTGCCGACCCCGCAGTTTATCAGCCTGCTCGACCAAATTACGGCGGAGTTCGAGCATTTTCTGCGCGCCATCGACATGATCAACAACGAGTCGTTGGAGGTCATGCTGGAGCAAATCTTAGAGGCGTTTACCCTCAAAATCGGCCAAATACTCCAGGCTGAGCGCACCACCATCTTCATGGTGGATCAGGAGAAGCAGGAGCTGTGGTCAAAAATTGCCCAGGGGGACGGGGAGCGATCGCTCGAAATTCGCGTGCCTATGGCCAAGGGCATCTCGGGCTTCGTGGCCACCCACGTGCTGCCGCTGAATATTCCCGATGCCTACGCCGACGATCGCTTTGACCCCACCCACGACAAAAAGACCGGCTACCGCACCCGTAGCATTCTCTGCATGCCGGTACTGAGCAAAAAAACCGACAATATTGTGGCGGTGGTGCAGCTGCTCAACAAGCTCAATAACCATCCCTTCGACGAGCAAGACGAGCGCCATTTCAAAGAGTTTGCCGAGTCGCTGGGGGTCATCCTCGAAAGCTGCAACTCCTTTTATATTGCGGCCCGCAACCAAAAAGGCGTTGCTGCCCTGCTGAAAGCGATCTCGTCTTTAGAGCAGAGCCTAGATTTAGAAAAAACCCTGCAATCGGTGATGGGCGAAGCCCGCCAGCTAATGCAGGCCGATCGCAGCACCCTGTGGCTGATCGACGAAGAGAGTGGCGAACTGTGGTCGAAGGTCAAGTCTGGGGATGGCAAATCCCTGGTAGAGCTGCGGATTCCGAGCGACACGGGCATTGTCGGCCATGTGGCCACCACGGGCGAGGTCTTAAACATCCCCGATGCCTATCAGGATCCCCGCTTTAACCCTGATGCCGACAAGCGCACCGGCTACCGCACCCGCAATATTCTCTGCATGCCGGTGTTTGACTCGGGCGGTCGGCTGATCGCGGTCACCCAGCTAATCAACAAGGCCCAGGGCACCTTCACCACCTCCGACGAAGCCTTTATGCGGGCCTTCAACATTCAGGCCGGTGTTGCCCTAGAGAATGCCAAGCTGTTTGAGAGCGTCTTGGTCGAGAAGCAGTACCAAAAAGACATTCTGCAAAGCCTCTCCGATGCGGTGATCTCCACCGATATGGAGGGGCGCATTGTTACCATCAACGATGCCGCCCTCCAGCTGATCGGCTGCCCCGAAGACACCGACCACAGCCGCACGATTCGCGATCGCTGGGGTACGGCCCTACTCCACCGCCCGGTGTGGGAGGCGATCCCCATCGAGAGCCTGCGCTGTCGCATCGAAGACAGCCTGAGCACTGGAGCGCGTCACTACGTGCCGGAGCAGAGTCTGCGGGTGGCGATCGCCCCCGGCCCCGGCACCGAGCTCGACCCCATTTCTGAGCTGGCCCTGCCCGATAGCGACAACCCCGATCTCTACCGCCCTTGGGGCGACCCGGCCGCGACTCCGGTGCCCAAAGCGGTGGTGCAGAACTTCGAGCGCAGCATCAACCTCACCGTCAACCCCCTGACCAACCCCGAGGGCGGCGTGCTGGGCGGCCTGCTCGTGCTCGAAGACATTAGCCAGGAAAAGCGGATGAAGAGCACCCTCTACCGCTACATGACCCCCGGCGTGGCCGAGCGGGTCATGGCACTGGGCGACGATCTGCTGATGAAGGGCGAGCGCAAAGACGTGACGGTGCTCTTTTCAGATATTCGCGGCTACACCACCCTGACCGAAGACCTGGAAGCCGACAAAGTCGTCGAAATGCTCAACGCCTATTTCGAAACTATGGTGGAGTCGGTGTTTCACTTCGAGGGCACCCTCGACAAGTTCATTGGCGACGCGCTGATGGCGGTGTTTGGTGCGCCTCTGCCCCTCACTAACCATGCCTGGGCCGCCGTGCAGAGCGCCCTCGACATGCGGCGACGGCTGGCCAAGTTTAACGATGAACGCGGTGTTTTAGGACAGCCCAAAATTCGCATTGGCATTGGTGTCAGCTCCGGCGAGGTGGTCTCGGGCAACATTGGCTCCCAGCGCAAAATGGAGTACACCGTGATTGGCGACGGGGTCAACCTCAGCTCTCGCCTGGAGGGGGTGACTAAAGAGTACGGCTGTGACATTGTGATCAGCGAGTACACCTACGCCCTCTGCGCCGATCGCATCTGGGCCAGAGAACTCGACCGCACCCAGGTCAAAGGCAAACAGCGGGCCGTGGGCATCTACGAACTCATCGACCAGCGCGATACCCCCCTCACCGCCGATACCGAAGCCTTTCTCGACCTCTACGCCCAGGCCCGCAGCGCCTACACTGCGATGCAGTTTGAGCAGGCCCTGAACCTCTTCAGCCAGGCCCAGCAGATGCGGCCTGACGACAAAGCTGTGACTGTGCACCTGAGCCGCGCCCGGCAGTACCTGGTGCAGCCGCCCCCCGACGATTGGGATGGGGTTTACATCATGACCACAAAGTAAGGCCAGCCCGACAGTGGGGTAGGGGCATCCTCCCCCGCCCACCTATCGCAGCGGTCGTAAACCCGGTAGGATGGAGGATGTGTTCAAAACGAACACTTTTAGGTCGTTCTGTCGTCGATGAACCCACGCATGTCTCTGTTCGACTGGTTTGCCAATCGCCGTAAGTCAGGCCCCATTAGCGAAGACCGCCAAGAGCGAGAAATTGCCGACGGTCTGTGGACGAAGTGTGAGCACTGCGACGTTCTCACCTACACCAAAGACTTGCGCACCAACCAGTGGGTCTGTGGCGACTGTGGCCACCACCACCGCATCTTCAGCGACGAGCGCATTCGCCAGCTAATCGACGCCAACACCTGGCAGCCTCTCGATACTCACATTCAGCCCCAAGACCCGCTCAAATTTAAAGATCGCAAGGGCTACGGCGATCGCCTGCGCGACACCCAGGCCAAAACTAAACTCACCGACGCCGTGCAAACTGGTCTGGGCGAGCTAGACGGCCTGCCCGTCGCCCTCGGCGTTATGGACTTTCGCTTCATGGGCGGCAGCATGGGCTCGGTGGTGGGCGAAAAACTCACCCGCCTGATCGAGCGCGGCACCGCCACCAGTTGCCCGGTGATCATCGTCTGTGCCTCCGGTGGAGCCCGCATGCAGGAGGGCATGCTCAGCCTGATGCAGATGGCCAAAATTTCGGGGGCGCTCCAGCAGCACCAGACCGCCAAGCTGCTCTATATGCCGGTGCTCACCCACCCCACCACGGGCGGCGTCACCGCCAGCTTTGCCATGCTGGGCGACATTATTCTGGCTGAGCCCAAAGCCACCATCGGCTTTGCCGGTCGCCGCGTCGTTGAGCAAACCCTGCGCGAAAAACTGCCCGACAATTTTCAAACCGCTGAGTACTTGCGCGAACACGGCTTTGTTGATGCGATCGTGCCGCGCACCCAGCTCAAGCAGACCCTGGCCCAGCTGATTCGTCTGCACCAGCCGGTCGCTGCCCCCGCCGCTGTCGATAGCCATACCCCCTGGCCCAACGGCCTCAGTGCCGCCGAACCCACCCACATCGGCGTCGATTTATAGCGGCGAAACATTGGGAATGGCCCCCTTCGGTGGCATGATAGACATTACGTGAATGATTTGATGGGGAATCTCCATTAAATTAAACCTAATCCAGGCCCAGGCGCGGAGTTTGCCTAACGGAAGACGACAGAACCTGAGCTGGACTTAACATAGCTGTGTTGATTTCATACCCAAGCCCTATACATTCGAGGAGAACCATGTTGAAGAGATGCATTTGGCTAGTTGCGGTCGCACTCTTCTTTGTCAGCCACCTGGTTATGGGAGACGCTGTCGCGGCTGAGCTAGATGAAGCCACCCGTACCGTACAGCTCAATCCCGCCGGGGATACCGTTGTGCTGTCCCTAGAACAGGTAACCCGTGGCCGTCGGCAGTTTAACTACGCCTGTGGCACCTGCCACGTCGGGGGGATCACCAAAACCAACCCCACCGTTGGCCTCGATCCGGATTCCCTAGCCGGGTCTTTGCCTCCCCGCGATAACCTTGAGTCCCTGGTGGCCTACCTGAAAGAGCCGATGACCTATGACGGTCTGACCGATATCTCTCAGGTACACCCCAGCAAAAAGAGTGCTGATATCTTCCCCAAAATGCGTAGTTTGACTGAGGAAGATCTTGTGGCGATTTCGGGCCATATTCTGCTTCAGCCCAGGGTCATTGGCGACATGTGGGGAGCTGGTAAAACCCGCTTCTCCGCTCCTCAGGTCTAGGGACGGTTGGTTGCTTGGGGGCTTCCCCATCACTTGACGGGTTAAATCCTGGAGTTGGCTGCTACGATTTCTGCCCGCAGCGATCGCAGGCTGTCTGGAGACGGCAATTACTCCAGGGCGGAGCCCCCAAGTTACCGTGCAGAGCAGGTAATATGCCATAGGAGGGTTGTTAAACACCCCCCTGATTGATTGAACTGGAGATACGAGCTTTAGAGGTAGTTATGCAACGTGTATTTCGCGCCGCCCAGCGTTTGGGTTTGGTTATTCTGTCTGTTTTGCTAGTTGTGGGCACTCTCACCCTGGCTTCCGCCCCCGCTGCGGCCACCAACTATGATGTCAAAATGGGTTCTGATGCGGGTCTGCTGGTGTTTGAACCGAGCACCGTCACCGTTAAGCCTGGCGACACCGTGACCTGGGTCAACAACAAAATGGCCCCCCACAACGTCGTCTTTGATGCTGCTAACGTGCCCGGCGACAAAGCCCTGGCCGACAGCATCTCCCACACCCAGCTAACTTTTGCCCCCGGCGAAAATTATGCCACCACCTTCACCAGCGATATGCCCGCTGGTACCTACACCTACTACTGCGCGCCCCACCGTGGCGCTGGCATGGTAGCTAAGGTCATTCTAGAGAACTAGTTGTTTGACTCTGAGGTCTTAGGGCCTCAGGCTTAACAGTATGTGAAAAAGGGCGTCCCATGGGATGCCCTTTTTTGCTAGGGGACATCCTAGAAGTTTTGTGCTTTACGTTTGCTAGGTACAGTAGCCCACAAAGGCTTGTAGAGCAGGACATGCAGGTAAAAGACCTAGCCCCAGCAGAATGGCCCTGGCCCCTGCTGCTGGATGCCGATCCATCGCGATCGCTGATCGACGCCTATATTTATCAATCTATGGTGATGGGGCTGATGGCGGGGGATGCTGCCATCGCGGTCGTGGTACTGATGGAGCGCGAACCGCAGGTGGTTGAGGTGATGAATCTCGCGGTTGCCCCGAGCTACCAGGGCAAAAAGTTGGGAAAGTTGCTGTTGGCGGCGGCTATTGAGCGATCGCGCCAGCAGGGCGCCAAGCGCATGGTTGTCGGCACTGGCACTGCTGGCATCGGACAGCTAGCCTTTTACCAAAAAATGGGCTTTCGCATGGAGTCGATCGACCGCGACTACTTTGTGCGCACCTACCCAGAACCAATTTTTGAAAATGGCATTTGGTGCCGCGATCGTGTCATTCTTACCTTAGATCTCTAGCCTGCCTTAATTCCCAGAGGACTAGGATGACCAAAGCAAAGCCCCACCTCTATCGGGTTGAAGTCAACTGGACGGGCAATACCGGCCAGGGCACCCAGAGCTACAGCGCCTACGATCGCGCCCATACCATTACCGCCGCCGACAAACCGGCGATCGCCGCCTCTGCCGACCCCCTGTTTCGCGGCGACAAAACTAAATACAACCCCGAAGAACTGCTGGTCGCCTCGCTATCGAGCTGCCACATGCTGTGGTACCTGCATCTGTGCGCCGAGGCCAATGTGATCGTTACCCGCTATGTCGATTACCCAATCGGTACGATGATGGAATCGGCAGAGGGCGGCGGGCAGTTTTCTAAGGTTTTGCTGAGGCCGATCGCTACAATTACCCCCCAGAGTGATGCAGCGCTGGCGGCACAGCTCCACGACCAGGCCCATCAGAAGTGCTTTATTGCCAACTCGGTGAACTTTCCGGTGCAGTGTGAGCCGTCGATTCAGCTAGAACCCTAGACCAAACTCCCCATGACCGTCGCCTAAACAAAGCCGTTATTGACTCAACAGCGCCGCGATCGCCCCTTGAATAAACGCCTCATCCTCAGGATTCTGGTAGGGGTTGCCCGCCCGATGGCCCCAAATTGAGGGGATGGGCCGATACTCGGCGTTGGGGATCAGCGCCGCCTCGGCCTCGCAATCCTCTGGGGTGAAGTACAGATCGGTGGTGGCGGGCATGACCAGGGTTTTGGCCGTAATCGACCCCATAGCTTTGGCATAGTCGCCCTGGTAGACAGGGTTATCGCCCACATCGCAGTGGAGCCAGGTGTCGATCATCGCCAGCAGATTGTGGGGGTCGCGCTTGCGGTAGCCCGCCTCCCAGCCGCGCAAAATGTAGTCTTCGAGCGAGTCGTACCCCCAGGCCAGGTAGGGCTTGGCCCGGTAGTAGGCCTGGGAGGCCGCCCAGCTGGCGTAGATCTGGGTAAAGGTGTGAAAGCCGCGATCGGGCGTGCTCTCAAACCGTTCGCCGTTCCAGGCGGGGTCGCTGGTGAGGGCGGCCCGCAGGCTGTAGAGAAAGAGTTTGTTGTGGTCGGTGGTTTTAGCGGTGCCGCAGAGGGCGGCGATGCGCTGGACGCGATCGGGGTAGAGCGCCCCCCAGTGGTAGCCCTGCTGTGCCCCCATCGACCAGCCATAGACCAAGGCCCACTGGTCAATGCCCAGGTGCAGCATGAGGGCAGCCTGGGCACGCACGTTGTCGTAATGGGTAAAGTAGACGCTGGGCGGGGCGACGGCGGGGCAGTTGCTCGGCGAGGTCGAGAGGCCGTTGCCAAACATATTCACCATCACCACGCCCCAGCAGCTGGGGTCGAGAATGCCGCCGGGGCTCACCAGCCAATCGACACCGCTGTGCTGCGCCCCGTAGGAGGTGGGGTAGAGAATAGCGTTAGTGCGGCTGCGATTTAATTCGCCATAGACTTGGTACACCACCTCGGCCTCAGGCAGCACCACGCCGCACTGGAGCGGAAACTCTTTGAGCGTAAATCGCCCTGGCGTTGCCATACCCATCAGCCAAAATCCGCCACAATGCTGCGATTGACCTGCACATAGCCCTCATCCACCCGCTCAAAGTAGGGCTTGAGCTGCTCATGGGCTGCGGGCAGCGCCTGAAAGGGAATAGACGGATACAGGTGGTGCTCGGCGTGGTAGGGCATGTTCCACATTAGCCAGCGCAGGGGCCACAAGGTGAGCGTGGTGCGGGTGTTGACTAGTGGGTTGGCGTCGTTGGGGCAGCCGGTGTGCTCGGCCAGCAGCACAAAGCGCAGTAGGGGTTGGCCCACGGCCAGGGGCAGCACCCAGTAGAGAAATAGAAATTCAGGATGGCCCAGCAGCGTTGAGACCGCGATCGCCGCCCCATAGGTCAGCAGCTGCAGGCGCAGCGATCGCACCACCTCGCCGTGGGCACTTTCGGGCAGATAATACATGCCGTCTAGCTGCCCCAGGGCGACCTGGCTGTGGCCGCGCACCTTACCAATCCACCAGGGAATGCCGCTGAGCTGCCAGAGGTAGTCGCCCAGGCTGACGGGTTTAGGGTCGTCTAGCTCGGGGTCTTTGCCGGGAATTTGAGTATAGCGGTGGTGCCACTTGTGGTAACGACGGTAGAAGGTGCTGTTGTAAAACGACAGCAGCCCCGCCAGCCAGGCGGCCCCGTCGTTTAGCCGAGGGTTGGCAAAGGCGGTACGATGGCAGCACTCGTGCATGGCGCAAAACATCAGCGCCAGACTGGCTCCACAGATAGCCAGGGCGGGCAGGGCAACGCCTAGGGGGGCCACGGCCCATAGGTAGCCGCTCAGGGCAATTAGCCCAAGATGGCCCGCAAACTGGGCGATCCCAGCCCAGTTGGAGCGCTGGTTGAGGGTGGCGAGCGCCTGGGCAGATAAGATTTGGCGCGGCTGGGGGGGCAGTTCGCTAGGGTTAGTAAGGGGTTTTGTATTCGTTAGCATGGGTAACGTTCTGGTAGCAAATGGTTTGATAACGTCCGATAATTAAAAACCTTGGGAAACAATCTGCCCGAGACTATACTCAGGCCCCTCGATCGCATTTCCCAGAACGACCCGCTGACTGAGCCGTCAGCAAACGACCACTGCTCAACTTGTTATAACAAGTTAGTTTAGCACATTTGCCCTGGGGTGACAAAGATGCTGCTAAGGATGCTGTAATTGGCGGTTGACCGCTTCTGCCCATGTCTACGCCCTTGCACATCACCATTTCGGAAAAGCTGCGCCACCAGATTGCGGTGGGGGAGTACCAGTCTGGCGATCGCCTGCCCAGCGAGCACCAGCTGATGGAAACCTTTGGCGTCAGCCGCATTACGGCCCGCCAGGCGGTGGCGAATTTAGTCAGCCAGGGATTGGCGATCGCCTACCGAGGCAAGGGGGTCTTCGTCACCCCGCAAAAAAAAGTCACCTATTCTCTCACTAGCCCGCTGGTGTTTTTAGAAGAAGATATGACCCGCCAGGGGGTGGCCTTCTCCTTTGAAAATCTCGCGTTCGAGGTGATTGTGGCCCCTGCCAACGTGGCGGTTGAAATGGGCATTCCCCAGCAGTCTGAGGTCTACCTGCAAAAAAAGCTTCTGCGCATGGATGGGGCGGCGGGTGCTGTGGATATTTCCTATTTGATCGCTGAATTGGGCCAGCGGTTTGCCCCCCAGCTCAAATTCCAAATGACCTTTCCGACCCTGGCCCAAAACGGCATTTTCTTAGACCGCCTCGACGCTACCATTGAGTGCACCCACGCCGACTACGATCTCAGCACCTACCTGGAGGTGCCCCTGGGCCACGCCCTCATGGTCTATCGCTACATCGCCTACAGCCGCGACCAGCAGCCGGTGATGCACGGGGCCACGATCTCCCGTGCCGATCGCTTTGGCTATTCTCTCAGCACGCAAATCGGCGGCTAGGGCTGATAGACCAGCGCCCGCCGCTGAATTTCTAGCCCGCTGCAGTTCTTTCTGGGCGATCGCATCCCCCTCGTTATACTGAATCACACAGGCTAGGGCCGAAACTTTAGCAGAGCCCTGGCGTCATGCAGATAGATCGGTAGGAGGTCGCGATGCTTCATCGAACCCATCAAGTTGTAACGGCCGCAGCTCTCGCCAGCTTGGGCCTGGGTGCCCTGGTGGCTCCTGCGGGGGCGGCTGAGACGGTGCGCCTCAACTATCGGGGGTTTAGCCGCTCTGTGCCCGTGGCGCTGTTGACCGCCCTGGCAGAAACCGGAGAATCGTCTGGGTCGCTCGGCGGATTGCTCGACCAAGCGGGCCAGAACCCGGCAGAGCTGCGATCGCTGCTCACCAACCCCCTTCCCGTCAACTCGGTCGTGCTCGATCGCTCCCTCAATAGCGGCCCCGGCGAGTGGGCCCTCGATCAGCTGGGGGGCTCTATTCATACCGGTAAGGGCGTAGCCGATCGTCAGGCCCTGCGATCGGCCCTGGTGCTGTCGGCCAGCGATGATAGCCAGGTTACCCTGCTAGAGGTGCTGCAAAACTACCCGACTGAGGAGGTCGTGCTAGAGGGCGATCGCATCCAAGACGCCTACAACAGCCTGGCCAGTTTTCTTCGCCCCCTGTCGATCTTTCTCTAGGTTCTTGGGAGTCAGCCCGTAGCAGTTGAGGGTGTTCGTAAGATCGTGAGTTAAATAGCGTGGGCTAGCCGTCTCGGCTGTCCACAGTTAGGCACCACGCCTAACCTACAAGAATTGCGCATTATAAAGTTCTGCGTTTCTAGCAGACTCAGCGCAAAAGAGACACCGCCACCATCCCCACCACAATTGCGACCACCAGCAGCGTCAGCGGCTCTAGCTTAAACTCCGACTCTTTGCTGGAGCCCGTTGCGTAAAAAAACGCCATAAAGACTATCAATATCACCACCAGATCTAGGCCAGTAAACACAGCGCATTCTCCTTTGGCCAACTGGAACCTCATCCCCAGCGGTAGCCTCGAAAAGTGCCCCTAAGCGCAAGCCCAGGTGTGGCCATAACCTTTTCGTTTAGTTACCGACTTAACTGAATATTCTAGTCTTCCTGACCAAAAACTGAACTCTGAAATAAAAGCGTAGATCTCGCCTCGGCAGAAATTTTGACCGTAGCATTTCCCCTGTGGATGTTAGTGAATATTTGTCAAGGGGCCGTGATTTTTCTCGTCACTGCTCATCAACGCGCCCCAGTTTAGGCGGGGTTATAGTTCATCAGCTCTTAGCAAATCCCGCAGCAAACCTACGCAAAGGATACTCTAACCATGACGACCCTAAAAGTTGGCATCAATGGGTTTGGTCGCATTGGTCGCCTGGTACTGCGCGGCGGCATCAAAAACCCCAACATTGAATTTGTCGGCATCAACGACTTGGTGCCCCCCGAGAATCTCGCCTACCTGCTCAAGTACGACTCTACCCACGGGCGCTTTGACGGCACCGTCGAAGCCGTGGCCGACGGCATTGTCGTAGACGGCAAAAAAATTCCCTGTATGGCCGAGCGTAACCCCGCCGAACTGCCCTGGGGGGAGCTGGGTGCTGACTACGTAGTTGAGTCTACCGGCCTGTTCACCACCTTCGACACCGCCCATCAACACATCGCCGCCGGGGCCAAGCGGGTGATTCTCTCGGCCCCCACGAAGGATCCTGAGCGAGTGCATACCCTGGTTGTCGGCGTTAACCATGAAACGTTTAATCCCGCTAGCGACATCATTGTGTCGAACGCCAGCTGCACCACCAACTGCCTGGCCCCCGTTGCCAAAGTCATTAACGACACCTTCGGGCTCGCTGAAGGGCTAATGACCACTGTCCACGCCGCCACTGCCACCCAGCCCACCGTCGATGGCCCCTCCAAAAAAGACTTTCGCGGCGGTCGCGGCGCGGGGCAAAACATCATTCCTGCCTCTACCGGCGCGGCCAAGGCCGTGACGCTGGTGCTGCCAGAACTCAAGGGCAAACTCACCGGTATGGCCCTGCGGGTGCCGACCCCCAACGTGTCGGTGGTTGACCTCACCTTTAGAACCGAGCAGCCCACCAGCTACGAGGCCATCTGCTCCGCCGTCAAAGCCGCCGCAGAAGGCCCAATGAAGGGCATTTTGGGCTACACCGAAGACGATGTGGTTTCCAGCGACTTCATTACCGACCCTCACTCCAGCACCTTCGACGCTGGAGCGGGCATTGGCCTGAACGAGAATTTCTTCAAGGTGGTGGCCTGGTACGACAACGAGTGGGGCTACTCGATGCGGGTGGTCGATCTGATGCTCTACATGGCCCAAACAGAAGGCATTCTCTCGGGCATCAAAATCCCCGCCACAGTGTAGATCAACCAGGTGTTGCCTCAGGGGCTAGGGGCCTTGGAAACCCCTGAACCCTGGGGGCATTTCCATTGATGCTGCTGGGTGGGCCCATGGGAAGGGTTGGCTACGCGTGGCCTTCGCCAGGAGCTGGCAGACTTCTGCATCGGTGGTTTGGGAAAAGTCTACGTACCGGGAGCCGATCGCATTGAGGTGGGCAGGCATAGTCACACACACCATCTCATCGACATCCAGATTGAGATCTTCACAAATGGATAGTGGGACAACCGGAGTCGCCACAATCAGCTTGGCGGGTGCTTGGGGGGCGATGACGGAGATGGCGGCTCGCATCGTGGCCCCGGTGGCGATTCCGTCGTCAACTAGAATCACCAGGCGATCGCAAACTTGAGGCGGCGAGCGATCGCCTCGATAGGCGCGATCGCGACGCTGTAACTCCCTCGACTCCTGAACGACTACCGCGTCGATGGTGTGGTTAGAAATGGCCAGCCCGTCAATTACATTGTTATTAAGTACTAGCACACCGCCCGAGGCGATCGCCCCCAGGGCCAGCTCTGGCTGGCCTGGCACCCCCAGCTTACGCACCAGGCAAACATCCAACGGAGCCTTGAGCGCCTGGGCGACTTCGTAGGCCACGGGCACACCGCCCCGAGGTAGTCCTAACACCAACACATCGGGGCGATTAGCGTAGCGCTTTAGCCGAGATGCGAGCTGACGCCCGGCGTCGGCCCGGTCTTGAAATAGAGTGTCCTGGGCAACTACATTAAACATTGTCACCTCCTGGGAGGGAGCAGACGGTGCGCGATCGCCTGCCCGTCACCAAGCGCGCCTGCCTTCATGCTAGATCGCAAAGGCTGGCTAACCAGGGTTTCGTGACGGAAAGTTGAATTCTGCCCAGGCATAAGCTATTGGTGCATTGCTTTGCGAATGCACTCTACGATGATTTCAAAGAGCTTAAAAGACATCTACTACCACTTTCTAAAACGCGGCGCGGGTGGCCATGTCGCGGGGGCGTTTTTTGATCAGCGTGGGGTCGAGGTAGGTAATGGCTTCCGCGCACGATCGCACCCGTTCAATCGGCTCAAACACATTCACCTGGTAGACAATTTGGTTGTCCCAGTCGAGGGCGGTGAGCCAGCCGCTGCGGGGGTGGTAGACGCCGGTGTCAATGTCAATCCAGCCGCGCCCGGCGACGATTTGGCCAGGGTCTACGCCGGGGAAGGTGAAGGTGATGGTGTGGCCGGTGATGATCAGCTTGTCGGAGAAAAAGGGCGTCAGGCTGCTGTGGAAGGTTTCGCGGATCCAGCACATTTCGTAGCTGCTCTGCTCAGCGATGGGCAGCATGGGGTTGACCCCGGCGTGCACCAGCCACAGATCGCCCAGGTCAATGAAGAGGGGAAGCTGGCGCAGCCAGTCGAGGTGGTCTTCGAGGGTGGCGGCGGCTCCGTGGTAGCTGGTCAGGGTAGCCTGGCCGCCGCTAAAGATCCAGCCCTGGAGGGTGGGGGGGTTGATTTTGCCGTCAACGAAGGTGTCGAGAATCAGCTGCTCGTGGTTGCCCCGCACACAGCCAGCGGCGTTGCGGCGCACAAAATCGACCACGTCGGCACTCTTGGGGCCGCGATCGATTAGGTCACCGACACAGTAGATTTTGTCGTCGGGTTCGGGGGCGATCGCATCCCACAGTCGTTTAAGACCGTCGAAGTGACCGTGAATATCGCCAATAAAAATGCGTCGGGGCATGGGGCAGGAAATCCGTTACCTTCATTATGCCTTAACCCCCAACTCAGCTCCTGGTTTTTCGTAATGCTTAGGTATTTAAAGGTAATTCAAAACAGAATTTCAGATTGAGGTTGAGATCTGTGCTTGGCCCTAGGCAAAACGCTCATTTTTAGGGGTAGTCAGGGTTTATTCTCATTATTCTCAGGCATAATAAAGGCCATCTAGAGCACCTACCCCATGCGCCGTTCCCGATCTGGTAGCCCGCTGCCGACGTCTTCTGCCCATAGAATGCCTGTTCAGCGACTACGAGTACGGCGGCGAGCCGATCCGTGGCGACGCTTGGCTCGCCATACCGCCATGTTTGAACTCAGCGCTCGGCTGGGGGTGAACTGCTTTTTAGTGCTGGTAGCGGCGGTCTCGCTGGGGCGGCTGGTGCCCCACCTTCAGGCTCAAACCCAGCAGCTAGAGACGGTGCGTCGCGAATTAGATCAAGCTGAGGTAACCCACACCCGTTTAAGGGCAGATTTCGATCGCTACTTTGACCCGACCCAAGCAGGACGGGTGATTCAAGAGCAAACGGGCTATCGCACCAAGTCAGAACGGCAGGTGGTGTGGACGGATTAGGGGAGTTGGGGAGTGGGTGTGTAGACTTCTCTGACTCATGGGAGCTGCTTGACCGATCGCGCCAGCTTCATTCACCTACTCATTTACACACCTACCCACTCACTCATCCACCCTCCATCCCTCCCCTAGGGATAGAACGTCGTCGTCGGTAACCCAAGCCCTTCTTCAAGGCCCATCATCAGGTTGAAGCACTGCACGGCTTGGGATGCCTGGCCCTTCATCAGGTTGTCGATCGCCGACATGACAATTACCCGTCCGGTGCGGGCATCGGTCTCTAGGCCGATGTAGCAGCGGTTGGTGCCCCAGGCCCACTTTGTTTGGGGGTAGGTGCCGCTGGGCAGCACTGTCACCCACGGCGACGAGCGGTAGAAGGCGCTGTAGATGGTGAGCAGGTCGTCGCGTACCAGGCCAGGATCGCGCAGGGTGGCGTAGATGGTGGCCAAAATGCCCCGCACCATGGGGATCAGGTGGGGGGTAAACTGCACCGTGACCTCTTGACTGGCCAAATGGGTGCAAATTTGCTCGATTTCGGGGGTGTGGCGGTGGCGGGCGACGCCGTAGGCTCCGAGAGAATTGCTGGCTTCAGCCAATAGCATGCCTGTCTTAGCCACCCGCCCGCCGCCGGAGGTGCCGGATTTGGCATCGATAATTAGGGTTTCGGGCTGGGCGAGACCCTGTTTGAGCAGGGGCGCAATGCCGAGCAGGCTGGCGGTGGGGTAGCAGCCGGGGCAGCCTACTAAGCGGGCGTTGCGAATGCGATCGCGAAACAATTCTGGCAGCCCGTAGATCGCCTCGACGGCGGTGGTCTGGTCGGTGCGATCGCCCCCGTACCACGACTGGTAGGTGTTCAAATTTTCAAAGCGATAGTCAGCCGACAGGTCGAGCACCCGGCAGCCGCGCTCTAGTAAGGTGGGGGCCATGGTGCAGGCCAGCCCGTTGGGCAGCGAGAGAAACACCGCCTGGCAGCGCTGGGCAATTTCGCCCAAGTCCACGGCTTCCACCGTTAAATTGACCGAGTCGGCCAGGTGGGGATAGATATCGGTATAGGGCTGTCCGGCGCTGCTGTCGCCTCCTAGGTACACCAGCTCTACCTCTGGATGCTGGGTAAGCAGGCGCACCAGCTGCACCCCTCCATAGCCCGAGGCCCCCACAATGCCGACTTTGATTTTTCCGACGGGTGACGACTCGCTCATGGTTCTGGGGCTAGCTGGTTGAAAGAATAGACAAGGCCGAGAGCCGGGCTTGGGGGGCGATCGCTAACCCAGTTAGCACCTTCCCCTTCGTTCAGCACTGTAATAGTAAACCAGTAATCTCAATTCAACATGGTGGCTTGGGATGCTGTCGCGGGCCGATTGTCCCAGGCTAGGAACGGCGGGGTCGGATGCAGCGATTCTGCCGATGAAGCGCAGGCCATAAAGCTAGAATTTTAGAAGCAATCGTACTTTCTACAGGTTCGCCCCACCGTGCTTAACCCAGAAGCGGAGATGTCTCAAGCCCCCAAACCCTCTGCCGCCGAGCTTGAACTGCCGCCCGGTTTTCAGTTCGACTCCATTGAGTCGGCGCTCCACGACCTGGCCGCCGGTAAGTCGATTGTGGTGGTGGATGACGAAAACCGCGAGAACGAAGGCGACGTGATCTGCGCCGCCCAGTTTGCCACCCCCGACAACATCAACTTTATGGCAGTGGAAGCGCGAGGATTGATCTGCCTGGCCATGACCGGCGAACGGCTCGATCAACTTGACCTGCCGCTGATGGTCAGCCCCAGCGCCTTTGAAGACGAAAACGAGCAAACCGCCTTCACCGTCAGCATCGACGCTGGTCTGAACTGGGGCGTCACCACGGGCATTTCCGCCGACGATCGCGCCCGCACGATTCAAGTCGCCATCAACCCCAACGCTCGCCCCCAAGACCTCCGCCGACCCGGCCACATCTTTCCGCTACGGGCCAAGGAGGGCGGCGTGCTCAAGCGGGCCGGCCACACCGAAGCCGGGGTCGATCTGGCTCGGCTGGCGGGCCTCTACCCCGCCGGGGTCATCTGCGAAATTCAAAACCCTGACGGCTCGATGGCACGGCTGCCCGAATTGGTCAACTATGCCAAAAGTTTTGGCCTCAAGTTAATCAGCATCGCCGATCTCATTCACTACCGACTTCAGCACGAGCGCTTTGTGCAGCGCGAGGCGGTGGCCAAGATGCCCACCCAGTTTGGCGACTTTGCTATCTATGCCTACCGCAACCTGCTCGACGGCTCCGAGCATGTGGCTATGGTCAAGGGCGACCCCGCCACCTTTGCTGACCAGTCGGTGATGGTGCGCGTCCACTCCGAATGCCTCACAGGCGATGCCTTTGGCTCCCTGCGCTGCGACTGCCGCATGCAGCTCCAGGCGGCGCTAAAGATGATCGATGCTGCCGGGCGCGGCGTGGTGGTCTACCTGCGCCAGGAGGGGCGCGGTATTGGCCTGGTCAACAAGCTCAAGGCCTACTCCCTACAAGACATGGGCCTTGACACGGTGGAGGCCAACGAAAAGCTGGGCCTGCCCGTTGACCAGCGCAACTACGGCATCGGCGCGCAGATTCTCAACGATATCGGCGTGCAGAAATTTTGCCTAATCACCAATAACCCGCGCAAAATCGCGGGCATCAAGGGCTATGGCCTAGAAATGGTGAGCCGGGTGCCGCTGATTATTGAAGCCACCGACCACAACTCGGGCTATCTGGCCACTAAGGCCCAAAAGCTGGGCCACCTGCTGGTGCAGACCTACCTGGCCACGGTGGCGATCCACTGGCGCAGCGGCGATCTGCCGGTGCAGGAGCGCTACCAAAAGCTAGAGCACCTGCGCGAGCTAGCCCACAGCCAGGGCCTAATGCTGCAAGAAGAAGCCCGCCCAGTGGCGGCGGCGCTATTTAGCCAGCCCGATCTAATTGTGAATTTGGGGTTAGATACCTTGCCTGTAGAAGGGGCTGAGGTTTGGTATCAGGATTGTGCACAGCCGCAGATGAAGACCGTTGCCACCCTACTCGACAAACTTGCCGCCTGGCCCGAAATCGATCAGCTCGCGTTCTTAATCTCCAGCGGCAGCGACCCCTTCAGCGGCTTGCAGGTCGGCCTCGATCGCCAGGTGTTTCATCACGACGCAGTGCCAACCCCCGAAACCGTCAAACCCTCTGACCTCTGCGGCCGCCTTGAGAGCCAGCGCATCTACGTATTCTCCAGCCATCTTCCAGCAGATTAGCTGGCTAATTACAGTTTGGGCATAGCGCTATGGGAACTTAAAGGTAATGAGGGTAGCTAAATCTGATATCAGCTATAATCGTAAATGTATGGGGGCTCGTGGTTGGGGCGTCGGGCGATTAAGCTATTAACTTAAACCCGGAAACTAGGTTCGATTCCTGGCCATACACTTAACTGATGCAGACTCCAGCACTAGATCGATTCCTCAAGCAAGTTGGCAAGGTTGTTCACCACCTTAATACGACTGTAGTAGGACTTTCTGCTGTCGAGGCTGGAACTGCTACAAAGCCAATAAAGTTAGACATTTCTTGGCAGCCCTCAAATGTGATCGCTTCAAGCAGACAAGCGCGCGCATTTATAATGCAGGCAACCTTGGTAACCGTTGCTGAAGAATTGGTTGCTTATGTTGTAGACTTAGCATTCTCACCAGCCTGTTCAGGACTAACTTTTTCAAGCGATGCTAATCGCGCCAATAAGTTCAAGGCTTTAAGAGAATATTGCCATCTAGAAGAAAATCATCTTTCTCTTGGCCCACTTTTGGTAATTCACTGGCGTAACAAAATTATTCATCGCAAATCACAAGCCGGACTTACAAAAGGCCAACGTGAAATTTTAATTAGTGAATCTGATGTTGTCAAAAACAACTATAAGAACCTCGATCCAGTTCTCTTGCTACAGCACTTTGATGTAAATACGCCTACATTGAAAGATGTCTCATCGCTTGTGGCAATCACAATCAATTTCGTGAAAATCGTTGATAGATCTCTCCCAGAGCCTGCTTCAAAGTCAGAAGTTCTAGAATGGTTGGAGTATCTTGATCTGACAACTAACCTTGAGCGAGTTGAACGAGTTTCAAGAGCTAAAGGAAAATTAGATCAAGGGATTACAAACTTTCTTATGACTCATTGTCCATACCTTAAAGACTCATATTTCCAGTATGTTTATGATGAGTCTTAACTATGAGCATGTGTCAACCGCCTCTCTAAAGATTGAGGGGAAAGCTGTTTAAGCCACCTTGAGGGCAGCGATAACTGAGTTACTTGAGCAGGCGATCGCACGGTTGCAGACATTGCCTGAGAGCGAGCAAAATGCGATCTCCACTTTCCTCTAATTTATTAATCAAGATATATTGAGGGAAAACAATGCTAAACATAACAATAGATGAGATCCAGCGCGATCCACTTAAGTATCTTCGCCAAGTAGAGGCAGGGGAGACGCTTGTTGTCTTTAGGGCTGATGAGGCGATCGCAGAACTCAAGCCCATCACCAAAGATAAACAACTGCGACCATTTGGCCTATGTGCTGGTGAGTTTACTGTCCCAGAAGATTTTGATACGCCTCTACCCGAAGAGCAGCTGAGCGCATTCGAAGATTAATAAGGATTTTGCTAGATACTCATATTGACTCATATTAAAGGATAGAGAGGTTCAAAGGGTTATGTCTAACTTGGAGCAAATTGAAGCTGCCATCCTTTCGTTGCCATCAAGTGAGTTTGAAAGACTAAAACTTTGGCTTCTCGACCTAGATTATGACCGCTGGGATGAACAGCTAGAGCAGGACGTTTCAGATGGCAAATTAGATGCGCTAGCTCAGGAGGCGATCGCTGAGTTTGAATCAGGGCATTGCCGAGAAATCTAATGCACTACGCAACTCGACGGTTCTGGCAATGCTATGACGCTTTGCCAGAAAAAGCGAAGCGAACAGCTGACGAATGCTACGAATTACTTAAAACTGATTCATCCCATCCATCATTACACTTCAAGAGGTTGGGCAAAAAGTATTGGTCAGTGCGAGCAGGTTTGAGCTATCGAGCTTTGGGAGTAGAAGTAGAAAATGGTATTTCCTGGTTCTGGATTGGAACTCATGCAGAGTATGACAAGCTGATCGGTCGCTTGTAAGTTTGCATAGTCAGGCTAGATCCTAGTAAGGTAGCAAGCCGTTAGCCTACAGATCTACCCAGCTTGCTTTCTGTTCTGACTATTAGTGGACAACGGAAAACTGAGTTAATTAGAGTCTGAAATTCTCTGCCTTGAGCTTGAAATCACTGCAATATATCAGGCTCAATTTGCACAAGTTGCTGTGCTTGTGCCGCTGGCATTCTTAAGGTCGCCTTCTCAAAGAACTCATTCGACAAAGGAGGAATGTCAGAATAATCAATTCCTTCATCCTCCATTGACTCTAGTGCCGCCCAATTAGTACTAGAGGTATTGGTTGCGTCTTTACCGCTCATATTAATATCGGTTTTATGCAGGTCGACCGGGATCGAGGTGATCCAGCGCTTTCAGCACTGCGCCCACGTCCATCGACAGGTATTCGCCGAGGCGGAGGATGTCGTTGACCTGGGCGCGGCTGTCTTGGCCAAGGGGCTTTCTAGACACCGCTGCTTGCTTGAGCAGGGCAAACACCTGGCGGTTGAGATGCTGGTAGTACAGCTCCTGGGGCCGCTCTAACGAAAGGCCCAGGTTGAGCTGCTGGCCTAGGTTCACCAGTCGCCCCAGCCAATCCACATCGGCAGCGAGGGATTCTGTCGGTGCCTGGTTGAGAATTTGCCAGACCGATCGCCCGATCAGCCGCTCCAGCATGGGCTTAGCCGCCGCTAGCGATAGCGAGGCATTGCAAGTGCTGGCTTCAGTGGCGATCGCCTCCAGCTCATTCAAATAGTCTTCTCCCTGGCGTAGGGGGCTAGCGGTGGGGTCGCTGGTCTCGCGCTCAAGGGATTGCAGCACCTCCATCGCCCGGTGGCTAAGGGCAATATCCGCCGCCACTTGCAACTCCTTCGGTACGGGCAACCCGTCGCGGTGGAAGGCCCGCAGCACGCCGTAATTATCGCGGTAGACCTGGGCGTAGAGCTGGTCGAGGCGCAGCAGGGTGTCTTGGGAGAGCAGGCCCATCATGCGGTGGCGCTCTTCGGCAAACAGGTCTTGCAGGCCGTAGGTGTGGGGGCCAAAGGCGCTGTTGATAGCGAGAATCACCTGGGCGGCGCTGGCCTGGCTCAGGCTCTCAAACACGGCAGCTTTGGCCTGGGTGTAGTCGAGGCGCGATCGCACCCCCTTGATCCCGCAGTGGAAATCCCAGCCGCCCAGGTGCACCACGGCAAAGGCGAGGCTGATGCTCTCGCGGGTGATGGTAGAGGTGATTTCGACCAGGCCCACGGCGAGGGAAATTGGCCCCAGGCGCTGGCGGCGGTAGTCGTGCTGCTCGACGCTGTAGCAATAGACGGTCTGTTCGCGGTGGTAGTCGCTAAACAGCGATCCCATGGCGTAGTGGGCCACCACCTGATCCAGCGAAATGCGGGAGGGTTTGACCAGGGCCTCGTAAACCCCGGTGCCAGTGACGAATTCTTCTACGTTGCTGGGGGCGTGGCCCAGACGCTTCACAAATTCGGCTTCCAGGGCGATCCCCGAAACTTCGCCAGCCAGCTCCATGGCGCGGGCGGCGTAGCGGAGGATCTGGGTGCCCTCGGGGCGAGAGAGTTCTTCGAAGAACCAGCCGCAGCTAGTGTACATAAACAGGGCGTGGCGCTGCAATTCGAGCAGTTGCAGGGCGGTGACCCGCTCGATCGCCGACAGTTTGTGGGTTTGGTGGGTGGCAAAGAAGGCGTCGAGGGAGGCGGGGCTGCGATCGCCTATCACTGCCACATAAGCATTCCGTGCCGCCCAAGGGTCGCGCAGCAGGTCGGCACCATGCTCTTCGTAGACGGCGACTAGCTGATCGCGCAGCCAGTCGAGGGTGTCGCGCAGGGGGCGTCGCCACTGCTGGTGCCATTCGCCGCCGCCGCCACAGCCGCAGTCATCCTGCCAGCGATCGACGCCGTGGGAGCAGCTCCAGGCGGTGACGGGCTTGAGCTCGGCTTCCCAGGTGGGCGGGTGGGTGGCCAGGTAGTGGGCGTAGTTGGTCACCGTCCAGCCCTGGCGAGGAAACTTGTCGGTGAGGGCGTAGGCGAGGGCTTTTTCGGCCCCGCCCCGGTGGTGACCAAAGGTTTCGCCGTCGGTAGCCACGGAGATTAGCTGAAAAGGCCGGTGATCCCCGTGGATGGCCTGGCCGATGCGTCCGACAAAGTGTTGGGACGAACTCAGCACGTCGTTAAAGCCCATGTCGCGGGAGATCGGGCCGTCGTAGAAAAAGATGTCGATGTAGCGGCTGGGGTCGGGGCTGCCGTCGGCGTTTTTGAGAAAGCAGCGGTAGGGGCGGCTGGGATCGATCTGGCCGCCGCCGACTTCTTGCCAGGTATCGCGCTCGCCGTTATAGCTGACCATGGGGCGGCAGCGCTGCACCTGGGAAGGGGCGAGAATGGTGAACTTGATCCCCTCGGCGTGGAGCACATCTAGCGTGGGGTAGTCGATCGCGGTCTCCGCCAGCCAAATGCCCTCTGGGTTGCGGCCAAAGCGGCGGCGAAAGTCTTCAATGCCCCAGTGCACCTGGGTAACTTTGTCGCGCGAGTTTGCCAGGGGCAAAATGATGTGGTTGTAGACCTGGGCGATCGCATTCCCATGGCCGCTCAGCCTGGCGCAGCTGTTGCGATCGGCGTCGATGATGCGCTGGTAAGTCTCCAGGTCGTGGCGCTCCATCCAGCTCAGCAAAGTGGGGCCAATGTTGAAGCTGATGTACTCAAAGGTGTTGACGATGCGGACGACTTCGCCGCGATCGTTGAGAATGCGGGCGTAGGCGTTGGGGCGATAGCACTCGTTGTGAATGCGCTCATTCCAGTTGTGGAAAGGGGCGGCGCTGGGCTGCTTCTCAATCGCATCCAGGTAAGGATTCTCTCGGGGCGGCTGGTAAAAGTGGCCGTGCACGCAAACAAAAACCCCGGTGCTAACAGCGGGGATCAAGCCATCGTGGGGGCCATCGTAGAAATTTTGGGCCGCAGGAATCGTCTGCAATGCCGAATGCTGGAGTGAATCAGCCATAGGAGAAAAATGAGTGAGGAATTGAAGAAATCCTGAGCGCAGCAGCCGACTTAGCGTTAGCCGGGCCGCAAACAGAGATTGAATTTTAGAAAAGCTTGGAGCAGGGGATCATTGCCCCTAAGGCAATGCGGCAGATTGGTGAAACGCTAAAGGGCCACAATAAATGCCGTTTGGATCACTTATCACTTGGGGATCGGTGGAACAGCGGTGGCAGCATTGGAGTTAGAGGGCGACTGACGCAATCGCTGAGTTGTCTACCCAGTGATTATAGCTTTGCTGATTTTAACCCGCTTTTGAAAAACAGTCGGTGGCGCTTAATCTCCGTTGACGTTTCTCAGCAGGGCAACGAATCCAATCTACTGTCCAAACTACGGCAAATGGGCGATCGCCCCATCCCTCGCGGGAGAGAAGCAGGACGATGACACTGGGCGAAATTTCATCAACCCACGCCTCCCTGGGGTAGCACGACGGTGACTGTGGTGCCTACCTGAGGCTGGCTGTCGAGGTGAATGTGGCCGCGATGGGTATCGACGATCACCTTGGCGATCGCCAGCCCCAGCCCCGTGCCCTGCTCGCCACTGCGGAGCCGCGACGGGTCGGCTCGGTAAAAGCGATCAAAGGCGTGGGCGATCGCCTCACTATCCATACCAATGCCCGTGTCTTGCACCGTCACCTGCACCCCTGGCTGTCCCTGGTGCTTAGTGGGTTTGACCTTGATCGTCACGGTACCGCCGCTGGGGGTGTACTGCACCGCATTGCTGATCAGGTTGGTGAATAGCCGAGTGAGCTGGCCGGGATCGCCCAAAATCGTGGAGCTAGCCGTGGGGGGAGCGGCCAACAGGGCTGCATTTTTAGACCGCTGTTTACCAGAACTTTTATCAACACTGTCTTCCGTTACCGCTACTCGCAGCGCAATCTGGCGTTCGGTCGCCATCACCTGCTGTTCCTCCAGCACATCCTCCAGCAGCCCCTCCAGGCTAAGCGAAGCGGGGGTGAAGGCAATTAGGCCGCTCTCTTGGCGGGCGAGAAACAGCAAGTCGTCCACCAGCCGCCCCAGCCGCCGGGTGAGCCGCTCGATCACCTGAAACTGCTTTTGCTGAATCTCCACATCGGGGTTGGGGTCTGACAGCGCCACCTGAGCATTGGTCTGAATCACGGCGATCGGGTTGCGCAACTCGTGGGAGGCGTCGGCGGTGAACTGCTTGAGCTGCTGATAAGAGTCGCGCACGGGTGCCATGGCGATCCCCGACAGCAGCCAGCCGATCGCCGCCACTGCTCCCACCATCAGACTGGTGCCCAGGGCCAAATCCACAATCAGCCGACGGCTCGGTTTCGTCACCTCAAACCAGGGATGGCTGACCCGCAGGTAGCCCAGCACTTGTCCTTGATCCTGCACCCGCTCAGTAATCTGGCGAAAGAAGGTTTCTTGCCCCACCCGCACCGTTTCGCCTGCTGGGTTGACGTGCAGGGGCACGGGCTGGAGGTCTGCAAAGGTTGACCACAGCAGTTGCCCATCGGGGCCAAACCACTCCAGGTCGATGTGGTCGTCTTCGACGGCGCGGGCGTTGTCGCGAAAGCTGGCTTCCACATTGACTCGCAGGGGCGGGCCATTGGCATCGACGGTGGCAAAGATGTGATCCCCGGCGGCATCGGGTTCTATAACGAGCGATCGCTCCACAATCTCCACCACATGGTTCAGGGTGTCATCCACCCGCTCGACCAGCGTAGTGCGCACGTAGAGATAAAAGCCGCTGGCAAACAGCAGCAGCAGCACCGCCGTCACCGCTGTATACCAAAGTGCCAGTCGCCGCCGAGTCGCCTGAAACATAGACCTCTAGGGCAGTTTTTGAGTGACGAAATCGAGAATCGATGCTGCCAACTCTATAGCCTGTTGGGCATCTTCTTCTTCGGGTTCGAGGCTGTCTGAGGGATAACGAAACTCTGTGGCATAGGGAGTTAAGATATCCGCCGCATCATCCCAACGTCTAAAACCTGCATCAGAACGGCAGCAGAGATCGAGCAAAACATCTAGGTCGTGGGTTTTGGGAAATACTATGCCTTGATGCACAAGATAAGCCTTCAGCGTTTTCTCAGCTGACTGCTGGCAATGGTAGACAACACTTTCAAGTATCAGTTCTTTCAGAAGTGCCCTGGCTGATTGCAAATCTCGTCTACTGATGGTTAGCCACTTCTCTACTTCTGCACGCTGATCTTCAGCCATAAAGAACTTTGCCTTGGCGAACCGCCTGACAGACTAGGGAACTCACTACGTTCTTTTTGCGCTCGACTTCTTCGCGGGTCATCACCAAAATATCTTTAGGAATCCCTAACCCTCGCAGCGCTTTGTAGGCAACTCGCGCCCGTCTGTAGCGGGGTTCGTCTGACTGCGAGACGATCACCAGCAGGTCGATGTCGCTGTCTGCGTTGGGTTCGCCGTAGGCGTAGGAGCCAAACAAAATGATCTGCTCTGGCTGGAGGGCAGATACCAAACGCTGAGTAATGGAATCGAGCAGGTCGGGGGTGAGCGGTGGCATTAGCTCCCTCTTCGGTGAAGTGGGCGGCGAGTAGCGATCGCTAACCCCATCCTAATCCAGCAACCTGCGGCGACCAACCTCCTGTTTTAGTATGGTGAAGAATATACGGGGAAACTCCCCGATAAAAGCCTGGACATTGCCTTGAGGAGACGTTACGTGCCCAATTTTTTAGCTGCTGCAAAGCGTTTAACCCGATGGGGCCTCAATCGATTGGGAATCATGACCCTCGTCGCCACAGCGACTCTTGGCGTTTCCCTTTGGCTGGGTGGGCTGCACCTGCCATCGACGGCCCTGGCCCAAGACGAACCCACTGTCGAGCGGGCCACCCCCACCAACGCCACGACCTACCGCTTCACCGTCGGCGACTACAAAGCCACAGTAGTGAGCGACGGCACGCTGACCTTCCCCGTCGGCTTCTTTGTGCCCAATGCTGACCCTGATGCCGCTGCCGCTGCTCTGACCGACAACTTTTTGCCGACCGACAATGTCTTAGCCCACCTCAATGTGCTGTATCTAGAAACCGACGAGCATAAGGTGCTGATCGACACCGGGGCGGGCAACACCTTTGGCCCCACCGTTGGCTATCTGGCAAACAACCTCGAAGCGGCGGGTATTGCCCCTGACACCATTGACACCATCATTTTGACCCATGCCCACCCCGACCACATTGGCGGCATTCTCGATGACAGCGGCAACCCAGTATTTGCCAATGCCAGCTACTACATCTCTGCGACCGAGTGGGACTTTTGGACGGCACCGACGGTAGAGATGCCCAACTCGCTGGTGGATGCAGACACCCAGGCGAGTACGGTGGCCGTAGCGAAGGAATGGCTGGGTGCGATCGGCGATCGCACCACCCGCTTTGCCTTAGGTGACGAGATTATTCCTGGCGTTGTTTCGGTGCCTTCGGTGGGTCACACCCCTGGGCAGTCCTCGTATCTGATTACCTCCGGCGACGACAGCCTGCTGGCCACCGGGGACGTGTTCTTTAGCGATCCCCTTAATCTGGAGAACCCCGACTGGGAAGTGGCCTTTGACACCGACCCCACCCAGGGCGTGGCGACGCGGAAACAGCTGTTGGAAGTGGTTGCGGGCGATCGCCGCAAGCTGCTGGTGCCCCACATGCCTTTCCCTGGCCTCGGCCATGTGCGTGCCCAGGGCGATGCCTACGGCTGGGAACCGATCGTCTGGGATTTTGGGTTTGAGTCGTAGGCTCTAGGTTTGGAACTCGCTTAGACAGTTAGACCTTAAAAAAGTAGCGAGCGGAGCCCGCATGGAGAAGCTGGGTTCCGCTTGTTGTTAGGGAATATGTGGCGATGGGACGCACGTTGCTCAAAGCGCTGAGCTAGAGGCTACCCTGACAGTGAAAGCCCCATGGGATCGTGCCGTGGTAGATACTCCCCAGCCTCAGGTAAAAGCGACTCGGTCCCGACGGCGAGGCAAAGGCAAAGCGGATAAGACGGATCAAGCACCTTCCCTCAGCCGTAAAGAAGAGCGGGCTAAAAAGCGCCAGGCCCAAAAGGTGCGCAAAGAGTTGATTCAGTATCTTGCGGCAACGTTGTTCGTCGCCGGACTGATCGGAGTCTTGCTGGCGCTGCTGGGCGAGCCCAAGCTGGCGCTGGCGGCGGTGGTGGCGATCGCCTGTCTGGCCCTCTCCTTCAAATATCCCCGCCAGGCCATCTATGGATTGATCATCTATGTGCCCTTTAGTGGCACCGTTACCTACGCCCTGGGGGGCAGCGGCATTTTGCAGCTGGCCAAAGACGCGATCTATATTCCAGCGCTAATTGGAGTGATCCAGTTTTGCCGCCGCACCCGGCAGCCGCTGATTATTCCACCGCTAATCAAAATTCCGCTGCTGGCGCTGCTGGGGTTGAGTGGGCTGACCCTGCTGGTGGTGAATGGGGGGCAGCAGCTCGATGCAGCGGGGGGCGAAGTCCCCATTTTGATCGGCGTGCTGGGGCTGAAGGTGTTGATTGGCTACGTGCTGATTATTCCTTGTATTTACTATCTGCTGCGCGATCGCGAAGACGTTTACTTCCTCCTGCGTCTGCAAGTGGTGCTGATTTTGGTCTGCTGCGGCCTGGGCTTTATCCAATACATGATGCTGCGGTTGGGTATTTGCCAAGGCACCATCGGCGAGGGCGAAGACCTGTTTAAGGCATCCCTAGAGTCGCGCTGTTTTGTCGGTGGGTCGCTGCTGTACACCCCAGCCCAGGGTCAAATTCGCCTGCCGGGTACGTTTAACGCCCCCTGGCAGTGGGGCTGGTTTTTGATTTCGAGCGGTTTTTTTGCCTTTGGCACGGCGTTTAGCGATCGCAGCCCGATCTGGCGCATCGTAGGTCTGGGGTCATTGGCGGCAGTGGGGGTGATGGCGGTGGTCTCGGGGCAGCGCATTGCCCTGGCCCTGGTACCCGTCACCATTGTGGGCCTGCTGGTGCTGACGGGGCAGGTGGCCAACCTGAAGCGCTTTCTCCCGATTGGCATTGGTCTGGCCGTCATTCTCAGCGTGTTTATGGCCCAAAACCCAGCGGTGGTTAACGAGCGCTGGGCAAGTTTCGAAAGCCGCTGGAGCGCTTCACCGCCCCACGAGTTTATTGTGCAGCAGTTTCAGTGGGCCCAAAAGCAGCAGGAGGGCATTTTGGGCCGGGGAGTGGGTCGCGCCACCAACGCCGCCCGCATCTTTGGCAAAACCGAGCTGGTCGAAACCTACCACCCGAAGCTGATGTACGAAATTGGTCCGCTGGGGCTGCTGGCTACCCTGGCGGTGTACCTCACCCTGACCGTCGCTACCTTCAAAGCCTACCGATCCATCAAAGACCCTAACTTGCGGGGCTATGGCGCTTCGATGTGGGTGTTCGTGCTGTTTATCAGCATCTTTCCCTACTACTACCCGCTGGATGTGGATCCGGTGAATGTGTATTACTGGCTGGCAGCGGGCATTGTGCTCAAACTGCCCGAAATTGATCAGCAAGAGCGGTTGCAGCAGCGCCTTGAAGAAGCCAGCCGCCGTCGCAAGCTCACCCCCCGCGAGAAAAAGCAGCTTCAGAAGCAGGAAACAATCGTGTTTGAGTAACGGTATTGTGCCTCGGGCCGGTTTTGCCCTGGCAGCCTGTTCGCGCAACTTAACGTGCTCCAAAAGGGTGAGCGTGGTAAAACTCAGGGAAAGCAGCGAATAGATTTATAGTACGCTTGAACCAAATTAGACTATAGTTCTTCCCATCCACGGTTCCTACGGAGACGGCTCAATGGCACAGGCAAAAGGTAACGGCGCAGTGGCAGACACCGCCACGCTAGATTTAGACACCACAGCTCCAGTCGATGACGATGGCGAAGACACCGTCGCTGAAGCGATCGATGCTGACCAAATCGATGACCTGTTCAAAGACCTTAAAACCCTGTTGAACACCGTTGAAAAGCTACAAAAAGCTCGGCAAGATGTCGGCGACATCAAACCTCTGATTCTGCGCCTGCTCGACGGCGAACTGCTCTCTGGCGAAGAGTTGGAGGAACTGCGCGGCGGCATCGGTGGCCTGTCGAAAATCCTCAAAATGTACAACGACTACCAGACCGCCCTGGAGCGCGCCCAGCCCGCCCGCACTATCCTCGACCAGCTCTTGAAATCGTAGGCATTCGCAGGGTGTCATTAGGCGGCATATCATCTCAGCCATCCAGCATTCAGAATGTGCCCGCCGTAAGGCACCGCCCACGGCAGCAGGAAACTTTCACTGGTGCATCCGCGCAGCGATGCACCCTACGGATCTATCGGGCATTCCAAGCGGCGGCGGCATCGCTGACGGCTTGGTCTACGGTTTTTTGACCGAGCATCGCGGCTTGTAGGTTGTCGTAGACGATGGCTTGCAGCTCTTTAACCCCATCCATGGCGGGGATTAGCACCTCGGCCTGGTTCATTTGCTCGGCGCTGACCGATCGCGCCTTCTCTACGCCCTTAGTGCCCTCGGCAGCAAAGTAGGCGTCCTCTAGGGCACCAGCGGTGGAAGGCAGCACGTTGGCGGCTTTGGCAAAGCTGAGCTGGTTGGCATCGTTGGTGACATACAGCGCAAAATCCAGCGCCGCATCGGGCACATCGGTACCAGCCGGAATCACCACATTCATCACCGCCACGTTGGTCTTGCCGGTGTCGCCGGTGATCTGGGGGCCGCTGCCCGTGACGGCGGCAATATCTGGCGCGTTGGCTTCAATGGTGGGGAAGAATTCTGCCCCGGTAGATAGCAGCGCCACTTCCCCGGCCTGGTACAGCTCGATCGCCCGGCGATGGCCCTGGGTCAGCACCTCCTGGGGTAGTAGTTCTTGCTGGTAGAGGTCGGTCCAATACTGGAAGACAGCGCGGCCCGCGTCGGTGTCGAAGGCGGCCTGGCCCTGGTCATCTACCAGCTCGACCCCCATCTGCACAAAAGATTGCAGCACGTCGGCAGAATCTTCGGGCACGAAAGTAGTGAAGTAGGCATACTTGCCGGTTTTTTCTTTCACCTGGCGGGCCACCTCGGCTAGCTCAGCGTAGGTGGTGGGCGGGGCTACCCCAGCCTCATCTAAAAGTGATTGGTTGTGCAGGGTGACGTTGGTGGTTAGGTACCAGGGGATGCCGAAGCTCTGGCCGTTGAGGGTGTTGGCTTCCCAGATGTTTGGCAGATAGACTTGCTTGGCCTCGGCGGAAACTTTGTCATCCAGCGGCATCCAGGCGTTGCGGCTGGCCAGCTGGGCGGCAAAGTCGGGGTTGAGGTTGACTACGTCGGGGGCGGTGCCAGCGGTGACCGCAGTGAGAATTTTGCTCTGCATGTCGGCCCAGGGCACATCGACCCAGCGCACGGTGGTACCGGGGTTTTGCGCTTCATAGTCGGCAATCAGCCCGTTGAAATAGTCGGTAAAGTCGGGCTGAAGCTGCATCGTCCAAAACTCGACTTCTTGGTTACCGCCCTCGGCGGGGGCATTGGCGCTGGGCTGTCCGCTGCCGCAGGCCACTAGCCAGCTCATCATCAGGCCGAGCAGAGCAAACAGACCAAAGCGAGCGTAGGGGCGGAGTCTCATGGTGAAAACAGAAAGAAGAACGAAGGGTCAAACAGGGCGCACCCGGTCACGGTTGCTTATTTTCGCTTAATTTGTGCAGTTGTGGCGGGGTTTATAAAATCACCTGTACGGCACTGGCGCAGGCGATCGCCCGCTCCTTTGCCTCTTCTACCGTGTCGCCCAGGGCTAGGGCTACCCCCATACGGCGGTTGGGGTGGGCGGTGGGCTTGCCAAACAGCCGCACCTTGCTGGTGGGCACCTTCAGCGCCTCATCCAGGTCAGAGTATTGGGGATGGTCGCTCTTTCCGCCTGCCAAGATCACTGCCGAGGCCCCCGGCTGCACCAGGGTGATCTCACCAATGGGCAGACCCATAATCGCTCGCACGTGCAGCTCAAACTCCGACTGGTGCTGGCTGACCATCGTCACCATGCCGGTGTCGTGGGGCCGGGGGCTGACTTCGCTAAAGTACACGGTCTGAGGCTGATCGGGTGCCCCGGCAATAAACAATTCCACCCCAAATAGCCCCCACCCGCCTAGGGCATCGGTAACGGATTTGGCCATTTCTTGGCAGGCCGCCAGGGTGTCGGGGTGCAGAGCACAGGGCTGCCAAGACTCGCGGTAGTCGCCCGCCTCCTGGCGGTGGCCGATAGGGGGGCAAAAGTGGGTGCCGTCGATCGCCCGCACCGTCAGTAGGGTGATCTCGGTGTCGAAGGGTACGAAGCCCTCGACAATGACGCGATCGCTCTTGCCTCGGCCCGCTTCTCCCGCATACTTCCATGCGGCCAGCACCTCCGAATCCTGGCGCACCGTGCTCTGGCCCTTGCCCGACGAACTCATGATCGGTTTGACCACGCAGGGCAGACCAATGGCTTTGATGGCCTCCAGGTACTCCGCCTCAGTACCGGCAAAGCGAAATGGTGAAGTCTTGAGGCCCAGCTCTTCTGCCGCCAGTCGCCGAATGCCCTCGCGGTTCATGGTCAGCTGGGTGGCGCGGGCGGTGGGGATGACCCGCCAGCCTTCGGTCTCTAGGGCGACTAAGGTATCGGTGGCGATCGCCTCCACCTCTGGCACGATCAGACTCGGGCGCTCAGTTTCCACCACCTGCCGCAGCCGGTTGCCATCCAGCATGTCGATGACGTGGCGACGGTGGGCTACAGCCATAGCTGGGGCATGGTCGTAGCGATCGACGGCCACCACCTCCAGCCCCAGACGCACTGCCTCTAGAGCAACTTCCCGGCCCAGCTCACCCGATCCCAGCAGCAGCAGGCGCTGGGCCTCGTCGTTCAGGGGGGTGCCTAGGGGTGTCAGGGGCGACAGCGAGGTGGTCATAACAAGTTACTCCAGGCGTAAAGAAAAGAAAGCGCGTAAAGAAATACAGCGGCACGGCCATAGTTTCTCAATATTAAGTGCTCACTTTTCAGAATTGTGTGTAACATCGCTGGTGATACCAGGCTTTAGTCGGCCTGGCATCACCTCAGGAGCAACGGCAAAACCATTGGGTGCGGGGTCAGGAGATACGGCATCGTCGATCTTCAACCCAGGAAAAGTGCTTAGAAAGAAAAGTGGAAAATCTGAATTAAATTGTGTACCATTCGTTAGCACTTTTCCCCCAGGGATGACTGCTGGGCCGCTGGATCTCTTCTTGAGTGCCTGAGAATGGCTTTTGGAGGGAAGAAACGGGCTCGTTTGGGTCTGCTTGGTTGTCTTTAAACCAGGCAGGTTTTCTGGTTACCCACCTGTTTTTCGGATACTACCGTGGATAGTCTCAAAGCCATTTTTAGTCGCAAGCCTCGGGGAGTTGGTATCGAGCTCACCCCTGAGAGAGTTAATTTGGCTCGCCTTAAAAAACAGGGAGCCTCGCTTAAGTTAGAGGCCTTGGCCTCGGTAGAACTGGCCGAGGGCATTTACGAGGAAGGCCAAATTCTAGACACCGCTGCCATGGCCGACGCCATTCAAACGGTGCTCACTGAAAGCAAGCTCAAGGTCAAACAGGCCACCACCG
This sequence comes from Tildeniella torsiva UHER 1998/13D, assembly GCA_019358835.1. Classification (GTDB taxonomy): domain Bacteria; phylum Cyanobacteriota; class Cyanobacteriia; order Phormidesmidales; family Phormidesmidaceae; genus Nodosilinea; species Nodosilinea torsiva. The sequence goes on from JAHHIH010000007.1 coordinate 124,089, forward strand.
CTATTCCGGGCCGGGCCATTACCCGCGTCATTCCGGTGCCCGCCGAGCTTGACGATAACGAGCTGCGCGAAATGGTGCTCAACCAGGAGGCCAGTCTCTACCTGCCCTTCCCCCGCGAAGAGGCCGATGTTGACTACCAAAAGCTTGGCTACTTCGTTGACGAAGATGGCATTGAGAAGGTGCAGGTGTTGCTGGTGGCGGTGCGTAAAGACCTCACCGACCCTTACATTGAGGTATTTCAGCAGGCGGGGCTAGCGCTCAACGTGCTCGAAACCTCGAGCTTTGCTCTGATTCGCACCATTCGAGAGCAGCTGCGGCAGTTTACGCCCCAGGAGGCCGCCGCCGTGGTCGATATCGAGTTTGAAAACACCGAGATTTCCATCGTGGTCGATGGGGTGCCCCACTTCTCGCGCACCGTACCGATTGGCACCTTTCAGATTCAGAGCGCCCTCAGCCGGGCCATGAATTTGCCTCCCTCCCGCAATACTGAGCTGCTCCAGGGCATGACGGTACCCATTCAAACGATGGATACCGTGGGTGCGCCCCAGATGGGCAACACCAACCCTGGCACCACCGCCATGCTGCGGGTGCTGGGCGAGCTATCTGACGAACTGCGCCGCTCTATCGACTTCTACCTCAACCAGGGCGAAGACATGGAGGTGGCGCAACTGCTGCTGGCCGGGCCAGGGGCTTCCATTGGCCAGCTCGACGAATTTCTGGCCCAGCGGCTCAGTCTGCCCGCCAGCCAGATCGATCCGATTTCAGCGCTGTCGTTAGAGGTGGCTGAAGACATTCCCGAGAGTCAGCGGGCAGGGTTGGCGACGGTCATTGGTCTCGGCATGCGGGAGGTGTAGCTATGTACGGTCTCGATATTAATTTTCTCAAGGATCGCGAAGTTCGCGTCTTTGAGGCTAAGCCCCGGGCTCGGGGTGGCGGGGTGGCCCCAGGCGATCGCAGGCCTCTGGTTTTAGGGTTGGCGGCGGCGCTGGTGCCGTTGGCGCTGGTGGGCGGCTACTGGGTAGTAACTCGCAGCCAGGTCAACCAGCTTCAGACCCGCAGTGCTGAACTAGACGCCGAAACGGCCCAGCTCCAGAGCCAGCTTCAGGAAATTAGCGGTATTCAGGGGCAAATCGACCTGGTTCGTGCTGAAATCAACGCTTTTGTGGCAGTCTTCAACGATATTTTGCCCTGGTCGGCGCTGCTACAAGACATTCGCACCCGCACCCCGGCCCGAGTCCAAATCGTCAGCCTCAACCAGACGACGACCACCCCCGAGCAAACTGACCCTGCCGTTACGCCAGAGTCGGTTGATGGGCTTTCCATCAATGGTGTGGCCTGTTCCTACGACGAGATCAACGATTTTGCTCTGGTGCTGCAGCGATCGCCCCTGTTGCAATCCCAAACCGTAGCGATTAGTCAGGCTCAGCAGCAGCCTACCCTGCTCGACCCCCAAACCCAGGGGCGCTGCCCAGGCACCCCGGTGGGCGACCCTGACTTTTTGATCGACTACACCATCGGTGCCAGCATCACCGATACCCCAGCCTCCCAGCTGGTGGATGAGCTTGAGCGCCAGGGTACCGTCGGTCTAGTGACCCGTCTTCAGGCCCTGAGAGAAAAAGGAGTGATCGAATGACCGCAGCTGGTGATTTCCTTCCCGCCGACGAGAATCAGGCCTTAGATGTTGGCCCTACCTATCCCACGGCCTTTGGTATTGAGCTCACCCCTAAGGTGCAGGGCATTGGCCTGGGGGTGCTGGGGCTGATTGGCTCTTTTGTTCTGTATAACTTCGTGGTCAAGCCCGTAGTAGAGCAAAAAACCGCCCTGGAAGCCGAGGTTGCCCAAAAGCAGGCTCAGGTTGACCAACAGCGGGCCAGTCTCCAGGATCGTGCTGCCCTGCAGGCCGAGCTCAATTCGGCTATTGAGCAGCGGGTAGGTGTCTACAGCCTGCTGGGCGGTTCCCAGACCCTCGATACTCTGCTGCTCGACATCAATCAGCAAATTCAGAACAGCAACGCTGCGATCGCCGATGTGCTGCGGGCCAACCCAGCTACCCTCGACAACGCCCAACTCGCTGCCCTGGGGCTCACCCGAGAGCAGATTCAGCGGGTCAAGACTCAGTTTGCCGCTACTCCCCAGGTGCAAAAGCAGCTCTTTTCTTCAGAGCTGCTGCGGTTTAATCCCAGCCCCCCAGAGCCGGTCACTGACCTTGGCCCAGAGCTCACTGGCAAGCTAGAGCGCGTCACCGTCGATGTATCAATGCAGGCGCTGTTTCCCCAGACGCTCAGCATCATGCGCAATATCGAGCGCCTGGAACCGCTGATCATCATTAAAGATATGCAGCAGAGTATTGCGCCGCCGCCGGCCGATGCCACCGAAGAGGAACTGCTGGGCATTAGCCGACTGCTGCTCACCGACTACACCCTTGAAGTGCTCGTGCCCGTTGGCGACCCCAGCGTGCCGCCCGAGCCGCCGCCGCCGCCCCCCGCCGAGGGAGAAGCCCCCGTCGAAGGTGCGCCGCCGCCTGAGGGTGGCTAGCCCAACCTTTGGAGCCCCGCTGCTACCGCCCCCGCCCGATCTACCCACCTAGCCCAGTCAAACCCCGCGCGGCCCCGCCGCATCTGTGATGGAGGAGTGAACCGTGAACCGTCTAATGAACCTGCACCCAATTTTGCTTGGCAGCACCCTGGTTGCCCTAGCGGCCCAGCCTGGCCTGGCCTCAGTAACCAGTATTACTAATGTCCGTCTCAACCCCACCGCCACTGGGCTAGATCTGGTATTTGACACCCAGGGAGGCGATAACAGCAGCGTCTTTACTGTCAGTCAGGGCAATACCCTACAGGCCGATATTACCCGCGCCCAGCTCAACCTGCCCGATGGCGGCAGCTTTACCCAGGCCAACCCCGCTCCCGGTATCAGTCAGGTGTCGGTGGTGCCCCTCGATGCCAACAGCGTGCGCATCACCGTCAGTGGCACCAGCCAGCCCCCCACCGGGGCAGTAGAATCCAGCGATAATCAGGTCATACTGTCGATTCGCAACGATGGCGAGACCGCCCAGGCTCCTACCCCTGTGCCTGCTGAGATCGAAACTGTACCTGCTCCGGCTGCTCCCTCCACCGTGGCTCAAGCAGCGCCCGAAGCTGCCCCGGAGCCAGCACCGGAAGCGGCCCCTGAGGTACCCACCCCCGCTAGCCCCGACGTGCTGGTTCCCAACCCTGAAGTCACTATTGATGGTGCCCCGGTGCCGCGTCCCCAGGTGCAGCAAGTGCCGCCCTTTTTGCCCCGCGCCGTAGCACCTCCGATTGGCGATATCTCCGTAGCTGAGGGGGTACCCTCCTTTAACAGCATCAACCTGGGCAGCAACGAGCGGATTCCTAAGCTGCTGCTGCGGGATGCCCCAGCCCGAGAGGTTTTGTCGCTGCTGGCGCGGGCGGCAGGCCTCAACCTGGTCTTTACCCCCGCCGGGGGAACTGAAGCTGGGGCAGAGGGTGCCAGTGCCGATGGCCCCCCGGTTAGCCTAGATATTGAAAACGAGTCTGTGCAAGACGTGTTCAACCACGTTCTGCGGGTGACTGGCTTGCAGGCTAACCGCGTAGGCCGCAGCGTCTACGTAGGGCCTACGCTACCGGTTTCGGCCCAGAACGTCACCGCTAGAACCCTGCGCCTGAATCAGGTTGATGCCACTGTGGCCACCAATTTTCTGGTCGCCCTGGGGGCGGAGAGTGCCGTCAGCCGAGAGCGCCTGGTCACCAACGTCAATGCTGTGACCGTCGCGGAGGGCACCCCCCCGATTACCCAGACAGAGACCTCAACAGTTGACCAAATTGAGGTCAGCCGGGTTGACTATGAAGATAGCCAGGGCATTCTGCGCGGGTTGCAGGTGGTCGCCGATGAACGCACCAACTCAGTTACCCTCGTGGGCCGGGCTGATCTAGTTACCATTGCTACTGAGCAGCTCACCCGCATTGACCTGCGTCGGCGACAGGTGGCGGTCAATGTCAGAGTCATTGATATTGACCTCAACGCCCTCGATGCTTTTGGTACCAGCTTCTCCTTCCAAAACGGGCTGTTTGGGGTGCTCAGCTCTGGCGGTCTTGGCATTCTCAATATTGGCGATGGCGGCACACCCAACCCTGCAAGCCAGGCAACCCCCACGGGCACGCCAATCCTGCCGCGTACGCTAGGTGGCCCTGGAGGCAATGCCACCTCCGGCAATTTCTTGGCTCAGCTGCTGGGAACGGTGCAAAACGGCAACGGCAAGATTATTACTGACCCCACTCTAATTGTGCAGGAGGGGCAGACCGCTACGGTTCAGCTCACCCAAGATGTGGTGACTGAGCTGACGCAAACCATTGAGGTGACCGAGACGGGAACCCTGACCACCCTGGACATTGAAACAGAGCCAGCGGGCTTAATTTTGCAAATTGACGTCGATCGCATCGATGACAATGGCTTTGTGTCGCTCTCGGTAGCCCCCAGTATCTCGGCACCAACTGACAGCTTCACCAGTGATGCGGGTACATTCTTCCTGCTGTCAGAGCGCCAAATTAGCTCTGGCCAGGTGCGGATTCGCGATGGTCAAACCCTGCTGCTTTCCGGCATCATCCAAGAGTCGGAGCGCAACACCATCAACAAGATTCCCATCCTGGGCGATATTCCCATTTTGGGGGCGCTGTTCCGCAGTACGGTTACCGATAACCAGCGCCGCGAGCTGATTGTGCTGCTGACGCCGCAGATTTTGGATGACTCGGATCAGTCAACCTTTGGCTATCAGTACACCCCCAGTGAGGCGGTGCAAGAAATCCTAGAAAACCGAGGTCGGCAAGAGGAGTAAGCCAATCTCCTGCCAAAACCTAATGGTTTTGGTGGGTAGAGGTTTACGGTTCGTCGATCGAGAAGACGCTTAACCTAACGGGGCAGATGCGAAGATTGGGCGCATCTGCCCTATTTTTTGCGTTGGTGAATGTCTATTCGGCGAAGTAGCCGCCGTACATAATGTATTCGTCGTTTTGAAGCTGGGTATCGTCTGTATAAAAGGCCACCTCAATGGACTCGGCGGTGGCATCGGCTTTGGGAATCAGCTTGATGTAGCGGTTCTGGGTGTCGTAGAAGCTGGGGCTGGCCTCCAGCTCCAGTACGTAGCCCCCCTCAGTGCTGATCAGGGTGTAGGGGCTGACCTGGCCACTGCTCCACTGCACCTGGTCGGGCGTTAGGGTCATGGGGCCGAAGGCCAACAGCACGTTGCTCAGGGGCTGCCATTCGCGGATAAGGGCATTGGGCAGGGTGGCGGTGGGGGTGTTGGACGGGGCCGCTGGGGTCGGTGTTGGGGATTCAGTAGGCTGTGCGGCGGGAGTCTCAGGGGCAGAGTCGGCGGAAGTTGGCGGCGTGGGGTTGAGGGTTTCGCTCTGGGGCGGGGGGCTGGGGCGGCACCCGGCGATCGCCGTGCCGAGGGCGATCGCCACTGCCCCCCGCGCCAAGGTGGGGCGAGAGCGCTGGCGCAGCGACTGGGCAAGTTTTGCGGGCATCTTTGTACTCCCGAGCACTATCTGGTGCCATAGTAACGTTTCGCGGGCTTGCCGATGGCGTGTTTTTGGGGGCTAAGGCTCGCAATAATGGCTTTTTTGGGGCAGAATGCGTCGGCGATCGCCAGGGTGGGTAAAGTATAGGCAGTGCTGCTCTGGTATCGGCCTGAAACTAGGGCTGAAACCTGGGCGGTGGTTGTGATGGCAGCGACTTGTCTATCCCAGGGGCGATCGCTACAGTTGGGGTGAACCCAGGAGAAACGGCCATGGCTCAGATGGTGCATTCTGCGGCAGCAACGGCAACACCAGCGGCTCAGCCCGATGTTGAGCTGCGGCGGGTGGTTAAGGCTTTTGGGGCAGAGGTTGCCGTTTGCGATCTCGACTTGGCGGTGCGACAGGGTGAGTTCTTCAGTATTCTGGGCCCTTCGGGCTGCGGCAAAACCACCACCCTGCGCCTGATTGCGGGCTTTGAAACCCCCAGTGCTGGCGACGTGTTGATCCAGGGGGCTAACGTCAGCACTGTGCCCGCCCACCGCCGCCCGGTCAACACCGTCTTTCAGAGCTATGCCCTGTTTGACCATATGACGGTCAAAGACAACATTGCCTTTGGCCTCAAAATTCGCCGCATGGGCACGGCCCAGGTGCGCGATCGCGTCGCCGAAGCCCTGCGCCTGGTGCGAATGGAATCGATGGCCAACCGCTACCCGGCCCAGCTTTCCGGCGGGCAGCAGCAGCGGGTGGCCCTGGCTCGCGCCCTGGTCAACCATCCGGCGGTGATGCTGCTCGATGAGCCCCTTGGCGCTCTAGACCAAAAGCTGCGCAAGCAGATGCAGGTGGAGCTAGCCAATCTGCACCGCCAGCTGGGCATCACCTTTATTATGGTCACCCACGATCAGGAGGAGGCGCTGGCACTCTCTGACCGCATCGCTGTGATGAACAACGGCCAAATTGAGCAGATCGGCACCCCCAGCGACATCTACGACCGGCCCAGCACCGCCTTTGTGGCCGACTTTATTGGCGACACCAACCTGCTGCCGGGGCGTATCGACCAGCCCCACCCCCGCCAGGTGCAGGTCACCACCGACAGTGGTCTGCGGGTGCTGGCCTGCATGTCCGGCAGCACCGTCGCCCAGGCCGTAGTCGTGAGCGTGCGCCCCGAAAAAATCAACCTTAGCCTCAGCGCACCAGCCGCCGCCAACAACTGCTATCAGGGTCACATTAGCCACCTGATGTACCTGGGCACCCACCTGCACTGCGTAGTGCGCCTGGGGTCAGGCGAGACTCTGATGGTGCGCCATCCCAACCGGGCTGAGTCGTTAATCGGGGTCGATACCGCCGTGTATGTGCACTGGGCCGCCGACGATTGCCTGGTGCTCGACGCCGCCTGAGGGTCGGTGGCTTTGGGCCTGCGATCGCGGCTCTTGAGCGTTACCCCAGACGCATCGCCATATACTTAGAAACTAAAGATTAAGGTCGTCCCTTTTCCCCTCGACCGCCGCCGTCCCCCTTTGCCCCTTGGAGAATGCCTGTGCCTGGAACGCGACTACAAACTCCCTCCGACTCGCGCCGTTTTGCCGTGAGTCGGAGGCGTTTTTTGCAGGGGTCAGCAGCGGTTGTGACAGGCCTGGCGGCGGCCAACTGTCGCCAAAACCTGGCGGGGCCACCAGCGGGGGGGGGAGCAAATGACGGCACCCTGCACATTTACACCTGGGCCAACTACACCGATGACGGTATGGCCGCAGCCTTTACCGAGCGCACGGGCATTCCGGTAGTGGTCGATATTTTTGACTCCAACGAGGTCATGCTCACCCGTCTTCAAGCTGGCGGCGGCGATGCCTACAGCATCATCTACCCCTCCGACTACATGGTGTCGGAAATGTTGGAGCTAGGCCTGCTCACCGAACTCGACCAGAGCCGCATTACCGGGCTAGAGAATCTTAAAGCCCAGTGGGCCAACCCCGCCTACGACCCCAACAATGCCCACAGTGTGCCCTTTTGCTGGGGCACCACCGGCCTGCTTTACAACCATGAGGCCTCCCCCGGTGAACCTACCGACTGGAACTTTCTGTGGGATAACCAGGCCAAACTCTCCCGCCGCATCACCATGCTCGACGACATGCGTGAAACCCTGGGAGCCACCCTCAAGTCGCTGGGCTACTCCTATAATTCCAACAATCCAGCTGAAATTGAAGCCGCCTACAACCGCCTGCTCGAACTCAGACCCCACATCGCGGCCTTCAAAACTACCGGCTTTGAGAACGAATTACTCAGCGGCGACCTGAGCGTGTCGATGGCCTACTCTAGCGATGCGATCGCCCTCACCCTCGAAGACGATCGCATGCAGTACGTGATTCCAGAAAGCGGAGCGTCGCTGTGGACCGACACCCTGGCCATCCCCGCCACCGCCCCCAATGTCGATGCCGCCTACCAGTGGATCAACTTCCTGCTAGAGCCAGAGGTCGCTAGCGCTGCCGTAGAGCGCCTGTTCTTTGCCACCGCTAACCAGGCCGCCTTTGACCAGCTGCCCGCCGGCATCCAAAACAACGCCGACCTCTACCCCCCTGAGGCGGTTTTGGCCAAGAGCGAAGGCATCGTGGCCGTCGATACCGCCAGCACCGATCTGTTTGACCAGTTTTGGACTGAAGTAACCAGCGCTTAGAGGAGGGGAGTTTTGAGTTCTAAGTTTTGAGTTCTAAGTTCTGTCGACAACACCTCAATTCAAAATTGAAAATTCAAAACTCAAACTTTCCCTATCCTCCCACCCTCCTCACCTTCCCCACCCTCCTCACCCCCATGACCCCCGCCCACTCACCCACTCCCTCGAACACCTGGGCCGATCGCCTCGCTCCCCGACTCTGGCTGGGGCCGGTGACGCTGCTGGGGCCAGCGGGGGTGTGGCTGCTGGTGCTGCTGGTGCTGCCCACCTTGCTGATTCTTGAGATCAGTTTGGTGCCGGGGCTGCGGCTGGGTCAACCCAGCGGCGGCTATGGCCTGGGCAACTACCTGCAAATTTTGCAGCCGGTGTATCTGCGGGTGATTTGGCGATCGCTGGTGTTTGCGGTCGGCTCTACGGCGCTGTGCCTGCTGATGGGGTTTCCGGTGGCCTATTGGCTGGCGCTGATGTCGCCCCAGCGGTGGCGCAACCTGCTGCTGGTGGCTTTTATTCTGCCCCTGTGGACATCGTCGCTGCTGCGGGCCTACGCCTGGACAACCATTCTGCGCCCCAGCGGCGTGCTCAATGGGATGCTAACGGCGATCGGGCTGCCCGCCCAAAATTGGCTAAATACGCCTACGGCGGTGTTTATTGGCCTCACCTACAGCTTTTTGCCCTATATGGTGCTGATTCTCTATGCATCGCTTGAAAAACTCGACATTCGGCTGCTAGAGGCCGCCGCTGATCTGGGAGCCACCCCGCGCCAGTGCTTTTGGAAAATTACCGTACCCCAAACTCTGCCCGGCATTGCGGCGGCTAGTCTGCTGGTGTTTATCAGCACCCTGAGCGATTTTGTTGTGCCTACGCTGCTTGGGGGTGCCTCATCGATGAATATTTCGCGGCTAATCTACAACCAGTTTCTCGGCCCTACCCGCGCCTGGGGGTTTGGCTCGGCCCTCAGCATGGTGCTGATTTTGGCGGTCAGCCTGGCGATCGCCCTCCTGATCCGCTACGGCGATCGCAACACCGTCACCGAAGCCTGATTCCCCACCCGCCTATCCATCTACCCCGCTCCAGGGCAGACACAGCTCCAGGGCAGACACATAGGTCTGCCCCTACCAACCCGATAACCCACCCAAAATCCAAAATCGCCAATCCAAAATTCGCAGCTCTACCCATCCACCCATCCACCCATCTACCTATCTACCCTCCCCATGCCCTCCCGCCCCGTCACCTGGCCCAGCCTCTTCACCGCGCTGATGTACGCCTTCATGTACTTTCCGATCATTGTGCTGGGGGCGTACAGTTTCAGCGACTCGCGCTACAGCGCCAGCTGGGGCGGCTTTAGCTTGCGGTGGTATCGAGCGCTGTTTAGCGATCGCCGCCTGCTGGCCGCCCTGCAAGACAGTCTGATCATCGCGATTGTGGCGGTGGCAATTTCGGCGGTGCTGGGCACGCTGATGGCGATCGGTCTGGCCCGCTACCGATTTCCGGGCAAGGGACTGTATCGGGGCATGTCGTATCTGCCGCTGATTATTCCTGACATTGCGATCGCGGTGGCGACCCTGGTGTTTTTGGCGTCGGTGGCGGTACCCCTCAGCCTCGGCACCATCATTGCGGCACACATGGTATTTTGCCTGGCCTACATTGCGGTGGTAGTGTCTAGCCGCATCCAGCGCCTCGACCCCAACCTCGAAGAGGCTGCCTTAGACTTGGGGGCCACCCACACCCAGGCGATGTTCAAAGTGCTGCTGCCCCAGCTGGCACCGGGAATTTTGGCCGGTTGCCTGCTGGCCTTTGTGCTCAGCATGGATGACCTGCTGATCTCCAGCTTCACCGCTGGGGGCGGTGCTAACCCGCTGCCCATTGAAATCTTTAGCCGGGTGCGTACCGGCGTTAAGCCCGACATCAACGCCCTCAGCGTGATGTTGATTTTGGGCTCGGCCCTGCTGGCCGGGATAGCCGAATATGTGCGCTACTGGGGCGATCGCCAGCGGCAGAGCACCTAGAGTCTGTTTTGCCCTAATCTGACTTGGTCAGGAACATTCGATCGCGTTTTGGCATCTGAGGAGTTTAGGCAGGCAAGCCAGTCGCTTCCTTTGGCTCAACCCATTTATCGCAATGGCCAGTTCGCTTAGGAGATCGCGAGCCTTCCCTAGCGAAAATTTGGGTGGTGAATTGGACTATAGCCATCGCTTCAGAAACTTGGGCATGTCCGAACCCTACCAGCGACATCTATATAAAGTAGCCCAGGCTTACTCTATAGCAACTGCCTCTCCAGTGATTTAAACCACTTGCTGAGCTGCTATCAATCACTCACTGACCCGCTGAGGATCATGCCTCCGAGGGAGGCCATATCACCTTGCAGTTGGTGGTTACAGGCGATAATGGGTACAGCCTCAATTAGCTCAGGTCGTCACCATGCCTCAAACCGCCAGTCACTCCCTCAAAGCCCTAGTCGATCAAATCTTTGCCGATCGCCGCATTAGTCGCCAGGTGCAGCGAGAGCTGATGGAGATACTGCTCAGCCAGCCCACCCTCAGCAACCAGGATCATGCCACCGCCCAGCGAGTGTTTGAAGCGATTCGCCAGGGGCGGCTGCGGGTGGTCGATTGAGCGCTGCCTGACGGATGGTTGGCGTGGCAAAGGCAGCAAGACTAGGAAGAGGCATACAGAAACAACCGCCGCCCAAGCCAGACTCAGACGGCAGCGCGATCGCTAGAACGCCACCTTGATTGCCTCTAGCCTATGGTGGGGCCGAGGCTGTAGCGATTGTGGGTGGCTTAGACTTCTTCGCCTTCCTCAGCCTTGACGGTAGGGACGAAGTCGGGCTTTTCCTTATCTTCCCAGCCAGCGGGGCGCTTGGAGTTGTACCAAGCGATGGAGCCAATACTGACGGCGGCAATAAAGCCCACTACATACACCAACACAAAAGACGAACCTGCAGCAGCTTCGCCTGCGATCGCAAAATAGAGTGACATAGCCAATTAAACTCCAAAATCAGTTGTGTATCATCCTACGACGGTTGGCTATCCCTGAGGATCACCCCCAGGTCTGACCCTTGGGAGGTCTGTAGGCTTTGGTCGAACCCAGCTCTCTACCCCAGGGCCTATTCCCCACCGGCTGGTGGAGGAGCTTCGAGGGGCGGTGGCGGCGACACAATCGGCGGCGGGGCCGGGGCGGGAGCCGGAGCTACTGGGGCCGGAGCCGGTGGGGCAGTGTTGACCGGCTGAGGAACTGGTGCCGGGGCTGCCGCTGGGGGATCCTCTGTAATGACAGGGGCTGCCGATTCGGTTGATGCGGGGGGGCTGCTGCTAGAGCTATCGCTAGAAGCGGGTGCCGGGGCCGATGCGGCTTCACCGCTACTGCTAGAGCTACTCTCTGACCGTTGCGATCGGCGGCTTTCTCCGCCACCCGAGCTAGCCGACTCTGACGACTGCGACGGGCCGTTTTCAGCAACCACGCGACCGGGCTTTACGGGGCTGAGGGTAATGCTGCCCTCGCGCCCGCCCAGCCGAGGCACGCTGGGAAACTGCTCAACGGGAATATCGTCGGTGAGCTTGGCCATGAAGCTGCGCCACACCCCAGCGGCCATACTGCTAGCGCCGCTGGTAGGGGTGTTGTCGTCGTTGCCCATCCAAACGCCGGCCACCAGCTGGGGAATGTAGCCTACAAACCACAGGTCGCGATACGATTCGGAAGTACCGGTCTTGCCCGCTACTGGCCGCCCCAGGTAGGCATTGCTGCCGGTGCCGCCCTCCACCACGCCGCGCAGCATCCAAGTCATAATGGCGGCGCTGTCGGCGTCAATGGCCTGCTCTGACTCGTTAGGGCGCTCATAGATCACCTCGCCGCTGCTGTTCAACACCCGGCGAATGCCGTGGGCCGGGCGATGAATACCCTTGTTTGCCAGGGTGCCGTAGGCACTGGTGAGCTCTAGCAGGTTGACCTCAGAGGTGCCCAGGGCGAGGGAATAGGCGGGCAGCAGCGGCGACTCAATGCCCATGCGCCCGGCCAGTTTCACCACCGGGTCAAAGCCCACATCTACCAGCAGCTTGACCGCCACAATATTGACCGAGTTGCGCAGGGCCTGGAGCAAATCCATGCCGCCGCTGTAGTTTTTGCCGTAGTTCTTAGGCTCATAGCCATCGACCACGTAGCGGGCATCCATGTAATTTTTGTAGGGCGACATGCCGCCTGCGATCGCCGCCGCGTACACAAAGGTCTTAAACGTAGAGCCGGGCTGTCGCTGGGCCTGGGTCACCCGGTTGAACTGGTTTTCGCTGGTGAAGTCGGTGCCCCCCACCATGGCCTTGATTTCGCCGTTGCGGGGGTCCACCGCCACCAGCGAGACCTGCCCCACATTCTGCCAACCGCTGTAGCGAGCGACGGCGTCTTCAACGGTTTCTTCAGCCCGGCGCTGCCAAACCACATTGAGTGTGGTCTCGACGGTTAACCCACCGGCCTCTAGCTGATCGGGGGGCAGCAGCGCCTCTAGCTGCTTTTGAATATAGATAGTGAAATAGGGAAACTCGCTGTAGAGAAACTTGGGCTGATTAGGGGTGACCGCCACCTCCGTCGTGATCGCTTCTTCTGCCTCGACCCCGCTAATAACGTCGGTGGACAGCATGCGGCGAATGACGCGATCGCGCTGGCTGCGGGCGGCCTCGGCATTGACCGTGGGCGAATACAGGCTAGGGGCTGGGGCCATACCGGCAATCATCGCCGACTCAGCTACGGTGAGCTGATCGATGGTTTTGCCGAAGTACACCCAGGAAGCGTCGGCTACGCCGTAGGCTCCAGAGCCCAGGTAGACCAGATTGAGGTAGCGCTCAATAATCTGCTCTTTGGTGAGGCTGTCTTCGAGCTTGGTGGCCATCATGGCCTCTTTGATCTTGCGCTGAAAGCTGCGCTCCTGGTCGAGAAAGACGATGCGGGCGAGCTGCTGGGTAATGGTGCTGGCCCCTTCTACCAGCTCGCGGTATTGCACGTTAGCCCAAGCGGCGCGGGCAATACCTCGGTAGTCAACGCCGTTATGCTCGTAGAATCGCTGGTCTTCGGAGGCAATAAATGCCGCCACCAGGTGCTCGGGCATGGCCTCATAGTTAATGGTTTCGCGGGTGGCGGGGCCAAGCTTCTGCAAAATTACCCCATCCGCCGACACCATGGTGATGGTGCCGTCGCGCTGGTAGGTTAGGGCCTGATTGGGGTCGGGTAGATTTGCACTGGTGGCTTCTATGACCCGGTAGGCGCGAGTACCGCCTCCCGCAATGCCTGCCCCAGCCAGCAACACCACCCAAAATAAGGGGCGCAAAAACAGAGGCCGATAGCTGCGCGGCAACTCCGGCTTTTCGCCCGACGGCCCAGGCTGGGGCTCTACTCGCTGGGGAGAGACCCGCGCACCGTTGACCATGCTGGCCCCAGATCTGCTCCGTCCTGAGGGGCGCGACGATTTCCTCGAAGGAAACGACAGCCGGGTTAACCAAGATCGAGCCATAGCAGCGTTGCCTTTCACATCCTCTGTGAACTGTATGGGGTTTCGGCCATTTCTTCAAGGGTACAGCCGCGATCGCGCGGATCCCTAAAGTGCCGTGTGCCCCAGTGCCAGCCCTGTTACCAGCATACCTAACACCAGAAAAGGCTGGGCGCTGGCCTGGTACTTGACATCGTTACCCAGGGGATCGCGCAGAAAGTACATATCCTGAAAGGTGATCTGGGGAATGATCAGCAGCACCAGCAGCACGGCATAGAGGTTCTGGTGAATGGCCATCAGGTAGGCGGCGACGCCCCCCTGAAAAATGTCAATCGCCAGCACGCAGATCCAGGCGGCGGTGGTAACGCCAAACATCACCGGCAGCGACTTGAGGCCCATCTGGCGATCGCCCTCCACGCTCTTAAAGTCGTTGACCACCGCAATGCCCAAGCCCGCCAGGCTGTAGAACAGGGTGAGCACCACAATCTTCCAGGTGAGGGTGCCAAACAGGGCGTGGCCCGCCCACCAGGGCAGCGCAATGTAGCTGGCCCCCAGGGCGTAGTTGCCGAGCCAGCCATTCTGCTTGAGCTTCAGCGGTGGGGCGGAGTAGATGTACGACACAAACGAGCCGCCCAGGGCTAGGGCGGTGATAATCGGGAAGCTGTGCCCGGCCCAGCGATCGAGGCTGAAGGCAATGGCGATACCGGCCACCAGCAGCACCAGAATTTGGGTCACCACTTGGGGAATGGTGATCGCCCCCGAGGGGATGGGCCGATAGGGCTCGTTGATGGCGTCGATGTCGCGATCGTAGAAGTCGTTGAGGGTTTGGGTGTAGCCCGTCAGCAGCGGCCCCGCAAACAGCATGCAGGCGGCGGCGATCAGTACGTACTCTAAACTCCAGCGGTAGTTGCCGGAGGAGGCCGCCCCACACACCACGCCCCAAATCAGCGGAATCCAGGTGATCGGCTTCATCAGCTGAAGGCGAATCTTCCAAATCGAGGTCTCGCCCGACTTGGCACCCTTCATGCCTAAAAGCTGGCGGGCGGCGTTGCCCTGGGCCTCGGGGGCAATTTCAGCAGCAGGGGTTTGGTCTAGAGCGTCGTTGACCGGAGTGGAGGACGGTGGTTCAGCCATGGTGATGGAATGCTACAGGTCGATACAACGTCGGTCAGAACTTAGGCAAAACTTAGGCGATCACTACCCACGGTGCCACATTTCTCGGGTCAGAATCAAACCCTGGCCAGAGGGAGGGAAGATTTTTCTGCGAACCCGTGACATTGCAGCAGGCGCGATTCCCTAGAGGGGAATTGCGCCATCGCCCTAACTAAAGGAAATCACCAGATGCTGATCTTGAAACTTGGCCCCGGCCACCGCTTTGCCCTGGAGGGCGGGGGGCAGCAGCAGGTTGCGCCGCTGATCGCCCGCTTCAATGGTGACCTCGGGGCCGTACTGGGTGAGCTTGACCTGGGTTTTGTCAAAGCTGGGTAAGAAGAGCCGCACGGTCTTCGTCGCTGCATCCACGGTTACTGGGCGCGGGGCCGCTGCCGCCCACTGGGCGGGGTCGGGCAAAGCTTCCACCGCTGCATCCCATCCCTGATCGATGACTGAGGGCAGCGGCACCTGGGGCAGGGGCGCAAAGGCGTGGATCTGCTCGGCATCGAGCACGCCGTGGTTGACCAAAACACCGCCCACCGTCAGCCCAATCTGCTGGGCGCTGCCCCACAGGTAGCGGGCCGTCGCCACCGACCCTGCCGTGGGCGTGGTAACTAAGAATGCGGCCATGCGGCTGGGGTTAGTGACCGCCTGGCGACCCTCTTCCAGCTGCGATCGCACCTGTCCCGTAGGCTGATCCAGCACATCCCCCGACCAGTCAACTGCCAGCACCGCCGAGGCCATGGGCTGCAAAAACGGCGAGATCACCCGACCCACATCGGACTGCTGAAACACGCCGCGAAACCGCCGCAGGTACCAGTCGAGAATTTCCGGCATGCCCAGCATGCGCAGGGTGGCCAGCGCCTCGCTGCCGTCGTAGATGATGACGTCGTAGCGATCGCTGCCGTCGAGCTGCCGCAGGGTATTCAGCGCCAGGGCGCTATCGATGCCCGGCATCACCCCCAGCTCTTGACCATAGACCGCCTTGAGAAAGGGCGTCCGCAGGTACTGTGACTCCAGCGCTTTGACTTCGTCCCAGCTTTTCTCCAGCAGGGCTGCGGTTTGAAACTGCATGGCCCACAGGTTGGGCTCTAGCTCTTGGGGCTCCACGCTCAGGGCCAGGCCCAGCAGCAGCGCCGGAGCTGGCGTTACATCCTGAATGGCCAGCAGCACCCGCTGCCCGGCCCGCGCCCGCTGTTTTGCGGCGGCGATCGCCACAGTCGTGCTGCCGCTGCCGCCCTTACCCAAATACGTGAGAATTAATGCCATAGAAAAACTGGGCCTACGCGTTGGTCAGGTCATCGCTGCTCGAAGCATCCCTAGAAACACACGGGGGCGACCTCGCCCCGCTTCTCTATGCCCAGGGAAACTTATGCCGATCATCTCGGGGACTGGACAGCCGTGGAATCACTCCAAAAGAGGAGATTTGCTGAGCACCCTCCTCTCTTTTGCTATTGCCGACCCATTGATCTGCTCCCCTAACTAATTTAAAAGGGCAGAGAGAGGCATCCCAGATCTTAGCAGCTATAAAAATGGCCTCAGCGAGGCCGTCCGCTACTGAATGACAGACAGCTCATCTTCAAAGAACCAGGTGGTGTAGCGATCTTCAAACTCCACCACGACGCCTACGCCGCTGCCGTCCACCATTTTGAACTGGCTTACAACGCCGCGCTTGCCGAGGTAACCTGCCAAATCCTTCGAAACCCGATCGCGTAGCCGGGATACTTTCACCTTTTGGCCAATCTCTAAAGCCATGTCTGCTAAGGGCTCCAACTGCATGTCCAACGATAAAACCAAGAGACAGTGTATCAGCGTCTTGGCCCCTGGTGATCGTCATAATCCTCTATTGTGGAGCGGGGGAAGGGTTTAATTTGCTGTCGGGGGAAATGGGTAGGGAGTGAGGGGTGAGGGGTGAGGACTAAAGATTGTTGGGTGGGGCTAACGCGTGATTAGGAACATCCCTACCCCCCTCACGCCCCGCTCCCTACCCCCTCGCTAGGAAACATAAGGAGAACGCAATGCTGGCGAAACGGATTGTGCCCTGCCTAGATGTCAAGGCTGGCCGGGTGGTGAAAGGGGTCAATTTTGTCGATCTGCGCGATGCGGGCGATCCGGTGGAGCTGGCCCAGGCCTACAACCAGGCCGGGGCCGATGAGCTGGTGTTTCTGGATATCACCGCTACCCACGAAGACCGCGACATTATCTATGACGTGGTGTACCGCACGGCGGAGCAAGTGTTTATTCCTCTCACGGTGGGCGGTGGCGTGCAATCCTTAGAAACCATTAAAAAATTGTTACGGGCCGGGGCCGACAAGGTCAGCATTAACTCGGCGGCGGTCAAGCGGCCAGAGCTAATTAAAGAGGCCAGCGATCGCTTTGGAGCGCAGTGTATTGTGGTGGCGATCGATGCCCGCCGCCGCCCTGACCCTGGCAACCCAGGCTGGGATGTCTACGTGCGCGGCGGTCGCGAGAATACTGGGCTTGACGCCTTAGCCTGGGCAGAGGAAGTCGTCAACCAAGGGGCGGGCGAGTTGCTGGTCACCAGCATGGATGCCGACGGTACCCAGGCGGGCTACGATCTCGACCTCACCCGCGCCATTGCCGATCGCGTGCCAGTGCCAGTGATTGCCTCCGGCGGGGCTGGCAACTGCGACCACATTCACCAGGCCCTCACCGAGGGGAAGGCTGAGGCGGCGCTGTTGGCTTCACTGCTGCACTACGGGCAGCTAACGGTGCGGCAGGTAAAGGAGCATTTGCGCGATCGCCAAGTACCCGTACGCCTGACCTAGATTCTGCCTTTCCTAAGCAAACCTGAAGACATTCTGTGGAAGCCATGCCGGTTTTATGAATGCCTGTTACGATGTGTAACATATAGACTCAGTCATTAATCTGACTATCCATATCGTTACAACAGTCATTGTTCCATGCTGCTGCTTATCCTGACTATTGTTATTGCCCTAGTGGCTTGGGCGCTCCGTCTGATGGAGCAGGCCGTCAAAGGTCAGGAATTCTCCCTGATGCTAGCGGGTTTTTTGGTGGCATCGTCTGCCGCCGCCCTGATGGGCGTGTACTTTCTGATGGGTAACTACATGCTCTATATGGATCATGCTGCTCAGCAGATGGCCACCATGGAAGCTTTGGATATCCCCTACTCCACCTACGCCAGCGCCACTCTGCCTGAGTCGGCCAACATGTTAAACGACTGGTTTGTGCAGCCAGACTAGCTTGCCACCACTGCGGGTCATAACCCTAAAAAGCCGCCTAAGAACTCAGCTTCTCGGCGGCTTTTTAGCGGGCGTTCGCCACATTCTGTTGCTTTGGGCTCAGTCGTTGGGGTGGAGCGCTCTGCCCGTGGCCATCTTGGGTGGGTGTACGATTCGACCCTAGGGGAAGACGATTGATCGGCGATCGCGGCTGTTATCGTGCGCGGCGATCGCCCCAATCCTTTGGCAGCTGGGACGACTGAACCGGCTGTAAACCCGAGCTTTTTTCTTCGTCTAATTGAGTGCTCGCCAGGTGGCGGGGCCAACGATGCCGTCTACGGTGAGATTATTGGCGGCTTGGGCAGCACGCACGGCGGCCTCAGTTTGACTGCCAAACACGCCATCGACGGTACCGCTGTAAAAACCCTTGGTGCGCAGGCGCTGCTGGAGCTGCCGCACGGCGTCTCCCTCCATGCCGGGGCGGAGTACCGGTAGAGCAGCTGAGGTGCCGGTACTGCTGCTGGGTGGGGTGGTGGTCGATGGATTGGTCGTTGAGGGATTGGTCGCTGAAGGATTGGTCGCTGGTGGGGTGGCGCTGCCAGGGGCGGTGGCCGTCGGGGGGTTGGCTTCCCCTGGCGGGGTGGGGAACAGGCGGCTCCAGGTGGCGGGGCCAACAATGCCGTCGGCGGTAACGCCCGCAGCGGTTTGAAATCGGCGGGCGGCGGCGGCGGTGTCCTCTTGGTAGAGGCCGGTTACGGGGCCGGGGTAGTAGCCCAGCAGCATGAGCATCGATTGCAGTTCTCGTACCGACTCACCCTGGCTGCCGAGCTGAAGGGTGGGCCGCACTATGCGCCCGCCGCTGACGGTGGAGGTGGCGGGTTGGCTTGCCGGGGGTGCCCCCTCGGGTGGGGTCTGAGCTAGGGTGACAGTAGCCGTTAGGCCGATACCCAGGGCAATGGCGCAGCCTGCTTGGAGGGGAATTGCCACGGCTGTTTTCCAAAAGCGCTGGCAGGCCCCCCCTGGAGCCGTGGATTGAATGAAAGGGGAGACGCGGAACATAGACTTGGCTCCAGGCAGGGTAACAAAGATCAGTAGAACCCTAAGGGCTTGACAGCAAGCATTATAGGATTGCTGTTAAAAAATAGACTACTACACCCCTTAAAATTCAACAGGGTCTTTATGGAGGGCGCTGGAAAAGCGAGGCAAGCCATGGGTCAAGCCGGTTCACAGCACGATCGCCTGACGGCGGCCCTAGAAGCGGTCGTGATGGGCGATCGCAGCCTGCCTTATCTCCGCTCTGCCGCCGACCTGGGGTGGCAAGGGGGCCTGCTGCAAACGGCCACTGCCTGCGCCAGGGGAGAGTCGCTGCGACCATCCCGCTGGCAAGCTCATTTTCAGGCGCTGTCGAGCCCCGCCGCCGCTGCTATCAACGCCTTCCCCTACCTGTGGGTGATGGCCGATGCCCACGGCCACCATCGGGTCGCTGTAAATCGCTGGGTTGCAGATCTGGAGCTGTCTCCTGCGGCCTCGTTAGCCTGCCAGGAGTTGTTTGCCGTCCTCTGTCAGCAGATGAAAACGGCCCCCAGTCTAAGTGCTCTGCCTTTGGTCGCACCTCGTTCCTGGACTGACGGCACGAGTGCTGTGGGACAGGCCCTAGACCTAGTCATTCAAAGCCAGGGGCAGTTTGCCGTGGCCCAGGGCGTAGCTCGTCAGCGGGGGTGGGAGTCAGCGGCGATTCCCCTCTGGGGAGGCTGCGCCATCGCCCTGGTGGGTTTACTGACGGGTCTAGCCGTGGGGCGCGCTGGGCTGGGCGCTGCGCTGCGCCAGCGCTGGCTGCTCGACTATCGCCCGGCCCAGCCTGACCCCTGGCAGGGGGTAGAAGCCTCAGCCCTAGCGACCCTGGCGGCGGCGTTGCACGGGCGCTGGGCTGGGGTAGTGCCCCAGGGGGCATCTTCCACCGTGCCCCTGGGGCTGAGGGGTTGAGTCGGCGGGCACAGGCGGTGACCATAGCCGCCGCCTATAATAGCTTCAGAGAGGCCTCGGTTGGGTCAACGCCGCGCTGTGAGGAAATGTGTGCTCTCGCAATCTTTAGTCTTGGATTCCCGGTCTCTGCCCACCCACGTTATCTGCCCACCCAAAGTTAACTGTCTTAATCTATGAAGGCAATTCAAGCCATTGTGGCTGCGGTCGAGCACTGGTGGGCTTTAGAGCAGCAGGCGATGAAGCCGATTACCCCCCGTTCTACGCTGTCGCCGCGATCGCTATCCCTAGATTTAGAGCTGGTGGATACTGAGGCGATCGCCACCTCAGCCCAGCGCCGCTTCAAAGGGCGGCCCCAGCCCTGTCGTCCACTGCGGCGGCAAAAAAACATTCGTCACCCTCGCCTGGCCTTCGCCGTCACCGCCGTAGGATTGACGGCCATTCTGGGACAGCGTTTCTACAATCAGCCGGGGTTGCAGGTGGGCAGCATTGCCCCCAACACCGTGCTGGCTCCGGGCACGGTGCGGGTCGAAGATCAAGAAACCACCGAAGAGCGCCGCCGCGATGCTCGCAATGGGGCCTTGAGGGTGCTCCGGGTTGACCCCACCATCGATGACTCGGTGCTGCGATCGCTCAACGCGCTGATGGCCCAGGTGGGCGATATTCGCCGCCAGGCGGGGGGCGTGCCCTTTGTGGCTACCAGCACGTTGTCAACCCAGGTGCAGGTTTACCTGCGCCGCTCCGACGATGCCACCTGGCTGAAGCTGCGCAGCCTCATCGACCCACTGGCCGACGACAGCGCCAGGGGTGAGCAGGTGCCCCTAGCCACGCTGCTGCGCAACCAAACCATTACCCCCGACCAGCAGACGGCCCTGGGTGAGCTGTGGGCCTACGGCCAGCGGTCTAGTAGTCAAGAACTGGCAAAGCTGCTGACGGCGGTGGAAAAGTCTCGCCAGAGCTACCAAGAGGCTATGGCCAATTTAACGGTGCTGGCTGCCCAGGCCGAAGGCGTTGCCGAGGCCCCTCCGCTGTTCGATTTGCCTGTGCAAGACTGGGTCAGCGCCCAGGCCGAGATTCGCCAAGCCGCAGAGCGGATGCTGGCCCAGGGCATTCATGCCGGGCTGCCGCCCGAGGTACTCGACCGGGCGGCTTACCTTCAGCTCAAAGACAATCTGCCCCGCCCCATTGAGCCCCTGGCTCGCCAGCTCTTGCTCTCTACCCTAGAGCCCAACTTAGTGGAGGATACTGATCGCACCCGGCAACAGGCCGATATGGCCGCAGAGGCCGTGAAGCCGGTGATTGTCGAGGCGCAGCAGGGCGAGCTGATTGTTTCCGCTGGCGAACCCATCAGCCAGGAACAGTTTGTGCTGCTCGACAGCTTTAACCTCAGCCAGCGCCGCTTTAACTACTGGGGACTGGCCATGTTTGGCGGCCTAGTGGCGGGCGGGGTAGGTCTGTTTTTATTGGTAGAGCACTGGGTGCCCCAGCGGCTGCGCCAGAAAGACTATCTGCTGCTGTCGGCGATGGTGGTCAGCACCGGGGTGATGCAAATTTTTGGAATAGCAGCCTACGGGCTGCCGGCCATTGGTCTTTTGGCGGGCAGCTTCTACGGCCCGGTGCTGGGAGGCACCTTGGTGGTGCTGGTGGCGGTGCTGCTGCCGGTGGGTTCGGCAGTGAGCAGCATTTCGTTTATAGCAGGGGCGGCGGGGGCACTGGTTTGTAGTCTGCTGGCCAGCCGCATGCGATCGCGCGAAGAGCTGGCCCTGCTGGGTGGTGGTGTCGGGCTTACCCAAGGAGTGGTTTACCTACTGCTGACCCTGGTGGTGAGTCCGGTATCTTTAATTTCTGCCTGGTCGGTTATGCTCACTGGGGCGGCTCTTCAAGGCATCTATGGGGTGATTTCTAGCATTGCCGCCCAGGGGCTGAGTCCTTACCTAGAGCACCTGTTTGACCTGGTCACGCCGATTCGCCTGGCCGAGCTGTCGGGCCCCAACCGCCCGATGCTGAAGCGGCTGGCCGCCGAAGCGCCGGGCACCTTTCAGCACACGGTGTTTGTGTCGAGCCTGGCCGAGGCCGCCGCCCGCGCCCTGGGCTGCAACGTTGAGCTGGTGCGGGCCGGTACGCTCTACCATGACATTGGCAAAATGCACGACCCCCAGGGCTTTATCGAAAACCAGATGGGCGGCCCCAACAAGCACGACGAACTCAACGACCCCTGGCTCAGCGCCGCCATCATCAAAAAGCATGTCACCGAGGGCATTGTGATGGGCCGCAAGTGCCGTCTGCCCAAGGCGGTGCGATCGTTTATTCCCGAGCACCAGGGCACGATGCTGATCAGCTACTTTTACCACCAGGCCCAGGAGTTGGCTAAGGATGAACCGGCCCTGACGGTCCAAGAAGCTGACTTTCGCTACGATGGCCCCATTCCCCAATCGCCCGAGACCGGCATTGTCATGCTGGCTGACTCCTGCGAGGCGGCGCTGCGATCGCTCACCAATGCCACCCCCGACGAAGCCCTGGCCATGGTCAACCGTATCCTTCGCGCCCGCTGGAAAGACAACCAGCTGGTAGAATCGGGCCTCACCCGCGACCACATGACCCTGATTGCCGAGATTTTTGTGCAGGTTTGGCAGCAGTATAACCACAAGCGCATCGCCTACCCAAAGGCGGCGCTGGCACCGAAGGCGGGGTAGGGAATCGAATGAGTTATGAGTGTTAAATTTTGAGTTTTGAGTTAAATTCTGGCCAAAACAATTCAAAACTCAAAATCCAAAACTCAAAACTTCTCTCTATCCCCCTCATATTCCCCATCTCTCCCCTATGCTCGGCTACCTGCTCAAACGTCTGCTGATCGCCATCCCCACGCTGCTGGCCATTAGCGCGGTGATCTTCTTCATTCTGGCGCTGGCACCGAGCAATCCCCTGGGCGATTTGGCGACTAACCCGGCGATTACGCCGGAGGTGCGGGAAAATATTGTGCGATCGCTCGGTCTAGACCAACCCATCCCCATTCGCTATCTGAAGTGGACGGTGGCGCTCTTTAGCGGCAACCTGGGCTACTCGTTTACCAGTCGGCTGCCGGTGGTGGAGCTGATTGCCCAGCGGTTGCCGGTTACCCTGTGGGTGATTGGGGTGGCCTACCTGCTGAGCGTGGCCCTGGCGCTGCCCCTGGGGATTGTGGCGGCGCTGCGGCACAACACCTGGGTTGATCGAGCGATTACAACGCTGGCATTTATGGGGTTTTCGACGCCGCCGTTTTTTTCGGGGCTGGTGCTGATCATTGTGCTGAGCGTGCGGCTGGGCTGGCTGCCCTTTATCTACGACAACCAGCTAGTGGTAAGCGATTTGGAGAGTATGGGGCGGTGGCTGAAGCAGTCAATCATGCCGATCGCGACGTTGGTGCTGTTTCAGACGGCGGTGCTGCTGCGGTTTGTTCGGGCCGCCATGCTCGAAGAAATTCCGCAGAACTATGTAAAAACGGCACGGGCGAAGGGGCTGGGCCGCTGGCGTATCGTCACGTTGCACATGCTGCGCAACGCGCTGATTCCGGTGGTGACGCTGGTGGCGCTGGATATTCCGACGATTTTTACGGGGGCGCTGGTGACCGAGCAGGTGTTTCGGGTGCCGGGGATTGGGGCGCTGCTGATCGAGTCGATCTACCGCAGCGATACGCCCGTGGTGATGGGGATTGCCTTTATCTACGCGGTGCTGGTGGTGGCGTTTAACCTGGTGGCCGACCTGCTCTACGGTGTGATTGACCCTCGGGTACGCCATGGCCATTAATACCGACCTGGCACCGGGAGCCGTGGCTCCTGCGGGAAGCAAAAATCGGGTTTGGGAACGGCTGTGGGGCGATCGCACCGCCCAACTCGCCCTGGTGGTGCTGGGGATGCTGATGCTGGCGATCGCCCTCGGCCCGCTCCTTTACTCCGGTTCACCCAGCACCATTGATTTTGCCCGCGCCTTTTTGCCGCCCGGTATAGGGCAGCCCCTGGGCACTAACGATCTGGGCCAAGACCAGCTAGCCCGGCTGCTGATCGGTGGCCGCATTTCTCTGGCGGTGGGGTTGGCGGCTACCCTGGTGGGCATTAGCTTGGGGGTAGCTATCGGTGCCTTGGCTGGGTTCTGCGGCGGCTGGGTAGATGTTGTTTTAATGCGTGTCACCGACCTGTTTTTGGCGCTGCCGCAGCTGCCGCTGGTGCTGCTGGTGGTGTATTTGCTGGGTGACTCGGTGCGCCGCGCCCTGGGGCCAGAGCGGGGTATTTTTCTGCTGATTGTGCTGCTGATTGGTGGCTTGAGCTGGATGTCGGTGGCGCGCTTGGTGCGGGCCGGGTTCTTGAGCCTCAAGCAGCGCACCTTTGTGCAGGCGGCCGTGGCGCTGGGAGCGAGGCCCTGGGGCATTGTCAAAACCCACCTGCTGCCGAATATCCTTGGCCCGGTGATTGTGGCGGCGACCATTGGGGTGGGCAATGCCCTGTTGGCAGAGTCTACCCTCAGCTTTCTCGGTGTCGGATTTCCCCCTGACGTGCCCACCTGGGGGCGCATGCTCTACGACGCTCAAAACTACATCGAGAGCGCTCCTTACCTGGTGCTGGCCCCCGGTGTGGCAATTTTTCTCACAGTCCTTTGTATTAACACGCTGGGCGATCGCCTCCGCGATAGTCTAGATCCTACTAGTCGTTAAGGCTATGGCCGCCAATGCTATGGCTCCTCCCCACCACCAGCTGCTGACCCAGGTCGCCCGGATGTTTCCGGATGCGCTGTTCTACGCGCCGACCAAAGCCCCCCTGGTGGCGCTGACCATCGACGATGTGCCGACGCCGGGCGATCGCGACGATGCCTCTACCCGGATGATTCTCGACGCGTTGGATACCTACAACCGCACCGCCGCGCAGCCGGTCCACGCTACGTTCTTCGTGATTACTGACCACCTCAACCCCGGCAGCACCATCCTGCAAGACATTCTCGCCAGCGGCCACGAAATCGCCAACCACGGCACCACCGATACCACCCCGGCGATGTTGCAACCGGCCCAGTTTGCCCGCCACTTTCAAGAAGCCCACGATCGCATCACTGACCTGATTCAGCAGCCCCTGCGCTGGTATCGCCCAGGTCGTGGCCTCTACAACCGGGCCATGGTTGACCACATTCGCCTCGCTCCTGGCTACGAGTCGCTGGTGGCCCTGGCCTCGATGATTCCCTTCGACACCATGCGCAGCCTGAGTACTCCCCACCTCAACACCTGGTACCTGGCGCAGTTCATTTTTCCGGGGGCGATTTTTGTCATACACGGCGGCTCGATGGAGCGCTGCGTGCAGACCGCCTACGCCCTGCCCACCCTGCTGGCGCTGATCGATCGCCAGGGTTACCGCGCTGTCACCCTCTCGGAACTGTACGACAGCCTGCTGATCGGCAGCTCGGCCAAACCTACAGCAGAAACTCCCGCAGGGCCACCGCCACCCCGTCCGCCTCAACCCCCGGTGCCACCCAGTCAGCCCCCTGCTTGACCGGCTCTGGGGCATCGCCCATGGCCACGCCAATGCCCGCGTAGCGCAGCATTTCCAGATCGTTGTAGTTGTCGCCCACGGTCATCACTTGGTCGGGCTTGAGGCCCAGCAAGTCTTCGGCCAAAAACCGCACCGCTTCGCCCTTATTGGCCTTGGGATGGGTGGCCTCGACGAAATATTCCACCGATCGCGTCAGGTACAGATCGTCCAATGGGTAGCGCTGCCCCAGGTCGTTGAGGATGTCACCCAGTAAGTCCAGGTTTTCGCTTAAGGTCAGCAGTTTGGTGGTTTCGATGGCGACGTTGCTCGCCAGTAGCGCGGCCAGATCCCCCGCTGCGATCGGGTTAACGCCCGATCGCACGGCGTAGGCCTTGGTGTCTTCAATAATCGCTCGCACATGGAGCTGATCGTCAATGTAGAGATGAATTGAGAGGTCGTTGTTGGCTTCCATCGGGGCCAGGTAAGCGAGAATTTCGAGGGCCAGCTGTCGGGGCAGAGGGGTGTGGCGGTGCAATTTCTGCGTGTTGGGGTCTTTAATGAATGCCCCCTGGTAGGCCATCAGCGGCAGGGTTGAGCCCACCACCTCGTAAAACCGCAGGGCCGATTGATACATGCGGCCGGTGGCGATCGCCACCGCAATCCCCCGCTGCTGCACCTCGCGTACCGCCTCCAGCACCGGCTCGCTGATCTGGTTAGACACGCCAGCCAGGGTGCCATCAATATCGAGCACGAGTAGACGAATGTCGGCAGTCATGGGGTCAGCCAGTAGAGGGTTCCGCGTCTATTATCTCTGGCTAAGGGACATTATCTAGGTGCTGTATCGCACCTCGCTGGGGTCTGACTAGGGCAATTTAACGGAGCAATCGGTAAGGGTCTGGGCCTGGGCGGCAAACTTGCGATCGAAGGTATACATCTGGGCGCACATTTGGCTGGTGGCCAGGTGCAGAGCATCGGCGAAGTCGAGACCATTTTCGTGCCATTGCAACACCTTGGCCATCAGATTGCCGTTGGTTAACTGCACGTTGGGTAAGCCAAACAATTTTCTCAAGGCCGCACAAATTTCATCGGGCTGAAAGCCATAGGCAAACCGCAGCACCCACTCTGTTTCTAGAATGACGGTGTCGGGAATAAAAATCTCTGGCGTCTGAAATAGCTTGACGCTAGCGTTGTACTGCTGTTCATCGTCCCTGGTCAGCAGTCTGACGACGACATTAGTGTCAACGGCGATCATGCCACTGCTCCATTACACCCTGGCGAATGGCCTGGTCAAAATCGTCCAGGCTTTTAGGCGTGCCTTGATAGTTGAGGCAGCCCGCTACCTGCGTCAAGGTTGTCGGCTCAAAAGGCTTTTTAGGTTTCAGCAAAATGCCATCGCCAACATCCACCGCGATCAGCTCCTGCCCGGTCTCCCATTGGTGAGCGACCCGCAAGGCTTTAGGGATAATTACCTGGCCTTTGCTAGAAAGACGCGTCACTTCCATAATTGCTGACTTGATCGCCGGTAAGAACTTAGTAAGACTCTGATATTGTCAATCTTACTCTGCCCGGTAAGGTGATTGATTACTGCCAGATTCAACCTGCCAAGCGGCCTCAAAAAAAGCGAGTTCGCACTCCATGGCGTAGCGGTAGGCGGTCTGGTTACTGGGGTTATCTGCTGCCTGATCATCGATCAGCGCTTCGAGCTGGGCGGCCAGGGGTTCAAACTGGTCGCTGCTGTAGGTATCGATCCAAGGACTGTAGCGGTGGGTCGGTGGGCTGAGTTTTGCCAAAGATTGCCCCAAAAAGGCGTAGAGCCGCATGCAGGGGGCCATCGCTACCGCCGTTGCGCCAGGTGCTTGTCCCCAGGCCGTGCTGAGTAAAAAATCGATATAGCGACGGGTAGCGGCACCAGGGGTAACGATGGTTAGGTCTACTCCCCATGCCTGGGCGTAGCCGCTGTGCAGATTTAGCTCAGCCAGCACTCCATCGGCTAGCTGGTGGAACACTTGAAACACTTCCCATGTAGGTGCTTTGGCGGCGGCGATGCTGTAGGCACGGGCAAAGGCTTCAAGAAAAAAGGCGTCTTGCCCCACGTAGTAGGCGAATCTCTCCACGGGCAGAGTGCCGTCGCCAATGCCCTGGACGAAGGGGTGGTGCAGGCAGGCCTGGGCCAGGTCGTCGTTAGCTTGCCAAAGGGCTAGGGAGAGGGACATGGGGAGTGAATGGGTAGATGGGTTAATGGTAGGACGATTGTTGGGATACCCGGTTCAGGCAGGACAGGGACGCGGGGTGTTTGCCTTGAAGGGAGACTTGCTCAAGAATGTGGATTACAAAAGTCCCTACACGTGGGTTGATTGAGTCGATAACAGCGCTTGGGCCAGATCTAGGGAGAAATAGTAGGCGTTGCTGGCCTTGCCCCAAAGGACTTCAAAGGGCAGGCTGGGTTCACCCAGATGACTGATCACCAGGCGAGCACCGGGCAGAGCATAGTTGCGGGTGTAGTCATTGACGGTAACTACAGTGGTGAGCCCGGCAGCGATCGCTGCTTCTAAGCCCTGGGAGCTATCTTCAATCACCAAGCAGGTGGCGGGGTTGAGATTCATCGCGTCGATCACCAGATTGTAGATGTCGGGTGCGGGTTTTTTAGCGGGCACCATGTCTCCGGCGGCGATGATCTCAAACCAGCTAGGCGAGTCTGGCCCCAGCAGTCGCTCAAGCAGGGGAAGGACGCTGTCTTTGGCGCTGGTGGTGGCGATCGCCAGCCGCACCCCCTCCCGCTGGGCCGCTTCGATCAATCGTCGCACCCCTGGCCGCAGCGGTATCACATTGCTTTCAACTAAAGCCTGAAAGTGCTGGGCCTTAGCCTGGTGCAGGGCCATCACCAGCCCATCGATATCCTCAGCCTCAAACTTGGGCTGGTAGCGCTGAATGTAGTAGCGAATGCGCTCTTTGCCCCCTGCGACCCGCAGCAGCTGCCCGTAGAGACCCACCGGCCAGTGCCAGCGCAGACCAAACTCCTGAAACGCCTGGTTAAAGGCAACGCGGTGCCCGTCGCGCTCGGTTTCGGCCAGGGTGCCATCGACATCAAAAATTAGCGCCTCAAGGGTTTTCATCGTGGCCCAGGAAAGGGGGTAGAGACTTATGGCGCAAGTAGATTGCACCGATAAACTAAATCTACGTCCACAAGGGCCAAGTTCAGCCAAGGAATTTTGCCGGTCAAAAAACTCTACCCTTGAGCTGAACTTGTGGACAGAACCCCAGAAAACGGCCCAATTCTAGCCGAGAAGCCAGCCGTTTCACCGTAGGATGAAGAGGCGGCCTGCGCTGGGAATATCGCCTTGGGCAGGCTCTCGGTTGGGCGATCGCCTAGCTCCGCACAGACTGTTGTCAACGGTTACGAAAGGCATGGATATCAAACAAGGTTTTGTCGCCACCATTGGCAATACTCCCCTCATTCGCCTCAACAGTGTGAGCGAGGCCACCGGCTGCGATATTTTGGGCAAAGCAGAGTTTCTCAACCCCGGTGGCTCAGTTAAAGATCGCGCTGCCCTATACATTATTGAAGACGCCGAGAGAAAGGGGCTGCTCAAGCCCGGTGGCACCGTGGTTGAAGGTACCGCTGGCAACACCGGCATTGGCCTGGCCCACATCTGCAATGCCAAGGGCTACTGCTGCCTCATCGTCATTCCCGACACCCAATCGCAGGAAAAAATTGACCTGCTGCGCACCCTGGGTGCCGAGGTGCGCACTGTACCCGCCGTGCCCTACCGCGACCCCAACAACTATGTAAAACTCTCAGGTCGTCTGGCAGCGGAGCTCGACAACGCTATCTGGGCCAATCAGTTCGACAACCTGGCCAACCGCCTGGCCCACTACGAGACCACCGGCCCCGAGATCTGGGCACAGACCGAGGGCACCGTTGACGGCTGGGTGGCAGCTACGGGCACCGGCGGCACCTACGCTGGCGTAGCCATGTTTCTCAAAGAGAAAAACCCCAGCATTCGCTGCGTGGTGGCTGACCCCATGGGCAGTGGTCTCTACAGCTATATCAAAACCGGCGAAGTCCATATCGAGGGCAACTCGATTACCGAAGGCATCGGCAACAGCCGCATCACCGCCAACATGGAGGAGGTGCCCATTGACGACGCTATGCAAATCGACGATCCCGAGGCGCTGCGTACCATCTATCAGCTGCTCTATAACGACGGACTGTTTATGGGCGGCTCGGTGGGCATCAACGTGGCGGCGGCGGTGAAACTGGCCCGGCAGCTTGGCCCCGGCCACAAAATTGTCACCGTGCTGTGCGACGGCGGCTCCCGCTACCAATCGCGCATTTACAGCCGTCCCTGGCTCGAGGAAAAGGGACTGTGGTCTGAGGAACTGGCCCCCGCCTCGCCCTAGGAGAGCGCTTTGGGAATAGCCGAATCCGTTGTCTGTTATCTCTGTAACCAACCGTCCACCGGAGACGGATGGTTGCAAAGTAGATCGATTACACTAGGACAGACCTAGCGGGGACGTTTGGGGCGACTTTGCCCTGGGAGCTACTGGGGCCAACCTTTCTCTGTATTTTCGGGGAGACACCTGTGACCGATCAGTCTGATAAATCTTCGCTGCCGCCCGAGTCTTCCCTAAATCCAGGCCCAATCCAAAAGCAGCAGGCACCCCAGCCGAATCCTTGGGTAGAAGGGCTGCAAACCATCGGCCTGAGCGTGGTACTGGCGTTAGGCATTCGGCATTTTGTGGCAGAGGCGCGCTACATTCCCTCGGGCTCCATGGAGCCCACGCTGCAAATCAACGATCGCCTCGTAATTGAGAAAATTAGTTATCACCTCAACCCTCCAGACCATGGCGATATTGTGGTGTTTTGGCCACCCGAGAGCCTGACGGTTCCAGGCAAGCGTCGGGATGCATTTATTAAGCGCATCATTGGGTTGCCGGGCGATGTGGTTGAGGTTCGCGATGGCGAGGTGCTGCGCAACGGGGAGGTGCTGACTGAGCCCTACATCAAAGCCGCGCCCGACTACCAGTGGGGGCCTGAAGAAGTGCCCGAAGCGTCTTACCTGGTGCTGGGCGACAACCGCAACAGCAGCTACGACAGCCACGCCTGGGGGTTTGTGCCCCAGGAAAATATCATTGGCAAAGCGGTGGTGCGGTTCTGGCCCCCCGATCGCCTGGGCCTGCTCAACGACTAATTTTGCTACCCGTAGACCGCAGTTTCTGAACCAGATCTTAAAACTTCTGGGGCTTACTCAGGGAACCCTAACATAGCAGGCTAGGATGCTTGCTTAATCTCTTAGGTCTATAAAGAGCCTGGGTTTAGCTTTTTCCTGGCGCTGCTATCCTTAGTATTTGTCGGGTTTGGTTCTAGATCTTGGTATCTAGAGGCTAGTGCGCCGATCGTTGCTGTTATCTAATGAGCCTCTTCGCAGGCTGATGTTTCAGTTTTTGTATGACTTTTAACCCTGTAGATCAATCGCCGTTTGCTATTACTACGCCGCTGTATTACGTCAATGGCCTACCCCACATCGGCAGCGCCTATACGACCATTGCCGCCGACGTAGTGGCTCGGTTTTATCGCCTCATGAACCATCCGGTGCTGATGATTACCGGCACCGATGAGCATGGTCAAAAAATTCAGCGTACCGCTGAAGAGCGCGGTGTCTCACCCCAGGCCCACTGCGACGAATTTGCGGCTGGGTTTGAGCGTCTGTGGGGGCTGCTAAATATTAGCTGCGATCGCTTCATTCGCACCACCTCCCCCCGCCACAACGCTATCGTCAACGAATTTTTTCAGCGGGTTTGGGATCGAGGAGATATCTACAAGGGCCAGCAGCAGGGCTGGTACTGCGTCTCCTGCGAAGAATTTAAAGAAGAGCGCGATTTGCTGCCTAACAAGCACTGCGCCATTCACACCAACAAGCCAGTAGAGTGGCGCGACGAGTCAAACTACTTCTTCAAACTGTCGAAATACCAAGAGCCGCTGGAACAGCTCTACGCTGAGCAGCCTGACTTTATTCAGCCCGAGGCCCGTCGCAATGAGGTGCTCAGCTTTGTGAAACGGGGGTTGCAAGACTTTTCGATTTCACGCGTTAACCTCGACTGGGGCTTTCCAGTCCTCACCGATCCCGATCACACGCTCTACGTCTGGTTTGATGCGCTGCTGGGCTATATTACTGCCCTCCAAGACCCAAGCGACCCACCCAGTCTGGAGCAGGCGATCGCCCACTGGTGGCCCATCAATACTCACCTGATTGGCAAAGACATTCTGCGGTTTCACGCGGTGTACTGGCCCGCCATGCTGATGTCGGCGGGGCTGCCGCTGCCAAATCGGGTGTATGGCCACGGCTTTTTGACCAAAGACGGCCAAAAAATGGGCAAGAGCCAGGGCAACACCCTCGACCCGGTGGCGCTAGTAGAAACCTACGGCCCTGATGCCGTGCGCTACTACTTTCTGCGCGAAATCGAGTTTGGCAAAGACGGCGATTTCAACGAAACCCGCTTTATCAATGTGCTGAATGCCGACCTGGCCAACGACTTGGGCAACCTGCTCAACCGCACCCTGAAGATGGCCGGGCGCTACTGTGATGGCCATGTGCCCGACGTTGATCCCCAGAGCATTGCGGCTGACCACTCCCTGCGGGCGATCGGCACGGGGCTGCCTAAAACCGTCTTTGAGGCCTACACTCACCTGGCCTTTAGCCACGCCTGCACGGCGATTTTGACGCTGGTGCAGGCCAGCAACAAGTTTCTCGACGAGCAAGCGCCCTGGAGTCTCTATAAGCAGGGCAAGCAGGCCGAAACCGAAGCGGTTTTATACGCCGTCTTGGAGTCGGTGCGGCAGGCGGCTTACCTGCTGTCGCCGGTAATCCCCGGCATTAGCAATCAAATTTATACCCAGCTGGGCTTTGCCGTTGACTTTGACGACAAAGCCATCGGTCAGCAGACTAGCTATGCCGACCATGCCGCCTGGGGCTATCTGCCTCCCGGCCAGCTCTTGGGAGAAGCCTCCCCCGTATTTCAGCGCCTGGAGCTGCCCGAACCCGTAGCCAGCTCCTAGTCCAAAACCGCTCCAGCTCACTTCACGTTTGTTTCTAGCTCGATTTAATACCTTCATAAAAACCCATGTTTGATACTCACAGCCACGCCTTAAACAACCACTCTTTACTTCGCGAAGACGCCATGTTTACCCCTGAGCAGGTGCTCGAAAACCGGGGGCGGGTGGCCATTTTCATCGATGGCTCTAATCTGTTCTATGCGGCTTTGCAGTTGGGCATTGAGATCGACTACACCAAGCTGCTGTGCAAGCTCACCGCTGGCTCGCGGCTGTTTCGGTCATTTTTCTACACGGGCGTCGATCGCACCAATGAAAAGCAGCAGGGCTTTTTGCTGTGGATGCGGCGCAACGGCTACCGGGTAATTGCCAAAGACCTGGTGCAGCTGCCCGACGGCTCTAAAAAAGCCAATCTCGATGTTGAAATTGCCGTGGATATGGTGGCCCTGGTGGACTACTACGACACGGCGGTGCTGGTCAGTGGCGATGGCGATCTGGCCTACGCCGCCGACGCCGCTAGCTACCGGGGGGCAAGGGTCGAGGTGGTGAGCCTGCGATCGATGACCAGCGACAGCCTGATCAATGTGGCCGATCGCTACATCGACCTCGAAGGGGTCAAAGATGACATCCGAAAACTGCCCCGCAATTCGGCTAGCCAAAACTACACTTACCGTCCCCTCACTAACCTGACTGCCGACGAGCCAGTGGACGACGGTCTGACCGTCGGCGAGTAACGTTTACAGGCGCAGCACCATGGCACGATGGCGGCGGTTGATGATTAGTGGGGCTGCGATCGCAGCCCTAGCTGTTGGGCTTTATAGCTTGCTCGGGCCGGGGCCGGGTTCAGAACCGGGGGCCGATGACTCGGCCGCTGACGACCCACCCCCCGGCCTAACCCTGCGGGATGTCACCCTAGAGCAGCCCGACGAACAGGGCCAGCTGCTCTGGCGAGTCAAGGGCAAGGAGGTGACCTACAGCTCTGATCAGCAGGTGGCGTTTATCACCCGTCCCGACGGCGACCTATTTCAGGACGGCGAGGTGATCTACAAAGTGGTAGCCGACTCTGGCGAGGTGCGCGAAAACGGCAGCGTAATTTTGCTGCGGGGCAATATTGTGGCCACTGGCGTTAAGAATGGCTCTGTGCTGCGGGGCAACGAAATGGAGTGGCGTCCCCAGGACGATGTGCTGATCATGCGGGATCAAATTACCGGTACCCACCCACAGCTGCGGGCTGTGGCCGACGAGGCGCGAGTGTTTAACCGCGAAAATCGGATGGAGTTAGTGGGCAATGTGGTGGCCAATACAGTGGTTCCCGACCCCCAGGCCGACCCCTGGCTGAAACTTCAGGCCCAAGAGCTGATCTGGTTTTGGCAGGAGGAGCGCATCGACAGTGCCCAGCCCCTACGGGTAGAGCAGTTCAAACAAAATGCGATTACCGATGTGGTGGTCGGCCAGCGCGGCACGGTAGACCTGGAAACGCAGCTAGTCGCCCTGCGCGGCAAAGTGGCTATGCAAATGCTGGATATTCCGCTCAATATGGCCAGCGAAGCCCTCGATTGGCAGGTGGCCGAAGAGCAGGTGACCGTCAACCAGCCCCTGACCCTGATCCACCCTGAAAACAAAATTAGGGTGACCGCCCGCCAGGGCCGTATGGATTTGGCGCAGCAGCAGATTTTTCTCTCCCAGGAAGTGGTGGCCGTAGGTGAAGCCAACCAGGCCCGCATGACCAGCGATCGCCTCAACTGGAATGTAGAGACTCAAACCCTGGTTGCCGAGGGTGGCGTTAACTACCGGCAGGTCAATCCCAACGTCAACCTCAACGGGGCGCGCGCCGTGGGTCGCATTGACGACCAAACCGTAGTGGTTGATGGGGGCCGGGTTGTGACTGAGATCGTGCCGAATTAGGCGATGGGACGTGGGGTGTTAGGTGTAGGGTATGCGGTACAAGGTGTTAGGCCGAGTTGAAACCCAAGACCCGAAACCCTATACCTAATCCCCTATACCTAATCCCCTATACCCCTCATCCCTAAGAAAACTTCTATGCCTCTGACCTGCAAATCTCTGCTGCAAGCCCACCCCACCGCTTGGCACAGCGCTACCACCCACCCATTTCTAACCGGCTGTCAGCGTGGCACCCTGCACCCCGCTCAGTTCAATACCTGGCTGGTGCAGGATTTTTTGTTTGTCAAAGACTTTACCCGCATGGTGGGGCGGGTGCTGGGGGCGGCTCCCGATGGCCATATCGATGGGCTGCTGGCTGGGCTCGGTGCCCTCAAAGACGAGCTGCTGTGGTTTGAGGCCAAGGCTGCCGAGCGATCGCTCAACCTGTCCATTTCACCCCAGCTCACCTGTGAGCGCTACTGCGATTTTATGGTCAGCCTAGCCCCGCAGCCCTACGCGGTGCAGGCTACCGCCCTATGGGCGATCGAGTACGCCTACAACCAGGGTTGGCAGCTGCCCGGCCCCATGCCCGAGCCCTACACCGAGTATGCCGATCGCTGGGGGAACCCCGGCTTTACCGATTATGTGCACCTGCTGGCGGCCCAGGCCGATGTTGCCTTGTCCACGGCTAGCCCAGAGGTTGAGACCCAGGCAGAAGCCGTGTTTTTGCAGGTGGCTGACCTCGAAGCGGCCTTTTGGCAAATGGCCTTTGCCGCTGCCGAGCCTGTTTCCTAGTACCGCTACGCGGAGTTCAAAATGCAAAGTTCAAAATGGAAAAATCCTTAGGCACGGGTATTTCAAGCATTCTGAACAGTAGAGTCATTTCTGCCGCAGCGTATTAGGTGGTTGTTCCGGGTTTCTAGTGGGTTCACCCCGCTATCGCACTCCTGGAGGCGATCGCCCCAAACTGTGCCTAACTGAGGATGTTTTTAAAATAGGTTGCGGTCAATCCTAGAGAGCGATACTACCCTGGGGAATGCCGTGGCCTACGATTTTGATTTATTGGTAATTGGCGGTGGATCGGGCGGTATTACGGCGGCGCGGCGGGCCGCCGGCCACGGTGCCAGGGTGGGGCTAGCCGAGGCCAGGCAGCTAGGTGGCACCTGCGTCAATCGCGGCTGCGTACCTAAAAAGCTGATGGTCTACGCCGCCCAGTTTGCAGACCAGTTTGCAGCGGCCTCGGGCTACGGCTGGCGAGTCAGGGATCGACAGTTTGATTGGTCTACCCTAATCGCGGCCATCGACCAGGAAGTGCAGCGCCTCAACGGCGTCTACCAAGACCTGCTCGACAAATCTGGGGTAGGGATTTTGCCCCACTACGCTCGGTTTGTCGATGGGCACACCCTATCTGTGGGAGATGCCACCGTCACCGCCGCAAAAATTTTGCTGGCCACAGGGGGTAAACCCATCCGGCCCGACAACATCCCCGGCATTGAGCACGCCATCACTTCTGACGATATCTTTCATCTGCCCCAGCAGCCCCAGCGCCTGGTGATTATTGGCGGCGGCTATATCGGCTGCGAGTTCGCCAGCATTCTCAAAGGGCTCGGCACCGAGGTCATCCAGGTCATTCAGGACGACAAAATTCTGAGCGGCTTTGACGACGATCTACGCAGCGAAATTCACCAGGCAATGCAGCAGCGGGGCATCAAAATTGTGGCTCAGAGCGAAAACATCGCGATCGCCCCCGCCGAGTCAGGCTTAACCGTGACCGTAACCACCCAGCAGGGGCAAGAGATCATCCTCAGCAATGCTGTCAGTTTGGCCGCCACCGGACGCAGCTCTAATGTCGAGAACCTGGGGCTAGAGAAGGTCGGCGTAGCCGTCAAGGAAGGGGCGATCGCCGTCGATACCCAATACCGCACCACCGTTTCCCACATCTTTGCTATTGGGGATGTTATCAATCGCGTCAGCCTTACCCCAGTGGCCATTCGGGAGGCCCGCCTGTTTGCCGATGCCGAGTTTGGCCAGCAAACCAGCACCCTAGACTACGACACCATCCCCACCGCTGTATTCACCACCCCTGAAATGGGCTCCGTAGGCCTGACTGAGGCCAAGGCCGCCAAAACTTTTGGCAAAGACGATATTCAAACCTATTGCTCACGCTTTCAACCCTTGTACCACAGCCTCTCTGACCGAGAGACCCAAGGCC
This sequence comes from Tildeniella torsiva UHER 1998/13D, assembly GCA_019358835.1. Taxonomy (GTDB): domain Bacteria; phylum Cyanobacteriota; class Cyanobacteriia; order Phormidesmidales; family Phormidesmidaceae; genus Nodosilinea; species Nodosilinea torsiva. Next base: position 160,699 of record JAHHIH010000007.1, read on the forward strand.
TAATCAAGCTCGTAGTGCAAAAATCCACCGATCGCGTTTTGGGAGCCCACATGGTCGGCGACCACGCCGCCGAGATTATGCAGGGGGTTGCGATCGCCGTCACCATGGGGGCCACCAAAGCCGATTTTGATGCCACCCTAGCGATTCATCCCAGCACCGCCGAGGAGTTTATTGGCCTGGGATGAGATGAGTGGGGAGGTGAGGTAGGTGAGGTGATAGGAGAATGAAGCTCACCCTCATCACCCTCATCACTTACTCACCCAGACGCTAACCCTTCCCACCTACCTCACCCTCCACCTGCACCCCGGCCCGGTGCTGCACCACCGCCTGGCGAAACCCCAGCACCACAAAAATATTCGACAGCGTTAAAAATGCCTCTGCACTGCCGTGGAGCCAGTCCACATTGGCCAACTCCTCGCCCAGGCCCACTTTGGCGTAAATGCCTGCTGGAATAGTTACCGCCACAAACACCAGCAGCGCGTAGAAGCCAGTTAGCGCCAGCCGGGGCGTTTCTTTGGTGCGGGTCATAAACCAGAGAAACCCCAGGTAGGGGAAGAGGGACATGGCGAAGAGGGTGTTTTTGTCGAGCATGGTGGGGAGTGGAGGGGTGGGGAGTGGGAAGTGAGGGAATGTAGGGAGGATGGGGGAAGTTTTAAGTTTTGAATTTTGAGTGTTAAGTGCTTGGCGTACGGCAAAATTCAAAATTTCTCCTTCGGAGACGCTTCGCGAACAAAATTAAACATTCAAAACTCACTTAGGGCTTTCTGCCGAAAGGTTGCTTTGCCGCCAGATCCACCAGGCGGCGAGGCATAGGGTGCCGTTGCCAATTACGGTCATGGCGGCTTGTAGGGTCACCAGCCAGGCTAGACCAGGGGCATTGTCGAACAGGTGCCAGGTGCAGGCGGCCATAGCGCTCACCAGGGCGGGGAACATGCCGATCGCCAGCCAGCGCCAGACGGGCCGCTGGGTTACGGTGGCAAACTGCCAGATAAACCACATCGCCGCCATCCACTCCAGCACGCTTGAGATGTGGATCATCCAGGTGGGCAGCGAGAGGGCGTGCATGGGGTTCAGGGCGTAACAACAGCCTCTATTGTAGAGAGGTCGGTGTAGGGCGTATAGCGATTTAGCTAACGGTTTAGCTGGGGACAGGTCAAAATGCGAGCGGTTTTGTGTGGCTACTACGGCATGGGCAACGGCGGTGACGAGGCCCTGCTGGCTACCCTGCTACAGATGCTGCCTGCGGGGGTAACGCCTGTGGTGCTGTCGGGCAATCCCGTTGAAACTGCCCAGCGCTACGGTGTCGAAACTGTGCCCCGCAAAGCCCTAGGGCCAGTCATTCATGCGCTGCGGGGGGCCGACGTGCTGATCTGGGGGGGCGGTAGCCTGCTGCAAGATGCTACCAGTCTACAAAACCCTGTTTACTACGGCGGGTTAATGGTGCTGGCCCAGTGGCTAGGGCTCAAAACCATTGCCTGGGGGCAGGGCATTGGCCCCCTCAACCACCCCCTCAGCCAGGGGCTGGGCCGCTATGCCCTGGGCCACTGCAATGCCGTCAGTGTGCGAGATAACGGATCGGCGGCCTGGCTGGCCCGCTGGCAGGTACCGGGTATGCAGGCCCCAGACCCGGTGTGGGCCTTAGACGCTGTGCCAGTAGATGGACTGTGGGATCTGCCCGCCCCTCGGGTCGCTGTGGCCCTGCGCCCCCATCCCTGGCTAACCGAGAGTCGCCTAGACCAGTTCACCCAGGCTCTGGCCTCGTTTCAAAAGGCGACTCAGACCTGCGTGCTGCTGGTGCCCTTTCAGCCGATCAAAGACTTGCCCCTTGCAGAATATATTCAGCCCCGGCTGCCGGGGCCTAGCCGCATCTATGCCTTGGCTGACCCACACCAGCTCAAGGGGCTGTTTCGCGGCGTCGAGATGACCTTGGGCATGCGGCTGCACGCGCTAATTATGGCGGCGGCTGAGGGCTGTCGCTGCTTTGGGCTGAGCTATGACCCTAAGGTCAGCCACCTGATGGCTGACCTTGACCTGCCGGGGTTTGACCTAAACCCCCAGGCGGTGAGCCACCGCTGGCCAGATAGCCCTGAGCAGATGACTCAAACCTGGCTGGAGGTCTATGCCAACGGCGACCCGCTGTCGCCGGAACAAATTGGGTCACGGGTCGATCGCGCCCTCATGCATCGAGATCTGCTGCGAGACGTGCTGGCTGGGTAGTTCCTAGCCCAAAGCCTGCTCGATCGCCGCTTTGAGATCCGGGTCGTTAGGAGCGGTTTGGGGTTCAAACCGCGAGATTACCTGGCCGTCGCGCCCGACCAAAAATTTGCCAAAATTCCAGCCGATATCGGGGCCGTCGCCGACGAGAAACTGGTAGAGGGGGCTGCGATCGGGGCCGTTGACATCCTGCTTTTCGAGCAGCGTAAAGTCAACGTCGTACTTGGTCTTGGTGAAGTCTTTGATTTCCTCAGGGCTGCCGGGCTCTTGCTTGCCGAACTGGTTGCAGGGCACGCCTACGATCACAAGGCCGCGATCGCCGTAGGCTTTATCTAGCTCTACCAGGCCGCTGTATTGGGGCGTTAGGCCGCACTTGCTAGCTACGTTCACAAAGAGAATTACCTTGTCAGCCAGCGCTTCGGGGGCCAAAGGGGCACCGTCTAAGGTGGCGAGGTTTGAAGGAAGAGACATAGGGGGTAACGGTCTGCACAACGTTGTTATTATCGGTCATCCCCGATATCTTGTCGGCCAATCCCCCCAACAAGATATCAGCAGCGCTTTCCCAAACCCTTACGACGCCCAGCAAGCAACGTCAACGACCAGATCTACCCCTCACCCCCACCCCCTCACTCCCCACCCCTCACCCATTCTCCGCCTGCCAAACCGCCTCCAGCGTAAACGGCAGGGCCGCCGCTTCTACCGAAATGGAGTTAATTCCCCAGCCGACTAGATCGGCAATCAGTTCGGGATGCCGCACTGGAGCCTGACCGCAGATTGAGCACAGCAGGCCGCTGCGGCGGGCCTCTTGCACCAGGTGGGCCATGGCGAGGCGCACCACCGGGTGGCGCTCGTCGTAGGCGGAGGCCATGGTGGGCTGGTCGCGATCGATGGCTAGCAGCAGCTGGGTAAGGTCGTTAGAACCAATGGCAATGCCCTGGATGCCCGCCTGGGCGTAGGCGGGCAGCAAAAACAGCACCGAGGGCACCTCGGCCATAATCCACAACGCAAAGCCGGTGGCGTCGGTGAGGCCAGCGCGCTCGACCCGCTGGCGGCAGGCGATGGCTTCTTCGACGCTGCGCACAAAGGGCAAAATGAGCTGGAGGTTGCCGTAACCAGCCCGTTGCAGGGTAGCCAGCGCCCCCAGCTCGACCTGGAACAGGCGATCGTCAATGTCGTAGCTGAGGGTGCCTCGCAGTCCTAGCATGGGGTTGGGTTCTACCGGGGGGCTGCCCTGGAGGGCCTGCCACTCGTGCGATCGCAGATCGAGACTGCGGTAGCGCAGGGGCCTAGGCCCCAGGGCCTGCAAAATGAACTCGAGCTGTTGCACCAGACGACTTTGCAGCTCTGCCTCCTGGCTGCGGTTGACCCAGTCCCAGGGGTGGCGACCCTCCAGCGCCTCTAGCAACAGCCATTCCGATCGCAGCAGGCCAATGCCCGCCACGTGGTCGAGGGCCAGGTTGGCTAGGCCCTGGCGCTGGCTCAGGTTGACCATGACCTTGGTTTTCAGCCGTTGGTAGCGGCCCGGTTGATCGGTGGGCAATGGTTCAGTCAAGGGGGCAGCCGGAGGCCGAAACGACCTGGCGGCCTCGTCTGTGAGGCCATAGACCACGCCGCGATCGCCGTCGAGCCAAAGCACCATGCCGTTATCGAGCAGCTGGGTGGCATGGGGGGCACCTACCACCGCCGGAATGCCCACCTCCCGCGCCAAAATGGCCGCATGGCAGGTAGCGCCGCCCCGCTCGGTGACAATGCCGCCGACCGATGGCAGCTGAAAAAACACATCGGGCTGGAGGTCGGGCAGCACCACAATACAGCCGGGGGGCAGCGACTGCGGCAAGTCTTGGGGCCGCTGGGCCACGACAGCGACCCCTTGAATGCGCCCCGCTGCGGCCCCGATACCGCGAACGACTGTGCTGGCTAAGGGCAGTAGGGGTGGTTGAGGTTTAGGCGGGGGCGATTCCCCTACGGGGAGGCTGCGCGATCGCACCGGGGCGGGGGCGGCCACCGTCGGGTCGTGCCAGGGGGCGGCCTCAGTAATGACTAGGGTAGGTTGGTGGGGGTCGGCACTGGGGTGTAGCAGCCACTCTAGGCGTACTCCGGTCTGACCCAGAATGATTTGAGCTCGCTCGGCAATTCGCACCAGCTGGGTTAGCTGATCCAAACGTAAGGGCGCGACTAGCTCGGGGCGATCGCGCTCTAGAACCTGAATGGGCGGGGCGATGGCTGATTGGTGGGGGGGAGCCTTAGCGGCGGGTCTCAGCTGATGAATGCGCTCCTGAAACCCTGACTGCCAGATGGCCTCAGCGACTTTGCCCTGAGCGATCTGACAGCGGGCCGGGATGGCTTCTCCCTGGGTGAGGGCCATCCCTAGCCCCGTGACCACGGCCACGGTAGCCTCTCCCTGACTGAGCCTCAACGTGCCTGACACCAGGGCCGGATACACCGGCATAATCAGCGTGGCCAGGTTCAAATCGCCCAGCCGCTGACAATGCTGTTCCCAGACCGGTAGGCAGCGAGCCGTTAGCGCCTGGCTCCAAAACTGTGGCAGTACCCCAGCCAGATTCGCCAGGTTGCCTTCGATCTGGGCGGGCAGCAGACCAGAACCTAGGGAGCCGTGGGCCTGTCCCTGTCGGGATTCTGAGTCCAGGCCCTCTACCCACAGCGACGCGCGCAGCATCCAGGCGGCCGGACTAACATCATCGGGCACCAGATACTCCAACCCATCGCTGGCCCCATCGCTGGACAGGGGGGCGATCGCGCCAATAGCCCGCAGATTCTGCTGCCAGCGCTGGCTGCTCTGCTGGAGGGTCTTAAACCCGCCCTGGCACACTGGCGCCAGGCGATCGCCCGCGCCCTCAGTCCAGTCCATTTGCCTGAGGCCGTGGTGCCAGGCTGCCGCCGTGAGCACATAACCCTGAGCCACGGGCAGCCCCTGCTGTTTGAGCAAGCCCAGGTAATAGGCCTTCTGACCAACGGCCCGCAGATCAGCGCTGTCCAGGGTATGCAGTTGTCGAAACCAGGTCATGCTGGGGTACAGGGCTAGCCCTCAGCGATTGCTTAGGGGGGTGGCCAAGGTATTCGGTTTTATAGCGCTAGAACCGCTCACCGCCGCTGCTTAACCCGGCCTAACCCCAGAGTGGTGGTGCCAGGGGCGATCGCAACGAAGCGCTGTATTGAAGTCAATATCTTATATCTATGAGTTTACGCGATGGCCATCGCCTTTGCCCTCTACCCTGCTAGTGGGCCTGCGAGTAAGAATGGGTTTTCTCAACGCAGATCCCTATGCAGATCCCTATTTCTACCCTCGTCCCCGCCCGCTGCGGCCCCGACAATAGATCTAGGCCGTATCAGCTCTTCAGGCAGTCAGGGCAAATTCTATGCATCCTCGTTCCGCCATGCAAACCTGGCTCAGCCAGGGTAAACACCAAGTGCTCAGCCTGTTTTTGACCGAGCCCTGCCCCCTGTGCCAGCGATCGACGCCTGCGGGGCTCTGTTCTAGCTGTCGCCGCCAGGTGCACCAGTGCCAGGCGCAAACCCCTTGCGATCGCAGCCTTCCCGGTCTGGCGGTAGTGAGCTGGGGCCGCTACGAAGGCAGCCTGCGCCAGGCCATTGGCAGCCTCAAATACAGTAACCAGACTAGTCTGGCCCAGTTTTTAGGCACCGAGCTGGGGCAAACCTGGCTCGACCACGGGCCTGGCCCGAAGGATCTAGCTCGGCCCGTGGCGATCGTGCCCGTTCCCCTACATCCCAGTCGGTTGCAGCAGCGGGGCTTCAACCAGGCCGATCTGCTGGCCCAGTGGTTTTGTCGGCTCACCCGGCTGCCCCTCCACAGCAGTGGTCTCTTGCGGGTGCAGGCAACCCAGGCCCAGCACAGTCTCGACCGCCTCAGCCGCCAGCAAAACCTGGCCCAAGCCTTTGCTGTTAACCCAGGCCGGGTCAATGTTCTGAGGCAGTCTACGGTATGGCTGCTCGACGATATCTTTACCACTGGGGCCACGGCCCAGGCGGCAGCCCAAACCCTAAGGCGCAATGGCATTGCCGTCGGGGGCATCTGCACCGTTGCGCGCGCGATGGCCTGGGGTGACACCAACAGCGATACCAAGGCAACCTCGACCCTGGGATAGATGTCAGCGATCGCATCTTAGGAAATATTAATAATTCTTGGGCTCCGTTGCGCCAGATGACGGTTGCACTAGTATAAATCTAAAGAAATTATTAATAGCTGCTATGAACCCCCAGCTTCTAAGGCACCTGTGGTCTTTGATAGAACGGTCCCAGAGCAGTCATCTCCTCGCCCTAGATGACCACGGTTTGGTTTGCTGGTTGTTAGATCAGTTCGTCGGGCAGCAGCCTATCGATCCGGCAGAAACCGATCAGCTGCATCACTATATTCGTGCCAAGATTCCCCTCATTCGAGATTTGGCCCAGGAGCGCTAGTTTAGATATCGCCGAGCGTTAGGTAAGGCCTCCTTGGAAAAAACCAAGAGCAATCTTTCAAGATAGCTAAGATTAACTGGATCCGGATGGGTTTAAATTTCCCTCCGGTATATTGTTATCTTTGATGCAAAATGAAAACTCAAACCATTGGACTGTTAACCAAGTGCAACACTCCAACGGTTTGAGTGTAAATTTTACGGTGTTTTTTTTGTGAGTGAGGATTGATTCATGCGCAAGTGGGGTTTACTCGCAGCTGCCCTCGGGCTAACGCTGGCCGCCTGTGGTGGCGGTACTACTACTACCGCTGATGGGGAAGCCGCTCCCGCTGGTGGGGGCCGTCTCGACGTCGTTAAAGAGCGCGGACAGCTAGTCTGTGGTGTTGATGGTGGCATTCCGGGCTTTAGCTTTGTGGATGAAAGTGGCACCTACACCGGGCTCGATGTCGATATCTGTAAGGCCGTCGCCGCCGCTGTGCTGGGCGATGCCGAAGCCGTAGAGTACCGTCGCTTAGACTCGACCGAGCGCTTTACCGCCCTCTCTGGGGGTGAAGTTGACATGCTCTCCCGCAACACCACCTGGACCATTAGCCGTGATACCAGCGTGGGTCTTGAGTTTGCGCCGACCACCTTTTTCGATGGTCAGGGCATGTTGGTGCGTGCAGACAGCGGCATCGCAGACCTTGAGGATTTTGCCGGTAAGGCCATCTGTGTGGAAACCGGAACCACCACCGAGCTTAACCTGACTGACCAAATGCGTCAGCTGGGTGTGGACTTTGAGCCCGTGGTGTTTCAGGATGCCGACGCCGCCTACGCAGCCTACGACGAAGGCCGTTGCGAGGGCATGACCTCTGACAAGTCGCAGCTGGTGGCTCGCCGCAGCACCCTGCCCAACCCCGACGAGCACACCCTGCTCGAAGTCACTATGTCGAAAGAGCCCCTGGGCCCTGTGACCACCAACAACGACTCTGGCTGGTACGACGTGGTCAAGTGGGTCACCTATGGTTTGATTCAGGCCGAGGAGTTTGGTATTACCTCTGAGAATATCGCTACCTTTGAAGCCACTGATAACCCTGATATTGCTCGCTTCCTGGGCCAAGAGGGCACCTTGGGTACCGATATGGGGCTGCCCAATGACTTCATGGTGCAGGTGATCACCCAGGTGGGTAACTACGGCGAAGTCTATGAGCGCAACGTGGGAGCTGACTCTGAGTTTGCTCTAGAGCGCGGTCAAAACGCGCTGTGGACTGAGGGTGGCCTCATGTACTCTCCCCCCTTCCGCTAAGGAACGCCTGCTGCTCGGTGGGAGTCTCTAGCCCCCACCGAAGCTCTCTACTCTGGACTATCAGGTTGAAAGGCGCAGCTAGACTGCGCCTTTTTTATAAATCCTTGTAACAAATTGAACTTTTCTTGACATCGCTCTTAGATTATTTTGCTGACAGCTCTAGCACTGCTCTCTTTGCACTGATACACCACAGGTGACGTAAATGGCCCACGATAGCGGCAGCAAAACCTTTGACCTTAAGGCAATGCTGCGAGACGAGCGCTTCTGGAAGATTGCCTTCCAGGTGATTACGCTGATCGTTGTCCTTCTCTTGCTGAGCTTTTTCCTGGGTAATTTGAACCGCAACCTGATTCAGCAGGGGCGGGCCTTTGGGTTTAGCTTTTTGCGGAACCCGGCGGGCTTTAGCATTGGCGAAAGCTTGATTCAATATCGCCCTAACGACCCCTACTGGCGGGCGCTGATGGTGGGCTTGGGGAATACCTTGACCCTGGTAGTAGGCGGTATTGTTTTGACCACTTTGCTAGGCGTAGTGGCTGGGGTGGCAAGCTTTTCTAAGAACTGGCTGTTGCAAAAGCTCAGCCGTTTATATGTGGGGCTGGTGCAAAATATTCCGCTGTTGTTGCAGTTGTTCTTTTGGTATTTCGCTATCTTTGGTGCCCTGCCCAACCCGGCTAACCAGATTGGGGTACTGGGGCTGGCTTTTTTGAACAATCGAGGGGTTTATATTCCTTGGGCCAGCAGTGCGCTGCTGGCAATATTAGGCATTGCGGCTACGGTTGGGGCGGCGATCGCCGCCCTTTTCCTCTGGCGCTGGCGCACCAAAATTCGCATTGAAACTGGGGTCGGTGGCCAGGCTCAGTCCATTGCTTTGGCGGTGGTGGCGCTAGCCTGGCTGGCCATCATCACCGTAGGTATGGACTGGACTGTACCGGAGGGTGTTGAGGGGGGTGGCGTAACCGGTGGCTTGCGCCTGTCGCGGGAGTATGTGGCATCCCTCACAGCATTGGTCTTTTACACCTCTGCCTTTGTGGCGGAGATCGTGCGGGCAGGCATTCAGTCGGTGTCGAAGGGGCAGTGGGAAGCCGCCCGCACCCTGGGGCTAAATGCGGGCATGGTAATGCGGCTGGTGGTATTTCCCCAGGCGCTGCGGGTGATCATTCCACCGATGAACAGTCAGTACATGAACCTGACTAAAAACTCTAGCCTGGCCTTTGCGATCGCCTTTCCTGAAATTTATTCGATTGCCACCACCACCTACAACCAAACTGGCCGCCCGGTTGAAGTCTTCGTGGTCATGATGGCCACCTATTTAACCCTGTGTTTGCTGATAACTGTGGTGATGAACCAGTTCAACCGATCTGTGCAGTTCAAGGAGCGCTAAGCTATGACCTCCGTAACACCCGACTCTGTCTCCTCTGCACGCCCCGATGTGCTGGCCCTAGGGCCAGTGGCCTGGGCCAAAAAAAATCTGTTTAGCGACTGGTTTAACAGCCTGCTCACCATTCTGATTGTGGGTATCTTCGGCTGGGGAATTTTTCGCTTGGTCTTGTGGGCTTTAACGGTTGCCCAGTGGCAGGTCATTCCCAACAACTTTGGCCTGTTCATGTCCGGTACCTTTCCCTCCCAGCTTTACACTCGTATTTGGGCGATTCTGGCGATTATCTGCGGCCTGGCCGGGCTGTCGTGGGGAGTGCTGGGGCGCAATGTCTCTACTCTATTTAGCCGCAATGTGCTGATTGGCCTGGGGGCAGTCTGTGCCTTTATTGTGCTGTTTCCACCGACTCGACCCAACTCGCTACAGCTGTTGCCGATGGTGGCTCTGGTGGCTGGGGGGGCAGCGGCAGGGCGGCAGATCGGGCGCAAGTTTCCTGGGGTAGGCAAGTGGATTTCACTATCCTGGTTCTTGTCGTATTTTGTCGCGCTCTGGCTGCTGGGCGGAGGGTTAGGGCTGACCAAAGTCTCAACCAACGACTGGGGCGGTTTGGTACTGACCCTGTTTACAGCGGTGAGCGGCATTGTGCTGTGCTTTCCGCTGGGGCTGCTGCTGGCCCTGGGGCGGCGCAGTGCGCTGCCGGTGGTGCGCTTGCTATCTACCGCCTACATCGAGCTGGTGCGGGGCGTGCCCCTGGTGGCCTTTCTATTCATGGGGCAGGTGATGATTCCGCTGTTTTTGCCGATTGGGTCGCGGCCCGATCGCATTTTGCGGGCGGTCATTGCGCTGGCTCTGTTTAGCGCCGCCTACCTGGCCGAAAACGTGCGGGCGGGCTTGCAGGCGGTACCTCGCGGCCAGCGCGAAGCCGCCATGTCTTTGGGGCTCAACACCCCCACCACCCTGGGCCTGATCATTTTGCCCCAGGCGCTCAAGATTGCGATTCCGGCGATCGTGGGGCAGTTTATTAGCTTGTTTCAAGACACCACGCTGCTGTCGATCGTGGGCCTGGCGGAATTGCTGGGCATTGGTAAATCGATCTTGGCTAACCCGGCCTATCTGGGGCGCTACGCCGAGGTTTACCTCTTCTTAGCGGTGATTTACTGGTTCTTTTGCTACGCCATGTCTTTGGCTAGCCGCAAAATTGAGGAAAAACTCAATACTGAACATTAGATACCTTTCTGCGTAATGTCTCTCCGTGTAACAGTTGACAGTCTGGAATCCAGAAACCTCCTAGGGTTAAGGCAAAATAGCATTATCTTGCGCTAGCGCCCCGCCCTGTCGGGTTTAGCTATGTTGAAAACGTCCATTTCATGAGTTGTTAGCAGCCCCAAGGGCGCGATAAAGAGGAAACCTTTCATGACACAGTTTCAGACGGAGCAACCCTCGGCCCACTCCACCAGCACCGAGCCTGTGATCGTCGCTCGCGACGTGGAAAAGTGGTACGACAACGGCTTTCACGTGCTCAAGGGCGTCAGTATGACGGTCTACAAGGGCGAAGTGCTGGTGGTGATGGGGCCGTCTGGGTCGGGTAAGTCAACCTTTATTCGCACCTTTAATGCACTAGAGCCCTACCAAAAAGGCTCCATTGAGGTCGATGGCATCACCATTTCCCACGACCTAAAAAATATTGAGGCCATCCGCCGCGAGGTGGGCATGGTGTTTCAGCAGTTCAACCTGTTCCCTCACCTGACGGTGCTGCAAAACGTAACCCTGGCCCCCATTTGGGTGCGCCGCTGGCCCAAGGCCAAGGCCCAAGAAGTTGCCATGCAGCTGCTAGAGCGGGTAGGCATTTTAGAGCAGGCCCACAAGTTTCCCGGTCAGCTGTCGGGGGGGCAACAGCAGCGTGTTGCGATCGCCCGTTCCCTAGCCATGCAGCCCAAGGTGATGCTGTTTGACGAGCCCACCTCTGCCCTCGACCCTGAGATGGTGCGGGAAGTGCTGGATGTAATGCGCGGCCTGGCAAAGACTGGCATTACGATGGTGTGCGTCACTCACGAGGTGGGTTTTGCCCGCGAGGTGGCCGATCGCGTCGTGCTAATGGATGGTGGCTACCTCGTCGAAGAAAACACGCCCCAAGAGTTCTTCAGCAACCCCCGCGAAGACCGCACTCAAAAATTTCTCTCCCAGATTCTTTAGGTGGATATTCTCGAACAGATTCGCCTCGACTACGAGCGGTTCCCCTGCGATCAGAGCTACTATCTCTACGCTGAGGATGTTTACTTTAAAGATCCGCTCAACCAGTTTCGGGGCGTCGATCGTTACCAGCGCATGATTGGTTTCATCAGCCACTGGTTTAAGGATGTTGATCTGCAACTGCACGGGATTGAGTACTCCAACCCCAGCCAAATTGACACCCACTGGACGCTGAGTTGGGTCGCCCCGTTTCCCTGGAAACCACGGATGAGCATTCCCGGTCGCAGTGAGCTAGGGCTAGCGCAGGGCAAAATTATCTCTCACATCGACTATTGGGATTGTTCGCGGCTGGCGGTGCTGAAGCAGGCGTTTGGCCTAAAAAGCTAAATCTCGTTGGGGTCAACGCCTAGCTCTCGCAGGCGCTGGGCAAGGCGATCGCCCCGCTGCTGGGTCGGTTCCGGTGCGATGGAATGGGCAAGTAGGCTAGGTCATGATGCTGGGGCAACTGGGCTGTTTCTCATTTTTCTCACTTTTGGAATGAGCCATCTGTAAAGGAGACGATGGATCAAATTCCTGCCACAATCGAGGAAGATTTATTGAGAATGACAGCATGCGGTTCCTACAAAAGACATTGGCCGGGACTTGCCTGTTTTTTGGGCTCTTAATAGTGCTGGTGGCAACGGTCGAAATCCTCAACCCTACTACTAGTGACGAAGACCGCTCAGGGTCGGTGGCGGCCCTCGTGATCTTTGGACTGCCGCCGACCGCCTTGGGTGCTTGGTTGATTTGGAATTTGCGGCAACAATACGAGCGATCGCTAGAAAACCTCGCCGATCAGCAAGAGCAGCGGTTTCTACAGCTCCTTCAAGACCACAAGGGCGACTTAACAGTGCTTCAGTTTGCCACCGCAACCCAACTGTCGCTGGAAGAGTCCAAAGTTTACCTAGACGAAAAAGCGCAGCAGCTAAATGCCTCGTTCGATGTTTTAGACAACGGGGCCGTAGTCTATCGCTTTCCTCTGTAGACGTCTACGAGCCAGATGGATGGGCCTGCCCAACGGAGTATCCGATGGAATAGGTCACAGATTGCCACGTCAACTGAGTTGCTTCTTATTATGTAAGGGGTTAGACGTGGCCAATCTCTGTGGGCGAACTGGAGAAACAAAGGTTACGATAACCGTCAAAACCGAGAGCGACCGGTAGAGGAGACGGCTATGCGGATGTTACAGAAGGCTTTGGCTGGAGCTTGTGTGCTATTTGGGCTATCAATTACGCTTCTAGCGACAACCCAACTAATTGGCTCCGACGACGATGAATGGGAAGATCGAGCCGAGACTGGGTTAGCGTTGGTTATGTTTGGCGTCGCCCCTACGGCGTTGGGCACCTGGCTGGCATGGAATTTGCGATCCAACAACCAGCAATTATCCCAAGCCGTGTCGATCCAGCAGGAACAGATGTTTTTACAGCTGCTTCAGAATCAGGCGGGCGACCTCACTATTGTTCAGTTCGCGGCGGCTGCGCAAATGCCGGTTGAGCAGGCCAAAGCGTTTCTCGACCAAAAAGCTCAGGTTCTCGACGCATCCTTTGATGTCAAAGATACCGGAGCACTTGTCTATCGCTTTCCCCTGTAGGCGTCTACAGATACTCGCGGTTGAGGTAGGGTTGCAGCACCTCAGGTACTCGCACTGAGCCGTTGGCCTCCTGGTAATTTTCCAGAATGGCGGCCATGGTGCGGCCAATGGCCAGGCCAGATCCATTGAGGGTGTGGACGTACTGAGTGCCTTTTTGACCCGCTGATTTAAAGCGAATGTTGGCGCGGCGGGCTTGGAAATCCAAGCAATTCGAGCAGCTGGAGATCTCCCGGTAGTTCTCAGAAGACGGCATCCACACCTCGAGATCGTAGGTTTTGCAGCTTGAGAAGCCCAGGTCGCCAGTGCACAGCGCCAGCACTCGGTAGGGCAGCTTGAGCTGTTGCAGAATGTCTTCCGCATCGCCCACCAGAGCTTCTAGCTCGTCAAAGGAGGTGTCGGGGTGGACAAACTTGTACATCTCCACTTTGTTGAACTGGTGGAGGCGAATAAGGCCACGGGTGTCTTTGCCGTAGCTACCGGCCTCGCGGCGAAAGCAGGGGGTGTAGGCGCAGTAGTGAATAGGGAGTTGCTCAGCCGCAAGAATGTCGTCGCGGTGCAGGTTGGTGAGGGGCACCTCAGCGGTGGGGGTAAGCCACAGGTCATCGTTGCGACACTGGAAGCTCTCTTCGGCGAATTTAGGGAGCTGGCCCGAGGCGGTTAGCGCTGCGGAATTAATTAGGTATGGAGGAATGATCTCGTAGTAGCCTGCTTTGGTGTGGCGATCGAGCATGAAGGAGATCAGCGCTCTCTCCAGGGCAGCACCTGCGCCTTTTAGGACGACAAAGCGGCTTTGGGCAATCTTTTCGGCGGCGCGCTTAAAGTCGAGAATGCCGAGGGTTTCGCCAATTTCCCAGTGGGGCTTAGCGGGCTGCTTGGGCAGGTACTCATCGCCCCAGCGGCGCACTTCGACGTTTTCGGTTTCGTCTTTGCCGACGGGGGTGGTGTCGCTGGGCAGGTTGGGCAGGCCGAGCAGAATGGCCTCAATCTGGGCTTTAATCTCGCGCTCTTGGGGTTCCAGGGTTTGCAGCTCGGCCTTGACCTGGTTGCCTTCGTCTTTGAGGGCGGTAACTTCGGGGCCGTTGGGGGCGGCTCCGGCTTTAATGGTTTGGCCAACCTGCTTGCCAATCTCGTTGCTGCGGGCTTGCAGCTGCGATCGCACCGTCTCGATCTGGCGCTGCTGCTGGTCTAGCTCTAGCAGCGGGGTCAAATCGTACTTGCCCCGCTTACCCAGAGCAGTCTGCACCCGCTCTGGGTTTTCTCGGATTTGCTTTAGATCTAGCACAGCAGCCCTCTACAATCTGAAATCTGATGTTTTGACAGGAAACTCCTTGCCAATAGATCAGAATATCAGCATTCCTAAAATACCTGCTCAATCTCGGCAATTTCAGGAATAAACTCGCGCAGGCGACGCTCGATGCCCATGCGCAGGGTCATGGCAGAGCTGGGGCAAGAGCCGCAGGCTCCCTGGAGGCGGAGTTTGACCACTGGGCCGTCGATTTCCACTAGCTCCACGTTGCCGCCGTCGGCCAGTAGGTAGGGCCGCAGTTCGTCGAGCACTTGCTCAACATTGGGGGGAGTAAGGGCAAGGGTTTCCATAGGGTTATATTCGCCAAACGCATTGTGAACTAGAACTATCTCTATTCTAGGGATTTTGCCCCCACATCAAAGCGTGCGATCGCATCGTTGCCATTGATCTTGCTTAGGCGCCCATTAAATGTTAACTTTTGTAAGGAAATGTTTCAAAATTTACAATCTTTCGTCCAGTACCCTTTAAGGAAATCACAGTATGCCGTTTACACTCGATTCAGCGCGCAATATCTTCCCCAGTACCCTCACTGCTGATGCGGTACCCGCTACCATTGCTCGCTTTACGCAGCTGAGTGCAGAAGACCAACTGGCGTTAATTTGGTTTGCCTACCTCGACATGGGCAAAGGCATCACCATTGCGGCTCCCGGCGCGGCCAGCATGCAGTTTGCTGAGGCCACCATGAACGAGATTAAAGCCATGTCGTTCCAGGAGCAATCGCAGGTCATGTGCGACCTAGCCAACCGGGCCGACACCCCCGTTGGCCGCACCTACTCGACCTGGTCGCCCAACATTAAGCTGGGGTTCTGGTACAAGCTGGGTCAGTGGATGGAGGAAGGCTTCGTCGCCCCCATTCCCGAAGGCTATCAGTTGTCGGCCAATGCCTCAGCGGTGCTGCAATCGATCCGCAACTTAGAGTCGGGTCAGCAGATCACGGTGCTGCGCAATGCCGTGGTTGATATGGGCTTTGACCCCAAGCAAATGGGCTCTTACACCCGCGTAGCCGAGCCTGTAGTGCCGCCCCAAGATGTTGCCAAGCGCAGTCAGGTCTCCATTGAGGGGGTCACAAACCAAACGGTGCTGGCCTACATGAACAACCTCAATGCCAACGACTTTACTGCCCTCATCGAGCTGTTCACCGATGATGGTGCCCTGCAACCCCCCTTCCAGCGGCCCATCGTGGGCAAGGCCAACGTGCTGCGCTTCTTTCAAGAAGATTGCCAAAATCTCAAACTGATCCCTGAGCGCGGGGTTACCGAACCCGCCGCTGATGGCTTTACCCAAATTAAGGTTACCGGCAAGGTGCAAACCCCGTGGTTTGGCGCTGGTGTCGGTATGAATATCGCCTGGCGGTTTTTGATCAACCCTGAGGGCAAGATTTTCTTTGTTGCTATCGACCTACTGGCTTCTCCTAAAGAGCTGCTAAACCTAGTCCGCTAGAGTTTCGGCAAGGCATAGCCAGAAACCGGGTTTCTGAACCGCGATCGGCGGATATTCTCTAGCAAAGAGCCGGTTTCTGGCTTAGCTGCCTTGTCAGGCTTGCCCAAACCCAAACAAACCACGGGCCATCCTCAACTGAGGGTGGCCCGTGGTTTATGAGAGCTTGCAAAGCTCTGTAATATTCCTTAATATAGATAGATATCCATGGTTGCTACACAAATATAGCCAGGGGCTGATCACCATTAAGGGTTCAGCCGCAGCCTTATCTGACTGAGGTGTTGCTTTAAGCACTGCGATCGTGCTGAGTACGTTCTCAGGAGTCATCTATGGCAGTTTTTTATCCTTTTTTCCAATCTTTGAATCATGCAGACTAGCGAACTCCAGTGGACAATACAGGAGCAGTCTATTGCCAGGGCCGCCTTTGACCAGGCCTACCAGCGAGAAATTCAGGCATTGGTACAGGTGGTAAGAGAACAGGCGAGTTCTATTGCTAGTACTGAAGACGTTTGGCAGCTGCACGACTTTCTCAGCGCCCGTCGGCACGAGCTTGACGGCAAGTATGACGATCGAGAGTCAGCGCTGCTATTTGTGTTTGCTGATCTGATTAAAGAAGGATGGCTTAGCCTTGGTGACCTAGACGGGCTAAATGCTGTCAAGCTATCTAAGATAACTGCGCTCACTCGCATGATGTAAGGCCTTGACCCTGCTTACTAGGGACTGTTGTTGACTGACCGCTAATGGATCAAAATTAGCGGTCGCAACTCCTAGCCTGGTTGTCTGGCCGGGCGTGGCAACGCTTAGGGGAACGCAAGAAAATAAGGTACCCATTGCCATCTCTCCTATTGGTGCATTGCTACGTGAATGCACCTTACACAGAGCAATACTTCCGTTACTTTATTTAACCTCACATCCCCTATGGGACAAGGCTTTTTGCCGGAAATGGACAACACGTCCTCAACCCACGGTTGACAGCAAAAAAGCGGAGAGTAAATTTTACTCTCCGCTTTTTTGCTATTTAGTTGTCAAAGATGTAGATGACTTACATTAACCCGATTTGAGACAGGATGCCTTGGCCGGTCAGAAACTCGGTGGCAACACCAATTACAAATCCCAGCATTGCCAAACGGCCGTTCCAGGTTTCTGCAAAATCTACAAAGCCGAACTTGGTATCTTTGGTTTCCATGGTGGATATCTCCTAAATGATTAGAGGGGCGAGATCAATATCCTGTTACTTAACGTAACATAGATTTTTTGAGGCGTGGTGTGGAAACGATGACTTTTTTGGTGGTGACAATTTAATCGCCCACGTTGTCAGTCCTCGCTCAAACCCAGCAAGACTATTTACAGACTGGTTAGCCAGGTGACAATGCCGTGGCCTGTGGCTGCTTCAAACAGCATTGCAGACACAAAGCCCAGCATGGCTAGGCGACCGTTGAGCTTTTCAGCATATTCGCTGAAGCCAAACTGCTGGCTGTCATCGACGTAAACCTTGGGTTCAACGGCAAAGTTGTTCAGACGACCGCCCTCTTCGGTGGTGTAACCGTTAGTGGTCATAGGGTATTCTCCGTTGCTTCTGTAGTGCCATTGTAACGCAATGTAAACAAATATTGCAAACCTCTTTACATTTTTGAGCAGTTGAGGCGCGCTGTACATTGGCTATGGCTAACCTTGGCTCACTGATTTCGGGGAGTGAGCCAAGGTAGAAATCTGGGTGCTGAACTACTAACGGCAAGGACAATGACTTTAATTGATTTACAGGGCCGCACGGTGTTGGTGACGGGAGCCTCGCGGGGGATTGGGGCGGCGATCGCCCGTACGCTGCACGAGGCTGGAGCGGCGGTTATTCTTCACTACAGTCAGGGTGAAGCCGAGACTAAACAGCTCGCCGCTGATCTGGGGCATGAACGCACTCACCTGGTGCGCGCCGATTTGGCAGTGCCGGAGGCAGCCCTAGAGTTATGGGAACAGTCCCTAGCCTGGCGAGGTAGCGTGAACGCTGTGATCAACAATGCCGCTACTATGCCTGCCGCCTCAATCACCGCAGAGTGGGATCAGTGGACGACGGCCTGGCAAGAGACGCTTCAGGTCAACCTTGTGGCTATGGCCGATCTGTGTCGAGAGGCGATTCGCCACTTTCAGGCTCAGGGGGGCGGCACGTTGGTTAACTTGGCGAGTCGGGCGGCGTTTCGGGGGGATGGGCCAGAGTTTATGGCCTATGCGGCATCGAAGGGCGGGGTGATTGGGCTGACCCGCTCAATCGCGAAGGGGTTTGCGGCGGATGGGGTGCGGGCCTATGCGATCGCCCCTGGGTTTGTGCGTACCGATCGCATTGAGCAGGTGATGGCGGAGCGGGGGGCGGAGTATGTGACGCGGGATATTCCGATGGGGGCTCCGGCGGAGCCGCAGGATATTGCTAATTTGGTGGCGTTTTTGGTGGCGGGGTTAGCGCCCCATGCGACGGGGGCGACGTTTGATGTGAATGGGGCATCGTATTTTCACTAGAGAACCGCAATAGATTGCTCCCCTCGCCCTCTGGGAGAGGGGCTGGGGGTGAGGGCAGGTTTTCTCGGCTAAAAATCTGGGCTTGCGGCGCACAATTGGGGTCAAAGCCAGATCTGCTTCCGGGGCCATTTTGCTGGCCCCAGACCCCCGTCAACAAGGACGTTCCGTCGTCCTTGACCTCACGGAAAGGATGGGCCGATCATCGGTTTAAACTTCCATCTTGCAAATTGGCCTGTGGGCGACATTCACCGCTAACTTCCCCAATCCCTCACCTTCCTCATCTCCTTACCTTCCTCACCAACCCGTCCACTCCCTACTCTTTACTCCACTTCACCTCTGGAGGCTTCGTCTGCACCAGCAGCTTCCCGCGCGAAAACACGTGGGTGACGGTAGCGCGGCGACGGATTGCATCGTAGGGGCTGTCGGCATCGAGAACGATGAGGTTGGCGGGTTTGCCGACTGCGAGGCCGTAGGAGTCTTGTAGAGCTAGGGTTTGAGCGCCGTTGGTGGTGATCATGTCGTAGCAGGCGGCGATTTCGTCTTGGCCGGTCATTTGGCAGACGTGGACGGCCATGGAAGCGACATCGAGCATATTGCCGGTGCCCAGGTTGTACCAGGGGTCTTGCACGCAGTCGTGGCCGAGGCTGACGTTGAGGCCCTGCTGCCAGAGTTCTTTAACGCGGGTGACGCCGCGCCGTTTGGGGTAGGTGTCGGTGCGGCCCTGGAGGGTGATGTTGATCAGCGGGTTGGCGATGAAGTTGATGTTGGAGCGGGCCAGCAGACCCATGAGCTTGAAGGCGTAGGCGTTGTTATAGCTGGCAAAGGCAGTGGTGTGGCTGGCGGTGACGCGGGAACCAAGACCCGATCGCAGGGCGCAGGCGGCGACCACTTCTAAAAAGCGCGACTGGTCGTCGTCGATTTCGTCGCAGTGGATGTCGATCAGGCGATCGTACTGCTGGGCCAGCTCAAAGATGCGGTGCACCGACTGCACACCGTCTTCGCGGGTCATCTCGTAGTGGGGAATGCCGCCAACGGCGTCGGCCCCCAGCTTCAGGGCTTCTTCCATCAGGTCAAGGTTGCCGGGGCTGCCGTAGAGGCCGTCTTGGGGAAAGGCAACGACTTGTACGGTGATCCAGTCTTTGACGGCGTCGCGGACTTCGAGCAGGGCTTTAAGGGCGGTGAGGCTGGTTTCGCTGACGTCGGCATGGCTGCGGACAAAGAGCACTCCCTGCTGGGCCTGGAGCTTGAGGGTGGCGATCGCCCGCGCTTTGACATCCTCTAGGGTGAGGGACTGTTTGCGATCGCGCCAGATTTCAATGCCCTCAAACAGGGTGCCGCTCTGGTTCCAGCGGGGCTGACCGGCAGTGAGCGCTGAGTCGAGGTGAATGTGCGATTCCACAAAGGGCGGGCTCACTAGCTTGCCGCCCAGGGCAATCTCTTGGGGGGCGGCAATGGGTAGGTGGGGTTCCACGGCCTGAATGCGGCCATCTTTGAGGCCAATCTCGACCGTCTCGCCGCTGGGCAACTTACCGTCCCGCAAAATAATGTCCATGGCTGCTTCCTTCGGTGCGTTGCCCCCTATTGTTATGGCGACTATACCAACTCCATCCCGGATAGCGATAGCCTGGCGCGTGATCCCCAAGTAAAAATCCCCGACGCTGCCTGTAGGGCAAGGTCGGGGATAGCGGTTTTCAAGGGCCTAGGAGGGAAGAACCCCAGGCTGATGCCGGTCGATTGGTCGAGCCTACGCTAGCAAGCTGAAGCGGCAAATAAACCCGGCGCGTGGGCCTCAATTACGTTGCCAGTGCGGGCACAGGTAATCATGAGGTAGTCGCAGGCGGCGCACTGGGTTCGCACCAGCTGGTCGGGGGTGATGTGGTGCCTTTCAGCTAGATGTCCACAGTTGGGGCAATGTACTTGTTGAGAATGACCAATCATTTTGTGACTCCGGCAGCTTTTTGCAGAATAAGTAAGGGATATTATTTGGAGGCTAGTCTTGTTAAAAATAATTCTCGCAATGGACAAATGCACTGCGAGAATTACCTGGGCGATACTCAAAAATCGCAAGCCAAAATCTTGTCTTCCCTGTGTTTATTATCACCTCGTTTTTTTTGAGGCGCAACTTTATTTTATAAATCCTTAATCTTGGGATCAAGCCCAGGGCAATGATCCCCGCCTTTAGATAGAGCAGACAGGCTTGAGATTGATGCCACGGTTTGCAGCCCTAAGTTGACGAATAGTGATGGTCTGGTGTGGGTATCTAACAATCTATGGGTGTGGATCCCTGCCTTTTTGCTCCAATTTTGGGGATCGCTAATTTTTCTAGAGTCATTGTGATTAGGTTCGCAGTGAAGAAGATAAGTTTTTCATGCTTGATGTGACGCTATAGTCCATCTGTGCTTCGATACGGTTTCCGTTCAATTCTCGATGGGCTATGCGTTACCAAATTCGCCATTTAACTCGCTATCGCTATCAGCAGCCCGTGACCCTGCGGCCCCATACCCTACGTCTGCGCCCCCGCAGTGACGGGGCCCAGCAGCTGCGGCATTTTGCCCTCGATGTCACCCCAGCGCCGACCCAGCAGACCGCCATCGCTGACACCGACGGCAACAGCACCGTGGGGCTGTGGTTTGCCCCTCACCCCGTCGAGCAGTTTGAAATGATTACCACCGCTGAGGTCGAAACCTACCGCACCAACCCCTTTGATTACCTGGCAGAGCCCTGGGCGACAACGCTGCCCATCGACTATCCCACCACCCTGGGGATGGTGCTAGCACCCTATTTAGCGCCAGCTCAGGCCTCTCTGATTGGGCCTGGGGTAGTGGATCTGGCCCAGACGCTGGCCCACCAGGTAGACGGTAACGTCGGTCTGTTCTTAACCGCCTTAGTCGGCCACATCTACGGAACCTGTGAGTACATCAATCGCCCCACGGGCGACCCCTGGCCGGGAGGCGTTACCTGGGGCAAAAAGCTGGGCAGCTGCCGCGATTTTGCGGTGCTGTTTATGGAAGCCTGCCGGGCCGTAGGAGTTGCGGCTCGCTTCGTCAGCGGCTATGAGGAGGGCGACAGCACCCTGCTCGATCGCGACCTGCACGCCTGGGCCGAGGCCTACGTGCCCGGCGGCGGCTGGCGTGCCTTTGATCCCACCCATGGGCTAGCGGTGAGCGATCGCCATATTGCGCTGGTGGCCAGCCCCTTTCCGACGCAGACTCTGCCGGTGAGCGGCAGCACCCAGGAGGGCAGTCGGGTGGGGTCTAGCTTGGAAGCCGAGATTCGTGTGGAGGTGTTGGGGGAGTAGGTGGGGAGGGTGGGGTAGGTGAAAGTCTAAAATTCTTGATCCCCCCATCACCCTCACCTCCCCAAACTCTGCCGGGCACGCTGGCGCAGTTCCTTGGCTGGGGCATAGTCGGGGTCAATCTGCAGGGCTTTCTCTAGGGCGACAATCGCCTGGTCGTAGCGCTGGAGAGACCAGGTGGCTTCGCCGCGTACGGTCCAGGCCTCGGCTGACTCGCGGTTGCGGGCGATCGCCTGGTCGATGGCGGCGATCGCCTCGGCGGAGCGCCCCAGCTTTTGCAGCACGCGACCCCGATCCAGCCAGGCCTCAAACATGGCTGGCATCAGGCGATTGGTGCTCTCGTACAGCGCTAGGGCAGCCAGCAGCTTTCCCTGCTGTTCTTCGGCGTTGCCCTTGCTGCGTACGGCCTCAGGGTAATAGGTGCTGTAGGCAAGGGCATCGTCGCAGGCGGCAATGGCCTCTAGGGGGCGTTTGAGGGCAATCAGGGCTCGGCAGCGCCCGAGGTAGGCGGGTGCGTAGTCTGCCTGGCTCTCGACGGCTTCGTTGTAAGTAACCAAGGCGTCGGGGTAGCGGCCCTGGTGGCGCAGGCGATCGCCCTGGCGAGTCAAGTAGGCGGCTTTTTCCTCGGGGGGCAGCAGCAGGCCAAAATCGGTGGTTAGGGTGGGAATGGCCGCTGCTTGAAACGGCACGACAGCCCCTGGATTGGGCTCAAAGGCAATGGTCATACCGCTGCGCCAAAGCACTAAGAGGCTGAGCGTTCCCAACAGGCTGCCGACGACCATCGCTCGACGGCGGCTAGAGGGGTTTAGCTCCTCCACCGCAGGCTCTGAGGGCGTTAGCGGCACCGCGCCATTGCTGCCGTAGGCCAAATCGACCGGAAACAGAGAGGTAGAGTCTTGATCGTCGGCAAAGGCCGTGGGCTCTGAGGTCTCGCTCGGGCCGATGTCGGTGTCGGTGTCGTCATCGGGGAAGGTTGGCCCGCGCCCATTGGCTCCCTTCATCCAGGTTTGGTAGATTTGGCTGCCCACCAGCCCGTGGAGGGGGTTGGGCAGGTTTTGCAGGGCTTCGAGGGCCTCTTGTGCGGTGGGGTAGCGATCGCGAAAGTCGTAGCGCACCATTTTGTCGAGCACCGCCGCCAGCGACGACGACACCGTCGGGGCGTGCTGACGCCAGGCTAGCTCGCTAGTAACTGGGTCTTCTTCTATCTTTTGGGGATGAATGCCGGTCAATGCCCGAATACCGAGAATTCCTACGGCATACACGTCGCTGCTAAAGCGCGGCTTGCCCGCATACTGCTCGTTGGGCATATAGCCATGGGTGCCAATGGCCACGGTGATGTTGGTGGCCCCGGTTTCGGCATCGAGTAGGGGAGACGAAGTCACCTGCTTAACCGCCCCGAAGTCGATCAGTACCAGCTTGCCATCGCGGTGGCGGCGAATTAGATTGGAGGGCTTAATGTCGCGGTGAATCACCTGCTGGCGGTGCACAAAGGAGAGAATCTCCAGCACCTCTTGCAGCAGCAGTATCACCCGCGTTTCTGACCAGGGCTTGCCCTCTTCGACCTGACGGTTGAGGCGACTGCCCTCAATGTATTCCTGCGCTAGGTAAAACTCCTGCCCCTCTTCAAAGTGGGCCATCAGCGACGGAATTTGGGGATGGTTGCCCAGCTGATAGAGCACCCGCGCCTCGGTGTCGAACAGCCGCCGCGCCATGTCGAGGGTGCCTGTATCCTTGTCCTGCACCTTGAGCTGCTTGATCACACATCGCGGGTGGTTCGGCAGGTGAATATCGGTCACCAAAAAGGTGCGGCTGAACCCCCCTGACCCCAGCCGCCGGACAACTTGGTACCGTCCTCCCAATAGTGTTTGCTCCATGCTGCCCAGAATATCTTTGTCAGCCTGGCCATTTAACCACAGCTCTACACCGGCCCCCAGTGCCTGAGGGGATATCCACTAGTGGCCTGGTTGCCGACGGGCGATTATAGAGCTGCCACCGACCTAAGCATATCCCAACTAAAAAACAGCCTTTCCAAGGACGCGAACCCGGCCTGTTGAGCCGGTCGCGGTGAGATCCCGGACAAGTATTGAGTTGGAACACTCTAATATAAACGTTGGCTCTTGGCCCCTAGGTCAGGGGGTGAAGTCGAACTGTTGATGTCAAATCGCACCACCGATGCACCAGTTTTTAGTGTAGGGCCTGAAGGTCTTCCCTGAACTGACGCCGACGGGCAACCCCCGGTGGTCTTACACATCCTTTACAGCACTTTATCTTAAGTTTCTAAAGCTGTGGTTTCGTTTTGGGGGCGCAAGAGCGATCCCCCAGGACGAAACCACACCACGATTTTGGGCAAGCTAAATCTATCGCTGCGATCGCCCCCGTTGAGGGGTTGGCTCTATGCTTTTGATACCTCCGTTTCGTTACCCCTGACCCTATGTCACAGCCCTCTTGCCCAGATGCCGAGATGTACCGGGCCGTGCTGAGCGCCCTGCCGGACGCCGTTGTGGTAGCTGACTCAGCCGGGGCACTGCTGTTCTGTAATGCGGCGGCTGAGGCTCTGCTGCCAGGGGGGATTGGCGGGATTGGCGGGATTGGCGGGATTGGCGACCATTCAGATTATCAGGTGCTCGATCAGCAGTATCGGCCCCTTGCCCCCTCTGACCTGCCCCTAGGCCGAGTGCTTGCGGGCCAGTGCCTGCACAACAAAGAATTGATCCTGGCTGTGGGGTCGCCGCCTAAAACCCGCTGGGTGGTCTGTAGCGGTGGCCCCTGGGCAGGCGGTGCGCTGCTGACCCTGCGAGATATCTCCGCTGCCAAGCAGCAGGAAGCCAGTCTATTGCAGCAGGCCTTTTACGACCCCCTTACCGGGCTGCCCAATCGCCATCTGTTTATAGATCGCCTTGGCCAGGCTCTGGCCCGCGCCCACGATGAGCCCCAGAACATCATGGCGCTGCTGGTTATCGATCTAGAGCGGTTCAAGATTATTAACGACAATCTGGGGCACAAAGTCGGGGATGAAATGCTGGTCGAGCTGGGAGCTCGTCTTCTGTCCCAATCCCTCCCTGAGTACACCGTGGCGCGTCTGGGCGGAGACGAGTTTGCCATTTTGGTCGAAGACTTAGACAGTCGCGCCAGCGCCATTGACCTAGCGGAAAAGATCTATGCGATCGTTCAACAACCCTTTTTGCTTCAGCAGCAGCAGGTCTATGCCAGCGCCAGCATTGGCGTAGCTCTGGGGCCTGCGGCTTACCAAAATGCGGCTGACTGGTTGCGAGATGCCGACATTGCCATGTACCAGGTGAAAGCCCGCCCCGACCAAGGCTGGCACGTGTTTGACAGCTCGCTGCGGGTGCAGCAAGACCTGCGGGTGCAAACCGAAATCGACCTGCGCCAGGCGATCGATCGCGGCGAGCTACGGCTGCACTACCAGCCCATTGTCACCATCAGCAATGAGGAAATCTGCGGTTTTGAGGCCCTGGTGCGGTGGCAGCATCCGACCCGAGGGCTGCTGCTGCCGGGGGAGTTTATTCATATTGCCGAGGCCAGCGGGCTGATTATTCCTTTGGGGTGGTGGGTGCTGGCCGAAGCATGCCGGCAGATGCAGGTGTGGACTGAGCAATACCCCGCCATGGCCGAGTTTACGGTCAGCGTCAATATGTCGAGCAAGCAGTTTTCGCAGCAGCACATCGTCGAAAGAATTCAGCAGATTTTAGACGAAACCGGCTTTGTGGCCAATCGGCTCAAAATTGAGCTGACCGAAGGGGTGCTAATCGACCATTCAGACAGCATCATCGCTACTCTGGAGCAGATCAAGGCTCTGGGCATCAAGCTGCTGGTGGATGACTTTGGCACCGGCTATTCCTCCCTGAGCTACCTGCATCGCTTTCCCTTCGACTGCCTCAAGATCGATCGCTCCTTTATTGAGAACGCCGACCAAGACTTTGAAAAGCTGGAGATTTTGCAGTCGGTGGTGCGCCTCGCCTGGAATCTAGGCCTTGACGTGGTAGCTGAGGGGGTGGAAACGCCGCGCCACCACGCCCAGCTCAAAGCGCTGCGCTGTGAGTTAGGCCAGGGATATTTGTTTTCGCGTCCCCTAGCGCCCGCTGCCGTCGAGGCTATGATGACGGAGAAAACTACCCCGCTGAGCGATCTTCCTGCGGTTACTCAACCCACGTAGTGAAGTCCTGCGGCGAAAGGGTGTCGCTACTGCTGCTGCCATGCTGATTCGTAAACTGCTCGACTGCCCCGAATTTGTGGCCGGTGACGGCACCCAGCTGCGAGAGCTGCTGCACCCCGACAAGCAAGACCTGGCCCTGCGCTACAGTCTGGCCCACGCCACGGTGCCGGTGGGGCAGGTGTCTACCCCCCATGCGCTGACCACCTCCGAGGTGTACTACATTCTGGCCGGGCGGGGGGACATGTCCATCGACGGTGAGACTCAATCCGTCGAGCCGGGGGATGCGGTGTATATTCCGCCCCAGGCCCGCCAGTACATCCGCAATACAGGGGATATCCCGCTGGTATTCATTTGCCTGGTGGATCCTGCCTGGCGCAAGGAAGATGAGACGGTGTTTGAGGCGGCTGAGTAGCTAGCGCTTTGGCCTCAGACGTAGCGTGTTCCAGACTGTGTGGGATGTCCAGAAGCCTTGAACCCTCTGCCACAGGCTGCGGCGGGGTGATTGCAGGCTACAGCGTTTGAGCTGCCCCAGCAGTTTGGCTAGGGCGGCGTCCCCCACTGCTAGCTGGGCGGCTAGGCAGTGGGGTTTGTTTTGGCAAGAGGTACACAACATGAGAACTTGAGTCTCACTGGACTCGAATACAGAACTTGGCGGGACAGTGTCAGCGGTGGCTGGGTCGTCTAACCTTGACCATCTATATTTTGCGCTGCCAAAAATAAAAGCTGTTCGCGATGAGCTGAATCCAGTCTGAAAGTTGGCGATCGCCCCCCCGCTCCCCACCAGCTCAATTTCTGACCAGTTCATTTTCTGGAAGGGCGAATGTTAAGGCCCATAAGCTTTAGGGCTAGCCTTAGACCAGGCTGCGGTAGGATTACCGCAAGCTTTTCTAAACTTTTGGTGGCCGCTATGCCCGTATCCACAACTGCTCTGCAAGAGGTGCGACAGCGCGATCGCGCCTGCCTAGAAGCCCACAACCCCTACGAGCGGCTCCAGGCGCTGCACGAAATTTGGCCCCTTGTGGCCGAGAAATACGGCGACATGGTGGCCCTCAACGACCCCCACTACAAGCCTGCCGCTACCCTCACCTATCGCCAGCTGGCCGAGGCGATTCGCACCTTCGCCAGTGGCTTGCAGGCTCTGGGGGTAGAGAATCGCGCCCATGTGGCCCTGTTTGCCGACAACAGCCACCGCTGGTTCATTGCCGACCAGGGCATTATGACCGCTGGCGGCATGAACGCCGTGCGCAGCGCCACCGCCGAAACCGAAGAGCTTGCCTACATTGCCGAGCACAGCGAGAGCACGGTGCTGGTGGTCGAGACCCTGGCGCTGCTGAAGCGTCTGCGCAATCGCATCGACACCCTGCCCATCCCCCTGGTGATTTTGCTGTCGGATGAAGAACCGCCCGAGGGCGATCGCCTCAAAATCCTCAATTTTGGTCAGCTCATGGCTCTGGGGGCCGAGCATGCCTACAACCCAGTGCCCATCAAGCCTGAAGATTTGGCCACGCTGATCTACACCTCCGGCACAACCGGCCAGCCCAAGGGGGTGATGCTCAGCCACCGCAATCTGCTGCACCAGATCAATACTTTGGAGGCGGTGGTGCAGCCCGAGCCGGGCGATCGCGTGGTGGGCATTTTGCCCTCCTGGCACAGCTTTGAGCGCACCGCCGAATACTTTTTGCTGTCGCGGGGCTGTACCCAGACCTACAGCAGCATTCGCCACCTCAAGGCCGACCTCAAGGCCACCAAACCCCAGTACATGGTGGGGGTGCCCCGCCTGTGGGAGTCGATCTACGAAGGGGCGCAAAAGCAGTTTCGCGAACAAAGCCCCGGCAAGCAAAAGCTAATCTTTACCTTCTTTGGCCTCAGCCAGCGCTACGTCGAAAACCTCTGGCGCTACCAGGATATGAAAATCGACGAGCCTGACCTGCCGTCCCTAAAACGCTTGGGGTCGGGGCTGGCGGCTCTGGCCCTGTGGCCCCTGCACCAGCTGGGCAAAAAGCTGGTCTACGGCAAAGTCAGTGAAGCCACGGGGGGACAGGTCAAGCAGCTAATCAGCGGCGGCGGCTCGTTGGCCCGACACATCGATATTTTCTTTGAAATCATCTGCGTCCAGCTAATCGTGGGCTACGGCCTCACCGAAACGGCCCCGGTGCTCTCGGCCCGCCGTCCCTGGCGAAATTTGCGCGGGGCAGCGGGGCAGCCCATTCCCTTTACCGAAATTAAGGTGGTGGATCTGGAAACCCGCCAGGAGCTGCCCCAGGGGGGCCAGGGGCTGGTGCTGGCGCGAGGGCCGCAGATTATGGAGGGCTACTACCGCAACCCCGAGGCCACCCAAAAGGCGATCGACCCCGAGGGCTGGTTTGACACGGGCGACCTGGGCTGGATTAGCCGCGACGGCAACGTGGTGCTCACCGGCCGGGCCAAAGACACCATCGTGCTCACCAACGGTGAAAACATTGAGCCCCAGCCCATTGAAGACGCCTGCATTCGCAGCAAGTACATCGACCAGATCATGCTGGTGGGTCAAGATCAGCGATCGCTCGGTGCGCTCCTTGTTCCTAACCTAGATGCGCTCCAGGGCTGGGCCGCCAGCCAGTCCCTATTTATTGCTATTCCTGGCGACACCACCCCCGCCCCCGCTGACTGCACCGCTATTACCCTCGACGACGAGCGGGTGCAGAAGCTGTTTCGCGATGAGCTGGGCCGCGAGGTGAAAGATCGCCCCGGCTACCGTCCCGACGATCGCATCGGCCCCTTCCGCCTGATTCTCGAACCCTTCTCCATTGACAACGGCTTGCTCACCCAAACCCTAAAAGTCCGCCGTCCCGTGGTTACGGCCCGGTATCGCGATATGATTGACGCGATGTTTGTGTAGCTGCGGGTGGTGTAAAGACTTCACTAACCTCAGCCACATGCGGTGGAATAGTCCGGCCACGGTGCTCGCTGGTCGTAGTCGGTATTGGTGATTTCTTTATTGCGTCAAAGATTATGGATGAGAATCAAACGCTGCTGCTCAAGCGGGTAGTCAATATTAAAGCCATTGTGACCCCCCTGTGGAAAGAAGAGGCGCAGAAGCAGCTCCAGACCCAAATTAACCAGGTCGATGGTCGTCTGCAACAGCTCGAAATGCAGGGCCAGCGCATGGTGGCCGAGCTGCAAAAGCAGGCCGAAGGGCAGCCCACCAGCGGCACCCTTCAGCAGCAGATGGGCAATATTCAAAATCAGCTCAACCAAGACAAGAGCAAACTGCTTCAGCAAAAGAACCAGAGCCTGCAACAGCTCCAGGAAGTGCAGACCATTGCGATCGATGCTGAAGTGGAGCAGGGCAAGGTCGAGAGCTTTTTTAATGTCTCAGTGGGCGACAATCTGGTGCGCAAGCTCCAGGTTGAAATTTTGATCAAGGATGGCGT
Source organism: Tildeniella torsiva UHER 1998/13D (assembly GCA_019358835.1). GTDB lineage: Bacteria > Cyanobacteriota > Cyanobacteriia > Phormidesmidales > Phormidesmidaceae > Nodosilinea > Nodosilinea torsiva. The sequence continues at coordinate 189,956 of JAHHIH010000007.1, forward strand.
GATTCAAGAGATTCGCGGCGAACTCTAGTTTCGGCGCGTCTCAGCCTGCCCCCGTTTGACCGTTTAAACGCTCGAACGGTTCAGCCTTGGGGATAGAATAAATCCTTGGCATCTCTGCTGCTCTGTCGTTTTAACCCTGTTTCGGAAGTCACCTCCATGATTCGCGAAGTCTTTATGCCTGCCCTCAGCTCAACCATGACCGAAGGCAAGATTGTGTCTTGGGTCAAAGCCCCCGGCGACAGGGTAGAAAAAGGCGAAACGGTGGTGATTGTCGAGTCCGACAAGGCCGACATGGATGTGGAGTCATTCCACGAAGGCATTTTGGCCGCCATTGTGGTGGAAGCGGGGGGCACGGCTCCGGTGGGGGAGGCGATCGCCCTGCTGGCCGAAACCGAAGCCGAAGTCGAGACTGCCAAACAGCAGGCCGCCGCCAAAGCCGGTGTCGCCGGAGGTGACTCCGCCCCCACTCCCGAAGCCGCTGCCCCGGTAGCCGTGGTTGAAGCTCCGGCCCCTGCTGCTCAAAATGGGGCTCCCGCAAGCAATCGCAGCGGTCGAGTGGTGATTTCGCCCCGCGCTCGCAAGCTGGCCAAAGATCTCAAGATAGACCTCGGCACCCTTCAGGGCAGTGGCCCCCACGGTCGCATTGTGGCCCAGGATGTGGAACTGGCGGCGGGCAAGACGCCGACTTCCCCTGGCCCCGTGGCTACGCCCCTGGCGGCGGTAGCGCCTCCGGTGGCGGCCCCGACTCCCGCTGCCCCACCACTGGCCCCGACCCCCAGCGCGGCCCCCCTGGGCCAGGTCGTGCCCTTCAATACCCTTCAGCAGGCGGTCATTCGCAATATGGTGGCCAGTCTGGCGGTGCCCACCTTCCATGTGGGCTACACCATTACCACCGACAATTTAGATGCTCTCTACAAGCAGATCAAATCTAAAGGCGTGACCATGACCGGGCTGCTGGCCAAGGCCGTAGCCGTTACTCTGCAAAAACACCCGCTGGTCAATGCGGGCTTTACCGACCAGGGCATTCAGTACCATTCAGGCATCAATATCGCCGTAGCGGTGGCGATGGAAGGGGGCGGGCTGATCACGCCGGTACTGAAGAATGCCGACCAGGCCGATATCTATTCGCTGTCGCGCACCTGGGCTGACCTGGTGGCGCGATCGCGCTCCAAGCAGCTCCAGCCCGACGAATACACCTCTGGCACCTTCACCCTGTCGAACCTGGGCATGTTTGGAGTCGATCGCTTCGACGCGATTTTGCCGCCGGGGCAGGGTTCGATTTTGGCGATCGGGGCTTCTCGCCCCACAGTGGTCGCCACCCCTGAGGGCCTGATGGGCGTCAAGCGCCAGATGCAGGTCAATATCACCTGCGACCACCGCGTCATCTATGGGGCCGATGCCGCCGCTTTCCTTAAGGATCTGGCCAACGTGATTGAAAACAATCCCCAGTCCTTAACCCTGTAGCCATGAATTCAGTCGATCTTGCCTTCTTGCCCGCCCTCGAACAAGCTCGGCTGATTCGCAACAAAGAAATCTCCCCTCTAGATCTCACCGAGATCTATCTAGAGCGCATTGCGCGGCTCAACCCGGCCCTGGGGGCCTATGTGACGGTGATGGCGGAGCAGGCTCTGGCTGACGCCAAGGCAAAAACCGAGCATCTGGCGAGCAATCCCGACGATTTGCCGCCGCTGTTTGGGGTCACCGTATCGGTCAAAGACCTCAACCCGGTGGAGGGGGTGCCCTGTGCCTATGGGCTGAGGGTGGCCTGCGATCGCATTGCCCCCCAAGACGACTACATCGTTAGCAAGCTGCGCCAGGCGGGGATGATTATCCTGGGCAAAACCGCCACCTCGCAGCTCGGGTCGCTGCCCTATACCGAGCCGCCGGGCTTTCCCCCCGCCCGCAACCCGTGGAATTTGGACTACACCCCAGGGGGCTCCAGCGGCGGCGGGGCGGCGGCTCTGGCGGCGGGGCTGTGCGCCGTTTCCCAGGGGTCTGACGGGGGCGGTTCGCTGCGCGGCCCGGCCTTTTGCTGCGGGCTGGTGGGGATGAAGTCCTCCCGAGGGCGGATCAGCTTTTCCCCAGCGGGGGAGCGGCTCAACGGGCTAGCGGTGAATGGCCCTCTGGGGCGCACCGTAGCCGACACCGCTGCTCTGTTGGATGTGCTGAGTGGGTATGAGGTGGGTGACCCCTACTGGCTGCCCGATCCAGAGCCATCGTTCCTGGCTGGGCTGGCGACGCCGCCTAGGCCGTTGCGAATTGGCTATGCTACCCGTCTGGATCCCATTGGTGAAGTTGACCCTGTCTGTCGCCAGGCTATCTATGAAACGGTGCAGCAGGTCGAAGACCTGGGTCATAGCGCCGAAGAAGTCACGTTCCCTGACCTAGAAGCCTTGATTGAGCCTTTTGTGGTGGTGTGGGAGTGCGTACTGACGGAGGTGGGCGTGCCCTGGGTCGTGATGGAAAAGATGAACCGCTGGCTCTACTGGCGAGCCTGGCGCATCAACAGCGGGGCCTATCTGCAAGCGGTGGCCAAGCTACAGATCATGGCTCGTCAGATCGTCCAGTTTTGTTACCCCTACGACGTGCTGATCTTGCCTGTGTACATGCACCCCACCATTAAAGTGGGCGAGTGGAAGGGGCTGCGATCGCCCAAGGTGCTCGACAACGTGATCAACTGGGTGGCCCCCTGTCCCCCCTTCAACGCTAGCGGCCAGCCCGCCCTAGCGATTCCCCGAGGGTTTGCCCCCAGCGGTGTGCCCATTGGCGTGCAGCTGGTGGGTCGCCCCGCCGATGAAGCTACCTTGTTGGCCCTGGCCGCGCAGCTTGAGCAGGTTAGCCCCTGGAGTCATCAGCGCCCTGCGTTTGCCACAGAAGTTGGCGGCACCGAACCCAGAGATGCCGCCCCAATCGCGTAGAGGCAAGGGTTTGTTGTTGCTGTCGCTGACTGGGGCTAACGCCAAGCTAGGTTAATTCGCAGTGCTCTCGCTGTTAAGATGAATAGAGTGAGAACCTGCTTCAACTCAAAATGAATTTCACGGCAATTGTCCTTGTCTTAGACGGTTGCTCGAAACCTCTTTGCAGCGGTCATCGACTCGATGCGTTGGTAAGGCGGCTAGCCGTTTCAGCGATTGAGCTGACGCTATAGCTTCAATTTCTCCTGTTTGGGTTAGTATCCCCGGTTGACTTTTTATGGAATACGATCCGCTCCAGGATAGGCAACGGTACGATACATTTTCGGTGGAAAATACGGTTCACAAGGGTGCCTTGGTCGCTGCTATAGTCATCGGCTTGGCCATCGCTGTGGGGGGTGCCCTGGGCCTAGGGCTGGTGACGCTGCCGGAGCAGCTGACCTGGGGGGGGTGGTTGACGATTGGTGTGACGCTGGGGGCTTTTTTGCTCAATGCCCTTACCACCCTGCCAGCTGATGCCATTTTTCTCGCAGCCCTGGCCATCCTGTTGTTGACTGGGGTGCTCGATACGGCTACCGCCCTGGCCGGGTTTAGCAACCCCGGCATGATGACCGTGGGCGTGCTGTACGTCGTTGTTGCTGGCCTACAGCAAACCGGGGGGTTAGATATGATTTCGCGCGCTGTGCTGGGGCTGCCGAAGGGGCAAACCACAGCGCTCCTGCGGCTCATCCTGCCGGTGCTGGGCATGAGCGCTTTTCTCAACAACACGCCGATTGTGGCGATGTTTATCCCGGTAGTCAGCGACTGGTGCCGAAAACTGCGCATTAGCCCCTCTAAGCTAATGATTCCGCTCAGCTATGCGGCGATCATGGGGGGCATGTGTACGCTGATTGGTACCAGCACTAACCTGGTGGTCAACGGGCTGCTGGTGTCTGAAACCGACTACCCCGGCCTCAAGCTGTTTGATCTAGTGCCGGTCGGGGTGCCCTGTGCGATCGCCGGTACCCTAATGCTAGTTTTGGCCCAGCGCTGGCTGCTGCCCCAGCGTAAGCCCGCCATTACCGACACCGACGACCCGCGAGAGTACACCGTAGAAATGGTGGTTGAAACCCACAGCCCCCTGGCGGGTAAAACCGTTGAACAGGCCGGGCTGCGCCATCTGCCGGGGCTGTACCTGACCGAAATTCAGCGAGGGGGGCGGCTGCTGACCGCCATTGGCCCCCAAGAGGTGCTGCAAGAACAAGACCAGCTCGTGTTTGTGGGTATGGTTGACTCAATTGTTGACCTCAACCAAATTCGAGGATTGCAGCCCGCCACCGACCAGGTGTTCAAGCTCGATACTCCCCGCACCGAGCGCACCCTGGTGGAAGCCGTGGTATCGAACACCTGCCCGCTGGTGGGCATTACCATTCGCCAGGGCAAGTTTCGTAGCCGCTATAGGGCGGTGGTGCTGGCAGTGGGCCGCAACGGCGAGCGTTTGTCGGGCAAAATTGGCGATATTCGGCTGCAAACCGGAGATACATTGTTGCTAGAGGCCAACCCCTCGTTTTTAGAGGAGCGTCGAGCCTCCCGTGATTTCTACCTGGTCAGCGAGGTGCCCAATTCCGACCCGCTGCGCCACGATCGCGCCCCTATGGCCCTAGCCATTTTGGTGCTAATGGTGGCCCTGGCCACCTCCGGCTGGATGGACATGCTCAATGCCGCCACCCTGGCGGCGCTGCTGATTGTGGTCACCGGCTGCTGCTCGTTTCAGCAGGGCTTTCGCACCATTGACTGGTCGGTGCTGCTGGTGGTGGCCGCCGCTCTGGGCCTTGGCAAGGCGCTGGAGGTTACCGGGGCCGCCGCCGTGCTGGCGGGTGGGGTGCTGGGCATGGCTGGCGACAACCCCTGGGTGGCCCTGGCCATTGTCTACGGCGTGACCACCGTCCTCACCGAGGTGATTACCAATAACGCAGCGGCGGCGGTGGTGTTTCCCATTGCGCTTTCCCTGTCGCAGAGTTTGGGGGTGAGCTTCATTCCCTTTGTGGTGGCGCTGATGATTGCCGCTTCGGCTAGCTTTAGCACCCCGATTGGCTATCAGACCAACCTGATGGTCTACGGCCCCGGTGGCTATAAGTTCACCGATTTCCTGCGGGTTGGCATTCCCTTTAACCTGGCCTTTTGGCTACTCACGGTGCTAATTGCTCCGCGGGTGTACCCGTTCTAGCCTTTAAAAATAAACTAGGGCCGCGATCGCGCCGAGCTGGCTAGATCTGGCCCTAGTAAAAAACTGGGGAGTAAGCTGGGGGCGTAGCCCTAGAAGCCTGACTACGCCTTGGGTGCCGGCTCAAACTTGTGGGCGTGGTCTTGCAGCAGCGAGCTGACTTGGCTGAGCACGTTGTCGCCAGTTTTCTTCTGGATGATCTGGCGCTCGGGGTAGAAGTCGGGCTTGTCGAGGTTGCGGGAGATGGCCTGCTGAACCTGGTCGGCAATCAGGGCAGACAGCTCACCGCGAGCACTTTCGCGTTGAAAGTTAGCGCCTTCTTCGGTGGTGGCGTAGAGGGGCGGTAGCCGGTTGAGGGCGTAAGCCGCGATGTCGCCCAAATCAAGGGTTTTGTCGGAGGTAGACTCAATCTCAGCCACCCGCGAAATTGCCTCGGTCAGCACCAGTTCTTCCATCACATTGATGAACTGCTTGCGAGGCACAGCCACTACTTCGCCGGTGAGCAGAGCTCCCATCAGGCGATCGAGAGCCATATATTCTTCAATCGAAAGCTCGGCAGCGGTGTCGCAAATGCGACCTACTTCGGCCTCCATGGCGGGGGTGAGGTAGCCGTCTTGTAGGGCTTGTTCAACAATTTTTTCGATAGTCATTTGGCCAAAAGCTCCATGAAACTGGCGGATTAACGGCTTTTACTGGAAATTAGGGGACCGAAATATCAATAGGGGTAGGCATCCACCTGGGGTTAGTTTTCCCCAATCAATTCAGCAGACTACAGGAACGTGTGAAGACTGCTTGGGGGCACAGTGACGAATTAAGAATATTTCAGGAAGCCAATCGCCTGCTTCCAAATCTGGTGCTTGCTCTGGTCTTCGGTCTGTACGCAGATGCATTGGGGGTCTTGCCATACGACGTGACCCGTAATAACGTCGCCAGTGAGGAGCTTGACCTCAATAGGGGCGTTGTCGCGAATTAGGTTTTGAACCTGGCGAACGCTGGGCAACCCGGTGGCAAACTCTTGAGACATGGTGCTAGGCCACTGAACTTATGCTGGTCTTACGGTACCCCGTTTGGCAGGGTTAGGTTACAAGGGGAGGGAATTTGTTAAGGAAGGTGAGGGGAGCGGGAGAGCGTGGGTGAGTGGGTGAGTAGGTGGCCAGATTGATAAACCCACAACTCCCTACTCCCTACCCCTCACTCCTTAACCCCTACTTTGGCCGATAATTAAGGCTCACTCATTCAGCAGCGGCGAATATGGAATTTAGCAAGTACCACGGCTTAGGCAATGACTTTATTTTGGTGGATAACCGTCACCAGGTGGAGCCAGTAATTAGTCCTGAGATGGCGGTGCAGTGGTGCGATCGCCATTTTGGCATTGGCGCTGATGGGGTGATCTTTGCGCTGCCGGGGCAGGGGGGCACCGACTACACCATGCGCATCTATAACTCCGACGGCTCTGAGCCGGAGATGTGCGGCAACGGCATTCGCTGTATGGCCAAGTTTTTAGAGACTCTGGAAACCGCTGATGGCAAGGTACCCCAGGCTCCCCACACCTACCGAATTCACACGCTGGCGGGGCTGATTTCGCCCACCCTGCAACCCGATGGCCAGGTGACGGTCGATATGGGGCCGCCCTACCTGCTGGCGCGGGAAATTCCTACTACCCTGGCAGCGGCTGAGGACAAGGTCGTAGATGTGCCGTTGACTGTGGCTAACCAAACTTGGGCGGTGACCTGTGTGAGCATGGGCAACCCCCACTGCATTACGTTTGTGGAGGATGTGGCGGCGATCGCCCTAGAAAGCCTTGGCCCTCAGTTCGAGCACCACACCGTGTTTCCCCAGCGAATCAATACTGAGTTCATTCAGGTGGTGCGGCCCGACTATCTCAAAATGCGGGTGTGGGAGCGAGGGGCTGGCATTACCCTGGCCTGCGGTACTGGGGCCTGTGCATCTCTGGTGGCGGGGGTGCTGAATGGGGTATGCGATCGCGCTGCCACGGTCGAACTACCCGGTGGCCCCCTCTACATTGAGTGGTCAGCCGCCGACAATCGCGTCTATATGACTGGCCCGGCGGAGTTGGCCTTTAGGGGCACTAGGGGTTAGGTTGCTGGTGGGTGAGTGGGTGGGGTTAGGCGATTTACTGGCGCACGGGTCGCTTGACTAAGATGCCGTGCAGTCCGGCGGCTTTGGCTCCTTCGAAATCGTCTGTTTTGCTGTCGCCGATGTGCCAGGCTTGGCTGGCGTCGCAGCGGTGCTTTTGCAGGGCAGTGGCAAAAATTAGCGGGTCGGGCTTGGCTGCCCCCGCTTCGGATGAAAGCGTGACTGAGCTAAAATAGGTGGCTAGGTTGAGTTCTTCGAGCACCTGATATAGCCGGGTGTCGAAGTTTGAGATCACACCCAGGGTGATGCCGCGCCGCCGCCAGCGATCGAGGGCCGGGGGCACGTCGGGGTAGAGTTCCCAGGGGGCGGCGGTGGCAAAGTGGGCGTAGAGGTCGGCAAAAAAGCTATCAAAATCTACGAAGCGATCGAGCACTCCGGCACTGCTAAAGGTCTGCTGGGCAATTACCCGCCACCAGCGATACTCTTGCTCGGGCACTGTGGCTGGGTCGCTACCGGGGAAAGCCATTTCTGGGGCAGCTCTAAAGGCGCGGAAAAACGCCTGATTCAAGATTGCAGCATCGACCTCAATGCCGTGGTGCTGGGCCATATCGGCGTAGGCTTCGCCAACGCTGCCCGCTACGCCAAACAGGGTGCCGACCGCATCCAAAAAAATGATCTTAGGCTGTGGAAAATTCGCCATCTGCGGTGAATTTGCAGAAACTCAACAGCTTTAGCTTAAAGGCAAAGCCTCGGCTTGCAACGAATTTGAAGAATTTCCGATGCCAGAAAATCCTCGGGCTGCCCCTAAGCTTCGTCGTAGGCATCCATGCCGATGCAGGAGCAGACTAGGTTGCGATCGCCATAAGCCTGGTCAATCCGGTTCACCGCTGGCCAAAACTTGGCGCTGCGGGTGAACGGCGTCGGAAACACCGCCTGCTCTCGGCTGTAGGGACGATTCCAGTTAGACACGAGATCTGCTGCTGTATGGGGCGCGTTTTTGAGCAGGTTGTTGTCGCGATCGCTCTCCCCAATCTCAATCGCACGAATCTCCTCACGGATGGCGATCATTGCGTCGCAGAAGCGATCGAGCTCTGCCTTAGATTCACTCTCAGTGGGCTCCACCATCAGCGTGCCCGCCACCGGCCACGACATGGTGGGTGGGTGAAAGCCATAGTCGATCAGCCGTTTGGCCACATCTTCTACGCCAATATCCGCCGACTTTTTGAAGGGGCGCACATCGAGAATGCACTCGTGGGCCACTCGCCCGTTCTGGCCGGTGTAGAGAATGTCGTAGTGCCCCGCCAATCGCTGGGCGATGTAGTTGGCGTTGAGAATAGCGATTTCTGTGGCTCGCGTCAGCCCCGCACCGCCCATCATGGCAATGTACATCCATGAGATCGGCAGAATGCTGGCGCTGCCCCAGGGGGCTGAGGTCACCGCACCAATGCCCTGGTTGCCGCCAACTCCATTCACCAAGCTATGACCCGGCAGGTAGGGCACTAGGTGAGCCTTTACCCCAATCGGGCCGACCCCTGGCCCGCCGCCGCCGTGGGGAATGCAGAAGGTTTTGTGCAGGTTGAGGTGGCAGACATCGGCCCCAAAGTCGGCGGGGCGGCAGAGGCCCACCTGGGCATTCATGTTGGCCCCATCCATATAGACCTGGCCACCGTGGGTGTGGATGATAGCGCAGATTTCGGCAATGCCCGCCTCAAACACCCCGTGGGTGGAAGGGTAGGTGACCATCAGCGCCGACAGATTCTCGCTGTGCTTTTCGGCCTTGGCCTGGAGGTCGGCCACGTCGATGTTGCCATCCTCATCGCAGGCGACGGGGACAACTTTCATACCGGCCATGACAGCGCTGGCGGGGTTGGTGCCGTGGGCCGACTGGGGAATCAGGCAGACGTTGCGGTGGTAGTCGCCCCGCTGCTGGTGATATTCACGAATCACCAGCAGGCCCGCGTATTCGCCCTGGGCACCCGCGTTGGGCTGGAGCGAAACGCCGTCAAACCCCGTAATTTCGGCCAGCCAGGTTTCTAAATCGGCAAATAGCTGTCGGTAGCCTGCGGTCTGTTCGGCGGGGGCAAAGGGGTGAATCTGGCCAAACTCGGGCCAGGTGATGGGCACCATCTCGGCGGTGGCGTTGAGCTTCATGGTGCAGGAGCCCAGGGGAATCATCGCCGTCGCCAGGGAGAGATCTTTGTTTTGCAGGCGATAGAGGTACCGCAGCATCTCCGTTTCGGAGTGGTAGCGGTTGAAGGTGGGGTGGGTGAGGTAGGGGGTGGTGCGGGATAGGGGGTAGGGGAGTGGGGGAGTAGGGGGGTAGGGGAGTTTTGAATTTTGAATTTTGAATTTTGAATTGGGCTCGCCGGTAAAGACGCTGATCAGGTCTTGAAGATCAGCGTCGGTGACGGTTTCGTCGAGGGCGACGATTAGGGTGTCGGCATCGAGTACCCGCAGGTTGATGTGGTGAGCAGTGGCGTGGGCGAGGATGGTGGCTTGGCGATCGCCCACCGTGACCCGCAGCGTGTCGAACATAGTTTCTTTGCCCAGTTCAAAGCCAGCCTCGGTGAGGGCGGCAGCGAGGGTTTGGGTTTGGTGGTGGATGCGGGCTGCGATCGCCCTTAACCCCTCCGGCCCGTGGTACACCGCGTACATGCTGGCCATGATTGCCAGCAGCACCTGGGCGGTGCAGATGTTGCTGGTGGCGGCGTCGCGGCGAATGTGCTGTTCGCGGGTTTGCAGGGTGAGGCGCAGGGCGGGGTTGCCATAGGTGTCTTTAGAAACACCCACCAGGCGACCGGGCAGCTTGCGGGCAAAGCTGTTGCGGGTGGCAAAGAAGGCGGCGTGGGGGCCGCCAAAGCCTAGGGGCACACCAAAGCGCTGGGTGTTGCCCACCACTACGTCGGCCCCGAACTCGCCGGGGGGCCGCAGCAGGGTGAGGCTGAGCAGATCGGCGGCGACGGTGACCAGGGCGTGGTGGGCGTGGGCCTGGGTGACAAAGTCTTCGTAGTTGTAGATCGCTCCATCGGTGGCGGGGTATTGCAGCAGCACCCCAAACACCGGAGTGTCGAAGCTAAAGGTTTGGTGGTCGCTCACGACGATCTCAATGCCCAGGGGTAAGGCACGGGTTTTGACCACATCAATAGTCTGCGGATGGCAGGCGGCGGAAACCCAGAAGGTTTTAGCGTCTTTTTGCTTGCGGGCGTTGAAGGCCAGGGTCATGGCCTCAGCTGCGGCGGTGCCCTCGTCGAGCAGGGAGGCGTTGGCAATTTCCATCCCTGTTAAATCAGTCACCAGGGTTTGGAAGTTGAGCAGCGCCTCTAGGCGACCTTGGGAAATTTCGGGCTGGTAGGGGGTGTATTGAGTGTACCAGCCAGGATTTTCGAGCACGTTGCGCTGTACCACCGCCGGGATGAGGGTGTTGGCGTAGCCTAGGCCCAGGTACGATCGCCACACCTCATTTTGATGGGCCAGGGTTTTGAGCTGGGCGATCGCAGCGGCCTCGTCTAGCCCCTGGGGCAGATTGAGAGGCTGTTGGAGCCGAATCTTCGCGGGTACTGTGGCGTCAGTCAGTTCATCCAGAGAGGCATAGCCCAGGGCCGTCAGCATGGCCTTGGTGTCGCCTTCGGTTGGCCCCAGGTGGCGGGCGACAAAAGGGCTCAGTGGGGTGGCAGCAGGGGCGGTGCCATTAGTTCCTGGCAGGGCAGTATCGGCATCGACGGTGCTGGTCTGGGAGAATTGCGTCATACCCGTTTGCGGATGGCTCCAAATGGTTAGGGTTGCCTCGATCGCGCCCCAAAGCTGCGCGACTCTTCATTACATATCTTGAAACATTGGCGATAAATTTGCTGCCCCGTTGACACTATCCCAAGAGACGCTCAGGCGGTCGGGGGCAGTTGGGCGATGAAGGGGGCGATCGCCGCCGCCGTCTCCTGGGGCTTTTCTAGGTGGGGCACGTGACCGCAGTTGGAAATCCAAACCAGCTTACTGTTAGGAATTGCCCGCTCAAACCGCCGCGCGTCCTTCGTCCCCAGAATTTTGTCCTGCTCGCCCCAAATCACCAGGGTAGGGCAGGCGATTTCAGGAATTTTGGCGGCCAAGAAGTTGTAGCCGCCGCTCTTGGTAAAGGCAATTAGGGCCTCCTGCCAGCCGGGGCACTGGAGGTGCAGGGCAGCGCACAGTTCTGCATCGGCGGTGACGAAGGTTTTGTCGAAGTAGGCCTGACGGCTAATGCTGCGTCGTACCCTAGGACTGCGCAAAAAGGCTGTGGCCCAGCTATCTAAGGGTGGCACCATCAGGTTGCCCATGGCGGGGCCAGCGGCAAAGCCAGCGGCATCGATCAGTACCAGACCAGCTAAGGTCTCGGGGTAGGTCAAGGCAAAGTCGATGGCAGCGGCCCCGCCCATGGAAGCTCCGACCAGCACTACAGGACGGCCAATCTGCTGCTGCCAAAAGCTGTGCAGGTGCAGCTTGATGGCTCCGGGAGAGAGGTTGGGGATGAGGGCGCGATCGCTAAACCCAAACCCCAGCAAATCCATGGCCCAGGCGCTAGGCTCCAGCAGGGGCAGCAGGCGGCGAAACTCAAATAGCGAGCTGTCAAAACCGTGGATCAGCAGCAGGGGCGGGGTGCTAGCGGCATCCTCTGCGGCCACATAGGCAGTGGGAATAGGGGTTTCAATCAGCGGGGTCTTGACTGCCGCTAGCTGCACCCTCGCGGCCAAATCAATGGAGGTCAATTCGCTCAGGGCAGCAGCAGCGTTAGGTAGCACAGACACGGTCATAACACTCGAAGGAAGGGGGGAACCTGCTGCATGATCGCACGAATATCTGCGCCCTGGGCAAGTCATGATTTTGAGGATCGGGGTTCGGTCTTAACGTTTCAACCTTCAAACCCTCTCACTCATGCAGGTGAATCATATGAGAGCCAATGGCAATGCCGTACTCGCCATAGATGTCTTGGCCCAGTAGGCCGTAATTGCCGCCGATCGCCACCTTGACCTGCTCACGTCGTAGGCCACCCAGTTCCACCGCATTCACAATGCCGATGGGAAGGGTGACTACGCTACCGTCGGCAATTCTGGCCTGGGTCTCGCCAACGATAGTTACCCCCACCGCCTGGGCCATTTCCGCCGTAATCAGCGTGCCCGTCGCGCCCGTGTCAAACAGCATGGGAAACGTTTGGGAGCCGGTGGCCGCCTTGAGGGTAACGGCGACGACTGGGGTGCCCCCCTGTCGCCGCTGAATAGGAATTTGGGCGGCCAGGCCAGCGGGAAGGGCCGGGTCGGCTGCGATCGGCGCTGGGGCTGGCACGATGCTGCCGGTGGCGCGGCGCTGGGCGGCGGCTAAGTGCTGCTTGTATTCTTGAGTCTTAGATTTGGCTTGGGCATGGTGGGGGCTGCTACTCGGCACCTGCTCCATCAGGGCAATGGCCTGCTGCCAGCGGCTGGCTGCCAGTTGCCAGTCTCCGCTCGACTGGGCCGACTGGCCAATGGCAACGGCGCTCGTGGCCCGGTTCACCGCTTCGCGAAACGTATCGACAACCGGGGCTGGGGTGGCAGGCGCTGCGGTCTGGCTGGGCATGGCTGACAGAACTGGCTGACCCGTCTCCTCTACCGGAGATGCTGGGGCTACCGATGGCCCTGCCCCAAGGGGTAGCCCGCAACCCGCTAAACTCCAGGTCACTGCGCCGAGGATCAACCATCTGCTCGCCACGGGTCTGCCCATAGTGTTATCTGTCCCAAACGCGCTACCGAGGCTCAGAATTCCCTATTCAACCACTGTTGTGGTCATGGCCTAGGCCCATGGTAGTGGCAGTTCACTAGACTGATGCAGCGATTGCTGGGGGTGGGCATTGTCTTGAACGCCGTGCTTCGAGTCCTAAACCCTGGCATGCCCTAGATTCTGAATCTCAGGAGATTTAATTTAGGTGTAATAGCTGAAAGTTCGGCTTAGGCCTTAGGATAATAGCGATTCTTAGCGCTGAGAACATCGCCATGGTTTTTCCTGATGCCCCTGCCGCAGTGCTTGTGTTGGCCGATGGCTCAGTATTTCGAGGCTGGTCGTTTGGGGCACCGGGCACCGTGATGGGTGAGGTGGTCTTCAATACCGGCATGACGGGATATCAAGAAGTCATGACCGACCCCAGCTACTGTGGCCAGATTGTCACCTTTACCTACCCCGAATTGGGCAACACTGGGGTCAACCCCGACGATGAGGAGTCGAGTCGGCCCCACATCAAGGGTGCGATCGCCCGCAACATCTGCGAAATTCCCAGCAACTGGCGCTCTACCCAGTCGCTGCCCAACTACCTCAAGACCCACAAAATTCCCGGCATCTTCGGTATCGACACCCGTGCCCTCACTCGCAAGCTGCGCACGGCGGGAGCGATGAATGGGGCCATTTCTACAATCGTGCTCGACCCCGAAGAACTGCTGCGCCAGCTGCAAGACGCGCCCTCTATGGCTGGGCTAAACTTGGTCGATCAGGTGACTACGGAGCAAGTCTACGAATGGAGCGAGGTTACTGAAGATGCCTGGGCCTTTGGCCCTACCGCGCCAGGGCCAGACGATGGTGCCCCGTTGACTGTAGTTGCCGTTGACTTTGGGGTGAAGCGCAACATTCTACGCCGTCTGGCCAGCTACGGCTGTCGGGTGATTGTGGTGCCCGCCAGCACCACCCCAGAGCAAATCATGGGCTACCAGCCCGACGGAATTTTCCTGTCTAACGGCCCCGGTGACCCGGCGGCAGTGACTAAAGCTCCAGATCTGGTGCAGGCACTGCTGAATCATTCGCTGCCCACCTTTGGCATCTGCATGGGCCACCAGATTCTCGGGCTGTCCCTAGGGGCCTCGACCTTTAAGCTGCGGTTTGGTCATCGGGGACTAAATCAGCCCTGCGGCCTGAATCGTCAGGTAGAAATCACCAGCCAAAACCACGGCTTTGCCCTCGATGCCGCCTCGATTCCTGAAGAAACAGTTACCGTGACCCATCTAAATCTCAATGACCAGACCGTAGCCGGGCTAGCCCATAAGACCCTGCCCCTGTTCTCGGTGCAATACCACCCCGAGGCCAGTCCTGGCCCCCACGATGCCGACTACTTGTTCGCCAAGTTTGTAGACACCATGCGAACCCACCGCCAGCAGCAGTTGTCAGTCTAGGGAGATAGCTGCTGAAGCGCCAATTGGCGGGTTTCTGCATCAGGTTGGCAAAATTTAGCCAAACCGCTATATGCTATCTGTCTACGGTAGGGCAACAACCCTGACGCTGTTCAGATCCTGCTTGGGTTATAGGCTCTGCGGTCAACCGGTTGGGGTACGGTTTCACCCCTTGCGGTCAACAGTATCCTGACCTATATTTAACGTCGAATTGGAGCACGAGGAGGTTTCCCATCGCTGAATCTCTAACCCTGACCGTAAGCTTACGAGGCACCCGCGATGTCAGGGGAACCTATCAACTTTTTCGCCTCACGGGCCTGCTAGATGCCTTTTCAGAACCTGCTTTTCGCAAGGTGATGACCAAGTACGTCGAAGCAGGGCCAAACAATATCATTCTGGATTTGGCCACTATCGATTTTGTCGATAGCTCGGGTCTTGGTGCCCTGGTGCAGCTCGTCAAAAAAGCAACCACCGAAGGCGGCACCGTGCAGGTGGTGACTAACCCCCGCGTGACCCAAACCGTTAAGCTGGTGCGTCTAGAAAAGTTTCTGTCGCTACAGCCCTCGGTAGAAGATGCGATCGCCAATCTCGAAAACCCGCCCAGTGAATAAACTCAACCCGCCATTGGCCTAGCTGGAGGTGGCTGAACTGCCCTCCGAGATGTCTGCCAGCCTGCAAGGGCTGCTCCAGTTCAGTGCCCATAGCTCTGCTATGGCCCTCACCCCAGAGCAGGTCAACGCCCTATCCCCCGTAGCCCTGGCCTACATCGGCGATGCGGTCTATGAACTCTTTGTGCGGGGCAGTCTTTTGCTGCCGCCCAAGCGAATTCAGGCGTTTCATCAGCAGGTGGTCAACCAGGTGCGGGCTGAGCAGCAGGCTCACCAGGTACAGCAGCTTCTGCCGCTGCTGACCGCCGCCGAACAAGACCTACTGCGTCGGGGTCGCAACGCCTCGTCCCGTGGGCCTCGACGGGTTGACAGCCAGATTTACCAGCAGTCCACTGCCTTTGAAGCCCTGATCGGTTACCTGTATCTGACCGATCCGAGCCGCCTAGTAGAGCTTCTGAGTACCTTAGAGCTGTCAGCTACATCCCCTTAGCAATTACTAGGGCTGCTGTTCCATTTGCCAGGCGGCGCGCACCAGGCGAATATCTTCGTAGCTAAAGGTGGGGCCGAGGCGATCGCGCATTTCCGTCAGCGAGCCATTCTCCATTTCTGTCAGCACATCAATAATGGCCCGTTGTCTATCGGCGCTGACCATTTGATTGACATCCACCGGTTCACCCTGCCGAATCAGCTGTTCCAAATGGCTAGCGACGGTAGTGGCTTTAAGACCGCGCTGGGCGGCAATCTCCTCAATAGACAGCCCCTGGCGGTGAAGCTCCAGCGTCTGGCGGTGGGTGTCGCCCACGGTTTGACGGCGTTCTCTAATTGGACGTGAGCGGCCCCGTGCGGCTCCTGGGTCAGACTCTAGCCCGTAGTCGGCGCAAAACTGACGAATGGCATCGGTAAAAACCTCGCCATACTGGGCCAGTTTGCGGCTGCCCACCCCCGACACTTGGCCAAAGGCCTCCATGGTCTGAGGCCGAGTCTGGGCCATTTGCCGCAGGGCCGACTCTGGAAAGACGACGTAGGGGGGAACACTCTGCTGATCCGCTAGCTTTTTGCGCAGGGCTTTGAGCACGGTTAAGAGTTGAGCCACCTCAGGGGTGTCCTCAATCGTGGACGCTTCGGCAGGGCCAGGGGTAAAGTCTTTCGGTACGGCTACCTCTACGGAGATTTGCTTGCGCAGCACCTGCCAACTGGCGGCGTTGAGTTTGAGCACCGGGTAGCCATCGGTGGTTTCATCGACTAGGCGCTGATGGAGGAGCGATCGCCCCAGCAGCCGCCACTCATCTACCGATCGATCCTTGCCAATGCCGTGGGTCGAGAGCTGGTCGTGGCGCAGATCCAGAATCTTCTGCTTTTTTGAACCTCGCAGCACGTCGATGATGTGGGCCATACCAAAGCGCTCCTGGCAGCGGGCCACACAGGAGAGAAACTTTTGTGCTTCAACAGTCCAGTCCTCCACCGGCGGCGGGTTGGTGCAGTTGTCGCACTGGTGGCACAGGCCCTCTAGATGTTCGCCTAGGGTTTCGCCAAAGTAGCTGAGCTGCACCCGGCGGCGGCAGACCGTCGTTTCGGCGTAGTCCACCATTTGGCGCAGCTGCTGGCGGGCAATGCGCTGCTCGACTTCATCGGGCTTTTGGCCAATCAAATATTCTGCCGTCGCCACATCGCCGTAGGCCAGGTATAGGGTACAGTGGGCTGGTTCGCCGTCGCGCCCGGCCCGCCCGCTCTCCTGGTAATAGCCCTCAATGTTGCGGGGAATGTCGTAGTGAATCACAAACCGCACATCCGGCTTGTTGATGCCCATACCAAAGGCCACCGTGGCCACCATTAGCCGCACATCGTCGCGAATAAACCGCGTTTGGTTTTCCCGTCGAACATCGTCCGCTAGCCCCGCATGGTAGGGCAGCACCGACTCACCATCCTCCGTTAGGCGCTGGGCCAGTTCATTGACCCGCTTGCGGCTGAGGCAGTAAATAATCCCAGACCCCTGGTGCTGCTTGACCTGCTGCCTCAGCTCCTGGTAGCCATCACGACTCTTGGGGCGCACCTCATAGAACAGGTTGGGTCGGTTAAAGCTGGATACCTGTATTAAGGGGTCGCGCAGCCGCAGCTGTTGGGCAATATCCACCCGCACGCGCTCGGTGGCGGTGGCGGTCAGGCCCATTACCCCAATCTGCGGAAACTTATCTCGCAGCACCGACATCTGCCGGTATTCGGGGCGAAAGTCGTGGCCCCACTCCGAGACGCAGTGGGCTTCGTCAATGGCAAAGCCGCTCACTCCCACCGTTTGAATTAGCTGGCCTAGCAGCCCAAAAAAGCCCGGACTCATCAATCGCTCGGGCGACACATAGAGCAACTTAATTTTTCCTGCCAGCAGGTCGGCTTCCCGCTGACGAATGGTGGCAAAGTCGAGGGAGCTGTTCAGGCAGGTGGCGGCTACGCCATTGTCGGTCAGGCTATCCACCTGGTCTTGCATCAGGGCAATCAGCGGCGATATTACCACCATGACTCCCAGCTTGAGCAGGGCGGGAAGCTGGTAGCACAGCGACTTGCCGCCCCCAGTAGGCATAATTACCAGGGCATCCTGGTTTTTCAGCACCGCCTCGATGACTGGGCGCTGCCCAGGGCGAAACTGGTCGTAGCCAAAGTGATGTTTTAGGGCTGTCTCCAACGAAGGAAACGCCGCCGTGGGTGATGCAACCCCAACCATAGCCAACGCTCAGAGAATGATCTTCGTGCGTTCAAGTGTACTCTCTTAGGGATGGATGTCACCCGTGGATTACTCAGGATGGCTTAACCTGGGCATAGCTGGCGTAGGCCTTTTTATAGTCGCCCAGGCGCTGCTGAGCTACCCCCTGATAGAGCCACCCCTGGGGATGATCGGGGGCGATCGCCAAAATCTGCTCAGCTACGTCCAGCGCCTGTCGAGGTTGCTCTAGATGAATCAAGCACACTGCTTGGTAAACCAGCGCTGCCACCTGGTCAGGGGCAAGAATTGCCGCCTCTTGAAAACACCGTAGGGCGCGCTCGTAGGCCCCAGCATTAGCTAAAGCTTCTCCCTCCCCATACCACTGCCCAAAGGAACCGTCCTGAAGGGATGACGGGTTTACCACTTTGGATTCGAGGGCCGAGGGCATACCTTTGGGGGCAGTAGACTTCATAACTCAGCGTGCGCATAATACAGCAATCACAGCATTCCCTGCCGCCGGCGAGATAGCCCATCGCGGGGAATTGCTTAAGCCATAACCTCAGCGACAGGTGCGGGAACTTTTAGCCTGCCAATCGCGACGGTCTGAACGACTTTCCAAAGTCTATCGGCCTGCCCGAGGAGAATTCTCTGCCTGTCGTATAAGTTTACGTCTCGGCCCAAAGGGTGATTATCTCGCTAGGGTAGGTAGATGGAAATGGTCAAACCCTTGCGCTTCAAGCATCAAGCCTAGGGAAGGGCCAGTTTGGCGGCAGAGGTTCTGGTTAAAGGATATTTCGCCATGTAAAGCAATGTTACAGAAATGCTGTCATGACAGCATGCTGGCTTGACAGCTTAGGGCACCCCGCTTAAGGTGACTACATACCCGGGTCACCCCTATTTAGAAAAGCGCTATGGAAGAGCAGAAAGCTACTAAGGTCACGCTGTATTTACCTCCCGACCTGCACCGTCAGTTAAAGATTCGTTCTGCTGTTGAGGGCGAGGCCATGTCTTCCATAGCTAAGCGTGCCATCGATTTTTACCTGGCCCACAGTGATGTGGTAGCTGAGAGTCTAGAGTCTTCCTTTGGTCAGACCCATCGCATCCATAGCTGTCCAAGCTGCGCATCGTCTGTGGTGCTGCGTGAGAACGAATTGGTTGAGATAGCTGAGGTTGTCGGTTCATCCCAGGGCAGCACTTTAGATGATGCCATCGTGCCCGAGGTCGTCGCTACTCCTGGTGCCCGTGGGGAAGGAGAGTTGGTTGTTTGCTAGGTACAGATTTGGCTGTGCTGGCTGTAGTTAGCTAGACAGCAGGTTCACTGCCCCACACGCCTGAGAAGGGATTTGGTCATGCGAGAGGATTTGAATGTACTGGTACAAGCCCAATATCCTCTGATCTATTTGGTCACCTTCGAGGAAGAGCGGGCTGAGCAAACTATCGCCGCCGTAGCTCGTCATCTTGCAAAAGATCCTGAGATTAAGGCTCCTATGAGGGTCTTTACTTGGACGATGACGCGAGGCATGGTTGAGGTCGGTGCTCAAGGCGCAGGTACCCAAAACAACAACACGGTTTCCCCTGAGGCAGCGGTAGAGTGGGTGATCCGCCAGCGAGAGCCCGGAATCTTCATCTTCAAGGATCTACACCCGTTCAAAGATTCTCCTGCAGTAACTCGCTGCTTGCGCGACTCCATCGTGGCGCTCAAGGGCACTCGCAAGACCATCGTGTTGATGTCTCCAATTCAAGAAATCCCCATCGAGCTTGAGAAAGAGGTTGTCCTGCTCGACTTCCCTCTGCCCGATATGGCGGAACTCGACGAAGTGCTCTCTACCGAAATGAACCGCGCTCGTGGCAACAGCATCTCTACCGAAGAGCGCGAAAAGCTTCTGAAGGCGGCTTTAGGCCTTACCCGCGACGAGGCTGAGAAAGTCTACCGCAAGGCCCGAGTGATGGCTAAGCGCCTCACCGCTGAAGAGGTTGATATTGTTCTCTCCGAGAAGAAGCAGCTCATTCGCCGCAACGGCATTCTTGAATTTATGGATGTGGATGAGACTCTAGACTCCGTAGGTGGTCTCGAAGAACTCAAGCACTGGCTTCAGCAGCGCTCCGATGCCTTTACTGAGCGGGCGCGGGAGTACGGCCTTCCCCAACCAAAGGGCATGCTGATCCTGGGGGTGCCGGGCTGCGGCAAGTCGCTAATTGCTAAAACTACCTCTCGGCTCTGGGGTCTGCCTCTTCTGCGCCTCGACCTGGGCCGAGTGTACGATGGCTCTACAGTGGGTCGTTCTGAGGCCAACCTGCGCAACGCTTTGCGCACTGCCGAATCGATTTCTCCTGCCATTTTATTTATCGATGAAATTGATAAGGCCTTTGGTGGAGCAGGCGGATCCTCCGACTCCGATGGGGGAACCTCAAGCAGAATCTTTGGCACCTTCCTAACCTGGATGCAGGAGAAAACCTCGCCGGTGTTTGTCATGGCTACGGCCAACCGGGTTGAAAAGCTGCCTGGCGAGTTTCTACGCAAGGGCCGGTTTGATGAGATCTTCTTCGTTGACTTGCCCAATGCTGAAGAGCGCAAGGATATTTTTCAAATCCATCTGCAAAAGCGCCGTCGCGACATTGAGCGCTTTGACCTTGACCAGTTGACTAAGGTCTGCGATGGGTTTTCTGGAGCTGAAATCGAGCAAGGACTGATTTCGGCCATGTATGAAGCGTTTGCCCAAGGACGTGAATTCACTCAGCTCGACATTATTGCGGCCATTCGCGCCACGATGCCGCTGTCGAAGACGATGAGTGAGCAGGTGACCGCTCTGCGGGATTGGGCCCGCCAGCGGGCGCGTCCGGCGGCAGCCTCCGTCGCTGAGTATCAGCGGATGGAGTTCTAAAGGCTTTCCTCCCGGCGGTATCCGGGGGAAGGGCTAGCGTTTGCTAGCAGTTGGTATCCAGATAGCCCGTGGCTAACTGGTTTTGTCTCTCTCAAACCTCGTTGTCTCTCTCAATTTCCCTACAGGAGGAAACACCATGTCTCACTTCAGCACCCTTCGCACCAAAGTGACCGATGCTGAGATTCTCAAGCAGTCGCTGGCTGACTTGGGGATTGCCACTAAGACCGAAGCCGATGTTCGCGGTTACAACGGCCAGCGTGTGCGCGCCGACCTTGTCGCCGTTCTGGATGGTGAGTACGATCTGGGTTGGTCTCGTAATGCCGATGGCTCCTTCGATCTAATCGCTGACCTCTGGGGTGTGGCCAAAAAGCACAACCAGACTGAGCTGATCAACTCCATTAACCAAAAGTACGCGGTCAACAAGACCCTGGCTGAGGTTAAGCGTCCTGGCCTGCAAAACGCCAACGTTAAGCTGGTGCTTCAGTAAGTCTGCTTCGCGTTCCCGAATGGGCTGGTTAGCGTGTGCTGACCAGCCCATTTTTTGTATTCAGAGTCGGTAGTGTTCTGCCGCCGGGCCAGATTACACTAACGGAGTAATCCGATCGCCAAGGTGGACGATCGCCCCTGATCTATCTCTATCTCCCCAGCATCGGGGTTCAGTGGTCTAGCCTGGTATGTCGCCCATCCACCCCTCTGACCTGTCGGCCCTGCACGAACTATTGATAGCTTGTGGTGACTACGCCAGTCAGCAGCCCAAACATTCCTTTCAAGTGTTTGAGAAGGGCGTTGATGACTATGTCACTACGGTAGATCAGCTGCTAGATCGAAAATTACTGACGGGGATGCAGGCGATCTTTCCTAAGGATGGGATTATCACTGAGGAAAATCGGGCCACTGCGCGGCAGTTTCATCAGGATGACAGTTCGGAAGCCGTCGGGGCGCATCGCGTTCTCTGGTTTGTCGATCCTATTGATGGCACGGATGACTTTATTCAGGGGCGAGACCATTACTCAGTGATGGTGGGCCGGGTGATAGGTGGCGTCCCCCAAGCGGGCTGGATCTATGCGCCGGTCGCGAGGCATCTGGTGTGGGGTGGCCCTGGCTGGGGATTGTTTGAGCAAACAGACGATGGCGAGCCCCAGGTTTTAACGCCTAAAGAGCCGGTTTTTGACCCGACTCAGGCCTGGTCTATGGTGATTGGCGATAAGGATGAGCGCCGGTTTGGCGATGCGATCGCCTGTCGTTTTCCCACGGTTCAGTTTCTCTCCCTGGGCAGCTTTGGACTCAAGGTGCTGGCCGTGATTACGGGCCAGGCTGGCCTATATATCTACCTCAACGGTCGCGTCAAGCTGTGGGATACCACTGGCCCTCTGGCTCTGGCTGAGGCGGCGGGTCTGGTCTGCTGCGACCTGGCCGGACGGCCCATTCGGTTTACGGAACCCGATGTGGATCCCCAGACGCTGGCTCACCGTCAGCCCATTGTGGTGGGCTGGCCCAGCTATGTGGAAGCGCTGCGATCGCCCCTCAATGCCGTTGCCCAGGCGATCGGGCTGCCTAGATAGCGCGACTGCTTCGGCCTGCTCAAAATTCTGGGTACCATGAACAGGTACAGTCTGGTCGTTGGGCTTGCCCCACCAGCCCTGAACGTCACCCCCTAACCATGCCTTTTATGCAAGCCGATACGCTGAGCGAACAATATTCTCTTTTTCAGGCGGCGAGCCCCGAGACTGTGGAGTGGCTGTTGTCTGTAGCTACCCACCACGACTACCCTGCCGATCGGGCGGTGGTGATGGAAGATGCCTGGGGAAACGCCGTCTACTTCATTCAAGCAGGCTGGGTTAAAGTCCGCCGCCATGCTGAAGATAGCTCGATCACGCTGGCAGTGCTGGGCCAAGGCGATTTCTTTGGCGAGATGGCCATCCTTGATGAGTCGCCTCGCTCCACCGATGTCGTGGCCATGACCGCCGTTAAGCTGATGAGTATCTCAGCCCAGCGGTTTCTGCAAACCCTGTTCAAAGATCCCCAGCTCCATCATCGGCTGCTGCAAATTATGGTGCAGCGGTTGCGCCAAACCAATCTGCGTTTCCAGCTGCGTCATCAGCCCCCTGCCGTCAAGCTGGCCAACACCCTAACGGCTATCCAAGAGGCCTACGGTGAGCCGGTAGAAGATGGCGTCGATCTGTTCAACATTCCCCGCAAAGACTTGGCTGACTTGGCCGACATCACCCCCGACGAAGCTGACAAGATTATGGCTAAGCTGGCCGAAAAGGGCTGGATTTTTGAAGACAACGCGCGATCGGTGCTGCGCCTCAAAAATACTCGCCAGCTCGCCCACTTAGCCGGGCGGCTCTAGCGATCGCCCTTTACCTGACCGAATTTGTAGAGATTGCTAAAGTTAGCTAGCGTCGCTAAATCTCCGTGGTAGGTTGTCATCATCAGCTGCCCGACGTAGTTCACTACCCCGGATATTGCTATGCCTATTCAGCCTCCCCTGCCGCCGTCCATCAGCCCTAGCCAAATGACCCTGCTACGCATTGCGTCAACTATGGCCTGGAGTGACGGTCATTTGGCCGATGAAGAAGTGGATGTCATGCTCGATCAGTTCAGTCGTCTGTTTGCTAGCGATGCTAGGCAGCAGGCCGCGCTGCGCGATGAGTTACGCGACTATTTGATGCAAAACTTGCCCCTCGAAGAGCTGGTGCCTAAGCTCACCCGCCCAGCTGAGCGAGAGCTGGTGCTTAAACTGGGCCGTCAGGTCATTAGCGCTAGCGCCCGTACCCCTGGTGAAGAGCTGATCAACCAGGAAGAAGCCGACGCCTACGCCCGTCTGGTGTCGTTGCTCAACTTACCCGATGACGTAGTAGAGCGCATTGAGCAAGACAGCAACGCATCAGACTCCGATCACGACAGCCTGATTGAGCAGCTTGCGGCCGAGTTAAAGAGCTTTGCCCAAGGGAGTTGAGGTTTAGAATATCCCAACTCAAAAAATATCCTTTCCAAGGACATGAACTCGGCTCCTTAGGCCGGTCGCAGTGAAATCCCGATAGGTATTGAGTTGCAACACTTTTCGCTGATTTTACGTGCTGAGGTCTAACATTCGCTGAATTGGCTTCAGGGCTTGACGCTGTAGATCTGGATCCAAGAGAATTTCAGGTTGGCGATGCTTCATCGCTAGGTAAAGCTTCTCCAAGGTATTGAGCCGCATGTGAGGGCACTCATTGCAAGCGCAGGAAGCCGTGGGTGGTGCTGGGATAAACACCTTGCCCGGTGCCTGCTTCTCCATCTGGTGAATGATGCCTGGTTCTGTCACCACAATGAATTCAGCCTTAGTACTCTGCTGGGCGTACTTCAGTAAAGCCGTAGTTGACCCGACAAAGTCGGCGTGGCGCAGCACGGCGGCTTCGCACTCGGGATGGGCGATTACCGCTGCATTGGGGTAATTGATCTGAAGCTGCACCAGCTTTTTTTCTGAAAACGTTTCGTGAACCATGCAGCTGCCCTGCCAAAGCACCATATCGCGCCCGGTTTGCTGCATCACGTAGCGGCCTAAGTTTTGGTCTGGGGCAAAAATAATTTTTTGATCGGCAGGCAGCTGCTGCACAATGCTAACCGCGTTAGAACTGGTGCAAATAATATCGCTCATGGCTTTAATGGCCGCCGTGCAGTTGATGTACGAAATTACCAGGTGGTCTGGGTGAGCGGCTTTGAACGCAGCAAAGGCATCGGGAGGGCAACTGTCTGCCAGCGAGCAGCCGGCATTGAGGTCGGGCAGCAGAACTTGCTTATCGGGGTTCAGAATTTTGGCGGTTTCGGCCATGAAGTGTACCCCCGCAAACACAATTACATCGGCACTGGTATCGGCCGCCTGGCGAGATAACCCCAGCGAATCGCCAATGTAGTCGGCTACGTCTTGAATGTCAGACTCTTGGTAGTAATGCGCCAAAACGACGGCATTTAGCTCCCGCTTGAGAGCGCCAATGGCGTCTACGAGATCGTGGGTTGGGACTGCGGCAACAGGCGAAAGGGTTGTAAACACAGGGTTATCTGGGCCAGCATAAAGGGATTTCTGAATTATAGTCTAATTCACCAAAACCCGCCACGACTGCTTCAGACCCTACTGAGTTAGGTCGGGTGCTGCGGTTAGCTGCAAGGCTGTTGCGGCAGTACATTTGCGTCAGACGAATCCCCTGATGCCAAATTTTGCTGGCTACCCTTGGTTCCTCGGGGCGAAGGTTGTGTGTTCCTCCCGCCTACCTATAGTTGCCTTCCGGGGTACTGAGCTTGGATCGGGGGTGATTGCTTGGTCTGGCTTGTCCCTAGACAGGAACGACCCAGCCTTTGCCGACGGGCAAGATTCTCCAAACGCTACAGAAAGTCATGGCAACTGCTAGAGCCTTGTTTTGGGGTTAGTCAGCCGCTCTAAATTGTCCTAAATCAGCGATGAAGACGCTAAAGGTGCGCTAACCCGAGGGCTATGGTCGTTAGTCTCGGCAGCAACGCGCTCAACATTGAAGCGATAGCCCACATTGCGTACCGTTTGAATAATATTGGGCTGCCTTGGGTCAACCTCAATCTTCTTGCGCAGGGAGAGAATATGGGTGTCAACGGTTCTAGGATTGTCGATCGCATCGGGCCAGGCACGCCGCAGCAGATCGGTGCGGCTGAGGGGAGACCCAGCAGCCTGGGTGAGCACATATAGCAGGCTAAATTCTTGGGGCGTAAGATCGATATAGTCGCCACGAAAGTTGACGCGCCGTTGCACTAAGTCGATGTTTAAGTCGCCGTAGGTGAGCGACGCTGGCGCACTCATAAGCCGCACGCGTCGGGTTAGCGCCTCGACTCGGGCCAAAAACTCCTGCATGCCGAAGGGCTTGGTCACGTAGTCGTCGGCACCGGCCCGGAGCCCAGTCACAATGTCGGTTTCCGTATTGCAGGCAGAGAGAATCATGATCAGGGGCTGCCCCTGGCTGTGCAGCCATTTGCACAGCTCCACACCGTCTCCATCGGGAAGCTGTGAGTCTAGAATGACCAAGTCTGGCTGTCGGCTCTGAAAAATGTCGCGGGTGCGAACAATGTCTGCCGACTGAAAAACCCTGTAGCCAGCTTGCTGAAGATGCCAGCCCAGGAGCGATCGCAAATGGGGGTTACCCTCAATAATCTGTACCGATACAGCGCCCACTGGGTTTCGTTATAAACGGCAAATTTTATTTGCTAAACATAGCAAAGCCCCCTAGGGGTTTTTGTAGCTAGGGTTACCCAACCCTGGCCTAGGGTTGACGGTGAGATCGAGGGCTACTGCACAAAACGTTATCAACGGCTGAATAAATAGCAGTTTCTGGATCGATAATTTGCATAACTTAATTATAGTTTTGCTTTTGTAAGATAGAGGCTTTGGCATGCCTTTAGAGAGTCTAAAAAAAACGGAAGATTGAAATTGATTCAAGTTCCTAAAATGGCACAAAAACCCCAGTCTATGGGCCAAAAAGGTGGCTAAAAGGCGGTAGGCGCTATTTTTCCTCTAGGTAATATGGAAGGCAATTGCGTCGTTTTCAGCCATGACCTTAATTCGTGACTATATTCTTGTGCTCGACCCAGATTGTGCTCACCATGACGACGCTCATCCCCTGGAGAGTGACTTGCAGTACCCCGTATTTGTGGCCAGCTCTACTGAGCAAGCGGTTACCCGTGTTAGGCAGGGGGCACCTTGTCTGGTGATTTTAGTCGGCAATAATTTTCAAGATTGGTCACAGCCGCTCGTCAATCAGCTGCGGCAGCACGAGCAGGCTCCTGATATGACGATTGTGGCGCTGACGGATTCGACTAGCCCGCAATGGGACTATAGCGAAGACACGCCGGGGCTAGATGGGCTACTGGTGCAGCCTCTCAGCATGGACATTTTGCGATCGCTGGTGGAGTCTGCCTTTGCCCGCACAATCTGTCAATAAACGTGGGACATGAACCTTTGGCTATACCCTTACATCTGCCTATGCATCAGCATTCTTGGGGACAGCTGGGTATGCTGAAATTAGGTCAATCGAGAGCCTCAATGCTGCCAAAGGTTTTGCCCGAAAGTCGAGTTCAGGTCTTTAAGTTTTGGTTTAACGGCGCCCTGCAGGACGGCACCCATTTTTACAACGAACTCTACTATCGCGCCTTAACCGTTGAAGCCGACAAGCGTACCCGGCTGTATCATCTAGCCTGCAAATTTTCTGAGCAGCAAGCTGGGGCGCTGGTGTCCATCGCCGAGGATCAGTGCAGCCTGTGGATTAGCTTGCGTAGCCAGATGATGGCAGCTCAGTTGCTCCAGCAGCGAGTAGCTGGCCTACCTCGTCCCCAGCTCTAGGGGGTGCTGGCCAATCTATTGCAGACCTGTCTTAGACCAGGCCAGCACGCCTTGATCGATAACCCCGTTGACGGTGAACGTATCAGCATCAAACAGGGTTATGTTGGCCTGGTGACCCGCCGATAACATCCCCAAACAATTATCAATTCTCAGGGCTCGGGCTGGGTACAGGGTGGCCATATGCAGGGCCTCTTCCAGGGAAATGCCCACGTGCCGCACGCAGTTTTCTACGGCTGCCATTAACGTGATTGCCGCCCCCCCGAGGGTGCCATCAGCCGAGACGCATTTACCGTCTCGATAAAACACCTCCTGGCCGCCGATAACAAAAGACTCTAGCGCTGTACCTACCGGAGGGGTGGCGTCGGTAACAAGCACCAGATGGTCTTGCTTAACTCGGTGCGCCAGGCTGACAGACCCGTAGTGGACATGGTGCCCATCGACAATCACCCCTGCGTAGATATGTGCTTGGCTAAACGCGGCCCCGACTAGCCCTGGGCTGCGCCCCTGCCAGGCAGACATGGCGTTGAACAAGTGTGTGACCATGCTGACCCCGGCCTCAAAGCCGACCAATGCCTCTTCAAAGCTAGCCTCGGAGTGCCCGGCAGACACCAAAATGCCTGCTTCAGCTAGCTGCCGAATGTATTCTGGCCTGACAACTTCAGGGGCTAGGGTAACCAGCTTGACCACTTCTGGCCCGGCTTGGGCAATGCGGGTAATCATAGCCATGTCGGCAGAGCGAATTGAAGCGCGATCGTGAATTCCACCCCGTTCAGGGTTGAGATAGGGGCCTTCTAAATGAAGCCCTAGCACCCGATAGGGCTGCTGGCGGCGATACTCGGCCATTAGGGCCATGGCGTTTTCCATAGCCTGGTCGGTAGTAGTAATCAGGGTGGGCAAAAAACTCGTAGTGCCGCTTTGGAGATTAGTGCGGTGCATAATGTCGAGGGTGTCGGCGGTAATAGCGTCGTTAAACATGACGCCGCCGCAGCCATTGAGCTGTAAATCGATAAAGCCAGGGGCGGCAGTCCAGCCTTGACCATCGAGTCGAGGTAAATCTGAGGGCAACTGGGCTTCAGGGACGAGATCTAAAATCCGAGTTCCTTCTACAACCAGGGCGTGGTCTTGCAGCACTCTCCAACCGGTGTAGAGAGTACAGTGGGTGAGGGCATAGCGAGGCTGGCTGGCTGCCATGGCTGACCCCAGCCTATCGGTGCTAGGCCCAAACGTAAACCTAGAGGACATGGCGATGCTTCGTCCCTTTCATGTGGCGTTTCCAGTGTACGACCTGATCAGTACACGTCACTTCTATGAGACCGTGCTGGGCTGCTCGGTGGGGCGCACTGCCCCAACCTGGATTGACTTTAATTTCTTCGGCCATCAGATCACGGCCCATCGGACTGAACCCAAATCCGCCGTGTCTACTAATGCCGTAGATGGTCACAACGTGCCCGTCAGCCACTGGGGCGTGATTCTCACCCCGGCTGAATGGCATACCTTGGCCGATCGCCTGCGCCAAGCCCAAGTGGAGTTTCTAATTGAGCCTTACCAGCGATTTGCGGGCGAGGTGGGGGAGCAGTTTACGCTATTTATTACCGACCCCAGCGGCAATGCTCTGGAGTTTAAGGCTTTTGCCCATGATGACAGCATTTTTGCCCCAGGGGAGTCACCCTAGAACTGTCGGCATGTCAGCTAGCCAGTGCGTAATGGTCTAACGCTCCCAGGGTTGACCTCGGTAGATGCCCTCAATTTTTTCGTCTGGCTGCGGTGGGAGATTCTCTGGCTGACTAGGGCGGTATCGAATGCCTCGGTAGATCAGCTCTTTGTCATCAGA
Source organism: Tildeniella torsiva UHER 1998/13D (assembly GCA_019358835.1). GTDB lineage: Bacteria > Cyanobacteriota > Cyanobacteriia > Phormidesmidales > Phormidesmidaceae > Nodosilinea > Nodosilinea torsiva. Next base: position 218,678 of record JAHHIH010000007.1, read on the forward strand.
GTCCTGGTTTTCGGAGGCGGCGATCGCAGAGTTGTTTGGCAGACCCACGGCTACCTGACTAGGGCTGGGCAAACCCGAACTATTCTGGGCATTGAGGTTGGTGGGTTCTAAGGAACTGCCGACCTGGGTGACTGACTCACAGGCCCAAATCTGACGCTGCAACCCGTAGAGGGCGGCCAAGAGACCGATCAGCAGCAGCTGCCATGGGGCCTCTACTAACCCTACGACCACTAGCGCGATCGCCGAGACTATACCGACTGCGGTTGCCAATAGCGTAATAAAGGTCATAGATTCCCCTTAGTTAGAGGTTGAACCCGTTAGATGATCTTTACAGTACTGGAAGTGATTGAGCTTGTCACCTGACCTGAGGTTAAGTCTGAATCTGGCTCAATAACGAAAAAGCCCCGCAACTTCCGTTACGAGGCTTTTCCGTTATTGAAAACTATACCCCCAGGGGATTCGAAACCGCTGACCCTTGCTCTGTAAGCCTTGACTTATAAGGCTTTTGGGTTGGTTGGTTGCAAGTGTGCCTAAATAGTAGCCTAAATCGAGGGCTTGATACCCCTATAGATAGGGCAGAATTCGAGTAGGTTTTTAAGGGCTAATTTATGACTGATGTCACCACCTCTCAAATTCCAAGCACGGTTAACACGGTTGAGAAATTAGCTGCATGGAGCTTAGGAATTCTCTATCAGCTTCACAAACGAAGGAAATATCAAGAAGCTGACGAAAGCCCCTTAGTGCCTCTAATTACTGCCCAAGATGGTCTAGCTGCTGATGAAAAAGAGAGAGTAATCTTTCGGGTTAGCCTCCCAATGCAGGATGAATGGCGCACTATCCCAGGTGATTTTTACTCACTGGTAGAGGACCTTAGCAACGCGCCGATCCCCCCTAGTTTCCTCTCTTAATGCCAATTTCAGCAGTTAATACCACTGTCACCGCTCCAGCTGGAAGTGCCTTTGGGACTAATTCTTTGGGCGCTGCAAGCAGCTTAAACAGAGCTTTTTACTCTCAGCCATCAACATTAGCCCAGCCGATTAAAGGCCCGGCTTACAAGGTGCTGACAAATCCATCGCCCATAAATGCCCCGCAATCGTCAGCCGCAATTGCGGGGCGATCGGCTGCCGTTGCCGGGCAATCAGCGGCCATTGCGGGGCGATCGGCTGCCGTTGCTGGGCAGTCAGCAGCTATCGCCGGGCGAGGACTGTCCCCGATCAGCCCTACGCCTGTTTCGTCTCCGGTTAATCCTATAGCCGCCCCCGTGGCTACTCCGCCTGCCTTCAAAACCCCCATACTCCCTTACGTTCCAGTAGCGCAATTACCACGATCAGTTCTTCCGGCAGGCGCTTACTACCCTAAAGCTCCGCTTGGCTTTTTGGGTAATCAAACCACTATTCCCTATGTGCCCCGACCTGCTGGAATTCCCTCTTGGGCTTGGCCCTATCCAGAGCCACCTCTGCCCAACGAAATGCCTAGCGAGGCCATGGAGCCGGGGCCAGTGATTACCCCCGGTGTTCCGCCACCCTTCACAGGTGGGCAGAGCCCAAATATTTTTTACAACCTAAGGGCAACGGTTACACAGGCCGATAATGGATGCGAAACGTTGACCAGCCCGGTTGAATTAAATGGGGTCAGGGGGCCGATAGGCATTAGTTCCCGTCACAACACAGCATTCAGTGCCCCTCAAGGAGGGCTGTGCCCTGGCTTCAGCGTCAACGAATTTTTCTACACAAGTCAGGGCGTCTCATCTGGATTAGCTGGGTCGGGTCGAGGCGTAAAGGTTTCGGGCATTTCCATCACTCGATCCGATGGGCAGCCTGACACCGGTGGCAATCCACCAGGAGAAGTCGAGCCTGTGCGGGCTCCCAACCCGGCACGGAGACACAATGTAGATCCCCGCCCTCTACCGCCCTACGAGCCTCAGCCTCTAAGAACAGAACCTCAACCAGAACCACAGGTAGATTTACCCTGGCCGCAGACCCCCACGCCTAAAAGAACTACGCCTCTAGAACCGATTAATCCCACGGCACCAGCAGAAGTGCCGGGGTTTAACCCCCAACCCCCGATTGAGCCAAGCCCACCAGAGCAGCCCACACGAACCCCATCTGACCCGCCGACGTTTGAGCCAGGCGCGCCGTCTACGCCGCCTCAGTTCCCTATCGTTATCCCAATCGTTATTCCTACACAGCCGGTCAACCCCACGCCAGGGACAGACCCCAGCACCAGGCCCAGCAGCCCGTTTTTACCAGCCATAAACCCAAACACCGGAACAAAGGTTCTGCCAGGCCCGATCGAGGTGCCATCCGGCGGCATTCAACCGGTCATCACCCCCAGTGGGCCTCAGGTGGGAACTACCCCTTCGGAAAATCCCAACGTTCAGACGACTACCCCCCCGGTAGTCAACGCGCCGACTATTCCAGGCGGCTGCTGCCCTGACCTCTGGGGCGAAAAGAACAACATGGAATTGCAGCGGCTCAAGCGCTCGGTGGGCACCGACAACATGCCCGTTTCTGTGCCCGACCAAATCGCTAAAGACAACCCAGCCCAAATGATGATCGGCTCGCTGGCAGAGCTACACCTCTGGCAAGTGCAGCAGCTCGACGGCGTGCTGGGCAAATGGCCCGTTGGCATCCCCATCCCCACTCCGGCAGGCACTACCACCGTAGGCATGCCCAACATGGCCGAGGCCGTAGCCGAAATGGTGGGCATGCTGGTGAGCCAGCAGGTCACCGCCGCCCAAATCCTCAACACCAGCAGCCGGGCCATGGTGCAGGCAGGGAGTGCGACCCAGCAAGCCCACCTGGCCCACCTCACCGCCAAGGCAAACGCCGACTTCCTGGGCTATGAGAACCGCCCCAGCGCCGTCGAAATGCCGCTGACCTACACCCCCGGCAAAGACCTCTCAGACGGCCTGCTGAACGAAAGCAGAGCCCAAATAAAAGGCTTTGAGAACACCGATAACACCGACATCAAAGCCATCCTTGCCGAGCTGCTACAGGCCGCCGCCATTATTCGCGCCGTCTACTGGCGAAAACTTGACGCCAGGGGCGACATCAAAACCCAACTTCGCCAGAACATTCGTGGGCAGGGCGATTTCATTGATAAAGCCGCCACCGGCGACGGCAACGATAGCGATTGGGAAGAATACCTGAGGCAAGTGGCCGAAGGGTTCAGGGGCGTCACCGGCGACGCCAACCCCTACAACCGCCCCCCCGAAGAGGGGCCGCAAATCAAAGATCGCAGCCCTGGGGAGGGCAAGAAATAATGGGTTTCACACTCACCACAGGGCAGCTCTACAGCCGTGCTACCCGATTACAGGTTGGCGCTCGCAGTGGGGCCAAAGGGTTTCTAGAGAAGATATTTCAGGCCGGGAAGCAGATCGCCAACTACTTCACCTGGGGCAACCTGCGGGGCTTTTTGATTGGGGCAGCTCTGGCCCAAATCCCCACGCTGGTTTTCAGTCTCAGCAACCTCTGGTCAATGTTCACCAGCGCGGCGATCGAGCTGTATTACTTCGACTGGAACATCCCGGACGATCGCATTGACCAGCAGGCTAAAGCTCGATGGAGCGCCTACGGCGGCATCCTGGGGGGCACCGCTGGCAACGCCCTGGGGTTCTTCGCCTGCGGCATCGTGCCCGCCACGTCGCTGTTTGCCTTTGACGAGCGCCTGGCCAGCTATGTGCTGCGGGAAGTGAGCGAAGAAGCCTTTGAAGAGCTGACCTTTGAGATTGCGTACGTTATTCGGATGTCACTGCGCAACCTCGCCCGCCAAACCGCTGGCTGGATGTACAAAGGTGCTCGCCGCTGGCTCAAAGACCCTCAGAACCCCATCGGTGGGCTGCTGTTTGGGGGCAGGGCCGATGAAGTGAGAGAAAAATGGGGCGCGTCTAACTCCGAGAGCTGGTCATTTGCCCAGGCCGTAGAGGAGCGGGTCGAAAAGATTCCCTCCACCTTCTGGCAAAACTTCACCGAAGAGCTGATCGAAGAGGCGATCGACGCCTGTATAGAGGCTGGTTACGTGGTGGCTAACTCGATCGAGGGCTACTACGCCCAGCAAAAGCTGGCCCAGACCCTCTCTAACGAGCGCCAACGGGTGGTCGAAGTCACCCCCAACCGACAGAACGACGCTGAAAAGTTTGTTTTAGCCGGGCCAGAAAGCGAAGTGCGCGGGCAGCTCACCACAGTGCTCACCACCCATCAAATGATCGAGGATAGGGACGTTGGCCAGGTCATTGGGCAACCCTTAGACGATTACATCAGGGCCAAGCCTCTCGACGGCTTGAGACTGCAATTTAAGCTCTACAGCCTCAAGGCTCCGCCCTATTCCCGCCGTGGGTCACAACGCCTGGTAGAAGTCGTCGTGACCATTTCCGATGTCTCTCGAGCACTTCTTGACTGGGATCGACTGCGCCAGGTTTGCGGCGGCCCCAATGGCTATCTATGGGGCCGTTTTCTGGCCAAGGCCAAACTCGACAACGGCGGCACCCTAAAAGTCTACGGCGGCACCCCCGACGAGGCCGAGGACAGACTCAGGGCCTTCCTGACCTTGAGTACGGCAGAAATTAAAACCCTCTCTGTCACTGAGGAGAAAAGGGCAGCTGAACGCCTCACTAATCCAAAGCTCGCTAAAGATATCACTCGGGTCTATCCGGGCCACGTCAGCATCATTAACCGCCAGCGAACGCTTTATCTCGACCGTGGTAGCCCTAGTACTAACGGAAACTTCCTCGACAAAAGAGCCCGGTTTGACCTGTGGCGATCGGTTCAGCCGCCTGATTTTGAGCAAAATGTCACAGAGCTGCTGCGCCGCCTTGACTCAGGAGATACTGCCTCTCCTTAGCCAGTTGGTCTAGAACCCATTCCGAAGACTGCCCCGTTTCGCTCGACAACCGCCTAACCAAATTCCCATAAGGCCTGTATTCATAGGGGCGACCAAACCGTCCCTTTTTGCGTCTAATGGCGCGTCTTGAGCGTGTACTTAGCTTCGGATAAAGTAAAAGTTCCATAAAGTTATAAATCCTCTTTTGGCCCCTGTGCAATGACGAACATTCATGAATGTTCTACTGTAGTTCCAAGCTCTGATCCCTGCGTAAATACCCCTATTGACTATTTTAAGCTCTAGGCTAGACTCCTTGTCATAAGCAGTTTCTAGAGCTTTTATGGCATCTGTTACGCCTGGCACGGGTGGCACTATCAAATCGACAACGGCAGAGGGGCAGGCTCACGAAATCTTGAGCTTTATTTCCCTGAAGCAATTGTCTGAGGTGACCAATCCAGGGCAGGTTACAAATGTGCTGGCCAGTCATGATCAGCAAGCTCTTTTCTTCAGTGGAACTTACCAGTTCTCCGTGTCTCAAGTCATCGACGGGAGCGGGAATTTAACCTTAAGTGTTAATCCCTATTTGGTGGGGGCTGGATTCCAAGTCGGCACCGGGGGCACTTTCAAAGGCAATAGCCCAGAGAAATATGCCCTAGAGGTTTTGATGTATCTCCAAAACTTGGAGCGCAACCCCACCCTAAACCCCAGCTCTAGAAACTACGTTACCGGCACGTACAACAGCGACACCGGCCTTTATCAAGGTTCATTTAGTCTTCCCGTTTTATTCAACCTTGATGCGGGCTCTGGCAACGTGAACTACGGCGCTGACCCCTATTTACTCTAATCAGGAGACCTAACCCATGCCCGAATATACTCGTGGCTCATTGCGTGATGTGCTGACTTTCGTACCCATGAACGCTCGTCTTCATTACGGTTGGAAAACCGTAGACTTGGCTGCGCGGACTGGAATCAGTGCCGCAGACATCAAAACCCAGTTGGGCCACATGACAGCAGCAGAAGCGCAGGCTGTGGCCAGTGCAATCCTGGTTACGGGGGCTAACTCACCCAAACCCGCTCGCGTGGTCAAGCGTGACCCGACCGCCCCTATTTCCCAGCCTTCGAGCACAAGTACCTTTGTGGCCTTTAACAAGCTAGCCGCAGCCGCAGCTGGCGGCTGGTCGCTGTCTAAACCAGCCCGAGGCGTTCGATTGACGGCGAACGTAGATGGAAAGCGATCTGTAACTGCGATCGCAGAATTGAGCGACGGCACCCTCTACGCATTTCCGTTAAACCGGGTCGATTTCGACCGCGTAGCGACAGTTTTGGGCCTAGATTCAGCGGTCTCCATTACTACTGCCACTGAACGCAATCGGCTGGTAACTGGTAGTAGAACCAAGCCCGGTCGGTGCTCAATCGAAGACAATGGCGGAGTCTTCCAGACGTTCTTCTCAACAGCGGCTGAATCAGCGGCGATCGCCGCTGGCTACAACATCGAAAAGCCCGAATTCATAGAATATGCCGCCACTCCTGTAACCCCCTAATGACCCTCATCCTTCCCGGTACGCTCGAATTCGCTCTGGCCTTGGCCGAAATTCCGCCCGTTCCCACCTGGCGGAAAGAAGCCGAGCGTACCAATGGGGAGATCCGTCTCATTTGCCGGGCCGGTTCCCTGGGCCTGATGGAAACTGTAGATCACCAAACCTGGTTGGAGTATTGCAATGACGGAGAGCTCGACGAACGACAAGCCGAAATCGACGCCCACGACGCCGCGCTCGAAGGCGTTATCTACTGAGTCAGAGGCGGCCCCAGAGACGGCTGTAGAGGCCGCAGCAGCAGCGCCAGACCTAAGCGCCTATTTCCCTGGATACATCCGCAAACTGAAGGGTTTAGCTAACGTGGCAGAGGCCATAGAGACCGCACGGAAAGAGGCCAAACTCCCCAGCCTTAACCCGACTGATTACCGCTTTGTGCTGGGCCGCCCTGGTGGCATTCCGTTTTCCTTCCCGGTGCAGGTGGTTTATAAGCCTGATAGCCCCAAAGAGCACGACTTAGGCACGTTTAGGATCGGTCGCTAATGTCGTGGCAGAGCCTGGGCATTGTGGCCCCCAAGCTGGGCGAGTGGCGAGCTTATGCCGGAGCCACCCCCTTGGCAGCAGGGGCCGCCGTGTTTCGGG
>JAHHIH010000008.1 GCA_019358835.1 Tildeniella torsiva UHER 1998/13D
CCCAAGCAGCGATGGCAGACCTGGAAAAGCAGTTCCGTCGTTTACCAGGGTTAGAAAAGTGGTTCGTCGAAATCACCCCACAGCCTGCCTAGTAAATGGATACTTTATTTGCTGGAGCACTCTTAGCAAGTCGGCGATCTGCTGCCCCATGTGCTGGGCAGTGGTCAAAATGCGGTCTAGTTTAGGGTGGTTCTGGCTGTCTCCTGCTTGCGCCAGATCGCCCCGCAGCGACTCCGCCGACAGCAAAATCGTGCTCAGGGGCGTGCGCAACTCGTGGGACGCCATCGAAAAGAATCGTAATTTCATCTCCCCCAGCGCGCGGGTGCGAGCCAACTCAGCGTGAAGATTACGCAAAAATAGAGCCAAACTGCCGGTCAGCAACAGCCCAGTCAGCAGGGTGATCGGTGCTCCGTAGCTGCGGCGCAACCCATAGGCGGCAGCGGGAGCAAACACTACCTGCCACTGGCGCTGGCCCAGGGTCAGCCGACGGGTGCAGTCTGCTGGGCTTGGGCACACCGCCGGATGGGGTTGCACCAAACGAGTTGGCCCAGCCACTACGGTTTTGCCCGCCGCCTCGTACTGGCCCAAAAACTGGCGTTCTGGCGCAGTATTTAGGTCGTAGAGGGCAAAATCAATCTCATAGCTCAGCGGTTGCAGCACCTCCTCAACCACATCTGCCACGCGAAACACCCCTAACAAAATGCCCTCAAACTCGGCCTCGCGGGTCGGCTGATCTAGCGGCATAACCCCAGTGGAGTAGAGCGGCAGCACCACCAAAAAGCCAAACTGGTCGCGCGGCTCTTGCACCAGGCGAATGCGCTCGGTGGCCATAATTTTGCCGCTGGCCCGAGCTGGAGCAATGGCAGCGGCTCGAGTTGCGTCGGAGCTGAGATCGTAGCCCAGGGCCGCCTCGTTGTTGAGAAAGGGAGCGACATAGGTGACAGGGATGTATTCTCTACGGTCTTTAGCCCGCTGTAGCCGATTAGTTGGCAAAAGCTCAGTAATTTCAAAGTTGGGATAGCCCTCGGCCTGCACTTGATCTTCAAAGGCGGCGCGATCGCCCCGGCGCACCAGCGGAGCCCATTCTAAGGCTTGAATGCCGGGGTAGGTGGAGAGCGATCGCGCCACAAACCCAGCAAAGGCCTGACGTGATACAGGTTCTTCCGCCACCTGGTAGTAGTCGTGTAAAAAGGTCAGCACATCGGTGTAGCGGTTGAGGCTGCGCTGCAACGCTGTGGACAGGTTCTCGATCTGCTGCTGAAACTGAGCCTGTCGCCGCGAGGCCTCCCACTGACCCACTAACCAGGCCGCTCCCACCGATAGCCCAATGCCCAGGCCTAGGGTCAGTCCCATAATTGCCGAGTAGCGCACCGAGGGATTAGGTTTCATCGTAAGGGCCTAGAAACCGTTCACCATTAAAGTGAATTAGGTGAGATGGCGCGTCAGCCACCCAAACCTCTGTTTCCCAAGCGATTTCTGCTAGGTAACGAACCATCGCTGAGCGACTTGGAAAGGCCGTGACATAGACCAACCCAGCGGTAGCAGCCGAGAATAGGCGGGCTAGTTCACTATGACGCTTGCCGTCTACCGGCCCGTGGCTGGTAACAGTTTCTACCAAAAGTAGCCAATTTCTGTCTGGATAGTGCAGCACAACGTCTGGCATTTTGCCATGGCTGTCAATCACAACACCCAGCCTTGCTAATAAAACCGCGTCAAAATACCCCCACTTATTCCCCGTATCTCCGGCATAGACCAGCACACTGCCTGGGGCAAAGCGAGGGGCAAATACTTCAATCACCTGTTTAATCAGTTCACTGTGGTCACCAGGGCTGAGGCTAATCCGCTTCCCAGGGGCAATTTGAACCGGCACCTGATTTTGCTCCCGCTCTTTGGCGTAGCGGGCAATTAGGGTTTCGCGATCGCTTAGGTAAGTTGTGAGGGCATCATGCCAAGCCGCTGTATCAAACGTGCGCAGCAGTGCTAACGCCGCAGGCTCAATCTGATAAACAGCCTTTGGGCTGTTGACCGGGCGGTTAGGCTGGTCTGGGTTGTATAGGGCAATACCCGCAGCGACAAACTGATGCATGGTCTGGCGACGAATTGTTTCACGAGTATTGAGGGCATAAGCTTTGCCGTAGTGTTGCCTCACCCAATCCATAACTGGCGTGATTCCCATCAGCGGATTTTCCGCATCCCGCCATGCTTTCCCAGGAGCCAGGTTGATTAGAGCTAACAAAGCAAGGGCAGAACGCTCATTTTGCTGGGCTCTTGGCAACCCCAGAGAAACCAGAATTTGCTTCGCAGCCAGGATGTAATCTGCCCGCTCAGTCATGCTATCTCAGCCCCAAATTGCCTATCAATCAAGCCTTGCGTTAGCTCTGGTTGATCCATTGCCCATGCTCCCAACCTAGTGAGAATGTCTAGGCTGGGGTATTTCATGAGCTTCAGATCAGTGGCATTCACCTGGGTATGACCACTAAATTGCCGGAAGTGCTCATCTACAGCCGTTGTATTGAGAAATAGAGCTAGGCCATAGGCCAGTTGTTTTGGCAGACCCGCCCTATTGATATGGAAGACATTGAGGTGGTTCTCAAAGCCCAGCATAGGGGCATCGCCAAACACCGATGGGGCAACAACACAAGCTATGATTCGCCGTCGCTCCTCCTTGGAGGAAAACCGCCGCACTACACAGTAAAAGCCGTTGGCGTAGAGCCACTTGTCCGTGTCCACGTGTCGCTGAATGGCATTGGCTTTCTTGGCATTAGGAATTGGCCAAACTACGCCACCGTCAATGCAGTGCACGGGGTAGAGCAAGGGAACCGTGCCTGTTTCAGGCATGGCCCGGAGGTGAGACTTCACCCGAAAATCAACCACTGGCCCCGTTGAGACTTTGATGCCCAGATGATCTAGAGAATGCTGCACAGCCGCAGAAATCGCTAGGGTGTCTTGAGCTGGGGAGGTCGGTACATGGATAAATCGCTCTGGATCATGGGGTAGAACGATTTGATCGAAGGAATACTCATGGGTGACCAAGTCAGCAAACGTGTCATCGGTTGAAGTCGATACGGTGACCCTTCCCTGGGGGCATCCCTGTTCCAGCAGGAGGATAATGTTCTCTTGCAGAACGTCATCCCCTTTAAAGGCTTTGGTTCGTGACCCAAACAGATGGATGTGCCGGATAGCGGCCTGTTTCAGAACCTGTTCGCGAAACGGGCGATAGTATGGGCCATTGCAAAAGCTGCGCGGAATGATCGCCACTAGCTGGCCGTTCTGGTGGAGCAACGCCAGGGAGAGAGCCACAAACGCAGAGTAAAGATTGACCGTCTCGACCCCCGCGCGGCGTAGCGCCAGGCGATGGGGAGAATCACTGCGGATTTTCTTGTAGGGAGGATTCAGGATAGCGTAGGTGTACTGAGGCAAAGCCGTGGCGAATAGATTGCCAGAGAGCCAGTCAGCGGTGGCATGAATAAAGTCATCACCGTGAATCGTCGAGGTAAATCCTGGGTACTGACTATAGTGGTCTAGTTTTTGAGTCAAAGCGCTGTGCAAGGCACCGTCAAGCTCAAAAGCATCTAGCTCTACCTGTTGAAACTGAAGGTTGCCCGCTACCCAGCGGTCTAGGAATGCAGCGGAAAGGGAGCCAACTCCGGCTCCAGCATCGAGTAGAAGGCAACGGTCGGTCGGAATTTGGGTAAATAGCCCCGCCATGAATTGGGCGATCGCAGGCGGGGTAAAAAATTGGCCAAGCTGAGACTTCCGCTGTCGGTCAGCAACAGCCCCCTTGACCAGCTTTGATTTTTCAACCTCTGCGACCAAAACAGCGTCTCCTGTGTAGCCCACTTATCACGAAACTAATGTACTAGACTACCATTCCATCCCATGACAGCGACCATAGCACTGACTCCGACGACGATCCACAGCAGAAAGGCATGGCGGGTGAGGGCCAGGGCTTGATGGATGCGATCGCCCGTAATCTCATACACCGCATCCCCCAGCAGCGGCTTTTCCTTCACCTGCCCTCTGTATACATTGCGTCCACCCAGCTGCACCCCCAGGGCGGCGGCGTAGGCACACTCGCTCCACCCCGCGTTGGGGCTGGGGTCTGCTGGGGCATCGCGGCGACACAGCGCCCAAACCTGCCGGGGCCGACCCGACAGCAGGGCGATGGTGAACACCGTCAGACGGCAGGGCACCCAGGTGAGGACGTCTTCGAAGCGGGCGCTAAACCAGCCCAGGTGGGTGTAAGGCGCTTCTCGGTAGCCAATCATCGAGTCCAGGGTGCTGGCGGCTTTGTAGGCCAGGGCGATCGGCACGCTGCCCACGGGTAGCAGTGACCCCACCAGAGCGTAGAACAGCGGGGCCATCACCCCGTCAGTGGCGTTCTCGCTCACGGTTTCCAGCACCGCTCGCAATAGTTCAGGCTCGTCCAGATTGGCGGTATCTCGGCCTACGTAAAGGGCCAGACGCTCTCGTGCTAAGGGAATATCGCCCGATTCCAGCGGATCCAGAACGTCTTCCGCTGCCCGCCGCAGGCTGCGCCCGGCAAAACAGCTGGCCAAGAGCACTACTTCACACCCTAGCCCGACCATAGGATGAACCATCTCAGCCAGGCGCACAATGCCCCATCCCACCAGCCCGCTCCCGAGGATGACGCCCAGTCCAAGGAAAATGCCCAGCGATCGCTCCCCCCCAGGCGGCAGCTTGAAGCGAAAAATCCCTTGAGACCCCCAGGTAATTACCTGACCGATCGCCTGCACCGGATGGGGCCAGCCCCAGGGGTCACCGACGATGCGATCGAGGGCGGCGGCCAGTATCAGTGCGATCGCGCGGTTAAACCACAAAACTGACATCATCCCCCTGGGCCGCCTGCCAACTGCGGGCATCAAAATACAAGTCTTCCAGGGAAATACTATAGAGGGCTTCGTTCAGCTTTTGGGACAGCCGGTTCCACACGGCAAAGGTCACCCAGTCTTCAGCCTGGTCGGCCTGGGGGCTGTGGCGAGGCAACGGGTCAACCTGTTCGCCTACGGCGGCTAATATTTGGCCCAAAAAAATTTGGTCAGCGGGCTTAGCTAATCGATAGCCCCCCTGGGGGCCGCGCACCGATTCCACAATGCCGGCCCGCCGCAGTTCAATCAGCAGTTTTTCTAAGTAGGGCGGCGGTAGCCCCTGACGTGCTGCAATAGTGTGCACCGAGACCGGGCGGCGGGAGGGATGCAGCGTCAGGTCGAGCAGGGCTTTAACACTGTAATGTCCGCGAGTTGTGAGTTTCATCTGGTTAAATCATCCCGCCGGTTGCCACTATTCTACGGTGTTCATAGAGGACAAAAAGACGGCTTTTTTGTGCCCTAGGGTTATACAGTTAGGGGGGCAAAAAAAGAGAATGCAAAAAACTATTTCACTGTAGTATCATTTTGCGTGTTGTCATTAAAGTAGAGCCAGGTAGAGCAGGTCTGCTGTTCCTGCTCAAAGTGTTTGGAGCAAACCGTTGTGGACGAGAATAGAGTTAATGGCTAACGCAACCCAGGTAGAACCACTGATTGGTCAAGAGCTACTACAAAAGGTCAAAGATCTCGACGATCTCAGCAAAGAAGACAAGGCAAAAGCCTGCGGCTATTACACGTTGACCAAGGCGGGCAACCCCCGAGTCAACATGATGAAATTTCTCAACGCCCTACTTGAGGCGGAGGGCATTCAGTTTGACAGCGTCCAGAACGGCAACGGGCGCGGCGGGCGAAGCGCCAGTTTTCGAATCACGGTGCAGTCTAACGGCAACCTGCTGATTGGCTCAACCTACACCAAGCAGATGGGTCTCAAAGCGGGCGACGAGTTTGAAATTACCCTGGGGCGCAAGCATATCCGGCTCAAGCAGCTAGGAGAAAATGGTGCCCTGATGGACGACGATGACTAGACAATGCAACGGGTGAGTATTCCCTTTGGGGTTTAGACAAGAGTGATCCGTTTTTAGGTCGCTTGAGTACAATGGGCGAACCAACCCGTCATAGACTTGGTTCGCTCTTTTTTAGTGCTCTTTAGCCACCGACCGAGCTCACCAGTTACTCTCTCTTGAGGACGTTAAGCGGCCTAGACAGTTCTTTTTTGCTGCTAGGGCCTTAGAGTATTTGTCGCTCATCCAGCATTGAACAGGTTGGGTTTGAAATTACAGAATTGTACGGTTAGTCTATGAACTTTCCTATAGTTTTAGACATTGCCCTGGGGCTGGTCTTTATCTTCTTTGTGCTGAGCCTGCTGGCGAGTGAGGCGCAAGAAATTATCGGCACGCTTTTGCAGTGGCGGGCTGAGCACCTAAAGCAGTCAATTGAGGTGCTGCTAGCGGGGAATGATCGAGAGAAAGAGGCCTCGGCCCAGGCGTTAGCTGATGCCCTCTACGAAAGCCCCTGGATTCGCGGTTTAGACCAGGAAGCTAAGGGATCGATCGCACGATCGTTTCGGCGGATTTCGCACTTTATTGGCCGCGTTTACCGTATGCTCACGGGCCAGCGCAATGTGTTTGGGGTGGGCAAAACCAGTGGCCCCAGCTACATTCCGCCCGAGGCCTTTGCCAACAGTCTGCTAGAGCGCATGCAGCTGGGCAACCTGTGGCAGGTGCTGGCCAACGATCGCATCTACGGCTTTGCCCGCGATCGCGTGCTCGGCCCCGTCACCAACATTCTCAGCGACCTCAAGGCCAGCACCGGCAACGAGTTTTTGCTCAATACCGAGCTTCAGCAGCTAGAGCAGGGCATTCACGCCATCATCGACGACTTTCAGTCGGGCATTGTCTCGCTGCCCGAAAGCCTCGATCGCGTCGTCAACCGCCTAGAGGAGTTTGGGCTAATGGCGGCGGATGTGCTGCCCGACGGCCATCCCCTCACCGAGACCTTTCTGCGCCGCCTGGAATACATCAAGCGCGGGCTGGCCAGCACCCCCACCGAGCGGGCGGCCATGCTCAGTAAGCTGCGCCCCAACGTGGCCCAGCTGCTCGACATTTTTGACGACAACAGCCCCGCCTACAGCGAGCTGAGACGCCTGGCTCAGGGGGGTAACCTCGATGCCCAGGCGCTGATCGATCGCCTAGCCCAGGCTCCCATTACCCCGGCTTTGCGCAGTAGTCTGGCGGCGATCGCCCGCAAGGTCGAAGTCACCGCCGACGCTGCCCGCGATGACGTGAAGCTGTTTGGCCTTGAACTCGAAAAGTGGTTCGATCGCGGCATGGAGCGGGCCACCGGGGTTTACAAACGCAACGCCAAAGCCGTCGCTTTAATGATTGGCATTGCCACAGCGGTCTCCATCAACGCCGACTCGTTTCACATTGCCACTCGCCTGGCCGTAGACCCGATTCTGCGCGACTCGATTACCCAAACCGCCGACCAGCTGGTAGCCGAGTCAACCGGCGACCTGGGCCAAGACATCGAGCAGGTACAGACCGCTGTAAACCAGGCCCTTGATGAGATTCCCTTTCCGCTGGGCTATGGCGAGATGGTGGTGCAGCAGCAACTCGCCGCCGAGGATGCCTGGCCAGTTCCCTTTGTGCCGCGCCGTCTGCTGGGCTGGCTGATTAGTGGGTTCGCCATTTCTATGGGGTCAACGTTCTGGTTTAACGTGCTGAAGAAAGTGGTGAATGTGCGCAATACGGGGGAGAAGGGGGAGTAGGTGTGGGGAGTAGGGGGTAGGGAGATGGGGAAGGTGAGGAAGATGGGGGAGTGAGCGGGTGGGGGAGTGAGCGGGAAAATGGCAGAGTTTTTTGGGCCGGAATATGTTTGTGGGCGGGGGCTGAACCTCTACAAAACAGAGGAGCTGGAGGGGTTGGTGACCCAGGCGGCGGTGGGGCGACATTTGCGGTTGGTAGAGAAATCCTCCCAAGCCTATGCAGTGGTGCTCTGCGAAGACGACTATCCCGGTTGGATCAGTACTGCTGACTTAGACACGCTCAAGCCTTCTGAGCGGCCCTATCGGGCTGTTTCCTGCGATCGCAGTGCCATTGAGCCTCGCCTGCCGGAGGTGATCGCCTTCGCAGAGCGGGCGATGGCTACCTCAAACACCTACCTGTGGGGCGGCACTGTTGGCCCCAACTACGACTGCTCGGGGCTGATGCAGGCGGCCTTTGCCTCGATGGGCATTCGGCTGCCCCGCGACTCGTATCAGCAGGAAGCCTTTACCCAGCCGATTAGCTGGGATGAGCTGCTGCCGGGGGATCTCATCTTTTTTGGCACCCCAGAGCGCACCAAGCATGTGGCCCTCTACCTGGGCCAGGGCGGCTATATCCACAGCTCAGGGATTGATCAGGGCCGCAACGGCATTGGCATTGACTCGTTAAGTGATCTGTCGCATCCGGTCAGTGCGGCCTACCACCGACAGTTGCGCCGGGCGGGGCGGGTGGTGGCCAGCTACTGCCCAAGGGGCGCGCTATAGTCCAAGCAGCGTTTGCCTGTTTGAGGGTCGCCCTTGTCGTTTTTGAATGCTGCCTGGCTGAAGCGTCTGAAGCCCATGGTTCGCTGGGTGGTGGTGGGTGCTGCGATCGCCCTCTTACTCCACACCCTGGTGCGCCACTGGGACGACATCAGCGCCCTGCGCATTAGCGTCCAAGGCTGGAGTCTGCTGCTGGTGGCCCTCGGCATCACGCTGCTAGCCCACACCTGGGCAGGCTGGGTGTGGAGCTGGGCGCTACAAGCTCTACAACAGCCCATCACCGGCAGCTGGAGCGCCCCCGTCTACCTGCAAACCAACCTGCTGAAATACCTGCCCGGCAACGTCTGGCATTTCTTTGGCCGAGTGCGCGCCCTGCAAAGCGTCGGAGTCGATAACGGCACGGCCATTATTGGCGTCGCCCTAGAACCCCTCCTTATGGCCGCCGCCGCTCTGCTCGTCGGCATTGCCACCCCCACTCCCTACTGGCCCTTTCAGCTCCTAGGCCTAGCCATCGTCCTCGCCACCCTTTCCCCCCGCTGGCTCAACCCCCTAATCAATCGCCTCAGCCGCTCCAAAACCACCCCCCACCCCCTACCCCCCACCCCGACCGCCCCATCTCCCCCACCTTCCTCACCCACCTCACCTTCACTCGATCCCGGCCTCCGCCACTACCCCCTCAAACCCCTCCTCGGCCAGCTCGGCTACGTAGCCCTACGCGGCGTCGGCTTTTGCCTGGTGCTCAGCGCCGTGACGCCCCTGGCGGCGATCGCTTGGCCCGCTACCATCAGCGCCTTTAGCCTGGCCTGGCTGGGGGGACTGGTGGTGCCGGGTGCACCGGGCGGATTGGGTGTATTTGAGGCGATCGCCCTCAGTCTGCTCCAGGGCCAGTTCTCTGCTGCTGTGGTGCTCAGCGCAGTGGTGCTGTATCGGGTGGTCAGCACCCTGGCTGAGGCCCTGGGGGCGGGGTTGGCCACTCTCGATCACAGCCTTTCCAGTACACTCAAGTAAATTCAGTAGATCGAAGACAATTCCTCCTGACGGGATCTAGCCCACCCTGCGGGAAGCAAGCTACACCCTTAAATCCCTCTCTCATTTTGGGAGAGGGATTTGAAAGGTTTTCCGGCTCCCCTCTCCTCCCTGGGAGAGGGGCTGGAGGAGAGGGCTAGCAGGAACTTTGCGATCTACTGAAATTGTTGTATCCCAAGCGGCATAGCGTCTTTGCCGATTTTCTCCTGTTGTGCTGAAGCTGCCATGACCTCTACCCACTCCCCCTCGGTTTCTGCACTGCCAGCCCTCACGGCCCCCATCGACCTTTCGGTGGTGGTGCCGGTGTACAACGAGTATGAGAGCCTGCCCGCCCTGGTTGCGGCGATCGCCACGGCACTCGACGGGCTGGGCTACACCTATGAAATTTTGGGGGTAGACGATGGCTCTACCGACGGATCGAGCGATCGCCTGCGTGAGCTAGCCCAGCAGTATCCCCAACTGCGGGCCGTGATCTTGCGCCGCAACTACGGCCAAACCGCCGCCATGGCCGCCGGGTTTGACCATTCCCGTGGCCAAATCGTTATCACCATGGATGGCGATCTGCAAAACGACCCCGCCGATATTCCTCGCCTGCTCGATCACCTCAACGAGGGCTACGACCTGGTCAGCGGCTGGCGCAAAAACCGCCAAGACAACACCCTCACCCGGCTAATTCCCTCCAAAATTGCCAACTGGCTGATTGCCGGGGTCACGGGCGTTGAGCTGCACGACTACGGCTGCTCCCTTAAGGCCTACCGCGCCGAGGTGATTCGCGACCTCAACCTCTACGGCGAGCTGCACCGCTTTTTGCCCGCCCTGGCCTTTATCGAAGGGGCGCGCATTACCGAAATGCCCGTCACCCACCACCCACGCCGCTTTGGCACGAGCAAGTACGGTCTGGGCCGCACCCTGCGCGTGGTGATGGACATGCTCACCGTCTACTTTATGAAGAAATTTCTCACGCGGCCTATGCATGTGTTTGGCAGCCTGGGCCTGGTGTCGATGGCGGCGGGGATTGCCCTGGGGGTTTATCTCACCTCAGTGAAGATTTTGGCCGACCAGGATATTGGCGATCGCCCCTTGCTTGTCCTCGCTGTCGTGCTGCTGCTGGCGGGTATACAACTCTTCAGCTTTGGCCTGCTGGCCGAACTGTTGATGCGCACCTATCACGAATCGCAGCAGCGCCCCATATATCGAGTGCGCGAGGTGGTCAGCAACGCTGCATCTCAGGATTAGACTGTTCAACTAATACTTTCCGGGATTTCACGACGACCGGCCCAATAAGCCGAGGTTGCCTCCTTGGAAAGCCTGTTTTTTGAGGTGGGATACTCGTAACCCGTGCTCAGCAACCGGTGGCCCGTGAGCATTTGCGGATTGTTGATTCTGGGCAAATGTGCTAAATTCGCATTCAACTCAATAGTTACGCTGCCTAATTCAGCGCTCGTTATGAGCTGGCTGAAGCGGAGGAACCAACTTTTGGGGCTTATCTCAGGGCGAAACGCATCGCCAGAGAAGGGGATCTCTCACCCCTCGCCCGTCAGCTAACTCCGTCGGCCTTGGGAGAGAACGTACTGGAAGCTTTTTTAACGCTCTCCGTAGTTCTCCTACGACAGTTAACTCCTCGATGATATTTGTCATCGAAGGGTTTTGCCTAGCACCATAAGAAGGAGACAGGCGATGGAAACCTGGTCTGGGATCACCGCGTCGGTGATTTTTTTTGGGGTCTTGGCCCTGATCGCCACCGAGCGCATGCACCTCACCGTTGCGGCCTTTCTAGGCGCAATGCTGCTGATATTTTTTCATGTGCTAACCCTCGATCAAGCGATCGGCTACATTGGCAACAGCCATGCTACCCTGGCGCTGTTCTTTGGAGTCATGGTGATGGTGCGCGCCTTTGAACCCACCAAAATTTTTGAGTACCTGGCCACCCAAATGGTGATTATGGCGCGGGGTGAAGGCAAGCGGCTGCTGCTGGGCATTGTGGCCATTACCACGCCGGTCTGCGCCATGCTGCCCAACGCCACCACGGTGATGCTGCTGGCCCCGCTGATTCCGCCTATGGCGGCAGAGCTGAACATCAACTTTGTGCCCCTGCTGATTTTGATGGTGTTTGTGGCCAACAGCGCTGGCCTGCTGACTATTGTGGGCGACCCGGCCACCTTTATTGTGGGCGACGCGATCAACATGAGCTTTTTGGAGTATCTGACGAAGCTCAGCCTGGGGGGTGTGGTGGCGATCGCCACCATTGTCGTCATGCTGCCCATCCTCTTCCCCAACACCTGGAACAAAAAGCTGGCTGACCTCGACCACCTGCCCCACCCGGTGGTCAACCATCCCCGCATGCTGGCCTTGGGCGGGCTGATTGTCGGGCTAGTGCTGGTGCTGTTTGTGGTGGGCGAAAGCCTGCCGGTGCCAATTTCTCCGGCGGCGATCGCCTTGCTCGGTGCCGCTCTCTGCCTGCTGCTTACCCACCACAGCGGCATCGATACGGTGCAAAACATTCTGCGCGATGTCGATTGGAGCACGCTGATCTTCTTCATGAGCGTGTTTGTGCTGATTGGCGGCCTGCAAGAAACTGGGGTGATTAGCTCGGCCTCCGGCCTGCTGGGGGTGGTGATCGGCCAAAATATCGCCCTGGGCTCGATGCTGCTGCTGTTTGTTACCGGCATTCTCTCCAGCTTGATACCCAACATTCCCCTAGTGGTGGCGATGGTGCCCCTGCTCAAGGAATACCTGGTGAACGTTAATTTAGCTGGGCCAGAGCTGATGTCACCCGACTTTGCCGGGCAGATTCCTCCCGAAATTTTGCCCCTGTTTGCGGCCATGATGTTTGGGGCCACCCTGGGCGGCAACGGCACCCTGGTCGGCGCATCGTCGAACATTGTGGCGGCAGGAATTGCCGAGCAGCACGGCAAACCGATTTCGTTCCGGCAGTTTTTGAGCTACGGCCTGCCCATGATGGCGCTACAGCTCATCACCATTAGCGCCTACGTGGGGATTCGGTTTTTGCTGTAGTTGCTATTCCAGAGTGGCGATCGCTATACCGACGGGTAGATGCTCTAAATCAAATTTAGAGCGATTTGCGATCGCACTACAGAAATCAACGCCCCTCTTTGTGGGGATGATAAATGGACGCTAGCCAACCGCGGCTAGCGCTTTCTTCAAAGGGCACCGTCGTGGGATAGATATTGATTAGGGGCGATCGCATTGCCTCTAATCAATATCTATTTTTTTGGTGGTCAGATGATTTAACTTTGGAAGTTTATCCTTGAGAAGATCTTTCAAATGCATGGGGATCATCTCTTCCCTGCGAAAGACTTCACTTTGTAAAATTATCCTTAAGTTGGAGTGAGAGCTTGTGAAGCCCAAAGCTTTATCGCTCGCCTTTGCGATCGCTTCTCTAAGCAAAAACCCTTTCAGTTTAGAGAAAAAACGATAAAAAAGCGGCGCATAAAGACTTCTAGCCCACAAGCCAAGATTCTTTTGCTGGTAGAAAGCAATAGTAAATCTTGTACAAGATCCAATTTTGAGGCTCGTGATGAAACGACTATCTATAGGAACAATTTCAGCACTTTTTCTCGCAGGGGTAGTTGCGCCTGCCGCCTTTGCCGAAACCCAAGGAACGTTGCAATCTCAAACTCCTAGTCAGCAACAAACTCCTGGGCAAATGCAAACCCCCAACCAAGCGCCTGAGCGGGTGCCTGGGCAGAATCCAGAAGCCTATCCTAACGAGACTCCGGGCAACCAAGCTCCTAGGCAAGCTCCAAACTCTGGGCAGATGCAAACCCCTGGAATGGATCGGACTCCCAGTCAGTCTCCCAACCAAGCGCCTGAGCGGGTGCCTGGGCAGAATCCGGGTGCCTATCCTAACGAGACTCCGGGCAACCAAGCTCCCCGGCAGGCTCCAAACTCTGGCCAGATGCAAACCCCTGGAACGGATCGGACTCCCAGTCAGTCTCCCAACCAAGCGCCTGAGCGAGTGCCTGGGCAAAATCCGGGTGCCTACCCTAACGAGACTCCGGGCAACCAAGCTCCCCGGCAGGCTCCAAACTCTGGCCAGATGCAAACCCCTGGGCAAAGCGCTGCGCCCAGCGCTGAGTTGAACAGCATGGGCATGGGTCAGTCTCTCTCCACTGATGCAGTGAGCCCGTTCCAGCTGGCCTATATGGCCGTCAGGGGCGAGTTGGATCTAGGTGATGGTGACAAGTACTCGGCTTACAGAGCGCGTCACGGCAATGCCGAGGGTCAAAACATCGTTGAAGCTGCGATCCGCCAGGGCTATATCAGCAGCGATTTAATGGAAGACGAGGCCTACATCAACCGTGTTGACCAAGTGCTGAGAATGCAGAGCGAAACCTGGAGAAGCTAGGGCCCTCTAGATCCTATAAGCCCTAGGGCTGCTCTCTAAGTAAACCTAATCCCTCGCCTGTATCCGATGCCGATCGCGATGCAAGCGAGGGATTGCTCTTTTCAGCCGTAGAATTGCTGCTGAAGCGTCAATTAACCTGGATTATCCACGAACTCGTTCAGCCTTGGAGAAACTACCGCCGTGTCACCGATCGCTCAAAATGTTTAGGGCTAAGTCGTAGCGAATCCGACTTTGTGCCGGTAGAATAGTTAGAACCGATACATTTATCCGATCTATTCCAGAGCCAAACCCGCTTTCCGTAGTCATCCTCTAGAAAACGATCTACCGTCGATCTAGCACCCTTACCGTCTACTCCGTGGGAGTCACCATGAGCAACCCGCCCAGCCCCGATCGCATTCTCATCTTTGACACCACCCTGCGGGACGGCGAGCAGTCCCCCGGTGCGACCCTCAATGTCGAAGAGAAGCTGGTGATTGCGAAACAGCTGGCCCGACTCGGCGTTGACATCATCGAAGCGGGGTTCCCCTTCGCCAGCCCCGGCGACTTTGAAGCGGTGCAGAAAATTGCCCGAGAAGTAGGCACCGAAACTGGCCCCACCATCTGCGGCCTGGCCCGCGCTACCAAGGGGGACATTGAGCGAGCTGGGGAAGCGATTAAGCCCGCCGTGAAGGGACGTATCCACACGTTTCTCGCCACCTCCGACATTCACATGCAGTACAAGCTGCGCAAGAGCCGGGAAGAGGTGCTGGCAATCGCTCCAGAGATGGTGGCCTACGCCAAGACCTTCACCCACGATGTCGAGTTTTCGCCCGAAGATGCGGGCCGCTCTGACCCCGAGTTTTTGTACCAGGTGCTAGAGGCGGCGATCGCGGCTGGGGCCACCACCGTCAACATCCCCGACACCGTCGGCTACCTCACCCCCTCTGAGTTTGGCGATCTGATTCGCGGCATTAAAGCCAACGTGCCAAATATCGATCAGGCCGTGATCTCCGTCCACGGCCACAATGACCTGGGTATGGCAGTGGCCAACTTTCTCGAAGCGGTGAAAGCTGGGGCGCGCCAGCTGGAATGCACCATCAACGGTATTGGCGAGCGGGCGGGCAATGCCGCCCTAGAAGAACTGGTGATGGCCATGCACGTGCGCCGCGCCTTCTACAACCCCTTCCTGGGTCGCCCCGCTGAGTCGGAGGAACCCCTGACCGCCATCGACACCCGCCAGATCTACAAGACCTCGCGCCTGGTGTCGAACCTGACCGGCATGTTTGTGCAGCCCAATAAGGCGATCGTCGGGGCCAACGCCTTTGCCCACGAGTCGGGCATTCACCAGGATGGTGTGCTCAAAAACAAGCTCACCTACGAGATCATGGATGCCCAGTCCATTGGCCTCACCGACAACCAGATCGTGTTGGGCAAGCACTCGGGCCGCAACGCCTTTCGCACCCGCCTGCAAGAGCTGGGCTACGAACTGGATGACCAAGCGCTCAACCGCGCCTTTTTGCGGTTCAAAGAGCTGGCCGACAAGAAAAAAGAAATCACCGACTGGGATATTGAGTCGATCGTCAACGATGAAACCCGGCAGACCCCGGAGCACTTTCACCTCGACCTGGTGCAGGTTTCCTGCGGCGACAGCGCCAAGCCCACCGCCACCGTCACCATTCGCACCCCCGACGGTCAAGAGCTGATGGATGCTGCGATCGGCACCGGGCCGGTGGATGCGGTCTATAAGGCGATCAACCGGGTGGTGGATATCCCCAACCAGCTGATCGAGTTTTCGGTGCAGTCGGTGACTGAGGGCATCGACGCGCTGGGGGAAGTGACTATTCGCATTCGCCACGGCGATCGGGTGTTTTCGGGCCATGCGGCGAATACCGACATTGTGGTGGCTTCGGCCCACGCCTACCTGCATGCCCTCAACCGGCTGTACACGGCGTTGCAGACTGGGCAAGCCATCCATCCCCAGCGAGAAACGGTGACGGCTTCACTGTAAAACCTATAGGGAACTGATTCGCCGTTGCAGAAAATCCTAATGCCGCTGTTTCAGCTTCCCGCACCTAGTCTTGAGGGTTGGGCGAAGGTTATAAAATCTATGGCTAGGCGGCCTCGCCTACCTGCGACATCACCAGTCAGCTCTCGGGGTCGTATTGGAACTCGCGAAGTTCTTGTGAGCATCTGCAGGCACTAGCAATCTTCGCAGTCCACTGGACGGCAGCCTCGCGCGACGGCAGTTCTAGGACACAAAAGCCTCCGTCGAAATCTTTGGTCTGTGGGTAGGTTTCGTTCGTGATGGTGCCATCGGCAGCGACCATCAGCGGAGCGACATGTTCATTGATACCACCACCGAACACGTAAACGCCGGCATTCTTGGCTTCGCGAATGACCGTACGTGCTGCTTCGCCGACGGCAGCCATGTCTTCGTCGGGGATGTCCATCGCCTGTGCAGGGAAGGAGATAAGGTACTTCGTCATCGTTCCACCTCTTAGGTGCGCGTTTCGGTATTGGGTGTGAAACCTAACGGTTGAGCTGAGCGGCGCGCACGCCGACGTTTGAGCTTGGCACTTTATCTCTCACGCGTCCGCTCCAGCGAGGTGTTAGACGGCATCGCGACAGAACACGGCGACATCGCTCGAAGTAGCAACAATCAAACTGAGACCCGAGTATGAAAAGCCAACGGCTCTAAGCTCTGAATCACTTGCGACCTTGTGAAAGCGGTTGGATTTTCCACGCAAAGAGTCATACATGGAGGAAAATGGCTCAAGCAACAATATATCGCCCACGGGCCAGTCGAGCGTGACCACTTCTACTGACCAGCCGTCACTTGTGGATTTCGGAAGGCCGCCACCGAGCAGGCCAGTCATCGTCAACGTTCGGCCCTTCAACGGCCCGATGCCATCGGCTTCGAGGTATTGCTCGTTTCCGTAGTACTCCTCGCTATCTCGTGCGACTTTCGAGCCTGTCTGGCAGTCAATAACACCTCGACCGGCGCTTGAAACAACCAGCAGCAGCTCAGACACCCGATCAAACCCGACGGCGTGAAGCCCACCGACGGCGATAACTCCCACGCTTCGCCAAGGCTTGGGAGGCACAGTTGCTCGAAGTAACCGCAATTCTTTACGCAGCGGATCAAGGTGCTTCGTATCCATGCCCTCTAACTATGTATTAAGTGTCAGATGTGACGGATAAGCCCCTGGCTTTGGGGTGTTATCTGTCACTTTTGATGTCTAACTCCCCGGCAGAGGGGTATTATCCGGCAATTATGCTAGATAAGCCCTCTGGGTGGGTACTTATCTGGCAGGTTGTAGTCTTGCAACTTGCAAGAGCTTGCATAGGTCAGCAAAGTGCTGTTGCACGGTTGACGGGGAGCGATCGCACCATCAAAAGCCTCCATGCCCACCGCTACGCCGACCCCAGCGACTCAACGGCCAGTAGCTAGCCGGGTGCCCCCACCCGGCCAACCATACCAAGTCCCTGCCAAAGAACACACCCAGTAAAATAGTGGCATCGAGCAACAGGTGATCGCCCGTGGTACAAGCCCAGCCCCAGCTCAAAACCTTTAGCGACTTTCTCGCCTACACCCAAGAGGTCGAAGGCTACTACGAACTCACCAACGGAGAACTGGTTGAAATGCCGCCAGAGTCTTACGACAATTTGCGTCGTGCCTTAAATCTGTACGATGCGTTGAAAGCGCTGGTAGATGTGGCCCAGATTTGTCCCCAAGGTTTAGCGATCGCCATGCCGGGGCAGCCCAAAAATCGCTATCCCGATCTGACGGTGCTGCGACCCGAGCACCCAGAACAGATGCGCGAACTAGGCCAGGCCGCCATCACCCTAGAGATGGCCCCTCCCCTGCTGGTGGTAGAAGTGGTCAGCCCAGGGGCCGAAAATCGCCGCCGCGACTATTTAGAAAAGCGCAATCAGTACGAGTGGCGCGGCATCGGTGAGTATTGGATTCTCGACCCCGTAGTGGGCCAGGTGACGGTGTTGAGCATGACCTCCCAAGGCTACAGCGAGGCCACCTTTGCCGGAGAGGCGGTGGTGGAATCTCCCAGCTTTCCCGATTGGGCGCTGACCGCCGAGGCCATGCTAGCTCTGGGGTAGGGCTGCGGTTCGCAATGCAATCCGCTGCTGCATCGCGCCCTGCCTACTGGCCTAAAATCTTTCACTTAACCTAACAGTGGCAATTTTACCTCTACCCTTAGAGTAAAATCTCGACACATCGTTGAGGCTGGGCCAATGCTAGATCGCTTCTGGGAAGTGCTGGGGTATGTCTTTGCCCTCAACGCCGAGGCCTTTCGCATCGCCATCACCGTACCGGCGGGGCAAAGCCTGGCGCTGCTGGTGGTGCTGCTGGCGGGGCTATCTCAGGGCATTGGCCAGAGCATAATTTTGTTTGTCAATCAGGTGCGGCCTGCCCGGTTTGCCATTAGCCTGGGCATTAACGCGGTGCTGTTTGCCTTTGGCTTTTTGGCCCTGGTGCTGAGCACCTGGCTGGTAACCCTAACGCCTTGGGCGCAGAATATGCCCTTTGGGCAGCTGGTGACGGTGCTGGGGCTGGCCTACGCCCCCCTGCTGTTTAGCTTTTTGGGAGCGCTGCCCTACCTGGGGGTGCCTATTCTCAATGTGCTGTCGGTGTGGCATTTGCTGGCCATGGTGGTGGGCTTTGGGGCGATCGCCAACCTGGGCATTGGCAACGCCTTTAGCTACGTGGCTCTGGGCTGGATTTTGCTACAAGTGCTGCAAACCACCGTGGGTCAACCCATCGCCAGCTTGGGCAAGCGCATCGCCAACCGGGCGGCGGGGGTCGAGCTGGTGACCCGCCGCCGCGATCTGGTTGAATCCTACCGCGATCGCATGGCTGACACCCCCACCCGCTGGCAAGAAGAGTTCACCCAGCGCATTGCTGCCCTCAACCAGGGGGATGTGCTGGCGGCGGTTACTGGGGAACCGACCACCTTAGCCGCAGCGGGAGCGGGGGGATCTGCGATCGCCGTAGACCCTGGCCCCAATGCCGAACGGTTGGGCAATCGGTTCAAAGCGCTGCTGGGGCTAGCGGCCATGGCGGTACTGACGGTGGTGGTGCTGGCGCTGCTGCGGCCCATTCGGGCCTGGTGGTTTGGCTGGTTGAGCGGCCTGCCCGGCCCGGCACTGCTGCTGCTCAACTTCATCTGGATTGGGATTGTCGCCCTGATCGTAGCCGGGCTGTTGGCCCCCCTCGAAACCCTGGGCTGGTGGGCTGGCTGGTACGACGACGAGGTCAACACCACCGTCAACGCCGGAGACCTGGCCGAACCCGTGGCCGACCACAGCCAGGTCAGCCGCTACGTGGTGTATCTAGACGGCATCGGCATCTCCAGCTTTGAGTACCTGCCCGACATCGAAGAATTTCTCGACACCCTGACCGCCACTCTGCCCAAGGACGTGGCCCTGATTCGCGGCATTATGCCCTACTCGGTGATGAACGCGCCTTTGGATGAAGATCGCCCGCTCTCATTCCTCTGGCGCTACGCCGACAAGCTGCGGTTCGCCAACCCCATGAGCGTGCTGGGCCTGCTGGTCAACATTCGCAATGTGCTGATTGTGGGGGTATCCGCCGACAAGCGCTACGGGCCGCTCTACAACCAGGGCATCGCCCAGGTGGTGTTTAACGGCCTGGTGAAGAATGGCTACCCCATCGGCAGCGGCACCCCCGTCACCCTGATGGGCTACAGCGGCGGCGGCCAGATGTGTTGCGCCAGCGCCCCCTACCTCAAGCGCGCCCTGGGGGCTCCCATCGACGTAATCTCCCTGGGCGGGGTGATCAGCGCCAACATCAATATTCTCAAGCTAGAGCACCTCTACCATCTGTCGGGCGACAAGGACGTGGTCGAAAAGCTGGGGCCAAAGATTTTTCCGGGCCGCTGGAAGCTGTTTCCCCTCTCCTACTGGAACCGGGCCAAGCGGCGGGGCAAAGTCAGCTTTGTTTCCCTGGGGCCAGTGGGCCACCAGGTGCCGGGGGGCATTCTCGACCCCAAGCTGGTGCTGCCCGATGGCCGCAGTTCCCTGACCCAGACCATCGACACCATCACCGCCATTCTGCGGGGCGAAATTTTAGAGGCCGAGCTAGAGCGGGGCGGGAAAGCCAATAATTACGACATTTTTGCGGCCAATCCCCTGGTGCAGTACCAGAGCTATCCCCTCGACCAGCGGCCCGACCCCAGCCGTTATGTGCCCATCGGCGAGTGGGTTGGGCGGCTGATTTTGCCCAACAAAGCCGAGCGGTTTGGTGGTGTCTTCTACGAAATTCACCACGCGCCCGACGACCATCGGCGGCTGGTGGGCCAGGTGGTGAAACTGCGCTGGTCTGACAACCCCCTCACCCAACTGCTAGTGCAGGCCGTCACCCACGATGTGCACTTTAGCGCCGATGCCGAGTACGCCAGCCGCTTTGGCGGGGTGATTAACCCGGTGCGGCTCAACCACTGGTTGCGGGTAGACCCGTTAGAATCCCTCGCCGGGTCGCTGCCGGGTGATGACATGGTGGTGGTGGTAGAAAATCCCCAGGTGGTGCTGGACAAAGACGGGGTGACGCTCTTGATCAGCGCTCAGCCTATGGAGGTGACGGGGCGCTACTACGGCCTGGTGCAGTTTTTGGGGCCAGAAGTCGGCGATCGCTGGCGCGTGCGGCATTTTAATAAAGCCAGCCGCGCCTTCGACGGCCATGAGGAGGTGGTGAGCCTGCCCCCCGTAGCGACTATGGATGCCTACGGCAGCGATCCATCCACGACAAAGGAGCTGGAGCGATCGCCCTACAATGAGTCGGGCTGGTACATCTACGGTGCCCAGAACACCAGCGGCACCTTTGTGGTGCAGGCCCTTGGCCCCCGTGCCCTGTTTCGCCTTCAGCCGGAGCGGGTAGTGTTTGGCGGGGCTAAGGCAGCTTACCGCTACATTCGCAAAGAATCCTGGGCCGACGTGGTGGCCAAAAAAGGCCGGGTAGGCTCGGTGCTCTGCACGGCCAGGGATAACGGTCGGCCCGAGGCGATCGCCGAAGCCATAGACGAGTGGCAGGTGGGCGATCGCGCCCTGCTTCTCCACACCTACGGCGGCATTGGCGGTAGCAAAAAAGAACCCGCCGCTTTTAGCCCCATTTTCTTTGGCCACTTTGCCTACGGCAGTGCCGAGGTAGTGCACGACCCGCTAGCCGACGAGCGGCGGTTTGAGCTGCGCTACTACCAGGTCTACGCCCACAACATCGACGGGCTGATTGCGGGCACGATTCACTGGTCGCGGTACCAGGGCGATCGCCAGCGGGGCTGGCTGGGCACCCGGCCCACCTGCGATATTCTCGTCAAGCTCGACGCCTTTAACCGCAACTACTACTTTGACGACGAGCGGCGATCGCCCCTCACCCGCATGGAGGCCCACCTGCAAACGATGACCGCCCGCTACCGCATCGGCGACGGCACCGGGGGCACCTTTGTCGGCCCGTCAAACAACTGTTCTCAAGATTCTAACCAGGCGCTGTTTGCCAGCCTGCAGGGCACCAGTCTCAGCCTCTACCGCCACGCCGATGCCCTGATCGATCAGCATCCTGACCAGGCCGAACCCCTGCACCAGCTCGCCCTTTTTGGCAAAGAGCTTAAAGACACCCTGCAACCCCTAGGGGGTCTGCGCCCCACCTGGGAAAAGAACGAATTTAACCTGGGCAGCTCGATCGAAGATGAGCCGCTGCGCAACCTGCTGATGGGGCTGGGCAGCTGGCGCACGGTGTTTCCCCGCAAGGCCAGCGATGTGGTGGTGCACAAGTTTCTTAAGTACGGTGCCTCGGCCTGGGTGCTGCGCACCAGCCAGGTGGGCGGCCACGATCCTGACATTGAACCGATCGCCCCGATGACGTTTTAGTCAATGTTTGGGAACCCTGTAGAGAAGTAAAACTAAAACGTCAACTTTACACGTCATAGATCTGACGGCATTCTACTTCACGCCATTCGTCATTTATCCCACTCCCTAAGTTGCTGAGTTGTCTCAAAAACTCAGCAGCACAAATACCTTTGGGTGATCCTTCCCGTTAGCTTATTGCACAAGATTACATTCACAAGAAGCCATGCCTGAAGTCGATCAAGCTATCAATAGTCACAGCGATCGGGGAAGCAGAGTACTACTAATCGACTTAGAAAATTGTCCCACTCAAATCAATCACCTGCAAAAAGATTTAGAGCAATTCACACAAGTTGTGATTTGCTATGCAAAAACCGGAGCCAAAATACCTCTTGAGTGGCTTCTCCCTTTAAGCTCGACAATCAACTCAGACAAACTAAAAATTTTCAAGATGGCCAGCCCTGGCAAGAATTCGGCAGATTTTGGCATCTGTTTTTTTGCGGGTGTTTTAATGGAGCAGTTGCATAAAGAAACACATTTCACAATCGTCTCAAATGATACTGACCTAGATCACGTTGTAAACTTACTTAAAAGCCAAGGGCGTTCAGCAGAGCGCACAGGCGCGAAAAAAGAAGAAGATAAAATACTTAATTCATCTACAAAAACTGCGGATGAATCAGCCACTTTAGTCTCACCAGTCAAAACATATTGTATGCATCTCATCACCTATAGCAAAAATAGGCCGACGAGGAAAGATACCCTGCTAAATAGTATTAAAAATAAGCTTAATAGTACTCCTGACGAAGCCGCACGAGTCTTTCAATCTTTGGCAACACAGGGTGCTGTAACAGTTGCAGACAAAAAAGTATCTTATAACGACAAAAAAATAAAAGATCTGGCAAATCAGTAGTAGTCAATAAGATATTACACAGTAACGGGACAATCATCGAGTAGCGTAGTTACAGGGTACCTACCCTCTAATGGGCACTTCCTATGCCCTCAAAGGGCGATCGCGCTACTACAATCTAACTGTCTCAACTGGCTCATATGCTCTACGCTTAAGGCATATTTTTCTCTAGGGCCGATCTAATGCGTGTAGAAGCTTGCTGCCAGGCCCTCTTTGAGCACCTGTTGCCTGACCTCGACCCTCAGCGCGAGGGACTTTGCATTGACGTAGGTGTCGGCACCTTTGCCTTTTACTGCGAACTGTTTGCCCGGTTAGGGTTTACTACCGTCGCCGTAGAGCCTTCCCCCACCGACAAGCTGCGATCGGTCTGCCAGCAGTACCCCATTCAGCTAATCGAGCAGTGTCTGTCCGATCGCGTCGGTACCCAAACCCTGCACATGGGCCAGTTTGCCAAGGTCGCCAACAGCAACTTTAGCTCCCTCTCTGCAGACTGGTTTGGGGCATCGGCGATCACGCGCCCGGTGCCGACCCTTGACCTAGCAACCTTGCTCGACCAAATCGCCGCCACCCAGATCACCGCCTTTAAGCTCGATATCGAAGGTTGGGAACCTGTAGTCATTCAGCAATTTGCCGCTTTGCCTGCCGAACAACTGTCCAAGGTCGTGATGTTTGAATATGGCGGCGGCGGCAGCCGTAACCAAGGGGAAAAGGGCTGGTCACCCCAGTTTTTGGCCGGTTCTATGAATTGCCTGCAAACTCTGCAACAGCGGGGTTATGGCTTTAGCATTATGGTTGACTATGCAGCGGGCACCCAGGTTAAAGTGTTTGACCTCCAAGCCCTAGATTTGGCGAAAGAAGCACCTTTTTACCCCAATGGGGTCTATGGCAACATTCTCTGCTTTTACCAGCAGCAATTCTCGACCGATCGCATTCAAGCTATCTGCGCCCCCTATGGCGGCGGACTGGCCAACTGGCTCGTGAGCAAGCTCGTGTCTTAGCCGTCAGAACTAAACCCTAAACCCCTTGGGTAGTTGCTCGTCATAGTAATAGTGCGACAGCGAGGCCACGGGTTCTTCCTCCATTGCACTCCCGACCGGGGCGTCGGCGGCAGCCACCAAAAAGGCATCTGGGTCGGCTCGATAGGCCGCTAGCAGAGCCTTCTCTTCACTGGAGAGATCGGGAGAGCTGTCTTGCTCAATCTCTTCGAAGGTGGTCTCGATCAGCTCCATCTGGGCTTCGGCAGCGCTCAGCTCTTGGTGGGTTTCGCCATTGAGCAGTTGTTCAAGAGGTTGGAGTTCGGCCACGTGGCTGTCGAGGGCTTGCAGTTTCTCTTCGTAGGTCTTGGTTAGCTGCTGTAGCTCCTGCTGATGCAGGGTCTCCTGCTCGTCTAAGGTTTCTTGCAGGCGCACTTCCTGGCGCGTCAGGGCGGCTTGCAGCTCTGACTTTTCAAATTCAGCGGTACGCAGCTTGGCCTGGTGCTCTTTGAGGGCTTTCAGCAGGGGTACCATTTGCCCCTTGAGGGTCATGTGGTCTACATCGAGCTGGTTAAACCGCTCCGATAAGGTAATGTAAGCGCGACAGAGGCGCGTGTAGCGCTCCACCATCTGATTGACGTGCTGAAAGTTTCTCACTGCCGTCTCCAGGCGATCGGTAACCATAGCAACATCCTGTCCGATAGGGGGCGTTGAGGTCGGGGCTGGGTATTATTCACCCTTACCTACCACGTTTATTCTAGTAAGTTCAAGCCGCAGCGGATACAGTTAGCGCTAGGGTATGCCTTTGGCCCATAGATTTATCTCCCTGGCCCAGTTCCCAACACGAGTCACCCCCCAGCGACAGGTTGTGTTTCAGGGGAGGTTTTAGTTAATGTGTCAGAATGATGGGTAACTATCAGCCCGTCTTCGCTCCCACTCCGGCAGTGCTGTGCGTACTTACAAAAGCCAAAAGATCGACCAGAACGCCGACTATCCCTGCCCTTGTCGTCGCAATGGGTGCATTAAGCCCATTATTTTGACCGAGGCCTTTGGCTGCGATCGCTGCCAGCAGATTTTTGTGGTGCAAGACGACGGCTACGTCATCGAGCAGCTCTCGACCCACTACCCCTACAAGCGTCTCTGGCGCTGGACGGGCCAGCAGTGGCGGCTCGATCGCTCGTCGCTGAGCGTCAGCTATCTGCCCCTGGTGGTGCTGGCCGCCTTTGGCATGATGGTGTTCTTTCTCCTGCTGGCCACTCTGCAAACCCCTGACGGGGCTCAATCGGTGGCGCGGTTGCTGACTACCCTGGCGGTATCGCTGGCGGTGGTGGGCATGTTTTGGCTGGCCTCTCGGCGTTGAGCCCATGGTAGACCTAACCACCCAGGCAGACTTTAGCGCAGCGGTTGAGCAGGTGCGGCGGGCCGGTCGTGACCTGGTCGCCGCCGGGGCTGATACCCAAAGCCGTCTGCTTGAGGCCGTCGCCACCGCCATTGAGACCAGCTTCGACGACATTCTCGAAGCCAATACACTCGATCTTGAAGCCAGCTTAGACATGGCCGTCCCCGAACGGGTGCTCGACTGGCTCAAGCTCACCCCCGAGCGGCTGCAAACCACCGCTAAAATTCTGCGGCGATTGGCCTACCTGGGCGACCCGCGCGGGCTGCTGCACCCCGCCCCCAGTCGGCTGAGCAAGGCGGTGGCGGGCTACGGTCAGGTGGTGCCCTTGGGGGTAGTAGCCCTGGTGTACGAGGCATTTCCAGAGCTGGCGGCGATCGCGGCAGGGCTCAGCCTGCGCACGGGCAACGGCCTCATTCTCAAGGGCAGCAACGAAGCGGGGCAAACCAACCAGGCCATTTTGCAGGCGCTTCACCAGGCCCTAGAGTCTACGAGGCTCTCCCCCGACTGCATACTGTCGCTGACCGAAGAACAGGGGGATGTCGCCCGCACCTGGCTCTTACAAGACCCTGGCATCGATCTGATTATTCCCTACGGCAGGCCGGGGCTGGTGCAGCAGGTGGTGCGCCAGGCCGGGGTGCCGGTGCTGCCGACCAGCATGGGCAACTGCTATCTCTACTGGTCGGCCAGCGGTCAGCTCGACACCGTTATTCATATGGTGCTCGACAGCCACCGAGGAGAGCCCGACGCGGTCAACGCCGTAGAAAAGGTGCTGGTTCACCGAGGTTGCAACCCTTCGGCCCTGGTGCAGCTGTGCCACACCCTGTGGGATCAAGACTTTGAGGTGCTAGCTGATGAAGACCTGCTGCCCGAACTGCCCGA
Organism: Tildeniella torsiva UHER 1998/13D; assembly: GCA_019358835.1. Taxonomy (GTDB): domain Bacteria; phylum Cyanobacteriota; class Cyanobacteriia; order Phormidesmidales; family Phormidesmidaceae; genus Nodosilinea; species Nodosilinea torsiva. The sequence continues at coordinate 25,818 of JAHHIH010000008.1, forward strand.
TGTGAAACCCGCCACTGCCGCTGACTGGAACCGCTCATTTTTGAGCAAGACAGTGGCCCTGCGCTCGGTGGACAACGTGCAGACGGCGGCAACCCTAATCAATCGGTACAGCAGCGGTCATGCCAACGCGATCGCCACCGAAACCTACGGCGAAAGCAGCCGATTTACCCAGCTAGCCACCAGCGCAGTGGTTTACATCAATGCCTCTCCCCGATTTGTTCGAAACCCTGCCCAGGCCTCTTCTATTGCTCTAGGCATGACGGCCCAGCGCGGTCGCTGCAATGGCTTTGTGGGCCTCGGTGCCTTCGTTACCACGCAGCACATTCTGCAAGGGCTTGAATAACCTAGCGCCGCCCACGGTGTAGCGATGGCCACATAGCTGAGAGCACGGCCAGCCGAAGCCAAACTAACTGGACATCTGCAATATCCAATTCGCCATCACCTCAGGAACAGGTCTTTAGCCTTGCCAACCAAAGTGGCTGTAGTTACACAGCGTTTCCCCGTCGGCAAGGTACAAATCAAGATCTGAGATTGCCCTCTGGCAAAGGTTTCAGGCCTTTGGCTGTGCCTCACGGGAGAGAGAAAGGCTGTAGGATCACCTCAAAACAGCAGTTGCCATATTTCAGAAGGCACGGCATATAGCCGTCGCCAGATCGATTAGGACATTCTGCACAATCCCTTGGAGCGAGGGCTATACGCCAGTGCGCTGCCCTAGTTTTTACCCATGGTAGTGACTTATGCCCTAAGCGCAGTGGCCAACGCCATACGTTCGGGTTCGCTATATGGATTCATAGAACCCTTCAGCATGATGATCTCTTGATATGTCAGCAATTTTGCTATGCCTTCAGTAATATTACTTAAGTTGGGGTTTACGCCATCGTAGACATATAGTATTTTGTTTGTTAGCTGCAAGTTATGGTCGGCGTCTTACAGACGTAAGCTCAGACAAGGATCTGAGTTTTGGGCATCGTGGTGAATAGTCTATGTAAAGCAATAATATCTGGTGCTCGAATGTGCAGCCGAGTAGTGCTGCTGGCAGCATAGCTTGCGAATGTGACAGAACCTAGCCGCATTTAAACAGCAGGAATCAGTCAATTGTCAAAAGAAAATAACTTGGTAACTGTATATACATTAAAAGTCAATATTCGCACAGATTTACCGAACGCTTGCAAAAAGTGAGTTTAAAGTTTTTGTGAACCACATCTGCCAAAAGCAAATTAATGTCACACTAGGCAAAATAATTTTTCTCAAAGCCTGTTTAATTTCATTATAAAATCGGGAATCTACCGTGGGCAAAAGGCTGAATATTGTTGTACTTGGTCCCAGCCTGAGTGAACAAGGAGGGATGGGATCCGTTCAAAGACTAATCTTAGACTCTGCTTCAGCTAATTTTGCAGTGATGCATATTTCTACTTGGGAAAGTTCTTCCCACGGACCTCAAAAAATAGCTGATTTCATTCGGTCATTCATCCAATTTTTTATTTTACTACTCTCGGGAAAAGTTGATTTAGCTCACATTCATATTTCTGAACGGGGGAGTCTACTAAGAAAGTTTCTCCTAAGCACAGCGGCAAACTTGTTCAGTGTGCCTGTTGTTATGCATGCCCATGGCTGTGAATTCCATGTTTTTTATCAAAGTTCGTCGGCCCTTTTGAAGCGGATCATCAGCGCTTGTCTGAGGCAGTGTGCCTGCCTCGTTGTGCTGTCGGATAGCTGGAAAGATTTTTACGTGAACAGCTGTGGTCTCACTACCGAGCAAGTTATTGTTTTAAAAAATCCGGTGGTGTTTCCTGATTCTATTCCCCAACGTCAGGCAGGAGACACGGTAACGTTTGCCTTCATGGGCAAGCTTAACCAGAGAAAGGGGGTCTATGACATTGTCAACGCGCTTTCTCTCCTCAATTCCTATGAGCGCTCGGGAATTCGAATTGAGTTAGGAGGCAGTGGTGAAACTCAGGCTATTCAAGACTTAGCCAAATCCCTAGGCGTTCAAGATTTAATTCATTTTCATGGTTGGGTTAACGAAGAGCTGCGCAACCAAATTTTGGCAGGGGCAGATATTTTTCTGCTCCCTTCCTACAATGAAGGTCTGCCGATGGCTCTGTTAGAGGCAATGAGTTGGTCATTACCGTCCATTAGCACTCCGGTGGGAGGCATTCCAGAGGTCATTACTCATGGTTTCAATGGTCTGCTTGTTCAGCCTGGGGATGTCGCTGGTCTAGCCAAAGCTATGGCGCTACTAAAAAACGATACAGAAATGAGGCTTCGTCTAGGTTGCTGCGCCCGCGAGAGCATTTATGGGCTTGATCTTGAGACCTACCTCACCAAGATATACAGTATCTACTCGACTTCTACTAGAACCTTCTGTGAACGCGTGCTCGAAAAAGCTTGAATCGTTTTGTTTGAGTCATCTTACTAGCTTTTTTATAAGGCGAGGTAAGTAGCCTATTTTGAAATGTTACTTAAAATAGTCTTCTCAGGTGAAGCGATTATCTGCTCTGACGCGGGAACTTTAGAATTTGACCCAAGCGATGACTTTGTCTATGCGATCGCCCCTAGTGTTAGGTAGGCTAATGGACTAATCTGGCATGCTTAATTCGTAGCATAAGTCCATTAAAGTCTATGCACTCAGTTAAACCTTTCTAAAGGATAAGCCATATGGCTGAAAGGCTGAATTCAAGCTCACCGTTGGTTAGCATACTAATCAACAATTATAATTACGGAAATTTTGTTGGCAAAGCTATTGAGAGTGCTTTGAATCAAACCTACAGGCATACAGAGGTAATTGTAGTTGATGATGGCTCAACCGATAACTCTAGAGAAGTTATAGCTCAATATGGCGATCGCATCACCACATTCTTCAAAGAAAATGGAGGTCAAGCCTCTGCCTTCAATGAAGGATTTAAGGCAAGTCAAGGAGAAATAATCTGTTTTTTAGATGCTGACGATCAGTTCTTGCCGCAGAAAGCCGATCGACTCGTGCAGGTCTTTCAAGACAATCCACAATCAAATTGGTGTTTTCACCCACTCAATTTTGTCAAAATTTCAGCTCCAATTCAGTCAAAAAAACTTTCAACAGACGACATTCCTAATGACTACTCTAGGCAGTACGATCTGAGAGATTCCATCAAAAAGGGAAAACTGTCTGGTAGATTGCCTTTTGAGGGAGCAGCGACGTCAGGCATTGCCTTCCGGCGATTATTTTTAGAAAAGATTTTGCCAATGCCCACAGAGATAAGAATTACAAGCGATGATTACATTAAATATATAGCCTTGGGAATTAGCGAAGGCTTTATTCTTTCGGAGCCATTGGCAAATCAGATTATTCATGATGACAATGCCTACACATTCCGTACTGACAAACAGAATCTAAAAGCAAAAATACAAATTCAAACGGCTCTTTGGATGAGAAAGAATTTTCCTGAATTGGCCAACTTCTCGAATAGTATTTTTGTGGCAGGAAAATCCATCAAAATCGAGCAAAAAGACGGCTCTAAGACTAGTAAGGCCGACATTAACCGACTAGATAACGAGTACATGAAAATGACTAATTTTCTCGAGAAAATTGGCATTAACGTCAGACTTTTATACCACAGTCTTTGGAATAGATGGTAGTCTAGGCTTGATCGTTAGCCTCCGACATTCCTAGTCAGTTGTTTAAGCTGATTTTGAATCGAAAAAATATGATTGTTGATTTATGAATTAGTAGAAAACCCTGAAAATAGTTTAATAGTTTAGGTTTTTCTACTCTGTCATCAAATTAAGCACATGGGCCGAATTGCTGTCATTTATCATAAAGTCTTGTGATGACGGATGTTGCTATTTTTTTAATGGACTTGCAGGGAGGTGGAGCTGAAAAAGTGATGCTCAACATCGCTAACGGTCTTGCTGCGAAGGGTTTAGAAATTGACTTAGTACTGGTTCAAACTAAAGGGGAGTACGTTGAACAAATTTCGACTCAGGTTAACCTGGTAGAATTGTCATGTTCCAGACTGATTTCGGCACTGCCATCCTTGGCTTCTTATCTCAGAAAAAATAGGCCAAAAGCTCTCTTGTCTGCCCTAGAAGATACCAACATTGTTGCCATATTTGCAAAGCTTCTTGCAAATTCGTCATCCCGCCTAGTTGTAACAGTCCATAATCATCTTGCCCATGAGATTGCCCACTCTAAAAACTTAAAAAGAAAACTAGTTCCCTACTTACTTCGGTGGATCTACTCGTATGCCGACGCCGTAGTAGGTGTTTCTCAAGGCGTCGTTGACAATCTAGTTGACTTTGGCGTAGCGAAGCACAAGACGTTTAAGATATACAATCCAATCATCACGCCTGATCTGACAGAGAAATTAAGCGGCCAGATTGAACAACCGTCATTCCAGCTAGACCAAAGACCTTTAATTTTAGGTGTAGGCCGTCTTACAAAGCAGAAAGATTTTCAAACCCTAATTTTTGCTTTGAAGGCTGCGAGAAAATTTTTGTCGGCTCACCTTGTTATTCTAGGCGATGGTGAAGACAAAGCTCACCTGGTCAACCTGGTTCACCAGCTTGGCCTACAAGATGCAGTAACCTTCCTAGGCTTTGTTTCAAATCCCTATATTTTTATGCGAGAGGCTGATGTATTTGTGCTGTCATCTGCTTGGGAAGGATTTGGGAATGTATTAGTAGAAGCAATGTTTTGTGGAACACCTGTGGTCTCAACTGACTGCGAAAGTGGCCCTGCCGAAATCTTAGAAAACGGTAAATATGGTTATCTCGTAGAAGTAGGCCATGCCGAATCGATGGCTCAAGCCATCGTTGATACGCTTCAGAAAAAACCAGTAGGTTCCGAAGCGTTAAAACAACGGGCCAGTACATTTTCCTTGGAAAACTCTCTAGCAAAATACATGGAGTTGTTAAAAGTTTGATGTTTTCCCCAAATCGCACCGTGTATCGCTTGAGACTTTCTAGCTACAGTGCAATACTCCTTCTTGATTCTAAAGCCTGATAATTTTTTAAAGGCCATAGTGTTCAAATTGTGCTCTTCAAATATATCTTCCATCTGCCAATATGCAACATGTTATGACTTTTTCTTCCTCTGACTTTTTCTTCCTCTCTTTACTGTAACTTCAGATGACCTAAAGCCTAGGATTTAAACTTAACTGGTAATTTTACGATTTTCTTTTAACTCTAAATAGCTGTCTAGATTCAGCGGAGTGATTAGTGTTCAGTACAAAAATAAAAACCTACACCAAAAATAAAAACTTCTGGAGTAGTTTCGAATTGATGCTGCTTGACTTGAAGGCAGATATTGCTAGATATTCAGCATTCAGTTCGCTGCACTGGATTTTGCTTCTGATTAGTACTAAGGGTCTTTGGGTCAGCACTCAATATAGATTTAGCCGATGGGTTCATTTTTACTGTCATCTTCTATTGATCCGGCAATGCCTTAAAGTGTTGTGCTTCTTTTCGCAGAAGGTTGTTGAAGCTTTGACGGGTGCCGAAATTGCTAATAGAGCCCAAATTGGTAAAGGAGTGTTTATGCCCCACACCAATGGCATTGTGATTCATACTGATGCAATAATTGGCGAAAACTGCAATATTGGCCATCAGGTAACGATAGGCATTGGTGGTCGAGGTCGCAAACGAGGCGTACCAATAGTGGGCGACAGAGTATTTATTGGGCCTGGGGCAAAACTTTTTGGATCATTTTTGATTGGTAGTGATGCTGCCATTGGCGCTAATGCTGTAGTGACTAAAGATATTCCTGCCAATGCTGTAGCGCTTGGAATTCCTGCCAGGGTCGTAAATTTTGAAGGCTCTAAAGATTACGTGGTGATATAGCTTACGTCGTCAGTCTGCAATTAGCCTGTTTTAGGAATCTATGTTAGAAGCACGGCCTATGAACGTTAGCATTGGTATCCTTGCCCACAATGAGGCCGCCTCCATTGAATCAACTTTAGTATCGCTGTCAAAACAGAGTTTGTTTCAGCACCACAATTTAGATCTTGCCATTGAGATTAAAGTGGTGCCTAACGGATGCATAGATGACACAGCAGCGATCGCCCGCCACGCTCTATCCCGTCACTTTTCCAATTTGGCTGGTGCAGTTAGCTGGGATGTTTGTGAGATAGAGCGATCGGGCAAGTCTCGAGCATGGAATACATACGTGCATATTGCTTCTAATCCCAAGGCAAAGTATTTGATTCTAATGGATGCAGATATTGAGTTTATTTCAGAAGATACCCTTGCTTTCATGATTGCGGCTCTCGAGAAATTTCCTGAGGCTCTGGTATCGGTAGATAGGCCCATCAAAGATATTGCATTCAAAGCTGATAAAACCTTGGCTGATCGCTTCTCACTGCTGATCTCTGCCCTATCGGGTAATAAAACTAGCGAAGAGCAGCCTGCATGGCTTTGTGGCCAACTCTATTGTGCCCGAGCCACCAATATTCGGCAGGTATGGCTACCCAACCAACTCTCCGTTGAAGATGGTTTTTTGTACACCATGATTACTACCAACGGGTTGCAAAATCCGGCGATGCCTGGGCGCATCATTCTGGCGAAGTCGGCGTCCCATATGTTTGAGGCCTATACAGACATTACTCGGCTCCTGCGCCATGAAAAGTGGCTGATTTTGTCTAACAGTGTCAATGATATGATCTTTGAATATCTGACAGTTAATCAAGCCAATGCAGAACATGCGGGTCAGCAGGTTCGACGCCTGGATCAAGAAGACGAAGACTGGCTCGGTAAATGTATTGATGCTACAACGAAGACTAGGGGATGGTGGCTGATTCCTAAATTTATCTTGTTGCGAAGATTTTTGGCTCTTAAAAATAAGCCCCTAGCCATGGCTATAAGCCTCTTCCCACTGTCTATTTTGGCCTTTTCGGTTGATGTGGCGATCGCCGTCCAAGCAAACCATGAACTGCTTCGAAAAACCGAGGTAGAATATTGGGGAAAGTAAATTTTCAAGTATTTGGATAGCTATTTTCTATCAAAGAAAGGCGTTGATGAGTGGCACTTGCTAACTGCGAGCACCACTCATCTTTGTCTAGATAGTCCTCTTTGGCCAGTAAGAAGGCTGCTATATTCTTACCGGCCTACCACGCTCTAAAGCACTTCCTGTTTACTTAATGTTGAGATAGTCAAGTGCCATTTGAATAGTTTGACAGTCTACTTTGAAGGGATCGTTAAAGGGAGACTTTTGAGAATCAGGAGTTATTTTGGCGAAATCCATTGCCTCGAGCATTTGAGGGGTGATCTGACCTCGGACACAGCACCATTTGCCATTTAGAGCGTTAGTCATGTACCGATTCTCATAGAAATTCCATGAGGGAGACATCAGCTCAATGAGCTTAAGCCCACTACCTGGTTCAGCATTATCTCGCAGACCGACACGGTTCAAGATAAAATTGCTGCTGGCAGCACCATGAACCACCACCACTTCTTTTGCATTGCGGGCGATCGACCATTCTTCTTCAAGAGATAAATCCTCAAAGTAAAGTGTTTTAAATCCCCGTTCTTCCAAAAACTTAGTTACCTCATCATTGTTGATTAAGCTGCGACTTCCCCTGCGGGGGATAAAGATTCTTTCATAGCTTTCTTCTTTATATCCTGGGAACTCAAAACCGAAAAGATGGGGCCTAATACTAAAAACTCTGTGCTCTGGACAGGTGACAATTTCACCACGGACATTGTCATCCGTAAAAATGATGGGAAAGCCGAGTAATCGGTATACTTCCATAGGCATGCTGTATTTAGGCACTCTAGAACCTAAAACAACATGAATTTCAACATCTTTTTGAAGATGCTCGCTCAAGAGTTTTTTTGCCAGAAAAACCCGAGTTGCGACATTCTCAAGAATGTGACCAATGTTCGTAAATACATCAAAGCGAGCATCAAATATAAATTGCCCTGAATAGTCGAGCGTTTTCTCTCCCTTTATCGCTTTGGAGAGAAATAATTGAGCTCTCCGTTTTCGACTAAGAGCGGCCAGTTTTGTTGTAGCTACGCCAGAATTTACGCTAATTTCTGCTTCAAAGGGTGAAAGGTATTGCGCCGGCATTATCACTTGCTCGGCAGCCGGACGCCACACATCCATTGCCCCCGTAGGAAAGCAATACATCATTGATGATGCGACTTCAAGGGCTGGAACCTTATGTTTCAGAGTTATATCCATTTCAAAACCTTCGGAAAGTTTTCACTTAATTAATACATTTAGAAAAATTACTACCAACTACAGAGGCGAGCAGCGTTGTGCCGATCGCGCAAACGCTCGAGTTATGCTTCGAATAACGCTGCGGTTGAGAATAACAGCCTTAATAGTAAGAGCAGAAGCTCAGAATTGTATCCTGCTAACTCAGATGCCTCTATGTAACTTCACCGACTTTGGATTTAGCAGTCTATAAGTGTTAAGGAAGAGTGAAGCTCACAACAGCGAGCAAAGCTGACCAACTGGATGAAATTGGCCAAGCATAGATAGATATCTTGGCATGCGCCCTTTACCTTTGCGCGTTATTCGGCACTGGACTGTTAACAAGTGATGAGCCTCTGGAAGCCCTACCGGACATAGGTTTCGGGCTGTTTGCTGCAAATCAGCTAAAATCCTTGCAAGACAAGCCTTTCAGGCGTTCATCACCTCTTTGGAGACCTGTATTCGTTACTCCAAATACAGGCGTAGTTAGAACAGGCTAAGGAAGTAAAGGTTCAGTCAAACAGGGCCACGGCTTAAGATGCGATCGCCCCCGCCAACCGATCGATGGCGCGATCGCCGCCAAAGCGCTGGGCAATGATGTCGTCGTAGGTGTCGGCGATGGTCACTACTGAGAGAATGCAGGTCTGTAGCTCCATCAAATCCATGTTTTCGCCGCCGAGCACGCTTTCCGAAAAGAGTACCTGGTTGGCCTCGTCAAGGTGGAAGGCCCCAAAACGCATGCGGCGGTTTTCGGTGAGCAGAAAGTGCATCAGCTCGTGGTCGATGGTGCTACCGATGGTGACGCAGCTGTTAGCCCGCACCGTCGCCAGATCGGCCTTTTCCCAGGGGTGTACCTCCCAAGGCAGCACCTCGATTTCAACTAGGGTAGAGCCGTAGAGGATGTCGAACTGGGGTTTGTCGGGGTAGACCCTCAGACTGTCTTTGAACAGGGCAGCGGTCTGGAGATAGTCGGCGACTTTGGTGTAGGTGAGCGCCTGGACGTTGCTGACGAAGGAGATGGCCATGGAGGGGTGGGGAGTGAGGAGTGGGGAGTGCTAGGGTGCTGGAGGGTTGGCAGGTTGGCAGGTTTAAACTTTCTGACCTGCCAACGTTCTAGATTGCCAGCGTTCGCAGCTTTTCTTACATAATGAACATCTTTTGGTCGAGGGACTTGGGGATGTGAGAATCGACGAACTGCTGGGGGCTTTCGTCTGATTCCAGCCGACCATCGACGAGGTTGATGATGCGATCGGCCACGTCGAGAATGCGGTTGTCGTGGGTGACCATGAGGATGGTGCAGCCCTTTTCGTCCGCCAGGTGCTGCATCAGCGTCACCACGTCGCGGCCCGACTTTTTGTCGAGGGCGGCGGTGGGCTCGTCGGCGAGAATGAGCTGGGGCTGGTTGACAAGGGCACGGGCGATCGCCACCCGCTGCTTTTGTCCTCCACTCAGGGCCGCCGGTTTGTAGTCGGCCCGCTCCGCCAGCCCCACCTGGCTGAGAATATCCACCGCCAGCTGCCGCTTGCCGCGAAAGTTGCCGGTTAGCTCCACCGCCATCTCCACATTTTGGGCCGCTGTTAGCGACTCAAACAGGTTGTGGGCCTGAAAGATAAAGCCAATGTTGCGGCGAATATCGACCAGCTGGCGGTTGCCCATGCCCACCAGTTCTTTGCCGAGCACCTGTAGGCTGCCTTCGCTGGCCGATCGCAGCGCCCCGATCAGCGTCAGCAGCGTAGTTTTTCCCGAACCCGAAGGACCGGTCATAATCACAATCTGGCCAGGGTGCAGATCGAGGCTGATGTCAAAAAGCACCTGCTTGCGCAGATCGCCTCGACCAAAGAAATAGTCGAGGTGGCGCACCTGCACCGAGCTGGTGATAACCTCGGGCGCGGTCGATGACGTGGACAAGGGCGTAGCACTCATAGGCCAAATACCTCTGCGGGGTCAGTACGCTGTACCTTACGCACGGCTACAGCGCCAGAAATCAAACACATAACGAAGGTTGCTAGATACAGGTTAACCACCCGCTCTAGGGTCATCTTAAACAACAGGCCAGTGACGGTGGCCCCCAGGTTGTAAAACAGCGCGCTGATCAATAGACCAGGAATAAACCCCAGCACCGACAAAATAATCGCCTCCTGGATCACGACCCCAAACAGGTAGGCGTTGTCGTAGCCAATTGCCTTGAGGGTGGCGTACTCCGACCAGTGGTCGGCCACGTCGGTGTAGAGAATTTGATAGACGAGAATGATACCTACCACAAAGCCCATCGCCGTTAGCAACGAAAATACAAAGCCAATGGTGGTATTGACTTCCCAGTAGGTACGTTCGCGGGCAATGAACCCTTCCGGCCCCTCCATTGGCAAGACCAATACGTCCTTGGGTAGCCCCTCGCTGAGCGCCTGCACCAGATTCTCAATGTCGGTGCCAGGCGTCACCCGCAGCAGGCCAATATCAGCGGTGGCAAAGCTGCGCTCCTCCTCCTCGGGGCCACGATTGGCGAAGAACCGCAGAAAGTTTTGGTCGCTCATGATCAGGTTGCCGTTGCCCGAGGCAAAGTCGGTGCCCAGGCTAAAGGTGCCCACAATCCGAATCTCGCGATCGGCCAATTCGGTCACCACCCCAGTTTCGCGGGGACCCACCTCGTCGCGCGATCGCTCGTCGATCATGGCGGTATTGGGCAGCCGCAGCGCCTGCTGCTGGGCCAGCACCTCGGGCATGGGCAGCACCGGGTCGGAGGGGTTGTAGGCAATCACGCGCACCGGGCGAGTTTTGCGGGTCTCGGGGTTTTTCCAGCGGGCGTCGCTGAGGTAGATGGCGTAGGCCCCTTCCACCCCGTCAAAGGCCTGGGCCTGGTACAGGCGGCGGCGGGCAAAGGAGCGGGGCACAAACATGTTCTCCTTCAGCCGGTTGATGATCACGATTTCGCCGTTGAGCTTTTCGAGCAGCTGGGTTTGGCTATCGTAGAGGGCGTTTTTGAAGCCGGTGAACAAAAACATCAGCAGCACCGCAAAGGCTACCCCAGCCATGGAGGTGAGAAACTTTTTGCGATCGTGAATCAGGTTGAGGAGGGCGAGGGGGGTACGGCGCATGGCGCGATTTTAGGATTTTGGACTGGCGATTTTGGATTTTGGATTGGCCGTCAGCGGTTATCGACGGAGTAGCAGCAGGGGAGACCGCCCACCGTTGACCTCTAGGCCTAAACGGATCGTTGGCTGGGTTGAGCTGGCTGGTTAAGCGGAGGTGGAAGATGGGCAATGCCCACCCTACTAAGGGGTTGCTGCGCCCTCTCCATCATTCGGGGGCAATCCCACAAGACTTGGCTAGACAGCTTGGACATCGGCTGATCAACAGCGGGAAACAGCAGGGGAACTAGTCGCTTGGTCATGCGGGCTGTCCTTAGGGAATGGGTGAGTTGCACGGTTGTGGTAGGGGAAAGCCGCCTCCGGCAGCGGGCGCAAGCCAAACACCGACAGGCCGACAAGCCCCCAAAATCCCAAATCCAAATTCTAAAATTCATGCAAATACCTCCGCTGGGTCAGCTGTGACCGCCTTGCGCACCGAAATCAACCCCGACAGGGTACACATCAGCACCGTTAGGGAAAATACAAAAATGACCCTAAACACCGTCATCCGCATGGGCAGAGTGCCCGCTGTGGCGTTATAGGCCATTTCATAGAGCCCCAGCGACAAAGTCAGCCCCGGCACGTAGCCCATCATGGCCAGCAGCAGCGCTTCTTGAATCACAGTTTTGAACAGGTAGCCGCCGCTGTAGCCGATCGCCTTGAGGGTGGCGTACTCCCGCAGGTGGTCGCGAATGTCGGTATAGAGAATTTGATAGACAATTACGGTGCCTACCACAAAGGAGACCACCACCCCCAGGCCAAAAATAAAGCCAATCGAAGTGGTTTGAATCCAAAATCGGCTCTCTTTGGCAATGATTTCGGGTTTGGTGTAGACCTCTATATCGGCGGGTAGCTCTGCTTCTAGAGCGGCTTTCACCCGCTCAGCATCGGCGCCGGGCTCTAGCAGCACTAGCCCCAGATTTACCTGGTCGAGGGGGCGCGGGTCAAAGAAGCGGCGAAAGTTTTGGTCGCTCATGATCAGGGTGCCATCGGCGGCAAAGCCACCCCCCAGGTCGTACTGGCCAGCGATGGTAATGCGGCGGCGATCGGCTTCGGTTTCGAGACCGACGGTTTGGGGGCCAAACTCAGGGCGCGATCGCCGGTCGATGAAGGCCGCATTGGGCTGCTGTAGCGCTCGAATGCCCTCGGCGGTGTTCAGCTCGGGCATGAGAAACACCGGATCGCTGGGGTTGAACCCATAGACAAACATGGCCCGGCTGAGGCTGGTCTCGGGGTTTTTCCAGAGGGCGTATTCGGCATAGAGGGGCATCACCTGCTGCACTCCCTCAATACCCGCCGCCTGGTACAGCCGCTCGCGGGGAAACGCTTTGGTCGAGCTAATCTCTAATGACTGAGGCGAAATCAGAAAAATATCGCCGTTGAACTGGTCATAGAAGTTGACGGTGGTGCTGACCAACGCCCCTAAAAAGCCCAGGTTCATAAACATCAGCAGCACCGCAAAGGTGACACCGGCCACGGCCACCAGTAGGCGGGGGCGATCGTGGCGCAGGTTATACCAGGCTAGGGGAATGCGGGGCAAAGAGGGGAATTTCATCGCCACCTCCTAGGGTTCAATGTCGATGGCGACGTCAACCTGGAGGTTGGTGAGCGCCGCCAACGCCTCGCTTTGGTCAACCTGTACCCGCACTTCGACCACGCGGGCGTCGGCGTTGGCGGCGGGGTCGTCGTCGAGCACGTCGTTTTTGGCAATTTGCAGGCCAATTTCGCTAACGGTGCCAGTCAGGGTTTCAGCAAAAGCGCCATTGCGGCTAGTGATGGTGGCGGGCTGACCCAGTTTAACCAGGCCAATGTCGGTCTCGTAGACCTCAGCCACCACCACCATCTGGTTAGTGTCGCCCAGGGCTAAAATGGGGCCGTCGGCGGGGGAGACCGCCTCGCCGGGGTAGGCAAAGACATCGAGCACCTGACCGGCCTGGGGCGATCGCACGATGGTGCGGGCCAGCTGGGCTTCGGCCAGAGCCAGGTTTTGGGCAGCCGAGTCAACTTTGCTGGTCACCTGGTCGCGGGTGGTGGTGGCGCGGGCCGAGACCACCTGGGCCTGGGCGTTTCTGATGTCACTGAGGCGGGCCTGCTCCAGCCGCTGCTTAGTCGCCTGGGCGTTGCCCAAATCGGCGCGCAGACTGTTGACGGTGGCTTGCTGGCGATCGAGCTCTTGGCGAGAAATCGCCCCCGACTCGTTGAGTTCTTGAAATCGGGCCAGATCAATTTCAGCCACGCTCAACTCAGCCTGGAGGCTTTCAACGGCGGACTGCTGGGCGGCGATCGCCGCCTGCTGCGGCCCATCAATCTGACCGACCCGAGTGCTGGCCTCCTGCACCTGGGAATTGCCCACCGTCGTCTCGGCAGCGAGCTGGGCGCGGGCCTCGGCCAGCTGACTAGCGGCTACATCGCGCTCGGCCCGACGCACATCGTAGGTATCGAGGTAGGCCAATACCTGGCCCGCCTGCACCTGGTCGCCCTTCTGCACCTCCAGGCGATCGATGCGTCCGGCTTCGGCGGTGGCCACGTCAATGACGCGGCTGGCGGGCTCAATTCTGCCTAGGGCCACCACCTTGACCTGCTGCGGAGGCGGCAGCTCGGCCTGCTCGCGGGCGGCCTGGCGGCTTTGCATGACGTTGCGCACCGCTACGGTAGACCCTGCACCCACAAGCAGCAGGGCACCAATCAACAGCCAAAAACTCGGCTTTCTCCAAGGCTGAACCGGGTGGGTAGACATAGGCGCATAGGACAACTGCACTGAATTTAACTGAACGGTGTAGTTTAGTCAATGGGCACAGGCAGCTAAATCGAGGCGAGGCCCGAGGGCGATCGCAAGGTCATCACACCTTCCACTGTGGGCGTCGAGAGCTAACGCTGATTGCCCCTGACGGCTCTTTACTGGGAGAGCGGTGGTGGGTCTCCAACGATTGTCGGTGTAGCCGGGGTTCCAGCACTTGCTGGCATAGCCGGGGTTCCAGCGCTTGCTGGCATAGCCGGAGAACCTCCAGCGGCCGGAGCCTCAACCGGAGCCTCAACCGTTAGGGGAACTTCAGCGGGTGGAGAAGCCGTATCTGGCATCTCTGGCAGGGGATTGACCACGCCGGGCGGCGTATCGTTGAAGCGCCTCAGTTCTTCTACCGGGGTGAGGGGATTGGTGACAAGCGCGTCTTCTGCACCCTGGATGCTGGCCCCAGCGGCAAAATCGTTGATCAGAGCCGGATTCAGAATTGCGTTCTCGGCATCAAAGGGGGCCTGCTGGCCTAACGCTTGCAGTAGATCGGGCCGTAGAGCAGCCAGGGGGTCATCCGAGGCCGGGCGGTAGTTGGGGTTGTCGAGCTGTAGACTCGCCATCAAATCGCTGGTTTGATAAAATTCCAGCAGGTCAAATTCAACCACCTGCCAACTCCCCCCGCCAACAAAGGCCATTTGCCCCCCGTAGAGGGCCAGCTCCTGACCCGTCTCGTCTGCCGTCACCAGCACGGGGGTAGGCGCGTCGGACAGGGCCATTATCAAGGTGAGCTGCCGAGAGGGCACATAGCGCACCACTGCGCCCGTGCTGGTGAGCCCCACGGTGGCGTTGGGGGTCTGAATCGTCGTGCGCCCCTGGTTGGGGGGGGCAAACATGGCCACCGTGCCGTGGTTGAGCTGTAGTCTGCGGGTGTCGGGCCAAAACCGCAGGCTGGTCTGCCCGCCCACCCGAGTCAGCGACCCATCGTTAAACAGCACCTCCGCCTTGGCCGAGGTGCCGGTGTTTAGGGTCTCCCCAGGGCAAAAGCAGTCGGCTACTGTCGCCGAGCGGGTGCTGCCGCTGGTGGAAACCAGACTGACCTGATGAGTGCTAGATCTCAAATTGGCCCAGGCCCAGGGAACCTCTGCCAGAGACGGAGATGCGATCGCAGCACTGCCGGCTATCGCCAGCAGCACCGCCGAAAAACCATCGGTACGAAAAACCATAGCTCAGTAAGAGTGACCACGAATCACAGCAGGCCTGCGGCCTTGAGGTAGATGCGGCCAAATGCCCTAGCCCCTGATCGAGCGGGGTAATTGTGGGTAGAATACCCCAACAGTGGCAGTCCAGCTCCAGGGGCAGCACCCTCAACCTAAATTTGGTGCAGCGCCATCGCTGTTCTGCCAGACTAAGGCCATTATCTAAGCGGGGACTTAGCTCTATGGTAGGGTTCGGGCAGCTCGGTTCGGGGTCGGTTCATAAATCTTGTGCCCTATTTAGATTAAATCTTTAGTGAATGTGGGCCTTTCTTTCAGGAATCAGCAGCAATATCAGTGATTCTGCTGGTGACGGGACAACAAACGTTATATCCAGGCAGACTCCATTGGTTAAGCGGTACCCCTCCCTCCCCCTGGCGTTAATTAGTTTTTGCCTTTTCTATGGCGGCGTGCTGCCGGGCCGCGCCAGGGCAGATCAGCCTAGCCCCTCGGCGGCGGTTGCCCCTATGGCGATAAACGCCACCGAATCGACCCCTGAGGTGGCCCCGCTCCCTCCACAGAGTCCGTTGCCTTCCCAACCCGCTCTGGCCGGGGAGGCTAATGACCCCCTCGGCGAACGTGGCCAGGCAGAAACCGCTCGGGGGGAGTCGGTTGAGCCTGCTGGCGAACCGTCACTCGAACCGTTTGGTGAACCGTCCGCCAATGCGCTGAGCCTTAACCCAGCCGCTACCGGGGCTGCGATCGCCCCCGACCCAGCCCTGGCAACCAGCACCTACCTGACCGCCGCCGCCGCCCTAGCCCCGCCCGCCCCAGCGGCCTCCCTGCCGCCAGCCCCTACCCCCCTGGCCCAGCTAGACCCCGGTGACGACCCCCTGGCCCAAGACCCAGAGCTAGGGGTAATTCAGGTGCGCAGCCTGCTAGAAGACGACGACCTGGGGATTTTGCGCATTCGCGATCAGCCTCAGATTCCGGTGGCGACAGCGCGGCCCCCCGTGAAGATCGGGTTCTTTTCGGCCCGCCTGGCGATCGCTAGCAGCGACAATATTTTGCTGTCCGTCAATGACGTGGGTGGGCTGACTGGCGACACGTTTCTGCGCCCTTCAATTGCCTTTGGTGTTTACCCCTCCCTGGGGCCACAAACCGCCTTAATTGCCACCGCTGACTATGGACTACAGCGCTACGGTGCCCAGTCATCTCTCAACTACGACGATCTGCGGCTGCGGGTAGGTTTGCGCCAGGGGCTGACTCCCCGCAGCTACGGACAGCTAATTTTTACCTACCAAGAGCTCTATCGGCCCGGCGGCAACCGCAACCGATTTTTCAAAAATACGGCGCTGGGTCTCACCCTGGGTCGTCGCGACCCAATTACCCCTAGACTGGCCCTCGACACCTACTATCTGATTCAGTTCAACGGTGCCCAGTCTACCAGCAGCGGCACCGCCACTGACTTTAGCCGTCTCTTTCAGTCGGCTGGGGGCTATCTGGGCTATGACATTACCCCCCAGATCCAGGCGGGCATCAGCTATCAGCTCAACTTTATCGACTACACGGCCCAAGATCGCTACGACACCTTTCAGCAGGTGCTGGGGCAGGTGGTCTACCGCATTAGCCCCAACCTGCGCTTCAACGTCTACGGCGGCGTTAGCTTTGGCCGCTCCTCTGAACCTCGGGTGCGGTTTAACGACACATTCTTTGGCGCGGCGATCGATGCCACGATACCCTTGTTTTAGTCCAGATTTTGTTGTGAGGTCACCGGGTCTACCGCATGGGTCACCGTTACCAGCGCCGTTCATGGTTGGTCGCTTTGGCGGCGGGGCTGCTGGCGGCCTGTAGTGCCCCCCAGGCCTTGGCCCCCACTGAAGCCCGCAGCTACGTGGGCGACCCCAATACCCTGGTGGTGACCACCGAACCGGCCTTTCCCCCCTTTGTCTACCTCACCGCCACGGATGAACTGGTGGGGTTTGATGTCGATTTGATTACCGAAGTGGCGCGACGCCTGGGGCTCAAAGTCTACTTTGCCTACATTCCCTTCGACGGGCTGATGGCCACCCTGGAGGCCGAAACCGCTGATGCCGCTGTGGATGCCATCACCATTACGGCCCGACGCGATGAAACCATCGACTTTTCTCGACCCTACTTTAGATCAGGGCTGGCGATCGCGGTTCGCCGCAACGACACCAGCATTACCTCTCTACAAAATTTATCGGGCAAAAAAATTGCCGTCAAGCTGGGCACCACTGGGGCTGATCTGGCGGCCCAGGTGCCCAACACCCAGCTGGTCACCTTTGATTCGGCAGAAAAGGCGCTGATTGACTTAGAAAAGGGCAATGTGGATGCGGTGATCAAAGACAAACCCACCACCCTCGGAATGATCGAGCTGATCAAGCTGCAAAACGTGCGTCTGCTCGATGAACTGCTGACGGAGGAGTACTACGGCATTGCCCTGCCCCCCGGATCGCCTAACAAGGCGGCGATCAATGCCACCCTCGATGCCATGATGGCGGATGGCACAATCGCCAAGCTGCATCGCAAGTGGTTTGGCTTCGAGCCAGAAGCGGTGCCCGATCAAGGGTATTGACCACTATACCAAATCCGAGTCACGCAACCCTGATTCGAAACCAGTACCTCGTAGGGAGCATTGCAGTGCAATGCCCCTACAAACCAGGGGTGTACGGATAGGATTTGGTATTAATCCACCTAGCTCGTTATCCAATAGAGGCTAGAGTATGACTGACTCGGCATTTCATCCTTGCCCCCTCTGCACTGCTCCGGTGCGCCATTGGGAGCGATATCCCCGCGCTATCTGTGAACAGTGTGTTGGCAAAGCTTGTGACAGTCAGGGGCAACAACTCAGTTTCCGTAACATCGATATAAGCGGTGGCTTTGAGGCGAGCGTCGCAGATACCCAGGAGCAATACCCAGGCCACGTTTGCTTTATTGAGGGAGTAGAATGCTGGGCCGACGAGGCCAGATTTTGCGGGATTGTGATTCAGCCACGATCGTGACTATCAGAAATTTTAATCTCGCCGCTAATCGTCGATTTCGGCTAGCTCGATCACCTGGTTGTCGTAGTCTTTGACGAGAAAGTTGAGGGGCTTTTCGTTGCGAATTTTGTGCTGAACGCCGCCCAGCTGCACCCGCATCAAAATGTACTCCAGGCAGCTGTGGTCAAAGCAGACGTGGCGCTGCTGATTGCGGTTGCCCAGGCTGGCTCCGCCCACCACATGGAGCTGGGTGTTTTTGCGCAGCTGGTACCACAGCCCTTCGGGGCTACTCATGGCGCTCTGGTTGGCCAGACTGGTGGCCCCGCCCATGTACAGGGGGTCGAGGCCAGCGGTACCCAGGGTTTGCTCGTAGTTGTAGTAGTAGTGCAGGGGAATTTCGGCGGCGGGCAGGTTGAGCATGCCCTCGTAGAAGCGGCGGGCTACCTCCAAATCAGACACCATCACCGTGTAGACCTTGGGGGCACCCTTGAGAAACATCCACATGGCTCCGGCGTAGGCCACCAGCAGCAGGACCATAATGCCCTGCGTCGACATGATGCTGTCGAGGGGCAGCCCCAGGAGGGACGCCAGGGGGAGGTTAGGGGAGACTAGGTCAAGCAGCATAGGCCCACTCACAGGGTTGACTACAGCGGCGATGGTGGCCCTCGCCTGAATAGAATATCTCGTAACTAGTGTATCAATTCTGCAATAAACTCCCCAGTGGCTTCGGTACTGGCTGGGCCAGCGGCGGCAGCTTGAGTCTAGCGATGGGGAAATCCCTGAGTTTCAAAAAAATTACGTCGCCAAAATCGCCACGGTAGGTATATTAAAGGCTGATTTAACCCGCCGCGTCGGTCAGTCGCGATCGCAGATTTGGCTTTGGTCAACATTCTCCACGGCTCAACCTATGTCTAGCCCAGCGCCTATTCCTAGCTTTCCTGAGTGCGACCACCGGCTGGTGCAGTCGCTGCACCATTTGAGCGATCGCGAGCTGGTGCAGCTGTTTCAGCGCCACGGCGATGCGGGGCGTTATTTTACGGCAATTTTTTGTCGCTATAGCCCCATGGTCTATAGCCTGATTCGCCACTCGGCGCGATCGCCCGTGCAGGCCGAGTACCTGTTTGCCCTCACCTGGCGGCATATTCTCCACGAGCTGGGCGGGGTTGAATGCCCCGAGGCGGTGGCGGGTGAGGGGCCCGGTGCCTTTACCCTACAGAACTGGCTGATCAACATCACCGCCCTCTGCATCAACCAGGCGGTGGTGCCCGAGGTCGAGACCATCCACTATTCCCTCGATCAGGCCACGCCGCCCCTGTGGTGCTACGTTGAGCAGGCCCTCGATCGCCTGCCGCCGGTAGAGCGGCTGGTGGCCGTTATGGCCCTGACCTTCCGCTGGAGCGAGAACCGCATCGCTGCCTACCTCCAGGCCGAGGGCGAATCTCTCACAGCGGCAGAAGTCCGTCACAAGCTCAGGCTAGCCTTTCAGCATTTGGAGTCGGCCCTGCCCGACGACATTCGCCAAATTTACCTGGGCGGCGGGGCGCTACGACCTGACCCATTGCCCGACGACCTCGACGGTCTGTTGACCGTGCCCGATTTAGAGGGAGCCAGTCTGGTAGATGCTGGTTTGGTGGGCACCGCTGGAGAATTGGGTGAATGGGCCAACTAGCTGAGCTGACCCCGCAATGGAGACCCTGGGGAGGGGGAAATGGCCATGAAGCACATTGGTAAATTGAGCCTGGGGGCATTGATCTTGGTGCTGCTGGGCGGGCAGGCAGCTCCGGCCGCTAACCTGGAAGAGCAGCTCGACCTACGCCCCAATAGCGCCACCCGCACTGAATCGCGGGATGTGGCCGACGGCTGGATGCAGCTGGGCAATCAGCAGCTGACGGAGGGCAACCTAATCGAAGCCGTCAATTCCTGGGCCGAGGCGGCAGAAATCTATCGCCTGCTAGACGACGGCCAGTCGGCGGGGCGAGCCTACGGATCGATGGGGGCCGCTCTGGCCACCCTGGGCCTCTACCCCGAAGCTGAGCGCGCCTTTGTGCTGCGGGTGGGAACAGCCCGCGATAACGACGATCTGCTGGGGCAGGTGTACGGCCTCAACAATCTGGGCAATCTCTACGTCAACCGGGGTCAGCTGATCGAAGGGCAGGCCCACTTTGCAGAAGCCCTACAAATAGCTCGAACCACGGGCGATTCGCGGGCCATTGGTGTTTCTCTCAGCAATCTGGGTCAGGTGGCGACCCAGCGGGGCGACCTGGAAGCAGCGGTGCAACTGCTTGAGGCCGCCACTAACTACCGCATTTTGGCCAGCGACTACGTGGGCGAGGCTCACTCGTCGAACAGTCTGGGGGATGTCTATGTGGCTCTGGGCCGCGAGTCTAATGCGATCGGAGCCTATCGGGTGGGGCTACGGGCCGGGGTTGAGGCGGGCGATCGCGCCCTGCAAATTCGCGCCCTAGATGGGTTGGCGGGCATTTACCTGGAGCGAGACGACCTGGTTCAGGCCAAGACCTACCTCGACCAGCGCGCTGCCCTCACCTTGGGCACTGTGCCGCCGGATCTGCAAACGGCTCTCAGCTATCGAGCCCTGGGTGACTACTACATGCTGACGGAGGACACAGCCCGAGCCGAGCAGGCTTTTACCTTGGGTCTGGGGATTGCTCGCGATCTTCAGCAAAAGTCTCTAGAGGCGGAGTTCATCAACCGACTGCTGGAGTTTTAGCCTCCTGCTCCACCAGGTAACACAAAAGGGCTTCCCCGTTTTTTGGGGAAGCCCTTTTGTGTAGAAGGGTTCGCCGCCTATTTAAGGACGTACCTGGGCGTACTGGTCGATAGGCGTAGACTCGGGCTCGGCGGTACCATTCAGCCCCGGCTTGAGCTGGGGCAGCGGATTACGGGCTTTGATCAGGGCGATCGCCCGAGTCACGGTCTCCGGCAAAATCACCACCAGGCTGTCATCCTCAGCACCATCTAGCGCCGCGTTGATCGCCTCGGTCTCGTCGAGAATGACCCTGTAGCTGGCATGGCCAGTCCCCTCCTCAATGCCGTGGACAATCCACTTGGCGGCGTCGCCCCGATCCCGGCCTCGAGTGTCGTCGTCCTCTTTGACCACGATGTCGTCAAACATCTGGGCCGCCAGCTTGCCGAGGGTGATGAAGTCGTCATCGCGGCGATCGCCAGGCCCACCCACGACGCCAATGCGCTTGCCCGGCCAGTTCTTCACAAAGCCACCCAGGGCTTCGTAGCTGGCGGGGTTGTGGGCATAGTCCACCAGGGCGTGGAACCGGCCCAGGTTGAACAGGTTCATACGGCCAGGGGTCTGGTCGGTGGAGGCCTCGAAGGTGTGCAGCGCCTGACGAATGAAGCCAATATCAACGCCCTGGGCAAAGGCCGCTAGACTGGCCGCCAGGGCGTTGGCGATCTGGAAGGGAGCTTTGCCGCCCATGGTCAGGGGCACCTTGTCAGCCTGCTCAATGCGCAGCAGCCAGTCGCCCTTAAGAATCGACAGATAGCCCTGCTCGTAGATAGCCGCCAAGCCCCCCTGCTGGGAATGCTTGCGTACCAGATCGTTGTGGGGATCCATGGAGAAGTAGGCCACCTGGCTCTTTACCTTTTGGGCCATCGCCGCCACCAGGGGGTCGTCGGCATTGAGTACCGCATAGCCGCTGGGGCGAACGGTTTCGGCCACTACACTCTTGAGGTGGGCCATGTCTTCAAGGGTTTCGATATCGCCCAGGCCCATGTGGTCGGCGGCGACGTTGAGCACCACGCCAATGTCGCAGTCTTTAAAGGCTAGGCCCGATCGCAGAATGCCGCCCCGCGCCGTCTCCAGCACCGCCACCTCTACAGTGGGATCCTGCAAAATTACCTGGGCGCTCTGGGGGCCGGTGGTATCGCCTGGCTCCACCATGTTGTCGCCGATATAGATGCCGTCGGTGGTGGTAAAACCCACCATCTGCCCAGTTTGCTTAAAGATGTGGGCGGTGAGGCGGGTGGTGGTGGTTTTGCCGTTGGTGCCGGTAATCGCCACCACCGGAATGCGGGCGGGCTGACCCGGCGGAAACAGCATGGCCAAAATCGGCTCGGCCACGTTGCGGGCGATGCCCATGCTGGGGCACACGTGCATGCGCAGGCCAGGGGCGGCGTTGACTTCGACGATCACCCCATCCACCTCGCGCAGGGGCTTGGAGATGTCGGTGGTGACCACGTCAATACCCGCGATATCGAGGCCGATGGTTTTGGCGATGCGCTGGGCCACCCAAATATTGTCGGGGTGGATGTCATCGGTGCGATCGATGGCGATGCCGCCCGTACTGAGGTTGGCGGTGGCCCGCAGGTAGCACATTTCGCCCACGGGCAGTACGGTGTCGAGGGTGTAGCCCTTGCGATCGAGCAGCTGCCAGGTGGTGCGATCGACCTCAATGCGGGTCAGCAGGTTGTCGTGGCCTACGCCGCGGCGGGGGTCTTGGTTGGTGATTTCAATCAGCTGCTCAATGGTGGATTTGCCGTCGCCGACCACGTGGGCGGGCACCCGTTCAGCCACCGCGATCACCCGGCCATTGATCACCAGCACCCGGTGGTCGCGGCCTCGATAGAAGCGCTCGACAATTACGCCTCTGGAAACCTCTTTGGCCGCTTCGTAGGCTTCTTCTGCCGCCTCGAAGGTGTCGATATCGATGGTAATGCCGCGCCCGTGGTTGCCGTCGAGGGGCTTGATCACGATGGGGTAGCCGCCTACATCTTCGATCGCATTCTCAAGCTCGTCCAAATAGTTGATCACGGTGCCCCGAGGCACGGGCACCCCGGCGTTGCGCAGAATTTGCTTAGTGCCCTCTTTATCGGAAGCCAGCTCTACCGCCAAAATGCTGGTCTTGCTGCTCAGGGTGGCCTGCACCCGCTGCTGGTAGCGGCCATAGCCGAGCTGAATCATGGCTCGGGTAGAGAGCTGCATCCAGGGAATATCTTGAATTTCGGCGGCGCGCACGATGGCTTCGGTGCTGGGGCCAAGGGCGGCATCGAGGCGAAACTCGGTGAGGTCGGCCAGGTCTTGCTCTAGCTCTTCTTTGGAGTAGTGGCCAGTTTCGATCAGGCTATTACACAGGCGTACGGCGGCACGAGCGGCGTAGCGTCCGGCCTGCTCGTTTTGGTATTCAAACACCACCTGGTAGACCCCGACTTCGACCACGCTGCGGGTGCGACCAAAGCCCACGGGCATACCGGCCATGGTTTGCAGCTCAAGGGCGACATGTTCGACGATGTGGCCCATATAGGTGCCCTGGCGCACCCGACTCAAGAAGCCGCCCCGGTGCCCCGGAGAACAAAAGTGCTCGATCAGGCTAGGGAGTGTTTCTACTAGTGCTTCGTAAAACCCAGGGATCTGGTCAGAGGGGCGGTCGGCGAGGTCTTCTAGGTCGAGCCGCATCAGAATCAGGTTGGGGTAGCGAATGCTCCAGTAGTTTGGCCCTCGTAGAGTCTGGGTTTTAAGAATTCGCATGGGCTGTCGTAACTCACCGGTCGTAGAACAGGGTTGGCCTGAGAGCAGCACCGATCGCGAGAAGGGGCAATCGGGCAGGGGTGTAGTGCAGTATAACCCCAGGTCAACGCCCAAGACAGTATCCCTGAGGCACGATCTTGCGCTTGATAGGGGAATAGTCTAGCGGCGACGCCAGCGATCGCTGACTTACTGGGTCAGGGCACGAATGAATCCCTGAAGCTCGTTTAAAAAACCGCCTCGTTTGGCTTTGGGGGCCGCCGCACCGGATTCGCCAGAGTCAGAACTGGCCTCGCCCATCAGGATGCGATCGATCGCTTCACCGGAGGGCTTTTGGGGCACTTCGGCCAGCAGCTCATAGCCCCCAGCGGTCTCCTGCCACACCTGCCAGGGGTGGGGGTAGCAGCGCAACAGCACGGCCCCCTCCATGGGCCGCAGGTAGTAGACCGGCTCCAGGGTGCTGAGGAAGCGATCGCGCAGCTGCCGCCCAGCGTAGCCAATGCCAATGGTGGCCACATCTTCGAGCTTGGGGTTGAGCATGATCACAAAGGCGTCGCCCGCCTGGGCACACATCTCTTCGACCTGGTTGACCTCAATCGACGAGGGCTCCACAAACAGGTAGGCCTGGTCGCCCGGCTCCATCTCGCTGTGGAGTTCGCCAATGCCCCGGACCACAAACTCGGGATTGCCCCAGTTGCGGCGGGCCAGGGCCGCTGACCCGGCATCGGGAAAGTAAATTTTGAAGGTCAGGCCCAGCTCTTGCAGGGCCGGGTAAAACAGTTCGGCGACGGGCATGCCCTTCAGCTCGGAGTAGACCAGCTCCACCATCATCCGAGGCACCCCCGCCTGGATCGCGGCCTGAGTCGCGCCTCGGGCCTGGGCGATCGCATCTTCGAGGCTGGCCGGAACGCCAACAGTCGTCACAGAATCCATAGCACCATCCATGGCAGGTCTACACCGGAGATAAGGTTAAAGGAACAAGAGTGCGCTGGAGCACCTGGCGCAGCACCATGGCCGTCCAGTCAACGTCGGCGGCGGTGGTGTGCCGTCCCAGGGTGAGGCGAATGCCGCAGCGGGCCGCGCGATCGCCGTAGCCCATGGCCAGCAGCACCAGGCTGGGGCTGACCTGGCCGCTGTGGCAGGCTGAGCCAGCGCTGATGCCAATGCCCGCCAGATTCATCTCGCGCACCAGGGTACGACCGCTGACGCGATCGCCATCGGCGGCGGCAATGCAAAAGCTAGCGTGGTGGGGCAGCCGGTGACGGCGATCGCCTGTGGGCACCAGCTCAGCCACATCGGCAAGCTGGCCAAAGAGGCGATCGCGTAGCCCAATCAGCCGCAGGGTTTCAGCAGGCATTTCCGCCGCCGCCAGGGCTGCGGCCACCCCAAACCCCGCGAGGGTCGGCACCGCCTGGGTACCAGAACGCAGGCCAAACTCCTGGCCGCCACCCCCCAGCAGCGGCTCTAGCTCAACCCTGGGTCGCACGTACAGCGCCCCTGCCCCCTGGGGGCCATAGATCTTGTGGCTAGAGAGCGACAGCAAATCGACTGACAGGGTTTGCACATCGATGGGCAGCCGCCCCGCCACCTGCACCGCATCGGTGTGAAACAGCGCCCCGTGGTCGCGGGCAATCTGACCCAGCGCCTCAATGGGCTGAAGGGTGCCCACCTCGCTCTGACCGTAAATAACCGACACCAGCACGGTGTTATCGCGCAGCGCCTGGCGCAGACTGGCCGGGCTCACCTGCCCCTGGGCATCTACCGGCAGCCGAGTCACCTGCCAACCCAGCTGCTCCAGGTGCCGGGCGGGCTGCTCTACCGCAGAGTGCTCCACCGACGAAATGATCAGATGCTGCGGCAACGGATAGCGCCGGGCTACTCCTAGCAGCGCCAGGTTATCAGCCTCGGTGCCCCCCGCCGTAAACACCACCGAGTTAGGGTCGGCATTGAGCAGCGCCGCCACTTGCAGGCGCGCCTGCTCTAGCGCGGTAGCGGCCTGGCTGCCCCAGTTGTGCAGGCTGGAGGGGTTGCCCCACTGGTCGGCCATCGCTGTCTGCATCGCCGCGATCGCCTCCGGGCGCGGGGGTGTAGTAGCGCTGTAGTCTAAATAGATTTGCATAGCGGGCTCGACAACAGAACAGCGCGCCCCTGAGGCACAAAATCCATCCTAGCAGGGAGCGCTATCCCTGGCAGGCCAGCAAACACGCTAGGCAATATCTGCCGCCGCCAGCCCTGCCAACTGCCCTAGGAGCGTTGCGACAGGGCTCTTGCTGAATGCACGAGGGCTTGGAGATTGGGCTTTTTGAGGATTGCTGAGCAACCGCTTGACCCCGCCCATGGGCCAGCCCAGGCACTGAGGCCGTGGTGCGATCGAAAATTCGTTTAAAGTCATGGATGAATAGATTAAGTACAATTAAGATGTACCTGAAGATCTCAAAAAGCTAGGTTGAGCTTATGTCAAAATCCTTATCTTGGGGATTGGTGATTGTCACCTTCAATCGCGAAAAAATCTTGCCTCTATGCTTACAGTTGGCAGTTCAACAAACTCGCAAGCCCAAGGAAATAATTGTAATTGATGCTAGCTCAAACTGGGAAACGACCTGGGAAAATATCCAAAAGAATACCGTTATCAACCACAGCGACATTCGCTGGATCTATCAGCACTACGAGGTTCCTTCAATCACCGCCCAAAGGAATCAGGGTCTAAGCCTGGCTACGACCGACGTAGTATTTTTAATTGATGATGATTCTCTCATGTTTCCAGACTGCGCAGAGGCAGTCATGCAGGCTTACGAGGCTGACACCCAGGGTGTTATCAGCTCTGTTGCTATTGCAGAAAGCTCTACTGCTCCTGGAGATAGCCCTATTCAAGATGCCCAAAAAGAGGTTGGCTATTCTCAAAAAATTTGGCATCTCATCAACAACAATTTGGCTTTCCAATGGTTTTGGAAAAAGATTCTAATGATGGATATTTATGAGCTTTGGATACCCTACGATGGCGATTTTCCTCATCATGAATTGCCCATCGAAATCCGGTCGATTAATATTAAATCTATTGCCCTCTGTCGCGGCTGTCAAATGACATTCCGGCGGGATGTAATAGCTCGAGAATTATTTGATGCATCTTTGCGATACTATGCGGTTGCAGAAGATCTTGATGCCATTAATCGCGTGACTCGTTCTGGTTCTCTCGTACTTGCTGAAGATGCTCGTCTCCACCATTATTCTAGTGGTGGCGGGCGCTTTCCGCGATTTCTTGTCTCAGCACTTTCGATTTTAAATCAGGCCTGTTTTTTAAGAAAACATTCCAATAATCTACGTCGAGATCAGTTCAAATTTTACACACTATCTTGTCGTCGCATTTTTGGCGACCTGATTAAAGATGGATTGGGCAGACGGTTTTCTTTCCCTCAGGTGAGAGGAGATATTTATGGTGTCTTAGAGTCCAGAAATATTTTTCAAATCCCTGATATACACGAGCTGAATGATATCTACCCAGAGTTGCAAAAGAAGCTTTTGGATGAGGCCTCGAGCAGAAATTAAACAGAACTTTTAATCTCTGTCTTGCCTATTCTAAGAATAATCAATTTGCTCGACGTAGGGTTCTTATAATGCCGCCCAGCGGTTTACGAGCTAGCTAGAGGTGTATATGTGCAGGGCCGGTAACGGTAGCGAGCCATCACCCACAGCGATCGCCACTACCACCTCTGAGTCACCCGCCGCCGCTGGCTCTCCCTGGGCCTGGGGCACCGCCGCCGCTACCTCAGCCACCCGCTCGGGGCCGCTCTGGTGAAGGGCGGTCAACCAAGCCCAACCGCAGTCTACGAGGCGCTCTACATCTATACCCCCGTAGGCCGATTCGAAAGGACGGAGGCGGTTTGTTCCTTCCCCTAGCAGAATGCTGGCCCCTTGCCAATTGTGGTTGCCTAAGTGATATAGCCCCACCGCAATCTGCAAAATGCCCTGGTAAAACGGTTTGTCAAGGGTACTGGCCTCCATCCAAATGGCTTCGAGCACGTCGTGGCAGGCGTAATAGTCGCCCTGATTAAACAGAGCCACCCCTTCCTCCAGGCGGGGATCAACACTGTCATTAGAGATATCGATGGCCATGGCGGTGGCGGAACTGGCCTAAAGGGATAGTTCCATCCTAAGGCAGAGGTGTTATCCTCCACTGTGAGTGTGAGGTGTGAGGAAAATTAACATGGTCAGTTCTCCGGTGAGGCCGACGGGCACAGTACCTATTGGCCAACAGATCAGTGGCCCTGAAGTCATTGTTGAGCAGCCTGTAAAGGGCCTGAGTGGCCTGCAACTCCCCCCTGGACCTCTATTTGGTACAGACGGTATTCGCGGTAAAGCCGGGGATCTGTTGAACGCTCCCCTGGCAATGGAAATTGGCTACTGGGCCGGGCAAATCATGCAGGCCCAAGGCCTGACCGACCAGCCAGTCATTTTAGGCCAAGATTCCCGCACCTCTGGGCACATGCTGGCTTCAGCCCTCTCCGCTGGGCTGACCTCCGCCGGGCTAGACGTGTGGCACATCGGGCTCTGCCCTACCCCCGCTGTGGCCTACTTGGCGGAGTCGTGCCAGGCCCTGGGCGGCATTATGATTTCGGCCAGCCACAACCCCCCTGCCGACAACGGCATCAAGTTTTTTGGCGGCGATGGTACTAAGTTGGCCAGCGGTGTGCAGGCCAACATCGAAGCGGCCCTGCGGGGTCAGTCTACGGCGATCGCATCTGGAACCACCTGGGGTCAGTGCTACTATCGCCCCGAACTGGTCAACCGCTACGCCAGCTTCTTGCACGAGCCCCTGCTGCCCGGCCTAGATCTGGCGGGCATGAAGGTGGTGCTCGACATGGCCTGGGGTTCCGCCACTCGCCTGGCCGAGCAGGTGTTTGTGGAAGCCGGGGCCGAGGTGATTGCCCTGCACGGTGCCCCCGACGGCGATCGCATCAACGTCAACTGTGGCTCCACTCATCTAGAACCCCTAAAGGCCGCTATTCAGGCCCACGGGGCCGATCTGGGGTTTGCCTTTGACGGCGATGCCGACCGGGTGATGGCGGTAGATGCCCAGGGCCGCGTAGTCGATGGCGACTACATTCTCTATCTCTGGGGCAAGCGGCTGCAAGAGCAGGGCCGACTGCCCAACGACACCCTGATCTCGACGGTGATGGCCAACCTGGGCTTTGAGCGCGCCTGGGAAAAGCTGGGCGGCACCCTGGTGCGTACCCAAGTGGGCGATCAGCATGTGCACAGCGAAATGGTGCTGCGGGGGGCCAAGCTCGGCGGCGAACAGTCGGGCCACATTCTCTGCCACCACTACAGCCTGACCGGTGACGGCATTCTCACCGCCCTGCACCTGGCTACCCTGGTGCAGACGCTAGGCGGTTCCCTCGCGGCCCTGGTGGATGACAGCTTCCAGACCTATCCGCAGAAGCTTCAGAATGTGATGGTGGTCGATCGCGATCGCCGCCTCAACTGGCAAGACTGCACTCCCGTCCACCAGGCTGTAGTCGCCGCCGAGCAGGCCATGGGTGACGCGGGCCGGGTGCTAGTGCGCCCATCCGGCACTGAGCCGGTGATTCGAGTCATGGTCGAGGCCGCAGACGCGGTCTTAGTCGATCGCTGGACTCAGCACATTGTGCAGGCCGTCACCCAGCATTTAGCAGTGTAGCCACCCAGAACCCTGGATTTTTCAAAAACCCAGGGTTCTAATCTGGCAGCAGTTGCTCCATCCCAAGGCCAACCAGGAACAGCTTAAAAACCGGTATAGTGGCCAAGCTCAGACAACTTACAGCGGCCAGCATAGGGGCAAATAGACGGGTATTTCCCTCAATCTATCTGCCCCTTAATTGCGTTTGGAGCCTAGGAATGGTGGCGAGCTTTTTTAGCCTAGTGTTGGTGATACTTTTGCTGGGCATTTTTGGCCTGGCCCAGTGGTGGCAGATCCCCGTAGGCAATTTTGCCGACTGGGTGGTGGGCTTGGCCAGCTTTGGCTGGCTGCTGACAATTACCACCGTGCCCTGGAATATCTATTTTGAGGCCAAGGGCGCGCTGAGCGAAGCCACCCTGTCGGCAGAAAACGGCATTGCGGTGGACGATCGCCAGGTTGACTATGTGCGATCGCTAGCCCGCTGGTCCCTGCGGCTCGTCCTTGGTCTGCATCTGCTCACTGCCCTGGGCCTCTACCTGCTCGCCAGCACTGGCGTCAGCCAGCTTGGCTACTGGGGCTCAGCTGCCGCCCTGTTGCTCAGCGGTCTACGTCCCGCCGCCCGTACCTACCAGTACTTTGCCGCCCGGATTGCCGCCATTCAGCAGCAGTTTAAGTACCCCCGCGAAGATGTGGTGTGGCTGCGCGATCGCCTTACCCAGGCCGAAACCAAGCTGGAGGAGATCACTACTCAGCTCAATACCGACGACCCCGCCTCCTGGGCCGCCACCGAGCAGCGCCAGCGCCAAGCCCTGCGGCAAGATCTCACCGTACTCGCCACCGAGGTTACGACGCTGGTGGCGACTAACCAGGCCGAGCACCAGCGGTTAGCCTTGGAAGGACAGCAGGCGATCGCCCAACTCAGCGCCGACGGCCAGTTTTTAGAGCACGTGCGCGAAATCATTCGCTTCTTTAAGGCGGCGTAGATAACCTCTCTTCAACGTTCCGGTGCTTTCGATGCTGAACACGACTACATTTGCTGCGGCACCTCAATACTCAAAAACTAAGTCATGACCGCGATCGCTAGCAAATCTAGACAATAGAATTAATCAGGAGGTGAATTTATGCGCGGTATACAGTTTTTAGTAAACGACGACGGGGAAAAAACGGCGGTGCTCTTAGATTTGCAGGAATGGGGCGACCTTTGGGAAGACTTCTACGACATTTTGGTTTCTCGCTCAAGGGCACAGGAAGAAACTATAAGCTGGGGCGATCTAGAAGCTGAACTCGACCCAGAAAGCTCGACCAATGGCCCACTACAAGGTTGAGTTCAAGGCGTCAGCCGCCAAAGAATTTCGCAAGCTTACATCAGAGATTAAGGCTCGTATACGCAAAGCCATCAACGCTCTGCAAACAGATCATCTCCCCACAGGGGTAAGGAAGCTTGCCGGGGAGACGAACCTTTACCGCATTCGAGTAGGAGACTTTCGTGTCATCTACGCAATCGACAACGAAGCCAAAGTCCTTGTCATAATGCGGGTGCGCCATCGTCGTGACGTTTACCAGTAGATTCATGGAAGACTTCAATCGTTTCCCCCTGTGAATGGTGAGCGGTACCAACCCTACTGATCATCCATCATTCGCTATAGTGATTTTCCGAGCTAACTAACGCACACCATGATCGACACCACCGACCTCAAGCGCGAGCTAGACGAACTCACCAATCGCCTGGGTAAAACCCAGGAGTATCTTTGACATTCCTGCCCTCGAAGCCCGTATTCAAGACCTAGAGCAGGTTGCCGCCCAGCCCGAGTTTTGGGATGACCAGAGTAAGGCCCAAGACACCCTGCAAGAGCTGAGCGACTACAAGGCCAACCTCAGCCAGCTCACTACCTGGCAGAGCCGTCTCGACGACACCGCCACCATCCTCGAACTGCTACAAGAAGATCAAGACGAATCTCTCTTTCAAGAAGCTGAGGCTACCGTCACCAGCCTCAGCCAGGAGCTCGATCAGTGGGAGCTGCAGCAGTTGCTCTCTGGCCCCTACGACAAGAAAGGAGCAGTGCTCACGCTCAATGCTGGGGCAGGCGGCACCGATGCCCAAGACTGGGCCGAGATGCTGCTGCGCATGTATACCCGCTGGGCTGAGCGCCAGGGTTACCAGGTGCATTTGGTGGAAATATCGGACGGGGAAGAGGCGGGGCTAAAGTCGGCCACACTGGAGATTAGCGGGCGCTACGCCTACGGCTACCTCAAGTCTGAAAAAGGCACCCACCGCCTGGTGCGAATTTCACCTTTCAACGCCAACGGCAAGCGTCAAACCAGCTTTGCTGGGGTGGAGATCATGCCGATTCTCGATCAGAATATCGAGCTGGATATTCCTGAAAAAGACCTGGAAATTAAGACCTCGCGATCGGGCGGGGCGGGCGGTCAGAACGTCAACAAGGTGGAGACAGCGGTGCGCATTACCCACCTGCCCACGGGAATATCGGTGCGCTGCACCCAGGAGCGATCGCAGCTACAAAACCGCGAGAAAGCCATGATAATCCTCAAGGCCAAGCTGCTGATTATTGCCCAAGAACAGCAGGCCAAAGCGATCGCCGAAATTCGCGGTGACATGGTCGAAGCCAGCTGGGGCGCTCAAATTCGCAACTATGTGTTTCACCCCTATCAGCTGGTCAAAGACCTGCGTACTGGGGTTGAGACCACGGCCATTGAGGATGTGATGGCCGGGGAACTCGAAGCCTTCATTCAGGCCTATCTGCGTCAGGAGAATCAGGTGCTGCAAGAGCAGACGGTCTAGGGCGTAGGGCGTAATCTGATGAAGTCAGCCACGGTAGCGGACTCCTAATAGCGCCCTCCGCTCCCCGCTTAGAAAACCCGGTACATTAGAGCTATCTGCATTGCGACATCTTCTATGAGCCAAGATCCGTCCACCCTAGACCCGACTACCACCCCTCAGCCCTCGCCAACCGCCTCCGCTGAAGCTCCCCCGAGCTTTGTCAAACTGGCCATGCGCAACATGGTTAAGAAGGGCGGCAAGTCGCTGTTTCACTTCTCGCTGACTGTGACCGCCCTGCTAAGCCTGCTGGTGGGCCTAGCCTACCTAACCCGTTAACCATGGCTGCAACTCTTTCCCCCCTGCCTACCCTAGAGGTGGCCCTAGACCCAGAGCATCCCGAGGCTGAGGTGATATCTACCGACGAGTGGGAGACCTGGTTTACCCAGTGGGGCCAGCAGATGGCTCTCGAAGGGTCACCCATCGGGGCCTACGAGCTGTCGCTCAAGCTGACGACCGATGGGGCGATCGCCGACCTCAACCACCAGTTTCGCCAGCTCGACCAGCCCACCGACGTGCTCTCCTTCGCCGCCCTCGAAACCGATTTTCCTCAGATAGATGAGTTGCTGACTACAGAACCCCTCTACCTGGGCGACATTATTATTTCCCTCGACACCGCCGCTCGCCAAGCCGCAGAAGCCGGTCACTCCCTGCGGTGGGAAACAGCCTGGCTAGCGGCCCACGGATTTTTGCACCTGCTGGGCTGGGATCACCCCGACGACCCTAGCCTGGTAGAAATGCTCGACAAGCAGAGCGAATTGCTCACCGCCGCTGGGTTAAAGTCTGACAAAGTAGGCTAAATTAGCCCTGATTCGCGCTCCACGGTACGGTATAGGGGCATATCGCCCAATGGCTTCTATCAGTAGTTATCTATGACCCTCTATAGCGAAAAATCTGAGACGGCGGTGTCGGTACCGGAGGCTAACCTCAGCCCGGTCAACCGATCGCTCTCATGGCGGGTGGCTACGAATTTGTTAGTCAGTTTCAAATATGCCTGGCAAGGGGTAGCCTACGCCTTTCGCACCCAGCGCAACTTTCGCATTCATGTGGTGGTCGGTAGCTTTGCGGTCGGGTTAGCGATCGCCCTCAGCCTCGCCCCGGTAGAACTAGCGGTCATCATTCTCACCTGCGGCATTGTGCTCACCATGGAGCTAATCAACACTGCCCTAGAGTCGGTGGTCGATCTCACCGTCGAGCAGACCTACCACGAACTCGCTAAGATCGCCAAAGACTGCGCCGCCGCCGCCGTGCTGATTTCGGCGCTGATTTCGCTGTCGGTGGCGGCCTGCCTGCTGCTGCCGCCCCTGTGGCAAATCCTGCAACCCCAATTTTTCTAGCCTCAGCTTTCTCTACCCCATTCTGCCTGCGCCCATGATTTTGGTCATCGACAACTACGACAGCTTCACCTACAACCTGGTGCAATATCTGGGCGAGCTGGGGGCCGAGCTACCGGTGGCGGGCGACCTGCGCGTGTTTCGCAACGACGAAATCACCGTGGATGAGATTACCGCGCTCAAACCCGACGGCATCGTCATCTCCCCCGGCCCTGGCACGCCCGACGACTCAGGGGTTTCGCTGGAGATCATCGAAAAGCTTGGCCCCACCCTGCCCATCCTCGGCGTGTGCCTGGGCCACCAGAGCATCGGCCAGGTGTTTGGCGGCAACGTGGTGCGCGCCGCCGAACTCATGCACGGCAAAACCTCCCCCGTCTTCCACACCGGGCAGGGCGTCTTTGCCAGTCTAGAGAATCCCTTTCTGGCCACCCGTTACCACAGCCTGGTGATAGATCGCCCCACCTGCCCCGAATCACTCGAAATTACCGCCTGGGTCGAGGATGGCACCATTATGGGTGTGCAGCACCGCGACTACCCCCATCTACAAGGGGTGCAGTTCCACCCCGAAAGCATTCTCACCGAATCGGGCCTGCAAATTCTGCGAAATTTTTTGGTGTCGCTGCCGGTGCCTGTCGCAGCGTAGCCGCAGTGTAGGGTGAGCACTGCCCACAACTGGGACGATGGTTTCATAGGATCACTGCGCAGAATCTGGCTGAGTCCTCTGCTGTTAGGGGTCACCTGCCCACCCAAACCACCTCGCCAACTACAATTAGAGCTACACTTTTCCGGGGTTCTCAGCTATGAGCGTTGCCAAAAGCCCAGTTCACTGGACCACCAAAGACATCGAAGCGCTCCCTGAAAATGAGTGGGTTCGCTACGAGATTATCGACGGAGAGCTGTTTGTGACCAGGTCGCCCCATTGCAAACACCAACAGGTAGCTGGCCGCATTTTTGCTGCTCTTGACGCATGGTCCATTGCCCAAGGTTTTGGAGAAGCCTTCATCATGCCTGGCCTAATTTTCTCCGACTCAGATAATGTATCGCCCGATGTGGTGTGGGGCAGCACTGAACGGATTGCTCAAATTCAGGATGAAGCAGGCCATCTTCAGGGAGCACCCGAACTAGTCGTAGAGGTGTTATCCCCTGGTAAAGCAAATGAAGAGCGTGATCGCTCCGCGAAACTCAAGCTCTACTCTATCCAGGGTGTCTTGGAATATTGGATTGTGGATCGCACGGCTCAGCGCATCGAGATCTATCGCCGCGAGCAGGCTCAGCTGACCTTGATTACCACGCTTTTGGCCCAGGACACCATTACCTCACCACTGCTACCGGGATTTGCAGTCGGGGTGGCTCGCCTATTTGCAGCGCGAGGTTAACCAGCAGTAGTAGAATACGAACAAGTTATTAACGTTTGTAACAGAATCTCTCAGGAGTCAAGCATGGGCCGGAAGCAGGCGATCGTGATTGGGGCTGGGGTAGGCGGGCTCTCCATGGGTATTCGCCTGCAAAGTCTGGGGTTTGACACCACCATCGTTGAGGCGCTAGATGCCCCTGGCGGCCGGGCCTACGTGCGCCGCGAGCAGGGCTTTACCTTCGACATGGGGCCAACGGTGATCACAGTGCCTCACTTTATCGAAGAGCTGTTTTCGCTGGAGCGCGATCGCGCCGACCTGACCACCGACGACTTCCCCTCCACCATCGTCGATGAGAACAAACGCATCAAAGAGGGGATTTCGGGCGGCCCCAACACCAGCCGCTACGTGCAGATCGTCCCGATTCTGCCCTTCTACCGTATTTACTTCGACGACGGCACCTTCTTCGACTACGACGGCGACGAAGCCAACACCCGGCGGCAAATTCTAGAGCTAGGTGAACCCGGCGACCTGGAGGGCTATGAGCGCTTCCACGAGCAGTCGCGGGCGATTTTTAAGCGGGGCTTTTTAGAGCTGGGCTACACCCACTTCGGCGATGTCGGCACCATGCTGAAAGTCGCCCCCGATTTGCTCAAGCTCGACGCCGTACGCAACCTGTTCCGCTTTAGCAGCCGCTACTTCAAGAGCGACAAACTGCGCCAGGTCTTCACCTTTGAGCCGCTGCTGGTGGGCGGCAACCCCCTGTCGGTGCCCGCCATCTACGCCATGATCCACTTTGTCGAAAAGACCTGGGGCATTCACTTTGCCATGGGCGGCACCGGGGCACTGGTGCAAGGCTTTGTGAAAAAGTTTGAGGATCTGGGCGGCAAGATTAAGTACAACGCCCCCGTGACTAAAATCAACGTCACCCGCAAGGACGGCAAGAAGGTAGCCACGGGCGTCACCCTCGGCGATGGCTATGCAATGAACGCCGACCTGGTCGTGTCGAACGCCGACTGGGCTACCACCTACGGCAAGCTAATCGAGCCCCAGTACCGCTTCTGGAACAGCGACCTGCGGGTGAAGCTGAGCCAGCAGTCAATGTCAGTCTTTGTGATCTACTTTGGCTTTAAAGCCGACGGCAACGAAACCGAAAAGCTGCGTCACCACACCATCATTCTCGGCCCCCGCTACGAAGAGCTGCTGAAGGATATCTTTGGCCGCAAGATTTTTCCCAAAGATTTCTCTCAGTACCTGCACCTGCCCAGCCTCACCGATCCCTCCCTGGCACCGCCCGGACATCACGCCGCCTACACTCTGCTGCCCATGCCCAATAACAAGTCTGGGATTGACTGGAACGAGATGGGCGATCGCCTCAAAGACATCGTCTTTGACTTTCTTGATGAGCGTGGTTATCTGCCCAACCTGAGAGAGCGGCTGGTGTGCCACAGCTACATCACCCCCGACTACTTTGAAAACACCCTTGACGCCTATGCGGGCAATGCCTTTGGCCTCGAACCTTTGCTGGTGCAGTCGGCCTTTTTCCGGCCCCACAACCGCAGCGAAGACATCAACGGTCTCTACCTGGTTGGTGCGGGCACCCAGCCCGGTGCGGGCACCCCTAGCGTGATGATGTCGGCCAAGATGACGGCGCGACTGGTAGCGGAGGATTACGGGGTGGATGATGCGATCGTCAGCGGGCAGGCCAGCCCCGAGCTAAGCATCCGCTAGATCAGAGCCAATGTAGGGTGGGCAGTGCCCACCAGCTACTACTGCGGGTTGATCGAGATACCCGCTACTGTAAGCGGTGCATCGCGGTCTATGACTAGCCTGGGGAGCGCAGGGGTGAGGGCCGTGCACCCTCCAGCCCCTTAGGCATCGGCAAACCTAAAACTGCCAAATCCAAAATCCAGACTTGGTATGTCCAGTTCTATGGCTGGCTCAAAATGGGGCAATAAACCGGCGGTTTGCGGTCTACACTAGGCTAGCCAAAGCTATACGTGCGGGAGTGAGAGTGCAATGAAACGGCGACAATTACTGGGTTACGCAGGGGCAGGGTTAGGGGCCACCCTGGGGCTAAGTCTAGTCGGCTCCGCCGCCCAGGCTCAGACCGCAGGCGTTACCATCCGCAGCCTGGGCCATACGGCCTTTCTTTTTACCGGTGGCGGCCGTCGTATTTTGGTTAACCCCTTTCGCCGCATTGGCTGTACGGCAGGGTTCCCCTCCCCAGCTGTGCCCGCCGACATTGTGATGATCAGCAGCCGCCTATTCGACGAGGGCTATCTCGACGAGCTGCCCGGCGAACCGCGCGTACTCACCGACCCCGGCGTTTACGACTTTGAAAACCTGCGAGTGCAAGGGATTCTCACCCCCCACGATCGCCAGGGTGGTCGTCGCTTTGGCAACAACACCGTTTGGAAGTGGACTCAGGGCGGCGTTACCATCATCCACATGGGCGGAGCCGCTGCACCACTAGGGGTAGAGGAGCAGATTTTGTTGGGCCGCCCGGATGTGATGCTGGTGCCCGTGGGCGGTGGCCCCAAGGCCTACACCGCCGCCGAGGCAGTGCAAGCTGTGCAGGTGCTGAAGCCTAAAATTGCGATTCCAACCCATTATCTGACAACGGTTGCTGGCGAGAGTTGCGAACTCTCCCCCGTAGATGAGTTTTTAAGCCTCATGCAGGGCACACCGGTAACCCGCGCCACCAGCGGCTCCCTGGGTGTACGCCCCAACGACCTGCCCAGCCAGGGGATGCGCATTCAGGTTTACCAATACCCCAGAGCTTAAAGTTCTGCCCTTGCGATCGCGTTTCTGCGGTAAAAGCCAATATCCCTTAGCATTTACAACAGAAACCCGATCGCCACCCCCTACCGAATTTTCTCTCCGCCATGGCAACCTCCTACACCCACCGTCGTCAGCGTGTAATGGAACTGATTGGCGGCGGCACGGCTATCTTTGCCAGTGCCCCCCCAGCAGTAATGCACAACGATGTGGACTACCCCTTTCGTCAGGACAGCAATTTTTACTACCTGACGGGGTTCAACGAGCCGGGCGCGGTGGCCGTGCTGGCTCCCCACCACGACGAGCACAAGTTTGTGCTGTTTGTGCGGCCTAAGGATCCTGAGAAAGAGACCTGGTCAGGCTATCGGGTCGGGGTCGAAAAAGCGAAGGAGCAGTTTGGGGCCGACGAGGTCTACCCCATCGCCGAATTCGATGAGCACCTGCCCAAGTATTTAGAAAAGGCCGATCGCCTCTACTATCACTTCGGCCACGACCAAGCCTTGAACAACAGGGTGATGCGCCACTGGCAGCGGCTGCTGGCTACCTACTACAAGCGTGGCACCGGCCCCGTGGCCATTGAAGACGCCACGCTGATGATGCAGACCCTGCGGCGGGTGAAATCGGCAGAGGAGCTGGATTCGCTGCGAAGGGCGATCGCGATCGCCGCCAAAGCCCACAACCACGCCCGCGACATCACTCGCCCCGGTCGCTACGAGTACGAAATTCAGGCCGAGATGGAGCACATCTTTCGCCTGGAGGGGGCCATGGGGCCAGCCTACACTTCCATTGTCGCCTCGGGGGTGAACGCCTGCATTCTGCACTACGTCGAGAACAACTGCCAAATGCAGGCGGGCGACCTGCTGCTGATCGACGCGGGCTGCGCCTACGACTACTACAACGCCGACATTACCCGCACCTTCCCGGTGGGGGGGCGCTTTAGCGATGAGCAGCGAATTTTGTATGAGCTGGTGCTGGAGGCGCAGCTGCGGGCGATCGCCGCCGTCAGACCTGGTGCCCCCTTCAACGAATTCCACGACGCCGCCACCCGCACCATCACCGAGGGGCTCGTGGAACTGGGTCTACTGGCGGGCAGCGTAGACACCCTGATTGAAGAGAAAAAACACAAGGCCTTCTTCATGCACGGCACCGGCCACTTCCTCGGACTGGATGTCCACGACGCGGGGATTCTTCGCAACTCCGACAAAACCTGGAAGCCCTTTGAGGTCGGCAACGTCGTCACCGTCGAGCCAGGCATCTACATCTCCCCCACCTACGAGCCGGTAGAAGGGCAGCCCCAGATCGACGATCGCTGGCGCGGCATCGGCATTCGCATCGAAGACGATGTATTGGTGACTGAGAGCGGTTGTGAGGTGCTGACCGCAGCAGTGCCCAAAGCTCTGGAAGATATGGAACGTTAGAGGATTTAGCAAACCATGATCGGCACTCAGTCAACCGCAAAAACGGTCTTCCTCCTGGTCTCCATGGTGGGTTGGCTGCTGGTGGGAGCAGCGTTAATGTATCTCTTTCCGGCGATCGCCGATGGGCTGGTAGGCAGCGATCTCACCCACCTGTGGATGACCAATTTAGCCCGCAGCGGCTACAACCCAACCCTGGGATGGGTCGGGGGTGGGCTAGCTCTAGCGATCACCGTGGCAGGTAATTGGGTGTGGTATCAGTACTTTGAAGGTAAATAGCCCAACCCCTAACCCCTAACCCCTAACGTTCTAGAGCAGCTGTCGCTTGATCACCGACCCCAGCACCAATCCCAAGATCAAGTGGTAGGGCATCAGCCACAGCA
The DNA here is from genome assembly GCA_019358835.1 of Tildeniella torsiva UHER 1998/13D. Classification (GTDB taxonomy): domain Bacteria; phylum Cyanobacteriota; class Cyanobacteriia; order Phormidesmidales; family Phormidesmidaceae; genus Nodosilinea; species Nodosilinea torsiva. Next base: position 65,296 of record JAHHIH010000008.1, read on the forward strand.
CAATTGGGTAATGGGCAAAGAAAAACAGCACCAGCAGCAGTGGGTAAAAGCCGATCAGGGAGAGGGCGATCGCGATCGCCAAATTCTGCGTGTAAAACCGCAGGCCAAAGGGCACAATGCCAAACTCACGCATGATATTTGGCTGCTTGAGCAAACTTTGCACGTAGCGATCTTGAAAGAAAAACGAGATCGCGTTGATTAGCACCGCCGCCGCCAGCAAAATCAGCGCTCCCTGGCCAAAGGGGAGGCCGTTGGCATTGGCCTTAGGCAAGCTCCACTGCCAGGCCACGGCCACAATAGCAATGCCCGCCAGCAGCGGTACCAGCAGGCCATAGTAGAGCCGAAACTGCTTGAGAATAGACTGCTGAGCCAGAGGAGTAAGGGATATCTGCTCGGTCATTGCTCACACCTGCCGCTTGATCGCTAAAGACTTTGCCAGAATAGCGGATTTTGCGGCTGAGAATGCCTACGAAAGTTGGCCCCAAAGTTCTTGAGGCGATCGCGCAAAACGGGTACTATCCTCTGCTAAGATATGAAACTGCGAATGCAGCACGGGCGATTAGCTCAGTTGGTAGAGCGCCTGCCTTACAAGCAACGATTCACAAGATTTATTTTTGTAAAACTTAATAGAACCCTTTGCAATTTAGGAACAGGATTCCATAAGTGGGGTCATTTTTGATTAGGCTACCATAAAAAATAGGCCAACGCTAGTCCAAAAAAGAGACCCCACTAGACTAGGCAATATTCTTCCAGTTCGCACCGCTGAGGATTGCGTGCACGCCTCCTCGCGAACCCCCAAACTCTGCGCGCAGCTCAGGTACTCCCCATCCTTCCTCATTGGCGAGCTTTCTCATCTCGGCTACCTGCTCGCGCGTGTATAGGCTTCTAACATTGTCCTCGCCACATTTGGCGTAGGCCCCTACCACTTGATTTCTGCCCTTGCGGAACGCATCGAGATTGTTGGCGCGCGCTGTTCCTAGAAAGAGATGATGAGGATTGACGCAAGGAGGGTTGTCGCAGCGGTGACATGTGAACAGCTTTCCAGGGTCATGATTGTGCTCTAGAGCGTAACTTAGACGATGGACAATAAACCTTATCTGCTTGCCATTGATACGGATTGCAAATGTGCCGTAGCCTTTCTGGTTGCGGGTACCTTTCCATTCCCAACACTCGTCCCGTTCGCCCTTAACTACTCTGCTCCATAGACGTTCCTCCCATTCAGTTACAGGCAGTTCAATGCCTTTAAAGCTTAGGGTTTGAATACTCATAAAATTATCCTTTAAATAAAATAAAGCCGGGAAAGCCCGGCTGTTTGGTCTATGCGGCGATGTCTTTTCTTCGCTTGCCCAATCGAATATGGGATACACATCCTGGGGTAACGCCTGCCTGCTCAGCGACTGCCCCGTTGCTCAAGCCATCCTTAAGCAATCGCTTGATTAGAAAGACAGTCTCGTCAGGCAACTTGCCGCGCGTAGTTCCAGCAGCAACTCGATCAATCGCATTGTCAGAAGCATTTCCCGCGTACAAATGGTCAGGTCGCCAGCACGATGGGGTATTGCACCGATGGAGGGCCCACTGACCATCTGCAAGCGGCTCGTTGAAGTATGTGTAACTCAGTCGATGAAGGCGATAATCTTTCCCCAAAACATTGAAAAGGCCATAGCCATCCCTGTTTTTTCGATGGTAGTCCCAGCAATCGCCCACAGGCTGATTTGCGATTAGTTCTGGGAGCCGAGACTCGAAACAACGAAGAGCTCCCTCCCAAGGGGAAAGGCTTTTGATTTCTCGTTTTAAGTCGTGGAGATCAGAGCAGTTAAAGTGCATGTTTTTCGCATGTAAAAACTATGCTCCCAAACTCTCATAAAGCACCCACGCGAGTCTGGTCAACCTATTTTGTACGGTTGTATATACCTAAGAATTAGAAAGCCCAGCCGAAGCTGGGCGACACCGTTTTAACATGCACCCTAATTTTAGCAGGAATCGAAAAATGTGGTTTTGTAGGCACTCCCAACTCGTTACCCTCGAAAAGCGCGTCTCGGCGGCTGAGGAAATAAATGCCGCGCAGACTCGGACGCTCGAAAAGAATCAGAAATCTATTTTCTTAGTTATGGCTGGCGTGTGCTTATCGCTATGCTTGCACTTCGGCCTTCAGTCGATGCAGGAAGAAGACAAAAAGTTTGCCTATGACTTCCTTAGACTTATGATGGGCGCGAGCGGTCTAACGGTAGCTGCGAAGGCTGGTGTTCTGGAAGTTAAATCAAACTCTCAGTCACAGACTTTAACTTCCCATCTAGATAGCTATAAGTAACCGTAACAGTTACATCTGTTACCTCATCAGTAATAACCTTTTGGATGATGTTTCCACCCGCAAAGGTAAAGGCCACGGAGAGTAGAAGAGTTTCCTTGTCAGAACCATCCCACTGGCTGTAGCCGACTATGTTGTTGCCATCATAGCCATACTCTTTATGTAGATTATGATGGCCGCTTAGCCGCCCAGACAGTAGTTGATGCGCGAGCGTTAGGGTCTCTTCACCCTTTATAGCTCTGATGTCATTTCCAACCAGAGAGAGAGCATTAGGCATCGATTAGAATTACCTGCTCTGTAGGTGAGAAGAGAAAACTATTGGAGGATTGCCAGAAGACAAGTTGTTGGAGAAATCCTCCAACCGCAGGCGTTTCACGGGTCAGCGTTCCATTCTCTCCAAGGAATGTGGCAGAGCTGTTTTGGTCGCTCCAAGGTTCGCCATCATCCCAAGTGTCAGAACCAGCCCAGACGGCATCTACAGCCTCTGCGGACATCACCCCATATCTAACAATTCTGACGGGTTGCCCCTGAGCAGCTGATTCTAAGGTCATTCCAGCAACTCGACCAGCGTGAGCACGGTTACTGGCTGAGGCATACACAACGTTGTCCTGTCCATCGAAGATGACCGCGCGCAGGGCTTCTAGAGCAGCACCAGCGGTTTCATCTGTGACGATCGCGCTGTAGGTAGGTCTGTACGCGGCTCCACCCAAGGCAACAGCGATGTTAGGTCGGGTAGCTGGGGTGACCGCGATTGTCTGTGGCGTAAGATTCGTAACCGAAACCTGAACAATCGTTGGGGGGATAATGCTAGTCATCTAAGGAAACCCCCGCGGTCACGAGAACTTCACCACCCAAAAAGCGGTTTTTCACATTCTCAGGACTGGAGTCGTAGACAACCAAGTCCCAAAAATAAGGTTTTCTGCCGAGAATTAGCAAATCGATTTCGTGTGGCTGGATGCCAGTCTCGCGGTCGTCCCAATCAATCACTTGAGCCCAGTCGATCGGGTAGATATTCGGCAGTAGTAGAAGTGTCTGGCCACTATTCATGCCGACAATGATTTTGCCGTCACTGGCGGGCTGCTCGATGAAACATTGAAAGCTAATCCGCTGGGAGGCGGGGTGCAGATGTTTCGTAAGTTGGGCGCGAACACCTAACCCGGTTAAGTCGATATCGAGGTCGAGAACAATCCCGAAGGTCGCGCCTTGCATGATTGTCAGATTATATAATCCGTTCTGAACGGCCATTGAAAAGCTCTTTGAATGAATTCTAAGAGCTTATCGATTTGAATATTCAGTTGTCTGGGCAACTTTGAATCTAGCCTACCCGTGAATCAATACAACCCATAGCATCTTCTATAGAAACTTTTGAACACCACTATTTCATCGATGAACCACACAAGATACCCAACGTTCTCCAGGCGCTGAGCCGCCTGTCTAGCCTCACGCTCGCCGCTTACTGGTGTGAGGCCTGCAATTACAAGGATCTTATCTGGGCGAGCTTTTAAGTAGGTCGTCAGCTGTCCCGCAGCTTCAAACAAGTTTGATCGAGTGAGAATCTTTTTACACTCGATAAGGTAAATATGCGTAACCAAATCAGCTTTCCCACCCCCTTCAATCGGAACTTCTGTAGCAGCCTCATACCCATGCACCCTAAAGAAGGTGAACAGGAACTCCTGCAGAGAGTATTCGCTGGGGAAGTACATAAGCAGTTATCTGGAGTTTGGCCTCTGGACTCAGGATTTGAATGCAGACATCGTCAGATGGAGAAAGGTCGGCTTAGGCACTAAGATGTGAGCGTCTGCGGAGGGGCTGCGTGTTAACTCAAACAGTCCTTTGATCGGCTAGCACTGACATAGTGATAAAAAACCCTCTGAAATATCAATTCCAAAGGGCATGAGTTGAAACACTTAGTTCATCAATAAATTGCGTCAGGATTGCTCTTCATTGCCTTCAGCGTCCAGCTGCTTCAAGTGAATGTGCTTGTAGCCCAACTTAATCGTGAACTCATCCCCGGTCTTAAGGCCCATCTCTTGGGTGTAGGCTGCGCCAATCACGATCTGACCATTCTTATGAACCGTTAGGGTGTAGGACGGTTCCCGGCCTCTGCCATCTGCCTTACCATTTTCTGGCTCAAGCTGAATTCCTTTGGCTGCTAGGAGAGCATCATAAAACTCAGCCAGGTTCACACGGGTCTGCTCTCCTTTACCAACCGTGTAGTAGCCGCATTCCTTAGCGAGTTCCCGCTTAGTAAGGCCATCATTCTCTTTGACCTTGGCTAGGAGAGACTTGCCTGTCAAAGCTTCCTTACCTTTCACTGCCATAATTCAAACCATCCCTAGGGTACACATCAAAATCCACGATGACTGCTAGAAAAAACTCTAGAATCATTTATTTCTCTATTTCTCTCACTCTATCCAACGGCTTGAAGGAAGAATTAGAGACAATTTAATTTATCCTACACTGATTATAGTTACTAACATATTCAGTGACTCGCTTATTTAGGGCTGATATTCAACGAAAAGAACCACTGGGGAGAATTATGCTAACTACCCAACGAGTCCTTGTAGGTCAAGCACGGTTTACTCTAGGCGATGCTACAGGAATAGTTAAGACTGTCAACAATTAGAGACACTGGAAAACGCGAGGGCGCAAAGGGGTGCAGGCTAATTCGAGTTTTGAGGTAAGTGTTCAGGAGATACTTAGTAACGCGAGAATATTCAACGGCTTCTACCCAACTAAGCACCTAAGTCCTGTAAGGCAAAGCGGATCTGCTCCAGCCGCCGTCTATTCACGCCTAAGTCGGATTCTCCTAGTCGGGCCGCTGCTCGAACGTGGATGACTGGTTCATCCTCCGGCAAGTAGAATTCAGTATCGTCTACAAACCCCATAATGCGGCTGGTGGACTTAACTCGGATATAGTTCTCTTGCTGGGTCGCAATCTCAGTACGCGGCACAACTCCCAGTACTTTAGTCAGCAGCTCACGGGCTTCCTCCCGGCTACTTGTATAAGCCATCGGCGCAATCGCGTGGTCTTGGTCGGCTCCCTGGCTAACGACACAGTTAGGCGTTGAGGGACAGGGGAATAACTTGCCATCCTGAATACCGAGTTCAGGCGTCTTTCCTGCGAATACCTCTGATAAGCCAGGGAACGCACCTAGAGACTGAGGAGCAGGCGCTGCGATCGCGAAAGCTGAATAAGTTGGGAAAGCCCACAACGCGATCGCCAGAAAGCACGCAAAGATTGAAGCCATAGGAGTTCATCGAGGTACAACCTCACCATAGGCTAATCAGGTTAGTAAGGGGTCAGACATGCCATTCGACGTTGATCTTTGAGAATCAACAAAAACAAGGGAAACCTAAGCCCCCCAAAGAACTAACCCAGCTGCATCCGTGACCCGCGAAAAGCTGGCCCTAGTGACACTCGCTTACCCGGAACAAGAGAGTAACTTTTGATCTATGGGCTATTCGAGATTTCTTCAAGTAAAAACTCAACAACTTCTAAACTACATCCTATCTGACTCTCTGCCCAATTAAGAAGATTTGTCACTCTGATTCCTTGAGCAGCTGAACCATCAATCATATTGGATGAAGGCATGCGAACTGAAAACTGCAGTCTTTCAAATTGAGGCTGTGGCAATTCAGATATTTTCTTGTGAAGATAACCTCGCTTCATAAAATTTGATGAATTACTGATAGGAATAGTACTCGTCAAGCGATCAGCAACACTAGCGGTGTTAGGGTCTGATCTAGAATGATCAAAACCTATTAATTCCTTTCGTTGAGTATCATCAGAAGGATATCTCCCTTCAAATATCCTCCCTGAAAAGCCTAAATATTCAAGCCATATATCTTGAAATTCATTTTCTTCAAAATTACTGTACTTAGGAACTCTTTTTATGGGGCTATTACGGCGTCCCGCCTGAAAAGAATAATCAACATATATACAATCACATTTAACATTCAAAAAACTTGTCTCAGAGTTAACCTGCCAATTTCCAATGCATGCTCCCGTCAGATTTGCTCTCAAGAATTGCGTTCTTAATGCCTTCACACTACCCAAAAAGGCATTGCTAAGATTAGCATTCCTGAGCTTTGCTAAAGATATATCTGCGTCAAATAAATAAGCTCCTGACAAGTCTGATCCTGAAAGGTCTGCCTGAATCAAATTAGTTTTTTCTAGTCCTGAATTGTGCATTAGGCTAAATCTCAAGCTGGTGCCACTTAAATCCGCACCATTTAATTGCGCCTGTCTAAAGTCAACATAATCCAAACGAAGCTGGCTTAGGTTCTTGCCTTCAAAATTTAACTGCTTGCCGTTACGAGTTCGACAAAGCTCAATCAAGCCGGGATCTACTGAGAATTTGCACTTATTGTTTATCGTGGAATCAACCCATTCTGTATATTTTATAGAGGCATTGCAAAAACACGAGTTAGTAATCTTTGCTTTTTTTAAATTTGAAAAATCTAAATTCGAGTAGTTAAAGTCACAACCATTTAGATTTGACATTTTAAAGGAAGATGCTTTAAGGTTAGCTCTTTCAAAGCTGGTGCTTGAATTCTCACTTTCGTATATATTATAAAGCCTCAATCCTCTTGGGAAATCCAAGGCAAAAATTGCGATTAAGCAAACAACAATAATCCAAAGATCTGGAAGCAAAAGTAAAAAAATAGACAAAAATACTACAATCCAAACCATTATGAATAACAAGTCAAAAATGGTTTCAATCAATAAAATTTCTCTTTTTGAAGTTTCCCCTCTGTTAGCGGAAAGAAAACTTATTATCTGTCTATAGCTGAATCCTAAATCTGCACCTTCAAACTTTGCTCCCGCTAAGTTAGTGTTAACGAAGCTACAACCTTTGATTTTGGAATAACTAAAATTTACCCCTGACAGATTGACGTTATCAAATGACTGGTGAAGTAAATAAATTCCTCTGAAGTCTCTAACTCCATCAGCATAGCTTTCTAATATTCTTTCAGAGCAGATGCTTCCAAAAAGCCTTGTTTTTACGCGTATCTTCAATGACTTAAAGTGTTGAACAAAGCGAATTGTACGCATAATTTTATCTTTAAAGCGAAAGCCATCCTAATGGAGGACTTAGATTTTCTCCAAGGATATAAGGGGTTATAGCATTACGGGTGCTAGATTTAGCAATATCTTTGATAACCATGACTCAAAGAGTAAAGCTCAAATAGAGTCATCCACCCAGCCACAATGCCCACAATCCCAATGAATCTGGCCCTCAGTCGCTTTGGGCACCGGCCTCTCACAGTTAGGGCATCGGGACGTAAACAGCGGGTGAACATCCAACATCTCCAACCGTTGCTCCAAAGTTAGCCGCTGCACCGGTTCTAAAATTAGTTCCCCATCGTAGTAGCTGGCTCCCTCCGGCTGCCATTCCTCGCCATACCAGGCCAACGGCTCATCAGGAACAGCGATCGCCCTAGTAGCCAACCTAAAGTCCTTACAGCTATCCTCCTCTACGCCATTAGGATGCTCAGCGCAGACCATATAAGGGCTGTGGGCGCAGAAGTGACAGAGATTGCAGCAGTCGAGCTTAGCCATTAGTACCCGCAAGCATCTGCCCCAAGTGACCTGGTAATAGTACCGTCTGGCTCTAGCGTCGCGCACCAGATACCATCAGCTCGCCAGAGTTGATAACGATAGTTGGCCTCATAAACGATGAAGATAGCGGCCATGAGTAGAACGGTACAAGCTGCGATCGCTCCTATGACGCGTAAAGGCCTTACCGTAGTCGGCGTAATTGGCTGAGTGTTTTTCATCTGGTTTTCTAAGCACCTTTGCTTAAAATGCCCAGAGACGGGGAATCCATCACTGCTCTTAGGTAAGGGGTATTAATTAGTAGCCGTCTCTACCCCTTGCTGGGAGTCGTCTATTTGCTACTGCTGGGACGGTTGCTATCGAGGTAACAGCATCAACGTAGGACAGTCCTACAGGACAGCAGATTACTCTGACCGAATAGAACGATATCTAGCAATAATCTGGTGCATTTCCTCACGAACTAAGCGATGAACTCGTGAATCCGCTTGGATCGGCTCTGAGAAGTCTGGTGCTACCAGGAATGCTTGACCATCCTTGTCGAAGGTCAAGCGCATCTCCTTCACATCCACAAAGGGTTCTAAGTCTTTCAAGAGGTGATAAAAGGTATTGAAGAGTTGACCAACGTCTTTAGAGGGTGTTTGAAAAGTCGGACGGGGTCAAAAATTACGCTAATCGCCTGACCATGATACGGATCATGGCGACGTAGATGAGGGTTTCTGAGGTTTCCGGCAACCGTTCGTAATCTCGCACCAAGCGTCGGCAACCCATCAACCAGCCAAAGGTACGCTCGACCACCCAGCGTTTCTTCAGCAGGACAAACCCTTTGGTCTGTTGTGGTCGCAAGACGACCTCGACGATCCAGTGATAGGTATCCATCACCCACATCATGAAGGCAGGGCCGTCAAAGCCGCCATCCGCCCAAATCAGATTTAGCCTGGTGATGGCTGCTCCCATGGCCTTCACCCGAGCGAGCACCTGCTTGCCGCCTTCCCGTTCGGGCACACTGGCCGCGGTGACGAGTACCAGCAACACCAGACCCAACGTATCGACGGTCGCGAACCGTTTGCGACCTTTAATCTTTTTGCCCGCATCGTAGCCCCACTCCGGCGTTGCTGACGACTATCTGCAACCTATACGGAGTGAGCTTTTTTACTCAAGCCCTAACTTTTCAAACACCCTCTTAGGCTAAATACTAAGTGGCCTTAGGATACTTTGCTTGAAAAATTGAAATAGACCGAAAGTTTGACTGGCCTGTATTCTACCTTTAGACCGGTAGATCTCTCAAATTACACGTTTTGACGGTTCTCCATGCTCCCCCAGCACTACGCGCTACGATGAAAAAACACTGCGAACCCTCCTGGGACAAAGCAATTAATCTCAAATAACCCAGGAATTGATAGTTAGTCTTAAATGCGCTGTTACTTAAATCTTCGGCTATCCTACAATTCCGAGTGTTTTTTCCCTCACATTTCTCACTGAAGCAGCTATAAATAACACTTCTTGTGTTGGTTCCAGCTTCTCTCTTTCACCCTCTAATCTTCTTACTTCTTCTGGATTTTCATTGGGTGGATGCGAAAAATAACGTATTTCTGAGTTTAGTTTAGCCCTACTATCATCCAGTTCACTATCTAGTCTTGGATCGAAGATGCCACCACATGCCAAATATAGTTCACGAGCATCAACCTCACTGAGGTCATCTAAAGAGATCCCTCCTGCATCCAAGGATTTGATCATATATGAAATAAAGTCTGGAATTTCAAAAGCTCTTGGAACGGCGCCAGCTGCACGTCCAGATATATGTTTTAGCCTTTCTTTATAAGGATCCTTATCGTGAATTGCTATGACTTCTCCAACGCCAGGAACCCCTTTGAAATAATCTTTAATGCGCTTTCCAACATAATCAAAGAAATTTCCCATAACGCAAAACCTGGTAAATGCTAAAAGTATTTTAGCGTCAGCATTTCAGATATAAACGGATTTATTTAAAAAATCTGTATCCTGCTCAACAAAAGTGACCTAAATTGATCACCTTTCCCTCCAGGGGTAGCTTTTTCTCACTGTTCAAAAACTTCGTCGAATAGCTGCTTGTAGCTGGGTATTCTCTAGGAACAAACGACAGTGAACTATTGGTCAGCAGGAATTGCAGCACTTCTAGCAGTAGTATTGGTGAGCTGCTTCAGCACAGCAGTTGTGGCCACAGAACGCTAGGTGACGGACCCTGCCCTGCTGCCGTCGCCAGCCTTAACCTGCCCACCGCCATTGTTGTCTCTGTAGGCGATGGCGACACACTGCGGACGGACTATCAAGGCCAGAACATCACAGTCCGGTTCGTCTGCATTGACACGTCAGAGACAACACAAACCCCTTGGAGGTCAGCGGCTACAGAGCGCTTGCGCCAGCTCATCCCCAGCGGCTCCACCATTCAATTCAAGGAAGCTGATACAGACTGCTATGGACGCATGGTGGCTAAGGTTTATGCTGGTGGCCAGAACGTAAACCTACAAATGGTCAACGAGGGGCATGCAGCGGTCTACACCCAATTTTTGAGCAGTTGCCCCAATACAGACGACGCTCTCCTGTGCGCAAAAACTCAAGCCCAGCAGCAGCAGCGGTTGAACTTCTGGAATCAGCCCAATCCTGTAATGCTCTGGGATTATCGACGCAGTAATCGTTGAGGGCTTTAAAAGGGGAAAGAATGGGCCCGCAGAGTTATGCCTCTGCGGGCCCATTCTCTGTGACCTCCAAAATATCACATTTGTTTTGCTGGTGCCACTCCTTTAGCAGCTTCAAAAGCATTACTTTATTTAGGCTGTAGGCATTTGAGGAACGCTATGACCATCACTGCAGAAGAAAGAATTAAAGTCATCCATAACTCCCTAGCCGCGTTTGAAAAGGTTGCTGAGTTTGTTTTGGATGTGGAGATAGTCTACTTTGACCGGCCCAAGAACCACACGCTACGGATGGCCATCGAGCATTTCAGAGAGGGCTTGGGCGCTAACTGGCGCGACTACAACCAATCTGGCCTCAACGATGAGTTAGTGACTAGCTTTGGAATGGTGGCCCACAACCTACAGCCCAAGCCGCTGAAGGAGGCTATTCAGTGGCTGCACTTCACCACCCAAGACATGTTGCTGCTGAGGGAGCGGGGGTAGTTGGCTTTAGCACAAAGGGCAATTGCACCCCTCCCCTGGGCGATCCTAATCAACTAGACTGTGCAGACTCACCCTCAATGGGTGCTTGAACCAGCACCTACCCTGACGATGATCGAACCCCAGAACTGCGCCCAGGCGATCGCATCCCATACTCCAATCGACCCAGCAGAGGCAGAGTCCATAGTCGCCACGCTGGCGTTCCTGGATGAACACGATCGCTGCTGGCAACGAGACAACTACGTGGGACACCTCACTGCTTCGGCCTGGGTGGTCAATGCTGCAAAATCCCATGTGCTGCTGACTCATCACCGGAAGTTTAACTACTGGCTTCAGTTAGGTGGCCATGTGGATGAAGAGGATGGATCTCTACTAGCAGCTGCCCTGCGCGAAGCTAGGGAAGAATCCGGCATCCAGGCAATTGAGCCCCTACAGACCACCATCTTTGACATCGGCCACCACCCCATCAATACCGCTAAAGAACCGCCCCATGTGCATTACGACATCCGGTTTCTGCTGGTGGCCAAGACGATGGACTTTGTAATGTCTGAGGAATCCAACGACCTAGCCTGGGTTCCCCTGGGAGAGGTGGCCACCGTCAGCAGTTCAGCAGCCCTACGGCGGATGGCCCAGAAGCTTTGCTAGATGGCGCTCTGAAAGAGCATTGCCCAGATTTATGACTCGGTGGGATGAGCTGGCGATCGCTCGGTAGCCTAAGCGATCGCCTACCTCCACCTGGGCACTCTAGACCTACAGCGGACAACAGCGGATTGCACCCATGCAAATCTGCACCCTGAATTTGCAACCTCCGAGACTGCCGCTGGTCTTGGAGGTTTTGTTTTTGGATCCCCTCAATGACAACGGTTTGCCGATAGTGGGGATGGAACAATTATGAAGTGCTAATGCAGTAATGATGTAGAAAATGAAGTGCAGATATTTTCTGTGCTAATCAGTTCAAGAGTATGGGTTTTGCTTTAGTTCAGGGGAACAATAAATCTATCTTAATTCGTGAATTTTCTAGTGGAAAATGTATTCTTGCAGGCGCTAAAGCTTTCTCCCCTATTTTTCTTATTGCTAAGTGGAACTAGGGTTAGTGCTCAAAGTCTCCCTCCTTATGCAGGCACAACCTGCTCTGCCTTTGCGACCCATCCAGAAGCCCAGTGGCATTACTACATGGGGACTGCGCCATCTTCCGTGGATGACGATAGTGATGGACTGGCCTGTGAGTATTTGACCAGCACTATTAGGAGCGATGGCAGCCGAATCTTTAACAATCAAGCTAATCGTGGCAACGTAAGATACACGATGGAAGTTTGGCGAGTTAATGCCACAGATGTTTATCTACGCATCAAATCGAGCCAGGGAATGGATTTTACAACCCGTAGTTTTCCATCTGATCCAGCGGCCCGAGAGCATATGAATACTTACTACCGAAATCTGCTCCGTTAATACCAATTTGATAAAAGGTGGATGTCAAAGTATCGTCGCTCTAGCCGATCAATAAATCGCCGTCATCCTGCGACCCGACCCCATTGGGCAGTGGTTCTCTCTGCCCTGGTGTTTGGCAGCTATGCTCTGGTTCATCTTCACCACCTATTTTTCCAAAGCAATAGTGCAGATGGCCCTGGCTGGGCGATTGGTAAACCTCAAACCCAATGGAACTTTCGCCTGGGGAATCAGCCGCTGCCCGAACTCAAAGCGCTAGCCCTGGAGTTGGTGAACCGCGATCGTCAGGTGAATGGACTACCGCCTCTGGTCGAAGACCCCCTACTCTCCCAAGTGGCGCAGCGCCATGCCGAGGATATGCTGGCTCGTCAGTTCTATGATCACGTTAACCCCGATGGCCAAGACCCCTCAGACCGTTTCATAGCAGCAGGAGGCCAGGTTGGGGCTGGGGAAAACATCATGCAGCAGAAGGGAACGATCCCGATGGCTCTGTCTCTAGGTTTGGTAGAAGAATACCAGCAGGGGTGGATGGATAGCCCTGGCCATCGAGAGAACTTGCTGACTCCCCACTACACTACCTTTGGGTATGGGATAGTGGCCTCGCCCACGGGGACTGAAATCTATGCGGTGCAGTTGTTTAGCTTTCCAGCGCAGTAGGCAAGGGCGAAGATTTACTCTTCTACCAACTGAGTCCATTCCGCTAGAGCCAACGCAACCAGATCCTCAAAAGACTCAAACTGTGGCCGATAACCCAGCAATGGCTCACAGAACTTGGCGTAATCGCCATAGGAAAGATGATAGCTAGAGCTAATCCGGCTTTTCCCTAAGTAGAAGGTGACGCGCTTCTCTTTAAACCATAGTGAGATGCCTGCCCAAGCCAACCCTTTCACCCGCTCTTTTTTATAGGTACGGCCTGGTGCCCCAAACTCCTTTTTGGGGTAGGGCAAAACTAGGTATAGCTCAGGCAAACTACTGCCCATCAATGGCAGAAACTCGGCACAGAGCTTGGTTTTGTAAACTTCTTTTTCACCTTTAGCCAAGCCGTACTGAGTTCGGCTGGAGCGGCCTACCTCCCCCATGCGCTCGTCGAACTCAAGGATCTGAAGTCGCAGGGCCGATACCAGTTCTGCCTGTTCCGGGGTCATCTGCTCTAGCTGTGCCCGCAAGGACTTAGGTGGCCGCCCGATGACCCGCGCAGGGGTCGTTAGCGCTGGCTCTCCCTCTACAGACCGTAGAAAAGGATGAAACTTACGATCTACCTCAACCACTGGCTCTGCTGCTGAGTCAGCGCTGGTAATCTGGAAGCTGAAGTGATCACCATCGCCAGTAATGGTGAATCGGTAAAACTCAAAATTGAGGCGGTTGTACTCCCGGTCGATGTGGTTGTGGGCATGGAATGTGGGGGCGATCGCTACCAGGCGAATGGGCAGACTGTAGTCTACTTGGTCAGCAAAGGGCTGGGCATGGCGCAAGCTGGCGTAGTAGCGGGTGAGCTGCTGCACCACATATCGATCCTCTACATTCTTCAGTTCAAGAACGACAAGCTGCCGTTCTGGGGTAGTAGCTAGGATGTCGCAGATCTGGCCTTCAATGATGTACTGGCGGGCCAGAGGCTTGAGGTTGAGTAGTGGTTCTAGACTTGCCCAGATGAATTCTTCCAAGTTGAATTCTGTGTGGAAAGCCCAATCTGCCATATTTTTCCTGAGGCTACTTTAAGAAGAATAGCAATTTGACCAAGCTGGGCTGCTGGGTTAACTTACCAGCCGTTGCCAGCCGTGGGCGACATACCCTGCATCGGCTACTACACCAATCAAGTTGACAGGAGTATTAGCAGCCGCGTAGTAAGCAATTTGCGGTGATAGGTTGTCGATCGCCTCCACCCGACGCTTGGCGGGACGAATGTATATGACTAAAACAGCGCGATCGCCCATGCGCCCTAGTAGCCGAGTTGCATTATCAATAACACTTTTTTCCCGACGATTGTGGGCTTCGTCCTCTGACAGATTTGCTAGGGCTTGGGCGCTCAGCAGCGGGGCATTCACCAGGTCGAGCACCACCACCTGCCCCAACAGATCCACTAAATCGGTTTCGTTCCAGTAGTTGACCCGCTTAAAGCCTCGGGTTTTGAGAAAGGTGGCCTCTGCTGGAGGCAAAGCATCGCTACCGGGGACAAAATAGTCCACAGTAATATCGCTGATGATGCGCTCCCGACCAATTAGCCGCCTGACACTGTCAATTTCATCCTCGACAGCATCTTTAACCTGAGTAGCAATTTTGCGTTCAACTTCTTGCTGCACAATGTCGGCGGCAACTTTGCGGGCATCGCCCAGGCTTTTGCCAAAGATATAGGTGGCTATACCGCCCAAGGCACCCAACGCTACCAGCAAGAACTTCATCAGGTCTAAGAACTGGTTGAAGCTTTTGCTCAAATCCTCGTTGGATTGCCGTAACAGTTCTACCACTTCGTTTGAGGTTAGCGGTGTCGCTGGGGGCGGGGCAGTAGGGGCTGGAGTGGACTGAGGTATCTGAGCCAGTACATCCAGCATGTGAAACCAATCAGACGGTAACCAGTGCATAAGGTTTGGTGCAGCGTGCTCTGGCAATTATAAAGAACTATTGGTTGCTACCGTCTCAAGGAAAGGTAAACGGCTAGAGATGATGCACGATGTGATCAGGATTCCAGTTACCGGACGCTACCGATTGCTGTGCCGTGATGATGGCGAGCAGGTGGTGCCGGTCAAGGTGATCTCCCATGAGGACTATAACCCCCTAAGCAGAAGCCCTAAACGATTTCTGAGCAAGCTGCTTTCGAGGAAGCCTTAGCCAAAGGAAAACACAAAACCCTATTTTGGGTCACTAGTCATAATTTCACGGCTTTTCTCGCCGCCAGGCAGCATGTTCTCCCTCAGGCTCTGTTTCTTATTGGGGTCTACTGATCGCCAAAACCCGTATTCTCTCGTTGAAGCCAGCGGGAGCGTTGATATACAAAGGTTTCAGGTGTTTTCAATAGAGCACTATTGCGAGGGAGTGTCATTAGCGGGCGGGTGGGGTAGACCCCGACGAAAATGGTGGTCTAGAATCGTTGTGTAGTCGGCCTCCCAGAAGCCGACCCTTCCCACTCGCTGGGAAATTAATTGAATGGAAACGGGTGGCACCAAGCCGGGACCACATTGTGTGCGGTCTTCCCACTCGCTGGGAAATTAATTGAATGGAAACATCGTGGCGCCGGATGAGGCTCACCTCAAACTTTTCCACTTCCCACTCGCTGGGAAATTAATTGAATGGAAACCATCGCTCATCTTGGCTATTAGTACTTTAGAGGAAGTACTTCCCACTCGCTGGGAAATTAATTGAATGGAAACATTACTGAAGGTTTCCACTCGCTGCCAATCTCCGTCTTCCCACTCGCTGGGAAATTAATTGAATGGAAACGGGTAAACTCGCCGTCCGCGTCCACGGGAATTCCAACACTTCCCACTCGCTGGGAAATTAATTGAATGGAAACTCTTCGTTTGGCTCCTCCGCTGGTGGAGCCGGGGCTTCCCACTCGCTGGGAAATTAATTGAATGGAAACAGTTAGTCTGTTGAGGGTCTGGCGCTGGTTCCGGGTCCTTCCCACTCGCTGGGAAATTAATTGAATGGAAACCTCGCAGTGCCCCAAGAGATATAGGTAATACCTCCGGCTTCCCACTCGCTGGGAAATTAATTGAATGGAAACGCTTCATATTGAATACACATCGCTGCAACGAATCCGGCCTTCCCACTCGCTGGGAAATTAATTGAATGGAAACGCGGGAGAAATACAAATCCGACGCTCTTCAAACAACTTCCCACTCGCTGGGAAATTAATTGAATGGAAACTAACCTAAGCTTCTATCCTCTCAAGAGTTCATAAAATCTTCCCACTCGCTGGGAAATTAATTGAATGGAAACGGTAACCAAGGATGCAGAGCTTTACCCGTGCGAAGCAGGACGAAAGGTTAAGTGGCCATGGCATAATTTCAGGCTATAGTCACGTTTCTATTTTTGCCTTATACCTTTGGTTCTCGTAACGACTGGCTAAAGCCAATGCATTTTGAAGATGATTATTAGCCAAGGTATCTGGGGCCAAAATCTTTGCCAAATGCATAAACCGATTTACCCAGCGGCCAAACTCTTGAAGCGATCGCTCTGGCAGATTCACCGAAAAGTCCACATGAGGCTCTCCCCCATGGTGGCCCTTTTTAACCGTTTGGGTGGGGTGGCGACGATCGCCCTCCAAAATGAATTCGGCCATGGGGTACCAAAACCTCACTTTCACTGGTACAAACTCCGATTGCCCAGCCCGTTCTTGCTGCTGCTCTTCTGGGGTACCCAAATAGAGACCCCACCCCTGCTTTAGTAGTTGATGGGCCGCTTCTAGGCTGTGAGTTTGAGCTGCTGTGCCCCGCCCCACCACATCTAAAACTTTTACCTGTTCACTCAGGCGATCAACACGGGCAAGCTCAAAGTGTTGACTTTGCACCTGCTCAAACAGTAGGTACCAGGCCACATCCGAGTAGATCAGCTGAAGTGGGTAGATTTGGAGGTAGCCTGTACCCATGCTGCCATGAGGGTCGCGGTGGCGCAGCACCTCTAATGCCTGTCCCTGGGCGATCGCCCGCTCTACCGTCTCTAGTTCATGAAACAGGGTACGGCGGTAGTGGCCCTGGGTCATCATGTCTTCGGGGTCGGTGAAGACAATAGTGCGGCTGAAATGGGTACGTACTGGATAAAACAACTGGCCGTTAAGTTCTAAGTTGAGGCCACGTAGGCGGCGCTCCAGGCTCTCATAGAGGCGGCGAATTCGAGGATCACCCTGATATTGGGCCTGGGTAGCTAGGGCTTGTAAGCCCGCCTGAAGCTCCTCATGGGTGAGGGCACCAGTCCCCAAGTAGTAGCCCCAGCGGTACATGCGGTCATCCAGAATCTTGTACCGGCGGAGGGTTCTGAGGTCTTTGCGAATGGTATGGACGGAATAGACCGGCAAGGTAATTTGCAGGCTTTGAGCGACCTGCTCCATTTCGCTCAGAATGGCTTGCGCTGCATCGTGCTCACCGGGTTTTTCACATTCGGGGTCTCGCCCTCCAATCCCTGGATGCTGCACCAGAGTTGCAATCAGCACCATTAATCGCTCAAAGGCATGAGGGTTGACGTAGGAATTTAAACTGACATCGCTCATTATTTTTGAATGTCAACAAGAAGAAAATATTTCTGAAAAGCTTGCTCAACCCTGGAAACCCAAATATAGCAACCCTTTATCAAGATGTCGGTTATCTGAAGGAATATCAATTTAAGGGGGCATCAACGCGTTAGCTCTGTTAGATTAGGCGCGAGCTACGACACTATAAAGGGAAGCACTGTGTCAAAAGCATTCTGGCAAGCAAAGCTCTGGGGGCTGTTAGACGCTCCACTAAAGGAGTTGCACTGCATCTCTCCACAGGAGGCAGTGGCATGACTGAAGAGATCTATACAGCAATTAGCTTTGCTCCAGTACAGGGATTCATCGAAAAATCACGCAAACTGCGCGATCTGTATGGGGCCTCCGGGCTGCTGTCATATCTAGCCGAAAGGCTCGTGGAGGCAACCCCCGCCAATTGCGAGGTGATTTCTCCAGCCTCGATTAACCTGCAACGGGGCATGCCCAACCGCTTACTCATCCGCGGCGACTACCCACGCAACCTGGTCGAGCAAACCTTACTGCAAGCTTGGCAAAGGGTTTTAGACCAATGCCGTCAATGGGTTGAAACCCGCCTACAAGATTCGTTCCCCAGGGAGAGCTACCACTGGCAAGAGGTCTGGGCCAAGTGGGGTCGCTACCACTGGGAGATATTTTGGGGCCATGGCGATTCAATTCAAGCAGCCATGAAGGATTTAGAGACTCGTAAGCTTCGGCGCGACTGGGTGGCGGTGAACTGGGTAGGTGAAAGCTCTAGCTTATCGGGGGTAGATGCGATCGCCTGGCCGGGGCTAGGGGCATTGAACTCAAATCCTGGCTGGTCGTTATCGCCACCAGAACGGCAGCAGATGGAAAGCTTTTATGAGGCTTTGGCCGCACGACTGAGCAGTTCCAATGCCAGCAATGAGGACACTGTAGGCCGATTTCTGGCTACTAACGAACGATTGAGCGTGCCCGAGTTAGTGAAACGGTTGGTGACCTGGCCTCAACTGGCCAGAGAACTGGGCATTAGCGAGCTAGAGAGTGGCTTTACTGATATCCATCGCAATACCCGCGATGGCAAGGGCCAGTGGACAGGTTGGTTTATGGGGGATGGCGATCACGTTGGCAATTACCTCCAAGACCAGTTGACGCCAATGGGTGATGAAGCTGTACAAGGCTTTAGTCGGCAAATGCGGGAGTGGGGACAGAGCTTTAGCCAGTCTCTTTCTCGCGATCGCGGGCGGGTGGTCTATGCCGGTGGGGATGATTTTTTAGGAGTCCTATACGGTCAAGCTAGCGATCGCCCCCTGCCCGCTAGCCAAGCGCTGGAGTGGCTCATGGGGCTAAACGCCCAGTGGCAGCAGCACGGCCACCCTATTACCGTCAGCGTTGGGTTTGTGTGGGTGTCACCTGATGTGCCGCAGCGAGATGTTTTACAGCACTGTCGCCTGGCTCAGAAGCGGGCTAAGCATCTAGGGCGCGATCGGGTCACGATTCGCATTGTGTTTAACAGTGGTCAGTTTGTGGAATGGACCTGCCGCTGGCTGGACTTGGATGTACTGCAAAGATACTGCGATCGCAACGGCATGGGCTGGGGCCACAACCCCAACTGGGCTCATATCTTTACCGACTGGGCTGAACTCAAAGCTCGCCACGCCATTCCCACCCGGCCTAACAATGCCGCTGGGGACAACTTAGCCGCGAACCTAGTGGCGATCGAGTTTTTCGACCTCTACTTCAAAGGCTACGGTCAGCGGTTGACGAACAATAGCGCCGCCATTCTCGGGTCTATGGACGACCCCCTCGCCCTGATCAACTGGATCAACGGTGCCATTCACACAGGTTGGTACCTGGCCGCATAGCCCACCCAGCTCCCTCGCTGTTTCACACGCCCTATGTTTACCCACATCATCACCATTTCCCCCTTGGGGTTTCTCTATGGCAGTGCCGGAGCCTTTTTGTCGCCAGAGAACCTGGTAGGGCGCTCAGGGGCCAAGTTTCCCCCCGATGCTGCCACCCTGGCCGGGCTCCTGTTCAGCGCCAACAAACACAGCGGTGCCCACGACCAGGTCACCCTGCGAGATTCGCTGTTTTTGGCTGGGCCCTTTTGGGCCAACGTGGACGACCCCCATTATTTTTATGTACCCGTCCCGCGCCACAAAATTCTTGGCAGAGACGACACCGACCAATGGGAGGTACGCAACTATCAGTGGTGGCGCGACGAGGCCGCCCACCCCGACCTGGAGGCCGACTACCACTGGCAGCGCATCGATACCTGGGACTACACCCCCGACGAAATCAAAGCTAATGGTGCCGCAGCCCAAGACCCCTGGACATTTTTGCCCCTGCTGCACCCCAGCCTAAAGTCTGATGAACGCAACGTGCGCGACGAAAATGGCCTGTTTTTAGAAAATGCGGTGCAAATGCTGCCCAACCAGTGGGACGGCAGCCAGGCTGAAACCTGCCTGGTCTACCTCTCTACGGTGCCCCTGGAAGACGGCTGGTACCGCTTTGGCGGTGAAAGTCACCTGGTCGAAGTCGCTAGCCACCCCATTGCCGACACCAGCCCTATTGCCGAACTACTGCAACGCCCCATTGACCATGCCTTTGCGCTGTTGGGGCCAGGGCTGTGGGGCTCCACCCACCTATCGCTGCGCTACCCGCGCCACGCAGACTTTTCCGATCGGCGACCCATGATGTTGACCGATCGCCCCCAGCCCCATCGGTATCGTCTGGGCAGCCAAGCCAAGTCACCCCAGGGTGAGGCTCTTGCCCCAGCCGGGCGGCTGAGCCGTGGCCGCTACGCTGTACCACCGGGCACGGTGTACCTGTTTAAAGAAGCCATTGGCCGGTCTTGGTGGGATTGGCCAGAAGCGTGGTTCCCCAAAGAAGGCTTTTCACTTAAACACCTGGGCTGCAACCTCTGCCTGCCCGTCGATATTTCCAGGAGCTAACCCCATGTATTCCAAAGCCTACGGCATTATCAAAACCCTGGCCCCTCTCCATGTGGGCGCTAGCGCTGGTGAAGAAAGCGGCAACCTTAACCTGATCTTCCGCGACCAGTTTACTCAAACGGGTATTATCCCCGGTAGCTCTATTCGGGGCCGGTTTCGAGCCGATATGCGCAACAACCGCCAGGACTGGTTGGAGAGTCAGCTAGCCGACCGTGGTATCACTGTCCCTGAAAATTTTGAGGAGATAACGCAGAATGCCCCATCAGGAGACCGCCAGCCTGATCGAATGTCGATATTGAAATGGCTTGAACAGCAAGCTAAGCAGTGGGAGTCAGAGCATGAAGACTCTGATGCCTTTACGGTACCTGTCTCCTACAAAGAAAACCGTTGGTACGGCCACGAATCAGTTGATAATCAAAAAGATGGTGGCACTACAGAGGCGATCGTTAAGTTTGAGTATGCATCCCTAGTCTGGCTGCCTGTCTTCTGCCCAGGGCAGCCCATTGTCTGGGTCACCTGCCCCTACCTGCTCAAGCGCTACAAGCGGATTGCTGCGATTGCAGCCGATCTGCCGCTGCCCTACTCGGCCCCCAGCGGCTTGCAGGCTCGGCCCCTGGGCACAGGTCGCAAGGTGCTGTTCTTCAACCTTGGCTTTTTAGACATCGAGCACGAGGCGGATCTATCCCCCTGGGCAGCAGGGTTCGACATTGAGCACACCCAAACCGTGGTGGTAGCCGACAACGACATTGCCATTCTGCATGACATGGCCCTCTACCGCCAGAGCCGAGTCAAGCTGGTAGATGACATGAAAAAAGTGGATACCGACAAGGGAGCCTTTTTCAATGTCGAAGCCCTGCCAGAGGGCAGTGTGCTGGTCTTTCCCATCGCGCTCAAGCACACCGGGTGGCAACCCTTTAGGCCAGCCACACCTTCCCAAGAACTCTATTTTGGCGGCCTAGAGTCTGTCGGTTTTGGCCGCTGCCAAGTCACCCTAGGAGGCACGTATTAATCATGGCATGGAATTCCTACGGCCTTGATCGAGAGGCCCAAAAGCTGGTGTTGGCCGCTCGCCAGCGAGATGAAAAATTGCCCAAAGCAGAGCGTTCAAGGAAGGCATCGCTAAACCAGGGACACAAGATGCGTATGGCCGTTCCCTACGGCCTGGAACGGTTTTGGGGTGAACACCTGCGGCTCCAAGAGAAAGAAACGAATAAAGCTACCTACTGGAAAGAAACCTGGGAAGCATTTGTGCACATCATGGCTCGGTCAGGGGTCACAATACCCAACGACGCTGTTGGGTATTCGGATACCAAGGCCATTCAGGCGATGTCTGAAAAGCTCTGGGTTTTAACAATCGATGACCAGCGATTGGCTCTGGCGGTGCTGACGCAGCTCTGTGATGCGGTGGTGTGGTGGACACAGCGGTACAAAGGAGGGGCAAAGCTCAATGACTCAGATTCCTGATGCTTACCAAAAAGTGCCGATGATGTTTCGGGCACAGGTCGATGGCCGCTGCCAGCTCCAGCGTATCTATCCCGCTCGCACCAAGGCCCGTGAACCCCAGGATGTAGAACTGTGGGTCGATGAATGGGTTGGTGAGGCCAGCGATCGCCCCCCAAACCTACCCACCACAGGCAATCCTCAACCCTACGAAATCAACTGGCGGTTTGTCACCAACGGCGGCCAAGACGACGGCATCATTCGTCCTGTGATCGGGGCTTACGGCTGGCCCTTCTACCCCGGCAGCAGCATGAAAGGGGTCTTTCGCGCCGTCTGCCGCGCCGTCTGCACCCCAGAGCAGACCGATCGCTACTGCGGCAAAGAACTCCCCGGCGGCGACTTTCAGCCCGGCATTTTGCGCTTCCACGGTGGCTACCCCACCAGCACAGACTGGACAGAAGGCTTGGTGGATATGATTCACCCCCAGCAAGAGCGCCAGGTGCAGCGCGAAAAACGCACCCGCGCCTTTGCCCAAATCTCGCTCCGTCAGCCCCATCTGAGGTTTGGCATTTCGAGCACGGTGCCCCTAGATGCAGCGGAGTGGGAAACCGTTTGGCAACTGTGGGAAACCGCCCTCGCCAGGGGACTGGGCTGTCGGGTGAGTGCGGGCTATGGCCAGGTGGCAAATCACACAGGCGAGGTGTTGTTTCACTGCACCCTGCAAGGGCAGGGGCAGGCCGCCAAGCTGATTGACCAGTCTGGAGAATTTCGACCCAACATCTTTCGCGCGGCGCTGCGGGGCCATGCCCTACGCCTGTTCGGTGGGCTCACCTCTGCCGAGCAGGCAGAGCGGCTGGTTGACCAGCTCTTCGGCAGCGTGCGGGGGAGCGGCGATGTCGGGCTGCTGGCCATGAGCTTTCAGCCAGGGCAACTGACGATGGGACGCTATGGGCGCGATCGCTGGCAGCAGCCCACCTACGATGTCGAGGGCGACCTCTACTGGATGCTCAACCGCCCGCTAGACAACGTGGCCCAGCGTCAGGCCCTCAGTAACTTGGCCAGGGCGCTGATGCACTTTGCCATGGTCTTCGGCGGGTTCGGCAAATCCTGGCGACGGGCCGACCACCGTTTGTTTCACAAGGACTACGCCGAGCTATCCAGCAAGCCCCTGATCGGCTGTCACTGGCAGTGGGGGGAAGAGTCTCTGACCCGAAATTACCAAGTGCGCAAGCTGGAGAGTATCCCCGGTTTTCTCAATGCTGTTAGGGCAGTGGCCCAAACCTGGGTGAACATGCAGACAGCCCCAACCAGAGATTGGGCGGCAACCTGGCGCGAAGCCTGGCACCCCGACAAAGTGCAAGTGTGGGGACGGCTAGCCGCCCACGAAGACGACAGCATCGCCATTCATTGGCTGCACGGCCCCTATCGCAGAGCCAATCGTGACCTGGGATTATCAGAGGGGACGATCAAAAATACCTCCGTCACGGGTCAGATGGGCAAAATTGGGCGGCTGTGGCACCGCATGTATCCAATAGTGCAGCTAAAAAAGCGCAAGGACGACCCCACGGGCAAACCCTTTGCAATCACCCCCGCCAAGGGCCAGTACCTGGAGCTGCTGACCCTGTTTCCCGATCAGTCATCAGTGGAGTGTCGGCAGTTTCTAAAATTTCTACAAAACGAGCAACCCGACTTTGTCCAGCTCTGGCCTCAGTAGCTTTTTCCATCCACCCCTTCACCAACATCTAACGCACTATGGCCACCTGGATTTTGACCCTTGGCGACAGCGATGTTTTGCTCAGCACCAAAGCCCAGTGGAGCAGTTTAGAAGGGCCAGCAAAGGCTCAATACCCCGATCTGCTGCATTTCAACGGCACTGAGGTGATCACAGCGGACAGCAAACGGCTGTACAGCTTTCCGGCACGGGCGTTGGGTCTGGTGTATAGCCCACAGCCAGAGCAGCATAGCGCCACTCTGCGCTTTCCACGATTGGAAGCATTGGTTCAGCACCTCGCCCAGATCTCCACTCCGCCCCACCACATTGTGGTGCTGCTGACCGATCAATCCCTGTTGTTTGGCCCGAGCGATCGCCGCCTGCCCCGCTGTCCCTACTGGCGCGATACCTGCACCCTGGAACCACTGCTGCGGCACTTTCTCAGCCACGCCCTGCCTCGTGCCACTCAATCCTATTGCACCATTGCGCCCCTGTCCGACCAGCCTGGCCTAGACCACTGGGACAGTACGCTCTCGCTAATTCAAGCCTCGCTTGGCCAGGTAGACTGCACGCCGGGCAAGCCAGTCTTTGTAAGCCACCAAGCAGGCACCCCGGCGCTTTCATCAGCGGTGCAGTTTGTGACGCTGACCCGATTTGGGTCGCAGGTTCAATTTTTAGTCAGTAGTGAGTTTCAAGCAAACGCCTCAGAGCTAATCCCTAGCTCGACCTACCTGCTGGGCATTCGCCTGCAAGAAGCCAGGCGGCTACTACATCGCTACGACTATGCAGGTGTACAGGATGTGTTGAAGCAAGATTTGCCTGCTCTAGAACCAGCTGTGAGGCAGAGAATTGAGGGCTTACTCAACTCCGCCATTCTTTGGAACCAGGCCAAGTTTGCTGAGTTTGCTGCCTCACTCCAAGAAGCACCTGACAGAACGAAAGAGTGGTGGTGGGCGGCCTACGAGTCAGCTTTTTTGGCGTTGGTGCGGCTAGAACAGGGCAATACTGTAGAAGCTCTGTTCCATAGCTTTCGTGCGGCAGAAGGTATGTTGAGCGACTGGGCTAAGTGGCGCTACCCAGAAGATATTAAGGCAAATAAAAAGGGTGCTCCGGTTGCCTTCCTACGAGAAGATAGTGGTTTACCTGCTTACTTGAAAGAAAAATTGGTAGGCGAAATTGATGGCCTGATGCTTTATAGCGGAGGATTATTTGAACTTTTTAGATCAGCTTGCCCAGCTGTCTCTGACAACGAAGACGTAAATGTCATCTGGAAAGGGGCCAGCAGCACAAGAAATCAGCAGTTTCATAGACTTTTAGGCTTAAGCGAAAAGGAAGTTTTTCGTTCTTGGGCCACTAAAGAAAATAAAGATGCTTGGCAGCAACGATTACTAAATTGTCTAAATTCTATTGCCAATCAGAACTTTGAATCTATTCAAGCAGCCAGCTTAATGGCAAATATTCATCAGGACTTGAAAACTATTCTATAAGAATGATCTGCTTGGATGCTACTTTCAGAACTAACCTCTCCGCGCGCTGGAGAAATGAAATGAATAGAAACGTACGTGCTAGTTCTTCGGCCTCAGTATAATCACTGGCGATCTTCCCACGCGCTGGAGAAACCAATTGAATGGAAAATCCCAGACTACAAAAGGCTCAGAAACCATTTCTGAAATGTAACTCCCCCATCGCTGGGGAAACTAATTGAATGGAAACTCCCAGTAAAGCGGGCTCGAGTATTGGTCAGGGTAGGTGGGCTCCCCACTCGCTGGGGAAACTAATTGAATGGAAACTAGAAAATGCAGAGGAAGTGAAAGTAGCGAAGCGCTGAGTCTCCCCACTCGCTGGGGAAACTAATTGAATGGAAACCTACAACAGGCGGGCGGCGCTCCGAAGTTGGCGGGGTAGGGGGTCTCCCCACTCGCTGGGGAAACTAATTGAATGGAAACCTACTTGTGGCAATCCTCGCCGCTTCAGTTTTCGGGCCAACCATTGGCTCCCCACTCGCTGGGGAAACTAATTGAATAGAAACAAGCCAGGGTCTATCTTGGGTGGCTTGCGATCGCTCTTAACTCCCCACTCGCTGGGGAAACTAATTGAATGGAAACTAGCCATTCTCCCGCAATACGTCTTCAGCCATTCTTAGCGCAGCTCCCCACTCGCTGGGGAAACTAATTGAATGGAAACGAAAACAGGTTTTTGAAAAAAGAAAGAGCCATGTTTGAAAAACTCCCCACTCGCTGGGGAAACTAATTGAATGGAAACCACCACAAAGCAGGGCAGCGCGATCGCCTTCCGCCACCACTCCCCACTCGCTGGGGAAACTAATTGAATGGAAACATAAACTTCAATAGTGTTGGTAGATTGAAGATGGCGGCCTCCCCACTCGCTGGGGAAATTAATTGAATGGAAACCGGCCATAGGCATCGAACACCTTGAAGTTACTGGCTACTCCCCACTCCCTGGGGAAACTAATTGAATGGAAACTGCTCTGATTCGTCAGCGGCTAAGCCTTGCTGTAGTGTCCTCTCCACTCGCTGGGGAAACTAATTGAATGGAAACTTCCAGACCCGTTTTCCTAAACCGGCGATGCCGTCACATGGACTCCCCACTCGCTGAGGAAACTAATTGAATGGAAACCAGCTAGCGCCAGCGGTGTATAGGTCGGAAGATGCGTTCAGTCTCCCCACTCGCTGGGGAAACTAATTGAATGGAAACACTTTAATACCCTTGGAATCTGCAAACTGCTTGAGACCTTTGATTACTCCCCACTCGCTGGGGAAACTAATTGAATGGAAACCAGTTGCGAAAAGCGTTGCCGGGAATCACAACCTGTGTGCCACCTCCCCACTCGCTGGGGAAACTAATTAAATGGAAACTCATACTCATCTACAGGCAACTGTTTAGCGGCCACCTCCCCACTCGCTGGGGAAACTAATTGAATGGAAACCAGGCGCATCGGCCCGTCGTAGGAAATGATGTAAACGTCTCCGCTCCCCACTCGCTGGGGAAACTAATTGAATGGAAACGGGCTTCTACGGGTTCGCTAGCGCTACCTTCGATTCTCGCCACTCGTTGGGGAAACTAATTGAATGGAAACAGGCTTTAGGATATAAGCAGAAAAACTACCATGATCAGACTTCTAAGCTCCCCACTCGCTGGGGAAACTAATTGAATGGAAACTGCCGCTGTCAAGGCCAGGTATGCGTGGCTGCTTAGATCTCCCCACTCGCTGGGGAAACTAATTGAATGGAAACTCAGTATTGTCATTGCTGTTTCGACGTTGGGTATACATGAACAAACTCCCCACTCGCTGGGGAAACTAATTGAATGGAAACTGGCCATTATCTTGTAATGGTGGCAAACTTTGTAGTATTTAGAGCTCCCCACTCGCTGGGGAAACTAATTGAATGGAAACAAGGGGCGACCATTAAGAGTGTTAGCAAGAGGGGATTCAGAATTCCCCACTCGCTGGGGAAACTAATTGAATGGAAACACGCTGGCACAAAGTCTGTCTCACCCACTAGAATTTGCTTAACTCCCCACTCGCTGGGGAAACTAATTGAATGGAAACAAATTGAACTCATGGCAGGGCAGGTATATTTCCCACAGCAGCTCCCCACTCGCTGGGGAAACTAATTGAATGGAAACCGAAGAGAATTTCCTTCCTATGAGATTGTTGCTGAACTCCCCACTCGCTGGGGAAACTAATTGAATGGAAACAAATCTTCTAAAGCTACTTTAGTGGTTTGAACGGCTTTAGAAACCTGCTCCCCACTCG
The DNA here is from genome assembly GCA_019358835.1 of Tildeniella torsiva UHER 1998/13D. Taxonomy (GTDB): domain Bacteria; phylum Cyanobacteriota; class Cyanobacteriia; order Phormidesmidales; family Phormidesmidaceae; genus Nodosilinea; species Nodosilinea torsiva. The sequence continues at coordinate 92,821 of JAHHIH010000008.1, forward strand.
CTGGGGAAACCAATTGAATGGAAACAGCAGCTGCATGAGCTTCCAGCGCAGGCGATCGTCGGCGGTATCCCTACTCGCTGGGGAAACTAATTGAATGGAAATACGTCTCAAGGTTCCACAGCCCAGTTGCTTTTTTTCCCAGGATCTCCCCACTCGCTGGGGAAACTAATTGAATGGAAACCTACCTCGTATCGAGAGGCGATCGGTATAAGTTGATTCTCCCCACTCGCTGGGGAAACTAATTGAATGGAAACGGTCAGGGTGACAGGCGGCCATTATGTTCCAGTAGCCAGGGGCTCCCCACTCGCTGGGGAAACTAATTGAATGGAAACTCGCTAATAATGTGGCTCGCTTCACCCTGACCAGCCTGTAACTCCCCACTCGCTGGGGAAACTAATTGAATGGAAACCTGTTACAAGCGCATACGTCATCAACTTCATATCTAACACTTTGCTCCCCACTCGCTGGGGAAACTAATTGAATGGAAACTTGTGGGCATCGGTTTTCTGGTAAACAATCTTGGGTTGAATCTCCCCACTCGCTGGGGAAACTAATTGAATGGAAACCAAAACAAAATAAGAGGGCCACTTAAGGGCAGTATTGCTACTCCCCACTCGCTGGGGAAACTAATTGAATGGAAACTCAGCGCCCCGGTTCATGATCTGGTCTGGGTAGAAGCCGAGGTAACTCCCCACTCGCTGGGGAAACTAATTGAATGGAAACGATTCTTGGGTGCCTTGCTGTGGTCTGTATTGTGCAGGTAACTCCCCACTCGCTGGGGAAACTAATTGAATGGAAACACTAGGCCGATTGTTTGGTAGGTGGCGGATTGAATGGCTCCCCACTCGCTGGGGAAACTAATTGAATGGAAACTAGAGGCCGAAGTGCTCAAAAACGAGCTTCGGAGCCCCGTTGGCTCCCCACTCGCTGGGGAAACTAATTGAATGGAAACTTATTGGATTAAGCGAGTGAGTATATAGCTACAAACTCCTCCCCACTCGCTGGGGAAACTAATTGAACGGAAACGTGGCGCAGGTCGCGCAGCTTGCGACTTGTCGCTACTGCTCCAGACAGAGTTACCAAGGAACCAGTGAAGCTATGAATACTACACGCGTAGGCAGTTGAGATAATTTAAAGGAGCTGATGGGGGGTTGCTCTTGATGCCTCAGGGTCAGTCAACGCCCCAATCGTCATCGCTCAGGCCATCCTCACCAGGCGCGGGCGCGAGCGTAGGTGTGGGTTGATGGATAACGGAAGGTACGGATTGGTTAGGAACCACCGTATGAGGAGCCATTTGAACCGTTGGGGCTGAGTCAGAGTGAGTGCTTGATTTCTGGATGAAGCTAATCAAAGCGTAGTTCAGCAGTTCAGAATCACTAAGAGCACTTCCAGCTTCGCCAAGAACCTCGCGGGCTTTAGCAATCAGTCCTTTTTGAGTCGAGACACGAACGGTGTTCCGTTCTACTCGCTTAGTGCTTTTTCTACGGGTTTTGGGCTTGGAGTTTGAAGTTGTCATTATGCGGCCACCTTTTGGGATAGTTCTTGTGCAAGAGAGTGCAAACCTAGGGCATTCGCGAATTGGGGGTCAGAGACAGTCTTGAAGCCAAGACCTGAGGCCCATTCCTTAACCCCAGGAACGAGGGAGCCACCACCAGAGAGCAGTAGTGTCCGCCCAGGCTCGTTTAAGTAGCTAGCCGAGAGACTCTGGTGCAATTCGCTCTCCAGGCTGTTCAGCCAGCGGGTGACCACAGGTGCGATCACTTCGCGGCAGTCGAGTTTAATCTTCCCTACGGTAGCGATCCCTTTGTTCTTGAGCATGGACATCAAACCCTCGTTAGACATGACCCGCGCGTAGTGGGGAGCCATAGCCGCATCAGAGCGAATAAGTGATTTCAATTCATTACAGACTGTCAAGTTCCCGAGCAAGGCTTTAACACCGCTATGAGGAAGCTCGATTACAGAATCAAGGGCAAGGCGCGCTTTGTTCATTGGAATTGCCAAAACAGTGCCGCCGCCAATGTCGAGAATGAAAGACTTTAATGGACGGTTGTCCTGTCCAAGGACAACTCCAGCGCTTTCGTAAACAACATTCAAAACGCTGATGCAGAAGGTTTTGGTTTCTTGTTTCTCATCATTTGAGGTATAGGTAACGCTATGGACGCCATCTAAACCATCTTTCATAGCCTGACCGTAGGCACTTTTGTCATGGACACTGACTACGACCTTTAGGCAATCCCCATTCTGTATATATGGCCAGATTGCAGAGACTAGCATTGGAAACGCATAACGAGGCTTGCCATTACCGCTGGGGTCACCCACGATTACCTGAAAGGGGTTGTAAACCGGATTCGTACTCCAAGATTTGAAAAACTCGCGGCTGTTATCCTTCTCAGGATCGGTGAATAGAGTGAAGCTATCGGAGCTCTCTTCCTGAACAATACTATTCTGGTCAGTAGCTAACGAGGAAGGAATAACAATCTTCTCTATCTTTCCGTCAAGTGTCTTAACACAGACTTTAGTCCAGTGGTTGCCAGGGTCGAATCCGATGATTAGCTGTTGCATTGAGTCTTGGTTCCTTTTCTGAGTTTTGCAGTTTACCGAGCAAGTTGCGGCGGTGTTGTGTTGCATGGCGGGTTTTGTTTTTGGTATATCAACATTGGCCTTTTTGAACCATTGTTGTCACAATTGTACCAACTTTGGTTCAGCAAGTCTGTTCAACTCGAGGTGTGAAAACCGAAGTATTTTGAGCAATTAAAACTTCGGTTCAGACTAGGTAGGTAACTATTTAAGGAACGCTCTTCTATTGAAAATTTGAGAAGATGCCAAACTACTTCAAAGCGACTTGAGCCTATCGCAGATGACTGTGAGTAGACCAAAAGCTGTGAGGCCAACTGCGAAATGGACGCCTCTTTCGAAACGCAATGCGCGCGGGCTATTCAGAAACGACTCAATAGCCAGCCCGATCGCGATGTATCGATCCTGGTAGCGACACCATTCACGGTAAGCTTTCCGAACTTGTTTCCTCGTAGATGTCTCAGCGCGCGATACTCGTCGTCTTTTGCAATGAGTTGTATTCACAATGAGCCTCAGATAAACATTGGATTTCTTGAAGTTTCAATCTCTCTAACCCGCAACTTTAGAGAGACTTGCGCGATCGCTAGCTGATGAATTAGTTCAGCTATCGGCTCTGGCGGCTTGGGTGAAAAGCCAAACCAGAGAACGAGAGCTATAGCGGCGGATGCGATTTTGGTTTTCATGATTTTTTGGGTGGGACATTAACCTTTAGGAATTGCTGCGGGATCTACCTTCGGCTTGAAGCTTTCTCCAGTCGGCTGCACGAACCACTTTTTGAGTAGATTCGGTTTTGGCTCGTTCTCCACAGACTGCTGGGCTTCTTCAGCAGTGGGTTCAGGACGCTCTTCGCCGTGCAGAAACCCAACAGGAGGCTCATGCTCGATCGCCTCTGGAGCCTTCGCTGTAAAGCCGGATTCCTCAGGCTCAGGGACAGTGCTCTGCCCAGCTAGGACGATTTCGCCACCGCTGTACTGACTGGCTTTGATTGCAGCTTCAACTTCATTCATGCGTCGGGTTTGGTCAGCGTGAACCGCTCGCCAGGTGTTGCACTCACCCTGGTAGCAAAGACCATCAGCCCAGAACGCGCCGGTCTCAGAATTTTTATAAGCCTCGACCCGCGCGTGCTCAATCGCAGCTCTGCCGGTCTTGCCGAGTTGGGTCTTGGCCTCATACAGATGGTCAACAAAGCCTTTCCCTCCAGCTTTTGAGCGAGAGCCACTCGCGATTACGCCACCAGCCCAAGGGCTCTGATTCAGGAGATCAGCGAGGTTTGCGACTTCTTCCAGACTGAGTTCGAGACCCATCTTTTCAGCGTCGGCTAGGACAATGTCGAGTTGGCCTAGCAGGCGCTTTAACTGAGCCTCGTCAGCCTCAGCAGGACTCATAGCGTTTCCGTGGTGTTGGAAGGAAAAGCTGCCGATGTTTCGAACCTGGTTGCCGGGGTCAGTATGCTCCCGGTAGTACTTAGTCTTCGAGCCGTCAGGGCGACGAGTCCCCTCAGCAGAACCGATCGCAATGGTCATAAAGCTGTTCTCGCCGCCCTCGAAGAGCTTGTCTAGTAGATCGTCTCCACCCAAGGTTGGGGTGATCGCCTGAACAACATCCGCAACGTTCGCGGGGGCTGCGGTGCTGGCGACGCTGACGGAAGTCTCAGGGGTCGGGGGCTCTTGAGCAATAACACCAGAACTGCCAGAGAGGGCAGCGACTTCGACCACGCTGGGTATTTTGGAAACGTCCAGCCGCCGCTCGTGATTTGAAAATGCGGGCTGACCCTCGGCAACGTGAACCGGCTCGTTCACACCCCAGTGGAGCAAATGTACCAGAGTGGTTCGGACTTTTAGGAAGCGTGGGTCGTGGTCATCTCGGTCAACTCCAAAGCCCTCCCCAGATACCAACTTCAAACCAACGTGCGTGTGCTCACCATAATCTCCAGGCCCGTTTGCACCAGTCGAACCAACTGCACCAATTACTTTGGTTCCAAGCTCTTCGACAGACACAGTGAAGGTTTTCCGACCGTTCGATTTGTAATAGCTCCAGGACTGACCAAACGCCTCGTTACAGTGAAGGTTTTGAATCAACACACCAGGCATGTTGGGGTGCTGCTGTTCGATGACCAGCCCGCCGCCGCCTCGGTCGTACCAAACTGAGACTTGGGTGCCTAAGGCATAAATTTGGTGTCCAGTTTTCAGGGGCAGGTCAGCGCCCCGGTGAGGGCGAGTTACACTGCCGATGGTTCTCATGTACTGGTGACTGATGATTGGCCAGCCGTTCACATAAGTGGCTGTGCTTCGCCCTCTGCCGTTATGGGGAACGACGCCAGACAGAATCTCTTCAGGCGACCACAACCCTAGAGGCTTATCTTGCGTAGCTTTTGTCTGGGGATACTCACCATTGAATAGCGCGCGCTTAGAATCCTCGCCAAAGAAGCCATCAGCGGGGAGACCAATGTCGTACTGAAAACGCAGCACAGCGAGCTTAGTCGTGCTGCCGTAATGGCCATCGACCTGAACGTCATAACCCAACCACTTGAGCTTGCTTTGGGTTAGCAGAACCCAATTCCCCTCACTGAGGTGCGGGAATTTAAACTGGGTGATATCGATGCTGTCGATGGTTTCAAGGGTGACTTCGGGTAGTACCACTTGAGAAGGGTTCTCCACGATGGCAGGCGCAGACTTTGGTTTCGATTCTTGAAAGAAATTCAGCAGCAGGTTTCCAGCAAACCCATTAGCTTGGGCTACTTGGACACCAGGGAGCATTAAGCGCCCTTCAGCTGGAGTCTGTAGGCTGAGATGAATCCCTACGGAGAGGGTGCCAGCAATAGCCAGACGCTGGGCGGTTTTAACAGCGGCGGGGTCGCAAGTGCGATCGCCATAGATTTCATGATCGGCAAGGGCTTCATTAAAGCCGTAAACTTCTAACACTTGTAAACTCCGTTGAATACTTCCGAACGGAGGCCAAGCTGCTAGAATTGAGTGCAGCAGAGCCTCCTATTTGCGTGGGCGGTTTTTGTGAATCGAGCGGAGAAGTTCGTAGCTTCTTTTGCTCTCTTGGGCCTCTTAGCAGTTCGTAGCTGCTGAGGGGCCCTTTTTAATGGACTGCTGGGAATTCTGAGCTCTCAACACACTTTCGATAACACTGAACTCAAGCTGCTCCGGGAGCAATTGTTTCAGGTATTGGATTTGAGCTTCGACTGTCATCGCGGGTTTGGTAATACTCACTTAGTAGGATCTCAAGCTTCGATAGAGCTTTTTCGACATCGGGACTGGAGTTAACTTGTGTTCGCATTTTGTTCCTTTTAAGGTGTTGGGACTTGCAGGTCGATTTCAAAGTGGACTTCAAGTTTTTGAATGACTTCATAGGGGATTGCTCGTTTACCTTGCTCCCATCGCCACCAGTTGGTTCGGTTGACCTCGAAGTGGTCGTAGAAACTCTCGTAGGTGGGGAAGTCTTTTTTATTGAGACCGCGTCTTAGAGCTTTTAATCGCAGCTCCAGACCAACGACCTCTATGGATTTACAAAATAGAACTTGCATTGCGGACTCTTATTTTTGTTCCTGAGCGAACAATATCAGGGAGGTAATAGCTAAAGGTGGTCAATCTGGTGTTTCTGAGAGGAACATAAGTAACTATTGTTCTTGTCGTCTCAGTTATTTATTGGCAACCTGAATTGTTTTTTATCTGTTAATCCGCGCGCGAGGTTGTGCGGTGGGCATGAGCTGTGGGAAGAATACATGAGCCGATCGTTAAGCTTTGGGTAAGGATCTAGAAGCTTCCGGGATCTGTCGCTAAGGTTTGAGAAAAGCAAAAGCCTTGTAAAGCCCCGCTACCAATCCCCCATGACCCCAGCAGATACCCAGCGCATCCAGACTTTTTTGGCTAAGTGGCAAGGATCAGAGGGCAATGAACGCGCCAATTACCAGGGGTTCTTTCTCGACTTGTGCCTGGCTCTGGGGGTAGAGAGCCCACCACCCAAGGGAAGAATCCCTGGAGACCCTTACTGCTTTGACAAGGACATCAAGTTTTTCAGCAGCGAAAAGGCTGAATCAACGCGCTTTGCTGACTTTTACAAAGAGGGCTGCTTTCTAATTGAGGCTAAGCAGGGCAGTACCGAGTCGAGCAAGGGCCACGGCAAGCGGGGTACTAAGGTCTACCGCGACACCATGCAGAAGGCGTTTAACCAGGCCAAGTCCTACGCCTATAACCGCTTACTGGGCTCGATGCCACCGTTCCTCCTAACCTGCGACATCGGCTCTCACTTTGATCTTTGGGAAGGCTTTAGCGGTGAGTACGGCAGCTATGGTGCACGCCAGCGCATTGAGCTGGCCGACCTAGCGACAGAGAAGGAGTTTGATCGCTTCGTCGCCATCTTTACCGATCCGCAGTCGCTCAACCCAGAAAAGCTAAGGGCTCAGGTCACGCGCGCTGTAGCGGCAGAGCTAGCTAAGCTATCACGTTGGCTAGAGGAGCAAGGTCACGACCCTCAAGTAACCGCTAGCTTCTTGATGCGCTGCATTTTCACGATGTTTGCCGAAGATGTGGAGCTATTGAAAGGCGAAGTCTTTACCAAAGCCCTGCGTGATCGCTGGATACCCAACCCCGCCACCTTTAAGCCCGAAATCGAGCAGCTCTGGCAGACCATGAACACAGGCGGCACCTTTGGCTTTGAGCGGGTATTGAAATTTAACGGCAGCTTTTTTGAAGATGCTACGGCTATTGCCCTTCCACAAGAACAGCTCCAAACCTTACTTGAAGCCGCTGAAAAAGACTGGAGTCAGGTAGAACCTGCTATTTTTGGCACCTTGGTTGAGCGGGCCCTTGAGAAAAAAGAGCGCAGCCGATTGGGGGCACACTATACGCCTCGATCTTATGTAGAGCGGCTAGTGCGTCCTGTGGTGATGGAACCTCTGCGCCAAGAGTGGGATGAGATTGAGCTGGAGGTAAATCGCCTGCTAGAGCTAGAGGCAGGTAGAGAGGAACCTACCGCTAATCAGCGCAGAAAGGCTGAGCAAGAGATCCGCGCCTTCCTCGACAAGCTGCGGACTGTCAGAATTCTTGACCCAGCCTGTGGTACGGGCAACTTTCTCTATGTGTCACTCGATTTGCTCAAAGGGCTAGAGGCCGAGGTGCAGACGCGCCTGGTGGATGTGGCGGGCAATGTGCAGCTCAATGTGCTGGAGCAAATAAACCCGTCGCAGTTTTTGGGGATTGAGATCAACCCGAGGGCAGCAGCTATTGCCGAGCTGGTGATATGGATTGGCTATTTGCAGTGGTTTTTTAAGCGCTATGGCAATGCAGAACCACCAGAGCCGGTCTTGCAGGCGTTTAACAATATCGAAAACCGCGATGCGGTGCTGGCCTATGACGGCACCGAGCCAGATGTGGATGCCAAGACGGGGCAGGTGAGAACGCGGTGGGGTGGGCGGATGATGCAACACCCAGTAACTGGGGAGCAGGTGCCCGATCCCAGCGATCAGGTGGTGATCTATAAGTATTTCAACGCGCGGGCGGCAAAGTGGCCAGATGCAGATTATGTGGTATCAAACCCCCCATTTATTGGGAATGCTCGAATGAGAGAAACCTTAGGTGATGGGTACACAGAAACGTTACGTCGAATATACAAAGATGTTTCGGAAACCGTTGACTATGTAATGTATTGGTGGCACAAAGCCGCTAATAGAATTCACGCCGGAAGTACTAAGAAGTTCGGGTTTATTACCACTAAGACGATCCGACAACCTTGGCAAAGAAAAGTTATTGAGTTTCACCTTTCTCATAAAAATCCCATACGCATAATGTTCGCAATACCTGATCATCCTTGGGTTGATGAGGGAGCTGCTGTCAGGATCGCTATGACTGCAGCAGCAGCAGAAAGTGTTGAGAGCATCAAAAGAATAGCAAGGCTGGGAACTGTTATCTCTGAGGGAGAGTCCGAAACGCCAGAAGACACTGCTGAGCAAATTGAAATTTGTTGGGAATCAGTCTCTAAAATATTTGCAAATCTCCGAATTGGAGCAGATATTAGCAACACGATGAAGCTCAAAGCTAACGGAGGTCTCGTTTCTAGAGGAGTAACTCTTTCAGGGCAAGGTTTCGTTTTAGATAGTAAACAACTTAAGGAGATATTGCAAAACCAATCTTCCTCGTCCGAAGTCATTAAAACTTATAAGGCAGGAAAGGATTTGATTCATGTTAACAAGAAGAGATTTGTTATTGATTTATACGGTTTGGATGAGAAGACGGTTTTACAAAAATATCCGAGTATATATCAGTGGGTTTTACAAAGGGTCAAGCCTGAGAGAGATACGAATAACAGAAAATCCTATCGAGATAATTGGTGGATATTTGCTGAGCCGAGAGCAAATATTCGTCCTGCGCTTACTGCTATACAATCCTATATTGCGACTCCAAGAACTGCAAAACATAGGTTCTTTACGCTCTTGCCAGTAGATGTTATGTCTGAGAGCGAGATAGTGATGATTGCCCTCGAAGATGTCTATTTTTTGGGAATACTCTCAAGTCACGTTCATGTCTCTTGGGCTCTTGCAGCAGGTGGGCGCTTAGGGGTCGGAAACGATCCGCGCTATAACAACTCCGTTTGTTTCGATCCTTTTCCCTTTCCAGATCCAACTTCCGAGCAAAAGCAAAAAATCCGTAATTTGGGCGAGCTGCTCGACACTCATCGCAAAAGTGTCCAAGCCGCCTACCCCGACATCACCATTACTAACATGTATAATCTGCTCGAAAAACTTCGTGCTGGGGAGCCTTTTACCGACGCAGATCGTGAATTTAATAACGAAGCACGCGTCTCTACCCTCAAACAAATCCACGACGAGCTAGACATTGCCGTTCTCGACGCTTACGACTGGCCTCACGACATCACTGACGAGCAAATCCTCGAAAACCTTGTGGTTCTTAATGCCCAGCGGGCTGAAGAAGAGCGCAATGGACTTATCCGCTGGCTACGTCCTGAGTATCAGGCACCTGATGAAGTGCAAACACAGCCTACTTTAGAAGGCATTATGACCTCAGAAGAACCCGTTGTCGAACCTGTGGAGCAGCAGAAGTGGCCATTGAAACCTAAGGAACAACTCGCAGCTATTCGAGACCTGTTGCGTACTACCAGCGGTGAGTGGACAGTCAAGCAAATAGCAGTTCAATTCACCGGCAGGAACACCAGGAACAAGTTGGACGCGATCACTGAGAACCTGGAGCGGCTGGAATGGTTTGGGCTAGTGCTATCTGAGGAGCGCGAGGGCATACTATACTGGCACTTCGCTGAGATAGTAAAGATCGCTTAAACCCCATACTTAACTAATTCACTGAAGGGTAATGATTATGTCTAGCTGGATCTCCAAATTCTCATCCTCAGATATCATTTCACTTCTAGCACTGTTAGTAAGCGGAGGGGCATTTTTTCAAACTATAAGAATATCAGCAAAAGAAGAGATAAACACCAAGAATATAAATAGGAATAAGGCCGAAAGACTCCTCGATGAAGCGTTGGATTTAATGAATAGCGGGAGGCAAGGAACTGAATTTTTGCACACTTGTCATGAACGGCCACCTTCACCTGATGAAAGACCATACCTCGAACTTGCAAGGAGAAAGATTGATGATGCAAATTTCTTAGCACCTGACTTTTATCTATGCCATCAATACGAAGGTATTTATGTTCATAGAACACAAGGTCGTAGTGTCGAAGAAAGGGCATCCAATTCCTTGAAATACCATCAAAAAGCTGTCAAACTTTGGAAAGAAGACAAAGATCCAAGAGTTAAAAACGATGGGTGGCCATATCATGACCTGGCGTTAGTTTATGAACATCTAGGAAGATACAAAGAAGCCGAAGAGTATTTTCTAAAAGCTCTTGAAGTTAATCGGACAACAGAGCTATATTTCCACCGGGATTTTTCTATTTTTCTTTCAGGTATTGGCAGAGAGAATGAATCCATAGAGTATATGAACGAAGCCAAGAAAATCGCTCAAGCAACAGGTAAAGAATTACCTCATGACTGAGCCAGTAAAGACAGCTTAAACATAAAGATAAAAAGGAAAAGACTATGGCTATCGATCCGTACAAACCAGAACTGGCAAAACGCCAGACAGCCTTTCAAATCGCCGCGAAGCAACTCATGGAGCGCTTAAACCAAAATGTCAGCCTGGCCAGTCAGGCTAAGCCAGAGTTTGTTGAAAATTTTAATGGCGCATTAGAGGCGCTGCGGGATTATGAGCAGTCAGGTCGTGAGTTGGCTGAATGGATATCCCAGAAGAGTAATTGATTGAAAGACCATTATTTGCGTTTTCGACTTAGGTAACACCTCCTTTTTTGCATTTTTATCTTAGGTGGGGGGTGGGCGGCGGCGCTGGATTTAGCTAATATCGGCGCGCCTTCCTTGGCATCATTGATTCGCTTTCGCAGTAGGGGGTGCGCAACGATAGTTCCGGTTAAAAATAAAAGGCCCCCTATCGGGAGCCTATAAAACATGCTCTGTATTTTTATCAGGCCGCGTATTTTTCCCTCCACTCGGCTATTTTCTCCTTCAATTTGGCTGGATTATTACTGAACTGGGATTTGATGCTGTTAAGCTCCCACTCTTTCTTTCGCTCTAAATCCTCGTCGTATTCGTCGTCAAAATTACGCTCTGGTTCACATTCGTCGTCAGGGAAAGGGTTTTCGTCATCATTAAACTGAGCGTCTGGTTTTTGAACCTGCTTAGCAATCCCAATCTCTCGCTGCATTCTCTCTCGGGATGGCGGTTCATATCCTGCGAGCCCTTCCTCAATAACAACAGGTCGCGGTCTTCTCGGCGGCGGTGTGTATAGAACAGCGTCGTCTTCATCATCATCTTCAAGCACGGGCGCTTTAGTTTCTTTAGCGGGCTCAGACTTAACCGCAGCTGCGGCCTGGGGAAGCTCAGGGGCTTCAAGCTGTACTGCGGGCAGTACAGAGGGTTCCTGTGTTGAAGCGGGCGTGGTGCCCTCGTGCGCTTCAACCTCCCGGCTCAGAAGGTAAGCAACGAAGGTGGAGAGGCTCATTTGCTTAGATGCCGCCAGTGATTTGGCTCTGGCCTCTAGGTCGTGGGTGAGGTACGCGGAGATTTTCTTTTTGTCAGTGGTCACAGGTCTACCCTTTTGGTGGAGTTACCTCCATTGTACCGTAAGTGGAGTTACTTTAACTCCATAGTGGAGTTGTTTCTATGCAACTTTATTTGGCGGGGTGGTGGAGTTGCTTGAATAACTCCATACTGGAGTTACTTTAACTCCAGTATTAAAGCGTTTGGGGCCACATGGAGTTACTTTTCCGCAGAATCGCCGCAAAAACGGGCGGCTGGAGGGGTGGAAAACAGGTCGAATCGCTGAAACCCTTACACAGCAAGGGTTTTAGGAATCCCGCAATCCCAAAAACAGAGAATCCCTGAAACCCTTATATACCAAGGGTTTCAGGGATTAGCGAAGAATGATTTGCGGGATTTGGGAATTTTTGTTCATCGCCTGAAGCCCTTTCAAGGTAAGGGTTTCAGGGATTTTATCTTATAGGTATTTCACTTACATAGTAATAGATAAATATTCCGTACACCATCACTTCCTCCTTTCATACCTACTTTCCTACCACTTTGTACAACCTGCAACGAGAAAATGTCAGCATAAAAAAAATGCCCCGACCCCAAGCCCCCCCCCAAAACACCCATAAAAAAAGACCCCCGTCTATCGGGAGCCTTGGCGACCCTGTGTGAGCCCTGACGATAACGCTAAGCAGCCGCGCGCTTCGCCAAGCATGCCTCCCAAACCCTAGTCCAATAGCCTGGCGGTTCAGTTTCCAATGACTCGTAAAAGCGCTCACCATCCCACTTCTCGTATACGACCAGGTCGTTTACTCCTAGATACGTGCGACCGTATATCGCTTTGCGCGGGTCTTTGTTCAGCTTCTTGTAGCGGCCTGAAGTTATCCATTTCGTCGCCAACATCTGGTTGCAGCGTGGCCCCCAGAATCTAGGATGCTTCAAAAACCACAGCACCTCAGCCTCAAACTTGTGTTCGGGGTGATGTTGCTGAAGCCACTCATCACACTGCTCAAGTACTTCGTTAACGCGATCCATATGGACTGAGAGGGTAACACCGTCGTATTGATAGTTAATCAGGTGGACGTCATTGGCCTCAGAGATGATGTTGCTCGCTACGAATCGCTGCATCACCAGCTGCTCAGCCCCTTGCGCGAGGTGGGCTAACAGCTGGCCTGCTACTTTGGCTTGGTCAGGCCGGGTGTACTCAGCTCTCACTTCCTTAGCATGCTCCCTTAGGTTGAACGGGAGCCCGACAGCATTCTTGACCACCAAAGCGCGTTTGTTTGCAACCCGCTCCTCGATAGCGTCTAAGCTGTAATCCTGAAAGAAGCTTTCCCTCGCAGCTACCACAGGGGCCATGAGAGGGCTAGCTAGAATATCAGCAATCTGCCGCTTAGAGAACCGGAAGTCCAGCCCCAGCTTCCCGAGTTTCTTATTGGTTTCGCGTCGTAGGCACTTCACCTGCATTCCAAAACAGAAAGCGTAAATCAACTGCTTCAACGCGGGTTTGCCTGTTCTTAAATCAAACCCTTCTGGTGCAATGTGCTCCCACAAAGATTTGCCACCGTGAATCACATCTAGCACCTGCTCTAGCGTTTTGGGACAGTCGAGAATCTGGGGTAGCGCCACCAGCTGACAGCTCTTGAGGTCGATATCGACCAGAACGTGATATGGGTGAGGTGTGCCAACCAGCAACCAGCGCAGGGCTTTTGGCAAGTTGACGATACCACCACCCTCGGGGTACAACCGACCGCAGCTGGTCATGTGAACCGACCCTACGTATTGCTCTTCTAGGTTGATATCCAGCGTGCTGAGGGTTGCTAGCATGCTGGTCAGCTTTGCCAAGTAAGCCTTCTGTCCCTCCATCTTGTAATCCCAATCGGGGCAGTTCTCCATAGCCAAGTCGTGAATCCAACAGTGCAGTCTAAGGTAGGCCTGTTGCGTGTTCAGCTTGAACTTTGCACTAGCCAATTTCTCAGCTGCTTCGATCGTAAAAGGCTTTAAACGGCTCTTGTACTTAAAGTCAGCCGATAGGGGTGAGGGATTGCTGTAGTCCTGCCGCGCGCTGATATCCTTATCCTTCCATCCTTCCTGGATTTGCTCTGCTAGAGCGCACTGGAGCCCCAAGATGTCGTACTCACGAGGCTGATGATATTTATAGGAGTAGGTCTCCACTTTAACCAACGGGATGCGCCCAAATAGCCTGGTTTCAACTTCTATTCGGGTCAAAGGTTCGATGACCTCCTGAAAGAAAGCCCCGCTCAGGTGCTGAATGCTGCGATTCTTCTTACAGGTTTTGTAGTCGTGGCCCGTCAGCTTACTCATTATTAGAGCGGCGGGAATCTTGTCTCGATAAATTAGGTCAGGAATTGCTACTTCATTCTGTCTGTATTGGTTGCAGATGAGACTCATTAGAATCTCACCAGCTACTCTGGCCAGTACATTGTCTCCATGACCATGCCTCTCGAACCAGCTACGCAGCAGCCGAGCGATGGGTGTCACACTTCTGTAGCCGATGTGCTGGCGTGCCTTAGGTTGAATCTCCTTTTTAGGCAAAGCGTCGATAGCGTCAACTGTTTTGGGACAAGAATCCTTGATGTTGGCTAGTTGCTCGTCTAATTTGCCTTTGCCGGTCGAGCTGGTCGTGGTATAATTGATTTCAGACATGATTGATTCGGTCATTTCAGGAACCCATCCTTGAAGTTTTGACTTGTTGATTGTGTTGTGAGCGCAGTAAATTAATTTCTAAAAAAGCCGTTGTTTCCCGCAGCGGCTTTTTTGTTGCCTACCTATCGAAGGGCATTTGTGACCCGTAGGTGTGGTCAGCCTCGCGCTCGTATTGAACTAAGAACGACGCTGGGCCATTGAGCAATTGCTCCAACTGAAGTTTTACTAATTCGACCTCGACTGAGACGATCGGGCGATCGCGGTAGATTGTCGTTGATAACTCGTTTTGGCCTTGGCAGGCCGTTATTTCTGCGGTGTACATGATTTAGTCCTCGACTAATTCGAAAATGTCTTCAACTGAATTCAGATCAAAAGTTTTCTTTAGCGCGCGGTAAGTTTTAGCGCTAATTTGCTTGACAGGGCCTCTATAGAGTTGATAAACGGTGGGATGACCCAACCCAGTCTGATTGACAAACCATTCTCGGTTGCGACCCACTGAGTCTAAATACTCTTTAAGTCTGCAATGAAACATTATTTAAACTTGTTAAATTCTTATTTCAATTATACCTAAAAAAACTTAGGGAGACAAGCGTACTGCTTTAGCTTGCACACAACGAGGCACATTCTAGAAACTCCTAAGAATGGCCAGACAAAGCCCTCATTGATATGGAACCCTCTTTATAAGTTCCTGGCTATGAATAATGACAAAAGTTCAACTCAAAAAACGAGAAGCCACGCGACGGCTCTTCCTTGAATATCTCAAAACCCCTAGCCTGCGGGAGTTAGCGCGCCGTTCTGGTATCGCCTACCGCACACTAGCTTATAGATTTCAACATCACATCCATCGAGATTACGCTGACCTAGTCCGGCGCGGAATCTTCGTGGTAATCAGACCTCACCTATTTTCTAAAAGCGCTCGGATTAGAGAACAAGTTTCTATTTGGTTAGTCGAAAATCTCGACTTAATCATACAGAACGAGGCTCATAGCTCGCGCGTTGTCTTCAGTGAAAAGAAATTAGACCGGCTTACCTATTCAGAATGCGGTCGCATCGGTGATTACCGAGACAACCTGCTGGAGGTACTGGCATGTTAGAGCCTCAAGTAGAAAATGACTATATATATATAGAGTCAGTCGAGCGGCAGTTATGTCCTTACATCAACCTGCTTGAACTCGAAGAGGCAATTGAGCTCTACTACGCTGGAAAGCTTAACGATGTGGATGAAGAGTACTTCGCGCGGCTCTACATGGAGAACTATCAGCTGATCCCTGGAAAGACCTTGCTCTCCGTCTTAGACCAGGCAACTATGCGGGAAGCTCTCTACAAGTTAGACTTCATTCACAGATGCACTTTGAATGCCTGCTATGGCGACAGCGTTGTAGCGAACACTCAGCTCTCTAAGTTGGTTCCTCCTGGCATGCGCCTGAGTGATTATCAGAGCTACTTGTTGCCGCTTGCGATCAATCACCTTGCCTATGTCGTTCATCAAGTGATTTAGTTTTCTGCACATGCTGTAAAGGTAGAGGGATTGTGTGTCTTTCTCCTTTTGAGTTGGGTTTACTCGGGACTGGGGCTTCACTTCGGTGGGGCCCTTCTTATTTTCATAAGCAATTCTCAACACAGTCATTATTTTTATAGGCAGATGACCAACAAGACGAACAAAGCCAGAATTAAATATTCAGAGGCTATAGTCAACGTCATTGTTGGTGTGCTGGAGCAGGGTGGTTCTAACCTAGAGGCTGCTAACGCGGTTGGTATGGATAGGAACACTCTATATTTATGGCGCAATAAATACCCTGAGTTCAAAGCTCGAATCGAAGCTGCTAAAGCTGTCTTTACTGCGGGCAAGGCTGAAGAAGTCCTTGACAAGCTTGATGAGTGTAAGTCTCTCGCTGAGTCTTATGTCTTAAGGCTCTTTAAGGGTGAGGTTGTTCATACTAAGACTCGTGTCGATGGTAAGGGCGGTGTCATCTTTAAGGACACTGAAATTGTCTTACCAAGCGATCGCCTGCTTGAGCGCTTCTTGCAGTTGGGCTCTGCTGAAAAAGAATTCACCCTAAACATCGGTTTGGCTCAGCCTGACGATGACCTAGACGATTTCGAATTTTCTGAGCTTAGCGAACCCGAGGATTAGCTCTCTTCGATGTAGGGTTCGCCCTTTATACGACACTTTATGAAACACCTAGACCTGAATCTCCATCGGGCCCAGATGAAGGTGTTTAACGATAAAGCCCGCGTTAAAGTTCTCTGTAGCGGTCGTGGCTTCGGTAAAAGCCGACTCTTATTAACGATCGCACTCTATTTATGTATTAGCTTCCAAGGAACCATCGACCCGGTATCGCCGCAGGTTGTCTGCATTCTGATGCCGACGCTGAAGATGGCTAAGGCCATTCACTGGCTTCCTTTATTAAGTGTCTTGGAAGGATGTCCCTTAGTAAAGGACATTAACAAGTCTGACTTTCGAATCACCTTTCACGGCTCGCGCCCTGACTTGATTTTGCGAGGTTGTGATAATGGCGGCGATCGCTTGCGCGGTCTTAACCTCCACGCGGCCCTGCTGGATGAATTTCAAGACATCAGTCCTGTTGTTTGGGAAGAGGTCGTCTTTGCTGCGCTGGCTCGTAACAAGGACTGGCAGGCGCTGTTGATTGGGACGCCGAAGGGCAAAACATCTTATTTCTTCAAGATTCACACGCAGGCTCTCAAAGAACCTGACTGGAGTTATCACCACTTCGTAACCAGCGACAATCCGTTTTTCCCTCGTCAACATTTGGAGCGTGCTCGTCGTGAACTACCCCCGAAGATTTTCAGGCAAGAATTTGAAGCGTCCTGGGAAAGTTTTGAGGGAGCTCTATTTACGGCAATTGAAA
Source organism: Tildeniella torsiva UHER 1998/13D (assembly GCA_019358835.1). Lineage (GTDB taxonomy): Bacteria > Cyanobacteriota > Cyanobacteriia > Phormidesmidales > Phormidesmidaceae > Nodosilinea > Nodosilinea torsiva. The sequence goes on from JAHHIH010000008.1 coordinate 109,993, forward strand.
GACACCACATCACCAACGATATTCCTGATTCATTCCGGTCGATTTATCTAGGTGCTGACTTCGGTGATATTCACCCCGCGCTGGCTGTTGTTGGTTTATCCCACAGCGGCGCTTATTACATCATTGATTTCTGGAAAAACAAAGCAGGCATTCCTGTCACTGAGCCTGAACTACAGGCCCAGGCCGCGCGCTTTTCTAAAGAGTATGGAATCTATAGATGTTTCCTACCTGATGACCGCCCTGGTTCCATCTTGAGCTTCAGAAGATTCGGCAAAGCTAATGGTGTTCCTGCCCTACAGCGCTCTGTAGAAGTCAAGCGAAACAAGCCTGGCCCTATGGAACGGGTGCAAATTGGCGACTCGATGTTCTACCAAAACCGGCTGTTCTTTGGCCCTAAAGCTGCTGACTTATATGACGAGTTCGCCAGCTTCCATAGGGATAAAGATGCTGATGGTAACTTGATGAACCGCCCTGCCAAGGGTCAAGAAAATCACGTTATCGACGCAACCATGCACGTGGTCGCCACCCTTGAGTTCAAGCATGGCGACCACGTCTTAAACCTTCCCAAAACTGCTTAAACTATGATTTACCCCCCACAACTTACGCTTAAGCAGCTACAGGCCGAACACCCTGACTACACGGCGGCTAAGCCTCACCTGGAGCGCATTCAGCTTCTCACTGAGGGCGGCTGGAGGCTAAGAGACAAACTCTCCTCGTTCCTGAAGCAGCGGCCCGGTGAGGAGGATGAAATCTATGAAACCAGACTAGAGAAGTTTTCGTATTCTGGTGTCTTGGGCAGCTGCATCTCACAGATGGCGGCTAAGTTGACCTCAGGCACGATTCACCTATCGAACGTTACTAATGAATCGTTTTGGGAAGGGTTTAGAGAGGACAACAATGGCTTGGGTCGTACCGAAAGTCAGTTGATAGAGCAGCTGTTCGCTGAGAGCCTGAAGTATAAAACCGTCTTCATTCATGTCGATAAGCCCAAAGCGCTGGTCATCCCTCAGTCTCGCGCGGAAGAGGAGCAGTTGGGATTACGTACAAACCTTGTTTTGTACCCCTGCATTCAGGTGCCGATGTGGTCTGAATCTAACGGGAAGCTGTCTTGGATTAAGGTCTTTCAGATTCTTGATGACACCAGTGACCCGCTGCGTAATCCTCTAAAGCTGGCGAAATGGACTTTCATTGATAGCGAGAAAATCGCGGTCTACCAGTCCTATGTGAAGCTTGGGCGTAAGGGCGAAATCTTAGAGCTTCTAAACAACAAGGGCGAACCTCTGCCTACAACCGAGGGAGAGCCTAAGGTTCCTCAAACGAGCCTCGTGCCTCATGGCTTTGGAACTATTCCCGTCGCCAAGCTGGAGTTACCCAATGATAAATGGTCTGGCAACCACGCCGCGCCTAAAGCTGAGGAGTGTCTAAGGCTTGAGTCACATCGCTATGATTTGCTCACTGCCGCGTACCTTCAGAGAACCTATAAGCCTGTCCAAACGCCTGATGCCGACCTGGGTAACAGCTACGTCGATGACGATGGCGAAAACATGCCGACAGGTCTTCAGTACGTTTTGAGGGTTGATAAGTTCGAGTGGAGTGAACCCGAAGGTAAAATCATTGAGCATATCGATAAGGCTCTAACCCAAGCAGAGAAGCAGATTCGAGCCATCCTGGGTACTGGCGGTGCTTATGCCCAGGAGCCGATTGAGGCCTCGGGTGTCTCCAAGCAGATGGACTTCGAGATTGAGGACGATCGCCTTGAATCCTACGGCAGTATTCTGACCGACACCTTGCAGGATGTTTACCAATTGGTTGCTATAGCTGAAGCACAGGAGGCTGAAAAGCTTGCTGTGTCAGGCCTGGATGAGTTCGGCGGCGATCGCTTAGTTGACCTTATCGAAGCTCTGAACATGTTGTTGGGTATTGACCTGGCGCGGCTGGAGCAGGTTTTGACACCTACTTTATATGTCCTGATTCGCGAACGGCTGCTGTCTCTACTGATGGGGAACCTGACGCCCGAGCAGCGGCAGACCATTCTAGATGAGGCTGCGGTGGCAGAGATTCCTAAACCTGTTATCCCTGAATTTGAACCCATGGAGTAGTTACAGATCGTCGCAAAATAGCGGGTAGGTATCTGTTTCACAAATACTCATCTCCACAAGTGCTCCATTCACAACTTTGTAGCCATTCCAGATGTCATATTCAGTGTGGTATCCATCATGCCCATAGATTGTGAATCTACTAACAGGGCAGTAAGCCAGCAGGACGGTAGCTACTTGAGATGTAAGTACAGGTGAGTTTGAGATGTCGCTAGACCTTGAATGATCCAAGTTGAAGTAGGCCACCAACTCGGGGCCGTTTGAGCTGTCATACTCTACCCTAAACCACCCGTCATTTGTGTCGCCCTTGATTTCTCTATTGACGATTTGCAACGCCGTAACGCACTCATTGTTGAAATGAGCGGGCAAAGAATCGTAGTCAATCATACTAGCTAGCCTTCTCAAAATACCTGTGCGCTAACAAAACCTACTTTTGTATTTCGTCAAACCAGGAAACCCGCTTTTCTCCTAACCTTCTCAACACATACGCGTGCCCCAACTGGTAAGGGGCTTTACAAATACCAGACACAGCCGCCCACGACCTACTGCAGTCGGGGCGGTTTTATTTTGCATGCAGAAAAATCCTAAACGGACAAATAAAAATCCAATGACGACATCAGAAGACAAGAACCAACCAGAAACTCCTCAGTCTGAAGCTGTAACCCTAGAGCAACTCACCGCGCTCTTCAACACCTTCAAAGCTGAAGTCTTAACCGAGGTCAATACCGCCAATGCAGGCGCTGTCTCTGCTATGAAGAAGCAGCTGCAGAAGATGACGGATGCGCCTCAGGCCCCAGCGGCTGACCCTGGTGCTGAAACCCCTGACGATACCGGCAGTCATAAGCTGACCCTTAAAGCTCTCCAAACCCAACTCGCTGAGCTTCAAGCTGAGCGTGAGCGGGAACGACAAGAGACTCTTCAGGCCAAGCGAAATTCTGCCCTTACCCAGGCGATCGCAGGCACTGGCGCACTGAACCAAAAGGTTCTTTACCGCTTATTCCTAGCTGACCACGGCGACAAGATTCAGCAGGAAGGCGACCAATGGTTCGTTAAACACGGGGACGATGATGTCGCTCCTCTAGAAACGACCATCACAAAGTTTCTGGCTTCTGACGAAGGTAAGTTTTTCATCCCTCCCTCTGGTGTCAGCGGGTCGGGAAGCACTGAAACGAAGTCTACGACTGCCCCCGCTAAAACCACCTACAGCTCTCGCCTCGAACAAATCACGGCAGAGCTTCAGAGTGGTGAAGCCAAACTCGCTCTTTAACCTTTTCATCCATAAAGCCAAACAACAATGACAAATATCAACTCCTACAGCCCTGCTGACCTCATGTCGGCTGTGGCCGAACAAACGTTGGCCGAGACTCGCTTGATTGAAACCCCTCTTTTGGGTCTCCTAGCATCTCGTTCACAACTCACTCGTCAACGCCCTATCGAATGGGCTGCTCGTTTAACTGATGCTGCCTCTGGTGGCCGTGCTGTCGCTGGCTCTCTCGCTGACGATACTGCTGGCTCCCTTGGGGAAGCTGCCCTGACCGTTCCTGACTACTACTTCAAGTATCAGATGAGCGTTCGCCGTCGTGACCTCATCGAAGCTGCTGCTACTGGCAAAATCCAGGCGGTTCGTTCTGCTGTGGGCACTGAAGTCGCTGATGCTCTTCGGTCTCTCACTCAGCAGATCAATGGAGCGTTGTATACCGGCAACGGTACTGCTAACGCCACTCACTTTGGGGTAATTGGTCTAAACACGATTGCAGCCCAAACTGGTAGCTACGCTGGCATCTCTCGCACCACCTACCCTCGTTGGAAGTGCATCGTCAAACGGGGCGCAACTCCTGGTACCCCTGAGGCTCTAACCGTAGACCGTGTAACTGCTTTGCTGCGCGATCGTCGGGTCGCTGGCGCGACCTCTGCTCGAAACAATGGGACAAATCTTCTCATCCTGACTAGCGATGAGATTGACCAAGACGTACTGAGAAAGCTTTATCAGGCTGAGACTCAGGTCAATGCTGATTACGGCAACATGGTCGCGAACATTCAGCCATTCGCTGGCTATGCCATCAAAGGCATCCCTGTCGTGTCTGATGTTGTGGCCTCGACTGCTAACCAAATGCGGTTCATCGACCCCAGCAAGATGGATATGTACGTCTTCGATGAAGAGGGCTCACCCGGTACCGAGGACAGTAAGATCTCATTCTTCTCCTACCAGGGCCTGAAGTTCCGTATGGCCGATGTCTCTGACAACCATCCCGATGTCTTCAAAGCTGAGATCTCTATCTCCCTGCAGCTCAAGTGCCATGACCCCATTCAGGGTTTGTCCATCTTGGATGACGTAGCTCAGACCGCGGCCTAAGTTCTTTAATTTTCTGGAAATCACAATGTCTAACTCTGTTGTTGTTAGGGGGATCTATGTCACCCCTACTGTTGATATCTCTAAGGCTGTCGCCATCATTTCTGGTGATGTTGATGCTACCCACCTAGCGACTGTACCTGCTGGTGAATCCTGGGAAATCCTGGGCGTCGTCGCTACCGTGACTACCACCGCTGCTGTAGGAAACCGAACTCACTCTGCCCAGGTGCTTGGCCCTGATGACGAAGTCTTCTACCAGACCGCTGTTGCCGCTAACCTGGCCGCATCTCAAACCGATGCTACCCGCTCTTTCCTCATTGGTGGCTCTCCGGGCCTGGCTGCGAACATGTTCGTACCCGCGGGTGGAAAAGTTCGTGTGAAGGATCTAGCTGCGATCGATGAAACCGATCCAGCCGATGTTGTCGCTATCAAGGTTCTCGCTCGCAGACATTTCGAGGCGTAAGCATGGCTAAGCTCGACCCTAGCATCATCGAAGATATTTTTATCAGGCTGGGCTACCCGAGCGACGGAGTAATTCTTCTTCAAACTGGTTACGCGACTGATGGACTAAACATCCTTCAACGCCGACTTGAAGAGGATTACTCCCAGGCAACCATCGACCGGGTGTCTGTCATCATCAATGAACTTGACGAAATTGATGAGCAGAAAAAGGAATCACGACAGTCCAGCATGGCTGGCTCTACGTCTCACACTAAGTTGAACTGGAAGCTCCACCTTCAGCATCTGAACCGCGATGGGCACACTCTCCTCGAAGAGCTGGCCCGTCGCGTCAACCTGCCAATTTACTGGAGCAAGTACTCCCCTGCTAAGAGACATACAACTCAGTACCAATGAAAGTTTCCTTCGTAGCGTCCGGGCCTCTCCATGAGAATCCCAACTTACATTTCCGTCGCGCCGTCTCTCAAGCAATGAGCGACACTGCCGACTACGGCTTGGGGATTCTCAAGGCGAGAACACCTGTTCGCACAGGGAGACTGCAAAATTCTTGGTTCAGCAAAATCGAAAGCTGGAATCAGTTTTACTTTGACAACTCAGCTCCATACGCTCGCTTCGTTGAGCAAAAAGTTTTGATGGCTAGCCGCTCTCAACCAGAGATCGATCGCTACCTTTCGCGCGCGCTTGACGAAAATATTGAGCGTGAAATGAATTGAGATTAGCAAGACTCATCGCAAGATTAGAAACCTTTTTGAGAGTTTGAAAAATTTCATCTCACTGAGTACTTTTACTCATAAAAAATGGTGTGTCAAAGTTGGCGCATGTGTACCAACTTTGGCGCACTCTGTACCAAAGTTGGCGCAAAGGTGCCAACATTGGCGCACATTTTTAGGAGTTTCGAAAAGTGTGCCAAAGTTGGCGCATTTGTGCCACAGTACGCCAATTTGTACCAACTTTGGCACACCAAAAACACCCCAAAAAAGGGCCTATTTTTCAGCTTTTTCCTGACATCCGTAAGACTCAATTCGAGACTAAAAATTATTTCTCAACACCAGCTCAACGATGCCGAACCTTTTTCAAAAACTTGCTGGAGTCGAGAATGTCGCCGCTATTATCGAAACTCGATTGGGTCTGCCTCAGCGGCGCACTTTATTGTTTCGTCATCAGTCGCTCAACGCCGAGCGCACTGCTTCAATCATTGAAGATTTCCTTGTCGTCCCTCGACCATACATCACCTCAGCCCCGCCGCGACTGATTGGTCTGCTGATCGGAAATGATGAAACCGCAGTGAGTGTTACCTCGACTGACATCTATGTTGAGCTGGCTCGCACCGTTCCCTTTGATCGCTTTGTAAGAGTTGATGGCAAACGCGCGATCGCCTTCGTGGATGTTGAAACAAACTCTGCTGACAACGCTCCAGTTTATTCAAACTCATTAACTAAAACTCTAACGGCTGGCCTGCCTTGCAGAATCATTCACGTTGATGACAAAGACGACACGTTATGGAAGCTCGTGCTCAGGCGGGATAAGGACTAGATGAGTAACATCCAAACCACGCGAACGAGACTTAAGACCTGGTTGTCTTCTCTCGTGAGAATCGATAAGTACGATGCTGACCCGCCTGCTGAGCTTTACTCGGTGGCCAGCACCAGCGAAGCTCTTTACCCTGCGAACTGTGCGATCGAATATCCCTGTAAGGATTTAATCTTCGAGCGCTCAGAGATAACAGGCATCACCGGCTCTGGCTCCTTCAGCTACTCGATTGTCTATCGCTACCCTGGCGACCTCACGCTTAACGAACTACCTCTGGTGCAGTTGGAGGGGTTAGTTCAGTACATCCAAGCTCAGGCACTGCTATCGCTCAGCGGCTGCGGTGGCATTCGTCGCGCTGCCCCTGGTGTCAATGAATTCCCAGTACAGGTTGAGCGTAATGGTACCGACCAAGGCGACTGGCTCATATACGCCAACCTAGTTTTCAACATTGAGTTCACTCTCACAGACTTTGGCCTAGACCCAGCCTTTGGCCCCACGCCTGAGTTACCCCCCGCACTCAATGAACTCACCATCGGTGTCTATCGAGCCAAGACTGGTTTCGATGTTGACGAACCCGACGACTCAACCTTAGACGCGACCCTCACGGTCAACATCTCCAACCAATCAGATTAGGAATTATCTAACTATGGTATCCACCACTTTTGCCAACCTTACTCGACCCGGCACGTTTCTTGTCGAGACCACCGCGGGTTACCGAGCGCCTGAGCTCGCAAGCTTTAATACTGTCTACATGGTCGGCAGTTCAACCACTGGTGACTACGGCACCCCCACCCTGTGCACCAGCCTAGAAGACTTCAGCAATCAGTTTGGCTCTAGCCCTTCTGAGGCAAGCGTGAAGCTGTTCTTCCGCAACGACCGGCAGGGCAAGTTGTTCTTCATTCGCACCCGAATCGCTGACCTGTTCGAGATTACCCTCGTTGACATTACCGCTGGCGCTGTCGTTATCACTATCAACGGTACCGCTGTCTCCACGACTTTGGTGGGTGATGAGACTGAAGCTGAGGCCATCGCCAAGTATGTCCTGGCCATCAACGGTTCTGCTGTTGCCTCCGCTGTAACCGCTGTTTCTGGTGGTACTGACAGCGTTCTGATTCGCTCTGACAATCCCGCTGTCGCTCTAACCGTTGTTTCGGTTGATGCTGACCTAGAGGTTGATGAAGTTACCCCTGCGTCTTTGCCTACCGCCAGCGATTACATCTACGCCATCGAAAATACCTTTGATGCGCTGGGTGGTAAGAACCTTGATCAAGGCTTCCTGATTGCACCTGAGGGTTTCCAAAACCTGAGCGATGCCACCGACCGTCTGGCCCTGGGTACTGCTATGGAGAACCTCTGCGCTGACAAAGACTTTGACTGGATGGCTCTCGTTGACTGTGGCCCTGGTCTAACCACCGTGGCTCAAATTCAAACTGACGGTCAGCAGTACAGCACTCCTCAAGGTCATTTGGCCTTTTATGCTCCCTACGTCATTGATTTGGAAGACGGTGTTGTGCCTCCTTCTGCTGCGATCGCTGGCCTAGCTACTCGTCGCTACCGCAGCCAGGGATACCATCAACCTCCCGCTGGCGCTCAGTTCCCCGTCCAGGGTGTCAAGGATGTTCAGACTCGCTTTGGCAACACTCAACAGTCTGTTCTCAACCCACTGGGTATTAACCTCGTTCGATTTCTCTTGAACCTGGGTGTGGTCGCTTGGGGCGCTAGAACCCGCTCTAGCAATAGCTTCTACACCTTCGTCAACACCAGGGTCATCCTGAATGCCTTGAATGGCACCCTGCGCGATGCCTTTGATTACGAGATTTTCTCGACCGTCGATGGCTTCGGTATTTTGTTCTCTCGTATTCAAGAGACTGCTCGCTCCATCTGTCGCCGGTTCTGGCTCAGTGGTGCTTTCTACGGCCAGAGCGAACAGGAAGCCTTCGCCTGCATTTGCGATCGCACCAACAATCAAGCTGATGACCTTGAGAACGGTAACGTCCTCCTCGAAGTGTACGTCGCCCCTTCACCAACTTTGGAGAAGCTCCTGGTGAACACCATCCGCGTGGGCATCGGCCAAGTCGAAAGCGCTGCTGCTGCTGGTCAGACAATCACCAACTAGTCACCTGGGCCTGGCTTAATCGCTGGGCCCTAACCCTTTAACAACCTTTCTGGAGCTACTCCTAAGAATGTCGATTCGATTACAACAAAAAGACCCAATGACCAACAGTGACGTGCTCGTCACCGTTGAGGGTGTTGCTGGTTACTGGTCTAAGATGTCTGGTCTGTCTGAGACCATCAGCCGCGCCATGTTCTCTGATGGCAGCACCAACCGCAAGCGCCACGCTACTTCTGGCTCGTCTGAAATCGCTGAAGTCACTATCAGTCGTCCCTTTGACCCTGACAATGCCGACGACCAAGCTGCCTATGAGTGGGCCAAGTCCGTTCGCTGTGGCGATCCTTTCCAGGTTCAAGTACGACCCGTTCGCCGCTGTGATGGTGTTGAGCAACGAGGCAGCAAAGCTCTATTCTTCTACGGCTGTCGCCTGACCAAGCTCGAATTCATGAACTCGATGGATACCGGCGCTGGCGACAACGTTGTCGAGCTGTCAGTCACGTACTCAGTCGATGACTACGACTTCACCTAAGCGATCGCACTAATAAATGGCCTGCTCGCGCGGGCCTAATACCCTTTCTCGAATAAAAAGATGCCTACCAAGACCCGACATATTGACCCGCTACCCGCTGCGCCCAAAGCTCAATCTCAGGACATTGTGGTTGAAACTCTAGACGATGGCCAAGTCCGCGTTGCTCTTCGCGATGGCGATAAGGTCACCTTCAAAGAACCCAAAGTTAAGCAATTCCTACTGATGGATTCTTGGGCTAAAGACCCTGAGAATGCCATTTACGCTAGCGAGACTGGTATCACAGTTAAGCTTTGCCACCTGTGCATCACTGATGTTAATGGCGAACCTTTCACCCTAGACTTTGACACCTGGATTGATGACCTAGACATTCGGGATATGGAGGCCCTGGGCAGCGCCCTCGCCACCTTTCAATCTGTCTTTGAGTATCTCAACGCCAAAGCAAAAGAAGCCGAAGCAGCCAAGAAAGCAGCAGAGCAAGCCGCCCGAGCTTCAGTTTAGTATTGCCGGTCGAGGGTTCACGGCTGAGAGTCTTCTCTGTTTAATACTGTCAGCCTGCGGCGGCTTTATTAATGATGCCTATCTGAAGATGCTGGACTTCGACATTAGTGATGCCTTGTATCACGTCGAGATTGTTCAAACAACCCAGAAGCTTCAACAAGCCGCTGCTGAGCAACAGAAGCAAGCCCAAACAAATCAGAAAGTATTCGGTCTTTTTGGAGGTGAAGATGCGATCGAGTGGGAAACCGTTAAAAATGGCTAAAATCCCGAAAAAGTGCCCTCTCAGAATGCCCCACAACGAACGAAACGGCATAGGTCTATATACTGCAACCTGCACTTCGTTACAGAGCATCCTCGACGGATAGGCTTGAAAGCCTTATATAGCAAGGGTTTCAGGATTCAAATTGGCCACCCAAATATATTGACTCTTCCGTACTCTAAAGGAGTCAGTTAATCTAACAAATAAACAAATGGCCGCTAAAACCCTTACATATCAAGGCAAAACCCAGACTTACGCAGAGTGGGCTGCTGAAACAGGTATCAAGCAAAGTACCCTTATAGGTCGCGTCAAAGCAGGCTGGCCTGTCGAACGTACCCTGACTGAACCTGCCAGAAGCGGGCGCAGAAAAAAGCCTGTGGACGCTTCCCTAATCGGTAAAAAGATTGGGGAGAATCTAAGTGTTAAGGAAAAGATGGGGTCTTCCAATAACTACATTGTTGAAAACAGGGATGGTTCCAAGTCTTGGTTGGTTCCTGGTTATACCCTGTTAAAGCCTCAAAATCTACAGTTAGATGAATCGTCTCTTCGGGCTCGATACTACGTGACGGACCCTGACAAGACAGAGGTGGGTGTTGTCAATCTAAACGCCTTCTGTGAAGTGGTGAAACTTGACTTCAACATTATGTTGAGGGTCGCTGAAGGCCAACAAGCTACTCACAAAGGCTGGAAGTGTCGTAGGGCATAACCAACCACCATTGATCCTTTTATAAGCCCTGCACACGCGGGGCTATTTTTATGGCAAATACCGTTCAGACACGCATTGTAGCGAAGGATGAGGCATCATCCGTTTTCGCTCAGCTCAACAATTCAATGCGGTCGAGCGTGCTTCAGGGGAACCTGATGGCCAGCGCGATTACCGCTGGGTTAGGGGCCGCTACTAGAGGTGTTGGTGCCTTAGCTAGTGGAATGAGAGAAGTCGTTGGCATTCAGCAATCGAATATCGCCGTCGCTGGCGATTTCATGAAGCTAACAGGCCAGAGCTACGGTGAGGCTACCGAGTTCATCGACAACTTTTCAGCCTCTATGGCCAAGGCCGCAGCATCTCTCCCAGGGGATACAAAGGACTATGTGAGCCTGGGTAAGGGCATCATGGATAACCTCATTCCCGCCTTTAAGGGGCTTGATGGTGTCCTCAATGAGGCCGACTACACCAAGGCCCTAGAATCCATCACCAAAATGGGTGCTCTGAGAGCCGCTACGTCTGGTGTTGACACGAATCTAGCTAGCCAGGGCCTATCCAAAATGTTGGGTGGTTCTAGCCTGGCAGAGCTGAAAAACCTCAAGTTCTTTGAGGCTAACCCCGCCGTAATCGCTTTCATTGAGGAAGAAGCCCAGAAGATGGGCAAGGGTCTAAAGGACATGACCGCTCGTGAGCGCGCAACAGTCTTAGAAGCCGCTCTCGCTGTGCCTGACGAGGTGATCGCAGCATCCACACAGAGTATTGAGGGTTTGATTCAAGGTCTTAAATCTAGCCTGCTCGACCCGCAGGTTGGTCTATTCGGCTTGATGCGCGACCTGGAGCCCAATGTTAAAGGGAACCAGACGGTTATCCAAGCGACGAACGACCTCTTGAAGAAGATTATGTCGCCTGGTGGGCCGCTAAGCAGCCTCAAAGACATCTTCGAACTCATCGGGGTTGAGATGGGTGACCCGATGGAGTCACTCTATAACTCCATCAACTGGACGAGTAATAAGCTCGACCAGCTAGGCGGCTTTCTGGATAGAAACCAAGCCGGTATCTCGAAATTTGTCTACGGTGCCAAGCAGTCGTTCGAGAAGTTAAAGGAAGCGCCAGGCAAGTTCATCTCTGAGTCAATCAGCTCTTTGTTGAGAGGCTTCAACGCTTCTAGAGGTGCTGGCTCTACCGATTACGGCAGCATCGTAGGCAAAGCGCTGGCGCAGGCCACTAACTTCTTTGCTTCACAAGTCCTGTCCATGATTGGCAATATGGACTACGGTGCACTGCTGGTAGGGCTCTTCAACGTTGGAAAGATTGTCATCTCTGGCATAGGTTCCTTCCTAGCAAACCTTGATTGGCAAGTACTGATGATGGGTGGTTTAGCTGTTCTTGGAGCGGCACTACTCACGGCTGTGATGGCTACCGCAGTTCCAGCTATCCTCTCGTCCTTCGCCACTGTAGCTGTCTTAATCGGTGCTGGTATCGTTGCCACGCTCACAGGGCCTGTAATCCTCGCGATCGCTGGCGTTGGCCTTGTCATCGTAGGAGCCATGAAATACTTTGGCGTCTCCTTCCAAGATGTGATGAGGTTTGTCTTCGAGGCTGTGACAGGGTTTGCGAATCCGGTTATCGCAGCTGCGCGGATAGGTTTCAACCTTCTGAGGTCTGCTATCACCGCTGTGATTGGTGGAATTACATCCGCTTTCAATGCGGTTAGAGGTCTAGTGAACCGTATTCCTGGGATGGGCGTAGGCAGAGCTGACAGTGTTCCTAACGCAGCTGCTGGCTTCATCCCAGATGCCTTCAGACGGGAAATGAACGCTATGCCCGCTGGGGCGAGCCCAGTGATTGCTAATTCAAGCGAGCTAATTCTCAATCGTGAGCAACAGGCCGCGCTGCTTCAGCCTAGGAGCAACAGCATCAACTTTGGGGGAATCACGATCAACGCCGGTAACTCAACGAATCCCAAAGAGCTTGCTAGTCAGGTCATTCGGGAAATCGAGATGCGCCTTCAACAGTCACAGATGAGGCTTGCATAATGACAATCGTCAACACTGAAGCCCTTAACGCGCTGGCTGAGTCTCCCAAAACAGCTGGAGTCCCGGCACAACTGGTCGATGAGAAGGGCGCAATCCTCTATAAATTCCTCTACGCCCCTGAGAAGCAGGCTTTCAGCAAGTCAGCCAAGTTCACTGAGGTGCCCGTAGGTGGTACGGCCAGGCAACCTCAGGTCTACGGATATACCACGGGCACCACGCTCAGGCTTGATAACCTGCTGCTCGATACCTTCTGTGATGGTCGCTCGGGCAGAGAACTTATTGAGGGCTTAGGTCGCTTAACGATTCCAGCCGCTGAAACCTTTAAGCCTCCTGCTATCTACTTTGTCTACGGGACGTTCTCCTATGGCCCTGCCTACATTACCGACCTGAGTTGGGAGACTGAGGCTTGGCTAAACGGGGAACCAGCTATAGGACGAATCGGTATCACATTCATTGAGGTACCTGGTTCTCCCACAGCAGCCACCACCGCTGGCACAGAGACACCAGCTGCTGGTACAGCTACCCCTGACCTGACCGACAGGCAAAAGCTAGAAGCTAGGCAACAAGCCGATGCTTGGCTATCCGCTAACATCAACCGCCTGAAGCCAGACATCCAGCAGCGGGTTCGCTCTAGGTCATTCAAGTTCTTGACCAGCGATACCGGCACCGTTCAAATAACAGACAACAACAACCAGGTCTTAGGCACCGTAGGCACCTGGGACGGTCGGCAGTGGGCACCTAATTCAGAGCTTTTGAGGAGCTAACGTGACAACTCAAGAAATCCGACCCGGCCAGAGCTTATCGTCTCTAGCCGGTTCTTTGTATGGGGACACCTCCTATTTCAGAGAGCTAGCTGAACTAAATAATTTAGACATCTTCGACCCTGAAAGCCTTGCTGGACAAACCATTGAGGTTCCTAGCGTTGAAGAAATTCAGTCCAGAGCTTCTAGCGCGATCGCACCGGCATTGTCCCAGTTAAACACCCAAAGCTTAGACCTCAGCGCCATCCGCGGGCCTGCTTCTCTGAGCCCGCAACAACTCATTGAATGGCTCTTGTAAACAATGTTCCAACCGTATGCCCGAATTGAAGTAGGTATGGGGGATGAGAGCCAAACGTTCTCCTGGGGCGATGGGAAACTGCGTGCAGTCTCTGTCACTCTCTCAGAAGGTAAAGGCCTATCAGGCTGTACTTTCAGCATCTACGACGAAGACCGCAAAGTAACAGATGCGTTCCTTGCCTACATCAAGGAAATCGAGGGGCTTGAGCCTGTAGAGGAACCTGGTCAGGCCGCAGCTGCTGGAGCTGAACCAGAGACCTCAGCATCTCCCGCTATCTCTGGTTCAGCACCAGCGGCAGGGTCATATGGGAGTTCTACCCTCACAGCTGAACAAGTCGGCAATGCCTACACGATCGCTAGTGTTGGAGCTAGCCTAGGCGCTACCCGATGGGACTTGGAAGTAGCCCTGATGACGGCACTTCAGGAATCCAGTCTCAGAAACCTAAGGGGCGGCGATAGAGACTCCGCTGGGCTTTTCCAGCAAAGACCCTCCCAAGCCTGGGGCAGCTACGCAGAAATTACTAATCCTTCCTACTCAACGGGCGCTTTCCTCAGAGGAGCTGGCACCAACAAAGGGCTCTTTGATTACCCGAAGCGTCAGCAGGAATTTACTAAAGGCCAGGCCGCACAAAGAGTTCAAAGAAGCGCTTTCCCCGATGCCTATAACGCGTGGGAAGACGAGGCGACCGCCCTGCTCAACGCGATGGATATCAACTACCAGGGCGCAGCACTCACCCCTGAACAGGAAACCTCAACGAGTCAAGAAGCCGCTACCCAGAGCACGGCTAAGCGAAACCCTGATGTACCAGGGCGCAGCGAGACTCTAGCGGGTCAGCAAATCACCCTCTATCTCGGGTTCGACGGAAAGCCCCTGGTTGCCTATAGCTTCATTCATACCGGCCTGAGCTACAGTCTCTATGATCAATCGACTCTAGAGTTCACAGGCACAGCCGCTGCTTGGGTGATGCACCAGGCCCCCAAGAACTCGGCCTATACCAACATCTCCCTCAAGCAGCTCGCTGAGAAGATTGCGGCTAACTATGGCCTCAGAGTGGACATGCAGGTTGAAGGGCCCAGGTATGTCTACATCTCCCAGAAAGCGCTGACTGATTACCAATTTCTGCTGCAGGAGTGCGAGCGGGTCGGGCTCATCCTTAAGAATGTTGGAAACAACACCCTGGAGATTAAAGCGCGATCAGAAACGCTGGAGCAGGGCAACGACAACATCTACACCCTGGCCATCGGCAAGAACCTAAATAACTTCAGCGTGAGCCATCAAGCTCAGTCGGCTGGTGGTTCAGCGCGTTCTTCTGAACCTGGCGAACAAAACTCCACTGGGGTCAAGAAGTTCGAGCTCAACCCGGATACTGGGTTAATCGAAGAGGAGACCGCTGAGACAACAGACGCCAAAGGTGCAGACGAAACCGAATCCACTACTGGCTCTAACGTTGATAGCAATCGCCCTCTAACTACTGGTGTTACTGACCTCGAAGACGGGCAGCGGAGAGCTAATGAGCAGCGGGTTAAAGGGATTGAGGCTACCTACTCGGCTCCTTCAACTCCTGAAATTCTTATCCTGACGCCTGATGACCCCATTCGAACTGAGAAGCTCGGCGGGTTCCTCAATCGAATCTGGGTGCATGAGTCTGTGACTCACACGCTGGGCGCAGACACAGGTTTCGTCACCAGCGGAAAGCTCTACACACCTCTCCGCAATAAATATCTGACCCCTGAACCTGTGGCGGCTGAAGCTGGCGCGTCTGGCACTGCTCCCCCCAGTGGCGATGCTCCTGCATCAAAGGCAGGCGGCTTTATCAGACCTGTCTCCCAACCCATCAATTCTCCCTTTGGCCCTCGCTGGGGAAGACAGCATGGTGGTGTGGACTTCGCCTGTCCCATCGGTACAAACATATGGGCATCAGCGGCTGGAACTGTCGAGTCAGTTACAACCAGTTGCCCCCTCAACGGGTACAGAGGTAGCGGCTGCGGCGGAGGCTTTGGCAACAACATTGTCATCGCTCACGCTGGTGGAATCAAAACCTACTACTGCCACCTCGATGGAGACAATATTTTTGTCTCTCCCGGCGCTACGGTTCGCCAAGGCCAGCAGATAGCTAAGAGTGGAAACAGCGGTAGCAGCACTGGCCCTCATTTGCACTTTGAGTTTCGAGTCAGCGGCACACGAGTTGACCCGCAGCGGTACATCTAAATCTCAACTAAACCAAGCAGTTTAATCGGCCCTGAAAAAAGCTGATTTTTCGCCCCCTTTTTCAAACCTCTCTGCTGCGCCAAACTTGGTACATATGCGCCACATCTGGTACATACGCGCCAACTTTGGCACACCAAAATTAATTTCTCAAAAAGTGAGCCACCCTTGGTGCATATGCGCCACATCTGGTACATACGCGCCAACTTTGGCACACCAAAAAAGGGCTCAAAAAACTCTATTTTTTCGGTTTTTTACAAGACCCACGAGACTCGTATTAAGACTCGAAAGTTTTTCTCAAGTCTAAATCAAAACTCAATTTGAACATGGACATCCTCTCACTACTAAGCCACGCTGAGAAAGCAGCTGGAGTCGCTCTCGACTTGCGCGATCGCAATCCTTTTGCTTACCTAGCGGTGGTCTCAAACAATGAAGACGAACTTGGGCGGCGACGAATTAAAGTTGTCAACCCAGCGAATCCCTCGCTTGAGTCTCATTGGATTCGTCGCCTAAGCACAACCTTCAAACTCGATGAGCCGCTGCCTAAGGTCGGGCAGACCGTTTTGGTTTTCTCTAGCGACGGCATCGACACTAACGGTTGGTACTTGCCTTGCATAAACGACATCAACCCACCGTTCGATAAAACTGACCCCAAGCTTGATTACCGCTACGACATCGAAGGAAAGCATCAGCTCAATATTGCTGGAACGTCTGAGACAACCGTGGGCTCTGCCTACTCTCTCGATGGAGACTCAATCACCATCACCGCTGGGGGAAGCATGA
Source organism: Tildeniella torsiva UHER 1998/13D (assembly GCA_019358835.1). GTDB lineage: Bacteria > Cyanobacteriota > Cyanobacteriia > Phormidesmidales > Phormidesmidaceae > Nodosilinea > Nodosilinea torsiva. The sequence goes on from JAHHIH010000008.1 coordinate 126,613, forward strand.
TCGCAATCAGCAGTGGTGGGAATATCACGATCACTGGCGGAAACATCTCTATTAACGGTGACATAGCCATCAGCGGCAGCGCCCGCATTAACGGCAAAGACATCGCTGTCGTGGGCGCACTCGATACTCGCGGCGACTCTCTAACGACTTCAGGACAATAAGAATATGACAACTGGTTTAACTTATCCACTCGCCGTGGACGAGGAGACAGGCAACCTCAAAACTGTTACTGAAGCTGATTGGGTGAAGTCCCGTATCGATTCACTCCTCGATACGCTTCCTCTAGAGAATCCTCTCAGACCTTCATACGGAACTGAGTCTCCTCTATTCACTTCCCAGTTCGACTGGACAACTTATGCATTTTCCATAATGCAAAAACTTATAAAAGAAATTCCTGAAGCTAAGTTCTCAACAAGTAGTCAGATTGCCGATGATGGCGGGGCACAAATCGTCATAGCCTATGCCTATCGCGGAATCCCACAGGAAGACTTCATTCTCAACTTTCTGAGATAAAGGCTGAACACAATGAGAATTTCCCATTTGTTAAAATAAGCATGGGCTAGGAAAAGAAGTCATGAGCTTTTCTGAAAAGCCGGAGTCGTTAACCGGCCTGCCCTCTCAAAATATTAACGAACCTCATTAACGTAAAGAAAAAATGCCAAAGTTCATCGATTTAACTGACGAAGTTTTTGGTCGGCTAACAGTCCTCAACAGAAAAGACACCTTCTCAGGAGGCAAGATGAGGACTGCATGGGATTGTCTTTGCGACTGTGGAGAGACAACAAATGTTCTCAGTGAGAATCTAAAGTCCGGACGGACAAAGAGTTGTGGGTGCCTAGCGAGTGAGGAAACCGCTGCTCGAAATACGGCTAATGCCAAACACGGGCTTTGGAGAACGCCGGAGCATCAGTCATGGTCAAACATGAGGAATAGATGTCTTAGTCCTAGCAACCCTGACTACCATAATTATGGAGGAAGGGGAATTAAAGTCTGTGACCCGTGGCTAAATGACTTCCCTGCCTTTCTTAGGGACATGGGGCCTAAACCTCCTATGCATACCCTAGAGAGAAAGGAGTCGAATGGAAATTATGAACCTGGTAACTGTATATGGGCAACCCCGAAACAGCAGGCGAATAACACCCGAAGAAACCGAAAAGTAACCGTTGGGAATCGGACTCAGAATATGAGCCAATGGGCGGAAGAGGTAGGTATAGACGTTGGAGTTATCTGGCACCGACTAAGCACGGGATGGTCAGCATACGATGCCGTTATGACCCCAGCAAAATCACAAAGAACAGCTTAGAGAAAACACTTGACGCCCCTCCAATGGAGGGGTTTTTTGTAGGATAAACAATGACTATTGAAACTGAAAAACTAGAACTCTTTATTCCTCAGATTGATGATCGCTCCGAGGAGGAAATCTTCGCCAAAGCCTTTGACCTTGTGTCCTTCCTCAGCGGAGGCAAGCTCAACGATCGCAGCTCTGGAGAACCTCTTGGTGTTCTACTAAGAGCCCAAGCGTTTGCAGCCGCAGAGTTCCTATTCCGCTGCAACAAGTTGCCTCTAGCTCTCATCGTTCAGTTCCTCAGTCTGGCCGGGGTGACGAGAAGCTTGGGTGCTAAGGCTACGGCCAGCCTGACGTTCACTCTCACCGCACCTAGGAACACCCCTTACACAATTCCAGCCGGGTTTGAAGTCGTTACCTCGGGCTCCTCGAAGAAGTTCTTCACCAAGAGCATCTTGGTCATCCCGCCTGGCAACTTGTCTGGAACCGTAGATGCTGAAGCTGAGGCCTTGGGTGGAGAATACAACGTGCCCGCCTATAGCCTTAATCGCATCACCCAGCCGCTTGCGTTCCTAGGCAGCGTCATTAACGTTGAGCCTGCCCAAGGTGGTGCTGAGGCTGAACCTATTGAAGAGGCTATCAACCGTGGCATGCGAGAAATCAGAACTCAGAACCTGGTATCAGAGTTTGACTTCAACGAAGAAGCAGAGCGGCTGATGGGTGCTGGGTCTAAAGCTAAGACCATTGGCCTGCTGGGTGGCGACAGGGTAACCACTACCCCAGGCGCGATCCATATCTTCTGCCTAGCCCCTGGTGGAGAACCTGCCAACATCGCAGTCTTAAACAGCGTTCGCAATGGCCTAGCCGACCGAATTCTGTTGGGGACTACCCTCCACGTTTCTTCGATGGACGTTGAGGAAGTCACCGTAAGTGTTTACGCCAAGATAACCAACGACATCACGGCTGATGAGGTCGCTGACAGTCTGTGGGAAGCGTTCCAAAGCTATCTGGAGCCCAGCATCCAAACGCCGGGTGAGACTTTGTTTATCGAAGAGGTTCGCCACCAGCTGCGGTTCGTCGCTGGAGTGAAATTGATCGACTACATCCTGCTGAATGACACGCCGAACAACTTGGATATGCCGGAGCCCTACAGCATGCCGGTGCCTTTAGCTATGGCGTTGTTTCTGGCTGATGAATCAGGGAATCTGTTCGAGCTAGTAAGAGGACTTGGCGATGACCTCTAATCCTGTCTATGAGCGCTGGTACGAGCAGGCACGGCCCGCCTACGGTCTTACACCAGGCGTCAATGGAGGCTACAGCGAGAACCCTGTTGCTGATTGGCTCACACGCCCGGCAGACGACCTGTTCATTGAAATACGCAACAAGGTTGATGACCTAGGGCGACAGCTCAATCCTCTCGAATGTGACCCTGAATGGCTCGACTACATCGCTGGGCTGTGCGGGTTCACTGGGCCCTACTGGGATAAGACCTGGGCAACCCAAGCCAAGCGCACGCTGCTGAACGCTAGCTTCAGCCTTATCTGGCCATTGAAAGGAACCTCACAAGCTCTGAGCTTTGTTCTCAACGCCTTTGACATCAAGCACATTATCCAAGAGGGCACCAGCTTCATCATTGGCGTGGACGAGGTTGGGGACGAGTTAGGCGTCGTCGCCTGGGACTACACCATTCTGCTGCCCAACGACTATTACAAAACACCTAAAGAGACACTAACCCGCAGACTGGACAAGCTGTTCGGCCCTTGCTGGTGCACGAAAACGGTCGTCTTCAGCAACGAATTCTTCAGGACTTTTGAAGTCCTAGGGTTCACCGATAGCGACCAAATCACCCTCCTCTCCCCCAACACCGCCGCTGGCGAAGCATTCCAAATTTAGGACTATCCATGACCGATTTCATCTTGAGCCGCGACGAGGTAATCCTTCGTCAGATTGGCGACCTTGACCCTGCAACTACGATTAACGATTCAGACGAACTAGCGATCAGCCAGGGTGGGGCCGTTAGAAAGACCAATCTTGGCGACATCTTCGCATCCGTGGCAGAAGAAGCTGTAGAAGACGTTGAGGAATTGAGAACCGAGATTCTCACCGCCCTTGGCGACTACGTGAATACTGGAACCGACCAGAGCGTAGCGGGTGTTAAGACATTCACTGACGGGCCTAGAATCACCAAGGCCGCTGGTACTGCTGCTGGGCTAAGTCTCGCTTCTGGCACTAGCGAGCGCTGGGCTATCGAGAAAAATAACGTTGCTGAATCAGGTTCTAACGCTGGCTCAAATTTAGTAATCAGCCGCCTCAATGATGATGGTGTCACCAAAGCCGCTGTTATCACTGTCACTCGCTCGACTGGTGCTGTTGCGCTAGCTAACACTCTCAGCGTGGCTCAGGCTGTCACGCTGTCCACGACCCTGGCTGTAACTGGTAATGCGACTGTTGGCGGAACTCTAGGCGTTACTGGGGCTACCACCCTGACCGGCGCTGCGACCTTAAGCAACAACCTCTCGGTCGCTGGTACGTCTACTCTCACTGGCGCTGCCTCGCTGGGCAGTACTCTCGCAGTCACAGGGGTCTCAACCTTCACTGGGCAAGTTAACAGCGGGCGTGTCAATGCGGTCTTTACTGGCGCAACCAGTGGCCAGCACAGCATTTCAGCTATCTGCCAGGCGACAACCGGCGACAACATCTCTGGTATCAATATTTCTAGCTCGAACACCGAGTTCAGCAGCGCTCAGATTACGGGTGTGGAAGAAGCGCACGGCACCCTCAAGATCTCCCACGTAAAACCTACTGACTCTGACGCTAACGCCTCCGGTCTCAGTATTGATTTGAAGGGTACGGGGACTGCTGCTAAGGGCATCTTTATCGATGCAACCGAGGGTGGCACCACCGGAAATCTTCTGGACATTAGAAACGATGGAACAGCTGAGCTACGTCTGACCGCTGCGGGCGAGCTAATCTTGGCTGAAGACTTTTCCGCTCCTGATGCAAAACTCTCTATTCGTCTGAATGATGATGCTGATTCGGGTCTTTCTGTAAAAGCGAATTCTACGAGTGGGGGGAACCTGTTTGAGCTGCGTCGTAGTTCTGATAGCGCGGTTAGAACTCGCTTCGATAGCCAATGCCAGTTTATTACCCAACAGAATGCCTATTTCACTGGCCCTGGCCTTCAGATTGGCTCTACCTCAACGACCTTTGGCGGCGGTTCGGGCGGCATCATTGGCATCAACAATGCCACCACTGTTCCCACGACCAATCCAACCAGCGCTGTAATTCTCTATGCCCAAAGCGGGGAATTCAAAACTCGCAGCAGCGCGGGCGTTGTGGCGACGATGGGGGATGCTCTCAAGATTCAGGGAGCGGCTGTTCAAAGTGCCACGCCTACAGACGGTCAAACTCTTGTTTACGTTTCGGCAAACTCTCGATATGAACCTCAGTCAGTAACCGGCCTAACGACTAGCGCCCAGAGCATTGATGGTGTCAAAACTTTCACCAGCTCCCCTGTCGTTCCTGACGTTGCTGTTGGAACTAAAGACGACAAAGTTGCTAATACTCAGTTCGTTCAAGAGAGTCTAGAGGCGTCTGGCTGGAGAAAAGTACAGACAAATGTTATTGGGGCTTCTGACGCCCTTGTAGACTTAGTTTGTTCTAACTACACCAGCTCAGATGTAGATGAGGTGAGGTTTAGAATCACCAACCTTTCAGCACCTAACACTACAGATTCGTATTGCGCGCTGATAAGAATCAACGACTTAACAAACAACCAAACGGGTCAATGGGCTAGTGCGGCTACTTTCCACAACTTTGCTAGCGCTTCTGTATCTTATGCCAGTTTCTCAGGAGCCTGGGATGGCGGAGGTTTCCTGTATGCAGGTAACAAAAACTCTTTGTCTACTGTTGAGGGGAAAATTACCGCTGCTGGCAGTGGGGCAATGTTCGTGACTACCAGTGAGGAACGCCTTATTCTAGGTGCCAACTTTCAGGGTGTGCGCTGGTCTCAATGGTCAAACACAGACATTTACACAAACAATAAAATTCAGCAAGTCCGAGCTTTTGGCTTTGGTGCTAACAGTGGGGGTACGGCTTTAACTAGCGCTGTCAACTTACTGAATGGCACAAAAATCGAATGGTTTATAAAGGTGGCTTAAAACAATGAACAACATCCCTAATTGGCTCCAACTAATTCAAGACGTGAACACAGGGCCTATTCTATTGCATTGGATGCTCCAGAACGCTACTCCAAACTACTTCACCTACTTGATGGCGGTGATAAACAACCAGCATCGAGAAGCTTGGATGCTATATGCAGCGCTGAACCTCATATTCACCGAGGAAACTAACATAGACATTCTCGGTGAATTGGTTGATGTACTCGACCGCAATAACTTCGATTCAAACCAGCTGAATTTCTTACAGGGCACAGGCCAGAATGACTAATATCTTAGGAACCCTAGCTGACTCAGCTGGGACAGGCCTCGCTGGGTCTTTGACCGCGCGGTTGGCCTATAACATCACTGATGACTCGACCATTCCCGACAGCATCTATCTGCCGGTCGAAGTGGCGTTTGATATCACAGCTGGTGAAGTTGATATTGAATTACCCGAGAGCGAAACGTACAACGTTCCTTACCAATTCACATTCACGATTGATGGCGAAGATGCCCCAATCATTGACTTCTTCGCCATCGTTCCAAACGTTGATACCGTCGAGTTTGCAAGCCTAGTTCCCACTGGGATTAACAATGCGAACCTCGACACAAGCGCGCTGCGGGTAGCGAAACTCATTGCCAGCGATGCTGAGTTGATTGTAAGGATTAGGCCCGCTCAGCTCTTCAACATTCAGGCTGAGGGTATTACTGCAAGTACCAAGTGGTTCATGAATAAACCTTTTGCGTCAGGAGTCCTAATTAGAGGACTAAGAATTCTAGGTCTATCAGGTTACGCCGATTGGACTTTTCGCGCTGGCATTGTCAACAGCAGTGGGATAGACGTTCAGCTAACCGTAGGGTCAACCCCGCTCGATTCAGAAGTGAACGATCGCTTGTTTAAGCACCAGGTTTATACCTCCTCACAACCTGACACGATTTTAGGCGTGTACATAGAAGCTGTGCCTGCGGTTGATGCAGATGCTCTAATAGCTTCCCTTACGCTTGAGTTCACAGAAACAGCTTAAGCGTTCTCGAACAACAACCAATTTGATTTCTCGCCCGGCCTTGAGTCGGGCTTCTTTTTAAGTACAAGGATTTGATTGCATGAGGCCCACACTTAATACAGGCGATGTTTGGCAGGATTCACTAGCCAACGCCGCAGGGTTTCCCCAGATGACGGGTGAAGACGAATATGGACATGGCCCGAAGGTCATTGATGATTGGTTAGACGATGAACCAGACCAGATAAAAGCCCAGTTCTATGACTGGAAGAATCGAATCAAGATTACCGAAGTCTCGGGGCTATCAGTAAGCTACACCTCTGCCGCAGTACTACTTACCAGTGGTAGCTCTGTAGCCATCAGCGCTGGGTCTATTACCTTGCCTGATAACACCTCAGGGCGCATTTATATTGATGACACTGGCGCGGTCGTCCAGGGAGCAACCTTCCCACAGCTTTGTGTTCCCCTAGCCTATTTTGTAACCTCTGGCGGGGCGATTACTACCCTTTCAGATTTGCGGTATCAGGCTGTAGAACAAGTTACGCCCGTCAATATTTCAGCGACTTCTATCTTCTCTATTGGGGATATTAAAGAATCTGCTCGGAGTACTCCTGAAACAGGCTGGCTGCTGTGTGATGGTACAAGCTATGCTGTTGCGGCTTACCCTCTGCTTCACACGGCAATTGGTACTACTTACAACAATATTGGCGACCCTCTAGGGACATTTCGAGTTCCTGATTGTCGTCAACGAGTAACGATTGGAGCTGGCACTGATGGCGTTTTAACTAACCGTCCTTTAGGTACTAAGACGGGCGCTGAAACCGTCACCCTTACGGTCGCTCAAATGCCTCCTCACGGGCACAATGCTAGTCAGACAGCGCATAGCCACGAGGTGAATGACCCTGGACATACTCACCCAATCAGTGACCCTGGGCATGCTCACGCCTTTAGTCAGTCTCCCCACAATCACGGGGTTAATGACCCTGGACACCAACATACGGCTAGAAGTAATGCTGGTGGTGGCCCCGGCCCTGCTCAGTCAGTAATCGAGACTCAGATTAATGTCAATCTTCCTGTACAGACGGCATTTATCCTACCTACCACCACAGGTATTTCCTTAAATCCTGCGACGGTTAATGGCTCTATTGGCATCTCTGGAACGGGGGTTTCTATCTCTTCTAGGACGACTGGAATCACAACTCAGAACACCTCCCCAGTTATCACAGTTAGCAGCCAGGGCGGGGGTGCTCCTGCTCCAATCGTGCAGCCATCAATCGTCCTAAATAAGTTCATCAGAGCTTTTTAGGACGATTGATATTACCCCTCACGGCTGTTGAAGAAGAGACGCGCGCTCATGTCATTGGCGAGGGGCGTAAAGCACTCAAACTTCTGAGGGGTCGGTATCGTACGACAAATTTTCTGGCTTAATTGGGCAGGACTGACCGTGGAGCCCTGTCCAAAAGTCTTCATCTGGGACAGTCAATTCCATTAGGTCAAAGAGTCCTAGTACTTGGCTGGGTTGTACACGCAGGCGATTCGCTATTTCTTCTATTGGCTTCTGGTGTATTTCCTTATGGTAGTCCAAACGTTTGTAATGGTAGTCCAAACGTTCTTGCCTTCTCTGAGCAATGGCTTGAATGCATGCGTCACAGGCTGTCATTTCCTTACAAGTAGATGTGAAATCTTCTTTGCAGCGTCCGCAGTTGATCGTATATTTCGTCATGGCTTCGTTAGGATGGTTTTCACGAACGTTGAGCTGTCCATCTGAACCCAAAAGTCTCTGTCCTGGCTGGTGGGAAACCAAGGCAAGCTTTCTGGGTCAAGATTTTTCGTAACAGCTTCAACGGTTTGAGCGTGGGTGATAGAGCCTTTGAAGAGATGGCCTTTACGCCCGCCCAGCTGGCAGAGCCTAGCTTTTGAAGCCTTATCGCCGCCCCAGCGATCGATTAGGTGATCGATATGGACAGGCAGTCCTTTATCAATCGCCTGAATGGGACTGGTCATCACACTGGGTTTTGGCGTGTCCAAGGTTGGCTCAGACTTAGCACAGCCTGTGACTCCAAGTCTGGGGCCCCACCGCTTCTTCTGAGGCTTGTCGGGCGGTTGGGGGGATGCTGGTGGGCTGGGGGATGGAGAAACAGGCCCAGGTATAGCGCTTAGGGAAGCCAGTTTCTCTTCTATCCGGGTCAGCCAGTCGATTACGATGTCTAACGATTCGGCTGGCTTTTGAGAGCCTAAGTATCTTTCCTCTGCGGCTGTAGACAGCAGTTCGCTTAAACTGACCCCATGCCTGGTAGCGACGAGCTCCAGAGCTGCCTTGGTCTCTAGCCTTAGGGTGACTTTGACTCGGGTAGTGGGTGGGGTCACAGGGGGCAACGGGATAGTCCAGTTCTAGTCCATGCGGTGTGACCCCACCCAATCGACCAGATTTTACAAAAACGGCTGAAACGCCCTTATCCTCTGCTAAGATATAAAACTGCGAATGCAGCACGGGCGATTAGCTCAGTTGGTAGAGCGCCTGCCTTACAAGCAGGATGTCACTGGTTCGAGTCCAGTATCGCCCATAGGTTTTGTCGAGTAATGTACGTTCGCACGCTAAATGTCGCGATTCGCAGATTAGTGTCGTTTTTCGCATAGTCATGTCGCTGTAGCCCTAAACTGCTGACAATTTACGCTAAAGTGCTCTTCACACATTGAGTGTCGCAAACCAAACAGGCAAAAACGGATCTGGGCAAGACTACCGAATCCGTTTTTGTCTGTTTGGTTCTTCTGAAATGAGTCACATCATACTGATCTTCCCTGATTCTAGGCAGAGGCAAATTTCTGTGAGATGGGCACAGGCGCATCTAGGAACAAGTTTATGAGCCCAATGAGTATCTGAAGACCTTCTTGCAGCTGGAGAACTGCGAACACCTCTAGCCTCGGTTGTAGCAGATTCGGACTTGCCCAGGGCAACTGAATTAGGCGAAGGTTCTTGAGCCAGTTCTTCCATCCATTCCCTACATCCCAGTCTGAAGTTTGGGTATACGACAAAACTATCCCTGAGTCATTTTGCTCTGGTGGAGTAGTCCCTCAGGCCGCATCGGTGGCGTGTGCAAGATGACCATTAAATAGGCGCTCATCATAATCTCCCTTCACTTTTCAATCGGCGCGTAGTCAATTACGCGAAAGTCAGTCCATTCGAGTTCATTTTTGCTTTGCTTGAAGCCATATTCCAACCAGGTTCTCAGGTCAGACAGGGTCCCGACTTGCTTGCAGGAGATCCCATCCACGTCATGACCATTTAGATCGAGCAAGCAAGATTCAACCTTCTCCGATGCCTTGACCTTTGTCCGGCTTTATTTGTGGACCTTCCAACTTCTCTAGACATCATTAGAGAACCCTGAGTCTGTGACAGTCCCTCGCCCGATCTTCGACACTTGGGCCGAGATCCTCTGCCATGCTGCCTAACTAGATAAAGTCGAGCAGAGGCATATTGGGAAAAACTGAAACTGTTCTTTTTGCCATTGATTACCAAGAAGACTATGTATTTAAATGTTTATATACTAACCTTGACAAGCATCTGAGGGGTTTTTCAAATTAATCTTGACATTAGTATCCTAGTAAGGCTTAATTCTTATTGGGATTAATTTTCATTTGCAAGCGGGAACACTATGGGTTGTGAGCATGCGATCTCTGTTCATACTTGGTAACTGCGTCTGGAGCTATAGACACTTTTGGGCAACGTTGAGGCAGGCTGAACCTCTAGTAGCGTTTTGGCAGTGGTACCAAAGCGCTGCCACTTACGGCTGAGAGCGCATGGTAACTACTCGACCGAGCCAAAACTGGCTGTTTCCGGCTACTGTCCCGCTCTTTTGCCAAGGGGATGAAGTTCATGTTTGGTGCATAGATTTGTCGCTACATCCAGCTTGTCTGGAACAGCTTCAGCTACTGCTTTCTCCCGATGAACGGTCACGGGCGGGGAAATTTCGGTTTCAGCGCGATCGCGATCGCTTTACGGCTACTCGGGGGTGTTTACGGCTACTACTGGGTCGTTATCTGGGGGTAAAACCGAAGACCGTGCAATTTTGCTATGGCCCTCAAGGCAAGCCTGCTCTTCAATTCCCCACTACAGCGGCCCTCTCGTTTAATGTCTCTCATACTCACGAGTGGGCTTTGGTCGCCATTGGTCAAGGGCAGCCTGTGGGTATCGATTTAGAACATATTCAGCCTGATTATGCTTGGCAAACCGTCAGTGATCTGGCGCTCTCGCCAAGGGAACGGGCGATGTTAGCGACGCTACCATCAGAGGTTCAAAGCGCTGTCTTTTTTAAGCTTTGGACAGGTAAGGAAGCCTATGTCAAAGCCACGGGGGAAGGGCTGTCAAGACCCTTTAGTCAGCTAGAGATTTGGGAATTTGATCGGCTAGAGGTTGGCGAAGATTTGGCTGCTACGGCGGTGCATTTGCCAGGCCTAGCAGGTCCTAGTGGGAGTCAACCCTGGTGTTTGTATCTACTCCACCCTTCGCCAAACTATGTCGCGACCTTGGCGGCCCTGGGGCCTGCGATCGCCCTGAGCTGTTGGCACTGGCATGCTGAACTTTTTAGCCCAAGGGAAATTGATTAGACATGATGCTGATGCAACAAATGGCTATGGATGGTTTCCCTGGGTTTGGTCTGCGCCGTGGGTTACGCCGGGGCGTAGCTCTTTTGCTCGGAGTGGTGATGACGGCGACGATTGGCTTTTACAGTCCTAGCGCTGCCCAAAACTCTCCTGAAATTCTTTGGGATACCGCTGGGGTGCCGCATATATATAGCCGCGATGCCCAAGGACTGTTTTATGCCTTTGGCTGGGCACAGATGCAGAGCCACGCTGATTTACTGCTGCGGCTGTATGGTCAGGCGCGGGGGCGGGCGGCGGAGTACTGGGGAGAAGACTATCGCGACTCGGATGTGTGGGTGCGCACAATGGAAATTCCTGAGCGAGCAGCAGAGTGGTATACCGCTCAAAACCCCGATTTTCAAACCAATCTAGAGGCCTTTGCCGCAGGCATTAACGCCTATGCTCAGACCCATGGCGATCGCATTGATCAGGCTTTTGCTCAGGTTTTACCCGTGACGGCCATCGATGTTTTGGCTCACCAGCAGCGAGTGCTGCATTTCACATTTGTAGTGAATCCGGAAGAAGTTGCTGATTTGGCTCTGGAAGCTGGTGACGAGTCGGCGCGATCGCTGGAGCCTTTGCATCGACCGGGCTCTAACGGCTGGGCGATCGCCCCGGCTCGCAGTGAGAGCGGTCACGCGATGCTGTTGGCCAATCCCCATCTGTTTTGGGCCGACTTGTTTCGCTGGTACGAAGCTCACCTCTCGGCCCCTGGTATCAATGCCTATGGCGCTGCGCTGGTGGGTATCCCGGTTTTAAACATTGCCTTCAATGATCAGCTGGGCTGGACGCACACCGTCAACACCTACGACGGCTGGGATGCCTATCGGCTGGAGCTGGTCGGCAATGGCTATCGCTGGGAAGGGGGTGTCCGCAATTTTGATGCGAGCCAGCAAGTTCTGAAAATTAAACAGCCCGACGGCACCTGGCGAGACGAGCCCCTGATGATCAAGCGCTCTATCCATGGCCCAGTAGTGCGGGAGGCGGAGGGAACTGCCCTGGCCCTGCGAGTAGCAGGCTTAGATCGAGCCAGAGCCCTGGAAGAGTGGTGGACTATGGCCCGGGCTACCACCCTCAGCGAGTTTGAAGCCGCGCTACAGCCGCTGCAACTCCCCATGTTCAGCGTGATCTATGCCGATCGCGACGGCCACATTCTGCATTTGTTTAACGGGCAAGTACCTGTCCGGAAGCAGGGAGACTTTGCCGACTGGTCTGAGGTGCAGCCTGGCGATACAGCCACCGTCCTGTGGCAAGACCTTCATCCCTACGAAGAATTGCCGCGCGTCGTCGATCCGGCGAGCGGCTGGCTACAAAACGCCAACGATGCTCCCTGGACGACAACGTTCCCGCCCGCTATTTCCCCAACCGACTACCCGGCCTATATGGCTCCCCCTGGGCCAATGGCCCTGCGCGCCCAGCAGTCGGCAGCCATGCTGATGCAGGACGATGCGATCACCTGGTCAGAGCTGATTGACTATAAGTATTCAACCCGAATGCTACTGGCCGATCGCCTGTTAGACGACTTGCTGCCGGCGGCTCAGCAGGGGGGCAATGACCTAGCGCAGCAGGCCGCATCGGTGCTGAGTCAGTGGGATCGGCAGACCCAGGCCGATAGTCGCGGGGCAGTTTTGTTCGTGCGGTGGGCAGAAACTCTGGGCTTTTCAGATCTGTTTGCTCAGCCCTGGGATGCTGCTCAACCCCTGAGTACGCCTGATGGCTTGGCCAATTCTGATCAAGCGGTAGTTGTTTTAGAACAGGTGGCGGCAGAAGTTCAAACCACCTACGGACAACTGGATGTGGCCTGGGGGGATGTGTTTCGCCTTCAGGCCGAGGATGTCGATCTGCCTGCTAACGGCGCTGACGAACCCCTAGGTGTCTTTCGCTCCGTTTGGTTTATGCCGACTGAAGACAATCGGTTTGCGGCCGTCGGCGGCGATTCCTACGTGGCAGCGGTTGAATTCTCGGATCCGGTGCGGGCTATGGTCTCGATGAGTTATAGCAATACCACCCAGCCCCAGGCCCTACCAGCCGGTGAGGCTCAGGCGTTGACCCAGTTTAGCCAACAGGGGCTACGTCCGGCGCTGCGATCGCAGGCGGAGATCAAAGCTCATTTGGCCTACCAAGAAACGCTCAGTCCGCTCTAGCACTTGCTAAGGATTGCCTCAATGCTAGCCAAGTCGTCTTTTTGTGCCGATGTTTCTGCCCAGATGGGAGAGGATTTGATTGGCTATGCCATCAATACACCTCTGTACATCCTGACTGAGTGCCCGCCACCGTGGACTGCAAACGCCCTCGACTCTCCTCGCCTGCCGGCTGAACTCAAGACCTGCTTGCAACAGTGTCAGCAGACCCAAGGTGTACGGCCACTGCTCATTTACAATCCCCAGATTCAGCAGACAGGCCAAACGCGGGTGATGATTTTCCGGCAGCCGACTGGTTTAGCGACCGGATACCACGTTCAAGAGTTTCAGGTGGCGAGTTTAGAGGCGGTGGTGCCGCTGCTCACCACACAGCTCATTCATCCCCAGGGTGGTGAGCGTCCCGCTGAAATTCGCGATATTTTAATTTGTACCCACGGCAGTCACGATCGCTGCTGTGCTCGCTATGGCAAGCCGTTTTTCTATCGGGCAGCCAAAACGGTCGAGGCGTTAGAACAACCCCAGGTGAGGGTTTGGCAGGTGAGCCACATCGGCTGTCATCGCTTTGCACCGACGCTGATTGATTTACCCTCTGGACGCTACTACGGACGGTTAACTCCAGATTCTTTTGCGGCATTGCTGACGCGCACCGGACCGATTCAAGTGATGGCTGAAATCTATCGCGGCTGGGGTATGTTGCCCTATGAAGCACAGCCCCTCGAGCGAGAACTAATGCTTCGCCACGGCTGGGATTGGCTAGATTATCCAGTGTCGTGTCGTCTGATTGAAGCCCATCCAACCAAGCCGATTTATCGCTTCGAGCTGCGGTTTAAACCCGGAGCTGGAGCAATCAAAGGTTATTCGGGGGAGGTTATAGAAGACGGCGATCGCACAATTCAGCTAAAGGTTTCTTGCAACAGCGAAAAGCCATCAGAGCTAGCGCCTGCCATTGTTAAAAACATTGAGGCCATTGAAGTTGAGCCCTGTATTTAGAACACTCACCTATGTCAAATCAGCAAGAATTTAGCCTTGCAAAATAGCCCTTGCTTCAAAACAGACAGCCTATAAAGAAGCTTAGTAGACCACAAGGCCCCTGCTGGCCCACCCTGCGGGAAATAAGCTGTATCCCCCAGCCCCTCCTCCTCTTATTAGGAGAAAGGGGAGCCGGAAAGATTCAAAGCCCCTCTCCCAAGCTTGGGAGAGGGGTTTGGGGTGAGGGCAGAGTCAAGGCTGAGAGAAGCCTTTTCGATCTACTGAGACTAATCGATCGCTATGCTTTTGCGACACCAGATATAAACTTTACCCTCACCCCAATCCTGGATATCAAAGTCGTCCTGAGCATTGTAGATTTGAATATTCGTAAAGCCAGCTTGAGTTAATGCCGACTGCACCGCTGCGATGTCATAACTTCTGCCGGTCAGGCAACTATCAGAGCGTCGCCACAGGTCATTTTCGACCCGCTGAAAAATCGTCAAATTCACCTGGCCCAGATGGCCATCGTACAAGCGCTGGGCTGCCCAGGCGTAGTCTTCAGTAATGCCCCCCGAGAGGGAGCCGTTCCAGGTTGCGGCCTGGTAACGGCTCTCTAGGTTGAAGTCAAAGAGAAAGTAGCCTTGGGGAACGAGGGCGGCATGGACGTTTTGAAACACCTGGCTCAGCTCGTCGAGCTGCAAAATATGATTGAGCGAATCAGAGGTAGAAATGACCGCTTGAACCGGCTGGGGCAAGGAAAATGACCGGGCATCGGCCAGCAGAAATGTCGCCTCGGGCGCGTTTAAGTGGGCATAGTGCAGCATTTGCTCAGAGCCGTCCAGCCCCCAGACTGTATAACCTCGGCGGGTTAGATCGGCGACCAGGTGCCCCGTGCCACAGCAGAGGTCGAGCAGAGATGCTGGAGCGGGTAAGGTCGAGAACAATAGGCGCTCCAGGGGTAACAACGCCAGTCGGCTCAGGCGATCGCCGATTTCGTCGTTATAGATGCGAGCGTAGAGGTCGTAGTCTGAATAGCGATCAATGGGGGAGGATTTCATAGTTTTGAGTGATTTGTGAGGGAGTTAACGTTCCGATGGGGCAGCGGCGATCGCATCGTGATCGGGCACGATCTGCTCAACCTGGCGCAGGGTCGCGATCGCGTATCCGCCCAGGCCAATGCCGAGCAGAACAATGGAGGTCAAGGCATATAGAACGGCCATTCCCGCTCCGGTGCCAGTGCCGAAGATGTTGCCCAGGAGGGGTGCGAGCTGGCCGCCTGGCTGCATAGCAGGTTCAAAGACCCGATCGGCCAACGGCCCTCCGATTAAGAAGCTCAGCGGAGAGGCCAACTGAACCATCATCCAGCGAGCCGCAAAGACACGACCTTGGATGCTGGGCTGCACCTTTGAGAGCCAGATGGCCTGTTCAGAACTACCCAACATCGGAAAATGGAACGAGGAACAAAACTGGGTGGGCAACCAGACGAGGGGACTTTGCCCCAGGGCAAAGAGGGTTTTGCTCAAGCCAGCGCCGATCATGCCAAGCAACACACCGTGGATACGGGGTTTGAAACCACCTCCAGCCGTCATCATCACTGCTCCGGTGACGCCGCCCAGGCCAGCGGCGGCGCCGACGGCCCCAAAGACCGCTGCATCACTACCGCTGCGCGCCAGAATCATCGGCGCATACACAGCATCGCCCAGGTCATGAATCAACTGAAACAGCATGGCCAGTAGCAACAGGCCCCACAGCCCCGGTGTGGCAAACATATAGCGAAAGCCGAACTGCATGTCGGGCCATATTCCCTTCGCTGCATCATCCTTAGACAACAGAGGCTGAGGAATGGGCGCCCACAGCACCGTGCTGACGGCGATCGCAAAGGTGGCTAAGTCAATAACAAAAATACCCACCAGGCCAACTATGGGGTACAGCATCCCCGCCATGGCCGGCGCCAGAATTCGCGAACCATAACTGGCGAGAAAGTCTAAACTGCTGGCCCGGTTGTACTGGGCCTTGGGCACCATCAGCGCCACCGAGGCAGAATAGGCCAGCTCCTGGATCTGGGCAAACGCTGCGTTGACGGCCCCGGTGACATAAAAATGCCAAATCTGCAGATGCCCGGTCAGATATAGGGTTAACAGCACCACGGTGGATAGGGCGGCGATCGCGTCGCCCACCATCATCAGAGTTTTGCGATGCCAGCGATCAACGATTGCTCCTGCAAATGGGGCAATGAGCACCTGGGGCAGCTGAATAAAAAACCAGAGCAGTGACAACGCCGTGGCCTGCTCGGTGATTTGCCACGCCCAGAGCAGCGTCGCAAAGCTGGTCATGCGACTGCCCAAAAGCGAAACCGTCTGACCGCTCCAAACCGTGAGGAATAGACGCAGAGAGCGCAAAGTTGAGAAAAACGACATGGCTAGCCCCCTGTGGCCTTGCCGGGGCAGGGTAGGGCAGAGCTAATACCTAGGGCGCCCACTGTCCAGAGAAAATTGTCATTAAGGGTTGTCATTAAGCATGGGCATTCAGGGGCAAATGCATCTAAGAATCAGAGATCTAAATGAGAATACTACCTATTAATTCAGGGATGAACCTTCCTGTCAAGATTTTAGATTGACTTCAATTTGACGATTTTAAAAAGGTTTTGGCCGATATACGACCAAAACACCTGAGCATTATGCGGTACAGTAGCCTGAAGTTAGATAGGAACTTTTCTCAGGATGCTTGCTATGGCCGAGGAATTGTGTTCTACTCTTATTGATAATATTTTTCATTAGTCTTCTCGCCCAAGTGCGGCAGCGACCAGGGTTGGGCCTGGGTAAGCACAGTCGTCCACTGCATCAGCCCGGAGTTGCCCCGAAGATATCCCCTGTCAAGCTGGCCGGGGCCAGACTGCTGACCGATTTTGTTCAGTGGCGGCTAGGCCGCAGCTACGTCTAGGTAGCCGTTATTAACCCAGTTTTTGAGCATGAATTAGCATGACTGAGCGATCTCAATCTTGGCCACAACTAGCCCGAGGCGGCTGCACCTGGGTCGAACTCCTGAGCCAGCGATCGCAGGCCCAGCCCGACCAAATCGCCTTTACCTTTCTCCAAGACGGCGAGGTTGAATCGGCTCGTTGGAGCTATCGGGATCTCGATCAGCGCAGCCGGGCGATCGCCGCTCAGCTGCAAGCCTTGGGTCTAGCGGGCCAGCGGGCGCTGCTGCTCTACCCGGCCGGGCTTGACTATGTGGCCGCCTTTTTCGGCTGTCTCTATGCCGGGGTGATTGCTGTACCCGCCTATCCGCCCCAAAATGCGCGCAAAACTCCGCGTATTCAAGCGATCGCTCAGGATGCAGAGGCGGCGATCGCCCTCACCACGGTGGCGACCTTGCCTAGATTGCAAACGCTGATGGAGCATAACTTTCAAACTCAGTCGTTTCAATGGCTGGCGACCGACACCCTCGACCCAGCCCTGGCCGACAGTTGGCAGATGCCGGACATCAGCGGCGACACTCTGCCTTTTTTGCAGTACACCTCTGGCTCCACAGGCAACCCTAGGGGGGTGATGCTCAGTCACCGCAACCTGCTGCACAATGCGATGGCCACGTACCAGATGATGGGGCACTCGGCGTCCAGCTGCTTTGTGTCCTGGCTGCCGCTCTACCACGACATGGGCTTAATTGGCGGCATTTTGCAGCCGCTCTACGGCGGATTTCGCTGTGTGTTGATGTCGCCTGTTTCCTTTCTCCAACGTCCCTATCGTTGGCTCAAAGCCATTTCTGACTATCGGGCCACCACCAGCGGCGCACCAAATTTTGCCTATGACCTGTGCGTGGAGAAAATTTCGCCAGAGCAGCGGCAGACCCTAGATTTAAGCTCTTGGCAGGTGGCCTTTAACGGGGCAGAACCAATTCGGGCGCAGACGCTGGAGCGATTTACAACAGCCTTCTCGCCCTGGGGCTTTCGGCCCGAGGCGCACTATCCCTGCTATGGGTTGGCGGAGGGCTCGCTGATGGTGTCGGGGAGCACCGTGGCCCAGTCGCCGATGGTTCAAGCCTTTCAAGCGGCAGATCTTGATCGCGGTTGGGTTACGCCGGTGCAGATGCAAGCCAGGGCTCAGGCGCTAGTTAGCTGCGGCCAGTCCCTGCCCGACCAGCAAATTGCGATCGTCCAGCCAGAGACCTTGACCCGCTGTGCCGAAGCAGAAGTTGGCGAGATCTGGGTCAGCAGCCCCAGCGTCGGGCAGGGCTACTGGCAGAACCCGCAGGCGACGGCAGACACCTTTCAGGCATACCTCAAAGACAGCGGCGCTGGCCCTTTTTTGCGAACGGGAGATCTGGGGTTTCTGCACCAGGGAGAGCTCTTTGTCACTGGTCGCCTCAAGGATTTGATCATTCTGCGGGGCCGCAATCTATATCCCCAAGATCTGGAGCACACTGCTGAAACGAGCCATAGCGCCCTCCGAAGCGGTGGCTGTGCTGCCTTCACCGTACCAGTTGAGGACGCAGAACGGCTGGTGATCGTGCAGGAATTGGAGTTTCGCCAACAGCCCGATCTCGATGGGGCCATCGCAGCGATTAGGCAGGCGATCGCCGCCACCCATGAGGTTGAGGTGTACGCCGTCGCCCTGATTAAACCGGGCAGCATTGCTAAAACCACCAGCGGCAAAATTCAGCGGCGCGCCTGTCGGCAAGCCTACTTGACCGACCAGTTGTCCCTGGTGAAGTGCAGTGTTTTAGCTGCACCGATGGCGATTGCCGTCCCAGTCTCCCCACCCGCCCCCCTAAGTGCCGAGTGCCTGCGCCAGGCCCCTAGCCAAGATCGGTCTAGCCTGCTCGCCGCCCACTTACAGCAGGCCATTGCCCAGACGCTGCAATGTGCCCCTGAGCAGGTGCAGCCCCACATCCCCCTGACTCAACTGGGGCTAGACTCCCTACGAGTCATGGCATTGAAGGGCCAGATTGAAACCGACTGGGGGGTCGAGATTGCGATCGCAGACTTTTTTGAGGACATCACGCCCGATCAGATGGCCCAGCGCATTCTCGATCAGGTTTCTCGCCAGTCTCCCGAGGTAGAACGAGCGTCTTTAGCCCCGGCTCAGCCCACCGCCCAGCTCACCCCCAGCCAAACTCAAATCTTCTTCCTGCAACAGCTTCAGCCCCAAAGCCCAGCCTACAACGTCGCGATCGCCCTAGATTTTAAGGGCAGCTTGAACATCGAGGCCCTGCGCCAGAGTTTGCAAATTTTGGTAGAGCGCCACTCGGCTCTACGTAGCCAAGTGGTTTTGCAGGCGGGTCAACCTACCCTGGCGACCGCACCCACAATTGAACTGCCCTGGTTAGAGGTTGACCTGCGGGCTTGGGAATCTGACCGCCGCGAGGCGGAGATGCAGCAGTTGACGCAGGCGATCGCTCGACAGCCCTTTGACCTCTGCCAAAGTCCGCTGTTCAGGCTGCTGCTGTGCCAACTTGAGCCCCGCCATCAGCGGCTGGTGACGGTGGTGCACCATCTGATCTTTGACGGCAGATCGGCCAATATCTTCTTTCAAGAACTCACAGCTCAGTACCACGCTTGTCTGGCGGGTCTAACAAAGCCCTGCTTTCCCGAGCCTAGTTCTAAGCCGCCTTTACACCTCCTCGCTTCCCAACCCTGGCAGCACCAGCTGGACTACTGGCAGCAGCAGCTCTCGGGTGAACTGCCGATTCTTCAACTGCCGATCGACTATCCTCGGCCTGCCCTTCAGACCTTTCAGGGGGCGCGCGCGCCCTTCATCATCGACTCGGCTTTGGTCGCCCCGCTCAAAGTTTTAGCCCAGCAGGAGAAAGCCACTCTATTTATGGTGCTGCTGGCGGCGTTTAAAGCCTGGCTCTATCGCTACACGGGGCAACGCGATCTGCTCGTCGGGTCAGCCCTGGCCCAGCCCCAACCTGAGCAGCCCCAAGCGATTGGCTGCTCGATCAACACCCTGGCCTTGCGCACCCAGCCCGACGGCTCGATGCCGTTTCGAGAGTTCTTGCACCAGGTGCGGCAGATGGCTCTGGCGGCCTACAGTCACGGAGCCGTGCCGTTTCAAACCCTGGTCGAAACTCTCCAACCTCAGCGGGATCCTAGCTATAGCCCACTGGTGCAAGTCATGTTTGACTTGCAGCCGTTACCCACTCGGCTCGATTGGCCCTACCTTACCGTTGAGCTGGCCGAGCTTGAGACGGGCACGGCTAAATTTGACCTCACCCTGTCGCTGATCGAGACCGAGCAAGGCATTCAGGGCCATTGGGAGTACAATACCGCGCTGTTCGCTCCGGCTACCCTGCACCGCATGATGGCGCACTTTCAGCAATTGTTGGTGGGCATTGTGGCCAACCCCGATCAGTCTCTGGCGGCTTTACCGCTGCTGAGCGAAGCTGAACGTCGGCAAATGTTGTGGGACTGGAATCAGACCGCCGCCCCCATCCCCAATCGCCCCTTCCAGCAGTTATTTGAAGATCAGGTAGAACGGACGCCCGCGGCGATCGCCCTGCGCTATGCCGAGCAGCAATTGACCTACCGGGATCTCAATCAGCGAGCCAATCAGCTGGCCCACTATCTGCAAACGCTGGGGCTGGGGTCTGAGCAACTGGTAGGCGTCTGCCTGCCGCGATCGCCCGAGTTGCTGGTCAGTCTGCTAGCGATTTTGAAGGCGGGGGGAGCCTACGTGCCCATAGACCCGAGCTATCCCCTCGAGCGGCTGGCCTTTATGGTGCAAGACAGCCAGATACAGGTCTTGATCACCCAGTCAGACCTCGGCTTGGGGCTGGCCACCGATTGGCAGCCCCAGGTGATTGAGCTTGACACTCAGACGGCGGCGATCGCCCAGCGGCCCATCACCAATCTGGGCCACACCGCCACCCTCGATCAGCTGGCCTACGTAATTTATACCTCGGGATCAACGGGCAAACCCAAAGGCGTAATGATTGAGCAGCGCGGGCTGGTGAACTATCTCACCTGGTGTCAGCAGGCCTACCCCCTCGCAGCGGGCCAGGGGGCACCCGTGCAGTCCTCGATCTCGTTTGACATGACCATCACCAGCCTGTTTTCGCCCCTGCTGGCGGGTCAAACGGTTGAACTGCTGCCCGAAGACTGGGGTTTAGACGCCCTGGCTACCGGGCTGCGCCGCCGCCCAAACTTCAGCCTGGTCAAAATTACTCCCGCCCAGCTGGAGCTACTCAGCCATCAGCTTACTGCCGCCGAGTTTTCTGGTCGTACCCACGCCTTTATTATCGGGGGCGAAAATCTTTCCGCCGAGCAGGTGAATAGCTGGCTCGATCGCGCCCCTGAGACGCGCTTAGTGAATGAGTACGGCCCCACCGAGACCGTCGTGGGCTGCTGTGTCCATACCGTCACTCCACAGGAGCCGCGATCGGGCTCGATTCCGATTGGTCGGCCGATCATCAATACCCAGCTTTACATTCTCGATTATCAGCACCAGCCAGTTCCCATTGGCGTGGTTGGTGAGCTTTACATTGGCGGTGCAGGCGTAGCTCGAGGCTATTGGAATCGCCCTGACCTCACCGCCGAACGCTTTATCGCCAATCCCTTTGCAGACGGCCTCGAGGCCCCAGACCGCCTCTACAAAACTGGCGACCTGACCCGCTATCGCCCCGATGGCGTGATTGAGTACCTTGGCCGCATTGACCACCAGGTCAAAATTCGCGGCTACCGAGTCGAATTGGGAGAAATCGAGGCCGTTCTGACCCAGCATGCTGCCGTGCGCGACGCGGTGGTGGTGGTTACCCATGCGGATGGGCCAGATCAGCTTCGACTGGTGGCCTATGTGGTGGGCACCAGGGCAGCCCCGACTGCGGCCGGCCCGCCGGAGCAGTCGGCCTGGCTTCAGCCCATCGAGCTGCGGCACTGGCTGCGGCAACGGCTGCCCGACTATATGGTGCCGGGGGCCT
This sequence comes from Tildeniella torsiva UHER 1998/13D, assembly GCA_019358835.1. Taxonomy (GTDB): domain Bacteria; phylum Cyanobacteriota; class Cyanobacteriia; order Phormidesmidales; family Phormidesmidaceae; genus Nodosilinea; species Nodosilinea torsiva. The sequence goes on from JAHHIH010000008.1 coordinate 148,727, forward strand.
TTGTCGTGCTCGATCGCCTACCCCTGACGGTAAACGGCAAAGTCGATCGCCTCGCCCTGCCCGCACCCTCGCTAGATCGACCAGAGCTAGGCCATGGGTACATTGCCCCCCAGGCTGAACTAGAACGGGCGATCGCCGAGATTTGGCAGTCGGTGCTGAAGCTGGATCGGGTTGGCCTCCACGACAACTTCTTTGATCTGGGTGGTCATTCCCTGCTGCTGGTGCAGGTCCAGAGCCAGCTTCAGACCCAGCTCAATCGAACGGTTTCCCTGGTGGATCTATTCCGCCATCCCACGGTTCATGCGATCGCCGCCTATCTTGAGCGACCCTCTGAATCCTTAGTGACTACAGCCCAAACCCAGGCCAGTCGCCAAAAAGCCGCTCTACAGCGGCGTCGACTCCAGATGCAGCAAGGAGGTCACCATGACTAATCGACCCGATGACATTGCCATTATCAGTCTGGCCGGACGCTTTCCGGGGGCTAAAACCGTAGAGCAATTCTGGCAGAACCTTGCCGCCGGAGTGGAATCTATTCAATCTTTTAGCGAGGCAGAGGTGCTGGCGGCTGGCGTTGATCAGGCCTGTTTGCGAGACCCTAGCTACGTCAGAGCCGGCGCACCCCTGGACGACATCGATTGCTTTGATGCGGCTTTCTTTGGCTATAGCCCTCGGGAAGCGACCTTGATGGATCCTCAGCAGCGGGTCTTTCTCGAATGCGCCTGGGAAGCCTTGGAACGTGCGGGCTATGCGCCCACCCAGTGCCGCGATCGCGTCGGCGTCTACGCTGGCGTCAGCAGCAACGACTACTGGCAGGCTTTGCAGGCCCGACCTGACCTGACGGCCACCGTGGGTCACTACCAAACTCTGTTGGGCAACGATAAAGACTTTCTCAGCAGCCGCGTATCCTACAAGCTGAATTTGAAAGGGCCGAGTCTGACGGTGCAGACGGCTTGCTCCACCTCATTAGTAGCAACGGTTTTGGCCTGTCAAAGTCTGCTCACCTACCAGTGTGATATGGCCTTGGCTGGCGGTGTTTCCATTCATACACCCCAAACCGCTGGCTATCGCTATCAGCCGGGCGGCATTTTTTCCCCCGATGGCCACTGTCGTGCCTTTGATGCTCAAGCCCAGGGCACGGTCGGCGGCAATGGAGTCGGCATTGTGGTGCTCAAGCGCTTAGAGGATGCGATCGCCGCTGGGGATCTAATCTATGCCGTGATTCGAGGCGCGGCGATCAACAACGATGGCGCTGACAAGGTTGGCTATACGGCCCCCAGCGTGGCGGGTCAGGCCGCCGCGATCGCCGAAGCCCTGGCCCTGGCCGACGTTGAGCCAGAAACCCTCTCCTACCTGGAGGCCCACGGCACCGGCACCGCCCTGGGCGATCCAATCGAAATCGCGGCCCTGACCCAGGCTTTTAACAGCTCAAAGCGTCAGTTTTGTGCCATTGGGTCGGTTAAAGCCAATATTGGTCATTTAGACGCGGCGGCAGGCATTGCCGGACTGATCAAAACCGCTCAGGCGCTGCACCACCGCCAACTACCCCCCAGCCTAAATTTTGAGCAGCCCAACCCCCAAATTAACTTTGCTAGCAGTCCGTTTTACGTCAATACCCAGCGACAAGACTGGCCGGCAAACTCCCCCCTGCGGGCCGGAGTGAGCGCAATGGGCATTGGCGGCACCAACGCCCACGTAGTGCTAGAAGCAGCGCCTGAGCGATCGCCATCCTCACCATCTCGCCCCTGGCAGGTGCTGTTGCTATCGGCTAAAACACCCCCGGCCCTAGAGCAGGTGGCTCACAACTTAGCGCAGCATCTGGAAACCCATCCCGAGATGGCTCTGGCGGATGTGGCCTACACGCTGCACACGGGGCGAGTTGCTTTCGGTCAGCGGCGAATGCTGGTCTGTCAAAATCGAGACGAGGCGATCGCGGCCCTGCGGGCTCCCTCTGGGCCTGCTGCCCAGACTCAGGATCATCCTACGGTGGCCTTTCTATTTCCGGGGCAGGGCTCTCAGTATGTGCAGATGGCGCAGGAGCTTTACCAAACCGAGCCCGACTTTCAGCAGACCATCGATTACTGTGCAGCACTGTTGAAATCGCAGCTCGGCTGGGATTTGCGATCGCTGCTGTACCCTCACCCCGATCAGATCGAAGCGGCCCAGGCGCAGCTGCAAGAGACGGCCATTGCCCAGCCGGTTCTATTTGTGGTGGAATATGCCCTCGCCCAGCTCTGGATCACGTGGGGCATTCAACCCCAGGCGCTCTTGGGTCACAGCCTGGGGGAATATGTGGTGGCCTGTCTCGCAGGCGTTTTTTCCCTGGCTGACGCGCTGCACTTGGTCGCCCTGCGCGGGCAGCTGATGCAGCAGATGCCGACAGGGAAAATGCTGTCAGTGGCACTGTCTGCTGACCAGGTGGAGCCTTATTTAGGAGATGAGTGCTGGTTAGCTGTTCACAATGCACCACAGCTTTGCGTTGTGTCGGGAACGGTGGCGGCGATCGCCACCCTGCAAACCCGCTTGGAGCGGGACAATATCTCCTGTCGGCGGCTGAAAACCTCCCATGCCTTCCACTCACCCCTGATGGAAGCTGCCCTGGAACCGTTTCGCCAGGCCGTCAGCCAGGTCACCCTGCATCCACCGCAAATTCCTCTGATTTCAAACGTTACGGGCACCTGGCTGACGCCAGAAGAGGCTACCAGCCCTGACTACTGGGCTAGTCACCTGCGGCAGCCGGTGCAGTTTAGCCAGGGGGTGAGCGAACTGCTCCACCAGTCGCCGACGGTACTGCTAGAAGTTGGTCCAGGGCGCACCTTAGCTACACTGGCCCGCCAGCAGTCCTTGGGCGACACCCAGATTCTCACCTCCCTGCGTCATCCCCAGGAGCAGGTTTCCGATACGGCATTTTTACTCCGTACCTTAGGACAGCTTTGGTTAACCGGGGTAGCAATTGATGGGTCAGCATTCTACCGGCATGAGCGGCGACAGCGAGTGCTGCTGCCCACCTATCCCTTTGAGCGGCAGCGGTACTGGGTAGAGCCTGCTCCGGCAAAACCTGTGGTACCCACTGCGGCAGCGGCAGAACTCCGAGCACCCATTGAAGACTGGTTTTACCTGCCAACCTGGATACGATCGCACCTCCCCTACGTCCCAACCTCTGACTCATCGCGGCGTACTTGGCTGCTGTTTGTCGACGAGCGCGGCATTTGTGAGCAGCTAGCTCGACGACTCATGGCGACGGATCACGCCGTGATTGTGGTGCGGGCAGGGGCTCAGTTTCAGCAGCAGGAGAATGACTATCGCCTGAACCCTGACCAGCCAGAAGACTATCGGGCGCTGGTGCGATCGCTGCTTCAAGCCGGGCAGTTTCCCAATGCAATTGTTCACGGCTGGAGCCTCTCGTTGACCACGCCAGCGTTCAACTTAAATCAATTTGATGCTGACCAGTTTGAGGCGGCTCAAGACCTGGGTTTTTACAGTGTGCTGTACTTAACTCAGGCGCTTCAGCAGGCTGAACTCACTAAGCCTCTGGCGCTCTGGCTCTTAACCAATCAGGTGCACGCTGTCACTGGGATCGAGCTGCTGCGCCCTGAACAGGCCACGGTGGTGGGCACCCATGCTGTCATTGCCCAAGATTGCCCCACGATCTGCTGCCGCAGTGTCGATGTCGCTGTGCCAGACCTGCTCACCTCCGATCTGCTTGGTCGCATCGTCGCCTGCCTGTGGGCCGAGCTTCTGCATCCCACCGGCGATCGCATCATTGCCTACCGCAGCCAGCACCGCTGGACTCAAACCTTTGAGCCGTTGCCCATTCCTGCACCCGAGCCGTTGCCCAAGCCGTTGCGCGCCCAGGGGGTGTATCTAATCACTGGCGGCCTAGCGGGAATTGGCAATGCGTTAGCCGGAAATCTAGCGCAAACCGTCCAGGCTCGGCTGGCGTTTCTCGAACCCGAGCCGCTGCCCCCCCGCTCTGACTGGCCTCATTGGCTGGCAGAGCAGCCCAACTCCGATCCCGTCTGTCGCAAGATTCATCACCTGCAGCGGTTAGAAAGTTTGGGGGCTGAGGTTTTAGTCTGTACCGCTGAGGTGAGCCATCTGGCCCAGGTGCAGGCGGCGATCGCCCAAATTGAGGCCCATTGGGAAGCCCTGCACGGCGTCATGCACACCGCAGAAATCACCGCAGAAGCTTCATTTCGACCCATTCAACAGACCGGACGCCAGGACAGTGAGTGGCAGTTTGTGCCCAAGGTCAAAGGCCTACAGGTTTTAGCTGAGGCTCTAGCCCCTAAATGCCTTGATTTTTGCCTAGTTCAATCCTCAATTGCTTCCCAGCTTGGCGGTTTCATTGCCCATGCGGCCGCCAACTGGTTTATGGATGCGCTGGTGCCTGCTCTCAATCAAAGCCAACCAACCCCCTGGATTAGCGTCAATTGGGAGGGCTGGCGTTTTTGGGACGAAGCTAACACCGCCACTTCAGAAGTGGCGGCCACCGCGACCCTATCGCGGGAGGAAGGCATCGAAACCTTCAAACGGATTCTCACCCTGCGAAATATCCCTCAGGTTGTGATTTCAACCACCGACCTCATCCCCCGTATGCAGCAGCAGCTCCATCGCCTTGAGCGATCGCCTGTCAGCACCGTCGCCCCCGATGTGCCCCGGTCAGATCGGCCCCGCAATGCCATTGAGCAAACCGTCGCTGGGATCTGGCAAGACTTGCTCGGCATTGACGAAATCGGCATTCATGCGACGTTCTTTGACCTGGGTGGCCACTCCCTCTTGGCTGTACAGGTGATGTCTCGCATTCGAGCGGCCTTTCAGGTGGAGTTGCCCCTGCGCATTTTGTTGATTGAGCAACCCACCATTGCGGGCCTCGCCGCGGCGATCGCTGCTCAGATCTCCCCCGACGACGAGTCCTCGACCGAGGCTCTGGATGCCATTCAAGACATTCTGACCGACCTGGAGGCGCTTTCTCCAGAAGACCTTGACGCACTGTTAGCAAAGTCATGAACGATCTGTCTCAACGCATTGCCGCCCTCTCTCCGGCTCAGCGATCGCTGCTAGAGCAAACGCTAAAGCAGCGCCAAGCGGTGGCTCCATCCATTTCGGTGGCGACACCTGATTCGACCTATCCGCTCTCGTTTGCCCAGCGGCGGCTCTGGTTTCTGCATCAGCTCGCTCCCGCTTGCCCGCTTTACAACTTGGCGGCGGTGGTACAGCTGCACGGCCAGTTGCGCGCCGATGTGCTTGAGCACAGCCTGAATGAAGTGCAGCAGCGACATGCCATTCTTCGCAGTCGATTTATGAGTCGGGCAGGCGAGCCGCGCCAGGTGATTTTGCCTTGGCAGCCGATGGCGGTGCCGCTGATCGATCTCCAGGGGTTAACTGAGGAAGAACAGCAGTTTGAGATTCAGCGCCAGTCTGAGGCGATCGCCCACTATGCCTTTGATCTGAGTCAAGAAGAGCCGATGCGCCTGGTGCTGCTGCGGCTGGCTCCCGAGGAGCATCGGCTGCTGGTGGTGATGCATCACATCGTCAGCGATGGCTGGTCTAAGGGGCTGCTCATTCAAGAGGTGGCGACCCTCTATCAGGCTTTTTTGGCGGGTCAGCCGTCGCCTCTGCCAGCCCGGCCCATTCAATATAAGGATTTTGCAGTTTGGCAGCAGCAGGCCAACCCAGAATTTGAGACCCATCTGGCCTACTGGCAGCAGCAATTGAGTGGCCCGTTGCCCCTGCTGCAATTGCCCATGGGGTCGTCTGCGTCCAGCGATCAGGCCAGCCCAGGCCGCCTTCAGGAGTTTAGCTTGCCTACGCCCCTGGCGATCGCTCTTCAGCAATTCAGCCAGCGGGGGGGCGTCACCCTGTTCATGACTTTGCTCGCCGCCTTTCAGGTGTTGCTTTACCGCTACAGCGGCCAAACCGATTTGTGCATCGGCACCCCCACCGCTGGGCGATCGCAGCCGCAGCTGGAGTCGTTGATTGGCTGTTTTATCAACCCGGTGGTGCTGCGCAGCGATCTGTCGGGCAACCCCGACTTTCGCACCTTTCTCCACCAGATGCAGACCACGGCGACAGATGCCTATAGCCACAGCGACCTACCGTTTGAAACCCTGGTGGAAGCCCTTCAGCCCGATCGCACTACCACTCCACTGTTTCAGGCCATGTTTGCGCTACAGAACGTTCCCCGCCCCAGCCTGGAGCTGTCGGAGTTGACCCTAGAAGTCAGTGAACTGCATTCTGGGACGGCCAAATTTGATCTAACTCTGGCGATGGAAGAAACGGCACCAGGGTTGATTGGGACTGTTGAGTATCGCTCAGATCGCTTCGACGACGCGACGATTACTCGTTTCTGCCAACATTTCCAAACCCTGCTAGACAGCATTGTGGCCTACCCCGATCGGCGGCTCTTAGACCTGGAGTTGCTTCCCGCCGCCGAACGCCAGCAGCTGTTGGTGGACTGGAATCAAACGGCTTTGCCTTTGCCCGAGTGCAGCATTCATGCGCTGTTTGAGCAGCAAGTTGAACGGAGTCCCGATGCGATCGCCCTGGTCTTTGATGAGCAACAGCTCACCTATAGAGAGCTGAATCAGCAGGCCAACCAGCTGGCTCACTACTTGCATACTCTCGGTATTGAGTCTGAAGCCCGGGTGGGTATCTGCCTGGAGCGATCGCCCCTCATGGTGATAGCGCTGCTGGGCATTCTCAAAGCCGGAGCCGCCTACGTGCCCCTCGACCCCAATTTTCCGGCTGACCGGCTGCGCTTCATGGTGCAAGACAGTCAGCTTGCCCTCTTGGTCACCCAATCGAGCTTAATGGCGGCGTGGATGACCGACTTAGAAACGTCTCCCCAGCCGCCGCAAATCCTGCGTTTAGACACAACTTGGGCTCAGATAGCGCAGTCATCCCAAGACAATCCGCTAGGACGGGTCTCACCGACAAGTCTGGCCTATGTGATCTACACCTCGGGCTCTACAGGTCAGCCCAAAGGCGTGATGATCGAGCACCAGTCAGTGGTCAACTTTCTGCTGTCACTGCAACACCACCTGCAACTCACGGCTCACGACCGGCTGCTAGCGGTCACCACCCTGTCGTTTGATATAGCGGTACTGGAGTTATTGCTGCCGCTGACGGTGGGGGCACAGGTGGCGATCGCCCCTCAAGCCGCAATCCGCGATGCCCAACAGCTAATTGCCGCGCTAGAGACCCACCAAGCCACCGTCATGCAGGCCACCCCAGCCACCTGGCGCATGCTCCTCAGTGCGGGGTGGGCCGGCAAGGCTGATTTAACCCTGCTCTCGGGCGGCGAAGCGTTGCCATCAGATCTCGCAAACCAGCTGCTGACAAAAGGCAAAGCTCTGTGGAACCTCTATGGCCCGACAGAAACCACCGTCTGGTCCACCCTACAGAATGTGACCTCCACGGCAGGCGGCATCGCTATCGGTCGCCCCATTCATAACACCCAGGTCTATGTACTGGATGAGATGTTGCAACCGGTGCCCGTTGGCGTTGCGGCGGAGCTGTACATCGGCGGAGCCGGGCTGGCGCGGGGCTACTGGCAATGGCCTGAGCTGACCGCTGAACGCTTTATTCCCCATCCCTTTACCGCTCACTCGCGTCTCTACAAAACCGGCGATCTAGCCCGCTACCGAGCCGATGGCACCCTAGAGCACCTGGGCCGTCTCGACCACCAGGTGAAGCTGCGCAGCTACCGCATTGAGCTAGGCGAGATTGAAGCGGTGCTGCGCCAGCAGCCAGAGATAAAAGACGTGGTGGTGGTGGCGCAAGGAGAACCTGGAGACCAGCGGCTAGTGGCCTATGGCGTGTTCCTTAATAAGCCATCTCAGGCAGAACTGCGGGAAAGGCTGCGATCGCAACTGCCCGATTACATGGTGCCCTCGGTGTTTGTATCCCTAGAAGCGCTTCCCCTGACCCCCAACGACAAGGTTGATCGCCAAGCACTTCCTGAAGCCGATGCCCAACCCGAGCCAACCGTTGCCTTGGTGCCGCCTCAAACGCTGACGGAACAACAGCTCAGTCAGATTTGGGCCACCGTGTTGAAAACCTCTGACCTCAGCATTCACCACAACTTCTTTGAACTCGGCGGTCACTCGCTGCTAGCGACCCAGATGATCGCCCAAGTTTACCAACAGTTTCAGGTGGAGTTGCCGCTGCGCCGTCTGTTTGATTTCCCAACTATTGCTGGCCTAGCGAGCCAGATCGACGAACTGCGATCGCAACAGCCGGTAGCAACGGCCAAAATTCAGCGGGTTTCTCGCCAAGCCTATCGCCATTGACCTCGGCTGCCACCCCAGCGACAGCCAACCATCCGGAAGATCCACGATGACCTCTACTGTACATTCACCCCATACCTCCGACCACGCCGCTGCAAATCCATTGCCTGAGGTGCCAGCCGCGAGCCCAACGGCAACAGATTGCTTTATCTTTCCGGTTGCTTCAGCGCAGCAGCGGCTGTGGTTTTTAGATCAGCTCGAGCCGGGCAATTCGGCCTACAACTTGCCCATCGCCGTGCGGCTGTGGGGTGCACTAAATTCCTCCGCTCTCCAGCAGAGCTTTCAATCGCTGATCCAGCGGCATGAGATTTTGCGCACCACGTTTACAACGGTGGAGCAGCAGCCCATGCAGGTGGTGCATCCCGATCGCGCCTTTCAGCTCACCATCCTCGATCTAACTGCCGCGTCAGACCCAAACATTCAGCTGCAAAAAATTGTGCGATCGGCCAGCTGTCAGCCCTTTGACCTCAGCCAAGATCAGCTGTTGCGGGGAACGCTGATCCGGCTTCAGGAGCGGGAGCATGTGCTGCTGCTGGTGATGCACCACATCATTGCCGACAACTGGTCGATGGGTGTGCTTGTGCAGGAGTTAGCAACCCTCTATCCAGCCCTGGTTGAGAACCGCCCAGCGGCTTTGCCCGACCTGCCAATTCAATACGCCGACTTTGCCGTTTGGCAGCAAGAACAGCTCCAGGCAGGGCAGCTTCAGCCGCAGCTCGACTACTGGACGCAGCAATTGGCCGACCTAACGCCGCTCCAGCTACCGAGCGATTGCGCTCGGTCTAGTGCCCCTGGTCGGCAAGGCGCGAAACAGACTTGGACCCTATCGCCCCAGCTTGCGATCGCGCTCCGCCAGCTGAGTCAGGCCACCGATGTCACCCTGTTTATGCTGCTCTTGGCGGCCTTTAAGGCCCTGCTGTACCGCTATACCGGGCAGTCGGATGTGGTGGTGGGCTCTCCGATTGCTAACCGCAATCAGCCAGAAGTTCAGCCGTTGATTGGGTTTTTCGTCAACACCTTGGTGCTGCGATCGCAGCTTCATCCTCAGCTCACGGTGCGCGAGCTGCTCAGCCAAATTCGGCAGACGACCCTCGCCGCCTATGACCATCAAGACCTCCCGTTTGAAAAGCTGGTCGAAGCGCTCCAGCCCGATCGCAGCCTGCACCACACGCCGCTGTTTCAAGTTTGGTTTGCCCTACACAACGCGCCCTGGGCTGAACTGACCATGGGTAACGTGACCCTTGAGCCCATCAGCCTGGAGCCAAACCAGGTGCAGTTTGACCTCAGCCTGGAGGTCATTGACACATCCCATAACTTAACCGTGGCGATCGAGTATGACCAGAGCCTGTTTGAGAACTCGACGATCGCCCGCTGGTTTGAGCATTGGCAAACCCTACTTTGGGGCATGGTTACCGATCCCGATCGGCGATTGGCTGAGCTGCCGCTGCTGTCTGCCGCTGAGCAACATCAGCTTTTGGTCGAGTGGAATCTGCCGCTGACCCACGATGAGCCGATCTGCTGCATTCACCACTGCTTTGAACAGCAGGTTGAGCGCACCCCTGACGCTATTGCGCTGGTCTTTGAGGATCAGCAGCTCACCTACCAGGCCGTCAACCAGCAGGCCAACCAGTTAGCCCACTACTTGCAAACCCTTGGGGTCGAGCCAGAGACTTTAGTCGGCCTGTGTCTGGAGCGATCGCCCGCCCTGATCATCGCCCTGTTGGGAATTCTTAAGGCCGGTGCCGCCTACGTGCCCCTTGACCCCAGCTACCCAGCGGAACGACTGGCATTCGTCGCCCAGGATAGTGAGATTGAGATACTGGTAACGCAATCTGACCTGACCGCTGCCCTGCTCAAAACCTTTCCAGCGGGTACAGTGGTAGCCCTCGATCGCATTCAGACCCAGCTCACCCAACATCCTCAAACGAATCCTCAGAGCGCGGTAAGGCCCGATCACTTGGCCTATGTGATCTATACCTCGGGTTCAACCGGGCAGCCCAAAGGGGTGATGGTAGAGCATCGCGCCCTCGCCCACTTTACCCAGGCTGCTGTTGAGGAGTATGGGGTGACGGCCTGCGATCGCGTACTACAGTTTGCCTCGATCAGCTTCGATGCGGCGGCGGAAGAAATTTTCCCGGCTCTAACTCAAGGCGCCACGCTGGTCTTGCGAACTGAAGCCATGCTGCATTCTTTCAGCGAGTTTCTGCACAGGTGCCAAACCGCAGCAGTTACGGTGCTTGACTTACCGACGGCTTTTTGGCAGCAGCTCAGCGTTGAACTAGTCGCTGATCAGGCTCAGCTACCTGAAGCCCTGAGACTGGTGATCATTGGTGGTGAAGCTGTGTTGCCCCAGGCGGTGAGGGCGTGGCAACAGCTAGAAACCGGAGTGCGACTGGTCAATAGCTATGGCCCAACGGAAACCACTGTGGTGGCAACAGTCTGCGATTTGACCGACGTGGCAACCGATGTTACCGCCCCGGTGCCCATTGGTCGGCCTCTACCCCACGGGCAGTGCTATGTGCTCGATGCTGAGCAAAACCCCGTACCCATTGGCATTCCGGGCGAGCTTTATATCGGGGGGGCAGGCTTGGCCAGGGGATATCTCAACCGCCCCGAGCTGACCACCGATCGCTTTATGGCCAATCCCTTTGGTACTGGCAAACTGTATCGAACCGGCGATCGGGTTCGCTATCGGCCTGATGGCATCCTGGAGTTTCTCGGTCGCGTTGACGACCAGGTCAAGCTTAGGGGCTACCGCATTGAGCTAGGTGAAATTGAGGCGGTGCTGGCTCAGCATCCAGCAGTGCAGCAGGCTGTGGTTGTGCTGCGAGAAGACCAGCCAGGACAAAAGCGACTGGTCGCTTTTGTGGTGCTGAACCGTCCCACCCAGGCTGAGGAATTTCAGGAGTTTCTGGCCCAACGCTTGCCCGACTACATGGTGCCCTCTGCCTTTGTCACGCTTGAGACCCTACCGCTGACCCCCAACGGCAAACTGGATCGCCAAGCTCTGCCGGTTCCAGAAACCCTGGCTGCTCACGCTGCCCATAGGCTCCCGACTACTCCGGCGGAGAAGACCCTGACACAGATTTGGGCTCAGGTGTTGGGCTTAGAGCGGGTCAGCGTAGATGACAACTTTTTTAGCCTCGGGGGCGACTCGATTCTCAGTATTCAAGTGATTGCCAAGGCCAATCAAGCGGGGCTATCCCTGACGCCGAAACAGTTGTTTGATCATCAGACCGTGGCGGCGTTAGCAGCCGTAGCGGGGACGACAACGGTGGCGACCGCTGAGCAGGGAGCGGTTACTGGAGCGGTGCCGCTGACGCCGATTCAGCAGTGGTTTTTTGAGCAGGCTTTTGAGCAGCCTCGCCACTGGAATCAGGCGGTGTTGTTAGACTGTCGCCCTGCCTTGAACCCTGAGATCTTGCAGCAGACCGTGGCGCGTTTGCTGGAGCACCATGACGGGGTGCGGTCTCGGTTTGTCGGCACGGAATCGGGCTGGTACCAGGAGGTTCTGCCAACATCCAGTACGGCTCAAGTTTTAGAAGAAATTGACCTTTCTCATCTACCCAGCACTGAGCAGACGGCCGCAATTGAAGCCCAGTCCAATCGACTGCAAGGGAGTCTCGATCTTGAGGCGGGCGACCTAGTGCGCGTGACGCTGTTTAGCTTGGGAGCCAACCGGTCCCAGCGGTTGCTGATTGTGGTGCATCACCTGGTAATAGACGGGGTGTCGTGGCGGATTTTGTTGAAGGATTTCCAGACGGTTTATAAGCAGTTGAGCCGGGGGCAATCGGTGCGTCTGCCCGCTAAAACCACCTCCTTTCAGCACTGGGCCAATCAGCTAAAAATCTATGCTCAATCACCAGAACTGCATCAAAAATTGGACTACTGGCTAGAGATGCTGCCGACTGAGATTGTGCCGTTACCCTGCGATCGCCCCCATCAATCGCCCACCACCAAAACCACAGTTGCATCAAGTCAAACCATCACCCTTGAGCTTAGCCAAGCTGACACCCAGGCCCTCATTCAAACAACCGCTCAGGTCTATCAGGCACAGCTCTATGAGATATTGTTGACGGCATTTCTGCTATCGCTGCAATCTTGGACTGTGCAATCAACTTGCTTGATTGATCTAGAAGGGCACGGGCGAGAGATTCTATTTTCAGACGTTGATCTATCTAGAACGATCGGCTGGTTTACGACCGTTTATCCGGCCTACTTCAAGCTTGATTCTTCAAGATTTGAGGCAGCGCTGCGAGGTATTCAACCTCAGTTAAAAACCGTGACTCAGTGCGGTATTGATTACGGCTTGCTGCGCTATCTTGCGCCTCAAAAAATATCACAGACGCTGCAAAAATTGCCTCAAGCAGAGATTCTATTTAACTACTTAGGCCAGTTTGACGCTGCACAGTCTCAATGGACGTTGGCTTCAGAGTCGAGCGGCATGGCCTATGGCGCTCAGAACCACCGCAGCTATGGCTTAGAAGTCAACAGTCTGATTGCCCAAGGCTGTCTACAAGTGACTTGGACGTACTGCGATCGCAACTATCGGCAGTCCACCATAGCTGCCCTAGCGCAAGCTTATTTGACTGAGCTGCGATCGCTAATTTCTGCCCCTCCTCAAGTGTTGGAACCCAGCAGTTTTCCTTATTTTTTATGGCCAGGAATGAGCACAACCGATTTAGACACAATCTTAGCTACGGTCGAATTTGAAGGCAGTGAAGCATGATGAATCGTCAAAACGTTGAAGACATATATCCCCTTTCGCCCATGCAGCAGGGGATGCTGTTTCACAGTTTGTATGCTCCCAATTCTGGCGTATATGTTGAACAGCTAGGGCTGGAAATTTGCGGTCACCTGGACATTGCATCCCTGGAGCAAGCGTGGCAGCGCTGTGTTGACCACCATGCCAGCCTAAGAACAGCATTTGTATGGGAAAAGCTGGAGCAGCCGCTCCAAGTGGTGGGACGACAGGTCACGATCAAAATCCATCAGCAAGACTGGCAATCTTTTTCCTCGGAAGATCAACAGGCCCGGCTAGATGACTGGCTACAGGCGGATCAACAGCAGGGATTTGCTCTATCTAAAGCTCCCTTGATGCGACTTACCTTGATGCAGCTGGGTAAAGAGCGCGCCTATTTTCTCTGGAGCCACCACCATTTATTGCTGGACGGTTGGTCTGCTGCGCTGCTACTTCAGCAGGTATTAGAGCAGTATCAGGCGATCTGCCAAGGCCAAACTCTATCTCTCGAACCTGCCCCCCCCTATCGAAACTACATTGCCTGGCTTCAGCAGCAGGATGGGGCGATCGCAGAGCGCTTTTGGCGACGGTACCTCCAAGGTTTGACAACGCCAGCGTGGATTCAGGCGCAGCCGAACCGTGAGACTTCCACGCCCCGTCATAGCGAACAAACCGTGCAGCTGACAATGGCGACAACCGGCCAACTTCAACGCTTTGGGCAGCAGCATCGGCTGACCCTTAGCACCCTGATTCAGGGGGCTTGGGCATTTTTGCTGAGCCGCCACAGTGGCAGTAGCGAAGTTGTCTTTGGCACAACGGTGTCTGGTCGTTCGCCCAGCCTAAGCGGTTCTGAAGCGATGATTGGGCTACTGATTAACACCCTGCCAGTGCGCACCCAGATGGCCCCAGGCACGAACTTAATAGACTGGCTGCAACAGCTGCAAATTCAACAGGCCGAAGCCCGCCAGTATGACTACACCCCCCTCAGCCAAATTCAGCAGTGGAGTGAAATTGAACCTGGAACGCCGTTGTTTGAGAGCCTGCTGGTGGTTGAAAATTACCCCGTAGCGCCGCAGCTGGGCAATTCTAGTCTAGAAATTCGCCCCATGCGGACTGTTGAGCAAACCAACTATCCGTTAACTGCCGTCGTCGAGCTGGGGGCCAGCCTCACTTTTAAGCTGATCTACGATCGCGATCGCTTTGGCGATGACTTCATCGCTCGCTTTGGTCAGCATCTCCAGATGCTCCTGGAAAATCTACCCGCTGGAGCTCAGCAACCCCTTACGGCGCTGTCGACGTTGCCCGAGGTTGAACGCCAGCAGTTGGTGGACTGGAACCGAACGGCTCTGCCGCTAACCGAGTGCAGCATTCATGAACTGTTCGAGCAGCAAGTTGAACGGAGTCCCGATGCTGTTGCCCTGGTCTTTGAGACCCAACGCCTCACTTACCAAGACCTCAATCAGCAGGCCAATCAACTCGCTCATTACTTGCGAACAGTAAGCATCGGCCCTGAATCCTTGGTGGGAATTTGTTTAGAACGATCGCCCCTCATGGTGATTGCTCTGCTGAGCACCCTCAAAGCCGGAGCGGCCTACGTCCCCCTCGACCCCAGCTTTCCAGCAAACCGGCTGCGCTTCATGGTGCAAGACAGTCAAATTGCTCTGCTGATCACTGACTCCATCCTGGGCGATCGGCTGGGTCTTGGCCTTGAGGAGGAATCCCATCAACCCCAAATCCTCTATTTAGACTCAGTCTGGAACCTGGTGTTGCAGCAACCCCACAGCCAACTAGATTCTCCGGTACAAGCGTCCAGTTTGGCCTACTTGATCTACACCTCGGGCTCTACAGGTCAGCCCAAAGGCGTGATGATTGAGCACCAGTCAGTGGTCAACTTTCTGCTGTCGCTGCAACACCACCTGCAACTCACGCCTCAGGATCGGCTGCTGGCGGTCACCACCCTGTCGTTTGATATAGCGGTACTGGAGTTATTGCTGCCGCTGACGGTAGGGGCACAGGTGGCGATCGCCCCTCAAGCCGCAACCCGCGACGCCCAGCAGCTGATCGCCGCGATAGAAACCCACCAAGCCACCGTCATGCAGGCCACCCCAGCTACTTGGCGCATGCTCCTCAGTGCGGGGTGGAGCGGAAAAGCCGATTTGACCCTGCTCTCAGGTGGCGAAGCGCTGCCATCAGATCTCGCAGACCAGCTGCTGACAAAAGGCAAAGCCCTGTGGAACCTCTATGGCCCCACCGAAACCACCGTCTGGTCCACCCTCCAAAAGGTAACCTCTACGGCAGGCGGCATCGCCATCGGTCGCCCCATCCACAACACCCAGATTTATGTACTGGATGAGTCGTTGCAGCCGGTACCCGTTGGCGTTGCGGCTGAACTATACATTGGTGGGGCAGGGCTAGCACGGGGCTACTGGCAGCGACCTGAGCTAACCGCTGAACGATTTATCCCCCATCCTTTTACCGCTCAACCGAGCTGCCTCTACAAAACCGGCGACCTGGCCCGCTACCGAGCCGATGGCACCTTAGAGCACCTGGGCCGTCTCGACCACCAGGTGAAGCTGCGCGGCTACCGCATCGAGCTGGGCGAGATTGAAGCGGTGCTGGGACAGCAGTTAGAGGTCAACGCGGCTGTGGTGGTGGCTCGTGAGGATGAGCCCGGCGACCCGCGACTGGTGGCCTACGTGGTGCTGTCAGGGGAGCTTGACCAAGCCCAGCTGAGGGAGAGGCTGCGATCGCAGCTACCCGACTACATGGTGCCCTTGGTGTTTGTATCCCTTGAGGCGCTGCCCCTGACCCCGAATGGCAAGGTCGATCGCCTAGCTTTGCCCAAACCTGAGGCCCAATCAGCAGCCCTATCTTCTAAAGCAGAGCCGCAAACCGAGCTTGAGCAAACGATTGCCGCTATTTGGCAGCAGGTCTTGAAGACCGGTTCCATTGGGCGAGACGACAACTTCTTTGCGCTCGGAGGCCATTCTCTCTTGGCCACTCAGGTGATTTCGCGATTGCAGCAGGTCTTTCAGCGTGACGTGCCAATTCGGCTGCTGTTTGAAGCGCCAACGGTTGCGGCTTTAGCCCAGCACCTAGAGCCCGAATTTTTAGCGGGGTCTGCCACCACAGGTTTGGCGGGGGCGATTCAGCCCGCCCAGCGGGGGGAGCCGCTGCCCCTATCCTTTGCCCAGGAGCGGCTGTGGGTGCTCGATCAGCTCGAACCAGGGGATTCGAGCTACAACATTTCGACCGCCGTCGACCTGACGGGCGATCTGAATCTCCCGGCCCTAGAGCAGAGCTTGAATATCGTAATTCAGCGCCATGAGAGTTTGAGAACCACCTTTGTGACGGTGGATGGCCTCCCGGTACAGGCGATCGCGCCTCAACTATCCATCACCCTGCACCAAAGCGATCTGAGGACATTACCTGCCGAGCAACAGCCGCCAGCCGTTCAGTCGATCATTCAGGCTGAGGCTCGACAGCCCTTTGATTTGGCGCAGGGGCCGCTGCTGCGATCGCAGCTCCTGCACCTGGCTGACAGCCACTACGTGCTGCTGTTCTCGCTGCACCACATCATTGCCGACGCCTGGTCGATGGGCGTTTTAATCCGAGAGATAACGACGTGCTATCGGGCATTGATCAACGGTGAAGACCCGTCACCACCCAAGCTGCCAATTCAGTATGGCGACTTAGCGGTGTGGCAGCGGCAGTGGCTTCAGACCCCTAATGCGACTGGTATCTCCCCGCTGCAGCGACATATAGACTACTGGCAGCAGCAGCTCAAAGCACCCCTACCCGTGCTGCAGCTGCCGACAGACTTTCCCCGATCGACGACCCCTAACCATCAGGGCGCGCTGCAATACTTCACCCTCCCGCCTGAGCTAGGGCGATTGGCCTCCGGCCACCCTTCGGGAACGCTCCATCAGCTCAGTCAGCAGCAGGGAGTTTCCCTATTTATGACCTGCCTGGCCGCTTTTCAAATCCTGCTCTATCGCTATACGCAGCAGCAGGATATGGTCATCGGCACCGATGTGGCCAACCGCAATCGAGCCGAGACCGAAACCCTGATCGGTTTTCTCGTCAACCTTCTCGTGCTCAGAACGGATCTGTCCGGCAATCCCACTTTTGAGGATCTACTTAGCCGAGTCCGAGAGGTCACCCTAGATGCTTACAACCATCAAGATTTGCCTTTTGCCAAGTTGGTGGAGGCTCTAAACCCGGTGCGATCGCGGCACCAGACACCGCTCTTTCAGGTGTTGTTTGTGCTGCAAAACACGCCGATGCCGCCGTTAGAGCTTGACCACTTAACCCTCACTCCCCTAGCCGTTGATAACGGCACCGCCAAATTTGACCTGGCGCTGTTCTTGACCGAGACAGACCAAGGCATTCAAGGTCAGTGGAACTACCGCAGCGACCTGTTTAAGCCGGAGACCGTAGCTCGCTTTTCCCAAGACTTTATCGAACTTCTCCAGCAGGTTGTGACTCGACCCCAGGCTCAGCTCGCTGAGCTGGCTGGTATCTCTATCCCTTCGCAAGCCATGACAACGCCCCCACCCCAGCCCAGTAAACGTAGACAGTTCAAAACTATCAAATCGGTGCAGCCAAAACCGATTCAGTGGTCTCAGCAAGACCTGGTGCGCACCAGTTATCTGACCGCTGCGCCCTCTTTCCCCCTGGTGATTGAACCCCAGGATGACGCCACCGATCTGAGGGACTGGGCTGAAAACCATCGGCCCTGGCTAGAGCAGCAGCTTCAGCAGCACGGCGCTATTTTGTTTCGAGGGTTTGACCTAGGGTCAGCCCTAGAGTTTGAGCAGGTGGCCCAGGCGATTTGCCCCGATCTCTTTGGCGACTACGGCGATTTGCCGCGAGAGGGCATGGGCGGCAAGGTCTATGGCTCAACTCCGTATCCGGCAGAGCAGGCGATTCGCTTCCACAATGAGAGTTCGCACCTGCACCGCTGGCCGATGAAAATTTGGTTCTTCTGTGTCCAGGCCGCCCAGCAGGGGGGCGAAACCCCGATCATCGACTGCCGTAAAGCTTATCAACTGCTCAGTCCCAGTCTGCGACAACATCTGCAAATTAAGCAATTGATGTACGTTCGCACTTTCACCGATGGCCTAGATGTCAGCTGGCAGGCCTTCTTTCAAACGAGCGATCGCACCGCCGTAGAGGCAGAATGCCGCCGTCACCGCATGCAGGTGGAATGGACGGCCCAGGGGCTGCGCACCCGGCAAATTTGCCCGGCGGTGCTGCCCCACCCCAAAACTGGCGACTGGGTATTGTTCAACCAAATTCAGCTGCACCATGTGGCTTATCTAGAGCCCAGCGTCCGGCGATCGCTGCTCTCGGTTTTGGGCGAATCGCACTTGCCGCGCCAGGTCTATTACGGCGATGGTTCGCCCTTAGAGGAGACGGTACTGGCTGAGCTAGACGCCGTATACGAGCAATCTAAAGTTCAGTTTGCTTGGCAAACGCAGGATTTGCTCATGCTCGACAACATGCTGGTGGCCCATGGGCGCAATCCCTTTGTAGGCCCCCGCAAAATTGTGGTGGCAATGGGCGAAATGACTGGCGATCGCGACGGGCAAGATTCACCGCTAGGGGAGGTTTCACATGCAGCAACTCGATAGAGCCATCACCGGATTTCGCCTCTCACCTCAGCAAGAGCGGCTGTGGACATTGCAGCAACAAAATGCCGTCCAGCAGGTTCAATGCGTCCTGCAAATTGAGGGTGAACTCGATCAGCGGCGGTTAAAAGCTGCACTGCAACAGCAGGTTGAGCAGCATGAGATTCTGCGCACCAGATTTCATCGCCGACCGGGTATGAAATGGCCGATTCAGGTCGTATCGTCTAATGCTGATTTTGGCTGGACTGAACTTGATTGGAGCGACCAATCTTTCACCGAGCAACAGCAACAGCTCACCCATTTGCTGCGCGTAGAAAACGAGGTAGATCTGGCGTTTCAACCGCCGCTCCAGGTACACCTAATTCAATGCGCACCGGCTCAGTTTTGGCTACTCATTGCCCTGCCCGCCCTCTGTGCCGATCCAGCAACCTTGAGCATTCTAGTCAATGTGCTTTTTGGGCACGATGCTGAAGCCGCCCGTGACCCAGACGTGATTCAGTATGTGCAGGTCTCTGAGTGGCAGCATGATCTCCTAGCTACCGAGGATGAAGACTACCAGGCTGGACAGGCTTACTGGAATCGAGCAGCCCTAAAACAGAGCCAGCCGGTTGCGCTGCCCTTTGGGCGATCGCACCCCAGACTAGAGCAGTTCGAGCCTTCTATTTTTCAAATTCAATTATCTCAAAAACTGCGTCAGGCAATCCAACAACTTTGCCAATCGTCTCAGGCAATGGGCATTAAAGAATCGCACCTATTGCTAGCCTGCTGGCAAGTATTAGTACAGCGCTTGACGGGAGAACAAACTGCCGTGATAGGTGCAGCCTTAGATGACCGCAGCAATGAAGAAATGTCCTCGGCACTGGGGCCACTGACAACGTATTTACCTCTTCAGGGGATAGAGCCTCACCTATCTTTTGGGCAGGCCCTTCAGCAGGTCAGAGACAATGTTGAAACAGCCGCTCAGTGGCAAGACTACTTCATCTGGAAAAACTGGTGTAGTGAGTCGTCTTTGGCCTACTTCCCAATTAGTTTTGACCATACTGAATGGTCACTTCCTCGCCCTGCCAGTCATTTCGCGGTTTCACTAGACCAAGTCCTTACCCATGTCGAACGGTTTCAGCTCAATCTTTCCTGCCATTGCAGCCCTAATGAGCTGATCCTACAGTTTCAGTACGATTCTCAAGTCTTAGCAGCTGATGCGGTTGAGCGGTTAGCTGAGCAGTATGAAGTGCTGCTGGGCAGTGCGATCGCCAATCCCGACAGCGCCATCAGCGGGTTAGAAATCCTCAGCCCAGCGGCTCGTCATCAGGTACTCGTCGAGTTCAACCCGACCCTGCCCGCCCCAGTTCAGGGCTGCCTGCACCACCGCTTCGAAGCCCAGGTCGCTCAAACCCCTGAAGCGCTGGCAGTTGTCTGCGACGACCAGAGCCTGAGCTACGCGCAGCTGAACCAGCGAGCCAATCAACTGGCTCACTTCCTCCAGCAGCAGGGCGTGGGTGTTGATACCCCCGTCGCCCTCTATCTAGAGCGGTCCTGCGAGTTAATGGTAGGACTGCTCGGCATTGTCAAAGCGGGAGGAGCGTACCTGCCAATTGATCCAGCGCTGCCGTCAGCCGCGATCGCGCAGCGGATTGAGCACGCTCAAACCCCCGTCATCCTGTCACAGGCTTCGCTCCTGGATAGACTGCCCGCCACCGCAGCTCACGTCCTGTGCCTGGATCGAGATTGGGATGCGATCGTCCAATACCCGTCAGATAATCCTTGCCCTGCCCTTCGTCCCGACAACCTGGCCTACATCATCTACACCTCCGGGTCCACGGGCCAGCCCAAGGGCGTCGCCGTTGAGCACCGCCACCTGCTGAGCTATCTCGACGGCATTGAGCAACGACTCAACCTGCCCCCTGGTACTAGCTATGCCTCCGTGTCAACCGTAGCGGCTGACATGGGCCATACCGTGCTCTTCTCCGCCCTCTGCACCGGGGGCTGCTTGCACTTGATTAGCACCGAGCGCGCCGCTAACCCCGAGGCTCTGGCGCAGTATTGTCAGCAGCACCCCATCGATTGCCTCAAGATCGTGCCGTCTCACCTCCAGGCGTTACTCGCTTCGGCGGCAGATCCAGCCCAGATCTTGCCGCAGAGCTGCCTGGTTCTAGGGGGCGAAGCCTCAGACTGGAGCTTGATTCAGACTATCCAACAGCTCTCGGACTGCCGCATCCTCAATCACTATGGCCCTACCGAAGCAACCGTGGGCGTCTTAGCCTATGAGATTGAGGTTATTGATGCGTCAGGCATCGTCCCGCTGGGTCGCCCCCTCGCTCACAGCCAGGTGTACGTCCTCGACGAGTATCAGCAGCCGGTACCAATTGGGGTGCCGGGAGAACTTTACATCGGCGGGGCAACGGTTGCGCGCGGCTACTGGAACCAGCCTGAGCTGACCGCCGATCGCTTTCTTCCCAATCCCTTTAGAAGCGGTCGGCTATATCGCACTGGCGATCGGGCGAGGTATCGACCCGAGGGCACCCTGGAATTTCTCGGTCGCTTGGACGAGCAGGTTAAGCTGCGGGGCTACCGCATTGAGCTGGGCGAGATCGAGGCGGTGCTGGCTCAGCATCCGGCAGTGCGTCAAAGTGTTGTTGTGCTGAGGGAAGACTCGCCTGCTCCCAAGCGACTCGTTGCCTACGTGGTGCTGAACCATGCCACTCAGAAAACTGAGGCGCTCCAGGAGTTTCTAGCCCAGCGCTTGCCCGACTACATGGTGCCTAGTGCGGTTGTCGCGCTTGAGGCCCTCCCGCTCACCCCCAACGGCAAACTGGATCGCCAAGCCCTGCCGGTTCCGGAAACCTTAGCCGCTCAACGGTCCTATATTCCCCCGACCACTCCGGCTGAAAAGACCCTGGCACAGATCTGGGCTCAGGTGTTGGGCTTAGAGCAGGTCGGCGTGGACGACAACTTCTTTAGTCTTGGGGGCGACTCCATTCTCAGTATTCAAGTGATTGCCAAGGCCAATCAAGCGGGGTTATCCCTAACGCCAAAGCAGTTGTTTGACCATCAGACGATTGCCGCCTTAGCCGCTGTGGCCGGGACTCAAATAAGGGTACAGGCGGAGCAGGGAGTGGTTATGGGAGCGGTGCCGCTGACGCCGATTCAGCAGTGGTTTTGGCAGCAGGCTTTTGAGCAGCCTCACCACTGGAATCAAGCGGTGTTGTTAGACTGTCGCCCATCCTTAGATCCAGAGTTGTTGCAGCAGACCGTTGAGCAGTTATTGGAGCACCATGACGGGTTGAGGTCTCGGTTTGTCGGCATGGAATCGGGTTGGCAGCAGGAGGTGTTGCCGCCGTCAGAGTATCTTCCTGTCATTGAGGTTATCGATCTGTCTGGGATACCGAGGGTGGAGCAGGATGCGGCGATGGGAGCCCAAACCAATCGACTGCAAGGCAGTCTCGACCTTGAGGCGGGCGATCTAGTGCGGGTGGGGCTGTTTAACTTGGGAGCCAATCAACCCCAGCGACTACTGATTGTGGTGCATCACCTGGTCATTGACGGGGTGTCGTGGCGGATCTTGCTGGAGGATTTTCAGACAGTTTATGAGCAGTTGAAGCTAGGGCAACCCGTTCGCTTACCACCCAAAACAACCGCCTTTCAACACTGGGCTAACCAGCTGCAAACCTATGCTCAGTCGGCAGAACTGCTTCAGGAACTCACGATTTGGCAATCTCTTCTGCCCCAGGCAGTCCCTCACATTCCGTTAGATCGCGAGGGTCAGCCCAACACCGTAGCGTCAGTCCAAACCGTGCAGGTTCAACTCTCGTCGTCAGAAACCCAGACGCTGCTTCAAGCGGTGCCGATCGCCCATAAGGCCCAGATCAACGACGTGCTGCTAACCGCTTTGGTGCAAGCTTTCCAGCCATGGGTGGGGCAGGCGGAAATTCTCATCGACCTAGAGGGGCATGGACGGGAAGACCTCTTTTCAGGCCTCGACCTGTCTCGCACAGTGGGCTGGTTTACGGCGGTTTATCCGGTTTATCTCACGGTCGATGCCTCAGCACCGGAGTTGGCAATTCAGCAGGTGAAAGCTCAACTGCGGCAGATACCTAACCACGGCATCGGCTACGGCTTGCTGCGTTACGGCAGCGATCAACCGGCGAGTAGTCAACCTGCGATCGCACAGCTTCAGTCTCTGCCCCAGCCCCAGGTGAAATTTAACTATTTGGGACAGTTTGACCGGGGCACAACGGGAGCTACTGGGTTAACGACTTCGGCAGAATCCTATGGGCAAACGCGGAGCCCGCTGGGGCATCGCGATCGCCTCTTAGAGGTCATTAGCTACGTCACCGACGGCAGCCTGCATATGGAATGGCTGTATAGCCAGAATTTGCACGACGCCACCACCATCGAAACCCTGGCGCAAAACTTCTTGGCGGCGCTGCGATCGCTCATTCAGCAGAGCCAAGAGCCCCCAGCACCACCTACCCCCGCTGACTTTGCTGAGTTTCAGTGGAGTAACTGGAACCAAGACGACCTGAACGACATTATGGCCGCCATTGGAGATGACTAAAATGCCCAAAGGTAACGTTGAAGACTTTTACCCCCTCTCCCCCATTCAGCAGGGGATGCTGATTCACGCCCTGGATGAGCCCGAGGCGGATGTCTACTGTGGCCAACTGCTGTGTCAGTTCAGCGGTGCTCTGGATGTAACCGCCTTTGAGAACGCCTGGCAGCAGGTGATTCAACGCCACGCCATCCTGCGGACTCGCTTTGTTTGGGAAGGTTTGAAAGAACCTGTGCAGGTGGTGCAGCGGCAGGGGACCGTTCGGCTAGAGGTGCATGACTGGCGCGAGCTACCCCCAGAGGCCCAAAACTATCAGCTTAAGCAGCTGCGGCTGGGCGATCGCGCCCAGGGGTTTACCTTGTCCCAAGCACCGCTCATGCGCCTGACTTCAATACGCATGGCGGATCAAGACTATCAGTTCCTCTGGACCTACCACCATCTGCTGCTCGATGGCTGGTCAATGACGGTGCTATTTCAGGACGTGGCGGCCGTCTACCAATCTTGGGTCAAGGGGAAACCGCTAGAACTGCCGCCCCCCCGACCCTATCGGGATTATCTGGTGTGGCTCCAGCAGCAGGATCTCGCTGCCGCCGAACGGTTTTGGCGACAGCAGCTGCAAGGGTTCACCACCCCCACAGAATTTCGCATCGATGAGCGATCGAGCGACACTTCTGCTCAGCCTCATCGTGGCAAGCAGCAGGTTAAGTTCTCGCCTCAGTTAACAAGCAACCTGCAACGGTTTTCCCGCCAGCACCAGATCACGCTCAATACCCTAATTCAGGGCGCTTGGGCAATTTTGCTCAGTCGCTATAGTGGCGCCACCGACCTGGTGTTTGGCACCACATCCTCTGGGCGTCCGCCAGAATTAGCCGGTGTTGAGTCAATGTTGGGTGTTTTTATTAATACACTGCCCCTGCGGGTGCAGGTCCAGCCCGATCTGCCGCTGGGGTTGTGGTTGCAGCAGATCCAACGGCAGCAGGTCGAGATTCGTCAGTATGAATATAGTCCTCTGGCCAAGGTGCAGCAGTGGAGCGATGTGACCGCTGGACTACCGCTATTTGAGAGCCTGGTTCTGTTTCAAAACTATCCGGTTGATGAAACCCTGGGCTCAGAATTAGGCGACCTCACAATTGGCACCCTGCAAACCTTTGAGCAGACCCACTATCCCTTGACCCTGATCGTTGGGCTGGGAGAAACCCTGGAGCTGCGGCTGCTTTATGACCGCCAGCGGTTTGCCGACGAGACGATCGCACGGCTGTCAGGGCATTTTCAAACGGTGCTCGACAGCATGGAGCGCAGTGCTGATCAGCCTCTCGCTGCCGTAGCTTGGCTGACAGAGACCGAGCGGCAACAGCTCCTCGGCTGGAGCCAGTCCCAAGGGAATTATGCCTGCAACAGCACGCTGCATCAGCGGTTCGAAGCCCAAGCGGCGCAGACGCCCGACGCCATTGCCGTCGTGCACGAGGCGCAGTCTTTCACCTATTGCAGCTTAAATCAGCGGGCAAATCAGCTCGCTCATGCCCTCCAGCAGCGAGGTGTGCAGCCCGATCGCCTGGTGGGGCTATGCGTTGAGCGCTCCCTCGATTTGCTGGTTGGCGTACTTGGCATTCTCAAGGCGGGCGGAGCCTATGTGCCCCTTGATCCGGCGGCACCCCCGGAGCGGTTGGCTTTCATGATTGCAGACAGTCAGCTAGAGGTGGTCGTCACCCAAACTCATTTAACCCATGCTCTGACGACTCCAGGGCAAGATCTTTCAGGTCAAGCTGGGGTACAGCTGCTCTGCCTCGATACCGACTGGGATGCGATCGCCCAATTTCCTTCGACCAATCCGCTTAGCCCGACTACCCCCGACCACCCCGCCTATGTGATTTACACCTCAGGCTCAACCGGCCTCCCCAAAGGGGTGCTGGTCACCCACGGCAATGTGACTCGCCTATTTACCGCGACGGATGAGTGGTTCCAATTTTGCGATCGCGATCGGTGGGCGCTGTTTCACTCCTTTGCCTTTGACTTCTCGGTGTGGGAAATTTGGGGCGCGTTGCTCTACGGCGGGCGATTGCTGATTGTGCCCTACTGCCTCAGCCGTGACCCCCAGGCCTTTCATCAGTGGGTGTGCCAGGAAGGGGTGACGGTTTTGAACCAGACGCCCTCCGCTTTTTGGCAGTTTATGCAGGCCGATGCCGCTAGTGCGCACACCGCTGCTCTATCGCTGCGGTACGTCATTTTTGGCGGTGAAGCGCTCGATTTGGCCAGCCTCAAACCCTGGTGCGATCGCTATGGCGATGGTCAAGGATTGGTTCAGAGGGACCAGCGATCGCCGCGGCTGATCAATATGTACGGCATTACCGAGACGACGGTCCATGTCACCTATTGCCCCATTACTCAAGCCGACATTGAGGCTGCCGCCGGTAGCCTGATTGGTCGGGCCATCCCTGACTTGCAGCTCTATGTCTTAGATCCGCAGCGGCAGCTCGTGCCGATTGGCGTGCCGGGCGAACTCTATGTGGGGGGCGCAGGCGTGGCCCAAGGCTATGTGAACCGCCCCGACCTGACCGCCGAGCGCTTTATCCCCAATCCATTTGGGGTTGGCAGACTGTATCGAACCGGCGATCGAGTCCGCTACTGCTCCAATGGTGATCTGGCCTATCTCGGTCGCCTCGATCATCAAGTCAAACTACGGGGCTTTCGCATTGAGCTGGGCGAGATTGAGGCGGTGTTGAGACAGCATCCCGCCCTCTGCGAAGCCAGCGTACTGGTGCGCGAAGATCGACCCGGTGACCAGCGCCTAGTGGCCTATGTCGTCCCCCGTGAGACCCATGACCATCTGGCGACGGCACTGAAAACCTGTCTGCGCGCTCAGCTGCCTGACTATATGGTGCCCTCGGCTTTCGTCATGCTCAAGGCTCTGCCCCTGACGTTGAATGGCAAGCTCGATCGCAGCGCCCTGCCTGCCCCACCGGTTGCCCAACGCTCCACCGACGGGCCGGTGCCTCAAACCTCCGTGGAGAAAACCCTGGTCGAGATTTGGTCAACTGTGTTGGGCCTAGAGGCCATTGGCACAGACGACAACTTCTTTGACATCGGTGGTCATTCTCTGCTGGCGGCCCAGGCCGTGACGCGCATTCGAGACCAGTTTCAGGTCAAATTGTCGATGCGCGACCTGTTTGAGGCCCCCACGATCGCGGCCTTGGCCACCGTGCTTGGGTCCCGGCTCCAGACCAGTTCGGCTCCGGCGCTCCCACCGATTCAGCCCTTACCCCGCACCGGGCAATCCTTCCCGGTTTCCTTTGCGCAGCGGCGGCTCTGGGTGCTAGATCAGCTCGACCCAGGCCGCGCCTTCTATACAATTCCGGCGGCGGTGCGGCTGAGAGGCAAGCTCGATTTGGCTGCTCTGAGCGCTAGCTTCCGGCACTTAGTGCAGCGCCATGAAACCCTCCGCACCACCTTTGCCCAGGTTGAGGGACAGCCCGTGCAGGTGATTGCGCCAGTGCTAGACCTTCCCCTGACCGTAGTTGATTTGGGCGATCGCAGCGATCGCGAGGCCCAAGTCACCGCCCTCTGCCTGAGCGAAGCCCAGCGTCCCTTTGATCTCGAGCAGGGGCCATTGCTGCGGGTCACGGTACTCAAGCTAGCTGAAACCGAACATATTGTTCTGCTGACCATGCACCATATCGTCTCCGATGGCTGGTCAATGGGGGTTTTGATTCAAGAGTTAGCCAGTCTTTACTCAGCCTTCGTTCACCATCAGGTGCCGACCCTGCCTGCTCTGCCGGTTCAGTATGCCGATTTTGCCGCCTGGCAGCAGCAGACAGCGGATGACTGGTTGCCCCACCAGCTCACCTACTGGCTGCGCCAGCTCCAGGGGGCACCGTCGTTTTTGCCGCTGCCCACAGACTATCCCCGTCCCGCTGTGCAAAGTTTTCGCGGAGCGCAGCGGCCCTTTCAGCTGACCGCCAAACTCAGTCAGGCGCTGCACGAACTGGGCCGTCAAGGGTCGGCAACCCTGTTTATGACCCTGCTGGCGGGGTTTAATGTGCTGCTGCATCACCTGACGCAGGCTGAGGATATTTTGGTGGGTTCGCCGATTGCCAATCGCAACCGGGCCGAGCTGGAGGGGTTGATCGGTTTCTTTGTGAATACGCTGGTGCTGCGATCGCAGCCGTCAGGCGCCATCAGCTTTCGGACGCTGCTGCACCAGGTGCGCGAAACCACCCTAGCCGCCTATGCCCACCCCGACGCGCCCTTTGAGCGCCTGGTCGATGAGCTGAAGCTGAAACGCACCTTGAGCCACAATCCCCTGTTTCAAGTCTGGTTTGTGCTGCAAAACGCCCCCGCGCCCGATTTAGAGCTGCCAGGGCTAACCCTCTCCCCCGTCGATGTCGAGCAGACCACCGCCCGCTATGACCTCAAGCTAAACCTGTGGGAGAGTTCGGCGGGCATCGCTGGATTTTGGAACTACAACGCCGATTTGTTTGCGGCGACCACCATTCACCACCTGTCAGATACCTGGGTCGCCCTGTTAGAACGGCTGGCTCAAAGCCCCGATCTGCCCCTTCAGAATGTTCTAAGTCAGCTCGCTGAACGCGATCGCCAGCAGCCGCAGGCGCAGGTGCAGGGGCTCCAATCTGCCGGGCGACAGCGATTGAAGCAGACGCGACGTAAGCCCCTGCGCGGGTAAGTACCACTAGCAACCGAGAATTATGACCCGTTCCGATTTTTCTCCTACGGCCAGGCCTCACCTGGGCACGGTGCGCCGCAAAGCCATGAGCCTGACCGCCACGGATTTGGTTCACCTGGAACTGGTGACACCCCAGCAGCCTTTGCCGATGGTGATTCGACCGGCGATCGCCGATCTCAACCTGGTCACCTGGGCGGCTGGCCACCAAGACTTCATTGCCCAGCACCTGCGCCAGGCGGGCGGCATTTTGTTCCGCAACTTTCAGGTGAAAGGAGCCGCCGAATTTGAGCAGTTTGTGCAGACGGTGGGGGGGCCCCTGCTGACATATACCTACGGCTCCACGCCCCGCACCCAGGTGCAAGGACAAATCTACACCTCCACCGAATATCCGGCAGACCAGTCGATTCCGTTGCACAACGAGCTGGCCTATAGCCGCCACTGGCCGCTGAAAATTGCGTTTTTTTGCGTGCAACCGGCGGCCTCAGGGGGCATGACGCCCATTGCTGACAGCCGTCGTGTCTTCCAGCGGCTAGACCCCCAACTGCGTGATCGCCTGCGGGAACGGCAAATTATGTACGTCCGCAACTATGGGGATGGGCTAGACCTTTCCTGGCAGCACGTGTTTCAGACCGAAGACAAAGCAGTCGTAGAAGCCTACTGTCAGCAGGCCGAGATCGAGTGGGCCTGGCAGGGCGATCGCCTAACCACCCGTCAAGTCTGCCAGGCGGTGACCACCCACGGTGAAACCGGCGTAGAGGTCTGGTTTAATCAGGCCCATTTGTTTCATGTCTCCAGCCTGAAGCCTGAGGTTCAAGCGGCCCTGCGCCTAGGGGGCGGCTTTCCCCGCAATGCCTACTACGGCGATGGCAGCGAGATTGAACCCACCGTCCTCCAGGCCATTCGCGAAGCCTACAGCGCCGAAACGGTGCGATTTCCCTGGCAGGCCGGTGACGTTTTACTGCTCGACAACCTGCTGACGGCCCACGGTCGCGACCCGTTTGCGGGCGATCGCAAAGTTTTGGTCGGCATGGCAGAGCCCAACTCTACCCTTTCAGACCGCTAGACCCTCCGACCGACCGACCAGACTTAGGCCAACGATTTCCACCATGATGCAACCCACCACCCTTGAAGGATACCGGCTATCCCCCCAGCAGGCCCGCCTGTGGTCACTTCAGCAAGCAACTCCAGAGACCCCTTACCAAGTGCAGGCCCTGATCCATCTAGCTGGCCCCCTGGAGCCGGTTAGGCTGATCACTGCTCTGCGCCAGCTAATCAACCGCCACGAGATCCTGCGCACCACCTTTCAATGTTTGCCGGGGATGACGGAGCCGCTTCAGGTGATTGGAGCGTCCCTCTCACCCGACTCAGAACCAGACTGGTGGTCATGCCATGACCTAACAGCGCTAGAGGCCTCGGCCCAAGCCGCTGCCCTCAAATGCCACTGGCAAGCGTTACAGCAAACGACTTTGTCGCCTCAGCAAGTGCCGATCCAGGCGATTCTCATACGCCAGTCGGAGCACGAATCTCAGCTACTGCTCAAACTGGCCGGGCTGTGTGCCGACGCCGCCACCCTGCCACGGATAGTGCAGGAACTCAGCCACACCTACGGGGCCTCGGGGGAGCAGGGATCGGGAGATGAGCCAATTCAGTATGCCGATTTAGCGGAATGGCAGCATGAGCTATTAGAGTCGGACGAAACCGCTAGCGGCCAAAACCACTGGCGTCAGATTGCTCTGGGCAGGGCCTTGGCCGTACGGTTGCCGGGGCGTCTGCGATCGCACTCAACCTCTCAGCCATTCTGTCCGCAGACGGTTTCGATTCAGTTGCCTCGGGCTTTGGTGCGATCGCTCCAGGCGATCACCCAATGTGCCAATGCTTCCCTACCAAGCTTTTTGCTGGTGGCTTGGCAAGTGCTACTCAGGCGGCTAACCGGACAGAGCGAGTTAGTAGTCGGCACTGCTTTTGATGGCCGTCACTATGACGATCTTGCTGGGGCAATCGGCCCGTTAACGCGATACCTACCCATTCACCAGGTCTTGTCGCCAGAGCAATCTTTCGCGCAGGTTTGGGCACAGGTTCGGACGCAGCTAGACACCGAGGCCCAATGGCAAGACTACTTTACCTGGGATCTCTGGCAGCTCAAGACCGAACAGGCTTTCTTTCCGTTTGGGTTTGACTACCGGGAAGCTGCGCCTGTTCGGAGCACATCAGATTTGACGTTTGAGCTCCAGCAATCTTGGGCCTGTGTTGAGCGCTATCAGGTGCATCTGACCTGTCACCACCAGGCCGATGCCCTCACTTGTGAATTTGAGTATGACGCCAGTGATTTATCAGTCGACGCGGTTGAGCGGTTAGCTGAGCAGTATGAAGTGCTGCTGAGCCAGGCGATCGCCAATCCCGACAGCGCCATCAGCGGGTTAGAAATCCTCAGCCCAGCGGCTCGTCATCAGCTGCTCGTCGAGTTCAACCCGACCCTGCCCCCCCCGGTTCAGGGCTGCCTGCACCACCGCTTCGAAGCCCAGGTCGCTCAAACCCCTGAAGCGCTGGCAGTTGTCTGCGACGACCAAAGCTTGAGCTACGCACAGCTGAACCAGCGAGCTAATCAACTGGCTCACTTCCTCCAGCAGCAGGGCGTGGGTGTTGATACCCCCGTCGCCCTGTATCTAGAGCGGTCCTGCGAGTTAATGGTGGGGTTGCTTGGCATTGTTAAAGCGGGAGGCGCGTACCTGCCACTTGATCCAGCGCTGCCACCAGCCGCGATCGCCCAGCGGATCGAGCACGCTCAAGCTCCCGTCATTCTGATCCAGGCTTCGTTGCTAGACCGATTGCCTGCAACGACGGCTCACGTCATTTGCCTCGACCGAGACTGGGATGCGATCGCTCAACACAGCTCTGATAATCCCTCCAGTTCTGTCACGGCGGCTCATCTGGCCTACATCATCTACACCTCCGGTTCCACGGGCCAGCCTAAAGGTGTTGCTGTTGAACACCGTCACCTGCTGAGCTATCTCGACGGCATTGAGCAACGACTCAACCTGCTCCCTGGTGCTAGCTATGCCTCCGTGTCAACTGTAGCGGCTGATTTGGGCCATACCGTGCTCTTCTCCGCCCTGTGCACAGGGGGCTGCTTGCACCTAATCAGCACCGAGCGCGCCGCTAACCCCGAGGCTCTGGCGCAGTATTGTCAGCAGCACCCCATCGATTGCCTCAAGATTGTGCCGTCTCATCTCCAGGCGTTACTCGCTTCGGCGGCAGATCCAGCCCAGATTTTACCGCAGCGCTGCCTGGTTCTCGGGGGCGAAGCCTCAGACTGGAGCTTGATTCAGACTATCCAACAGCTCTCGGACTGCCGCATCCTCAATCACTATGGCCCTACCGAAGCAACCGTGGGCGTCTTAGCCTATGAGATTGAGGTTATTGATGTGTCAGGCATCGTCCCGCTGGGTCGGCCCCTCGCTCACAGCCAGGTGTACGTCCTCGACGAGCATCAGCAGCCGGTACCAATTGGGGTGCCGGGAGAACTCTACATCGGGGGAGCAACGGTTGCGCGCGGCTACTGGAACCAACCCGATCTAACCGCCGATCGCTTTCTTCCCAATCCCTTTGGGACTGGGAAACTGTATCGCACTGGCGATCGGGTGCGCTATTGGCCTGAGGGCACTCTGGAGTTTATCGGTCGTTTGGACGAGCAGGTCAAGCTGCGGGGCTACCGCATTGAGCTGGGAGAAATCGAGGCGGTGCTGGCTCAGCATCCCGTGGTGCAGCAGAGCGTGGTCGTGCTAAGGGAAGACTCGCCCGCCCAAAAGCGACTGGTCGCCTACGTGGTGCTGAACCATGCCACGCAGAAAACGGAGGCGGTTCAGGAGTTTCTAGCCCAGCGCTTGCCCGACTACATGGTGCCTAGTGCCTTCGTAACCCTTGATGCCCTCCCGCTTACCCCCAACGGCAAAATTGACCGCCATGCCCTCCCCATTCCAGAAAACCGAGCGGCTCAATCTGCCTATACTCCCCCAACTACTCCGGCGGAAAAGACCCTGGCACAGATTTGGGCTCAGGTGTTGGGCCTAGAGCAGGTCGGCGTGGATGACAACTTCTTTAGCCTCGGGGGCGACTCCATTCTCAGTATTCAAGTGGTTGCCAAGGCCAATCAAGCGGGGCTATCCCTAACGCCAAAGCAGTTGTTTGACCATCAGACGATTGCCGCTTTAGCAGCCGTAGCTGGGAGCGAAGTGGAGGTGCAGGCGGAGCAGGGAGTGGTCACTGGAGCCGTGCCGCTGACGCCGATTCAGCACTGGTTTTTTGATCAGGCTTTTGAGCAGCCCCACTACTGGAATCAGGCGGTGTTGCTAGACTGTCGCCCCGCCTTAGACCCGGAGTTGTTGCAGCAAACCGTTGAACACTTACTGGCGCACCATGACGGGTTGCGGTCCCGGTTTGTCGGCACGGCTTCGGGCTGGCAGCAAGAGGTGTTGCCAACCTCCAGCATGGCACCGAGGGTAGCCGAGATTGACCTCTCTCATTTACCTGACCCTGAGCAGACCGCTGCGATAGAAGTTGAGGCGAATCGACTGCAAGGAAGTCTCGACCTTGAGGCGGGCAAGGTGGTGCGGGTGGTGCTGTTCAACTTGGCGGCTAATCGGTCTCAGCGGTTGCTGCTGATTGTGCATCACCTAGTGATAGATGGGGTGTCGTGGCGCATCTTGCTGGAGGATTTTCAGACGGTTTATGAGCAGTTGAGGCTGGGGCAACCCGCTCACCTAACACCCAAAACCACGGCTTTTCAGCACTGGGCTCGTCAGCTGCAAACCTATGCTCAGTCGCCAGAACTGCATCAGGAACTCACGATTTGGCAGTCCCATCTCCAATCGGTATCCCCGTCAATTCCGGTAGATGTGACCGAGGGTAGTAATGCGATCGCATCTGCCCAGACGCTCACCGTCGAACTTACAGCAGTCGAAACTCAAGTGCTGCTCCAGGTTGTTCCTCAAGCTGAGCAAGCCCATATCAACGAGGTACTGCTAACCGCTCTCGCCCAAGCCTTTCAGCCGTGGACCGATCAGCCCGTCCTGCTAATCGACATAGAGGGTCACGGGCGAGAAGGGCTATTTTCACCAGTCGATTTGTCTCGCACTGTGGGTTGGTTCACTACGGTCTATCCGGTGTGCCTGCCGCTGCAAACTACCACTTGGTCAGCGACTTTAGCCGCCATCAAAGCGCAATTTCAGCAGATTCCCCACCATGGCCTAGGCTATGGCGTTCTGCGGTACTTGACGACTGACAGCCCGATCGCGTCACTGCCTCAAGCCCAGGTGAAGTTTAACTATTTAGGACAGTTTGATCAGGTCTTTGCCCAATCCACTCTATTTCAGCCCTCTGAGGCCTCGCCGGGGCAGACTCGCAGTGCCGATAACCATCGCTCGCACCTGATCGACGTGGTGGGTTTGGTAACAGATGGCAAGCTATTCGTTACGTGGACCTACAGCCGCCATCGGCATCACGAATCGACCATTGCGGCCTTGGCACAGGCCTTTATGGCGGCGCTGCGATCGCGCCTTGTTCAGGGCGAAAGGGCATCAGAGGGCGATCGCACTCTAGAGCAATGGCATCAAGACCTCCAGTTAGAAGCCGCAATTCAAGTCCATCCTGACCTGATTCAGCCCCTAGCTCAGCCTCAGCAGGTGCTCTTGACCGGGGCGAGCGGCTTTCTCGGTGCGTTTCTGCTGCACGAACTGCTGCAGCAAACTTCGGCCCACGTTCACTGCTTGGTTCGAGCCGCCGACAATCAAAGCGCTCAACGGCGTCTCCAGCAGCATCTTCAGCAGTATCAGCTGTGGCATGACGACTATGCCAGCCGCATCATTCCCTTAGCGGGAGACCTGTCGCAGCCTCATTTAGGGCTGACGGCTGACGCGTTTCAAGCTTTGGCCGAGCAAATTGACCGCATTTATCACAACGGGGCAGCGGTGAATTTAGCCTATCCCTATCAAACGGTTCGAGCCGCCAATGTCTTGGGAACGCAGACGTTGCTGAGGCTAGCCACCCAGGTCAAACTCAAGCCAATCGCCTATGTCTCAACCCTGAGCGTTTTTTCAGGCCTGGGTGCCGAGGCGACAACAATTGCTGAAACCACCGACCTCTCCCAGGTGCCACCACCATCCGGCGGCTATGCCCGCAGCAAATGGGTGGCAGAAAACCTGCTGTGGAGCGCTAGCGATCGCGGTGTTCCCGTGGCCGTCTACCGGCCTGGGCGCATTCTGGGGCACCAGCAAACAGGGATTTGCAACACCCGCGATCGCCTGTCGCTCATGCTGCGGGGCTGTCTCTACCTCGGCTGTGCTCCGGCCGTCGAGACTTTAGTCGACATGACCCCCGTAGACTACATCAGCCAGGCCATTGTGCAGCTCTCATTGCGGCCCACCCCTTGGGGGCAGGCGTTTCACCTCTGCAATCCTCAGCCCGTGGCCTGGTGTGACCTAGTTCAGCAGATTCAGGCTCTTGGCTATCCGCTGCAGCTGGTCTCCTACGAGCAATGGCAGCAGACCTTGGCCGATCGGTGGCGATCGCACCTCCAGACCCTCAGCGACACGGTGCAAGATCATCCCCTCTATCCACTGATGATTTTGTTTGCCGATGCCGCCGATCCAGCCGGGGCATCGGTAGCCGAATCCCTAGCCGCTGACGATCGGCAGTTCGACTGTCAGAACACCTGCACGGCCCTGAGCAGCAGCGCAATTAGCTATCCAGCCATCGACCCACCGCTGTTGCAGCGCTATCTCACCTACTTCAGCCGCAGAGGCTTCTTTAAGCTGCCCGAAGCGATCGCACCGTAACCCTTTCCACCCCAAAATTATCCATGCCCACAACACCCCTTTCATCCCCTCAGCTGATTCCCTCCCCAGCGGCTGAGGCACTGCCGCCCCAACAGCGCCAGCACCTAGAGACCCTAATTGCCGACTATACCCAGCGCACCCAGCGTTCTAAAACCTGGGCTCAAACCTATCGGCCCGTCCTGGCCGATCAGCGGGCGGTATCAGGGTTCCATCTGCTGACCAAAGAAATGGCTTATCCCCTGGTGGCCGAGCGATCGCAGGGGGCTTACATCTGGGACATCGACGACAACCAATATATTGATGTCACCATGGGCATGGGGGTCAATCTATTTGGCCACAATCCCCCGTTTATCAAAGCTGCCCTAACCGAACAACTCGATCGCGGTATGCAGATAGGGCCGCAGACCGAGCTGGCCGGAGCGGTTGCCACAGCCATCACCCAGCTCACCGGTCTAGAACGAGTCGCCTTTAGCAATACCGGCACCGAAGCGGTCATGACCGCCATTCGCCTGGCGCGGACGGCTACGGGGCGCTCAAAAATTGCCCTCTTTGC
This sequence comes from Tildeniella torsiva UHER 1998/13D, assembly GCA_019358835.1. Taxonomy (GTDB): domain Bacteria; phylum Cyanobacteriota; class Cyanobacteriia; order Phormidesmidales; family Phormidesmidaceae; genus Nodosilinea; species Nodosilinea torsiva. Next base: position 183,999 of record JAHHIH010000008.1, read on the forward strand.
CGGGTCATACCACGGGCACTTTGACGGCACCCTCGCCCAGTCACACACCGTCGATGGGCAACCTCGCACCGTGGCGGTTGCCCCTGGCATCCCAGCCAGCATGATTCAAGATGTGCTGGTTTTAGACTACGGTAGCCCCCAGGCCCTAGAACAGATTCAAGCCCAGGCCTCAGAGCTAGCGGCGGTGCTGGTGGTGCCGGTGCAAACCTTTCGCCCCAACCTCCAGCCGGTCGACTTTTTGCGCGATCTGCGCCAGCTCACCCGGAATGAAGACATCGCCCTGATTTTCGACGAGATGATCACCGGCTTTCGCATTCATCCCGGTGGGGCTCAGGCGTGGTTTGGGGTGCAGGCCGATCTGGCCACCTACGGCAAGATCATTGGCGGCGGGCTGCCAATCGGTGCGATCGCAGGCCAGGCCCGCTATCTCGATCACATTGATGGTGGCAGCTGGAACTACGGCGACGCCTCTAGTCCTACTGTTCAGCCCACCTTTTTTGCCGGCACGTTCTGTAAGCATCCCCTGGCGATGGCGGCCGCCCATGCTGTGTTGCAGCGGCTCCTGGCCGAAGGCGCGACCCTGCAAGACCGGCTAAACCAACAGACAACTGAGTTCGTTCAGCAGCTCAACACCTACTTTGAAGCTGAAGCTGTGCCCATTCGCATGGCCTGCTTTGGCTCTCTATTTGGCCCGATCGCCACAGAGGCACCTCGTTTCTTCAGTGGCTCTCTCACAACCGCTCAGCCCGATTTACTCTACTATCACCTCCTCCATCGGGGAATTTTGCTGCGGGGCGGTGGCGGGTTTCTCTCCACAGCCCACACCGAGGCAGATTTGCAGCATATTTTTGCCGCTGTACAGCAGAGTATTGCCGCCCTGAGGGCAGGGGGTTTCTTAGGGTGAGTACGTTCTGGGTAACTGCTCTGAGGTTAAGAGCTTTTGCCGCTTCATCTGCGCTATGGCACAACTGCCAACCAGCCGCCTCAACGGCACTGAACAGCATAATGGTAATTACTCTCATTTATGCTGGTAAATTAGTGTCAACTATTTCTGTCGTCACTATCAATGCCCATCACCCTATCGCAACACGATTTTTGGTCGCTGGTTAAGCAACCCGCTGACAGCGGCCCCGATAACCGCCAAGTTGAAAGTGACCAGGGCGAACAGGTCTGGGCCTACCCCCAACAATTTGGCCAGGGCTATTTTCGCGAAATTCGGCTGAGGCCTGGGCTACACCTGGAAATTAGCGACATCCAGCACCATACGCCTGTGCTTGTGGAGTGTGGCGATCGCCCTCACCCAGTAGAGATCCACTTTGATATCTGCGACGATGGCCCCAGCAGCGCTAGCACCACAGGCCAGTACTGGCTTTACAGCAGCGGCTTCGCCCCTGCCAAGCAGATCTGCCACAACCCCCATCCCCGCAATCTGTCTCTCAGCCTGCACATTGAGCCAGCCCTCGTGCACACCCTGCTGGGAGAAACCGCCACCGCTGCCCTACCTGGCCTGGGCCCTTTGCTGAAACCGGCCGATCAGCCCTACATCAGCCAGGGCTGTCGCACTTCCCCAGCAATGACGATGGTTTTGCAGCAGATCCTCACCTGTCCGTTTGCGGGGCCAATTCGACAACTTTTTTTAGAAGGCAAGGCGCTAGAGCTAATCGCCCTCACCCTCCAGGCCGCGATGCCGTCCCAGCCAGCGGCCAGCCATCGGCTCAAGCCCGACGATATCGATCGCATTCACCAGGCCAAAGATATTCTCCTGCAAGATTTAGCCCATCCCCCTTCGCTAATCGGCCTGGCGCGCCAGGTGGGCCTCAACGATTGCACCCTGAAGCGCGGCTTTAGGACGGTCTTTAACACCACTGTATTTGGCTACCTGCAAGCCCAGCGCCTCGACCAGGCCCGGCTTTTGCTGCTCGACGGACAGCTCAACGTGCAGCAGGCCGCCAGCGCCGTCGGCTACCACAGCCGCAGCCACTTCACCGCTGGCTTTCGTCAGCGGTTTGGGGTCAGCCCAAGAGAGCTGCTGGCCCAAAATAATTCCCTAGTGGGTACATCTTATTCCCGCTAGGGCACATAGACGCTTTCAGTAGCGCACCGGAACTCTGTATGTTGTTGAGAAAGATTCTTGTTTAGTCGGCGACAGCACAAACTGTCGCCGCGCAATCGTGGTGGGAGTGAAATGCAGATACAGCGTGTTCTTTGGACGGCAGGTTTGGTGGTGATGGCGGTAGCCCCAGCGGTGCTGGCGGCACCCTTGACGGAGGCTACCTCAGTGAGCGATGAGTTGGCAGAAACCAGCGCGACAACCTGGATCGCCCAAGACAGCCCGGTGGAAATTACCGCGATTCAGGTCATCGAAACAGATGCCGGGCCACAGCTGGTGATTGAAACGGCGTCGGGGGTAGTACTCACCCCAGCTTCTTCAACGGCGGGCAACGCTCTGATTGTCGATTTGCCCAATGCGGTGCTGGCGCTGCCCGATGGGGCCGATTATGAAGCGTTTAGCCCCGCTGAAGGCATCGCCTATATCAGCGCCACGGCGCTAGATGAGCGCACGGTGCGCATTGCCATCACCGGCACCGATGCAGCCCCCCTGGGGGAAGTGATCCGCCAGGCCAACGGGGTGAGCATTGGCCTGACGCCCGGCATCGCTGGAGCCGCTGAGGCGGATCCCCTGCGGGTAGTCGTGTCCGCCACCCGCAGCGAGGAAGAGGTGGCGACGGTGCCTCGGTCGGTGACCGTCATTACCCAGGAGGAGATTCAGCAGCAGACCTCCGTCAGTCGAGATCTGACCGATACGTTAGGGGCGTTAGTGCCGGGTCTTGCGCCGTCCTCAGAGCGGACGTTTACGGCGGCCTCGCTGCGCGGTCGCAACGCCGTTATCTTGATCGATGGGGTGCCGCAGAATGTCAACGTGCGCGACTTCGATCGCGAGCTGCGCACCCTCGACCCCAGCATCATTGAGCGCATTGAGGTGGTGCGCGGCCCCAGCGCTATCTATGGGGGTGGGGCGACCGGAGGCATCATCAACATTATTACGCGGCAGCCCGATGAGGCCGACTTTAGTGCGACCTCAGAGGTGAGCGTCAATTCTGCCTTGGGGAGTTTGCAGGGCGAGAGCTTTGGCTATTTTGTTCAACAGACGGTCTCTGCCAGGGATGGCAATGCCGATATTTTGGCCTCGCTGTCGCGGGCTGATACGGGGGCCTCGTTTGATGGGCAGGGCGATCGCATTCCCACCGTTCAAGGCACCGATGAGAGTGAGAATGTGTCTCTCTTTACCCGACTGGGCTATAACCCCGACGAAAACCAGCGGCTTCAGTTGTCGCTCAACTACTACCGCGAAAGCCGCAACAGCGACGTGATTGCCGACCCCAGCGTTGACGATGAGCCCGGTGAGCAAAAGGCGCGAGCCCTGCGGGTGGGGCAGCTGAGCTTTCCAGAAGGGGGTGGCCCCCAGGCCGATCGCAACTTTATCCTCAACCTCAGCTATCGCCACGACGACATTTTGAACAGCAGCCTCGACAGTCAGCTGTACTTCCGTAACAACACCAGTCGCAGCGACCCCCGCGATCGCCGGCCTCGGCCCTTTGGCATCTTTCAAGGGGAGCTAGAGTCTGAAAATTGGGGGGGTCGCCTGAGCTTAGACACCCCCCTGGCCGACTCTTTGACGCTGCTGTGGGGAGCTGACTACAACCACGAGACCACCGCCAATACCTATAATCTCTTCGACCCGGTCAGCTTTGATGACAGCAATGGTCGAGTCAACCGGCTGATCGAGCAGCGCCCCCTGGTGCCGCCCTACACCCTCAGCAGTCTGGGGCTATTTTCTCAGCTCCAGTGGCAGACCACCGACTGGTTGCAGCTGTCGGGGGGCGTGCGCCACGAGCGCATTGGCTTTTCGGTAGGCGACTACACCACCTTTTTTGGCGACCCGATCGGGGGGGGCGATCGCAACTTTAGCGACACCTCCTTCAACGCTGGCGCAGTGGCTAACGTCACCCCCGAAATTAGCCTATTTGCCAACTTTGCCCAGGGGTTTTCGGTGCCCGACTTTGGCTCGGTGCTGGGCTTTGCCGACCCTGACTTTGTAGTGAATTCAGATGTGCAGGTCAACCAGCCCCAGAAAGTCAGCGGGTATGAGGTCGGCGTTCGCGGTGACTGGGAGACGGTTCAGGCTTCGCTCTCAGGGTTTTACAACACCTCCGAGTTAGGCTCTACTTTTGTGTTTAATGACGCCACTGGCCTCTCCGAACTGGTGCGAGCCCCCGAGCGCGTCTACGGCCTAGAGGCCACCCTGGATGTGCAGCCCAGCCCTACCTGGAGCCTGGGCACCACCCTCAGCCTGATTGGCGGTGAAGCCGATTTAGATGACACCGGAGAGTACGTCGCCATCAGCAGCACCCGTATTCAGCCCCTCAAGCTCACTGCCTATATAGAAAATGAAACCCTGCCCGGCTGGCGCAATCGCCTCCAGCTGTTGTATGTAGGCAGCCGCAGCGCCGCCTTTGACGCTGAGGTTGACCCCAGCCCCATCAACAGCTACGCCGTGGTGGATTTAATCAGCAGCGTCGATGTCGGCCCCGGCACCTTAGACATTGGCATCGCCAATCTATTCGATGCTTTCTACTTCCCGGCCTATGCCCAGCGCAACAGCGGGTTTTCAGAAACCTTTAACAGCGCTGCGTCTGGGCGACGGGTGACGGTGGGGTATCGGGTGACGTTTTAGGAGGGTAGGGGGTGGATGGGTAGGAGGGTAGGGGGTGGATGGGTAAGTAATTGATGATGGTTTAGAGATGAACAGTCGATGCTCCCTACTCATCCACCCCCTACCCATTCACCCTCCCACTCATCCACCCTCCTACCCTCCCACGACGATCTATGACTCTAAAAAACTGGCTACTTCACGGCCTACTCATGGTGCTGGTAGCGGTGGGGGCGATCGCCTGTCAGACCGCCCCTACCGCCAATCCTGCTCCCTCCGACTGCCGCATGGTGCAGCATCCCCTGGGGGAGACCTGTGTGCCTGTGCAGCCGAGTCGAGTGGTCGCTCTCAATCACACCGCTGCTGGCAATTTGCTGTCGTTAGGGGTAACGCCTATTGGGGTGGCTAGCAACCTGCTGCCCGAGCTGGACGAACGGCTGCCGGGGGTGCCCCGCCTGGGGCAAAGCGAGCAGATCAATTTGGAGGCATTGGCGGTTCTACAGCCTGATTTGATCATCGGGGCGACCTCGGAGCTAGAGGGCAACTACGACAAGCTGTCGGCGATCGCCCCTACCGTTGCCTTTGAGATGCAGACCACCGCTGATTGGCAGCAGCCCTTTCGCTTCCATGGTCAGGTGCTGGGGCTAAATAGTCGGGCGGAGGCGGTGCTGAACCAGTATCAGCAGCGAGTAGAGGCGCTGAGAAACCAAGTGGGCAGCCCGCCTGTGCAGGTCTCTCTGGTGCGGGTAATGGCGCAGTCGGGCCAGATCAGTCTGTATCTAAAAAACTGCTTTGGCGGCTCTATTTTGGCAGATATCGGCTTTGCCCGGCCCCCCGCTCAGGATAAAGGCACCCCTGAGCAATCGTCCTTTACTAAACTAATTGGTCGCGAAGCCCTGCCCGAAGCCGATGGCGACGTGATTTTGCTCTTCACCTTTGGCGCGACTCCAGAGATTGCCGCCGAAGCCGAAACTGAGTCAGATCGGCTGAGAACTGACCCCCTTTGGCAGTCGCTGCGGGCCGTGCAGCAAAACCAGGTCCATGGAGTGGGTCACTATTGGGGCTCGGGCAACAGTCCCCTGGCAGCGGAGTGGGTGCTAGCCGATATTGAGCGATATCTGATTAAACCTGCCGTCTAGCAAGAGAAATGGAAGAAATCTGGAGAGCCTTCATCGTAGCAGCAAGGGATTTAGGCACTGGGCAACTCTATTTATAGCTGTAGCCATTTAGGTAAGGTCAGACTTTGCGACATCGTTTGTGCGAATCAAGAAAGTGTCGTTAATTTATAGGTATATTGCTAAAAGCTTTGCTGTGATTGTTTTTGAGGTGGTTTAATGCTGGGAACGCCAGTCTGCGAACCACGACATTTAGCGTGCGAACGTGCAACTGCTGTACACTATGCCTCCGTTAACCGACGATACGCTATGGGCCATTCTTGACGGCGCGCTTGACGATGGTACCGTGAACCGCTTGGTCTGGCAGGGGCTGGGCTATGTCGAAACTGAGCATGGATGGGATACCTCAGCGGTGGCGGCGGCTTGGGCCGAGAAATACCCAGAGCCACCAAATTTTATTGAGAGTCGCCCGGCGACGGTGCAGCTGACCCGGTCAATTCTCCCAGAGCACAAGCAGTTGCTAAAAGAGGAATTGGGCTTTAGGGGCTATACGGTCGATCAGCTGATTCCTCGGTTGACGCGGCGGGCCACGATGGTGAGCTGGCTGCTGAGCTACCGCAAGCAGCACATGGCTGGTGGCTGAGCGAAGTCGTCGTCGTTTAGACAGACGGTACCAGCACGCGATGGCTTCAGAGGGGAAAGCTACCAACGGCTCAAAATTAGAAAAGGATGCGGTTAACCCGCATCCCCGCTCTCAACCCACGGCGCTCTCTCCGTGGATTTTGGTTCTGCTAGGGGCTTTGGCGGCGGCAACCAGCGTCGTAAGAGCCGTTGGGCCAAAGGCTAGCAGAATAACTCAATAGGTTAGAATTCGCTTTCTGGTTTAGGTTCTTCAACCTTGGGGGAAGAGTCCAGAAAGATGTCGGTGGCTTTGAGCTGAAGCCCGGCCCGCGCCTGGGAGTCAGTTTTGCTGACGTAGGGAGAGGCATCGATCGCACCGCTAGCGATAATCAGTGAACCCTTCTTGACGTGGGTGAGCTTGCGCCAGGCGGGGGAGCCTTCCCACACGCTGATATCGACGGTAAAGCTGTCGTTGTCTTTGCGGCTGGGGATGCGATCGACGTAGATGGTGATTTCGGCTACCTGGGCGCTGCCGCCGGTCTTACGCTCAATATGGCGCACCTGAGGGTCGGCAGCGACATTGCCGGACAGGGTACACAGATTTAATCCTCGACTGGACATAGCTGGGGTCTCCTTAGGTTAGATGCAACCAGACCCCGCCCGACGCGACAGATGCCTGTGGCTTTAATATGCACAAGCTAAATTCACAATTTGCTATGGATTTTTACGTAACTTTTTAGACTGATACCTACGTATATTTAGCGGTGCAGGGAAATGGGGATTGTAAAGTTGGTCTCGGCTAGGGGCCCGGCTTAGCGATATGCTAAGCCTGAAGGAATTACAGTGCCATGACCACCCAATCGGTAAACAAAGCTGACCGCAAACTCTGGCTAGCGGCTATAAAGCCCCCCATGTATAGCGTTGCCATCATGCCGATGGTGGTGGGCAGCGCAATCGCCTACGCTGAAACCGGCCAGTTTGACGGCGGTATTTTTGCGCTATTTCTGCTGGCGGCGGTGCTTATTTTGGCCTGGGAAAACCTCAGTAATGATGTGTTTGACTCGGAGACCGGCATTGATGTCAATAAGGCGCATTCTGTCGTTAACCTGACGCACAATCGGCGGTTGGTGTTTGCCCTGGCGAATCTGTGTTTGGGCTTGGGCATTGCGGGGATTGTGGCGATCGCCCTGGCCCAGCAAGACCCCACCGTGCTGGCGATCATTCTGCTCTGCTGCGGGCTGGGCTACATGTACCAGGGGCCGCCCTTTCGCCTGGGCTACCAGGGCTTAGGTGAGGTGCTGTGCTTTTTGAGTTTTGGCCCGCTGGCCATGGGGGCGGCCTACTACAGCCAGACCCAGAACTGGTCGTGGAGCAGCCAGATGGCCGGGGTGATGGTGGGCTTAACTACGACCCTAGTGCTGTTTTGCTCCCACTTTCACCAGGTGGAGGATGACATTGCGGCAGGGAAGCGATCGCCCATTGTGCGCTTGGGTACGAAGCGAGGGGCGGCACTGGTGCCCTGGGTATGTGGAATTGTGTTTGCGATCGCCGCTCTGGCCCTGATGCTCGGCCTGTTCCCCATTTGGACGGCGCTGATCTTTGCCAGCGCTCCGTCAGCCTGGCGGCTGAGCCGCCACGTCACCCGCTACCACGACCAGCCCCAGCGGGTCTTCAACGCCAAGTTTTTTGCCATTGGCTTTCACTTTTGGAGCGGGGTGCTGCTCAGCTTGGGGTTTTGGCTGAGCGCTTAGCCAGGTTTTGAGTTTTAATCGGCTACCAAACAATGGGCGTTGAGTTAGCAATTCGTCTCTATCAAAGGCGGTTTGCTCAGCCGTTGCACACGGCCCACGGCCCTTGGGTGTGGCGAGAGGGGCTGCTGCTGCGTTTGAGAGATAGCTTAGGGCGGGTGGGCTACGGCGAGGTGGCCCCGATTCCTTGGTTTAGCAGCGAATCGGTGGCCGAGGCGCTGGCTTTTTGTCATGCTCAGGGGGGTGAGTGGCGATGCGGGGAGATTCCTAATTCCCTACCGGCTACTCAGTTTGGGCTGGAATCTGCCCAGGCCGATTTGGCTGGGCAGATTGCTGGGCAAGAATCGGCGATTCCTACGGATAGCCTTGCGAACGCAGCCATCTGCGGCCTACTGCCCGCTGGCGAAACTGCATTAGAAATCGCTCCTCAGCGCCTAGCCCAAGGCCATCGCACCCTCAAGTGGAAAATTGGTGTGGGTTCAATCGCTGACGAAATCCGCTGGCTCGATCAGTTGGTGGGAAACCTTCCTTCTGATGCTCGACTGCGGCTGGATGCCAATGGGGGGCTGAGTCTGGCCCAGGCCGAGCAATGGCTGACGGCCTGCGATCGCATCAACGCCAATCCCCAATTGGCTACGGTTGAACACCTAGAGCAGCCGCTACCGCCCGATCAGCTAGCGGCGATGACAGCGCTAGGGGAGCGGTATCACACGGCGATCGCCCTGGATGAGTCGGTTGCTACGCTGGCTCAGCTAGAGCATTGTTGGCAACAGGGCTGGCGAGGGGTGTTTGTGGTCAAACCTGCGATCGCTGGTTCACCCCAGCAGCTAGAAGCCTTCTGCCAACAGCATCAGCCCCACCTCGTCTTTTCTTCTGCTTTTGAAACCATAGTTGGACGACAGGCCGCTCTAGCAATTGCTGCCCGCTGTTCTCCCTCCCTGGCCCCAGCCCTAGGCTTTGGCACCCAGGGCTGGTTTGCCGATGACTGGGATACCCTTACCCCCGCCGAATTATGGGACAGGCTTTAAAGGCGCTGCTGCAAACTCGCTGGGGCGACGACTGGCTAATTGGCCCCAGCAGTCAGGAGTTTTGGCAGCGTCTAGATAAACTGAACTCTGTTTTTGCTGCGTATAGAGAATCCTGCGGTTCACACTGCCCCGGCGTCTTGATTGCCGAGTCTGACCCGCTTCAGTTTTTGGCGACCTGCCTGGCGGCCTGGTTGGAGGGCTGCACTGTGGTATTGGCTAACCCTCGCTGGGGCGATCGCGATCGCCAGCAGCTACAAGCCTTGGTCAACCCCAGGTGGAATGCTCCCATCTTGCCAGGTATCGAGGGCTATCCTTGCCAAGTTGTGGAAAGTCAGTCAGGGCAAATTCTCATTCCTACGGGTGGGTCGTCGGGGCAGATCAAGTTTGCGGTACACAGCTGGGACACACTGATTGTCTCCATCGAGGGATTTCGGGCCCACTTTGGGGTGAGAGCCGTCCATGCCTACTGCGTGCTACCGCTGTTTCACGTCAGCGGGCTGATGCAGGCACTGCGGGTACTGACTTCGGGGGGCAATCTGGCCCTTCAGTCTTATAGCAAACTCAAAAGCGGAGAACGGTTGCCGCTGAGCGGTGGATTTCTCTCGCTAGTGCCAACTCAGTTGCAAGAACTGCTGACTTTTGGGGATGAATTTATCCCTTGGCTGCAAAGTTTTCGGGCGGTTTTGCTGGGGGGCGCTCCGGCAGGAAAGGTGCTGCTCGATCAATCTCAGGCTTTGGGCATTCCCGTTGCTCTTACCTACGGCATGACCGAAACCGCTGCCCAGGTCGCCACCCTGCTGCCAGAGGAGTTTTTGGCGGGCAACCGCAGCAACGGCAGACCATTGCCCCATGCCAGTATCACAATTTTCAACGACCAGGACAAGCCTCAGCCCTTGGGACAAGCGGGACGGGTGGTCATTCAAGCTAAATCCTTGGCCTTGGGATACGGGAGTTTTCCTAGTGAAAGGGATGCCAGCGAAAAGGTTTCCTCAGTGGTGGGCAGTGCCCACCCTACGGGGTCATTCGCTACCGATGATATTGGCTACCTCGAGGACGGAGGCTATCTGCACATCGTGGGGCGCAGCAGCACCAAAATGATTACCGGCGGCGAGAATGTGTTTCCTGAAGAGATTGAGGCGGTGCTGCTGGCGATGGGTGGGGTGAGCGATGCGTGCGTGGTGGGGTTGCCGTGCGATCGCTGGGGTCAGCGGCTCTGCGCCCTAGTGGTGATGGATTCTCCAAAACTGCTGCCAGATATACCGGAGCTGCTGCGATCGCAGTTGGCCCCCTACAAACTCCCCAAGCAGTGGATTCTCGTCAGCAACCTACCCAGAACCGCCCAGGGCAAACTCAGTCGGCCCCAGGCGTTGCTTCTGGCTCAAAGGATTCTGGGCATAGACTTTTAGGACGTATCTGCTTCACTTCACAGCTTTTATCCACCTCTGCTGCCGCGCCAGCTCTAGGCTGGCGGCGGCGGTAGTGAACATTAAGAGGCTTTCGGCGATCGCCACCGCAAACGGCCAGCCCTGCAAACTCACCGCCGCTGCCACATTCACCAAAGCCAGCCCCCGTACCAGGCTAAAGGCCAGCACCACTCCGGCTTTCAGCTGCGAGTTCTCGTCTTGGCGCACGGCGTAGCGATAGGTAATGCCGAAGAGACCACCAGAGAGTCCGGCAATGAGGGCGCTGATCCAGAAGGTACTGCCGCTCAGACCTGAGGCGATCGAGGCCAGGGCTGAGCCCAAACCGAGGGATGGCACTCGATGGGCCAGTAGCAGAACTGCCGCCACTATCCCAGCCGCGATACCCGCGAGAACTGCCGCCTTCAGCGACTCAATTCGGTCTTCGTCGGTGAATGGACGTTCGATCGTCACAATACTTTCGAGGTTGATAGGGCTTCCATGCGCTCTAGCCAGCCGCGCATTTTGCCGGGGTTGAGCAGCCCGTAAGGGTCAACCTCGGCCTTAAAGTTCACCTGCACCGCATCTACCTTTTTCATACCGCCGTCTTCCAGCAGATAGGTGTGGGGGTTGGCAATCAGCGCCCCGTTGTCTTCGTGGTAGCGAATAATTTCCGCCAGCCGATCGGGGGTTGAATAGCGCACAATTTGCAGCGCCGCCGGAATCGTGTTGCCGCCCATGCGCAGGTATTCCAGGTGCATGATTACCTCGTCGCCAAAGTGCTCATAGAAGTGCTGCACCCGCTCTAGCTTGGGGTCGTAGGGAAACAGGGTTTGCAGGTAGGTGAGGGTTGGGTCAACACTGCGGGCGTGGAGAGTGGTGTGGTTCCAGGTGAACTCGGCCAGGGGAGCACCTTTGCTGGCCTCCTGGGCCGATTTGCTGTAGGTGATGGTACCGCCAAATTCCTTCACCAATTCCCCAAACAGCGCCAGGGAAGGCTCGGCTACCATCAGCAGCGCTGCCGCCTTGCCTTCGGGTAGGTAGGACTTTAAGGACGCAAAATAGCCGGGGATTGGCCAGGCGTGGATGCTGATCAGCTTTTTGATCAACCCATCGGCATCGCCCAGGGCCTGACCAAAATGAGCGGCGGTCATAAAGTCGTCAAAGGCCACAATCACCTCGGCCCAGGGGTAGGCGGGGCCGAGAGGAATCTCTAGCTCGGTGATAACGCCGTTGGTGCCGTAGGCGTGGTTGACCTTGTGTACCTCGTCGCCCCGCAGCTCGATCACCCTGGGATTGTCCTCGAAGGTGACGACGCGCACGGCGTTGAGATTGCCGCGATCGCGCAATTGCCCATACGTAATCGACCCAATGCCGCCGCTGCCGCCACCAATAAACCCGCCAATGGTCGCCGTGCGATAGGTCGAGGGGTACATCCGCAGTTCCCAGCCGGTTTCGCGGGTGACTTTATCGATCGCCGCCAGCTTCGCCCCCGGTTCCACCCAGACCACCCCCGGCTCGACCCGCTTCACCGCATTCATTTTGCTCAGATCTAGCACCACACCCCCCTCGAGGGGAATGCACTGGCCGTAGTTGCCGGTGCCCGCTCCCCGCACGGTAACGGGCACCCGCGCCTCGACGCAGACCTTGGCCGCCGTCAGCACCTCGGCCTCACTGGTGGGGCGCACGATCAAGTCGGCCACCCGGTCGGCTAGCTGCCCTTGCAGCACGGGGCTGAAGTAGTAATAGTCCTTAGAAAGCTTTTCGCGCTGGTTGGGGTCGCGAATCGTGTCGATCGCGCCAAAGGCTTGGGCTAGAGCATCCCAATCGGTAGCGGGGCGAGCCAGGGTCATAGGCAGGTCAACCAGTAAAAAGATTACTGTTGCTAGTGTAAGGTGCCGATCGGGGGGCTGATCTGTATTGAAGAGTGCGATCGCTATCCCAATCCATCGCCCTAAAAGCAAAGGGTCAGGGCAGGAAGCTGCCCTGACCCCCTTGAACGTGCGATCGCCGTTAGCGCCTGACGCTAAATAGCAGGAATAGAGCCATCGTTGTAGCGACGTAGATTAGCGCCTAGCTGCCGGAGCTTGCCTTCCAGGTCGTCGTAGCCGCGATCGAGGTGGTGCAGACCCTGGATGGTAGTAGTGCCCTTGGCCGCTAGACCGGCCAGCACCAGCGCCGCCGAGGCCCGCAGGTCGGTGGCCAACACCGGAGCTCCCGACAGCTGATGAACGCCCTTGATAATGGCGCAGTTGCCGTTGAGGCGAATGTCGGCCCCCATGCGGTTGAGTTCGGCCACGTGGCGCAGGCGATTTTCAAACACCGTTTCGGTGATCAGGCTGCTGCCTTCGCAAACGGCCATCAGCGCCATAAACTGAGCCTGCATATCGGTGGGGAAGCCCGGAAACGGCCCGGTTTGAATGTCGGTGGGAGCAATGCTATGGGAAGGCACGTAGCGCACCCGGCTGGGACCATCGACCACCACCTGGCCGCCAATTTCCTGGAGCTTGGCAATCACCGCCGTCAGATGCTCAGGGATGACGGGGTGAAGGCTGATTTCGGAACGGGTGATGGCTCCGGCCACCAGCAGGGTGCCCGCCTCAATGCGATCGGGAATGATGCCATAGTCGGTGCTGTGCAGGCTGGGCACCCCAACGATGGTGATGGTATTGGTGCCCGCACCGCGAATCCGCGCCCCCATGGCCCGGCAGAAGTTGGCCAGGTCGGTGACTTCGGGCTCTTGGGCGGCGTTTTCAATGATGGTTTCGCCGTTGGCCAGGGTGGCGGCCATCATCAGGGTTTCGGTGGCCCCCACGCTGGGGTAGTCAAGGTAAATTTTGGCCCCTTGCAGCCGTCCGCCGCTGCCGGGTACATAGGCGTGAACGGTGCCGTGCTCAATGTGAACATCGGCCCCCATGGCCTGGAGGCCGCGCACGTGGAGCTCCACCGGGCGCGCCCCGATCGCACAGCCGCCGGGCAGGGGAATGCGCGCGACCCCCATGCGGGCGAGTAGGGGGCCAATCACAAAAAAGCTGGCGCGCAGACGGCTGACCACGTCGTAGGGCGCTTTGGTGTGGGCAATGGTGGTGGCGTCTACCACCAGGGCATCGTCTTCGCGCTTAAGGCCTACTCCGAGAGCGGTAAGCACCTCCCCCATGCGCTCAATATCCATCAGGTGAGGAATATTGCGAATGCGGCAGGGCTGTGAGCAGAGCAGGGTACCGGCCATGACCACCAGGGCAGAGTTTTTGGCTCCGCTGATGGTTGCTTGGCCCCTAAGGGGAGTACCGCCAGTAATCTCAAGGACAGCACCATCCGCTTCGGCAGCGGCTACAGGGTTGGGTAAACCAATGGACGTAACGATAGCGGTGTCCTCCACGACTGATAACTCCACCTTTTCCCAAATTTCGTCTAGATCCTACTCGAAATCATCAATTTCGCCACAGTAGTCGAGACTTAATTTGCCAGGCTTGGCCACATCAGGATAGCCGATTCACTTAAAATCGCGAAATCTTTTTTTACACACTTGACTCTGTGGCAAACTCAGTGCATGATTACAGATCGCGGCGGTAATACGCCCGGCCAGCGGAACTGGCGGAATTGGTAGACGCGCTAGGTTCAGGTCCTAGTGTTAGCAATAATGTCCGGGTTCAAGTCCCGGGTTCCGCATCTTATAGTCGAAAACGACAGCAAAAAGTTTAACCAGGGGATTACGTCATGCTTACGAGCCTGCAAAATCCCCTGGTTAAACTTTTTAGGAAGCTGCACCAGGCCAAGGCGCGGCGATCGCAGGCTCAGTTTCTGCTCGAAGGCACCCACCTGATCCAGGAAGCCCTCGCCACCAGCTATCCCCTTGAAATTGTTTGCTATACCCTCGCCTGGCAGCAGGCCCATTCTGATTTGGTGCTGTCTTTAGAACAGTGGGCCGAGCGGGTCGAACTGGTGTCGGATACGGTACTAGACGGCATGGCGACGACCCAGCATCCTGACGGGGTGGTGGCGATCGCGCCCCAGCTTCTCCGCCCGCCCAACCCAGAGCTTGAGGGCATTGGGCTAGCGGTAGAAACCCTACAAGACCCCGGCAACCTGGGCACGATCATTCGCACGGCGGTGGCTGCCGGGGTCGATGGCCTGTGGCTCAGCGCCGACAGCGTCGCCCCCGACCACCCCAAGGTGCTGCGGGCCTCGGCGGGCCAGTGGTTTCGACTGCCCCTGGCGGTAGTGGACGATTTGAATGCTCTTTTGACGACCTGGGATCGGTTGGGAGTGCAGCTAGTGGCCACCAGCTCCCACGCCACGGTGGATTATTGGTCAGTGGATTTCACCAAACCCACGGTAATTGTGCTGGGCAATGAGGGGGCAGGCCTATCGGCAGACCTACAGCGCCAGGCTACGGTGCAGGTGCGTATCCCCATGGCGGGAGCGGTGGAGTCGCTGAATGTGGGGATTTCGGCGGCGTTGCTGCTCTACGAGGCGCGGCGGCAGCGATGGGCGATGGCCCAAGATTAGGAGTTGTCTGATTGCTCTCGGTGGTCAAGAATGAAAGGAAACTTTGTTTGTCGTAGTATCCATACCCTGCGACCCCATGCCTCTGGCCCATGTTTGCCGCTAGGCTGAGGGCAACTTCCCCAGCGATCTAGCTTGCCACTTAAGCTTAGATTTACCCCGTTTGGATTACCTGTTCAGGAGCCTGCTGTGAGCGACGCATTTGATTACGACCTGCTGATTATTGGCGCTGGGGTAGGGGGCCACGGGGCCGCCCTCCACGCGGTGAAGCGGGGGCTAAAGACCGCCATTGTTGAAGCCGATGTGATGGGGGGCACTTGCGTGAACCGGGGCTGCATTCCCTCGAAGGCGCTGCTGGCGGCGTCGGGCCGGGTGCGCGAGCTGCGCAATGAGCACCATCTCAAGTCCCTGGGCATTTCGGTGGGCAATGTCACCTACGATCGCGAAGCGATTGCCGACCACGCTAAGAACTTGGTCAGCAAGATCCAGGGCGATATGACCAACAGCCTCACCCGGCTGGGGGTCGATATCATCAAGGGCTGGGCGCGGCTGGCGGGGGAGCAAAAGGCGGCGATCGCCACCCCCGATGGCGAAAAAATTGTTACGGCCAAAGACATTATTCTGTCGCCCGGCTCGGTGCCCTTTGTGCCCCCCGGCATTGAGACCGACGGCAAAACCGTCTTTACTAGCGACGAAGCCCTGAAGCTCGACTGGCTGCCTGACTGGGTGGCAATCATTGGCAGCGGTTACATCGGCCTGGAGTTCTCGGACGTGTATACGGCCTTGGGCTGCGAGGTCACCATCATCGAAGCGCTGGATCAGCTGATGCCCACCTTCGACCCCGACATCGCCAAGATCGCCCAGCGGGTGCTGATTGCCCCCCGCGACATTGAAACCCGCGCCGGGGTGATCGCCCAAAAAGTTACCCCCGGCAACCCCGTGGTGATCGAACTGGCCAATCGCGAAACCCGCGAAGTGGTGGAAACCCTGGAAGTTGACGCCTGCCTGGTGGCCACCGGGCGTATTCCCGCCACAAAAGATTTGGGGCTAGAAAAAGTCGGTGTCGAGGCCGATCGCCGGGGCTTCATTCCTGTGGACGACCACCTGCAAGTGCTGCGAGATGGCCAGCCAGTGCCCCACCTGTGGGCGATCGGCGACGCCACCGGCAAAATGATGCTGGCCCACGCCGCCTCGGCCCAGGGCATTCTCACGGTAGAAACCATCTGTGGCGAGCCCCGCAAGATCAACTACCTCAGCATTCCAGCGGCGGCCTTTACCCACCCCGAGGTCAGTTTTGTGGGGCTGACGGAACCCGCCGCCAAGACCCTAGCCGAGGCGGAAGGCTATGCGATCGACACCGTGAAGACCTACTTCAAGGGCAACTCCAAGGCTCTGGCCGAGGGCGAGGGCGACGGGCTTGCCAAGGTGATCTACCGCAAAGACACGGGTGAAATTCTCGGCGCTCACATCATTGGTATGCACGCGGCAGATCTGATTCAGGAAGCGGCTAATGCGATCGCCAACGGTCAGACCGTCACTGACCTCTCCTTCTGCGTCCACACCCACCCCACCCTCTCGGAGGTACTCGACGAAGCCTTTAAGCGGGCCGTCGTAGTCTCCGCCTAATCCCCGTAGGGTGGGCATTGCCCACCTTCCCGCTGGGGGAAGATTGGGGAGTAGGGTGCTTGCGATCGTCGCTGTGCTCTAATTCCCTAACCAACTGGTAACTAGCTCAGACAGTGGTGGGCAGTGCCCACCCTACCGTTCAAAATCGCTCCAAAATCGTCAATTCAAGCGCCAAAGATGAAGATTCGCCGCCGTCCTCCCAATCCCGCTGTTGCGGTCAAACACTTGCAATACCAAATCAGAGTGGATGATGCCGAGCCTCGGAATATTCTAGAAAAAATTGTCTGGCACAAAGAGACCGAGGTCGCCCAGCTGAGGGAGCGCTTGCCCCTGGCCGACTTGCAGCGACAGGTGCTCGATGCGCCGCCGCCGCGAGATTTCATCGCCGCCCTGCGCGACGGGCGCACCACCCCAGCGCTGATTGCTGAGGTCAAAAAAGCCTCCCCCAGCCAGGGGGTAATGCGGCCCGACTTTGACCCTGTGGCGATCGCCCAAACCTATGCCGCCCACGGGGCCACCTGCCTCTCGGTGCTCACCGACAAAACCTTTTTCCAGGGCGATTTTGAATACCTGGTTCAGATTCGCCAGGCGGTCGAGCTGCCGCTGCTGTGCAAAGAGTTCATCATCTACCCCTACCAGATGTATCTGGCCCGCTCGAAGGGGGCCGACGCGGTATTGCTGATCGCGGCCATTCTCTCTGACCAAGATCTGGCCTACTTTGTGCAGATTGCCAAGGCCCTGGGCATGGCGGTGCTGGTCGAAGTGCACACCCTGGAGGAGCTCGATCGGGTGCTGGCGGTGCCGGGTCTGGCGCTGATTGGCATCAACAATCGCGATCTAGAAACCTTTACCACCCGCCTAGAGACCACGGCTGAGCTGATTGAGGCACGGCGGGAGGCTCTAGCCGCCAGCAATGCGCTGGTGGTCAGCGAGTCGGGGATTCACACCCCGGCAGACCTGCGGGCGGTAACGTTGGCTGGTGTGGGGGCTGTGCTGGTGGGTGAGTCGCTAATTCGCCAACCCGATCCGGGGCTGGCGATTGACCAGCTTTACGAAAAAAACACGAACTAGATACTGAAGTCTTCAACGACTTCCTGGTTTAATCAACAGATCTCACCCTGGGGCACCGCAATGGCAAATCTAGGCAAACCGCTCCCGCTCCCCTCCCACATTCACTACGAGTTGCTGCTGCGATTGCTAGAGCAGCAGACCATGGCGGTGGCCTACCAAAACCCCCAGATCCGGTCACAGGTGCAGGATCTAATCGTTGCCCTGCGCAAGGCCCTGTCGCAGCAGCGCCAGCTCGAAGAAACCTGTAAACAGGTCAAGATTGACGTTGAGTACCAGTGGTCAACGAATCAGCTGGGCGATCGCTTCTTGCCCGAAGATGTCGCTCCCTAGGGCAAAACTTGGCAAAACGGTAGTTTTTGCTACTTCTCGGGTTTTTCTTTCTCTGCAAGCTATATCAAAGTTCGCTTTGGGGCGATAGATCCATCCCTCGGATGCTGGTCATAAATTGTGTCCGTGCCCTAAAGTGTGGCTGCTGACCGGGCAATCACCGCCTGATCACCCCAAATAGTTTGTGAGGAAAGACCATGAAACGACGCCGGTTTCTAGCATCCGCCACGGCTGTTGCCCTGCTCACCATTGGGCTGACCACGGCCTGCGGTGGCGGTGGCGGTGAGTCAGCTGGCGGCGACGAAGCTGGGGGAGGCGTTTTGACCATGGCCACCTCCGCCGACTACCCTCCCTACGAATATGTGGAAACCGCCGGGGGCACCGAAGAAATTGTTGGCTTTGACGTAGACATTGCCCGTCACATTGCCGAAGAGCTGGGCTACGAGCTAGAGATCAGCAACATCGACTTCAACGGCCTGATTCCAGCGCTGCAAGCGGGGCGAGCCGACTTTGTGATGGCGGGCATGACCCCCACCGAAGAGCGCAAGCAAAACGTCGATTTTTCTGAGATTTACTACGACGCCAAGCAGACCATCGTGTTTCCGTCGGGGGGTGGAATTACGTCTCCCGAAGACCTGAGCGGCAAAACCTTAGGGGTGCAGCTGGGCTCCATTCAGGAGGAGCTGGCTAACGAGCTGGTAGAAACCGTGCCCAACCTGAAGTTATCGCCCCTTAACCGCATTAACGAAATCGTTCAAGAGCTCAAGTCGGGCCGCATTGATGCTGCCATTATTGAAGACACCGTGGCTGAGGGCTTTTTGGCCAACAACCCCGACCTGGAAGCGGTAGAAATTCCCGAAGAGGGGCCAGCCGGGTCTGCGATCGCATTTCCCAAAGATTCTGAGCTGGTGAGCGAGTTTGACCGAGTGCTGGCCGAGATGGAGTCGAGCGGCATGATGGAAGAGCTGATCGTCAAGTGGTTTGGCGACAGGGCTGAATAGTTGAGCCCTATCCCCCTAACCCCATGAACTTAGACTTCGGCCAAATTGTTCCATCGCTGCCCTTCATCCTGAATGGCATTCTGGTTACCCTCAGGTTTACGGTACTGTCTGCCCTGTTTGGGTTTACCCTGGGCACCCTGCTATCGCTGCTCAAGATTTCCAACATCAAGCCGCTGCGGTGGTTTGCGGAGTTTTATACATCGATCTTTCGGGGCACGCCGCTGATTTTGCAGCTGGCGCTGGTGTACTTCGCCACTCCCCAGCTGATTGGCTACAAAATTACGCCAATCGAGGCGGGGGTGTTTACCTTTTCGCTCAACTCGGCGGCCTACAGCTCTGAAACGATTCGCGCCGGCATCATGGCGGTGGATAAGGGGCAGCGGGAGGCTTCCATGTCTCTCGGTGTGCCCTACAGGCCGATGATGCTCGACATTATTCTGCCCCAGGCTTTTAAGAATATTTTGCCCGCCCTGGTGAATGAGACCATTGCGCTACTAAAAGATTCGGCCCTGGTGTCTACCATTGGGGTGTTAGACCTGATGCGGCGAGCCCAGGTGGTGGCGGGGCAGACCTTCCTCTACTTTGAGCCGCTGCTGGTGGTGGGGGTGATCTACTACGTCATGGTGATGGGGTTGACCCAGGCCGCAAACGTTCTTGAGCGGAGGATGCGCCGCAGTGATTAGAATCGAGCATTTAGTTAAATCGTTTGGGCCGCTAGAGGTCTTAAAAGACATCTCCACGGAGGTGGACAGCGGCGAGGTGGTGGCGATTATCGGCCCCTCAGGGTCGGGGAAATCGACCCTGCTGCGGTGCATTAACCTGCTGGAAATACCCACCGCCGGGCACATCTTTGTGGATGGTGTCGATATTACGTCGCCCAAGTGCGACATTCTCAAGGTGCGTCAGAACGTGGGCATGGTGTTTCAGCACTTCAACCTGTTCCCCCACAAAACAGTGATGGAAAACCTCACCTACGCGCCGATGAAGGTGCGAGGCCTTTCCAAGGCTGACGCCAGCAAAATTGCGATGGATCTGCTTGAGAAAGTGGGCCTCTCCGAGAAGGCCGACCAGTACCCCTCGCGGCTGTCGGGGGGGCAAAAGCAGCGGGTGGCGATCGCCCGCGCCCTGGCCATGGAGCCCGATGTGATGCTGTTTGACGAGCCCACCAGTGCCCTCGACCCCGAAATGGTGAAAGAAGTGCTGGATGTGATGAAGGCGCTGGTCAGAACGGGCATCACTATGGCGATCGTCACCCACGAGATGGGCTTTGCCCGCGAGGTGGCCAACCGCGTGCTGTTTCTCGACGGTGGCTACCTGGTGGAAGACGCGCCGCCCGATGTGTTCTTTAGTGCGCCGAAGAGCGATCGCGCCCAGCAGTTTTTGGAGAAGGTGTTGTAGAGACTGCGTTAGAGCGTTAGAACGTGCCAACGTTCCCCCCACCATTTCCGCTAAGCTAGGCAGAGGTCTAGCTGAGTGAATTGCAATGTCTGTGCTTACGGTGCCCTCTCCCTGGAAAATTCGCGATCGCACCTTAACCTGGGGCACCCGTACCTATTTGATGGGGGTGCTGAATGTGACCCCCGACAGCTTTAGCGACGGCGGCCAGTTCAACACCCTAGAGCGAGCCGTGGCCCAGGCGCGCCACTTGGTACACCACGGCACCGATATTCTCGACATTGGCGGTCAATCTACCCGCCCTGGGGCCGAGTCAATATCCCGCACCGAAGAGCTGGAGCGGGTGATTCCGGTGATTGAGGCGATTCGCCGCGATGACGACGACACCCTGGCCCAGGCGATTATCTCGGTCGATACGACCCGGTCGTCGGTGGCGCGGGCAGCGGTGAAGGCGGGAGCCGACATTGTGAACGACATTTCAGCGGGCACCTACGACAAGGGCATGCTCTCGACCGTGGCCGACCTGGGTGTGCCAATTATGATCATGCACCTGCGGGGCACCCCGATCACCATGCAGCAGCGCACCGACTATCACGATTTAATTGGCGAAATCTACGAGTTTTTGCAGCACCAGATCGAAGCGGCGATCGCGGTGGGCGTTAAACCCAGCAAAATTGCCGTCGACCCCGGTCTGGGCTTTGCCAAAACCCCTGCCCAGAGCCTAGAACTGCTGCGGCAGCTCAGTCGGTTTCGCGATCTGGGGCGACCGCTGCTGGTCGGCCCCTCGCGCAAGAGCTTTCTCGGCTGGATTTTAGACCAGCCCGACCCCCAGCAGCGAGTGTGGGGCACGGCGGCGGCCTGCTGTGCGGCGATCGCAGGCGGAGCTGATATTATCCGCGTCCACGATGGGGCGGAGATGCATGATGTGTGTCGGGTGGCCGACGCGGTGTGGCGGGGGAAGGGTTAGCTCAGCACATCTTCGACAGAACCCGCAGTCTAGGGTTAGCTTGCCTGAGACAGTATGGCTACACTTGAAGGCAACCACCCCTGTGTGAGTTGTGGAATGTCTGTCGATGATCGCCTTCAGCTTTTTAATACCCTGTCCGCGCTGCCACCTCCAGCGTTTAACAAGCTGCTGTTTGCTATCCAACCACACTATGGCGTTGTCGCTGGCCCTACAGCTACGCAGGGCGATCGCGTTTACCAACTCCTGCAATGGGCCGAAAGCCCTACCGGGCCTGGCTTAGCCTTTGTGCAAGATGTCTTGAATCGGTTAGATACCTTACCCGATCCACCTAGCCTAGTTCGGGACATTGAAGCTTTAGTCGCAACCGTCCGCGCCCAGGTGTATGGCGATATAAAAGCCCGCTGCGGCACCATACGCGTGCTAGATATGGAGCAGCCCATTGGCCTGGGCGATATCTACACTAGCGTCAACATTCTCGAAAAGCTCTCCGGTAGGCGACGGCTGGGCCTGGATGAACTGCTGCAAAACTGCGAATCCGAGAACTTTGACCGTTTTTTGCTAGGCCAGGTGCGCCATGAACGAGTTCCTGGGTTGGAAGCTGTAGACCGCTACGAACAATTGATGATCTTGGGCAAGCCAGGGGCAGGCAAAACTACCTTTATGAAACGGCTGGCTATTCTTTGCAACCAAGGCGAATTTCAGCCCCAGCAGGTGCCCGTGTTTGTGACGCTGAAAGACTACGCCGAAGCAGAGGGGAAACCCAAACTACAGGCCTTTATCCAATCTCAGTGGCAAGCCTGTAGCGTGAAAGAGCCCAATGCCCTCACGACCATTCTAACCACCGGCCGAGCTTTAGTGCTTCTGGATGGCCTAGATGAGGTCTACGAAACCGACCACGATCGGCTGCTGCAAGACATAAAAACTTTTGCCTACCAGTTTAGAACCTGCCAGTACGTGATCACCTGCCGCATTGCCGCTAAGGAATATACATTTGAGCAATTTACCGAGGTGGAGATAGCCGACTTTGACCAAAAGCAAATTGCTGAATTTGCCACCAAATGGTTTGCGGTTAAACAAGACCCCAAAAAAGCTGCACCCTTCATTCAGCGGTTAAAAGATAATAAACCCATCCAAGAACTGGCGACCAACCCGCTGCTGCTGACGCTGCTGTGCTTAGTATTTGGCGAAGCAGCAGACTTCCCGGCCAACCGGGCAGAGCTGTATAAAGAAGGGCTGGATGTACTGCTAAAAAATTGGGACGGAAAACGCAACATTGAGCGTGACCAGGTCTACAAAAAACTCTCCCTTAAACGCAAAGAAGACTTGCTCAGCCAGCTTGCTTTTGAAACCTTTGAACGAGGCGACTACTTTTTTAAGCAATCGGTGGTAGAGCGCAAAATTATTCAATACATTCGCAACTTGCCTGGTGCCAGCGATGATGATGAGGCCCTACAATGGAATAGCGAGGCTGTGCTGAAATCGATCGAGGCCCAGCATGGGCTGCTGGTAGAGCGGGCTAGAAATATCTACTCCTTTTCGCACCTAACGTTTCAAGAATACTTTACGGCGCGGCATATGGTTAGCCCTACGGCAGGCTTAGAACTGGCGTTGAGAAACTTGGCTACCCACATTACTGAACAACGCTACCGGGAAATTTTTTTGCTCACAGCGGGCATGTTGCCCGAGGCCGATACTCTTTTGCTTATGATGAAGCAGAATATTGACCTGATCATGGTCGATGGCTCTACAGCAGACCCAAAGCTACAAGCGGTTTTAGCCTGGGCACAAGAAAAAACGACTTCAGTCGATGCACCCTACAAACCTGCGGCTATTCGGGCCTTCTACTTTGCCCTCGCACGTGACCGCGCCTTCGATCTCGATCTCGACCGCGCCCTTGCCAGCGCCCGCATCCTAGCCACCGCCCTCGACCGCACCCTCGACATCAACCGAGCCCTCTACCTCGAACTCGAAGGCGCCCTCTACTGCGACCGCACTCTCTACCTAGACCAGCAATCCGCCGCGAGAGATCCCAAATTAAAGCTTAAGCTCCAGACACTAAAGGCCGAAGCACCCAGTCGAGATGACAGGGAGGTGTTTAAGCAGTGGTGGCGAGCAAACGGCAAAACTTTAGCAGAAAGACTGCAAACTGTAATGATCGAACATCGCAATATTAGCCACGGCTGGCAATTTACCGAGGCCCATCAAGAAAAGCTGCGCCAGTACTACGAAGCCAACAAACTCTTGGTCGATTGCCTCAACAGCGATTTCTACGTTACCAAACCTACCCGGCAATACATCGAAGATACCCTGCTGTTACCCCTCAGCGAAATCGAAAAATACCCAGTCCCCGATGCAATAGCGAATCTATAGCGGCAAAGACCCCAGAGTTTTTCAAAAACTCTGGGGTCTGGCAACCTCTCATCAATCTCAATCGGAAACCACACCATGACCACTCTTCTAGACCAAGCCTTTCAAGCCGCCCAAAAGTTGCCCAGCGATCTGCAAGACGAACTCGCCCAACAGTGGCTAGACGATATTCAAAACGAACTGCGCTGGCAAGAGACTCTGTCAGTCTCAGACATGGAGTCAGACATTCTCACCAGTATGGCTCTAGCAGCTCTGGCCGAAGACGACGCTGTAGTGACAGCAATTGATGAAGGTAAAACCTCCGAGCCAGTCAGCCGCGAGGCAATCTTTGAGATATTGGAGTTTGGAGGGGCAGAATGCAACAGCCTAAATTAAGGCTGGCAACCCCGGCCACAGCATCTTGGCGCTTCACAAGTCCCCGCGGCGGCGTAAAATACAGACGACTGATGTAGAGAGCGCAAAAGGTTAACTATGGGACGCTTTAGACCTCTTTTGGGAATTTTGCTGGCGGTAGTGGCCTCCTGCCTGGTGGCCTGTGGTGGCCCAGCTGCCAAGATACCGACGACCTATACCCCAGAGATATTGCAGCAGGTAGAGCTATATACCCCCGCTGTGGCCGAGCTGCGCGATCGCTTCCCCGAGCTTCAGGGCTACATTCAACAGAAAGACTGGGTCAACGTGCAGAGCTTTATCCACGGCCCCATGGGTGAAATGCGATCGCGGGTCAACCGGCTAGCCAACACCCTGCTAACCAAAGATAAACCCCAGGCCCAATCTCTTGCTAAAGAGATTTACACTCACCTAGAGCGCCTAGACGAGGCCGCCGCCAACAATCAGCAGGTAATTGCCGGTCAAGAGTACCGCAATGCCCTTGATGACTTCGACTCCTTCTTGAGTCTAGTGCCAACGTTTCAATAGATTCACTCAATCCATTCTCCCTTGAAGCGAATCACCGTTATTGGCTGTGGCGTTGTCGGGGCCGCGATCGCCTACGAACTCAGCCTCTGCCAAGGGGTTCAAGTCACGGTAGTCGATCGAGCGGCCCCAGCCCAGGGATCTACTGCCGCCGCCCTAGGCGTGGGCATGGCAGTGATTAGCCATAAGGTGAAAGATCGCAACTGGCAACTGCGAGAGCGCAGCCTCAAGCGCTATCAAACCCTGATTGCCGAGCTGGAAGCACTGACAGGGCGAGTGATTCAGCACAATACCCAGGGCATCCTCAGTCTTTGCTTTGAGGCGGAGGATTTGCCCCGCTGGCAATCGCTCCAGGCGATCCGCCACAAACAAGGGTACGAGCTGGAACTGTGGGAACCAGAGCGGGTGGGCGATCGCTGCCCCCACCTCAGCACCGCTGAGGTAATCGCTGGCATCTACTCGCCCCAAGATTTTCAGGTCAACCCTACCGATCTCACGCTGGCGCTGGTGGCCGGTGCCCAGGCGAACGGGGCTGAGTTCCACTTTGACCAGCCCGTGGTGGGGTTTGATGGGGCGGAGGCAGACACTGCGCCTCAGGAAGACCATTGCTGTGCCGTTGTGCATACGCCAGATCAAAGCTTTGCAACGGATGCGATCGTGATTTCCGCAGGGTTAGGGACTCTGCCCCTCACACAAACGCTTCACCAACCGATCCCCATCGGCCCAGTGCTGGGCCAGGCTCTTCGGCTTCACTTAGACAAACCCCTGGGAAATCTCGACTTTCAGCCCGTAATCAACGGCAACGACATTCACCTAGTGCCCCTAGGCGACGACGACTACTGGGTAGGGGCCACGGTGGAGTTTCCGCCCGAAACCTCCTTTGAAGATGCCTTGGCTATGTCAGCCGAGGCCGATCGGCTAGATGAGGTGCTAGATGGTGCGATCGCCTACTGCCCGGCGCTAGCCGAAGGTACAATCACCCAGCGCTGGTCGGGCCTGCGCCCGCGCCCCCAGGGCCAGGCAGCCCCAGTTATCCAGGGACTGGCAGGCTACGGCAACATCTGGCTAGCCACCGGGCATTACCGCAACGGCGTTCTCCTCGCCCCCGCCACTGCCCTGGCTGTACGGGATGAATTGGAGCGGCTGGGCTGATGGTTATGATGAAGCAAGCACCTCTGCTGTGAGGGAAGATTCATGCCGCTAACCGTTAACGAACTAGAAAAGCTTCAAACCGAACATCCCGAATATCGGATGGAGCTGGTGGACGGGGAGGTCAAAATCATGAGCCCTTCTGGATACGAGGCAGATAAAGTTTCTATCGAACTCGCGGCTCAAATTCGAAATTGGGTGCGCCCCCGTCAGCTCGGTCGAGTCACGGGTTCTAGCGCTGGTTTCATACTGCCTAACGCTGATACCCGCGCTCCCGATGTTTCGTTTGTTAGAGCTGAGCGACTGCGGCGCAGCCCCCGCTCCTTTGCGGAGCTAGCCCCCGACCTGATGGTGGAGGTGAAATCGCCAACGGACAAACTGACGAAGCTGCGGAGCAAAATCCAAGATTTTTTGGCTCTGGGTACCCAGGTAGGCATTCTCATTGACCCTGAAGCCCGCTGTGTAGAGGTGTATCGAGCGGGGGATGAGGCAATTCTTTTGGGGGATGGCGATCGCCTGACATTGCCCGACCTGCTGCCGGGGTGGGAGGTGGCGATCGCTGACCTGTGGCCCTTGGTCTTCGAGTAATTCTAAAAACGCTCCTAAAAACGACAAGAGGCGCAGCCGGTGCTACGCCTCTTAAAAGAGTTCAGGCAGGGGTGCCGTTGGCTTAAGCCGCTTCCATCCAGTCATAGATCTGCTCTAGTTGCTCTAGGGTTACTAAACCGTACTGCCAGAGAATCATGGGCAATGGGCCAGGGTCTTGCTCACTGTGCTTCAGGGCGACCTGAATAGAGGCCGTCGAAATGGCTAATTCATCCTGTAAAAACCGAATTAGATTGGGTTGGGTACTCACCGTCATATATGTCTCACCTCCTTGAGGTCACTAGGGTTTGCAGATATTGCCCACGATTTTACACAAGGATGCCTCCGTGGCAACATCAATTTCACGATCGATTAACTGAACTTTTATCACATCGCCACCGATGGGTGCTCTAAATCGGCTTGTGAGCAGCTACCTCACAATCGCGAGGTAGCTGCCCCTAAGCCCACAATCTCCTAGGGTGGCGGCTCAGTAATTATCGTCTTTAGCTGTAATAAAAAATGCCCAAAACGAACGCTAAAGCTCGGATATCGCTTTATGGAATGTTGGAACCTGTAATATTTAGTTAAACTTCAGCGCAATCCCCCCTGGCTCTGGGAGCGCGTCAATCATAGCGCTGCCAGGGCTGCCCAAGAGAAATCCTCCCCTGCGTTGCCCTAGGCCAAGGGACTAGTCTGGTTTGGGCAACGGGCTAACGATATTGAACAGAGCGGCGTAGTCGTCGTCTTCAAACCCGGCCTGCACGGTCTGCATGACCAACTGGCGCACGCTCTCGGCGGGGAGAGGGGAAAGGCCAGCGGCGGCGGCGGCCTCGACAAACAGCCCCATATCTTTCAGCAGGTGCTTGGTGGGGAAGTTGGGGTCGGCATACTGGCGGGTCTGCATGCGGTGCAGCTTTTTGTCGAAGGTAGGGGCGTAGAGGGCACTCTGGCGCACCACGGCCATAAAGGTATCGACATCAATTCCCGCTGCCTGTACCAGCCCCAGGCTTTGGGCAAAGGCGGCGGTGAGGGAGCCGATCAGCTGGTTCATGGCCAGCTTGAGGGTGGCGGCGCTGCCCACGGGGCCGACGTGGTAGAGGGTGGTGCCTAGGCACCCCAGCAGGGGCTGCCAGCGTTGATAGGCGTCGTTTTCGGCCCCGACCATGATGATTAGCTTGCCGTTTTTGGCTTCGGGAATGCTGCCCAGCACTGGCGCTTCGAGATAGGTGCCCCCGGCGGCGGCGACGATCTGGCCGAGCTGCTGACTCTCGACCGGGGCAATGGTGCCCATTTGAATGATGGCTTTATGGCTCAGGGGAGACGGGCGAACGCTCAGGCCCATGGCTTCTAGGAGCGATCGCACCGCATCCCCATTAGTCACCATAAAGATGACGGCGTCCACATTCTGCGCCAAGGCTAGGGGCGTAGCGCAGATCTTGGCCCCCACCAGCTCCAGGGGTTTGAGCCGAGCCGGAGTGCGGTTGTAGACCCAAACCTTGTGCCCTGCCGACAGCAGTCTAAGGGCCATAGGCGACCCC
Source organism: Tildeniella torsiva UHER 1998/13D (assembly GCA_019358835.1). Taxonomy (GTDB): domain Bacteria; phylum Cyanobacteriota; class Cyanobacteriia; order Phormidesmidales; family Phormidesmidaceae; genus Nodosilinea; species Nodosilinea torsiva. The sequence goes on from JAHHIH010000008.1 coordinate 212,069, forward strand.
ATTAACCCGGTGCCAATTACCCCAATGTTCACCCCTAATGTCCTCCTTAAAATAAATGGAATGGTTTAGCTGGTTTCGGTCATGGTTTGTGGGCCGGGGTCGGGGGCGATTCGCGAAGTGTTCGGGAACCGACTCGGAACGAGTATTCCTGCGGGAATCGCGGCCCCCTGAGCCCGGCGATGGGGGTAGTAAAGGGAATGGTACTGTCCCCACGCGGCCTCGGCCTGGGCGGTGGCCCCTAGCCACTCGGCTAAGAACTGACGCAGCCAGCGCCCTACCACCGCCCCGTAGAGGCGATGCTGGCTGAGGTGGTAGGCTCGCCCCTGGGCACCGGGATGGGTTAACTGGTCAGCCCCTTCGGTCGTCCAGTGGTTGACCATGGTAGCGGTAATTTCAGGATGAAACTGCAGCCCGTAGGCCCGCTGCCCGTAGCGAAACGCCTGGTGGGGGAAGGTTGCGCCGGTGGCCAGCAGGTGGCTGCCGCTAGGCAGCGTAAAGCCCTCCTGATGCCACTGGTAGACCATCAGCGGACCGGGCAGTAGTCCCTTCCCTAGGAGCGTCGGCAGAATGGGGTAGTAGCCGATTTCGCGCGTTCCCTTAGAGTGGCGGGTAACGGAAGCGCCGAGGGTGCGGGCCAGCAGCTGCGCCCCCAGGCAAATGCCCAGGTAGGGTTTGTCGGCGGCCAGGGCCAGAGCAATCCACTCAAGTTCTTGACCAATAAAGTCGAGGTGGTCGTCGTTGGCGCTCATGGGGCCACCAAACACCACTGTGCCGCTGTGGCGATCGAGATGGGCAGGCAGTGGGTGACCCAGGGCCGGACAGCGGATATCGAGGGCAAAGCCCAGGTCGCGCAGCACCTCCCCCACCCGGCCTGGGTTGGAGGTGGGCTGGTGCACAACGACTAAAACAGGGTAATTAGAACTCACAGAGGGGGCGATGATTGTCTATGAAAAGCGTTCCTAAGAGCGGGCCGCTGTCCGTACGGTGGCGCGATCGCCCGAGGAAGCATCCTTATCACTGTATCGCTTCAGCTCAGAACCGGATCTGTGGGGCTCCTAGAGCTGTCGCTCGACCTGCACCATACGGCGGTAGGCCAGCCAGCCAGCAACCACCATGGCGATCGCAAACAGCCCTAAAAACTGCACGTGCTCCCCCACCTCGGCCAGGGTGCTGCCCTCGACCACCACCCCCGAGAGGGCTTCGATCATGTGGTAGATGGGATTGTAGCGAGTGAGCTGAGCCAGGGAATCGGGGAAAAACGCCGTAGGCAAAAAGGTGCCCCCCAAAATCATCAGCGGAATGCCAAAAGCGGCGATCAGGGCGTTGACGTCTTCGGTGCGACGGGCCAGCTGGGTGCCCAGCACAAACCCCACCCCCACATAGGCGGCGATGCTGAGCACCACAATCAGTAGATTGGCGAAGGGATTGCCGTCGAGGGTGGCCCCTTGGGAAAGGGCGATCGCGTAGACCAAAGCCGCTTGCCCCAGCCCAATCACCCCGTAGGCCAGGCTAATGCCCAGAAAATACGACACCCCGCTCAGGGGCGACAGAAACAGCCGCTTCAGCGTCTTCTGTTCGCGCTCGGAAACCACCGTGGCGACGCTGCCTCCCAGCCCGCTAAAGAACAGCGCCGCCCCCACCAGGGTCGAGGGGGCCGCCTGGGTATAGGCCTCAGCCAGGGTAATCTGTAAGCGCTCTTGCAAGATCAAACTGTTGAGAACCAGCAGAATCACCGGGAAGATCGCCCAAAAAACCAGGCTGCGTCGCCGCCGCCATAGCTCGACTAAAATTCGCTGGGCAACCGCCAGGGTTTCTCGCGCGTATTTCATCGGGATGAGTAGACTGTAAAGGCAACTTAATACTACAGTCTTTAACAGGTTTCACGCGGGCTTCAGCCTCCTCTGGTCGGGAGCGCCCAATGCCCCTCCCCTGGCCGGGAGAGTGTGCTACCGTTGATGCCCAAGTCGCTCTCCACACACCCTTGGGGGTATCCCTGAGGCGAGTTTGACCCAAGCAACGCCTACAACTTCAGATGAGTCAATCCCTAGAGGGGCTGTTTGCCCAAACCCTGGCCCGTCGCAACGTCCTCAAGCTGTTTGGCGTAGGAGGCATAGCGGCACTGCTGAGCTATTCGCGCCTCAGTAAGCCCCAGCCCACGGTGTTTCAGCGCGATCGCCTCGAACTGCCCGCCCAGGTCGGCAAGCCCACGACAGCGGTGGTCATCGGCGGCGGCCTGGCAGGGCTAGCGGCGGCCTATGAACTCAGCCAGCGCGGCGTAGCGGTGACTCTGCTAGAGCGATCGCCCCAGCTGGGCGGCAAAATTGCCAGCTGGCCCATCCAGGTGGGTGACGACTCCTTCATGATGGAGCACGGCTTCCACGGCTTTTTCCCGCAGTACTACAACCTGTTTAGCCTGGTGGACGAGCTGAGCATTCAGCAGAATTTTAAGTCCCTCGACTACTATTCCCTGGTCTACAAAGACCACTACGACCCCGAGGTGTTTCGCCCCAGCAGTTCGGCCTTTCCGTGGAATATTGTCGATCTAGCGATTTCCTCTTCCAATCGGCTGGAGTGGGGCATTAACCTGACTCACCTCAAGCACCTCCAGGTGTTTCGCGAGATCACCGGTTTCCGCAATCCCCAGACCTACGAGCGCCTCGACCAAATATCGGTAACCGAGTGGGTAGGCAACGATTTTCCACGCGGGCTCTACGACCTCTATTTCTTGCCCTTTGCCAAGTCGAGCCTCAATGCCCCCGATGTGCTCAGCGCCGGGGAGCTGATGCAGTTTTTCCACTTTTATTTCTTTGGCAACCCCGAGGGGTTGGCCTTTAACGGCACCTGTCAAGACATGGGGCGATCGCTGGTCGATCCCATGGTCGAGGCCATTCAGGCCAACGGCGGCCAGGTGCTGACTGGCGTGACCGTCAGCCAGGTGGCCTGGGCTGAGGGCAAAGTGGCTGGGGTGACCTACCAAAAGGGCAGCGTTGCCGTTAACCCAGTGCCCTTTTGGGTCGATCGCAACCCTCTGCTGAGTTCAGACACCATGGAATATTTCGGTGCGGGCGACAGCGTCTACTCCGTTGCGCCGGGGGCGAAAACCGCCCTGTCGCTGACCTGCACCCACCAGGGCTGTAGCGTGCAGCGCCAGGTGACCACAACCGAAGCCGGATATCTCTGCCCCTGTCACGGGGCTGCCTACGCCAGCGACGGTGCCGTGCTAGCTGGCCCAGCGCGGGAGAATCTGACGACGTTTGAGGTGTTGCAGCGAGAGGGCGATCGCATTCAGCTGATTGCTGCCAACGTCGATGGCGTGCCCAACATCGCCCACGACCTCACCGCCGACTACTACGTCATGGCCGCCGACATTCCCGGCATCAAAGCGCTATTCTCGCTATCCAACGGCGACGTAGAACCCACCTTGGTTGCCCAAATCGATCAGCTCCAGGTGGCCGACCCCTTCGCCGTGGGCCGCTTCTGGCTCGATCGCGACTTCGACTGGCAGCACAGCTGGTTTACCTCCCTATCGGGCTATAAGCTCACCGACAGCATTACCCTCTACCACCGCATTCAAGATGACTACATTGCCTGGGGCGATCGCACCGGGGGCAGCGTCGTCGAGCTGCACGCCTACTGCTACAAAGAAAAAGACTTTCCCACCCAGGCGGATATTCTCAATACCTTTGAGGCCGAGCTCTACGAGATTGTGCCAGAGCTTAAGGGCGCGACCGTGCTGCACCGCCAGCTGGTGAACCAAAAGAATTTTGCGGGCTTTCCCCCCGGCAGCTTTGCCAACCGACCCCAAACCGCTACCGCCGCCGATAACCTATTGTTTGCGGGCGACTGGGTGCGCATGCCCTTCCCCTGCGGCCTGATGGAGCGGGCAGTGAGCAGCGGCTTGCTGGCGGCCAACGCCATTTTGCAGCGCGAAGGGGTACAGCGCCGCCCCATTCTCTCGGTCAACCCCGAAGGGGTGCTCAAAATTTAGGGGATCATTCTCGGCATGGGCAGATTGTCTTCAGCGATAGGGCAGGTGTGAGATGGACGGATTAAACAGAGACACAGTGGTCACAACCCTCGACCAGTCTGAATCTACGGCTGACTCTTTGTCAGACAGCCAAGATTCCCCCGTGCCCCACGAGGCTGCGGCTCCTAAACTACCGTTGCGACAACTGGGAATCAACCTCAACCACTGGTATGTGGTAGCCCAAAGCAAGGAACTGAGCGTCCAGCCCCTAGCGGTGAATCTGTGGCACCAGCCGATTGTGTTGTACCGCGATCGCACCGGCACCCCCATCGCCGTTGAAGACCGCTGCCCCCACCGCCAAGTCAAGCTCAGCGAGGGCACGGTTGAGGGTAACAACATCGCCTGCGCCTATCACGGCTGGCAGTTTGCCCCCGACGGCAGCTGCGCCCACGTGCCCTACCTGGAGCCCCAGCAAAAGCTGCCCACCTGCGCCCTACGGCAGTACCCCACGCAAGAACGGGACGGCTTTATCTGGCTCTTCCCTGGTGAATTGGCTCTGGCGGATACAGTTGCCCCCATGGGCGTACCCGAGTGGGAGCACCTCAACTTCATCGGCTCACTGACCACCATCGACGTGCAGGCCCACTACTCATTCTTAATCGAGAATTTGATGGACATGTACCACGGCCACCTGCACGGCGGGGCCCAGGTGTGGGCCAACCCGGTGCTGGCCGGGCTAGAGGCCGACCACAGCCACGTCCATGCCCACTACGACGCTGAGAGCTACTACCGCATTGACAAAATCTGGTCGGCCAGCCAGCTCATCTTCCCTTCCTTGCGGCAGCTGCACCCCGAACCGCTGGATGTCTATTACCACTATCCCCACTGGCGATCGACGTTGGGGGATGACTTCGTGATTTACTGCCTACTGTGCCCGGTGAGCGAGACCCTCACCCGCGCCTACCTGCTGCACTTTACCTCCCTAGAGCGGTTTCCGAAGCTGCACAAAACCCCGCTAGCTGTGCGGCGGTTCGTCAAACGGGCCTTTACCAACTCGGCCAGCTTTGTGCTGCGGCGGCTGGTACGCGAAGACGTGCTGATGCTGGAGCAAGAGCAGCAGGCCTTTGATCAGCACCCCACCTACCGAGGGCCGGAGCTAAACCGGGCGCTGACCGCGGTGCAGCAGCTGATTCGGCAGCAAGCGGAGGGAAGTGGGGGGTAGGGGGTAGGGGGTGGGGGGTGGGGAGTAGGGCAGGGCAAACGCATACTAATTCAGGGCCAACGAAGGAATCAGGAGTTCAACGATCAGCAGCCTGTAAAATGCCGATATTTTCGCAATAAGGTACTCCAAAGCGGGTCTTACTGCGAGAATATCGGAGTATGCGTTTGCCCTGGGGAGTAGGGCAGATGCCTGACACCTTGCACCCGACACCTGATACCTTAAACCTGATAGCTACCCCCTACTCCCTACCCCCTTACCCCAATGGCTGGCCCCGATATTCTGGCGCTCGATTTTGATGGCGTGGTCTGCGACGGGCTGCGGGAGTATTTTCAGACCGCCTGGCGGGCCTACGGCGAGGTGTTTGAGCCGGGGGCGGGGGCACCGCCGGAGGGGCTGGCGGTGCGCTTTTACCCGCTGCGGCCCGTGGTGGAAACAGGGTGGGAAATGCCGCTGGTGCTCTACGGGCTGAGATCGGGGGTGGCCGAGGTTGATATTCTCGATCGCTGGCCCGAACTCGTACCGCAGCTGCTGGCTCAGGCGGGGGTAGAGCCTGCCACCCTCGGCAAAGCGGTGGATGGGGTGCGCGATCGCTGGATTCAAGCCGACATTGACGACTGGTTGAGCTACCAGCGCTTTTATCCCGGCGTGATCGATCGCCTTCAGCAGGCGATCGCGGCGGGGGTGGAGCTGGTGATTGTGTCAACCAAGGAAGGCCGGTTTATTCAGCAATTGCTGGCGAAGGGTGGGGTGGCGCTGCCCAGCGATCGCATTCTCGGCAAAGAAGTGAAGCGGCCCAAGTACGAAACCCTGCGGCAGATCAAAGCCGCCCATCCCGGCGCGACTCTTTGGTTTGTAGAAGACCGGGTGAAGGCGCTGCAAGCGGTGCAGGAGCAGCCCGACCTGGGCGATGTGGCGCTATTTTTGGCCGACTGGGGCTACAACACGGCGGGCGATCGCGTAGTCGCCACGCCCCAGAGCGGCATTCACCTGATTACCCTGGTTCAGTTTGGCGGTTCCTTCGAGTCTTGGGTGTAGATAGGTCTAACAATGTAGCCTAGGATTCACCGTAGATTTACGGAAACTTGACCGCTGAGGCGATCGCTTAAATTGTTCGTAACGATACCAACCAGTATTTTTCCGGATTCTGATCCCCAAGCCAGAATGTGGAATAGACCCCGGCGCTCAGTGATCCCCTTCGGGTTAACGGTATCGCCTCAGCCCAATGCCCTGCTGTTGTCTCTGTCTGTGTCCCTATGACTGACCTCTTCGTTCCCCCGTCAAAAACCGCCCCCGCGACGGAGCCTGTCATTCCAGAGGCGCTACCCCCAACCGACGAGGTGCCCGACGACACGGCAGAGCCGATCGCTGAGGTCGCGGCAGCAGTCCTTGTAGACGACTCGCTGGCAGTAGCTCCCCTAGTCACAGCCAACCCTCCCCTCCTTGGAGAAGATCCCCTGGCACCAGCCTCAACTGAGAACGAAGAGGCCGTAGTCACCGTGGCCCTGGGGACAGACGCCGTGCCACCGGCAGAACTCTCCACCGATCGGGCACCGGTAACAGTAGACACCCTCTTTTTCTATGGTCGGACCGGCACTGGCGATCCCATTCTCTACGAGGTTGATCTATCCAGCGGTACCCTGTCGCCAGTGACCACCCCGCTAGACCTTTTCCCCACCGCCCTAGACGGGCTCTTTGCCGCCGAGTCCCTAGCTTCTCCTATTGGCACTGAGCAACCTGCCCCTGAGCGGGTCTTTACCCTGGTACAGGGCAGCAACAGCAAAAACTTCCTTATTGGCACCACCGCTAACGAGGCCCTGTTTGGGTTGGGTGGCGATGACCTGGTTCTGACTGGAGCGGGCCACAACCTCGCCTTTGGCGGCCCCGGCAACGACACCCTGGTGGGCGGCACGGGCGCCGACGGGCTATTTGGCGGTGCCGGGGACGATGTGCTCGACGGCGGCGCGGGGGATGACCTACTGGTGGGCGGCCTGGGCGACGACGTGCTGGACGGCGGCGGCGGGAGCAACATTTTAGTGGGTGGCGCTGGGGCCGATATCTTCAGACTCAACACGCCGGGGGGCTATGGCGGTGCTGTGGTGAATGGCCTTAGCCCTGCCGAGCCCGATACTCTGGTTGACTTTAATGCTGCCGAGGGTGACCGGCTCGACTTCAGCCTAATTGCGGCTCAGTCGCTATTAGCCGGTCTCGATTTGCTGCCGTTTCTGAGCTTTGTGCAGGTGGGGGCCGATACCCACGTGCAGGTGAGTACGCCCCTGGGGCAGATTACCACCGAGGCCATTTTGCTGGGGGTTGAGGCCGATACAATTACCCCCGCCAGCCTCACCTTTACGCCCCCTACCGGGCTGCCCTTGCTGAAATAAATTTAGCTGAAAGCGGCGTCCCACTTTCCGGTAGCATCGGGGCTGAAGCGATCGCGGTAACGTTATGAGTGAGGCCCTGCTGCATCAGTTGGCCACCCACATGGCCGGGGAGTTTGACAACCGTCAGCAATCCCTAGCTGACCCAACCTGGTACCTGCACCTGCGGCTGTGGCAACGGCCCCTGCCCAGGGCATTGTTTGGCGACGGGTACAGCTTTTTTATCGAGCAGATTAGCGTAATCTCGGGCAAACCGCCCTACCGCCAGCGCATTTTGCACATCACCCATCGCGATGGTCAGCTCTGGGGTCAGTACTACGGGCTAACCGACCCGGTGGCCTACAGCGGTGCGGCCACCCAGCCCGACCGCTTGGCCTCGCTCACACGCGAATCCTTGATTGACTTACCCACCTGCGGATTGGCGATTGAGTACCAGCCAGCCAGCCAAACCTTTAGCGCCCGCTTGCCGGGGGATAGCCTGTGCAGTTTTACCATCAACGGCACTACATCCTACGTGCGCCTCAAGTTTGACCTCGGCCCCGAGTCGCCCGCCCCCAACAGCCCAATGGTGCTGCGCATGGAAGATCGCGGCGTTGACCCCGAGACCAGCAAACCCACTTGGGGCCCGTTGATGGGGCCGTTTCAGCTGGTGAAGCAAAGTACCTTTGCGCTGCTGGGGTAAGGCGCTGATAAACCGGACCTTTCTGGCTGCTTGCGATGCGGCCATCGGTGTTACCCTGGAGCGATGCTTTAGGCCCCTAGGGCCTGATTTAGGGCGTTTGTGAAGCAGTCCCTTGGGGAATCGCAAAGCAGTCCCTTGGGGAAATGCCCCTGTGTGTTTACTGTCCACCTTCCCCTTCTTACCGAGCCCGCATGGAGACCGACTTCCTAATTCTGACGGTGTACTTCATCTGTATGGGCTATGTGGTCTATAAGATGGCGCTGTCGATTGAGGAAGAACTGGAAGACCAGGTGGTGCTGGTGCCCGACGCCGCAGGGTTGGAGAGCGCGGTGCGATCGCAGCTAGTGCGCCAGGGCTTTGCCGAAACCGCCGCCGCCGTCCTTGAGCCCGGTGCCGGAGCGCTGGGCAAAACCGTTTCCCTTCAGCTGACGGTGCCCGAGCCCAGAAGCCTAGCCGCCCCTGACGATCAGCCCGACGAACCCGACGAAGGGCAAATTATGGTGCAGGTGCTGCCCCAGGGGCCTCACCCGCTTCAGCCGGTGAATGGGCTGACGGTGCAGGTGGTCAACCAGAGCCGCGCTGTTCAGGTGATCCTCGATTGGGATCGTAGCTCGATTAGCCGCATGACCAACGAAATTCGCCGGGTGATTCGCCACACCCCCGGCATGCGCCTCGACCTGGCCGCGCCCCAGGTGTCGAGCGTCGTCAACCCCAACCAGTATCTCAGCACCGTGGTAGCCAGCGAAGACTGCTTTGGCCGCAGCGCCGACAGCCAGGTGCTTCAGCAGGCCGCCCCGGTGGTGGATGTTCCCAAAATGGCCAATCTAAAAGGCCCCCTGCGCAACTATTCCCTCGACTTGGTGGTGCAGCTGACCCCCTTTAGCGGGCGGGGGGGACGTCCAATTATGCTGCTATTGCCGTTTCGCTTTGCGATCGAGCCCCTCCCCGCCAAAGCCGCCATTCCTATAGTGAACTGGATTCTTAAGCGCTAGAAAAGCCAAAATGACGATCAGTGCGATGCGCCACTATGGCCGATGATCGTCTTCACCCGCAGCTAAGGGTGTCGTTTCACCGGTTGACTGACAAAACCTTTGAAATACCTACTGTTGCCTGGGTTGGGTGGTGCGATGGCAGAAGCCAACAAAACTAGCCGTGGCGTTTATATCGCCATGATTCGCGTCATGCCACGTGGGTTGGCGTAACGCTTCACACTCGTCTCCATGTTTTGATATTCTCTTAGTCCAACCGGGCATATTTACTATGATGAGGAAATAGACCATCTTGGGCAGGAGAAGGTTTTCCTTAGTTTGCAGAAATTTTCAGCAACATAGTTTAATGAGAATTTTTAATACAAAATTATTTATAGCAGTTTTATCTTTATCGCTTCTTTCTATCTCGGGATGCAAAGCATTAGAAGCCTCGGAAAAAATCTCGCTTAATAGTGATAAAAACGGGTGCATCCCAGTCTTGCAAGACTCACCTTGAGAAATAGCCATTGAGATACGCGCACCGATGATGCAGCACTTGTTGCACGTTGACTTCGTCCCACTGAGCGCCCGAAATCTTCAGGCGACGCCC
>JAHHIH010000009.1 GCA_019358835.1 Tildeniella torsiva UHER 1998/13D
CGAACTCAGTCGTGAAACGCAGCTGCGGCGAAGATAGTGAGGGGGTTGCCCCTTGTCAAAATAGCTCGATGCCAGGTTCCTCTTTAACAACCCTCTCGACCCCCTAAGGTCGAGAGGGTTGTTTTTTATCTATGCCTGTGAGGTCACTACTGACTCTAAGCATGCCTGGCAATCGCTGCGAATCACTTGGATAGAGACTTTACAACAACGGAACCTGATCGGGTGTGGGTGGCTAACATGACCTACATTTGGACGACCGAAGGCTGGCTGTATCTGGCAGTCATCATTGACCTATTCTCTAGGCAGGTGGTGGGATGGTCGATGGCCAAGCATATGCGCACTGAGCTGGTGCTGACGGCCTTAGGAGCGGCCCTAGGGCAACGCCAACCGGCTCCATCGGGGTTGCTGTTCATTCTGACCGAGGCTCTCAATATGCCAGTAGTGAGTACCGGGATGCACTTCAGCAGGCTACGATAAGGGGCAGCATGAGCCGTCGAGGTAATTTTTGGGATAATGCGGTGGCTGAAAGCTTTTTTTGCACGCTCAAAACCGAGTTGATTCATCCCAGGATCTTTTTGACTCGAATGGTTGCCCGCACCGTTATTGCTGAATGGATTGAGGTTTTCTATAACCGACAGCGGTTACATTCGATCCTTGGATACCTACCTCCAGTGCAGTTTGAAGACGACTATTGGCTCTCCCTAGAGGGCTTGAAGGCAGCTTAAATTACCTGTCTTTTTTCTTGAGTCAAGATCAGTTCTACTTCGCTGCCGCAGTGGGGACAACGGTTCACTTGCGCCACCACCACTTACTTGGTCGGGCGATGCGCTTAGTTCACGGCCACTGCTCGCATGACCTACTCTTACCGTTCGCTGGCTTTGGTTTGGCATAGGACAATCTGAGTTTGGCTTGAAGCCCTTCGCCGGAGGAAAACTTGGAATTGCGCGACGTTTTCTGGATGTTCTGGAGGCGTTTGCTTTTAAGCCTCAGACTTCTGCCTACAAGGCTTGCACCACCTGCTACAGCTCTCGAATTAGAGCATCTTTCTCCTCAGAATTGAGGCCTTCTAAGGGCGGCAGGTCTCTTATGCCAAAAGTCTACCACCCTCGCTCATTCGCTGGTACCAATCAACCCAGTTGAACAATTACCTTACTTAAAGCTTAGGCCATCAACCTGTCCGTAACCCTCCCTTGTATGCACAACGCCGTTTCGCTATAAAAATTGCTCTTACTGATACTTGTCTATCGGCTAGTAAACCGCTAAAAGCCTGAAACTACGGTACGGAGAGGGTGGGATTCGAACCCACGGTCCTTGCGGACACCCGATTTCAAGTCGGGCGCATTCGACCACTCTGCCACCTCTCCTAAGGAGATATGCCTATTATGCAAGCCATCTCACTTATCTGTTATATCACTCCAATGGCAGACTCGAAGTCCAATCTCGGTGTTTACGGGTGAGGGCAACTCCTGCCCTTTAGTGGTGTGCCAGACAATTCACAGGCACAAGGGAAGTCGTAGAATGCGGCCGCCTTCGTCACAATGTTTTACATTAATCACGTCTGTCTTTGGAGCCACAGCGCCACCCGAATGCGAACCCTTATGGTTTGCCGGTGGCCATGTAATGTCGGCCTACTATATAAAAGCTATGAGTCAATCCATGTTCTCGACCTGGCCTGTTTCTGCCAGTGCCTCTAAGGCTGCTGTTAAGCCCGAACAGCTGACTAGCACAGAACTGGTAGCCATCTGCCAGCAACGGCTACGGCCCGAGCGAATGATGTTTGCCGAACTTCTGCGCCGCTATCAAGGTCATGTGGATAAGTTGCTCTACCACCTTGCACCCGATTGGCCTGATCGGGCGGATCTCGCTCAGGAAGTTTGGATTCGGGTGTACCGCAACATGCGCCGCCTAAACGACCCTGCCAAGTTCAAAGGCTGGCTAGGCCGCATTACTACCAACTTGTTCTATGACGAGCTACGGCGGCGTAAGCGCAACCGCGCTACTCTCTCCCTTGATGCTCCCCTGGCCCTCGAAGATGGCAGTATTGACTGGGATGTACCCGCTAGTGCTCCTGGTCCTGTCGACACCATGATGACTCGAGAATTTTACGATCAACTGCATCGAGCCATTGCCGACCTGCCCGAAGTCTTTCGCACGACTATTGTATTGCGTGAGATCCAGGGGCTTTCCTACGAAGAGATTGCCGAAATGACTGGAGTGTCGTTGGGTACTGTTAAGTCTCGCATTGCCCGTGCTCGGCAGCGGTTGCAGGCTGACCTGCAACCCTATCTTGGTCATTAGAACATACACATTTGGGGTGCTCTGCCGACCAACCTTGCATCTTGTAGCAATTCATAGCGCATTTGGGAACCGATTGGGAACAAGAGCATGCCCGAGTGAAGGTAAACGTCTCTGTCTGAGGACGTATATTTTGCTAGTTAGAATTCTCCTCCGGAGGATACCGGTTTTAAGGAGTTGGCATTATGATCAGTAGCGGCGGTAATAACTGTTTTAATCTAGTGGTCTGCTAGATTGGTTCGTTAGCTCGCCACGGTCGTTATTTAGTTGCTTATTCCAGGTGTTGTTTTTGGTATGGCTACTTTTCCCTATACGCCTAGCCAGGTTCAGCGTTCATCCTTCAGCGGTGCTGCTGACTCAGATGAGTCTTCGATGACTATATTGCCCTGCTGTCACGATTTAGATGCTATTAAGCGCGATCGCTTCGAGCTGCTAAGCGCCTATCTTGACGGCGAGGTCACCCCCGAAGAGCGCCAGAAGGTGTTGTGTTGGCTTCAGCAGGACGATGGTGCCCGTGTCCTTTACAATCGTTTGCTCGCCCTGCGTCAGGGCCTGCGTACCCAAAGCGTTTCATCCGATTGTGACGCAGAGGCCACCCTTGTTGGCGTGTTCCACTGTCTTAACCGTCGGCTCAGGTTGGTAGCTATGGCCGGTCTTGGAGTAGCCGCCATCGGTGTAGTTAATCTTCTGTCGGGCGGGGCTGGCACGGGCCATTCTTCTTGGAGGATGGCGACTAGTACTCCACCTGAGGCTCTGCAAATTGCCCTTGATAGGCCAGCTTTTCCGATTCCTGAGGCATCATCGGCCATGTCTACCGATTTAGGCAACCCTATTGAATCTGGTGGTCTTCCGATCGATTCTGAACTGTAGCGGCTTCGGTTAAACTTACCTCTACCAAAAAATAGAACGGATTAGGGCTGATTGAAAGCCTCAATCCGTTCTGTCTTTATTATTTCGATCTACTTACTGCCTGGTTCGCCAGGTAAATCTAAAACTTTTCTAGCTGGTCGAGGCGCAGCCAGATGTTTGGAGTTGGCACCTCACCAAACTTGACTAGGGCATAGTCGTTACTAGTCTCTAAAATTTCCCCTCGGGTCTCAAACAGGTAAGGCGGAAATCGAGTATCGCTAGCGGTGGCCTCCAGGCTGTTTTCGAGCTTGTCGCGCACGGCTCGCACTAGGTCGCCACGCTTTAGAATTGCTGCCATAGATCTATTTACTGTCAACCTCAGCCTTACTGTACACGAAATTTTCCGGTATCTCCTTAGCGCTATCTGTCTTAGCGCTGGCACTGAGGACAATAGTGGGCCGATCGCCCCGCTAGCTTGAGCCGACAGATGGGGGTAGCGCACAGGCGGCAGGGTTCGCCTTCGCGATCGTAAACCCAGGCAACCCCGCCGTAGTTGCCGTTAACGCCGTAGATATCGCGGTAGTCGCTAAAGGTAGTGCCCCCTGACTCGATACTGGTGATAAGCACCTCAAGGATGGCGCTGTGCAGCCGCTGGAGCCGTTTAGGGCCAATGCGATCGCTGAGGGTGAGCGGCCTGAGCCCGCTTAAAAACAGCGCCTCGTCGGCGTAGATATTGCCAAGGCCTGCCACCAGCCTTTGGTCGAGCAGAGCATTTTTGATGGGGCGATGGCTGCGGCTGAGCCGCTGGCGCAGGTAGGCCACCGAAAAACTGTCGTCAAAGGGTTCTGGCCCTAGGGCTTGTAGACCCGTCATCACGCTTGCGGGAATCGCCCCAGGGGGCACCCACCAGAGGCGACCAAAGGTGCGCTGATCGACGTAGCGTAGCTCGTGGTTATCGCTGAGCCAGAGACGCACTCGGCAGTGGGTCTGCACCGGGGTTTTGGGGTCGAGCCAGAGCAGTTGCCCGGTCATGCGCAGGTGAACCCCCAGGTAGCCGCCCGGGCTGCCGTCGGCCTGGGTAAGTTGCCCCAGCAAATATTTTCCCCGGCGGTGCCAGGCCGATAGGCTGGCACCGATAATACCGGCTAAAAACGCGGCTTCATTGTGGGCGGGATGGGCGATCACACGGGCCAACAAGACCTGCCCCCCCTCCAGCCGATGACCTGGCGTTACCCGCGCCAGACCGCGCCGTACGGTTTCAACTTCAGGTAATTCTGGCAAAGGTTAACCTTGGGCTGCTGCCCCCTCACGGTGTGTTTCTGAACTGTAGCAATCGCTTTAAGGGATAGGTGGACAAAAACGCCCCAATAACTAAGGCCCGTGCCGAAACACGGGCCTTAGTTATTGGCTACATGATCCCCGTCAGAGCACTGAAGGCAGCTTTCGGCAGGGGCTAGAGAGCGATTGCCTAGCTAGCAGCCTTTTTAGCTGCCTTGGGGGCCTCAACCTCTTGTAGCTCAGCCAGCGCGAAGTTGTTGGTGTTGATGCCGGCGTAGTTAACCTTCTCAAAACGCACTACCGCGGGGTATTTGATGCCGCTTTGGTCGATGGTGGCAACGGTGCCGACTTCCCGGAACCAGTAAGACTCTTTGCGGAGAATGCGAACTTTAGAACCACGTTGAACCATGAACAATGCCCTCTTGAAAATTAATATTAATGGCAGCTTGCCCAGGCCAAACCCCAGCCCAGACTCATTGCAAAAAGCCGTGGCTAAGCTTGGATAGGGGGTTATTCCATGTCCATCAGATTACTACGAGTCTTCAGCCTCATGGCACCAGCGGGTTTAAGTTTTATTGCAGTCACAAAAACAGGATCCACAGGAAACAGAGAAGCTCGTGGAGCAATTGGTTCACAGCTAAGTCCAGCAACCTATAGACTGCCGGGAGGACAAAAAGATGCTAAGGCGATCGCCCTAATTCTTTTGGCCACAATTTTGTTTACATTTCGCAATGTAAGGGCATATTAGTGATATCACCCTGCGGGAGACTTGCTCAGCATGCTCACTAACGTCCAGGCTTTAGTACAAACTACCGATGGTCGCTATGCCTCCGACCAAGAGCTGATGTTTTTTCAGCAATACCTGGGCTCCGTTGGCACCCGGCTGCGAGCCTACCAAAAAATTCAGGGGGCCGAGCAGCAGATTATCAGTCAGGTTATGACTCGACTCAAGGTTCAAAGGCCCGACATATTTTTGGTGGGCGGGCAAGATTTGGCCGCCAAGTGGCAGCGAGATACTGTACGAGTGCTGCGCTACAGCGCCACGGCGCTGCTGCTCGACGATTTGGAACGGTTTAGGGATACCCTGCTGCTGTGGTTTCAAACCATCATGCGAGCCTTTGGCGCCCAGGAGAGCTGCGATCTGACCTATGCCGCCATGCAGGAGGTGATGGCCCAGCATCTCAGTGGTGAAGAACTAATCCTGTTTTTACCTATCCTAGAGCTGAGTCGTACGACCCTGGGTGGGGCTGTCTAAGACCTGTTAAAGCTTGGCAGAAGCGGCCATATAATTTGGCGCTGACCGATAGCGTAATCGATACAACACTGTTGCCCAGATCGCCAATTGCAGCGGTTTGGGCGCTTTGATTGGAATAGGGTATTACTACGTTTTGTATCGTGGCGGAGGGGCAGGGGCAGCGACGATGCCCTCTGTCTGGGGGGTTTAGCCCGAGGCAGGCGGGTTGGCGCTGGCGCGATCGCACGCCAGCGCTGTTAATTTGGCGTCGGCTTGGGCACATTACAGCTATCACTGAAAACAGTCTTACAAGGCCTGTTCGATATATGGTTATGTCCACCGAGACCGCCCACCGTCTACACCAAAAATTCCCCAAAAAGCATAACCACTATGCCCTGCGGGATTTCTTTCAGTTCAATAGCGAATACGGCACCATTACCGACTGGAACGACGCGCGCAATGTGCTCACCAGCGAAGACTTTATTATTGGCCTGCTAGAGGGGCTGCAAGAGGAAGTCGGCGATGCCTCCTCGGCCATCATGTACACCGTGGGGCTGGAGTGGGGCAAAATCGACTCGCTACAGTTTGAAGCCTGGTTTGAGCGCGAGTTTGCCATGAGCCCCCGTCGCGCCAACCTGATGTTTTTGCTCGAAACCTGGTGGTGGCCCTACATTTCCCAGGGCTGGGGCCGATGGGAGGTCGACATGAGCGATCGCAAGCAGGGTTTCATGTTCATCAATCTGTTTGATTCCGCTGTGGCCCGTACCCTGGGCGACGTGGGCAAGCCCGTCTGCCACCTCTATGCGGGTCTGTTTGCCGGATTTTTCACCGAGATGGTGCGTAAGCAGCTGAGCTGCATTGAAATTCAGTGCTACTCCATGGGCGAGACCTACTGCAAGTTTTTGCTGGGGGGCCGCGAGCGCATCGACGCCGCCTCTTTCTGGATGAATGAAGGGGCCAACGCCCGCGACATTGAGAAGCGCCTGCGGGCTGGGGAAGGTGGCCAATGAGCATGTTTCCCGAAGAGGCCCAGACTTCTCAACCCTGGCTGAGAGAAACGGTGCAGTCCTTCTTTCAAGCCGTGGCCTGGGACGGGCGATCGACCCTCGCTATGTCAGGCTTGGGAGCCACCGCCCGGTCAGAGTCAACCATGACCATGACCGTTAGCGATTTCTTCCAAAACATCGCCTGGGACGGTCAGCCCACCATTGGGGTACCGATCTCTCCCCTAGCGGCAACGGCCACTCCCACCGCTGACCCCAATCTCGATTTGACCCTCGATGGGTTCTCTGACCTATTTGGCTAGTTTGTCGGTCCTTGGCCTGCTAGCCGACGGTAAGCGCCATCAGCCCAACCACCTGCGCCCCACTTCCCGGAGATTTGTCATGACTTTTAAGCTCGATACCCTATTTGACTCACCCGACAAGCAGTACCTCGACGCCGGTGACCTCAGCACCTTGAGTCAGTACGTCAGCTCAATTCCGGAGCGCATGGCCGTCTACCGCACCCTGCGAGATCAGGAAATTGCCATAATGCAGCCCATTGCCGATGCCCTCCAGCAGCAGGCAGGTCACCCCGAGCCCTTAGTCGAGCGCAGTATGCGCAATGGGCTGATGGTGCTGCGCTACGCCGCCATGGCCATGCTGCTTGACGACGATGGCTTTGTGGAAGAGCGCTTGCAGGGCTGGCTGCCAGAGATGGTTAAAGCCTACGAAACCCAGGCGGTCGATCAACAGCTGTTTCAGCTGCTGATGCAGCAGTTGGCTAAAGTCTTTTCGCCGGCCCAGCTCAACCTGCTCAAGCCCAGCCTTGAAAAAGCCAAAAGCCTGATGCTGAACACTCGCGAAACCGTCACCCTAGCCGGGTTGCTCTAGGCCTAACTAGCCGCTGGGGGTTGCCCCTGCCCCGCCTATGGTTGGCGGGTTTGACCACCATCATCACTACCCTGTGAAGGACATTAACTATGGTTTCTGTTGCCGATTTACTCACCGATGGCCGGCTGCCCGGCAACTACTTTGCCCAAGATCTCTACGTGCGGGGCTCGACCGAGCTGGGCCTGCTGGAAAATCGGCGCGGCGATCGCCTTTTGGCGATCCCTGACTCGCTGCTTCAGGCGATTTACTCTGGGCTAGAAAAAGAAACCGGCCAGGCCTCGCGGCTGGTGCTCTACAACTGTGGCCGCTGGTGGGGCAAAAACTTCTACGCCCGCTTCTGTGAAGAGCTGGCCGACTACTATAAGCAGCCCCTCTCTAGCCTGTCGATGGCCGAATTTCTCCAGTCGCTACAGCAGTGCTGGAAGACCCACGGCTGGGGTCAGATTCATCTGGATATTACCTACCGCGATCGCGGCTTTTTGGGAGTTGAAATCTGGCATTCTCCCTTTACCGCTACGGCACCCCAGGGCCAAAAACCAGCGGGCGATCTGGAGCGCGGCATTCTTGAAATCTTCTTTAGCCAGCTCACCGGGCGCGAGCTGCGCTGTGCCCAAACCAGCTGTACCGCTAAGGGCGACGACTGTAACCGCTTTATTCTGGGCTTAGAGAAGCGGCTACAGCCCGTAGAAGCCCTGGTGGCCAATGGCCAAGCGCACCAAGCCATTATGCAAACCCTTATGCAGCAGGGGTAAACAAACGGTGGCCCTCACCCGGCAAATTCGGCGATCGCAGTATTACATTCTAGGGCTGGTCGGGCACGGGCAGTTTGGTCGCGTCTACTGCGCCATCCACCGCAAAACCGGTGACTTGGTAGCCATTAAAGACCTTCACAAAGACCGCTTCCCCACCCACAAGTTTTTGCGGGAGCTGCGGTTTTTAATTAGCCTTGAGCATCCCAGCATTGTCACCTGCCATGCGCTGGAGCACTCCACCAGCGGTCGCCAGCTGGTACTGGATTACTGTGAGGGCGGCACGCTGCGATCGCTGCTCGAAAGCGACACCGTACTCACCGTTCAAGAGGTGCTGGGCTTTGTCCTAGATATTCTCGCGGCCCTGGAGTGCGCCCATCGCCAGGGCATTGTGCACTGCGACATCAAGCCCGAAAACATTCTTATGGAGCTGGTGCCCGGCGGCTGGGTGGCGCGGGTGTCTGACCTGGGCATTGCCCGCCTCAGCCAGGAGGCCACCCAGGCCGATATGGGCCACACCGGCTCACCGGCCTATATGGCCCCAGAGCGGTTTTATAACCAGCATCCTCCCGCCGCCGACCTCTACGCGGTGGGCATTATTTTGTACGAGCTGCTGTTGGGCCAGCGGCCCTTTTCGGGCACCCCCATGGAGCTGATGGTGGCCCACCTCAATCGCCCGCCGGTTGTGCCGACCCAGGTGGCCGAGCCCTTTAGCCAGGTGCTGCGCAAAGCTCTGCAAAAGCTATTGCCCAAGCGATACCTCAGAGCCCGCGACATGCGCGCCGATCTGATGGCTGCCTACCAGGCGTACGAAACTCAGGGGGGGCTGGGGCAGCCTGCCTTTGCCAAAACGCTGCCGGAGTTAGATTTAGCGGCAGATTTGCCCTTTGTAACGCTGCCTCATTCCACCAGTGTGATGGGGCTGGTGCCTCTGCCCCACCAGGGCCATCTGCTGGTGACCTGTAGCCAGCAGCGAGTGTGGTTTTATCACTGGCCCCAAGCGGGCATGACAACGCCCAAAGATAGCCAAGGGTTTACGCTGCCCGCCCCCGTGCAGCGGTTTTTGCCGACTCCCCAAGGTGGCCTATTGGTCACTACCGAATCGCTGCATCTGCTATCGATGACCCACGGGCTGGGCTGCATTGCCCACGGTCTTTGCCCCGATGGGGTAGCGGTTGCCCCCCATGGGCGTTGGTTTGCCACGGCCCAGCCGGCGACCGAAAATTCCTTTGCCGTGTCTTTACGTCAGCTGACGATGTCGTCGGGGCAGGGGGTGAAAATATCGGCCCCGGCAACTGTGGCGATCGCTGGCAACAGCGGCGATCGCTTAATTGCCCTACTGGCTCCAGATAACCGCCACGCCGCGCTGGTTGTGCGCCGAGGCAGCCGTACGCTGTTTCACGCAATAACCCGCCGGGGCACCTGCCTGGGGTCGGTTTCAGCCTCGGTGCCCCTGCATACCCTGGTGCCCACCCAGACCCCCTATCGCTATCTGGCCCTAGAAGAAAACTGCCCCAATACCTTGCTGATTGTCGATCTAAAGCCCTTTAGGATGCTGCGATACCGGCTCGATATCGCCCCCCAGTGGCTGTTTGAAACCGCTGTGGGCTATGGCTTACTGAGCCAAGAAGGGGGATTTTCGCTGATTAACGACGAAGGTCGCATCATTAACCGTACGGCCGGGCTGCCGCGACCTCAGGCCATGGTAGCTTGCCACTCTAAGACCGGCGCCGATGGGCTAGCACCTACCCAATATCTATGGAGTGTGAGCGCAGGTCAGCAGAGCCGAATCTACCCGGTGGATTTAGCCCACCTAGCTCCCGATATTCTGTTTTAGAGCTTTTAGCTCACTGTTTTAGCAGAAGCATTGAATCGTTCACCCTGCGATCGCAGGTTAGTCTAAACTTTAGGGCTGTTGTTGCAAGAACTACCCCTATGCTGGAGTTTATGACCCTGCCCAATAATCTGCTGCCCCCAGTAGCGCCCTACTCCCACGCGGTGCGGGCGGGAGACTTTTTGTTTGTCACCGGGCAGCTAGCAGAAGATCCGGCCACGGGCGAAGTGGTTAAAGGCCCCATCGAAGAACAGACCCGTCGAGTGATGGATAACCTCACCCTAGTGCTTGACCACGCGGGCAGCGGTTTTAACAAGGTGGTCATGGCGAGGATATTTGTTACCGATTTTCGCTACTACGAAACGGTCAACGCCATTTATCAGTCTTATTTTGGTGACGCTCCCCAGCCCAGCCGCACGACGGTGGGGGTCACGGCCTTAGCGGGCTATGGAGATGTGGAAATTGATTTGATTGCCTACTGCGGTGAGTAGGGACATAGATGGGTAGGGACAATGAGGGTTCCCTGTCCATCTATAGAATGTGTTTCAGTGGAATGTGTCTCGGTGACCGATGACGCTGGGCCAGTCCGGCGCTGCGCAATGGCGCCATTGGCGGACTGGCCCAGCGCTCCGCATCAAGTGCCTTGACTGTTTACCGGGTCAGTCCTCCCCTAGCCAAACCCAAACATAGAGACGAAGCAGGCCCCGTTGACCAGGGCTGTCAGCACAGCGGCAATGACAACCCCCTTAGACCTGGCGATGAGCTGTCGCCGCCGGAGGGTAATGACTAACGGAATCACATAGAGCAGCTGCCAGAATAAGAAGCCTGCCGCTCCAATAAACCAGGGAATAGCAAACGCGTAGTCGCCAATGCCAATTACGGCCAACAACAAGCCTAAAAGAAATATCAGTGCCCCTGCTATGGCATGGCAGCCCAGCACCAGCAGCATGCCCTTAACAATTTCTAGAGTTTCACTGGGGGGCGCGGGGTCGTTTTGGGGTGGGGGATCGGTGGGGTTAGTCATGGCGCTAGGGTGGGAGTGGCGGCTTGAACTTCGGCCAGTTTAGCGGCCCCAGCACTGCCCTCCCGATAAAACAAGTTGTAGGTATCGAAAGGGATGATGCGGCCATCAGGGTGGACGATGTGAATGCACGATCGCTTCACCGATCGCACGTCAAAATTGTAGGCATCGAGAAACTGCACAATCATAATGCGAAAAATATTCTCGTAGCTGATGCCGCTGGGCACTGGCACCTGGGGCAGGCAGCAGAGCAATTGCTTCAGCGCATTGGCGGCCGTAGCGGGCGAGTGGCTAGTGGAAAACAGCTCGAAGATCTTTTGCTTGAGCTGGGGGTCTTGCTCGTAGAGCACCGAGTTAGGCATCATGTCCACAAAAGTCGGAGTCGAGAACATGCCCGTCAGCGGGATCACCTGACCCTTGACCTTGAGGGCGTAGGCCATGGCCAGCGAGTCGGGATGACAGGGCACCGGTAGAATATCCTGCGGCTTGAAGTGGGGGCTTTGATCGAGGATGGCGCGGCGTACTTCGGTGAGGGTGTAGCGATCGCGCCCCGCCTCAAACCCCTCTAGCCTTCCCGCCGCCTGAATGGGCTGAAACGTGACACCGCGCACGCACCGCTGAGCTAGGGCATAGTCAATGATTTTGCCAATTTCGTGGTCGTTGAGCCCTTTTTTGACCGTGACAACTAAGGTGGTGGAGAGGTTGAGATCGTTGAGGCGATCGATCGCCTGCTGCCGCGTGGTGCGCAAGTCAGTTCCCCTCAGCTCTCGCAGGGCTTTTTCCTCAAAGCTGTCGAATTGTAGGTAGATCTCGGTGCCGGTTTTGTACTCGGCGAGGCGATCGCAGAACTCCGCATCTTGGGCAATCCTCAACCCGTTGGTGTTGATCATCAAATGCTGAATCGGTCGGGCCTTGACCAGCTCCAGCACTTTGAAGAATTCAGGATGCAGGGTGGGTTCGCCGCCGCTAAGCTGCACCACCTGGGGGCTGCCCTCGTTGGCCACCACGGCATCTAACATGCGCTCGATCTCGGCCAGGGAGCGGTGGCGGCGGGGCTGCTGGGCAGCGTTGTGCTCCTCGGCACCCGAGTCGGCGTAGCAGATGGGGCAGCTCAGGTTGCAGCGATCGGTCAGCTCAATCAGCGTCAGGCAGCTGTGCTGCTCGTGGTCGGGGCAGAGACCGCAGTCATAGGGGCAGCCGTAGCGAATCGGGGTGTTGAACTTGAGCGGCATATCCCCCGGCTTAATAAACGCCTGGGTTTGCCGATAATACTCTTCGTCGTCAGCGATCAGCACCTCTTCGCGCCCGTGGGTGGGGCAATGTTTGATCAGATACACGCCCCCGTCTTGAAAGACAATTTTGGCCTCAACTTTGCCCAGGCAGCGAGAGCACAGGCTGTTGGTCAGGGCGTAGAACAGGTAAGGGCGGGTAGGCATGGGGACGCTGCTACAAAACTGTGACCTCTCGCCGCGAGAGCTGGCGTAACCCGTAGGCTATTCCCAACAGACAGGCGAGTTGAATAAAGCTTAGCCCCAAGAGCGGCTGAGAGTCGGGTTTAAGAAAATCAGCCGCAAAGCGAAAGCCAAGGTAGCCAACCAGATAGAGTTGAAACAGTCTGCCGTTAGGGAGATCGCTTTTGCGATACCAGGCCAGAAACACGCCCAAGGCAATTAAGAACCCGATTTCGTAGAGCTGGGTGGGGTGGCGGGGCAGGCCGTCGCCAAAGTCGATGCCCCAGGGTAGGGCGGTGATGGTGCCGTAGGTGCGATCGCTCAGCCCGGTTAAAAAGCACCCCACCCGCCCGATCGCCGTTCCCACCAGCAGCGGAAACACAAAGGCATCGCCGGTCGATCGCGTCAGACCAATCCATTTTTTGGTCAGCTCCACGCCGATTAGCCCGCCCAGTAGCGCCCCCACTACCGTTTTGCCCTGCAAGCCCAGCAGCAGCCACGATCGCCAGTCGTCTCCCAGCAAATCCACATGCTGGAGCAGCACCAGAACCTTTGCCCCCACCAGCGCCCCGATCAGCCCACCCACCACCACCGAGCTGCGCTGGCTTAAGGGGATAGCGTCCTTGCTGACGTTGCGGCGCAGCAGCCCCATGGCGACCCCGTAGGCCACTACCTCAAACACAAAATGGGGGTGGAGCTTAAACGCCCCCACCCCCAAATAAACCGGAAACACCATAGATTGACGCGAGTAGGTGGGGTGAACCGCAGTGTAACCCAACAAAGTCAACCTGTTGGGTGCCGCTGGTGCTCTGGCCAACCTGCCTTTGGACGCTAACCGCGCATTTTCTCAGACCAGACGCGGGTGGGCAGGCCCCACACGTAGATAAAGCCCTCGGCGGCCTTGTGGTCAAAGGCATCGTCGGAGCTGTAGGTGGCCAGGGCATCGCTGTAGAGGGCGAGGTTAGACTCGCGGCCCACTACCCGGTTGGTGCCCTTAAACAACTTCACCCGCACGGTGCCGCTAACTCGCTCTTGGGTCTGCTGAATGAAGGCATCGAGCGCTAGCTTGAGGGGGCTATACCAGAGGCCGTTGTAGACCAGGCGGCTGTAGGTTTCTTCGATGCCGCGCTTGTATTGCGTGACATCGGCGGTGAGGGTCAGGCTCTCCAGGTCGCGGTGGGCGTCGATCAGCACCAGCAGGGCGGGGGCTTCGTAGATTTCGCGCGACTTGATGCCCACCAGGCGGTTTTCGATCATGTCGATGCGGCCGACGCCGTGGCGACCGGCGATCGCATTCAGCTGAGTAATCAACTCCACTGGGCTGAGGGCTTCACCGTTGAGGCTAGTGGGCAAGCCCTTGGTAAAGCCGATGTTGATATATTCCGGCTCGTTGGGGGTGTTTTCGATCGCCTCGGTCATCAAAAACACTTCTTCCAGGGGCTCGGTCATGGGGTTTTCGAGCGGCCCGGCTTCGATGCTGCGGCCCAGCAGGTTGCGATCGATGCTGTAGGGGCTAGATTTTTTCACTGGGAAGTCGAGGCCCATTTTTTCGCCGTAGGCAATGGTTTCTTCGCGGCCCATGCCCCACTCGCGGGCGGGGGCCAGCACCTTAAGACCGGGGTTGAGGGCGGCGATCGCCACGTCAAAGCGCACCTGGTCGTTGCCCTTGCCGGTGCAGCCGTGGGCGACGGCGTCGGCCCCATAGCGATCGGCGGCTTCTACCAAGGCCTTGGCGATCAGCGGGCGGGCTAGGGCGGTGGAAAGGGGGTAGCGGTTTTCGTAGAGGGCGTTGGCCTGAATGGCGGGGAAGGCGTAGTCGGTAATAAATTCCTCGGTCAGGTCGGCCACTAGAGATTCTTTCACCCCGGCGGTCAGCGCCTTGAGGCGAATGGGCTCTAGCTCGTCGCCCTGGCCCAGGTCTGCCGCCAGGGTAATCACCTCTTTAACGCCCCACTCGTTCATTAGGTAGGGAATACAGACGGTGGTATCGACGCCACCGGAATAGGCTAGAACAACTTTCTCTGCGCGACCCATGGGCAATTCCCTACTTTCGTTAGACGATTCGTTTATGCAGCCGTCCTGAGCGGACGACTGGCTGGGCCAAAGCCTGGGGTTCTAGATAGAACGGTAACGCTCTGGCCATGGCTATCTTATATGGAGTTGCCCGCCCTGCACTATGGCGGTTTAGCAAGATCTGATGACATAGGGAGTAGACGTAGAACCTACGGCTGTTTCCCCATAACTCGAGCATACCGATCTAAAAATTGTTGAATCAGCATAGGTGAAGCTCGGAAAGACGTCTGCTGTAACCGACCAATGGCGCTGGGAAAGTCAAGCAGCCTTTCTGTTCCAGCTCTAAACAAGACTCCCAGTAGACCTGTGACTGTTAAGCTCTGAGATATCGCAGCTTGCCTGGTCTCCCAGTCGTCCAAAATTATCAGGCTTGCTTGCAGGCTGACGGCTAAGGATATGGCCTCTCGCTCACCTCGACCCAGCTTGGTTGGCAGGTTGTCGATCAATTGGGGCACCAGCTGAATGCTTAGCCAGTCCGGCGGTGCTTCGATCCACGCCTGGATCAACCCATAGTTTTGCTCTGCCATCAGCTCATCTTTAACGCCTGTAGGAATGATGACTGACTCAAAGAGCGCTGGCAGTAGATCAGTCTCACCAATCAAGATTAAGTAACAGATTGGTGAGGTGTCGCAAACGACCATTAAGACTTGGCCAGAGCGCGATCGATAGCCGTAAGATCTTGCTCAAGGTCAGCCTCTGTGTAGTGTAAGTAGGCTCCGTACTCCTTGAGTAAGGTGTCAGTGGCTAACCTTGATGGCAGCTGAAGCATACGTTGAACCTCAGCCGCATTGATGAGCTTTGAGCGGTAGGCTTCAACAGCAATGGCTTCTAGGGCCTTTTGAGACAGGCTACCCAAGTGCGCTTGCAAGCGCTGCTCAATGTCATTGGGGATATTGATGGTGATATCCATGAGTAACCTTTGGCAGGAGGGCTAGAGCATAGCAACCTTATATTCAAGATAGCTTTTGGACTGAGAAAACGTCTCTGGAACTTCGTTGGCCAAGCAAAGCTAGAGCCAATGGCAGATGATCTACAGATCTACTGGCTCATCCTCTATGGCTGATGGGAGAGCGATCGGGGCAAAGGCTTTAGTGTCATCCTGATCGAGTTGGTGGGCGAGGTCAGCGGATTCCAACCGTTCTAGAAACGGCAAAATCTCGCTAAAGCTGCGAAACCCTAGTTGTTCCAGGTCTTCAAAGGTAATTGTCTCGTCAGAAATTGGCCCTCGCTGTTCCAGAAAGGCTCGAACTCGTTCTTCTTGAACGCTGAGGGCAGCCCGTTCTCTCAATTCTGGGGCAGCAGCCTTTAGACCCTGTGCCAATACCTCTGAATCAATTAAGGTGGCCCGCATGTTGGCGGCTGTATCGAGCACGGTATTGCCGAGCCGATTAAACAGGCGGGGCTTGCCTAGAGATACTTCGCAGAAACGTTTGGCGGCTTCTGGGGTAAACGGCAGCACCGATCGCGGATCGTTGGGGTCGGTGCAGTTGTTGTTGATGCGAGCGCTGTTGAGGTAATTGATCAGCATTTTGTAGGTCGTGGGGGGGTCAAGTTCTTTAAGTTCAAGTTGTAGGTCAAACAACCCTCGCTCGCTGGTCAGCAGATCTCCAGTAATACCCATGGCGTGCCCGGTCAGCATAAACCAGGCCCGCCCTTTCAACATGCCCTGGGCATCATGCATCATCTGTCGAACGGCGCTGGGGTTGCGCTTGTCTAAGTCATCAATGGCGATAACAACGCCCTGGGGATATTTTTCTTGGGCTCGCTCTAGCAGCGTGTCTAGGCTAACGGTGGGGTAGAGCGGCTTGGTAATGGGCAAATCTTTTTCAGCCATTTTTGCGCCAATGCCCAGGCTACCGCTCACCTCTGCGCTGCGCTCTTTAAGAATTTTGGCGGTCGGAATCCCCATTTGGTAGAGCTGGCGCTGTGCCCATTCGTCATCGGCCATTTCGCGGGCGACGGCAATTAGGGCGGTGGTGGCCAGGTCGAGATCAGCCGGTAGAGAAATGTAGGCGGTCAACATCTGCGGACGCTTGCGGCGTAAGACAGAGAGCACCTCACGCAAAAAGGCGCTTTTGCCAATGCCAATGCGGCCATAGACCAAAACCCGTCGCCGCTCTCGACTTTGAAACAGGTTAAACACCCGCCGCAGCTCAGCTTCGCGCCCGGTGAAGATGTACCGTAGCGTTTCACTTTCGAGGTCAGGTGGGCTTTCTGTAAACGGAATTTCACGTAGGCCCAGCCCCTGCACATTGCTGGTTGACTGATCAAAAATATCGTCGGCTGTGGTCATGCGGGCACCTCGCTCGTCTGCTGCTCTGCCCGTTGGGCTGCCTGGTAGAGGTTATCCACTTCTATCACCCTGTTTTGTCGATCGAGCTGATGGTAAAGGTCACGGGCTTGCTGTAGCTCGGCCATGCCTTTTTTGAAATAGCCCTGGGAGGCCAAGACACTACCCAACCCATGACGACTTTGGGCAATGCCGGGCTGATCGTTAAGGTGCTCGTATAGGCGCAGGGCATCGCGGTAGTAAAGACGAGCATTATCCCAGTCAGATAGGGTTTCGTGGGCGCGCCCGGTTTGATACAGCGCATTGGCATGGGCTAGTTGGTCATCCCCTTCGCTGAGTAGTCTGACGCTGTTGAGCAAGAGCTGTAGCCCCTCTTGCCACTGGCCTTCGCGTACTAGGCGGCTACCTAAAACAGATTGGGTAGTGGGTAGCGCCTGCCAGATTCTTTCGCGATCGTAATGCTCTGGGTTAATGGCATCTAAAGCGGTTTTATAGGCTTTGAGTGCGTCTTGTAAGTCGCTAGCATTCTGATTTAGCTCAAAGCGGCGCGATAGCGCATTACCCAGCCGATACTGAGAGTCAATAAAGTCTGGGCTGCCGGGCACGGCGACTTCCAGCGCCTCCTTTAGCAGCGTAATGGCCGTATCTAAGTCGCTTGAATTATCCGTTAGCGAGGCTTGTATCATTAACGCCTTTGCTAGGAACCCTTGGTTTTGGGCCCACCGGAGCGGAAACGCATCTTGGGTGAGAACCTGTGCCGCTTCTTTGTACAAATCAACTGCTGTTTTTAGATTGACTAGCTGCTCGCCAAGAATGCGATTGGAATAGGCATTGCCGAAATTATTTTGTGTCGTGGCCCAATTTTCTGGGAAAGCATCGCGGGTATAAACCTGAAGTGATAACTCATAGGCAACAATTGCCTGCTCTAGGTTTTCGGCTCGATCGCCTCGAATGCGATTATTGTAAGCACTACCAAGATTGTTTTGTGATCTTGCCCAATCCTCTGGAAAAGCATCGCGAGTGTAAACCTGAAGTGACAACTCATAGGCGGCAATTGCCTGCTCTAGGTTTTCGGCCCGATCGCCTCGAATGCGATTATTGTAAGCATTACCAAGATTGTTTTGTGATCTTGCCCAATCCTCTGGAAAAGCATCGCGAGTGTAAACCTGAAGTGACAACTCATAGGCGGCAATAGCCCGCTCTAGGTTTTCGGCTCGATCGCCTCGAATGCGATCGCAATAAACAGTTCCCATATTATTTTGTGTCGCAGCCCAATCTTTTGGAAAAGCATTGTGGGTGCGAACCTGAAGTGACAGCTCATGGGCCACGATAGCCTGCTCTAGGTTTTCGGCCCGATCGCCTCGAATGCGATCGCGATAGGCAATTCCCAGGTTGTTTTGTGTCACAGCCCAACTTTCTGGAAAGGCATCACGGGTGTAGACCTGAAGTGACAATTCATGGGCCGCGATAGCCCGCTCTAGGTTTTCAGCTCGATCACCTCGAATGCGATCGCCGTAGGCATTGCCGAGGTTAGTTTGTGTCGCGGCCCATTCTCTTGGAAGAGTATCCCGAGTGCGCACCTGAAGTGATGATTCATAGGCCACGATCGCCCGCTCTAAGTTTTCGGCTCGATCGCCTCGAATGCGGTCGCAATAAGCATTACCAAGATTATTTTGTGACCTCGCCCAATCTTCTGGAAAGGTATCAAGGGTGTAGACTTGAAGTGATAACTCATGGGCCGCGATGGCCTGCTCTAGATTTTCGGCCCGATCGCCTCGAATGCGATCGCGATAGACATTACCAAGATTATTTTGTATCGCGGCCCATTTTTCTGGAAAAGTATCGCGAGTCAACACCTTCAATGCAACTTGATAAGCTACAACACTCAACTCTAGGTTCAAAGCCCGATCGCCCAGCGGAAATCCCCAAACTGCATTCCCAAAAGCTAAAAACAGCGATGCGACTTCTTGTCTATCCCCAAATAGACCATCATTTTGCAGCTTAGGGAATATATGGGGCAATGCCTCTAAAAGGTATTTGTCTAGCTTTGCTAAGTTTGCCTGCAAAAACTGATCAACCTGCCGCTCGTTCCCCTCAGCTTTGGCATGGCACTTGCCAAAGGCACGCATAAACTGGGTCGCATTGCGAGTGGGTATCGCCTTTGGCTGTCCAAATCCTTTGCCCATAACACCCTTTGCGCCAGCTCACACGTCATCAACAGTGTCGTAAGTTCAATAGTAGTGCCATTTTCTCAAACCACCTATCGCATCCCCAGCGCTTATGTAGCGGTGGCCAGTTCGCTTGAGACATAGACAATCGCCAGCAGCAAAAACTGGGACAGCGAACTGGCATATAGCCATCGCCGATAGGCTATCTAGGAAAACGCCCTAATCTTTGTGGCGACGGCTGTAGCAGCGCTTTGGATAGCGCAAAGTGCTGCGTGCCCATCGTCTAACCACTCGGCAAAGATGGGCACGGGCTTTTTGCCGTTGTACAGCGTCTCACCGTTACCTGAGTCACCGCCCGAGTCTCTGTCATCGCCGACACCTTTGATGTCGTACCGCAATGCTTTAGTGTTGCGGCTGCATGCGTTAGTTTGAGGCCGCAATGCTTTAGTGCGATCGCTCAACATCTGATTGTGAGGCGGCAACTTGTTAAATTGCGGCGCGACAATGCTGCTGCAATCTAACAATCCTTCAAGTTGTCAATCCACAATGCTTCTGTCATAGAGCAACTTCGAATATTCACCCGCTGCACTCTTACCTGTTCAATCCACAATGCTTTTGTCATAGAGCAACTTCGAATAGTCGTTCGTTACACTCTGATCTGCTCAATGCACAATGCTTCTGTCATGGCAGCACATCAGTCAGTCACGCGCTGCATCATGACTGTTGCACCCAAACTCGCTTCAACCCATTGCAACATTCATCCAACTCTGGGGGCATACGCAAGAGAGTAGGAGTGCAGAAGTAATAGCTGATATACCCGCGGCTGCAATTTGCTGCCATGCTATGAGGGTTGTCGTCAACGCGGTTTTGCTATGGTTTCTGCGCCCTCCTCGTCCGGCAATCCCCAGGGCATCTCTGCTACCCCTCGCGTCGCCGTCCTCGCCGCCATAGAACGACTGATTGATGTGATCGCCCAGCTGCGCCACCCCGAAACCGGCTGCCCGTGGGATTTAGCCCAAACCCCCACCAGCCTCATCCCCTACGTAATTGAAGAAGCCTACGAGGTGGTGGATGCCATTCAGGTGGGCGAAAAGGATGCGATCGCCGAAGAACTCGGCGACCTGCTGCTTCAGGTGGTGCTCCAGGCCCAGGTGGCCAGCGACAACGGCGACTTTGACCTGGGCACCGTCGCCACCGGCATTGCCGACAAGCTGGTGCGCCGCCACCCTCACGTTTTTGGCGATGCCTCAGGCGAAACCCCTGAAGAAGTTAGCCAAAACTGGGATCGCATCAAGGCCGCAGAAAAGGGCATTGCCCACGAGCCCAACAAGCTCACCCCCAAGTTGGTCAAATACAGCCGCACCCTGCCGCCGCTGATGGCCGCCAGCAAAATCTCCCACAAAGCCGCCAAGGCCGGGTTCGAGTGGGAAACCGTTGACAATGTGTGGGACAAATTTCACGAAGAACTCGACGAGTTTCGCACCGCCCTGGCCCACGAGCCGAAAGCAAACCAGCAGGCGGAACTGGGCGACCTGTTGTTTACCCTGGTGAATCTGGCCCGCTGGTACGACCTCGACCCCGCCGAGGCGTTGCAGAGCACCAACCGTCGCTTCATCCAGCGCTTTGAGCTGGTGGAGACGGTAGCAGAGAAACCCCTTGGGGAGTATGGAATTGAAGAGCTAGAGGTGTTGTGGCAAAAGGCGAAGGCGCAGTTGGCCAAGCCTGAAGGCTAGTGCTGAGCAGTGCTCTACATCCATGTAGGGGCGAATGGCATTCGCCCTAACCAATTGAGAGCCTTGGCCCAAGATGTAAGCTCAGAAACCGAGGCAAAATCCAGTTTCGTCAAACGACGGCATCCGTTTAGGAAGGGCAAACAACCGTTTGCCCCTACGAAGGGCTCTATCGCGGCGCGTCGGGTTTGTAGTAGTCGTTGGCGTTTGGCGTTTGGCTGCCGCCGTCTTTGTTGATGCAGCCAGCCTTATCCACATACCGGCAGACCCGTGCGTAGAGCCTGGCCCGGTTGCCCGGTGGGCCAGCGGAGAAGAGGACGCGATCGCCCCCCACAACGCCCACCAAAATTTTGACGCCGCACACGGGGCAAGTTTGGGGAGCAGCCATGGGGGAACCTCGGTCGAACTTGTGAGGATTTTACCTTGTTAGGGGTGAGGGGTGAGGGGGTGATGAGCTTAGGGATCGGTGAGGGAATTGCGCCAGGTTTGCACTAGGGATCTCATGGGTTCGGGTAGCCAGCTATCGTATTGGGGATAGACGGGTAGGCGGGGCTGGAGTTGCCAGCCGTAGGGGGCGATCGCATCCCCCAGCGACTCCGGCGTAGGATGTTCGTAGTCGGGGTTCACCTCATCCACCGGGCTAATGCCACCCAGATCCCTTGCGCCTGCGGTCAAACAATCTAGCAGGCCCCTATGACTGACCAAGTTGGGCGGAATTTGAATAGCGACTTCTGGGGAAAGACATTCTCTCGCCAGATGCACGGCTCTTAGCATTGCGGCTTCATCAAGCGCCATCCCCGGCTGAAGCTGCTGCTGGCCAGGGCTGTGGGGTTGCAGAATAACTTCTTGAATGTGGCCATAGCGGGTTTGGAGGGTGGCGATCGCCCGCAGCGAATCTACCCAATCGGCCTCACTCTCTCCCAGCCCCAGCAGCAGCCCGGTGGTGAAGGGAATTCCTAGTTCCCCAGCCCAGGTCAGCTGTTGCAGCCGCACTTCGGGGCGTTTGCTAGGGGCATGGCGGTGAACGGTGTCGAGCAGCTGCGGTGTCACCTGCTCGACCATGAGGCCCATCGACACATTCACCTGCTGAAGCTGCGCCATTTCGTCTCGGCTGAGGGGGCCAGCGTTGGTGTGGGGTAGCAGCCCGACATCTAGAGCCAGCGCGCAAATTTGGTAAATGTGGCGAAACCAGTCGTCGCGGCGGGGGCTGGTGGGGGCCACCTCGCCGCTGAGCACTAGCACCTCGCACACGCCCTGATGGCGCAGAGTCGGTAGTTGCTGAACCACATCCGCTAAACTCAGCCAGGGTGACTGGCCTGGGTCAGCCCGAAAGTTGCAGTAGGTGCAGCGGTTGAAGCACTCGTAGGTGGGCACCAGCGTGTGGGCCCGGCTAAAGGTCACCGTCTGCGGCGACGGCTGAGTTAGCCAACCGCTGCGTGAGTTCACAGCCCTAGCCTGATTCATGCCAACGCCCTGGGTTAACCCCCGCCAGTTTAGGTAAGTTTAGGCTACTTCCACGATCACCATTTCCACCGGAAAGCCCGCCGCTTTCCAAGCCGCCACCCCGCCGCGCACGATGGCAACCTTCGAGAAGCCCGCCTGCCGCAGCTGCTCGGCCACAGCGGCGGCTTCATCGTCGGTGTTGCTGTAGATATAGAGATCGCGGGTGACTTCAAAGCAGTTAGCGGCGGTGGCTAGCAGCGAGTCGGCGGGCATAGAGATTGCGCCGGTAATATGGCTCTCGTTGAAATCGGCGCGATCGCGCACATCAATAATGGTTAGCGCCGGTTCGCCCCAATCCAGCCGCTCCTTGAGATCGTAGACGCGAGACTCGGGCCGCAGAGGCGAAGGCTTAGGCAACAAGCCAAAAAAGCGTTTCATGGTGAGGAGGATCCTGGCGAAGGCGTTCCTCTGCAATGTAACAAACCTTAATAGGGTGCGCAAACTTTTATTGAAAATAGTAGACAAGATAACCCATTCCTTTGCCCATATCAATTGAAATTCTCAATGAACTTCCTTGACCCAGAGCTTGAAGTCTGGGCCGAAGGTTACTAACTCAGGCCACTAAGATCGCTAAAAGCCTTGTCATACCGTAGGGTGGGCACTGCCCAACAGCGTTAAACCAGCGCTATTTACCCGGAGCCTATGACCATCGCTAGATCCTTTGTTCCAGTGCCCAACCCTCGCAGTAGCATAGAATCAGTTGCCTCGGAGCCGCATTCCTATCCCTGCCGACAGCGTTTCTAATTTAGTCCCCCCCTCCATACAGCTATTGCCTGGGGATGTCATTCACAGTATTGCCGCCGGAGAGGTGATCGACTCGCTGGCGGCGGTGGTGCGCGAGCTGATTGAAAACGCCCTCGATGCGCAGGCTACCCACATCACCCTTGCTCTCTGGCCCGACCAGGGTCGGGTGCAGGTGGCCGACAACGGCATCGCCATGGCGCTAGAAAATTTGCACCAGGCCGCCATCCCCCACAGCACCAGCAAAATTCGCACCCAGGCAGACCTGTGGCAGGTGAATAGTCTGGGTTTTCGCGGCGAGGCTCTGCACAGCCTGGCCCAGGTTGCTCAGCTAGAGATTTGCAGTCGCGCCCCGGTTGCCGAGTCGGGCTGGCGCGTCATCTACTCGGCCCAGGGGGAGCCTCTAGAGACAGTTCCAGCCGCCCTGGCCCAGGGCACGGTGGTGACGGTTACCGATCTCTTTGGGGCCTGGCCCGCTCGTCGCGAGCGATTGCCCACGATGACTCGCCAGCTCAGCCAGGTGCAGCGCGTTATCCACCATTGTGCCTTGGCCCATCCGACGGTGACTTGGGCGGTGCAGGTTGGCGATCGCCTCTGGCTGGCCATCACCCCCAGCCCCACCGCTCGGGGCATCGTTCCTCAACTGCTGCGGGCCGTCAGTGAAAGCGATTTACAAGACGGTTGGCAAGCCACCCCCTGGGCCGTGGGGGAAGCCAATTCCTTAGAGAATCTTCCTTTAAAAGCGGGGATTTATGGCCTGATTGGCCTGCCCGATCGCTGCCATCGCCCGCGACCCGACTGGGTAAAAGTGGCAGTCAATGGGCGAGTTGTGACGGTTCCCGAACTAGAGCAGGCTGTTGTAAATGCCTTTCGCCATACTCTGCCCCGCCACCGCTACCCCCTAGCGTTTGTGCATCTCACCGTTTCCCCCAGCGACATCGACTGGAACCGCCGCCCCGACAAATCGACCCTCTACCTGCACCGGCTCGAAGACTGGACGGAGCTTTGCCAGCGCCACATTGAAACCCTACTTGGACAACATGCAGCTGACTCACCAGAAGCCAGCCAGCAGCGCGTCACCCAACTGCTCAAGACGGCGGAACCGAGTAGCTCCTATGGCGTGGCTGAATTGTCCGACGGGCTGCCCTATCGCGATCGTCCGGGGAGTTTGCGAGCGATCGCGCAAGTCCACAACCGCTACATTTTGGCTGAACAGACCGACGGCCTCTGCCTGATCGAACAGCACATTGCCCACGAGCGCGTCCTCTATGAGCGTCTGCAAGCCCAGTGGCAGCTGGTGCCATTAACCACCCCCGTTGTGCTGGAGGGGCTCAGGGAGAAACAGCTTGAGCAGCTTGAGCGCCTAGGATTGCCCCCCGAAGAGTTTGGGCCAAATCGCTGGGCCATCCGAGCCGCACCGGAGCCATTGTGCGATCGCGACGACCTGCCCGATGCCCTGCTCGAACTCAGTCTGGGAGGAAATCTGGACACGGCTCAGGTGGCGATCGCCTGCCGCACCGCCATCCGCAACGGCGCCCCGCTCGATCTCGCTACCCTGCAAACCCTGCTCGACGACTGGCAGCAGACCCGCAACCCCCGCACCTGTCCCCATGGCAGACCCATCTGCCTAACGCTGAGCGAAACCAGCCTGGCCCGCTTCTTCCGCCGCAGCTGGGTGATCGGCAAAAGCCACGGCCTTTAGGCGAGGTCAGGTATCCGCTCAGGCACCCGGTCCCTTTTATGATTCCATCAAGCCCTTATTTGCACCGCAGAAGGGACCGGGTGCCTTGGCTACAAACCCTTACCTACGCAGCAAAGTTGGCTGGGTCTTGGTCGCGGCGGTGACGAGTGGGCAGCGGGTCGGGCTGAGCGTCCCCGGCTAGAGCAGCGGTGGCCTCTAGGGCTTCGCGCAGGCGCTTGGCCGCGTAGATCGACATGTCGCGGGGGACGTTGATGCGATCGCGTAGATACCGCAACCCCAGCTCAGACCCAGCCGGAGGCTCGCAGGGCTCCTTCGTCATGAGATACGTCAACGCACAGCGCAGGGCTGGATCAATCACATCTCTGGCGGCTGGATTGACCTTAATAATGTTGTCTCGGTGCTTCACCAGGCGAGTTAGGGCCTCAACGCGAGAGGTTTCTGGCTCTTGGTAGGCCACGTCGGGCAGGCCAAACCAGGGGCCGCGATCGACCTGGGCCTGGTTCTGCCGGGCCTGGGGCAAATCATTCTCGTAGCAGCCCCCCATCTGCGGCGGCAGGTCGTGCACATGGGTGTGAAAGTCGCTCTGGGTACCACGATAGGTCGAGCGGCTCTCCAACCCATCAAACCAATCTTTGAGACGAGGATTCTCCTCCCGCAGCGAGTAACCCTTGTAGTAGTAAAGGCTGGCATTCATGCGCTCTACGTAGGGCACAAATACCACATCAGCAGTACTAAATTCCGACAAAAAGAAGGGGCCAGGAGTAGCAGCCAGGGCTTGCTCGACCCGTTGCACCACCCCGACAAACTGTTCGCCCGCTCGCTGGTCTGCTGCCGCTGATCGAACCGGTTGGCACAGCCACATACACCAGGCTCGAAACAGCAGTCGCTCTAGCTGCCGCAGGGGCACCACCGCCGGGTCTTTCATACCCCATTGCAGCGGGCCAAACGCCTGCTCCAGTGCCAGCAAAATATCATCGCTTTCGGTAATCATCCGCCCGTCTAGCTCCAGGGCAGGCAGCATTCCCGAAGGTACCTTGCGCTTGTACCAGGCTTCCTTTTCGCCGTAGCAAAACATGGTGACCTTTTCAATGCGGTAGGGCACCTGCTTTTCTTCCAGCCACAGCCATACTTTTTGGCAGTAGGGGCACCAGGCGTGATTGTCGCGGTAGAGAGTGACCCGCACCGCCGACTCAGGCTGGCCAAACAGGCGTAGCCGAGACTGGGCATTGGTAGAGCCATTCACGTAGTCAACGGAAAAATCGGCCATGTCTTCCAGGGCCGACCAGCTGAGAGGGGCAGAGATCATACAGGGCAGCGCACTAACAGTTCACCCCCTGATTGTGACAGGTATTCACCCGCCCACTCACCTTCACGCAGGGGATTCAATCACGCAGGGGATATCAGTGTCACTAGGCCTTATTGTTCTCGATTGCCCACCGGGCTAGCTCTGTGCGGTTGTTGAGGCCGGTCTTGCCCAGCATGTTGCTGACGTGGCTCTCGATGGTGCGCTGGCTGACCTGAAGCTCGTTGGCAATCTCGCGGTTGGCCATGCCTCGGGCCACAAACTGCACCACCCGCAGCTCGGTCGGCGTCAGCTCTACATCAAAGGGCACCTGAATGGCTGGGCTGCCGCCGCCCTTGATTTGCTGTTTGATCAGCCGAGAGGCCTGTTTGAGGGAAGACTCTACCTGGGCGACTAGCTCCTCAGGCTCGAAGGGCTTGACCATATAGACGTCGGCCCCGGTGTTGAGGCCCTTGACGCGATCCTGGCTTTGGCCTTTGGCAGAGAGAAATAAAATCGGAATCCACTCGGTGGAGGGATTTTCTCGCACGTGACGCACGAAGGCGTGGCCATCCATCTCAGGCATCATCACGTCGCAGATAATCATGTCTGGAGTCGTATTCTCCAGCATGTCCAGAGCCTCTCGACCGTTGCCCGCCGTCTTCACCTCGTAGCCTCGGAACTCAAGATAGTCCTTGACTAACAAGATTAGGTTAGGGTCGTCGTCAATTAGCAGAAGCTGCTTCTGATCGCCTGGGGTTGAATCCTTCATGCTCTAACAGTCACTGCGATTAGCTCATCATCAAAATTAAGTATGCCCCTCGGGGTCAAGTATGCCCCCAAAAGCCCGGTGCACTCACACTGAATAACGCAACACCGCGATCGCTAGGCCCCGCTCCTTGAACCGTGGTTAAAGAGTTTGCACTTACTGCTGATGATACTTCAACAAACTGATATCAGCGTGCGTTGGCCTGGGGTCGGTTCTAGAACCATCGCCCTTCAACGGCTACTTTCGCAATTAGGGGCTGTCATCGCCCCCTCAGCATTGGCCCCCACAGCAAGCGGTCGCCCTAGCGCTAGGGCGACCGCTTGCCATCGGTCACGACTTGAATTTGTGCAGCGGTGAAACACTGGTATTTCGCCGCTGTACTGCGCACCTCGGGGTATGCCCCAGAGCGCTATTTTTCAGGCGACTACATCGGCAGCAGCACCGAGTCAATTGCGTGGATGACGCCATTGCTGGCTTCGATATCAGCCGCTACCACATTCGCTTCGTTGATGGTGACAGACTCTTCGCCCACCATCACTGTCACGGGAGCACCGGTCAGCGTATCTACCTCCCCAGAGGTCAAATCAGTGGAGCGAACTTCACCATCTACTACGTGGTAGGTCAGCAGCTGCGCCAGCTGATCGCGGTTTTCGGGCAGCAGTAGCTCCTCTAGAGTCCCCTCAGGCAGGGCTTCAAAGGCTTCATCGGTAGGGGCAAAGACAGTAATAGACAGATCGCTGTTGCTCAGGGCCTCGGTTAGGCCAGCCGCTTCAATAGCAGCGGTTAGAATCTCAAAGTCTTCGTCACCAGCGGCGATCTCGGCAATAGATTGCTCGGTGCTAGCGGTAGGCTGCTCAGCATCGGTGGGTTCTTCCATGGCGCTAGGCTGCTCAGCGTCGGTGGGCTCTTCCATAGCGGCAGGCTGCTCAGCATCAGCGGCTTCTTCCATAGCGCCGGGCTCAGTGCCGGTGGGTTCCTCAATCTCCATGGCGGCAGGTTGCTCGGCCTGGGGCTTGTGAGTATCAGAGAAAGCCTGCTGAGGAAATGCAGTGATAGCAGCAGGAGCGGCACCGAAAAGTACTAGACCTAGAGCAATGCGAAGAGTGTTCGGAGTCATGGAAAGTTACGTCCTAACAAGTGTTACAAAAGCCTGGCTAACAGCGTTACATAGCTTAAACCAGACCTGAAGAGTTGTAACACGGTCTCAGGAGGCAACTATCCCTCCTCCGATAGAGTTATTTCGTTCCCCAAAAAAGCAAAAAAAAATGATAATTCCCCTCGCACTGGCTAACAGCCCCTGCTTGGGTTGGCCAAAAAAACAGTGATAGAATTGCTAATTTATACATTGAAATGCAGGATATACGCAACGATAGGGCTAATGAGCCAGAATAATACCTGCTCACTTTTCCCTAATTTCAAAAATTTAGTCAACAACGGTAATTCAACAGAGCGCGAGGATGATGCGATCGCGAGCGGTCAACTTCTCTCAAGGCCTATGTCGATAGGGGGGCGACTCTAGGGGCGATGTAGTGGATTTGAGCTAGGGCAATTGCTGGGGCGGTAGCCAAAGACACACTGTGATGT
Source organism: Tildeniella torsiva UHER 1998/13D (assembly GCA_019358835.1). Taxonomy (GTDB): domain Bacteria; phylum Cyanobacteriota; class Cyanobacteriia; order Phormidesmidales; family Phormidesmidaceae; genus Nodosilinea; species Nodosilinea torsiva. The sequence continues at coordinate 28,428 of JAHHIH010000009.1, forward strand.
TGGCCTATCCAAAGGCGGCAACATCAAGCAGAAACCAACGACTTCCGCTTACTCCAACAGAGGTTAGCTCTGTTGGGCGTGAAGGAGATCTACTCGTGACGCTGGCCACTACTGCTTTGGACTCGCCCAGGCACTGCCTCCATCGCGGCCATAACGGCCCTTTGCGCGGCTAAAATGTCGCGTTCTTCGCCGCCTAGGTAAAGGCGACCAAAGCTACCCACCGAGCTGATTTGCAGAATGTTGATCATGGCGGCTTTTTCGGCCTCATTGGCCGCCAACGAGGCGTAGGCTGCGGGTTCTACCTCAAACACGTAGAGAGTTTGACCCGCCACAATCATATTCCCCCGGCGGGTGCGGTTGATTAGCTGCACATGGTGAGGGTCGAGGTTGCGAATTACCTGACTGGAAATAATTCGGGGCTTAAGTCGTTCGCGGTAGGTGAGGCCCAGGGCATCGAGCATGGCTCCGCCTGCGGCGTGCACTTCCCCCTGGTTGCTGGCGTGAATCTCAAGCAGGCCGTAGAGCCGTTCGACAATCAGGGTGCCAGGGCGCACCACTGCGGACTTGAGACCGATGTCGAGGATGCGGTTGATTTCAATGCCGGGAGAAATCTCTATCCACAGGGAGGCATCGCCGGGCAACGGCAAAAACCCCAGCGAGACGGTGCCCATGTAGGCCGCATGCTGGGGTTGGAGATTATCAATGTAAACGTAGCTACGAAGATCGACGCCCAAGGCCCGGTGTTCCACTTTCCTTCCTTGGTAGTATACCGGGCTGGGGCGATAAGTCGGTGCTTTACCCTCGGGCCTGCCGACTCAGGGGCAGCCTAAAACTTAGAGCCGAAGCCTACAGAGGTTGTGCCCATAGCATCGTAGACAGTTAGCCCCAGGGGTAGGGTTAACTCTCCCGATTCATCTATCAGATCATTGAGGATAGGTAAATTTAATGACTCAGCCAAATCAGTAATACCGCTGCTGTCTTGGCGGCCTACCTGCTGGTTCAATTCGTCGGCTACACGGTTGAGGCTGTCTTGGCTGTGCTGTTCAACCGCCAGGGCGTCGGCCATGGTCAAGGGCGTAGTTTGCAGATCGTGGGGGGAAGCCAGAGCTTGCCCTGGTAAAGCGCAAAGCCCAAGAACCGCTGCTGCTGTGAGCCAGTATGAATAGTACATAGGTCTTGTGTGTGAGGGGTTTTGAAGGCTGACGACCAGGAACGCAAACCCTTGCTCTGACAAAAAGGCGACGTGCTGTTTTAGGTATAGCCCGCCCAATTGGATTGTCAAAACAAACTTATTCTGAGTTCATGAAGCTGCGATGTTATGAAGCAACTGAAACAAACTTCTCAGAATATGCAGAGGGTGGGCATCGGCCCACGGGGGTAGCTTGCCCACCCTTCGCCAAGAACCATCACTATCTCAATCAAATGAAATAGTCCCCGAGTGGGAGTAGGGTCTGAACCCTTAGGGCTAGGTTTAGATATCAACTGGCTGGCCTGTTTCAGCGGCGATCGCGATCGCTTCCATAACCCTAACGAGATCAGTAGCCATTGGCCCCGCCGATATCGGTGAGGGTCGATCGTTAGCAACGCAATCTAAAAAGTGGGTGCACATTTGCTTAAGCGGCTCTAGGTGGGCGATCGCCACTGCTTCGGTCTCAAGCCCGCTGGGTACAAAGGGGGGCTCCTGGGCCTGAAAGTGCCCAGCGTAGAGGGTCAGAGGATGCGCCTGGAGGCTTTCGTCGAAAACCAGGGTGCCGCGATCGCCCACCAGTGCCAGCCGCCGCTGCCGGTCGGGGTTGGCCCAGCTGACATGAACCATCACCTCTAGGAGATTGCTACCAGTGGCGTTGGGATACAGTAACCTCAGCCAGCCGGCATCGCGCAGCCCGGTAGGGGCCTGGGCCGATGGGGTTTGCAGCCACACTGTCCCCCAGGCCGCAACGGTTATGGGGAGTTGCCCCAGCCAGTGATTCAAAATAGAAATGTCATGGATCGCGAGATCCCAAAACACGTCGGCATCGGGACGCACCGGGCCAAGATTAGTGCGAGCGGCATAGCCGTAGCGGAGTGTGCCAAGCTGCGGACATAGCTCGCGCCCCCGCTGCACCGCTGGGTGAAACAGGTAGGTGTGATCGACCATCAGCTGTCGTTCCTGGGTCTTTGCTAACTGGCAAAGGGCAGCACTGCGGTTGCTGTCTAAAGTGAGCGGCTTTTCGCTCAGCACGTGTAGACCCGCGTTGAGTGCCGTCTGAATCATTGGGTAGTGGGTACTGGCCGGAGTGGCGATCGCCACGGCCTCTAGGCCCGGATGGGCCATGGCCTGATGCCAGTCGTCGTAGCAGGCTACGGTGTCGCCGAGGGTAAAGCGATCGCGTAAATTCTCCAGCCGCTGTGGGTTAGGATCGACTATCGCTACCACCCGCGACTCGGGCAGGGCCAAAAAGTTACGCAACAGGTGGCTGCCCCAGCGGCCCAGACCAAAGATAGCCAGGTTAATGGGACGGGGCGGATGACTCATGGGTGAGGGTCTGGCGAAGGCGATCGTAGGCGGCGGCGGCGGCGGCCTGCTCCGCCTGTTTTTTGGTAGAGCCGTGACCGCTTCCCCAACAGGTTTCCCGAAACCACACGGTGGATGCATAGCGCTGGGGGTCGCCGTCCACCGGCTGCTGTTCCACGGTGCGGTATAGGGGGAGGGTTTTACTGTGGGCCTGGGTTAGCTCTTGCAGGGCCACCTTGTAGTTTTGCCGGGCCGGATCTTGGCGCACGGCTGCCGCCAGTCGCAGCAGCGCGTCGTCTAGCCAGGCGCGTACCGACCCTAGGGTATGGGTTTCTAAGTAAAGCACGGCTACCACTGCCTCTAGGGCATCGGCCAAATGGGTGGGGCCAACCGTCATCCCAGGGGCCACAGCCAGGTAGGGCGCAAGATCTAGCTGCTGGGCTAGTTGGGCGAGGGTGCGATCGCTAATCAGCACCGATCGCACCGCTGACAGTTCCCCTACCGAAGCATTGGGAAAATTTTCTTGCAGGCACTCCGTCGCCGCTAGCCGCAGCACCGCATCCCCCAGCAGCTCAAGCTGTTCGTAGTTATAAGCCGCGTCTACGGACTTGTGGGTCAAAGCCTGATCTAGGTGCACCCAGTTGAGCACAGCAGCGGCAGGTAGGGCAGACTTTTGCACCCACTGCTCAAGCTGGCGCTGCCGAAACGGGGGAATATCGGTCACAGTCAACAAATCGTCAGTAGGGAGAAAATGGAGGGAGAGAGGTAGACATAAGCCGGGTTCTGTTCCTCCGTTGCCGGAGGGGCGGTTATCTATCTGGGACGTTTGTTGCCAAACGCCTCTTGCGGTACATAACAGCGGGGCCGGAAAAAGACCAACCTTGCCCCTCGACCTTGCACCCGACCGGGGTTTACCGAGCCAGCACCTCTCGATGCTGCTGGTGCGCTCTTACCGCACCCTTGCACCCTTACCTGTGCCCCTGGACAAGTCCTTGAGCCATCGGCGGTATGTTTCTGTGGCACTCTCCTCACGGTTGCCCGCACTGGGCGTTACCCAGCAGGTCTGGTCTTTCGGGAGCCCGGACTTTCCTCAGATTGGCGTTCGCCAATCCGCAACCGCCTGCGCTACCTCCCTCTTGTTATTAGTTTAAGCCCCAGGGCGGAAACGCTACGCCTAAAACAGCAGCGGTGGACGCCCCTTTTTTGACCACTGCGCTGACCTGGCTCTCCCAGCAATCCGTCAGGCCGTTCCATTGGGCAACAATTTCTTCAGTTGCCCGTTCTCCAGTGCTGTAACACCGACAAATAAAACCCCGGCTGAGCTAGCTCAGCCGGGGTTTTGGGGCGATCGCCCTAAAGCTCTACTTAGAGAGCTTCGGTTTGATCGTCGATCAGCAGGTTATCGTCAATCTCAACCCCGTTTCCCAAGCCAGGGAAGTCACCATTGCCTGCGGCGCGAGCCCCGCCATCATCTAAGGACATGCCGCCGATCATCTCATCGTCGTTGAGCATGCTGAGGTTGCCCTCAAGGTCGTAGCTGCGGGCGGTAAAATCGTCCAGCACCACGTCCTGAAGCACTAGGTCGTCGTCCAAAATGGCCGAATCGTAGGCCGGGTCAAGTTCCGGCGCTGGAGTCTCCTCGTAGGCGTTGTAACCGGTACCAGCCGGAATCAAGCGCCCGATGATGACGTTCTCCTTCAGGCCGCGCAGCCAGTCCGACTTGCCTTCAATAGCCGCCTCGGTCAGCACCCGGGTAGTTTCCTGGAAGCTAGCGGCGGAGATGAAGCTGTCGGTATTCAGCGAAGCCTTGGTGATACCCAGCAGTACCGGCGTATATTCCGCCGGAGCACCGCCCGTGATCGCCATGGCCTCGTTGACCTGCTCTACCTGATAGATCTCTACCAGCTCGCCGGGCAGCATGGTGGTGTCGCCGCCGTCGTCAATCCGGCATTTCGACGACATCTGCCGCACGATCACCTCGGTGTGCTTGTCGGAGATATCGATGCCCTGGGACTGGTACACCGACTGCACCTCGTTGACCAAGAACGACTGCACCTCCTGTAAAGCGCCCAAAGCCGCGTCGTGGATGCCCATACCCAGGCTGAGGTTGTACTTAAAGAACACCTCCAGAATCTGGTGGGGGTTAGCGGGGCCGTCGGTGAGGTGCTCAGCGGTGCTCACCCGCTGGCTATCCGAGACAATCACGTTTTGGCCGGGGCTAATGGGATATTCGGTGACCACCCCATCGTCCTCAATGATTTTGACCTCTACGGTTTCGTCATCGCTGTACACCACCTGGGCATTGCCGGGGCGCTCCGATAGCACGCAGGCTTCCTTGGGTTTACGGGCTTCCAGCAGTTCCTCAATTCGAGGTAGACCCTGGATGATGTCGCCGGTTTTAGCCCGTTCAAACACCAGCAGCACTAAGTTGTCACCCCGCTGCACCAGGTCGCCGTCTTCAATGTGCAGCACGGCACCGGTAGACACCCGGTAGGGGCGGGCCAGCCGCAGAGAAATTTGGCCCTCGCCAATGGTGGTCACTTCTCCCGACTCTTCGTGGGTTAGGCCAGGAGCCAACTCGGTGTCGGCTACTACCAGGTCGCCCACTTTCACCGTAGGCTCTTTGCCCTGTAAATCCACCTTCATGCGATCGGCCTCCCGCACTACCAGCACGCGGCGAACGGCCTCTTGCCCTTTGCGGATACCGCGCACTTCCCCCGCTTCTTTACAGCGAATTTCGGTGCGGGCCACCACTGCTCCTGGCTCAATCTGCTGACCGTCTTCCACCAGCAGCCGGGTGACGGTGCTGCCCTGGGTTTGATCCGCCACCACGTCGCGGCGAATTACCTGGGTTTCGAGCACCACCATTTGCAGGCGCATCAGGTCGGCATCCTGGTCGTCGGGTACTAGCTCAATGTCGGCGACCACGTGGGGCGACTCGTCTTCGATGTCGAGCACCAGCTGGGTGCGCAACAGCTCAACTCCAACCACCGACTTCACCCGTTCCCCATCTTTGAAGGGAATGCGCTGGATGGCGCGCAGCTTGATCGAACCGGTGGCATCGGCGGCGCTGTCCTGGCTGGGCACGGTGGGCTCGTTGGGCACCACGTACTCCTCTACCGGGCGCAGCAGCAGAGCGGGGCCATCGGGCGTTTCAACGTACTCGACGTAGCGCAGGGCGTCGGCCACCAGACCCGGCATCACCTCTTCGCCAGCATTGACTAGGGTACCGTCGCGATCCATCACGTCCTCAGGGGCATCCACCATGTGAATGTCGCCGGGCTTGACCAAGATCTCGCGCAGAATGTCGTTCTTTTGGGTAACTTCGACCACGCCGCTGTTTTGGCAGAAGATGTCTTTAACGACCTCAGTGCCCGCTTCCAGGTACTGGCCGTCTTCTACCATCAGCAGAGAAATGTCTTTGTTGACCTCGTGGGCCTCCTCAGGAATCCACAGCAGGGTGCCGCCCTGAACGACTTCATAGCCTTGTTTACCCTTGCCCTTTTTGGCCACATCGACCCCTGCGAACTTGACGATACCGCCGGTTTGAGTGTGGAAGCGATCGTCTTCGAGTTCGGCAATTACCTGGCCGCTGGTGACCTTGGCCCCCGGCGTGGCAATTAGGGAGAATCGTTGACCGTGAGCGGTTTCAATGAAGTAGTGCTCGCGCCCCTGGCCCTGTTCTTTGCGTACCTGGGCCTGGTCGAGCATCACGGAGGCCGTGATGATTTCGACCTCGCGGGTGCCTTTTTCATCGTCGGCCTCGGGCAAACGCACTAGGCCGCCCCGCTCAGTGGTGAGCTTGGTTTCAGCCAGGGTGTCGTCGGCGTTGACATAGTCACCGTTGCGCACCACCGGCTCAGCACTGGGGGGCAGGTTGTAGACATCGCCAGCCAGCACCCACAGCAGACCGCCCCGCTGGGCCAGCCGGGTGGTGTTGCCCTGGCGGTCGGTTTTTTCTTCCTGCACTAAACCGGCAAATTTGACTTCCCCAGCCAGGTCAGAGGTCACGTCCTTGGTGGCTTTCTCGGTCACCTTGCGGGTGCGCCCGGCGGAGGGCAGCTCAGCTAGCAGCTGCTCTTTTTTAACGGTTTCGCCATCGTTGACGAATAGAATGGTGCCCTGGGGTAGGGATTCAGATTTGTTTTTACCGCTGCCTTCAATCACCACGTCGGCGTTCGACTCGATCATCAGCGCATCTTCGCCGTAGCGAGTGCGGAAGGCGCGAGTCTTAAGGTTCTTAGGCAGCTTGACGGTGCCATCTTTGCTGGCACGAATGCGGGGGGCCACTTCGCCAGTGAAGGTACCGCCAGTGTGGAAGGTGCGCATGGTCATCTGGGTACCCGGCTCACCGATGGACTGGGCGGCAATGATGCCCACCGCTTCGCCCAGGTCAACCATTTCTGAGTGGGCCAGACTCCAGCCGTAGCAGAGGCGGCACACGGAGCGGGTGGCTTCGCAAGTGAGGGGCGATCGCACCACCACACCTTCAACCCCAGCCTCAGCCAGCATTTCTGCCGTTTCGGGAGAAACCGGGTGGTCTTTTTCTAGCAAGACCTCGCCGGTTTTAGGATGTACAACATCTTCAGAAACAACGCGGCCCAGCAGGCGATTTTCCAGGGGAATCAGCACCCGCTCACCGTCGGTCATGCTGCGCAGGGGAATGCCGCGGGTTGTGCCGCAGTCGTGCTCTCGGATGATCACGTCTTGAGACACATCCACCAGACGACGGGTGAGATAACCCGAGTCAGCGGTTCGCAGCGCCGTGTCAACCAGACCCTTGCGGGCCCCGTAGGAGGAGATCACGTACTCGGTAACGGTCAGCCCCTCGCGAAAGTTGGTCTTAATGGGGAGGTCAATAATTTCCCCCTGGGGATTTGCCATTAGACCGCGCATACCCACCAGCTGGCGTACCTGGGAGATGTTTCCCCGAGCCCCCGAGAAGGCCATCATGTACACCGAGTTGAGGGGGTTGTTTTCCTTAAAGTTCTTCACCACCTGGTCTTTCAGCTCTTCGCTGGTGTCGTTCCAGGTGTCAATGACCTTCGTGAGACGCTCTACTTCGGTGATTTCGCCCCGAGTGTACCGCTCTTCGGTGATACGAATATCTTCTTCGGCAGCAGCCAGCATGCCCTTCTTTTGCTCGGGCACCTGGAGGTCTTCCACGCTAATGGAAACTCCAGCCCGGGTGGCGTACTTAAAGCCCAAGTCTTTGATGCGATCGGCCATCTGCGACGTGCGGGCGGTGCCGTAGTGGGTAAACGACCAGGAGATCAGCTTTTTGAGCTGCTTCTTATCGATAATTCGGTTCCGAAAGGTCAGAGAGGTTTGAGGTGCCCCTTGCTCAGCCATAGTTTCGCCCTTGTGTAGTGATGTTCGTGCTGTGTCGAGTGTTGTGGAGTGGCCCCTAGCCTGCGATCGCGTCAAGCACCGCCTTGTTGTAGATAATCCGGCCCGCAGTTGTCTTAATGTACTGGGAGATCAGCTTGCCCTCGCTGTCTACCCGCACTCGGCGATCGGGGTAAATTTCAGTGATAGTGCCATCCTCAGATTCCATCCGCTCTGGAGACGTGTTCTTGGGCTGGTCAGACTCTACCTCGCCGTCAAACCGCAGCCAGACCTTGGAGTGAAGATCGACCACGCCCTGCTCGAAGGCCATGATGGCGTCTTCCATGCTGCCGAAATAGTGGCCCTCGCCCTTAATAGCATCAGGGTTCTCCGCCGTCAGGTAGTAGCAGCCAAGCACCATATCCTGGGAGGGGGTGATAATGGGCTGGCCAGTAGCAGGCGACAGTACGTTGTTCGACGCCAGCATCAGCAGACGAGCCTCCGACTGAGCCTCAAGGGACAGCGGCACGTGAACTGCCATCTGGTCACCATCAAAGTCAGCGTTAAAGGCCGGACACACCAGCGGGTGTAGCTGAATCGCTCGTCCTTCCACCAGAATGGGTTCGAAGGCCTGAATGCCCAAACGGTGCAGCGTCGGAGCCCGGTTTAGCATCACCGGGTGGCTCTCAATCACCTCTTCCAGCACGTCCCACACGCTGGGGTCATTGTGCTGAATCAGCTTCTTTGCCGCCTTGATGTTGTTGACGAGCCCCTGGCGAATCAGCCGGTGGATCACAAAGGGCTGAAACAGCTCGATCGCCATTTCCCGAGGCAGACCGCACTGGTGAATTTGCAGCTTAGGCCCCACCACAATGACAGAACGGCCAGAGTAGTCAACCCGCTTACCCAACAGGTTCTGCCGGAAGCGTCCCTGCTTACCCTCAATGATGTCGGAAAGCGACTTCAGCGGGCGGTTGTTAGCTCCGACCACCGTGCGACCTCGGCGACCGTTGTCGATCAGCGCATCCACCGCCTCTTGCAACATCCGCTTTTCGTTACGGACGATGATTTCAGGAGCCAAAATCTCCTGAAGGCGAGCCAGCCGGTTGTTGCGGTTGATTACCCGACGGTACAGGTCGTTCAGGTCAGAGGTCGCAAAACGACCGCCGTCCAACTGCACCATGGGTCGCAGATCGGGCGGAATCACCGGAATCACATCCAGTACCATCCACTCAGTCTTAGAACCGGTAGCGATGAAGTTATCAATTACCCGCAGGCGCTTGATCAACTTGGCCCGCTTCTGGCCCTTAGAGTTGGCAATATCTTCCCGCAACTTCTCCGCTGTGGTTTCTAGCTCCAGATCCTCTAGCAGCCGTTGGAGAGCCTCAGCACCAATGCCGACCTCTACCCCAGCCAGCTCAGTCTCTTCGTCGTAGAGCTGGTCTTCAATTTCAATCCACTGATCTTCGGTCAGCAGCTGCTTGTAGCTGAGATTCTCGGCATTACCCGCATCCAACACCACGTAGGCGTTGAAGTAGACAATCTGCTCAACGTCCCGCAGCGGCATATCGAGCAGAATGGCGATGTAGCTGGGAATGCCCTTTAGATACCACACGTGGGCCACCGGAGCGGCCAGCTTGATATAGCCCATGCGGTGACGACGCACCCGCGATTCAGTCACCTCTACACCACAGCGCTCACACACAATGCCGCGATGGCGTACACGCTTGTACTTACCACAATGGCATTCCCAGTCCTTGGCGGGGCCAAAGATGCGCTCACAGAACAGCCCGTCCATTTCAGGCTTGAGAGTGCGGTAGTTAATGGTTTCAGGCTTGGTTACTTCGCCCACGATTTGCCCGTTGGGCAGGGTGCGTTCCCCCCACTGGCGAATGCGTTCTGGGGAGGCTAATCCGATTTTGACGTAGTCAAACCGCTGTTCTAGCTTGGCCATGCTGGGTATCTTCCTTGTAAGCGCGCTCGGTCTGATCAATGCAGGTTAGGCCGACCTCCGGAACTGGGTCAGACACAATTCCGGGGTCGGATCAGGGACAGGCTAGTCTTCTACTTCCTCTAGCTCTTCATCCCGGGCGATGGACTCATAGGTGGGGCGAGACGGAGTACGGCGACTGTTAACGTCGGCCATGAGATCTACCTCGGTGTCGCGACTGGTGCCATCTTCGCGGGTTTCTACCTTGTGCACCGCAATGTCTAAGCAGAGGGACTGTAGCTCTCGCATTAGCACTTTGAAGGACTCAGGGGTACCCGGTCTTGGAATCGACTTACCCTTGACGATCGCATTGAGCGCTTCATTGCGACCCTGCATATCGTCCGACTTGACCGTCAGCAACTCTTGGAGGGTATAGGCAGCCCCAAAGGCTTCCAGAGCCCAAACTTCCATTTCTCCAAAGCGCTGACCACCCTGCTGGGCTTTACCACCCAGAGGCTGCTGAGTCACCAGAGAGTAAGGGCCTGTAGAACGGGCGTGGATCTTGTCGTCGACTAGGTGCACCAGCTTCAGCATGTAGGCTCTACCGACAGTAATCGCCTTATCGAAAGCTTCCCCAGTACGACCGTCCCGGAGCACGATCTTGCCGGGGTCCTCAGGGTTGAAGATCCAGTCTTTGCCGCTGGTTTCTCGCGCCTCCATCAGCTTGCCGTGAGTAGAGTTTCGAGAGGCCTCCTCTCCGTACATCTCGTCGAAAGGAATTACCTTGAAGCGACAATCAAGGTTGTCGGCAGCCCAGCCGAGCAGGCACTCGAACACCTGTCCCACGTTCATTCGAGACGGTACCCCAAGCGGGTTGAGGGCGATGTCAATGGGAGTGCCATCGGGCAGATAGGGCATATCTTCAATGGGCAAAATGCGGGAAATAATTCCCTTGTTGCCGTGGCGACCAGCCATCTTGTCGCCCACCTGAATCTTGCGCTTTTGGGCCACATAGACCCGCACCACCATGTTGGCACCGGGGGGCAGCTCATCGCCCTGCTCCCGGGTAAACACCCGCACATCGACAACCCGACCTTTCTCTCCGTTGGGCACTCGCAGAGAGTTATCGCGCACATCTCGAGCTTTTTCACCAAAGATGGCCCGCAGCAGCTTTTCCTCAGGGGGTTGGTCAGACTCGCCCTTAGGCGTGACCTTGCCCACCAGAATGTCGCCCGACTCTACCCAGGCTCCGATGCGAATGATCCCAGTTTCGTCAAGCTGACGTAGGGCATCTTCGCCAACGTTGGGAATTTCACGGGTGATTTCTTCAGGGCCAAGCTTGGTTTGGCGGGCCTCGATCTCAAACTTCTCCACGTGAATGGAGGTGTAGACATCGTCATACACTAGGCGCTCACTGAGCAGGATAGCGTCCTCGTAGTTGTAGCCCTCCCAAGGCATGTAGGCGACCAGAACATTTTGCCCCAGTGCCAGTTCTCCGCCCTCAGTGGCAGAGCCATCGGCGAGCACCTGGCCCGACTGTACCTTCTCTCCAGGGAATACAATGGGGCGCTGGTTCAGACAGGTATCTTGGTTGGAGCGCTGGTACTTTTGCAGCTCGTACTCGTGGACGTTGCCCTCAGGATCGCGAACCTTGATCAAATCAGCGTCCAGGTAGACAATTTCCCCATCGGTGCGGCTGATGATCACCATGCCCGAGTCACGAGCCGCCTGGGCTTCCAGGCCAGTACCCACCAATGGGCGCTCAGGCTGGAGCAGTGGCACCGCCTGACGCTGCATATTAGAACCCATCAGCGCCCGGTTGGCGTCGTCGTGCTCTAGGAACGGAATCAGTGAGGTGGCTACGGAGATAATCTGCACGGGCGATACTGCCACATAGTCCACCTCAGTGGACTCGGTGGTGGTGAAGTCTTGGCGATAGCGCACCGGAATTGTGCTGCCAATGATATAGCCGTTTTCGTCGGTGGCGATGTCACCAGGAGCGACCCGCAGATCGTCTTCCTCATCGGCGGTCATGTAAATAGGCTCGACGTCTTTGAAGACCCGACCGTTCTCAGCTTTGAAGAAGGGGGTCTCAATGAATCCGAACTCATTGACGCGGGCGTGGGTAGCTAGAGAGCCAATTAGGCCAGCGTTAGGACCTTCCGGAGTCTCAATGGGGCAGATACGTCCGTAGTGGGAGGGGTGAATATCTCGCACGGCAAAACCGGCGCGCTCCCGGGTGAGACCGCCTGGACCCAAGGCGCTAATGCGTCGCTTGTGGGTCAACTCCGCCAGAGGGTTGGTCTGATCCATAAACTGGGAAAGCTGGCTGGAGCCAAAGAACTCCTTGATAGCGGCTACCAGGGGCTTGGGGTTAACTAGGGATGCTGGGGTAAGCGAGTCTGAGTCAGAAACGGTCATGCGTTCCCGAATGATTCGCTCCAGGCGGTTAAGACCTACCCGCACCTGGTTTTGCAGTAGCTCACCCACGGAACGCACTCGGCGGTTGCCGAGGTGGTCAATGTCGTCGATGGAGCCGATATCAAATTCGAGGTTGATCAGGTAGTCGATCGCAGATAGAATGTCGGTCGGAGTTAGTACCCGAGTGGCGTCGGGCACGTTGAGACGCAGCTTGCGGTTGAGCTTGTAGCGACCCACCCGTCCTAGGTCATAGCGTTTGGGGTCAGAGAAGCGCGAGTGCAGCAGTTGCTCGCCGCCAGCTACCGTGGGTGGTTCCCCAGGACGCAGCTTGCGGTACAGCTCAAGCAGAGCCTCCTCTTCGCTGAACTGGCCCTCTTTCTCAATGGTTTTTTGGAAGTAGTCAGGGTGACGCAGAGAGTCAAAGATCTCGTTGTCGGTTAGCCCTAACGCCTTGAGCAGCACCTGGGCCGATAGCTTGCGGGTCTTGTCAATGCGAACCCAAACCAGGTCGTTTTTGTCGGTCTCAAACTTGAGCCAGGCACCCCGGTTGGGGATCAGGTTAGCGTTGTAGGTGCGGCGACCATTTTTGTCGGTCTCAGCCTTGTAGTAGACCCCAGGGCTACGCACGATCTGGTTAACAATGACTCGCTCTGCACCGTTAATGATGAAGGTGCCGCGATCGGTCATCAGAGGCAGATCACCGATGAAGACTTCCTGTTCCTTAATTTCGCCGGTTTCTTTATTGATCAGCCGGGTGGGCACATACATCTGCACGGCGTAGGTGGCATCCCGCCGCTTGGCTTCATCAACATCATACTTAGGGCTTTTTAGCTTGTACTGCTTACCGAGGAAATGCAGCTCAAGTTTGCCGGTATAGTCGGTAATAGGAGAAAAGCTTTCCAGCTCTTCGATCAACCCTTCTTCTAGGAACCAGCGAAAGCTAGACCGCTGAATTTCTACCAGGTCGGGTAGGACAAAGTTAGGGGGAGCTTGGTAAACGGTGGTTTCAGTCATGGGTCTCCTAGTGCAGATTGGCCAGGTGCAGGTGGCCAAGATCAACGACGCGTCTGGAACGAAAGGGACAGCGGACAACAGCGAATAACTCGCCTCGCTGGACTAAGCTGACTGCCTAACCGCCCGCCGGAGTTGGCAGTCGAAAATTGTCGGCATCAGCGGATGAAAACACAAGAGTCTTGGGCAAGTTAAACAACGTCACAGCGTTACGAGTAGTGGTCTGGGCCAAAGCCTCGAATTCAACCTGGCGCAGCTCGGCTAGGTAAGCCGCCACATGATACACAAAGGCTGGCTGGTTGCGCCGCTCCTTGCGGCGAGGCTCTGGGGTAAGAAAGGGACAGTCTGTTTCGACTAGCAGGCGATCGCTGGGTACCATCTGAGCCGAAGCCTTAACCTGGTGGGCATTCTTAAACGTGACGATGCCGCTGAAGCTGATATAGAAGCCCAGATCTAAAAACGTTTGAGTCTCGTCTGGGGTACCTGCCCAGCAGTGCATTACACCTGTAACAGGGCCAACGGTGAGCTGAAACTCTCGAATTACCTCGGCGGTGGCCAAGGCGGCATCTCGACAGTGAACAATAACCGGAAGCCCTTGGCGGTGGGCAATCGCCAACTGTTGCCAGAAGGCCTCGCGTTGAACCGCTTCATCGTCGGCCTTATAAAAGTCGAGGCCGGCTTCGCCAATGGCTACAACTCGGCTGTCAGAGCCTGCTAGCTGAGCAATCTGGTCTGCTAGCGCGCTGTTCCACTTGTCCATATCGCAGGGGTGCAGCCCTACCGATAAAAACAGCTCTGGGATGCGATCGGCGATGCGCTGCATCGCCAAAAACTCCCCTGGCTCTACACAGGAATGTACCAAAGCCGAAACCCCGGCCTGTCGCCAGGCCTGGGCTAGTTCGTCAAGATCCCCAGCGAAGGTTTCGAAGTTGAGATGGACGTGGGTATCAACCAGAGGCATAGGGAATGCAGCGACAAAAACGGCAGGCAGCGTGGGTCAACCCAAAGGGTGCCTAAGACGCAGCCCCTACCGTCTCATGAACTTTGAGGGCTCGGGCTATGCGTGACTTCTTGCGCGCCCCCGTGTTGGCGTGAAGCACGCCACACTTGACGGCCTTATCGATCTTGCTGTAAGCAGCAGCCATGGTAGCTTCGACCTGCTTCAGGGAGTCGGGGCTAGGGTTAGCCTGATGAGCCTCGACCGCAGCGAGGTAGTTTTTGGTTAAGGTTTTAACCGCCGACTTATAGGAGCGGTTATGGAGCCGATTGCGCTCGGCAACTTCAATTCGTTTCAGTGCAGACTTAATGTTTGCCACAGTTCGCCCTAGCTTAACAAGATTAATTGACTGGATAAAACATGTTAGCACCTAATGGCGGTATTGGTGTAATTGAATGCCCTGGTTGCCTGCCAAATTAGCCTGTAGATCGACTAGGATGTTAGAACGCTGGTGTTGACTGCCTTTCAGGGATACTCTACTTCCCTAGTACGGGGTCAACCCTGCCAAATTGCACCTTGCTGGTTTATTGGGATTCCTAGCTGTAATGCTCCGCATCACTCATCAGCTAACTGAGGCAAGAACAGAGCTGCAACGCATCTGTGCCCGCACCCACGACGACCAGGTCGTTCACAAGGAAGCAACGGTTCGGGAGATATTGCACGCTGTTCGTCGCCAGGGAGACCAGGCGCTGTTGCAGTACACCGCTGATTTTGACGGCGTTACCTTAGCGGCTGAGGGGCTGCGCTTTTCGGGGGCTGAGCTGGATGCCGCCTATCAGCAAGTCAGCAAGGGCTTGCTGGATGCCATTCGCCTGGCCTGTAGGAATGTGGAGTCATTCCATCGTCAGCGGGTGCCCCAAAGCTGGGTGCGGTTTGAGGACAATGGGATAGTACTCGGTAAGCGCTATACCCCTGTCGATCGGGCTGGGCTGTATGTGCCTGGTGGACGAGCTTCCTATCCAAGCACCGTGATTATGAATGCCATTCCGGCACGGGTGGCTGGGGTGCCTAAAATAGTCATGGTGACTCCACCCAGCAAAGCGGGCACGGTTAATCCAGCTGTGTTGGTCGCTGCTCAAGAGGCAGGCGTTACAGAGATTTATCGAGTTGGAGGGGCTCAGGCGATCGCAGCCCTAGCCTACGGTACCGAGACAATCCCGCCGGTAGACGTCATCACTGGCCCCGGCAATATTTATGTCACCCTGGCCAAGAAGCTGGTGTTTGGCACCGTAGGTATTGACTCGTTGGCTGGCCCTTCGGAGGTGCTGGTGATTGCTGACCACACGGCCAACCCCGCCCACGTGGCTGCCGACCTGCTGGCCCAGGCGGAGCACGACCCCATTGCGGCGGCCATTTTGATTACGACCAGCGAAGTATTGGCTGAGCGAGTGGCGGCTGAGGTGGATCGACAGTTGACTGGGCACCCGCGCCAGACGCTGACGGAGAAGGCGATCGCTAACTATGGCCTAGCCGTCGTCGTCGATAGCCTAGAGCTAGCCGCTGACCTTTCCAACGGCTTTGCCCCGGAGCACCTTCAGCTAGAGGTAGCTGAACCCTGGGACTTGCTGGAACGCATTCGCCATGCCGGGGCGATCTTTTTGGGCCACTCGACCCCTGAGGCGGTGGGTGACTATCTGGCGGGGCCTAACCACACGCTCCCGACCTCCGGAGCCGCCCGCTATGCTTCCCCTCTGTCGACTGAAACCTTTATGAAGCATTCCAGCCTGATGCAGTACTCGCCGGAGGCTCTGCGGGGGGTGGCCGATGCGATCGCCGTGCTGACCGAAACCGAGGGGCTACCCTCCCACGGCGACTCCGTGCAGCGGCGAGTGCAGCCCGAGGCCAGCGACGGTGCTTCTGGCATCTAAGCAGCTAGATCTGATCCCAGCGTTAAAGATAGGCGGGGTGCCTGGTGCCTGTGGCACAATTAACGGGTTCACGCTTCTGGGGTCTGGGTTGAGCTGCTATGACGAAGTTTGTATTTGTGACCGGTGGCGTGGTATCGAGCATCGGTAAGGGCATTGTGGCGTCTAGCCTGGGGCGGTTGCTCAAGTCGCGTGACTACTCCGTTTCTATTCTTAAGCTCGATCCGTATATCAACGTTGACCCCGGCACCATGAGCCCCTTTCAGCACGGCGAGGTGTTCGTCACCGAAGACGGGGCTGAAACCGACCTCGACCTGGGCCACTACGAACGCTTTACCGACACGGCCATGTCGCGGCTCAACAGCGTAACCACCGGCTCGATCTACCAGGCGGTGATCAACCGCGAGCGGCGAGGCGATTACCAGGGGGGCACGGTGCAGGTGATTCCCCATATCACTAACGAAATTAAAGAACGCATTCTGCGGGTGGCCCGCAACACCAACCCTGACGTGGTGATTACCGAGATCGGGGGCACCGTAGGCGACATCGAGTCGCTGCCCTTTCTAGAGGCGATTCGTCAGTTTCGCAAGGACGTGGGGCGGCAGGACGTGCTCTATATGCACGTGACCCTGGTGCCCTACATTGCCTCGGCGGGGGAACTCAAAACCAAGCCGACCCAGCACTCGGTGAAGGAACTGCGCTCCATTGGCATTCAGCCCGATATTTTGGTGTGCCGCTGTGAGTGCCCGCTGCCCCAGCCGATGAAGGAAAAAATTGCTGAGTTCTGCGATGTGCCCGCTGAGGCGGTGATTACCTGTCAGGATGCCAGCAGCATCTACGAAGTGCCCCTCAAGCTAGAGCAGGAGGGGTTAGCCCACCAGGCCATCAAGATTCTTGCCCTTGACCAGCGCCCGCCTCACCTGGGTCAGTGGGAGGCCTTGGTCGAGGGGCTTTACAGCTCTAGTCGGCCAGTGGACATTGCCATTGTGGGCAAGTATGTCAGCCTCAACGATGCCTATCTGTCGGTGGTCGAGGCGCTGCGCCATGCGGCGATCGCCCATCGGGCCGCCCTCAACGTGCGCTGGATCAACTCTGAAGACATCGAGGTCAATGGCCCAGATGCCCATCTGAGCGGCGTCAACGGCATCTTGGTGCCCGGCGGGTTTGGCTCTCGGGGTATTGATGGCAAAGTGCAGGCCATTCGGTATGCCCGAGAGCGGGGTATTCCCTTTTTGGGCCTGTGTCTGGGCATGCAGTGCTCGGTGGTGGAGTGGGCCTGCAATGTTGCTCACCTAGAGGGGGCCGATAGCTCGGAGTTTGCTCCTGAGACACCCAACCCGGTGATTAGCCTGCTGCCGGAGCAGCAGGACGTGGTCGATTTGGGTGGCACCATGCGCCTGGGACTATACCCCTGTCGTCTCGCTCCCGATACCCTGGCCAGTCGCCTCTATGGCGAAGAGGTGGTCTACGAGCGCCATCGCCACCGCTACGAGTTTAACAACGCCTACCGCAACCTGTTTGTGGAGTCGGGGTATCAGGTCAGCGGCACGTCCCCCGACGGGCGTTTGGTGGAAATTATTGAGCTGCCTAGCCACCCGTTCTTTATTGCTAGCCAGTTTCACCCCGAGTTTCAGTCGCGGCCCAGCGCCCCTCACCCCCTATTTTTAGGGTTGATGAATGCTGCCCTGGCCACCACAATGCCGCCCGCACCCGTAGTGCTGGAAGTTGGGGCGGCTGTAGAGGGGTAGACCCTAGTCGCCGCACGATGCGATGTCCCACTGGCGACAATGATTATGGGCGCTTAATCCTGAAGGTAAGCCTTGGTCAAACCTGAGGTTGTGGCCTGCCGTGAGGTTACCCTATCCTAGCCGCAGCAAAGAGCAGGGCTGGTGGGATGCTCCAGAGTGATCCCAGAGGGGCGGCAGGGGTTGGGTTGATCTTGGCCAACCAGCCAGTAGGTGGCCATGCTGTCGCCGCTTTTGAGGCAAACGGGACCACGGGGCTCTAAGGTGAACTGGTCTTTGAGGTGGGCATAGGTGATTTCTGACACCTGAATCTTGCCTGCCTGGCCAGTGGTTTCCATGAAGCTGGCGATGTTGACGGTGTCGCCCCAGAGGTCGTAAATAAACTTGCGAATGCCGATCACCCCAGCCACGACGCTGCCCGAGTTGATGCCAATGCGTAGCTCAAAGGGGCGACCGTCGGGGCGACGAAACTGGCTGATGATCGCCTGCATATCGAGGGCCATTTGGGCGATCGCCTGGGCGTGGTCAGCGCGAGGCGCAGGGACTCCAGCCGCCACCATATAGGCATCGCCAATGGTTTTGATTTTTTCGAGCTTATAGATGGCGGCCAGCTCGTCAAATGCAGAGAACATCCGGTTGAGCAGATGCACCAGCTCGCAAGGGGTGAGTTTGGCGGCCACGGTGCTGAAATCGACAATATCGGCAAACAGAATGGTGACGCCATCGAAGTGATCGGCGATCGCCTGCTCCCGCTCCTTGAGGCGCTGAGCAATTTGAAAAGGCAGCACGTTGGTCAGCAGTTCTTCAGAGCGCTGGCGCTGGCGACGCAGTTCGGCTTCAGCTAGCTGACGCTCTTTGATTTCGGCCTGGAGCTGCTGATTTTGAACCTCTAGCTGCTGCTGCTGCCGACGCAGGGCCAGCTGATGCTTGACCCGCAGCAGGACCTCGTAGGCCATAAAAGGTTTGACGATATAATCTGCCGCTCCCAGGCTAAAGGCCTGTTCTTTCTCGGCTTCGGCATCGCGAGCGGTGAGAAAAATTACCGGAATACTCTGGGTCGCTGGGTCGGCTTTGAGTTGGCGGCACACTGTAAAACCATCCATGGTGGGCATGGTGATATCCAGCAAAATTAGATCGGGCGGAGCCAGAGCAATGGCGTTAAGGGCTAAAGCCCCGCTAATGGCCTTGCGGCAGCGGTAGCCTTCGGCCTCCAGAATGGTGGACAAGATTCGCAGGTTGTCGGGAATGTCGTCTACCAGCAGAATGTCTGCATCCTCGTTGGCATGGGGTACGGCGGTAGTCATAGGGCGGTGCTACAGGGAAACAGGTGCAGTAGGAACAGCCGTCAGGTCGATGATGACATCGAGGCGAAAGTCGTTGACCAGAAGGTCTAGCCGCTGAGCTAGAGACTGCTGCTCGGTAGGCAGTTGGGCAATCAGTCGCCGAACCTGCCGATCGTCGGCGGCCTGAGCGGCCTGGTGAATTTGGGTTAGCCAGTCGCTAGCCAGATTGCTGAAGTCGTCCGGGGTGAGGGGGCGATGGTCTCTGCTGGAGCTTTGCCCATGGATACTGAGGGAGTCAGTTGCAGGGGTTTTGGCATTGGCCCCCGCCGCATCGGTGTACTGGTAGGTGAGGCCCAGGCTGCGACCGATGTGCCCTAACAGTTGCTCGCGCTGGAGGGGCTTGGGCAACACTGCATTGCAGCCCGCCGCAATGCAGTTTGACTGCTGTTCTTCAAACACGCTGGCGGTAACGGCAATAATTACCGTGGTGCTGCCGCCGGGTAGCTGGCGCACCTGGCGGGCGACGCCGTAGCCGTCGAGCACGGGCATGCGCATGTCGAGGCAAATCAGATGGGGTTGCCAGTCTGTCCACAAATCAAGGGCTTCTTCCCCCTGGCTGGCTTCGCGCACCTCAAACCCAACCCCCTCTAGCCAGTGGCGCATGAGCAGGCGGCTTTCAGCGACATCGTCAGCCACCAAGATGCGGTACTGGGGTTGAGAGGGGGCAAGGCAGACAATTGCCCGTTCTGACCTAGGAGGGGCGAGCCGGTCAGTCGTAACAGACCCAACGGGGAGGCTAACCGTAAAGGTGGATCCCTCTCCGGGGCGGCTGGCTACGGCAATGGTGCCCCCCATCAGCTGGGCAAAGTTGCGGCTCAGGGAGAGCCCTAGCCCTGTGCCTTCGGCGGAGCGCCGACCCGATTGGGTTTGCTCAAAGGGTTCAAATAGATAGGAAAGCTCGTTGGGGTCAATGCCGACGCCAGTATCTTGGACGGTGATCTCGAGCCAGTGAGTTTTACTGCCGCCGCTGTCGAGCGCCAGGGCGCTACCTCGCAGTCGCGATCGCACGGTAACGCCGCCCTGAGCAGTAAATTTAATCGCGTTGCCAATCAGGTTGATGAGAATTTGCCGCAGCTTGCCCTCGTCGGCCCACAGTCGGTGGCCGAGGGGCGGCGGCGGCACAACCTCCAGACGAATACCCCTGGCTTCGGCCTTGAGCTGGAGCATATCGTCTACAGACTGGAGGAGATAGTGCAGATCGAAGGCCGTTTCATCCAGGCTAATTTTGTTGGCCTCGATTTTGGCTAGGGACAGCACATTATTGATCAGCCCCAGCAGATGGTTGCCGCTGCGGTTCACAATGGCAATCAAATCGCGGTGCTCTTCGTTGAGGCTGTCGTCGTCGTGCAAGATTTGGGTAAAGCCCAGAATAGCGTTAAGGGGCGTGCGCAGCTCATGGCTCATGCTGGCCAAGAAGTCGCCCTTGGCCTGGCTGGCGGCATCGGCGGCGCGCTTGGCAATGTCTAGGGCCTGGGCCTGCTGCTGGGTTTTGTGCAGCAGGTTAGCCTGCTGCACAGCGGTACCCAGCTGAGCCCCGACCTGAAGCACCATTTTTACCTCATGGCGATTCCAGGTGCGGGCCTGGTGGTGAGCGTAGACGCCCAACAGGCCCCAGAGCTGGCTGCCGGCAAAAATCGGTACGATGACGTAGGCCCGAATCTGCCAGCGCTCTAGAAACTCTAGATAGCAGCTGTCAAACCCTTCGCTGTAGATGTCGTTAACGCGGTGGTAGGTGCGATCTTGGCGGTAGGTTTCGGCCTGGGTTTCTTGCAGATAGGTGTCTTCTAGCAGCAGATAGCCTTCGTCAAAGCCGCTGTTTTGCATTTCGCGGGCGCCACAGTCGGCCCGATCGATGAGCGACTGACCCGTCGTTGGATCGGCCACAGTCGAGGGGGCCATGGGGTCAGCGAGGGCTTCAGCTACCACAGAACCGCTCCAGTTATCGTTGAAGCGATAGATCCAGGCGCGATCGCAGCCCACCGCCTGATGAAGCTCTTGGGTGGTGGCGGCAAAAATGGTTTCTAGGTCGAGGGTTTGGCGCATGCGTTGCACAATGCGTATGACCGCCTTTTCGCGATTGGCCACAGCTCGCACGGCGTCTTCGGCCTGCTTTTGAATGGTGATGTCGCTACAGGTGCAGACCACCCGTTCGACGTCGCCAGCTTCGTTGAGCTGGGGGTCAACGTTAACCAGCAGCCAGCGGGGCGAATCGGCGATCGCGGCTCTGACCCCCATAATCACATCCCCCACCGGGGTCTTTTGGGCAATGGCCTGCTGCACCGGCAGATCGGCGGGCGCAAAGGGGGTGCCGTCTTCGCGGCAAATTACCCCAGTCTGACCAAATACCAGGGGAGCGCCATCGGCCTCGGGCAACTGCAAAAACCGTCGAGCCGCCTGGTTGCTGATCAAAATTTCGGCCTGGGGATTGAGCAGCAGCGCCCCTACCCCCATCTCACGAATCAGGGTGCGAAACCGGCGATCGCTATTTGATAGGGCCTCTTGCTGGAGACGTTGCCACGTGAGGCGCTGGTTGACTCTCAGCATGATCAGGGCAATCAGCAAAATCAACCCGGCTCTCAGGCCGACCGCTAGGGCCAGCCAGCGCCTGTCTAAATCAGGCAAAATTCCGGCTGCGTCGTTCAGGCTAGGGTTGGGCATAAATACCGTACCCGCCATGCCGGTATAGTGCAGACCACCGAGCGCCAACCCCAGAGCTAGCACGGACAGGTTGGCCGACCAGCGATCGCCTTGGTCAGGATGGCGACGAGACCAGAGGGTAAAGCCCAGGGCAACGGTCGAGGCGACCACGGCAATGGCGACCGAAAGCCCCACCAGGGGCCATCGATAGGTGATGTGGGCTGGCATATCCATAGCGGCCATACCGGTGTAGTGCATCCAGGCGATCGCCAGCCCCATCACAAGGCCCGCCGCAGTCAGGCTCAACCAGCTAAAGCCCACCCGGCTGACCAGCCACAGCGCCATCCCCGCCGCCAGCACCGCGTACATCAGCGAGAGCCCGGTGGTGAGCAGATCGTAGGTGACCGGCAGCGGCAGTTCTAGGGCCAGCATGGCAACAAAGTGAGTAGCCCAAATGCCGGTGCCCATGGCCAGGGCACCGCCCGTTAGCCAGGGCCACTGCCGCCACCCCGCTGCCGCCAAAATTTGATGCCCCAGGCTCAGCGTGGTGTACGAAGCCAGAATCGCAATTCCAAACGATAAGCAGACTAAACCAGCGTTGTAATGACCAACAACCGTATAGGCCATCGTGATAGTTTCAACCGCAGACTAAAAAACTTGTCTAGATGCACTTCTAGCTTTCCCCAACTCACTGTACTCTCAACAGATTTTTGTATTAAAGATCACAATCTTTTCGGAATTGCATAATTTCGATGAATTGAGATTTGCCCGAGTAGGTAAACCTACTGAAACCCTCTAAAAATCCGGGCTGCAATGACTTTCCCAAGGAAAATTCAACGACTGAGTATGGGCTACGTAACTACCGTTTAGACCAGGAATATATCCTTAAGATAAATGCCTCATTTCTATAATTATGCTGAGCTTATCTTGAGGGAAACATCTTTTTGGAATGTTTGCCGTCTCCCTTGGGGCAGATGCTAGCCGGGCCTGATCAAATCTACATCCGCTCTAGCACCCGAATGCCGAGCAGCGATAACCCTAGTCTAAGGGTTTTAGCCGTTAGATCGCAGAGCAGCAGGCGAGAGGTGCGCTGAGGTTCTGCGGCCTGGAGTACTGAGCAGCGATCGTAGAACTGGTTGAACTTTTGGCTTAGCTCAAACAGGTATTGGCAGAGGCGGTTGGGGTAGAGATCTTGCGCGACTTCCCCCAGCACCTCATCGAGCTGGAGCAGATGGCGGGCCAGGGCAAACTCGCTGTCGTCCTCCAGATGAATGCGAGCTTCAGCGGGCAGGTGGTCAAAGTCAATGTCGCCCTTGCGGCTAATGCCCTGCACCCGCACGTAGGCGTAGAGCATGTAGGGGGCGGTGTTGCCCGCTAGGGCCAGCATTTTGTCGAAGCTAAAGATGTAGTTGCTGGTGCGGTTTTGGCTCAGATCGGCGTATTTAACCGCGCCCAGGCCCACCGCCTCGGCCACGTCTTGAATAAATTCCTCGGTCTCATGGCGTTCTTCGCTCTGAATGCGGCTCTCCAGGTCGGTTCGGGCACGGCTGACCGCTTCATCCAGCAGATCCTTGAGCTTGACCGTATCGCCGGAGCGGGTTTTGAACTTTTTGCCGTCTTCGCCCTGCACGACGCCAAAGGGCACGTGGGTCAGCTCGACGCCGTCGGGAATCCATCCGGCCTTGGCGGCCACCTGAAACACCTGGGCGAAGTGGTTGCCCTGACCCGCATCGACCACGTAGAGCACCCGCTCGGCCCCATCCTGCTGGGTGCGGTAGCGAATGGCAGCCAGGTCGGTGGTGGCGTAGTTGTAGCCGCCGTCGGTTTTTTGGATGATCAGCGGTAGGGGATCACCGTCTTTGTTGGTAAAGCCATCTACAAACACCACCTTGGCTCCCTGATCTTCGACCAGGAGTCCTTGAGCTGCTAATTCTTGGACAACATCGGCCAGCAGGGGATTGTAGAAGGATTCGCCGCGCTCTTGGATAGAGATGTCGAGGCGATCGTAGAGTTTTTGGAATTCCTGGCGGGATTGGTCGCAGAGGGCCTGCCAGGCTTTGGTGGCGATCGCATCCCCCGCCTGCAACCCCACTACGGCCTCGCGGGAGCGGGTTTTGAAGGCGTCGTCCTCATCGAAGCGCTTTTTGGCCTGCTTGTAGAAAGCGACCAGGTCGCCAATATCGACGTTGGAGCCAGCCTCTAGTGCCTCAGGACAGGCTTCCTTGAGATGGGTGATCAACATGCCAAACTGGGTACCCCAATCGCCCACGTGGTTGAGCCGCAGCACGTCGTTGCCTATAAACTCCTGCACCCGCGCAATGGAGTCGCCGATGATGGTCGATCGCAGATGCCCGACATGCATTTCTTTAGCAATATTGGGGCTAGAGAAATCGACGATTACTTTTTGGGGAGTCTTCACAGGCTCCACTCCCAGACGCGGGTCGGCCTGCATCGCCCGCAGTTGGTCCTCTAAATAAGCGGTTTTGAAGCGCAGGTTGATAAAGCCGGGGCCAGCGATCTCGGGCGGTTCGCAGAGGTCGCTGACATCGAGCTTTTCGACGATCTGCGTAGCAATGTCGCGGGGTTTCTGCTTTAGCGGCTTGGCCAGGGACATGGCCAGATTCGCCTGGTAGTCGCCAAACTTGGGGTTGCTCGTCGGCACCAGCATGGGGTCGGTACCCGCCAGGTCGGCACCAAAGGCGGCGACTAGAGCCTGATCAAACCGGGCAGTAAGTTGTGCAAGTGTAGACTTCATGATGTGCTTTCCCTTAACCCCTGCCTGAAAAATCTGTTTGCTGCTGCCGTAGGGTGGGCACGGCCCACCAACCCATACACACCGCTATTGACGCTATGCCCTATTCTCACCCGCTGCTGACGGCTGAGGCGATCGCCGCCCTGCCCGAATCTACCTTTGTCCATCCCCTCAATCCTAAAGCAATCCGCCATGGCAGGTCGCTGGGCGATGCCGTCGGGTTTGAGTACATCGGCGTTCACCTAGTGCGGGTTGAGCCGGGGCACGACTCGACCCAGTACCACCGCCACCAGGTCGAAGAAGAGTTTATCTACATTCTCTCGGGGCGAGGGCTGGCAGAAATCGGCGACGAGACCCTGGAGGTCGGCCCCGGCGACTTTATGGGCTTTGCCGCTGGGGGGCTAGCCCACAGCCTCAGCAATCCCTTTGAGGAAGATCTAGTCTACCTGGTCGGGGGCATGCGGTTAGAGTTTGACATTTGCGACTATCCCAAGGTCAACACCCGCATGTACCGGCGAGGCGACCAGCGCGAATACGTGGATTTGGCCGAATGAATGACTCAGGCGTTGTTGGGAACCTAGCTCCGAACGAGAATTTGTCCCAGGATTGCCCTCCCTATCACCGCTTTCTTGGGGTCGATCTGGGCTGGCAGAGTGGGCCTACCGGGCTTTGTTGTTTGCACAGGGACGAGGGTAATTTGCGGCTGGTGGCGCTCGATCGCCTGCAAACGGTAGACGAAATTTTGGCGTGGATTTCCCACTGGAGCGAGGGCGCGACTAACGCTGTCGTCGCGGTGGATGCCCCGACGTTAATTCCTAACCCAACCGGGATGCGATCGCCCGATCGCCTCGCCCACAAGCACTTTGGCCGCTACGACGCAGGCTGCTACCCCGCTAACCTAGGCCGCCCCTTCGCCTCAAAACTGATCGCCTTTGGCCTAGCGCTCGAATCCCTCGACTTCAGGCATCAACCCCACAGCCCGCCCCAGCCAAAGGGGCGATTTCAGCTAGAGGTGTTTCCCCACCCGGCGACGGTGCACCTGTTTGGCCTGAGCAAAATTCTCAAGTACAAGAAGGGAACCTTAGCCCAGCGTCGCCCTGAGCTAGAGAAACTACGGCAGTATCAGCTCTCGGTGCTACCCACCCTAGAACCTGCCCTCGACCTTAAGGAATCCGATTTACCCGATATTCCGTTCACTGGAGCCGCCATGAAAACGGTGGAAGACCAGCTAGACAGCCTCACCTGCGCCTACGTGGCCGCTCACTGGTGGACCTGGGGCGTGGAGCGAAATTGGGTGCTGGGCGATGTTAGCGAGGGTTACATCGTGGTGCCTGCTCCGAACGGATACCCAACGTTAGGCGGATAGCCGACAACCTATTCATTACAGGAAAGTACAATAAATTATAGGAAACTATAATTTGGGATGCTATGGCTTGATATGCCCCCTGTATCTCACCCATTTCAAAAAGGTTTGTTGGTCGTGCTGATGAACTACAACGACCATGCGCCACCCCATGTTCATGTCAAATATCAGAATGATTACGGCAGCTATAGGCTAGAAATTAAATCTCGGCGGTGGATGCAGCCCGGCAAACAGTTACCCCCAAAGCTAAAGCAATTGATCGAAGCCTGGGTAGAAGCCCATGAAGAGGCCTTGCTGGAGCAGTGGCAGCGAGCGATGCAAAATGAGACGGTTGAAATTGTGGGTTAAAAGTAATGAAGTGGCAAGCTTGGCAAGCTCTGGCTAACGACGAAACCTACTGGCAAAATGCTCAAGAGAAGGGCCTATTAAAGGCTGAATGGCTGGGTGAATATTTCCTGCGGCTGTGGTTTGAAGCGTTGCTGGATGTAGAGATCTACGATCTAGATTTCTACTCTCTGTTAATTGAAGAAAACCCTGGCCCAGCGCTGCTGCCTCTGCGCGATCAAGCGCGATTCCAGTTTGTCAAAGGAGACTACGCCCTGGTCTGGCCCAATCCAGACACAGGGGCCTACGACGAAGCCGCGATTGACTTAGCGCCCGAATGCGTGCGGTTCTTCTGCGAGCGGTACGGTAAGTTGATAAAACCAGCCAAGTCTGTGGCCGTTGCTTAGAGCAATTTGCCGTAACCCCTTCCATAGCCAAGAGATTACCTACCTCACCCATGCCAAAGCCTTTAGATATCGATGATTTTCTGCAAGGCTCTGGCCCAATTCTCGACGTGCGCAGCCCAGGGGAATATGGTCGCGGGCACATCCCCAGCGCAGTGAGCTTTCCCCTGTTTACTGACGATGAGCGTGCTCATGTGGGCACTTGCTATAAACAGGTCGGTCGCGAGGCAGCGGTAGAGCTGGGCTTCGACATTGCTGGCCCCAAGTGCGGTGAGTTTGTGCGTGCGGCTAAGGCGCTGGCTCCTGATTACCAGCTGCGCGTTCACTGCTGGCGCGGCGGCATGCGCAGCGGTGGCATCGGCTGGATTTTGGAATTGGCGGGGTTTACCGTCCACCTCCTCGATGGCGGCTACAAGGCTTACCGCCACTGGGTGCGGGAGACCCTAGCAACGCCCAAGCCAATCTTGATTTTGGGCGGGATGACGGGCAGCGGCAAGACGCAGATTCTCCAAAAACTGGCGGCATTGGGGGAGCCAGTGCTGGATTTGGAGGGGCTGGCGAATCATCGGGGCAGCAGTTTTGGGGCGCTGTTGCTGCCGCCTCAGCCCTCAACCGAGCACTACGAGAATTTGCTGGCCGAGCAGTGGGCGCAGTTTGGCGATGAGCGCTCTATCTGGGTGGAGGCCGAAAGCCGCCGGGTGGGCACCTGCCGCATTCCCGATGAGCTGTTTGTGCAGATGGATGCTGCCCCGGCGGTGGAGGTGGTGCGCTCTGTGGACGAGCGCTTAGATTTGCTGGTGGAAATCTACGGCGAAGCCTCAACTGAGGAGTTGGTGGCGGCAACGGAGCGAATTCGGAAGCGGCTGGGGGGCGATCGCACCCAAACCGCTATCCACCATATCCAATCGGGAAACCTGCGCGAGGCCTGCGCCATCATTTTGGATTACTACGATCGCGCCTACCGCCATGACCTAGAGCGCCGCCCCAGAAACATTCCCCAGATTGACATCAGTGGTCTGACCCCCGCTGCCAGTGCCCACTACCTGCATTTAATCGAAAAAATCTCTCACGTTGATGCCTTAGATGATGCTCCGCTAGAAGCCTCCAAGGAATTGAGACCATAATCACTAGCTTTGAACCCCTGAATCTATGCCCATTAAAAACGCCAGAACCATGGCATGGTTGCCGGTTCTGGCGTTGGTATGAGCTGCTATTGGCGGTGAGCCCTCACCAACCTTTGATTGAGGAGGGCCTAACGTTGTGCTAGGAATTGGGCTCGGCAGTTACGTTATCAGCGCCATCTACGGTGAGAGCAACTTTCTTTGCCTGCTCCAGCACGCCTTCAGCGTCGGGGTTGTACTTCAGCACCACGGTGGAGCCGGTTTGAGCCACCCAGAGGCCGACCGTGTCAGAGATGTTGGCTTGGTCGAGGGCCAGAGCTACCCGCTTGGCCAGACCACTTTCGTCAAACTGCCCATCAATGCCTACCTTGGCAGGATCGATGGAGGCCGCTGTAGCTGCCTGCTTCACGTTGATTTTGGGGGTAGCCTTAGCTTTCTCTTCTTCTTTTTTGCCAAACAGCTTGCCTAGAAAACCCATAACGTATCTCCTGTTTAATCGAACCAGTTTTTTGTGCAGGTTGCTTTGGTCAAAGTTTGCTATGCCTGACCAAAGGCCTTAGCTATACCAAGTTGGAACCTACCAGCAAATCGTAAAGAATCGATAAAGGGGTGACAAGGGTCATCGGATACAGTTCTTACCTAGGCTTCAGGAATAGGTCGTAGATCTATGGGGCAGAGGCTTTGGGCTAAGATAGACAATTGGCAACGCATTCGCCGCAGTTTTCACCGTTATCGCCCACAGGTCTGCCATGAGTAAGGGTACGCTGTTCGACAAAGTTTGGGATTTACACACCGTTGGCATGCTGCCCTCGGGCCAGACCCAGCTATTTATTGGGCTGCACCTGGTGCATGAAGTCACCAGCCCCCAGGCCTTTGCCATGGTGCGCGAGCGCCAGCTCACGGTGATGTATCCCGATCGCACCGTCGCCACCGTAGACCACATCGTGCCTACCGAGAGCCAGGCCCGCCCCTTCGCCGACCCCCTGGCCGAGGCGATGATGCAGTCCCTAGAGAAAAACTGTCAGGATTACGGCATTCGCTTCTATAACATTGGCTCGGGCAGCCAGGGCATTGTGCACGTGATTGCCCCCGAGCAGGGGTTGACCCAGCCGGGTATGACCATTGCCTGCGGCGACAGCCATACCTCGACCCACGGGGCCTTTGGGGCGATCGCCTTTGGTATTGGCACCAGCCAGGTGCGCGACGTGCTGGCTTCCCAAACCCTGGCCCTGGGCAAGCTCAAGGTGCGCCGTGTCGAGGTCAACGGTGAGCTTCAACCCGGCGTGTACGCCAAAGACGTGGTCCTGCACATTATTCGCAAGCTTGGGGTGAAGGGCGGCGTGGGCTACGCCTACGAGTTTGCCGGCAGTGCGATCGAGGCCATGTCGATGGAAGAGCGCATGACCCTCTGCAATATGGCGATCGAGGGCGGTGCCCGCTGCGGCTACGTTAACCCTGACCAGATTACTTACGACTATTTAAACGGGCGCGACTTCGCCCCCAAGGGTGAAGCTTGGGATGAGGCCGTGGCCTGGTGGAATACCCTGCGCAGCGACGCCAATGCCGAGTATGACGATGTTGTGGTGTTTGACGCCGCCGACATTGCCCCCACGGTCACCTGGGGCATCACCCCCGGACAGGGAATCGGCATTAACGAAACCTTGCCCACCCCCGACACCCTGCCCGACGAAGACCAGGTGCTAGCCCAAGACGCCTTCGCCTATATGGATTTCACCCCCGGCCAGAGCCTGAAGGGTACCGCCATTGACGTGTGCTTCATCGGCAGCTGCACCAACGGGCGCATCAGCGATCTGCGGGAGGTTGCTAAGGTGGTGCAGGGGCGAACCGTAGCCGAGGGCATCAAAGCCTTTGTGGTACCCGGTTCTGAGCGGGTGAAGCAGCAGGCCGAGGCCGAAGGGCTAGATCAGGTGTTTACCGCTGCGGGCTTTGAGTGGCGCGAGGCGGGCTGTTCGATGTGTCTGGCCATGAACCCCGACAAGCTCCAGGGTCGCCAGATGAGTGCCTCATCCTCTAACCGCAACTTTAAAGGACGCCAGGGGTCGGCCTCGGGCCGCACTCTGCTGATGAGCCCGGCGATGGTGGCGGCAGCGGCGCTGGCCGGTCAGGTAACCGACGTGCGCGATTATTTATCCCCCGACTAACACGCTGCCTAGCCGATATAGATAACCTCCAGAACTCCCTACCCATCCACCCCCCCACCCATCTATAACCCTGGAACGAAGGTATTGCACATAGCCAAATGTCCGGTGGTTGGTGCGGTAGATCACAAACGTTAACGAACTATTTCCCTGGGCTTAACCTTGGCTGGGGGGTTCCTTAATTTAGGCCGTCGAAGATGGGGCTGGGCAGGTTGCTAGCGTTGGTGAGGATCCAGCCATTCAGGATGTCGGGTGGTTGGGATACTGCGTCGCCCCCAGGGCCATTCCCAATCCCAATCCTCAAGCCCCCGCTAGCAGCCTATCCGGGCGAACTCTAGGTACCCCCGTGTCTGCAATCGCAACCTCCACTGCCCCCACTGCCCCCCTTGATTTCCGCAGCCATCAAACCTTTATCCAGCTTCTAGAGCAGCTCTACCGCGAGCGGGCTCTGGTGCCCTTGGCGGCGGGGCGGCCCATTCCGCTGCGCAGCGATGAGGTGCTGATCATCTGTCGGGGCATTGTTCAGCTGTTCACCATCCAGCACGACGGCAGCGAAACGCTGCTAGGCCTGGCCGGGCCATCCATGCCCGTTGGCCTACCCCTGACCACCGTTGACCCCTACTGGGCTACCGCCCTTACCGATGTCGATGTGCTGTCGCTGCCCATGGCCGAAATCGAGGGCTCGTCAGTGCTGATGGCAGGCATGTTTCGCAACTTGACCCTGAGAATGCAGCAGGCCGAGGCCTGGCTGGCGCTCTCGGGCAAGCGGCTGGTAGCCGATCGCCTCAAGCACTTTTTGCTCATGCTGGCCAAAGACTTTGGCCATGTTGAACCCAGCGGCATTCGCATTCCTATGCGGCTGACCCACCACCAGCTGGCCACCGCCATCGGCACCACCCGCGTTACTGTCACCCGCCTGCTAAAAGATTTCAAGGTCGAAGGCTGGCTAATCATCGACCAGCGCCAGATGCTGCTCCAGCTTGACCCTCGGTTTCCGGCGAATCAACTGCTGAACCCAATGGCTCAGCGCTGAATAGTCCTGACTCCGAATCATTGCTCTAACGTTCAACCAGGGCTGGCTTCAGATCTTCCAAAACATTCTCTGACTCAATTTCGCGATGCTGGAGCTGATGGAAAAACGTCAGCACGGTTTCCCCAGTAGCCCAGTCGGTCAGCCGCTTAGCAAACTTGTCCAGCAGGTTGAGATCCACTAGCCACGGCCCAACCTCCACCCCCAGAGGTTCGAGGTGTTTGCCTCCCAGTTCGGCATGGACTAGCTGCTTGGTTTGCAAATGCTGGTAAAGCCAGAGGACATCGCTGGTCGCCGGATGAGAATCCTTGATGCTTCCTGCCACAGTGTCGCGGGTGAAGGAAACCATGGCCGTTAGGTTGAATAGGCGGCTGCGATCGATTAAATCGAGGGTTTGCTGGCGGGTGGGCTGTACGCCCAGGCCTAGGCGATCGAGCAGGTGCGCCAAGGCTTTGACCGGCACCGCATTGGTGGTATCGCTGATGTCGGGGGCCAAGAGCTGGGTGGGCTGGTTCCAGATGGTGGGGGCGGTGGCTAAGCGATCGCGCAACCACTCAGCATTCCTAACGCCAATGACCTCGTCGAGGGTGGTATCCGTCGGGTTTAGCTCAACGCCGCACAGCAGCTCTAACAGGGCAATGTATTTGCAGCCCAGGCTGTGGCCCAGCCAGGCGTAGCGATCGCTCTGGTCATACACCCCGGTTTCGTACCCAGCCTGGGCAGCGAGCTGCGGCAAGTAGGTTTGCAGTCGTCGCTGCTCCTCTAGCAGGCTTAAGGCAATGCCCCAGTGGCGAAAGCTGAAGCGAAAGGGCATGGCTACGATGGTGTAACCAG
The DNA here is from genome assembly GCA_019358835.1 of Tildeniella torsiva UHER 1998/13D. Classification (GTDB taxonomy): domain Bacteria; phylum Cyanobacteriota; class Cyanobacteriia; order Phormidesmidales; family Phormidesmidaceae; genus Nodosilinea; species Nodosilinea torsiva. The sequence continues at coordinate 60,186 of JAHHIH010000009.1, forward strand.
CGTCATACAGCTCGCGCAGCAGGTAGCGGTAGCACAGGGTTGGCAACGAGCCAAAAAACGCTCCACCAATAAACTGAATCACTCCTTTGGGCTGGGGATGCAGAGCCACCCAGCTAAAGGAAACCGGCTGAAAGGTAAAAGGTTTCATTAAAAACTTAGCGTTACGGCAGTGTGAATAGCGTCGATCAGCCGGGGCAAGCAGGGCTACCGATGGCTGATGACATTCAAAATTGGGCTGATAGCCTGAGCCGGACGGCTGATGGTTTTAATAGATCGATTAAAGCGGAGGCGGGGAAGCTATCCGGCGAACCAGTACCCGAGAGAATAGTCATCTCCTGTCGGGTACTGGGATGGGCCAAGCATCTATCGGTTGGTCGGCTCCATGCGGATAGGAATTTCCAGCTTGGAGAGCAGATCGCTCACCGTGCTCAGGTTTTCGGCACTGGGGTCTACCTGGGCCAGGGTTTCGGCTAAAACCTCGGCCCGAGCCGTGGGGCTGAGCAGCGACAGGTCAATCATGGGCGGGTTGACCAAATCGGGCAGCACCGGGCGATCGCCCGCCACCTCAGCCACGATGACGGGGTCGATGGGGAAGAAGCCGCGATCGGGCTCCACCTCATTGAGGCCCTTGCCGCTGGCGAGCTCTAGCGGATAGTTGATCTGGTCAAAGTCGCCGCTGCGAGCCGCGAGGTCATTGGGCAAGAAAGTGCCGCGCACCTCGGGGTTGAGCAGCACCTTGACCGGGGTGTTGCTCTGAGACCGCAGGAAAAAGCCCTGGCGCAGAGCAGGCAGCCGCAGTCGTACAAAACCGCGAATTTCCACGTCGGGATTGGCTTCACTCAGCAGGCCAGGGCGAGTCAGGTCGGGCAGCAGCTGCACCGAGGCCGTCTGCTTCGCTGGTAGTCTAAACCGGGTGGTAAAGACCGGAGTCACGGGGCTGGGGTTGACCTCAGTTAGAGCCAGCGTGGTGTTGGCTCCAGCGATGTCAATTGCTACAAAGGCGTTGCCCGCCAGGGTGCGATCGGGGTCAACCGGGTTGGGGCGGCTGACGTGAAACTCAAGCTGATAGGTAAAGTCGCGGTCTTCTAAATTGGCAATGGTCAGAAAATATCCCTGCACCACACGGCGAGCCACGGTGGGATCTGCCGGGGGTGGGGCGATGCGCTTGACCAGCAGCTCAAAGGTAGTAATTTCCATAGCTTGATTTCACCAAAGGATACGGCTTACCCAGCGGCCCGGCACCGGTTTAGCAGGGGGTGCCTCTGGCCGTCAGGGTTAGGCCCATTGTGGAATCTGCGCCCTAGGGTCGCCGTCACCCGAGCGGGTACTTTTGGCTGTTGCATGCCAGCGCAGCCAGGGCGATCGCCGCCGGGTAAATGCGGTGCTCCTGCTGCTGAATGCGGGCCTGGAGTATGGCGGGGGTATCGCCAGGCTTGACCGGCACTACCGCCTGCATAATCACCGGGCCACTGTCTACCGCCAGCTCTACCTGGTGCACGGTGCAGCCCGCCACTTTCACCCCCGCTGCTAGCGCCTGCTCCACCGCGTGCAGGCCCGGAAAGCTGGGCAGCAGGCTGGGATGAATGTTGAGCACCCGTTGGGGAAAGGCATCAATCAATACCGCTGTCACGCAGCGCATCCAGCCCGCCATAATTACCCAGTCCACACCGTGGGTGCGGAGGGTTTCCACAATGTCTTTATCTAGGGCCTCGCGGCTGGGGTAATGGCGGTGGTTGAGCAGTACGGCAGGTAATTCGAGGCGGGCCGATCGCTCGGCGACCCCGGCTTTAGGGTTGTTGTACACCACTACCTGAATTTGAGCATACAGATCGCCCCTGCTGATCGCCTGGGCGATCGCCTCCAGGTTGCTGCCATTGCCCGAGGCCATCACCCCGAGTTTGAGGGGCGGCTCAAACCGGGGCCAGGGGGCAGGCAGCGGCGGCGAAATCAGGTTGGGGGCAGTCTCTGGCATAGCAATCGAGAAACGGGGAAATGAGGTCTATCATATGACAACATCAAAACCCCCTAGCTTAGGGGTGAAGGAGCGCGGTTGGTGAAGCAGAGCATTCGGCTAGGACTGGTTTTTCTCTGGGGCCTGGCGATCGCGGTGACCCTTTCCCTGGCCTCCCCCAGTCAAGGGGCCATTCCCCAGGCATCCTCGGCAGTTGAGCCAATTTCTGGTAGTCTCTCTGCCCAGGTCAGCGAGCCCCCCCCCGGCGATATCACTCCCCAAGGCGAGTCCGCTACCTCGGCCACACCGCCAGAAACCACCACCCTAAAATCCTTTGAAGACACGGTCAATGGACTAACGGTCTCCCAAGGGCTGTTTACGGTTTACCACGACCTCCAGCGCAACCGGGCCTTTCTGGGGCTCAAGCCCAGCCAGCTCAACCAAAACTTACTGCTGATCGCCACCCTAGAGTCAGGGGTGGGCGAGGCCGGGCTGTTTCGCGGCTGGCCCGTGAACGACTTCATGGTTCAGTTTCGCCAGATTCCCGACAACCGCTTGCAGGTGGCAATTCCCAACGCGTTTTTCCGCAATCCGCAGCCCCAGGCTCAGCAGCTACTGCGAGATTCCTTCAGTGATTCGGTGCTGACGACCCTGCCCATTCAGGCCATCAATAGCGAAACTGGCGAACTGCTCATTGACCTCAAAGACTGGCTTATCGCCCGCGACCCCGCCAACCTAGTGGGCGAGTTCCCCTGGGTGCTGGGCAGCTACGCCCTCAACGCCGAGGCTTCCTACCTGGGGCCGGTCAAAGTCTTCCCCGAAAATGTCGAGCTAGAGACCGTGCTGGGCTTCTCGGGCGGCAGCAGCGATGCCAACCCCTTTGCCCTGGCCCTGAGCAGCATTCCCGATGGACGGGGATTCAACCTCCGGGTGCGCTATAGCTTATCGGCGGTTCCCACCCATCCTGCCTTTCAGCCCCGGCTGGCCGACGAGCGGGTGGGTTATTTTATTACCGCCTACCGGGCTCCCACGCGCCCCGGCAGCTCAGACCCCTTTGTGCGCTACATTCAGCGCTGGCAGTTAGAAAAACAAGACCCCACCGCCGCCCTCTCGCCCCCCAAAACGCCGCTGGTCTTTTGGATTGAAAACACCACACCCGAGGAATATCGGGCGGCCATTCGCGACGGCATCGAGTGGTGGAACACGGCCTTTGAGCAGGCTGGCTTTACTGGGGCGATCGAGGTGCGCCAAATGCCCGCCAACGCTGATTGGGACCCCGCCGATGTGCGCTACAACGTGATTCGCTGGTCAGACTCGCTCTACCCCTGGGCTAGCGGGCTGGGGCCTTCGCGGGTCAACCCCCTGACCGGCGAAATTCTCGATGCCGATGTTGTGCTGGATGCCAGCATTGTGCGGGATCTGGCCCTGGAGTATGACACGCTGGCCGATCGGGGGGTAATTTCGGGACGGGTCGCTTCGGGAAGTGCCAGTGGTGAAATGGCGCTATGTGGTCATCCCCTGGGCGATCGCCTGATGACTCGGCTCGCCGAGTCTGCTGGACGCTCCCCCTCACCCCAGCTCGACACCCTCCACTACTGCGCCGGGCTGAGAGCCTCGCAGACCAATGCCTTTGGCCCCCTGGCGATCGCTACCCTCGCGCCACCGTTCTCAACCCGCGAAGCCAAAGCCGCCTACCTAGAGCAATACCTGCGGGTGCTGACCGCCCACGAGGTGGGCCACGTGCTAGGGCTGCGGCACAACTTTTTGGGCAGTACCCTGCTGTCTCCCGCCGACCTCAACGACCCGGCCATCACCCAGGCCCAGGGCATGACCAGCTCCATCATGGACTACCTGCCCCCCAACTTGGCCCCCATCGACCAGCCCCAGGGCGACTACTTCCCCACCCGGCTCGGCCCCTACGATCGCTGGGCGATTGAGTATGGCTATCGCCCGGTCACCAGCCGGGCCACCGCCCAGCGCGAGCTTCAGGCCATTGCAGACCGGGCGGCAGACCCCGCTCTGGCCTACGCCACGGACGAAGACGCCTACACCATGGTTGACCCCAAGGCCAGCGTCTGGGATATGAGCAGCGATCCCTTGGGCTATGCCGAGGGGCAGCTGGCGATCGCAAAGGCCATTTGGGATCGTCTCGACTGGTTTTCGGTGAACCCTGGCGAGGGCTACGGCCAGCTGCGCCAGCAGGTGGATCTGGTGTTTTTCTACTACGGCAGCCAGGCCGACACCATCGCCAACTACATCGGCGGGCAGCGCTTTACCCGCACTGACCCCTGGAGTTCGCGGGGCCAACCCCCGTTTGAGCCGGTGGCGGCGGCAGAGCAGCGGCGCGCCCTGGCCACCCTGAACCAGCAGGTCTTCGCCCCCAACGCCCTCAGCCTGCCGCCCGAGTTGGTCAACCGCCTCGCCCCCGATCGCTGGTGGCATTGGGGAGAAGATCCGTTTAGCGATCGCATTGACTACCCAATCTACGATCGCATCGTCTCCACCCAGGCCTTTACCCTCAGCAACTTGCTAGAGGGCTATCGACTGCTGCGCCTGCGCGACAGCGAGCTCAGGCAGCGGAGCACCGACCCCTTCACCCTGGCCGAGCTGTTCGACACCCTGGGCCAGGCGGTGTGGGCCGAGGTGCTCAATCCACCCGCCGAGGCCCCACCGATTCCCAGCTTGCGGCAGGGGCTCCAGCGCCACCACCTCAACACCCTCACCAGCCTGGTGCTGCGCAACCATGGCTCCGGCGAAGGGGTCACCGACTTTTTAGGCTTTGTTGCCCAGGAGGCCACCTTTGGCGCCCCCGATGAAGCCCGAGTGCTGGCCCGATATCAGCTGCGGCAGCTCCAGGATGCGATTGCCCGTCAGCTCAGCCGCCAGGGCCAGCGGCTCGATACCGCAACCCTGGCCTATTTAGAAGATGCGGGCGATCGCATCGCTAAAGTGTTAGATGCCCCGCTGCGAGGCCAATAGGCCCAATCTTAAATCTGTGAAGATTCAATGATTTTCCTGAAAATGTGGCGAAAGACCCCGTCCCCCAAGGTGCTATTGTGGATCGGGTCAATATAGCCACTGCCCCAGCTGTCTTCCGATCGTTGTCTACCTAGGCTTCTGGCAGCTCCCGCGCTGGCTGCATCACCTCTTTCCCTAACCAACGTTGACCGTTGCCGGGGTTGTCGTCTACTGCTTCAGGCCTGTTTTACCTGGGCACACTGAATTCACTAGTATTTTGGTCGTTCCACGGGTTATCCATGCTGAGTGCGTTAGTCGCTTTCACCCTGTCTCCGCTGTTTGCTCAACTGCCTCCGGGGGAAACTACCCCAGCCCCCGAAGCCAAAACCGTCATCATTCCTCGCGATGGCAGCTATGCCGAGGTGATTCGCTACCAGGAAGTGCGCCCCCTCCCCGGAGGCCTGGATGAAACCCCTGTGTTCAACAGCAACAGCCCCGAAGTCGTGCAGCAAAACGGCATTCTGCTGTCCACCTTTCCTAAGGACGGCATGGCATCACCCGATGCGCACCTCAACTACGCCTTTAACGGCCGCTTCGATCTCTTTGCCCACCACATCGCTCGGGGGGTAAACGCCGACGACCGTCGCACCCTGTTTATGGGCGTTGTGGTCTATAACCCCGGCAGCGAACCCATCGACATCACCATTCACCAGGGCGTCAGCTACCTCAGCCAAGAGGCCCCTTTTATCAATCTGCCCGACGCCCGCCTCAGTTCTAACGGCAGCGTCTACGCTGGCCCCGGCAGCCGTACCACCACCGACATTCTGCGCGGCGCTAACCAGTCCCACTGGCCCGATCGCATCACGGTGCCCCCTGGCCATGTGCAGCTGCTGATGAACACTCCTATCCCGCTGCGATCGCTCACCGTACCGGTCAATGGCAGCTATCCCCAGGGAGGGATTATCCCTAAGCCTCCGATACGCCCCGTCACCCTGACCGCCGCCGATGCCCAAATTAATCCTGAAACCGGCGGTGACACCGCTGCACCGCCGCGTCCCCTAGCACCGCGCCCCATTCCCAGCAATGGTCGTACATCCATGATGTACCTCTCTAGCACCGGCCCCGTGCATGTGGCCAGCCTGGCTCGCTATGCCGACGTGATGCCCAACGGCAACGAGCGCGTACCCACCCTGCAAGACTGGCTTCAGGTGCTCAAGCAGGGCAACCTGGCTGGCCCCCGCGATATTCCCCCTTCTGACCCCGCGACCTATCAATTTGGGCGGTTTTACTACGGTCGAGTGGCCGGGGTCGCTAAGGGTGCCAATTGGAAGGCTACCCTCACTGACTCCCCCGACACCGACGTGCTAACGATTCCGGCCCCCGGCAATGCCTTTTCCTACGTAATTAGCTCCGTCGATCGCAACACCTTTGGTACCGGGCAAATTCAGAGTGCTCCTATGGTGGCCCGCTACCCCGACACCGCCTACCGCGCCCACGGCAACTACGGCGTGCGCTACAGCCTCAAGCTCCCTTTCTATAACAACCGGGGCACCGAGCAGGCCGTTACCCTCAAGTTTCAAACCCCCATCCGCGACGAAGAGCTGGTTCAAGGGCTGCGCTTCCGTCGCCCTCCCGAAGACCGGGTGTTCTTTCGCGGCACCGTGCGGCTGAAGTTTAGAAACCAGATGGGGCTAGAGCGCACCCACTACGTTCACCTGGTGCAGCGCCGGGGGCAGGAGGCTGAAGCCCTGCTCAAGCTCAACATTCCCGCTGAGGCCCGCCAAGATTTAGAGATTGATCTGGTCTATCCCCCCGATGCCACTCCGCCCCAGGTGATCACGGTACTCAACGGCGGTGTTCCTGAGGCGCTTGAGGCCGATACCATGGAGGTTCCAGTAGTCCCTGCCCTCAGCCGCGACCTATAGCATCCATCCATCCTGCTTCTCAGCCTTTTTACAGCGGCAAGCAGCAGGGAGGGTAGAGAACGCCTTATTTGTGGTTTACTCAACGGCCTTCCACAGCTTTTCAGGCATAGTGCGAGGTCTACGTGAAACCAGATTGGGCTTAAATACGGCGGGGTCAGCGTCTTCGTGGAGGATTAAAAATCCCGTCGCCGTGAGATTGTCTAGCATGGCCTGTAATGCGGCAGGCTCTGCCTGGGTATGGGCCACGATATCGGCAAGGGATGCACCCCGCTGGCGCAGCAGCCAATTGACCAACGTGCGCTCTGGATCCGCTAACGTCAGCAGATCGGTCATGGTCTTAGGCCCAGCCGCAGCGACGGGCTGGTGTCGGGGATGGGGGGCCTCCCCCTGGGCGGGGCTAGTCATGGAGGCTACTCCGCAGCAATGAGTTGGCGGGCTACGGCGTGCACTTCCTGGCTAAAGGCATGATCGGGGTGATGTAGCCAGAAGATGCCGCCGCTGGCCAACTGTAGCATTTCATCATTCTCGTAAAATAGTCCACCCACTGGCACACCGTATTGGGCCTGCACCTTATCGATTAGGGTTTCTCGGGGGTAAATATCGGGGGCCTTATTGACCAGTAGGGTAATACCGGGCACGTCGAGTTTTTGGGCCACTTCGAGGGTGACGGCGGTGCCTAAAAAGTCTTGGCGATCGGGGCGCAGAATAATCACCATGCGGTCAGAAATGGCGATGGAGAGCAGCGTCTCCTCGTTGAGGCCGGGATGAGTGTCGATGAACAGGTAGTCGAGGTCGAGCTGATCGATCAGGTCGTGAAAGCAGTCGTTGAGCAACCCCACGTCGTAGCCCTCTCGCAGAATCTTGGCGATTTCGCCAGCTTTGAGACTAGAGGGCACCAGGTGAACAGAACCGCTGATTTGGGCGGGGGTGCCGTCGGCGGTAGTCAGAGCCGTGACATCATAGGCGGCATCTTTGGCGCTGCACCTGTCCCACAGGTAGTCATTGAGGGAGTGGGTAAAGTCTTTGTCGTCGAGGCCAAACAGAACATGAATACCGGGGGACTGAATATCGGTATCGACAATGGCGACGCGCTTGCCTTGGCTCGCTACCGATGTGGCAATGTTAGCCGTCAGGTTCGATTTGCCGGTGCCCCCACGAAAGGAGTGAATCGAAATAACCTGCGCCATGGACGTTTAACCCCTACCGAATTAACAACCAGAGCTCTTGCTTCAGACCGCTCGCTGGAGGCTGGCAGAGCTGGATTTAGTATGGGGTCAATCGCTGCGAGACTAACGCGCTAGGCAGTATTTGTTCATCAATAGAGCGCTCGAAAACCCTGAAATAGACCGATTTTGGCCCGAGCCGTCTGCGATCGCCTGCTCTAGCTCTACAGGACTAGAGACCGATGTAGACCACCTCAACTCTTGCTGGAGGAGAATTTCAACCATGGGGAACCCGTTCTAAATCGGGTTTTAGGGTGAGAAAACCGGGTTGCAACTGCGGGTTCGTAATCGGCACAGCAGAGGGCGGCTTCTGAACCGGCATTTAGGGGGTGTACGGGGCACTTGAGGTACGGGCTGTTGGTGTAGTACTGACAGCGAAAGCAGGGCACCTGGTGCAACCGCCGCAGCCGTTGCACCCCGTCGTTAACGGCCAGTAAAACGGCCAGTACAAAGACCAACACCATGGCCCAGATGCCAAGGGGCACCGCGATCGCTAGCAAGATATCTGCAGAAGGCATATAACCAAAAAACGAAAAGTCAAGAACGAAAACCGCTGTGCAAAGCCGAACGCAGCAATAACGGATTAGGAAACGGCTCGAAGGCCCTGGGGCGCAACCAGCAGATTGTGGGTCGTTCCCCAAAAGCTCAAAATCTGATTGGCCACGGGATGGGGATGTAGGGCGTGAAAAAAGTGGCGACCGGGAAATAGCGCGATGCGATCGCCCCCCTTTTTCAACCACGGCTGCCACCCCTGAATTTGGGTGGGGTCAACAATGGCATCTTCCTCGCCGCCACACACCATGAGGGGCACCGCCACGCTGCTGGGGCAGAGGCTGACTCGCTTGAGTAGCGAGTGGGGCGACACCGAGTGGAGCAAATCCTGCTCTAGCAGATTGATCCAGCCGGGCAATAGGGGACGAGCCTGATGGCCAAACAGGCTGTAGACCATTTGGGTGAGTACCTGCCGCCGCCGGCAGGGCAGTCGTTCGAGCTGGGCATAGTAGTGGGCCTGCCAATCGACCATGGGGTTGACGCCCACCGAAAGCAGCGTTAGCGACTTAACCCGGTGGGGGTTTTGGCGGGCATAAAGCAACCCCACCAGCCCACCCATGCCGTGGCCTAGCAGGTGTATGGGTCGGTCATAGCCTTTCAAATAGTCGTGCAGTAGGGTAACGGCAATATCGAGGGAGCTGGGCTCATCGGGGGTTTGCCGGTAGGCCCAGTGGGCGACTTCAACATAGCGAGCTAGGCAGCCCAGCAGCTTGTGATCAAACCGTTCAAAACTGGGGCTAACGTTCAGCCAAAGGGCATCGGGGCAGCTAGAAAGGGGCATGGGGGTTAGGGAGGAGAGAGATAGGGGGAGGTGGGGGAGAGGGGCGTAATGCATCGCCGCCTAGATGCCGAAGGCCAATTTCAGCTGGGCGACCCAGGTTTTGATGCGATCGCCCGTCAGCTCCGGCTGATTGTCTTCATCCAGGGCCAGTCCGACAAATTTGCCGTTTTGCACCGCCTTAGAGCTATCAAACTCATAGCCATCGGTGGGCCATTGGCCGACGGTGGTGGCCCCCAGTCCGGTAATTTTCTTGGCCAAAATGCCTATGGCATCCTGAAAGTTGTCGGCATAGCCTACCTGGTCACCGGCACCAAAGTAAGCCACCTGCTTACCGCTGAAGTCAATCTCGTCTAGCTCGTCATACAGGCCTTCCCAATCCGCTTGCAGCTCGCCAATATTCCAGGTGGGGCAGCCGATGATCAGGTAGGGGTAGTCGGCAAAGTCGTCGGGGCTGGCATCGGCGACGTCGTGTAGTGTGACCACGCCATCGCCGCCAAACTCTGCCTGTATCGCCTCGGCGATCGTTTCGGTGTTGCCGGTTTGGGTGCCAAAAAAGAGGCCAATTTGAGCCATGGGAAATTTTGTCCTGAATCGAGTTGAACGAAAAATTAGGAAAGGGGGGCAGGATGTTGGAGCCCTATGTGCGCCCCCCAAGAGAGGAGAAGTTAAACCAACGCTGAAGTTAGGACTCGACGGCGCTCAGGGCTTTTTCTACCCGGCGAAAGTCGAACCCAATGGCGCGCAGGGCGTGCCACAGATGGCCCTGCAAGAAGAAGAACGCCAGAATAAAGTGGGCATTGGCTAACCAGCAACGCGAGGTGTGGGCATTGAGCGGCAGCACCACAGTGTCGGCAAAGTAGGGCATGATGCCAAGCTTGATGTCTAAAGGCGGGCCGTAGAACTCAACCGGGTAGGCCAGGGTATTTACAGCGCAGAAGTAGGCCGCCACAAACCCCGCCAGGGCAATGCCCCCCAGGGAGTAAGACAAAATCGCTTCCCCCGAAAACAGCAGTACCTTTTTAGCCCACTTCAGCGGCGGCACCAGAATGTGCCAGACGCCCCCGGCAATCAGCAGCACGCCGACAAACATATGGCCGCCCACCAGGTCTTCGAGGTTGTTAACGCTGGCAAAGTGGGTCTGATAGCCGTAGATCACCAGCGGGTCGAGGGTGGGCTGCACCAGCCGTACGGTCTGGGTAGTGGCGTCGTAGAGACCGCCCCAGGTGGTGGCCTTGGCCACTAGCAGCAGCGCCCCAGCCCCTAAAAACAGCAGGTGGTGGCCCAAAATCAGCCCCAGCTGTGCCGGGTCATTCCACTCGAAGTGAAACTTGCGGGCCTGGCCGGTGGCATCCTTTAAATTTGCGGGGGCCTTGAAGGTGTGAAACAGCGCCCCGGCCCCCAGCACGGCGGAGGAAATTAGGTGAACCGCTCCCACCACAAAGTAGGGATAGGTATCGACTACTTGGCCGCCGTCGCCAATGCCCAGACCGAGAGTGGCTAGGTGGGGCAGCAAGATCAACCCCTGCTCACCCATGGGCAAGGTGGGGTCAAACCAGGACAGTTCAAACAGGGTGAAAGCCCCAGCCCAGAGGGCAATGAGCGCCGCCTGGCCGACATGGGCAGAAATAAAAAACCCCGACAGGTTAGCAAAGCGGGCGTTACCGGCCCACCAGTCATAACTCACTTCGGGATTGCCATAGGTTTGCATAGCCAATGAATCCTTACTAAGGTCAGATCAATACAGTGCTTATTGAGAAGAAAACTCAATAAAGAGATTTGACCATAGATCGGAATCATTCTCAATAGATAAAGGTTTAAGTTTTGTTGCGACTCCAAAGGCTTGCCTAGCGCAAAGCATTAGGGCGATTGCAAAAATCGACGCCTAGAATAGTCCTGCTGAAAGCAAGCCATTAACCAGTGTCCTAGGGAGCTTGAGGTGGCAATTTATTGACTTTTAGTTGCAATAATTGGATAGCGCGATCGCCCCTCCTCTTTAGCGATCGCAACTAGCTACTGAGAAAAATCGTATTCCCGGATATCCAAGCGGCAGCTGTTCTCCATGTTGAGGGCGCGCTTGATTGGGTTAATGTCTCTAAAACCCTCTGCCCCCTGCTGGCGGAGGCTCGCTTCAAACCGTTCGGCAAACTGCGACACACAGGGGCTGCGACTGGCTTTGAGGCGCTCTAGGCTGGTCAGAGTCGTATCCATATCCCAAACCTCTACCGAGCTGTGGAGCTGCTCCCAGGCTCGACTGTCCTGGCTGTTGCTGGCGGTCTGCATCTGGTGGCGATCCAAAATGCGGTAGGCCAGCCAGAAGCTGGCGCTCAAAATCGCCGCCATGCCTAGGGAAATCAGGCAGCCCGCCAAGGGGTTGCGCCGGGTCAATTGCCCCTGGGGCTGGGGCAGCGGCTCGGTGGTGAGCTGGGTGTAGTACTCCACAAAGGGCGGCATCTGGTCGAGAAACCAGATCTCAATGCCCTTGGGCTTGAGCTGCTCAGCGATCGCCTGGGCAGATTCCCAATCGGTCTCTGGGGTCAGCCCGGCAATCACCGGGCGCTGGTCAGGGAAGTGCGTCTGGTGGAGCTGAATTTTATCGACAGTTGCCCACAGGTCAGTGGGGGTCAGGGTGGGGGGGCAGTAAATGGCATAGACCGAGGTGAGCAGGTCTACTACCCCTTCTTCTGGGCAGGGCACCTGGCGATGGACGCTGTAGCCATAGTCTTCGAGCCAGCGCCCTAGCGCGGTTCGAAGGTCATCTATATTGGCAAGTTCGATAGCAACGGTCACAGTCGTCTAAGGTAGATGTAGTTCTTATGTACCAATACTAATGCGAGATTCGGTATTGCAGTCAAAAATTGCTGCGCCCGCTGGCGGCTACCAATCTGTTCTGCAATGATAGAGCGATTTTTTTGGGGCGGCTCCGTCATTTTGCTGGTCAGCCCCAGCAATTTGCCGAACCAGGGCATGAGGCTATAAGATAAGATTAAGTAATGTAAATAATCTCTAAGGAAAAACTATTGACTGTGATTTTTTAGCCGCCGGTTCATCTCCCCCTTGGTGCTGATTTGACCGATAAACGCCAGACCTCACCTGTTTCCTACGGTTCTCCCCACTGCGGAGTATGCGTACATCTACGTAAAGTATTACTAACTCAGTAGGCCCGTATGTCCTGGGAGTTATTGGCTTCGGCATTAGCTACAGTCGCAGCCCGTTTTAGCCCGCCCCCTTGTCGTCAACTCTTTAGCCCAGTCGATTTCGGCCCTCTGTCACTCCTCACGCCACTGGTACTGACTTAACCGCCATGTTTGAACATTTCACCAACACTGCCATCGCCGTCATCATGAAGGCCCAGGAAGAGGCCCGTCGGCTGCGCCACAACTTTGTCGGCACTGAGCAGCTGCTGCTAGGCCTGATCAAGGAAGAATCGACTCTATCGGCCAAGGTGCTGGGAGAGTTTGGCGTCAACATCAACGACGCTCGCGCTGAAGTTGAGGCCATCATTGGTCGCGGCAGCGGCAGCGTACCGCCCGAAATTCCCTTCACGCCCAAGGTTAAACAGGTATTTGAGCAGGCCTTTCAGGAGGCCCGCAAGATGGACTCGCCCTACATTGAGCCCGAGCACCTGCTGCTTAGCCTTTGCCAAAATACAGAAAGTGTGGCCTATCGCGTTCTCACCAACCTGGGGGTTGACCCGGCCAAGGTGCGCACCCGCATCATTCAAGATATTGGCGAAGTGGCGGCCATGCCCGCTGGCGGTCGTCGGGAGAGCGATCGCGACGGCTCTCGCAAGACCGGCAAAATTCTGGCCGAGTTTGGCCACGACCTGACGGCCCTAGCCGCCGCTGGCAAAATTGACCCCGTCATTGGCCGCGCCAAAGAAATTGAGCGCGTCGTGCAAATTCTCGGTCGTCGCACTAAAAACAACCCGATTCTGGTGGGTGAGCCAGGGGTGGGCAAAACGGCGATCGCCGAAGGTCTGGCCCAGCGCATTGTCAACCAAGACGTGCCCGAGGCGCTGATCACCAAGCGGGTGATTAGCCTCGATATGGGTTCGCTGGTGTCGGGTACTCGCTTCCGGGGCGACTTTGAAGAGCGCCTTACCCAGCTTGTGCAGGAAGTGCGTGAAGACCCCGATGTGGTGTTGGTAATCGACGAAATTCACACCCTGATTGGGGCTGGTTCCCTCGAAGGTGGGCTCGATGCCGCCAACATGCTCAAGCCCGCTCTGGCGCGGGGCGAGATGCAGTGCATCGGCGCTACCACCATTGATGAGTTCCGCAAATATATTGAGCGCGATGCTGCCCTAGAGCGCCGCTTTCAGCCCGTTACCGTCAGCCCGCCCTCGGTGAGCGAGACCATCGAGATCCTTCAGGGGGTGCGCAGCCGCTACGAGCAGTTCCACCAGGTGAATTTCACCGATGAGGCCCTAGAGGCGGCCGCCAAGCTGTCCGATCGCTATATCAGCGATCGTCACCTGCCCGACAAAGCCATCGACCTGATCGATGAAGCGGGCTCCCAGGTGAAGCTGCGGTTCATGCCCAAGTACCCTTCCAAGGAACTTAAGCAGCAGCTGCGCCAGGTCAACAAAGAGCTAGATGAGGCCATTCAACTGCAAGAATTCCCCAAGGCTAAAACTCTGCGCGAGCAGCGGCAGGCTCTAATTCAGCAGCTCCAGGCCGATATTCCCGAGTACGGCGAGGCGGCGGCTGACAGCCTGCCCGCGCTGCCCAACGTCGATGAAGAAAATATTGCTGATATTGTCGCCGCCTGGACGGGTATTCCGGTGAACCGGATGACCGAAACCGAGGCCGTGCGCCTGCTGCACCTCGAAGACGTGCTCCACGAGCGGGTGATTGGCCAGCACGAGGCCGTGATGGCCGCCGCCAAGTCAATCCGGCGGGCGCGTTCGGGTCTGGCTAGCGGCGATCGCCCCATTGCCAGCCTGGTGTTTTCTGGCCCCACCGGGGTCGGCAAAACCGAGTTGTCCAAGGCCTTGGCCGTGGCGCTGTTTGGCTCCGAAGAGGCGATGATTCGCCTCGATATGTCGGAGTTTATGGAGAGCCACACGGTGTCGAAGCTGATTGGTTCGCCTCCGGGCTTTGTCGGTTACGACGAAGGCGGTCAGCTGACCGAGGCGGTGCGTCGCCAGCCTTACAGCGTCATTCTGATGGACGAGATTGAGAAGGCCCACCCCGAAGTCTTTAACGTGCTTTTGCAGGTGCTCGACGATGGCCGTCTGACCGACGCCAAGGGGCGGGTGGTGAGCTTCAAGAACACCCTGATCATCATGACCTCGAACATTGGCTCGCAGGTGATCGAGAAGGGCGGCGCTGGCCTAGGCTTTGACTTTGCCACTACCGATGCGGCCACCACCCAGTACAACAACATCCGTAACCTGGTCAACGAAGAGATGAAGCAGTACTTCCGTCCGGAAATGCTGAACCGAATCGATGAAATCATCGTCTTCCGCCAGCTCACCCGCGACGAGGTCAATCAGATCGCCGACCTCATGCTGGAGCAAGTCAACAAGCGCCTGGCCGATCGCCAGATGGAAGTGACCCTGTCCGACGCCTTCCGCACAAGGCTGGCAGGCGAGGGCTACGACCAGCGCTACGGGGCTCGCCCCATGCGCCGGGCGATCGCTCGCCTGGTCGAAGACACCCTGGCCGAGGCAATTTTGTCGGGCGATTTGGAGGAGGGCGATCGCGCCCACCTCGATCTAGACGAGTCCGGCAACCCTAGGGTTACCCCAGAGCGTCAGCCAGCTCTGGTAGGATAACCCTGGACGTCGCTGCCAACCTTGCCGAACCATGGTAAATCTCCCCCCCGACCCGCCTACCCCGTCTGATGCTAGCCGCCGTGGGGGAGATAGACCTTCCCGCGACGGTGGCATCCTCGACTTTGACGAGCTGCTGGCGGTGGTGCTGGCCTTCCTGGGCATAGGCTCAATCCTATGGTGGGGTCTGACTCGCAGTCAGGGCCTGGTGACCGATGCAGGGCTGCTATCACGCCGCGCCGACGAGCCGTCTTCCCTCATCCAGCTAGAACCAGAGGGAGTAGAGGAAGACTTTGAGCCCCGCACCTTCGAACGGGACGAACGCCCCCGGCGGGATCCTTCTGCAGGAGCTGCTGGACTACCGGGTTTTGGCCCTGAAAATCAACGCTCCTCAGCCGTTCCCATAGAATCAGCATCGGGCGTCGTGGTTCCAGTGGCCCCTACTGCGGTGCCGAACGCCTCTTCATCTGAAGCTGTAGGCACCACTCAACCCATTGATATTTCCGACGTACCCACTACCCACTGGGCCTACGCCTTCATCAAGCCCATGTTTGATGAAGGTTACCTGCCCGATTTCCCCGAGAGTGGTTTTCAGCCAGATCAAACCCTCACCCGGGCCGAGCTGGCGGCCTTGCTTAGCCAGGCCTTTGGCAATGCCCCCCGCGAGGGCTCGGTGCGCACCTTTAGCGACGTACCCGGCACCTACTGGGCAGCCCCAGCCATCGACAACGCCGTCTCCCAGGGTTTTATGAACGGCTATCCCGAAGGGGACTTTCGCCCCGACCAGGCTGTGCCTCGCTACGAGGTGCTGGTCTCCCTTGCCACCGGCTTGGGTTTGGCAGATCCACCCGCCCCAGATCAAACCCTGCAAGCCTTTGTTGACCTCAATCCGCTGCCCGCCTGGGCCAGACCTAAGGTCGCCGCTGCCGCCGAAAACGCTCTGGTGGTCAACTACCCCAACCGCGACCAGCTCAAGCCAGCCCAGGCGGCTACCCGCGCCGAGATTGTCGCAATGATTCACCAGGCGCTCGTGTCGCGGGGTGAGCTACCGGCGGTGGAGTCGGAGTATGCGGTGCCGTAGGGGGTGAGGGGTGAGGGGTGAGGGGTGAGGAGTGGGGGTTTTTGCTGATTTACACGGCCAAGATTTCTGAAGCAGGTTCAGGGGTCTGCTCCTAACTCCCTACCCCCTACCCCCTACCCCTTCACATCTCCTTCATCCTCTGCCTTACTCAGCAGAATTTCTATGCCTTGATCCCACCGTCTGATAGACTGGGAAATCGAGATGGGGAACGCGAAACCCACTAAATATAGGCAGTTTGGAGGATTGATCCCGTGGAAAGTACCCTCGGTCTTGAGATTATTGAGGTTGTCGAACAGGCTGCGATCGCATCGTCCCGGTGGATGGGCAAGGGCGAAAAAAACATCGCTGACCAGGTGGCGGTAGAAGCCATGCGGGAGCGCATGAACAAGATCCACATGCGCGGTCGCATCGTGATTGGCGAGGGCGAGCGGGATGATGCTCCAATGCTCTACATCGGCGAAGAGGTAGGTATTTGCACCCAGCCCAACGCTACCGATTTCTGCAACCCCGACGAACTGCTGGAAATTGACATTGCCGTTGACCCCTGCGAAGGCACCAACCTGGTGGCCTACGGCCAAAACGGTTCTATGGCCGTGCTGGCGATTTCCGAGAAAGGTGGACTGTTCGCCGCTCCTGACTTCTACATGAAGAAGCTGGCGGCTCCGGCCCAGGCCAAGGGCAAGGTTGACATCAACAAGTCGGCCACCGAAAACCTGAAGATTTTGGGCGAGTGCCTCGATCGCGGCATCGATGAGCTGGTGGTGGTGGTCATGAAGCGCGATCGCCACAACGACCTGATCAAAGAAATCCGTGATGCGGGTGCCCGCGTCAAGCTGATTGCTGATGGTGACGTCGGTGCCGCCATCTCCTGCGCCTTCTCGGGCACTAACACCCACGCGCTGATGGGCATTGGTGCGGCTCCGGAAGGGGTGATTAGCGCTGCCGCCATGCGCTGCCTAGGTGGCCACTTCCAGGGACAGCTAATCTACGACCCCGCCGTGGTCAAAACCGGCTTGATCGGCGAAAGCAAGGAAGCCAACATTGCTCGCCTCAACGAGATGGGCATCACTGACATCGACAAAGTGTACGATGCCCAGGAGCTGGCTTCCGGCGAGACCGTGCTGTTTGCCGCCACCGGCATCACCCCCGGCGAACTGATGGAAGGGGTGCGCTTCTTCCACGGCGGCATGCGAACCCAGTCGCTGGTCATCTCTAGCCAGTCCAAGACCGCTCGCTTTGTGGACACCATCCACATGGTTGACCAGCCCAAGTCGCTCCAGCTGCACTAAGCTCTCTTAGTCCTAGCGGAGGATTCTTGTTTGATTCCCCCTGCCCTCTTAATAGGAAAGGTAACAAGGCTGCCTGAGGCAGCATGGATCTGGGGGGATCAGCCCTGGCAAATAAACATCGACGGACGCAAAAAACGTTTTAGAGTGCGGGTTAAATTCGTTAGCCTAGAGATGCGGGGATCCTGCATCTCTTTTTTTGCCAGTGTTCACAGTTTTTGATGGACTTTTGTTGAGTTTCCTTGAGTCGAGCCCTATTTATCTCTAAGTTCAAACATATTAGCAATTGTGTACGCAGCAACCTTTGGCGTGGCCGTTCCCCCGGTGATCTGGCCCCAAACTAAGGATCTGTCGGCACCATAAATTAGGTGATTACTAAACGCGTGGAGGAAGAATGAATATCGCCGTAATTGGCCTGAGCCACAAAACCGCCCCGGTGCAAATTCGCGAAAAACTTAGCATTCCGACGGCTCAGACAGGTGACGCGATCGCCCATCTCACCCATTGCCCCCACATCGACGAAGTCTCCATCCTCAGCACCTGCAACCGGCTCGAAATCCACATCGTGACCGAGGAGACCGAGCAGGGTATTCGCGAGGTGACTCAGTTTCTCTCCGAGCACAGCGGCTTGCCCCTCCACGAGCTACGCCAGCACCTGTTCATCTTGCTCCACCAGGATGCGGTTAATCACCTGATGCGGGTGGCAGCGGGCCTCGACAGTCTGGTGCTGGGCGAAGGCCAAATTCTCGCCCAGGTGAAGCACGCCCACCAGCTGGCCCAGCAGCACAAGAGTATTGGCCGAGTGCTGGACAGACTCCTCAAGCAGTCCCTCACTGCCGGTAAGCGCGTCCGTAGCGAGACCAGCATCGGCACCGGAGCCGTCTCTATCAGCTCCGCGGCGGTAGAGCTAGCCCGCATGAAGGTGCCCCACCTGAATAGCTGCCACGTCAGTATTCTGGGCGCGGGCAAAATGGCCCGCCTGCTGGTGCAGCACCTGGTTTCTAAAGAGTCTTGCACCATCACCATTCTCAACCGCACCATCGACCGGGCCAACGAGCTGGCCAGGCAGTTCCCCGATGCCGACATTCGCACCGGCACCCTCGATGCCATGCTGGACACGGTACAGATCTGTGATGTGATGTTTACCTGCACCTCTGCCACCGAGCCATTGCTCCATCGCGACAATCTGGAGCCGCTGGTGGAGGCCAACCGCACTCTGATGCTGTTTGACATTGCTGTACCGCTCAACGTGCACACCAACGCCAACGAGCTAAATAACGTCCATGCCTTCAACGTGGACGACCTCAAGGCGGTGGTTGCTCAGAACCAGGCCAGCCGCCGCCGCATGGCCATGGAGGCCCAGGTGCTGCTCGACCAGGAGGTGGAGAGCTTTATGGACTGGTGGCGATCGCTCGACACCGTGGGCACGATCAGCAGCCTGCGCAGCAAGGTTGAAACCATCCGCGAACAGGAGCTAGAGAAAGCCCTATCGCGCCTGGGTAGCGAGTTCGCCGAAAAGCACCAGGAAGTGATTGAGGCGCTGACTCGCGGCATCGTCAACAAGATTCTCCACGACCCGATGGTGCAGCTGCGCGCCCAGCGCGATATCGAGGCCCGCAAGCGGGCGATGCAGACCCTGCACGTGCTGTTTGACCTGGAGCCTGCCTCCAACGAAAAGTACAGCTAGCGATTTGGTCGCGCGATCGGTGACCCAGACCCCAGGGATTTTCAAAATCCCTGGGGTCTTTTGCTAGGCAATCTCCTCGGGATCGATCCCCAGTTCTCGCAGGCGAGCCGCCAGGGCTGCTGCCCGCTGCTGGGCCGCATCGCGCTCCTGCTGGGCCGCGTCTCTCTCTTGCTGGGCCGTATCGCGCTCCTGCTGCATTAGCTCATTTTCCTGTTCTAGAGCCTCGCGCACCTGCTCGACTTCTTCTCGGTTGAGCAATTTGGTGGTGGTGGTGGGGTCGTAGAAGCGCAGGGCCTTGGGCAAGGGGGCAATTCCCAGCCCGGCGTAGGGAGAGTGCAGCTGCAAATCTAGGCCCAGCACACGGCTGTGGATAAAGGGAATGCCCTCGGGGGTGGCGTTTAGGGTGAGCGGTTGATAGCTGCCGTCGATGAGCTGAGAGCCGCGAAGTTGGGGGTTGAGGTAGTCGGCGGTGGGGTCGTACTGGAAGTATTCTTCGACGCCTAAACTGGCGTAGAGTCGGGGTTTTTCGTCTTCGTCCTGGCGTTTGGTGGTGCGGGAGGTGATTTCTAACACGAAATTGGGGAGCTTGCCGTCTTCCTGCCAGGTTTTGTAGCTGCGCCGCTGGCGGTTGCTGACCCCGAAGATAACAAATACATCGGGAGAAACGGCCGCTTTGGGATTGCCTTCTTCGTAGTAGATGAAGAGATTGCCGGAGACGTAAACATTGGGGCGACTTTTGAAGTACAGCCGCAGCACCTCGACGCAGTAGATCAGGTAGTCGCGGGTGGCGTCGCTTTCAGTCATCGGCTGCCCATCGGCGTCAGGGTAGATGATGCGATCGGAGATGAGTCCGGTGGGTTCGGCCATGGTGAGGGCGTCCTCTACAGGTCGATGTGGCTTTTATTATGACATTTGAGTCGTGGTAATCCCGATCGCGCGATCGTTCCGATCAGCCCAAGCTGTAAGATATCCAGCATTCTAATGTTGGATTAAGCTCAAATGACCAGTCCCTTTCGCGTTGGTGTGGCTGGCCCGGTGGGGTCGGGCAAGACGGCACTGGTGGATTGTCTGTGCAAGGCATTGCGCGATCGCTACTCCATTGCGGTCGTCACCAACGACATCTACACCCAGGAAGACGCCCAATTCCTTGTCCGCAGCCAGGCCCTCAGCCCCGATCGCATCGTCGGTGTGGAGACCGGCGGCTGCCCCCACACCGCCATCCGCGAAGACGCCTCGATGAATTTGGTGGCGATCGAGGATCTGGAGGCGCGGTTTAATCCCCTCGACCTGGTGTTTGTGGAGAGCGGCGGCGACAACCTGGCCAGCACCTTTAGCCCCGAGCTGGTTGATTTGACCCTCTATGTGATTGATGTGGCGGCGGGGGACAAGATTCCCCGCAAGGGCGGGCCGGGGATCACCAAGTCAGACTTTTTGGTTATCAACAAAATCGACCTGGCTCCCATGGTTGGGGCCAGCCTAGAGGTGATGGAGCGAGATGCGCGGCAGATGCGGGGCGATCGCCCCTTCGGCTTCACCAACCTCAAAACCCAGGCGGGTTTGGCCACCATTATCGACTTCATTGGCTACCACGCGGCGGCTGAGCCGTTAGCCTCAATCCCTTAGCTGGAAATGGTTTGAGCGGATTGAAGAGGGCCACGGCAGCGGCTTTAGCGGAGCTATGGGATTGGCTTAATTGCTGCGATCGCCCAAAATCAGTCCTTAGAAAGAGGCCATTGGGACGCACACGTCTCAGAAACGTTACAAGAAAGGAGAGGCTTTTGTACGCTACGCTACATTTGCCGCCAATCACACCCCCTAATATCCACTCTGACGGTCTACGTGAATTCTCGAGTAAGACAAGTCTTCCATTAAAGAGTCAGGAGCAAGGTTGGATGGTAACTCGATTTAATCGACGTAAGTTTTTGGTGTACGGGTCTGCAACCCTGGGCACCTCTATGCTGCTCAAAGCCTGCGGTGGTGGCACGACCACCACTGACACTGGCACGACCGACGGCGGCACCGACACCGCTGCCGCCGATGGCGAAACTGTCAAGGTGGGCATTCTGCACTCCCTTAGCGGCACCATGGCCATCAGTGAAACCACGGTAGTCGATGCTGAACAGCTGGCGATCAAAGAAATTAACGCCGCTGGCGGGGTGCTGGGCAAGCAAATCGAGGCTGTAGTCGAGGATGGTGCTTCTGACTGGCCTACCTTTGCTGAGAAGGCTGAAAAGCTCATCGACCAAGACCAGGTAGCCGTTGTGTTCGGCGGTTGGACTTCCGCCAGCCGTAAGGCCATGCTGCCCGTGTTTGAGTCTAAAGACCACATGCTGTGGTACCCGCTGCAGTACGAAGGCCAAGAGTGCTCGAAGAATATCTTTTACACTGGGGCAGCCCCTAACCAGCAGATTGAGCCCGCTGTAGACTGGCTGATTGAGAACAAAGGCACCGACTTCTTCCTGGTCGGCTCTGACTATGTCTTTCCCCGGACGGCCAACACCATTATTAAAGAGCAGCTCAAGGCCAAGGGCGGCAACACGGTGGGTGAAGACTACCTACCCCTGGGCAACACCGAAGTGACCCCTATCATCACCAAGATTAAGGCGGCCCTGCCCGACGGTGGCGTGATCTTCAACAGCCTCAACGGCGACAGCAACGTGGCCTTCTTCAAGCAGCTCCAGGGCGCGGGTATGGGGCCAGATCTCTATCCTGTGATGTCGGTGAGCGTGGCTGAGGAAGAAGTTCGCCAGATTGGCCCAGAGTTTCTGGTGGGCCACCTGGCTTCGTGGAACTACTTCCAAACCGTAGAAACCCCCGAAAACGAAAAGTGGGTGGCCGACTTTAAGGCCGAATTTGGTGAAGACCGCGTTACCAACGACCCCATGGAAGCCGCTTACATCATGGTTTACCTGTGGAAGCAGGCCGTGGAGGCCGCCGGAACGTTCGATATTCCTGAGGTGCGGACGGCAGCCTACGGCCAGGAAATGGCTGCTCCCGAAGGCCCCGTGACCATGAACACCAACCACCACCTCTCTAAGACGGTACGGCTTGGGGAAGTCATGGATGACGGCCTGTTCAACATCGTTTGGGAAACCGACGGCCCGATTGACCCTGAGCCCTGGAACCAGTTTGTGCCCGACACCATTGGCTTCGCCTGCGACTGGTCTGACCCGGCTAAGGGCGGCAAGTTTGAGATCTAGGTCTGGGCTGTAGCCGCGATCGCAGTGCTGTCGAACAGCGGTTTGGCGGGGATGCAGCAGGCTGTATCCCCGCTCTTGGTATCTGGCCTGGGCCGCATGCTCGGATTATCACTGCCGCTGTTGGTTTGGTCGCTAGACAATGCGATCTCTCAACTTAAAGCTGCGGGAATTTTGTCGTAGCCAGGCTTTTTCTGGTCTCGATCATGGGCTAGAAAAGCAGGGGTTAAAACAGCCGAGGGGGACGATATAAATCAAACCTTTAAACGGGCGAAAACTGTAAAAGGTGAACATTTCTTCTCTTGGGGTCACCTTAGTATTCCCCTGAGGTGGTGCCCGGTTGGCTGGGCAAACCAATTAACATTTGTTAACTAGTGCGTTGTTCTTAAATCGGTAAAGGCTGTGTTGGAAGGCTTAATTGGTGGCCTTTTCAATGGCATTAGCATCGGTGCAGTGCTGTTGATCGTGGCGTTGGGCTTAGCCATTGTATTTGGCTTAATGGGGGTCATTAATCTGGCCCACGGAGAACTGATGATGTTTGGGGCCTACACCACCTTTGTGGTGCAGAATGCGGCTAAAAGCATGGGGGGAATTGCGCCGGATCTCTATATTTTTGCGGCCCTACCTCTGGCATTTTTAGTGGCCGCCCTGCTGGGGCTGTTGCTAGAGAGAACGGTGATTCGCTACCTCTACGGTCGCCCCCTAGAAACGCTGCTGGCCACCTGGGGGGTGAGTCTGATTTTGATTCAGTTCATCCGCAGCGTTAGCTGGCCTATGGTGATTGGCCTGGTGGTGTTTGCGGCGCTGTTTTTTGTCGGTCGTTGGGTGCTGACCCGCTACACCGACTGGGATCGGATATCTAGCTGGGCGAACCCGGTGTTTTTGGGGCTGAGTGGCGCGATCGCAGCCCTCACCTGGTTTTTGACCCAAAGCTCTGGCAGCGCTCAGTTTGCCCGCCCCTGGTTCGGGGCCCGCAACGTGGATGTCACGCCGCCGAGCTGGCTGCGGGGCGGCATTACCCTCGGTAACACGCTGCAATTTCCCTCGGCACGACTGTTTATTATTGCTCTCACCATTATTTGTTTGGCGGCGGTTTACTGGTTTCTCAACGGCACAGCCTGGGGTCTGCGGATTCGATCGGTGACCCAGAATCGCGGTATGAGTGCCTGTTTGGGGATTCCTACCGGCCAGGTAGATGCGATTACCTTTGCCCTTGGGTCTGGGCTGGCGGGCATTGCCGGGTTTGCGGTGACGCTTTTGGGTTCGGTCGGCCCTAACCTAGGAGGCAACTACATTGTGGATGCCTTCATGGTGGTGGTGGTCGGCGGGGTCGGCAAGCTGGTGGGCAGTATTGTCGCGGCCATGGTAATTGGCATTACCACCTATCTGTTGGGTTCGGGCACTATGGCGCTGCTATTTCCGCCGTCAGACTTTTTCCAGCCCATCATTGGTTTCTTTACCTTCTTTGCCACCACGAGCATGGCCAAGGTACTGGTTTTTGCGCTAATTATTGCCTTTTTGCAGGTGCGGCCCGCTGGGCTGTTCCCGCCGAAGGGCCGTTCGGTGGAGCTATAGGGCTATGACTACAAATGTTGCCGTTCAACCGCGCCGCGCTGCCAAGGCCAGCGAAAAGCGCAAGCTGATGATCGAAGTGGTCGCCGTGATTGCGATCGCCCTTTTCCTGATTCTGATTCTCCCCATGCTGCTATCGGGGTTTCGGCTGAACCTGGTGGGTCGCTTTTTGGCCCTCGCGATCGTGGCCCTGGGCATTGATCTGATTTGGGGCTTCACCGGGCTGCTGAGCCTGGGTCACGGCATTTTCTTTGCCCTGGGGGGATACGCCTTTGCGATGTACCTAGAGTTAAACACTCTGGGCGAAGGACAACTCCCCGAGTTTTTTGGTCTCTACGGGGTCACGGAGCTGCCGCTGTTTTGGCAACCTTTTAACTCCTTGCCGTTTACGATGCTGGCAATTTTCACCATTCCGGCGATCGTGGCGGGGCTGCTGGGCTATCTGGTGTTCCGCAACCGCATTCGCGGGGTGTACTTCTCGATTTTGACCCAGGCCGCCCTGGTGGTGTTTTTTAACCTGTTTAACGGGCAGCAAAAGCTGATCAACGGCACCAACGGCCTCAAAACCTCCACCTCGGTGTTTATGGGCCAGCAGGTGGGCAGCGACGGTATGCGGATGTTCTTCTACATCAGCACCGTCATCGCGCTAATTGCCATGTATGCGCTCTGCCGGTGGCTCACCAGCGGGCGCTTTGGCCGCATGCTGGTGGCCATTCGCGACGACGAAAACCGAGTGCGGTTTTCGGGCTATGACCCGACCGCCTTTAAGGTGCTGGTGTTTGCGGTTTCTGGGGCGATCGCCGGTATCGCCGGTGCCCTTTACACCGTGCAGTCGGGCATTATTTCCCCCCAGGTCATGGACATTGCCTTCTCGATTGAGATGGTGATCTGGGTTGCCGTGGGCGGGCGCGCCACCCTGGTAGGGGCGATTTTGGGTGCGGTGTTGGTGAATATGGCCCGCAGTCTGCTCAGCGAACGCTTTCCCGATGTGTGGCTGTTCTTCCAGGGGGCGTTGTTCTTGATTGTGGTGACGGCACTACCCGACGGCATCATCGGCTGGGGGCGTCGCCAATTTGGCTTGGCAGTTAGCTCAGCCCTGGGACTGTCTTCCACTGACCTGCCCTATCTGGACGATACCCCCACCCCCGAACCCATCGTCGAAACCCCCGAATACGCCGAAAAGTAGTTGGAAGGTTAGAAGGTTAGAACTTTTCAACCTTCCAACCTTCTAACCCATTCACCCCCTACCTATCCACTCCCCCATGAGCACCAAAGTTTTAGAGATTAAAGACGTCACCGTCAGCTTTGATGGGTTTAAGGCCATCAACAACCTCAACTTCAGCATGGATGAGGGGGAACTGCGGGTGATTATCGGCCCCAACGGCGCGGGCAAAACCACCTTCTTAGATGTGATCAGCGGTAAAACCAAGCCCACCGAGGGCGCGGCCTACTTTAAAGGCCAAGACCTGCGTAAATACAAAGAGCACGAGATTTCGCGTCTGGGTATTGGCCGCAAATTTCAGACCCCCCGTGTTTACCTCAACCTCACCCCCCGCGAAAACCTCGACCTCTCCTGCAATCGCGAGAAGAACGTCTTCTCCACCCTCTTCAAAAAAGCCCCCACCGCCGAAAAGCGCACCGTCGGGGGGCTGCTTGAAACCATTGGCCTCGACCACAAAGCCGACATCCCTGCGGCCTTACTCTCCCACGGCGAAAAGCAGTGGCTTGAGATTGGCATGCTGGTAGCCCAGTCGCCCGACCTGCTGCTGGTGGATGAGCCGGTGGCCGGCCTCACCGACGAAGAAACTGAGCAGACCGGCAAGCTGCTAATGTCGCTGGCCGAAAGCCACTCCATTGTGGTGATTGAGCACGACATGGAGTTTGTACGCCAGATTGCTCGCCAGGTCACGGTGTTGCACCAGGGCAGCGTGCTGTTTGAGGGCACCATGGACGAGGTGCAGACCGACCCCAAGGTGATTGAAGTTTACCTGGGCAAAGAAACCGGCCTCACCCCCGAACAAATGCTGCTGCTGCGCATCGCCGCTACTATGGCCTGGGCCGACGACAACTTTGCCGACGTGCAGCAGGCGGTGATTCTCGATCGCCTCAGCCGTAAGTTTGCCCATGCCCCCGAAGAGCAGGCCGAGCTGCGGGACGATCTCAAAAACCTGCTGGCGACAGAAATTCCGCTAGAGGATCTAGTGCCCCACCTCGCCACCCAGGCCCAGCGCGAGGAAGCCCTCATGCTCAGCTATGAGGTAATTAGCTCGAACCAGATCAACCAGACCGAGGCGGTAGTTTACCAGAAGCTGTTGAACCTGCTGGGCCTGCCCCCAGAAACCGTCAGCCGTCTAGAATCCGCTGCTTTAGAAGAACTGGCTGCTCGGGGGTAAGTTTTGAATTTTGAGTTTTGAATTTTGAATTCAGACTCAAGCTACCCCCAGAGACTTAACTCAAAACTCAAAACTAAGCACTCAAAACTCCAAAACCCCCATGACCACTACCCTCCCCGCCCCGGCTCTACAAGACCCTATGACCGCGCCCATGCTTGAGGTTTCGGGGCTAAATTTTTACTACGGCGAAAGCCACATTCTGCGCGATGTGAGCATGACCATCCCCAAGGGCCAAATGGTGTGCCTGATCGGTCGCAACGGCGTGGGCAAAACCACCATGCTCAAAAACATCATGGGGGTGCTGCGATCGCGCACGGGCGAAATTCGGTTTGAGGGTCAGGTGGTCAACGGCTTTTCCCCCGATCGCCGGGCGCGGATGGGCATTGGCTACGTGCCCCAGGGACGAGAGGTGATTCCTCGCCTGACGGTGCGGGAGAATTTGATCATCGGCCAAGAGGCCCTGGGCAGCCGGGGCAAGGTGCAGAAAGAGGTGCCCGAGGAGATCTACGAGCTGTTTCCCGTGCTCAAGACCATGCTCGATCGCATGGGGGGCGACCTCAGCGGTGGTCAACAGCAGCAGCTGGCGATCGCCCGCGCCATTATGGGCCAGCCCAAACTTCTGGTGCTGGACGAACCCACCGAAGGCATTCAGCCCTCGATCATTCTCGACATTGAGGCAGCGGTGAAGAAGATTGTTAAAACTACCGGCATTTCGGTGCTGCTGGTGGAGCAGCACCTGCACTTTGTGCGCCAGGCCGACTACTACTACGCCATGCAGCGGGGCACCATTGTCGCCAACGGCCCCACCAGCGAACTCACCAACGATGTCATTCAGGAGTTCTTGGCGGTTTAGGGATTTCAGTTTGAGTTGCTGAACCTTTTCACCCCCTTAGGGTCTGGGTGGGTGAGTTGGCAGACGGGTCAAAATATAAGAGATTGGTAGCACAGCCATCTTCTACTTACCTCAGTCCCTGTCTGCCCCGGCTTTGCCATGACGCTTCGACCTAACTTGTTTGACCTCAGCCGTTACGTTTCGCTGCGACGCCTCTGCTGGGCTGCGATCGGCGTTTTGATCACGCTGGGTATTTTGGCCCTAGGCAGTCGCTCGCCGCTCTGGGCCGATACCGCTGATGTCAACCCGCCAGAAACCGCATCGGCCTCCTTCTGGGTGGAGGCCGATGCTGGCACCACCTGGCATATTTTTGGCCTAGAAATTGTGGGCAAAGTCATGGGTTCGCAGACCAATGGGGCCTACTCAGTGGTGATTAGCAATACGCCCCCTGAGGGTGGCCCCCCGCTCCACGTGCATGAGCACGAGGACGAGCTGTTTTACATTCTCAAGGGCACCTATGAGTTTCGTTTTGGCGACGAAACAGTGGTTGCAAACCCAGGGGACTTGGTGAATCTACCGGCCCACATTCCCCACACCTTTCGCAATATTGGCTCTGAGCCTGGTATGGCCATGAACACCATGACCCCCGGCGGATTCGAGCAATTTTTTGCTGAGATCGACCAGCTGCCTAAGGATCAACCCCTCGATCGCCGTCAAGTCGCTGCGATCGCCAGCCGCTACGGTCTACAGTTTTTGCCAGAGTCGCTGTAGCGCCATCGATTGCCAATGGGCTGCTCCCTTTAGCTAGGGGCCTGTTTTCGGCTCGAAGTGATGGAATTTTAATTGGCGATCCCTTGCTCTACGTCACCGCCAAAGCGGCCAAGCTACAGCTCATTCAAGACTGTTTTTCGGGGCTGGTCGGTCATCCCATTCTGGGCTATGAGCTGGCCCAGCTGTGGTGCGACGACGACCAACAGTGGAGCGACTGGATGGATGTGCCGCTGTTTTTGACCGTGGGCGACTCAACCCTGTCGATCTCTTGGCAAAAATTTGACGATCTAGCGATGGAGGTGGGCCGTGTGCTGCCCTTTTCCCTCAGTGGGTCAACGGTGCGCTGGTTGTCGGAAGGGGTGGCGGTGCTAGACGCTATTCTGGGCAATACCATTGCCGCTGTCTCCCTCGGACGCGGGCAGATGGCCATTGGCGGCCGCGAGCTTGAGATCTGGACGCGCCTGCTGATTACCCTCGACAATGGCACTACCCTAGATGTGTTTAATGCCCTGGACGAAAACGGCTTGACCCTGGTCACCCTGGGGCCTGGGGATGAGGTTATCCAGGCTGTGGCATGGCAGCCCTAGAGCTTGCTCAAACCGCCTAGGCCTCAGTTCTGGTGGGGCCAGCTGACTAGGAACTGTTCGGCCTCGGGGGCGGGCAGCGGTTTCGCAAAACAGTAGCCCTGGGCGTAGGGGCAGCCCAGCTGGCGCAGTTGTTCTAGCTGGCTTTCGGTCTCGACTCCCTCGGCGATCGCGGCCATGCCCAAACTCTGGGCCAGGGCCAAAATTGCCTGCACCATGGCCACCCCGCGCGGGTCGGCCTCCATCGCTTGAATAAAGGAGCGATCGATCTTGAGACTCTGCATCGGAAACTGGTGCACCATGCTCAGTGACGAGTAGCCCGTGCCAAAGTCATCAATGCCCAGCTGAATGCCGCGCTCTTGCAGGGCGTGGAGCATGACCTCAGCGGTCTGAGGATTTTCGATCAGGGCGCTTTCGGTAATTTCGAGGCGCAGGTGGTGGCAACTGAGGCCCGTTGACGCCAGCGCTTCGTCAATAGTGGCAAGCAGGTGGGGGTGGGCGAACTGCTTGACCGACAGATTGACGCTCATGATCAAATCCTGAGCCTCGGGGAGTCGCTGCCGCCACTGCTGGAGCTGCTGGCAGGCGGCTAGCTGAATCCATTCGCCGATGGCTAAAATCAGCCCGGTTTCTTCTGCCAGAGGAACAAATGTGGTAGGCGGAATTAGCCCCCAGCGAGGATGGTGCCACCGCACCAGGGCTTCAAACCCGACTAGCTGGTGGGTGCTGAGGTCAATGATGGGCTGGTAGTGCAGGGTCAGTTCGCAGCGATCGATCGCCCGCTGGAGGTCGTTTTCGAGGGTGAGGCGGGTCGCCACCTGCTCGTACATGGCGGGGTCAAACAGGGCCGATTGGCCGCGGCCATTCTCCTTGGCTCGGTACATGGCGGTGTCGGCATCGCGTAAAAAGTCAACGGCTTCCACAGCGCCGGTGAGGTTGGAGGCAATGCCGACGCTGGCGCTGATAAAAATCTCGCGCCCCTCTAGCACCAGGGAGGTCTGCAGCACCTGGTGGATGCGATCGGCCACGCTCAGAGCGTCTTCCATGACGGCGATGGGGTTGAGCAAAATAGCAAATTCGTCGCCGCCTAGGCGGGCCACCAAATCCCCCTCGCGCACCACCGACGTGAGCCGGTGAGCGCACTCGATCAGCAGCTGATCGCCCACCAGATGGCCCAGGCTGTCGTTGATTACCTTGAAGCGATCGAGGTCGATGAACAGCACTGCAAAAACCACGTCCCGAGAAGCCTTTGCCGCCTGCACCGCCCCATGCAGCTGCTCCATAAAAAAGGCTCGATTGGGCGATCCGGTGAGCGGGTCGTGGAGCGCTTCGTAGGCGAGGCGCTCTTCGATCAGTTTGCGATCGGTGATGTCGGTGAGGGTACCCACTAGGCTCGTCACGACCCCAAGGGTATTGCGCTGGGCTTGCCCCAGCAGCTGCACAAAGCGGTGGCTGCCGTCGGGGCGCACAATGGCTCCTTCTAAATTGAGGGACTGTCCAGTGCGCTCCGCGATCGCCAGCTGCTGTTCCCAGTGCAGCCGATCGCCCGTTTCCAGGGCCGCCAGCTGCTGCTTTAAGGTGAGGGGGGGCTGGTGGGGGCTTAGACCGTAGATGCGAAACATTTCCTCAGACCAGGTGAGGCGTTGGGTGGGCAGGTGGAGATCCCAGTTGCCGGTGTGGGCAATGCGCTGGGCCTCCTTGAGGCGAGCCTCGGCCCGCTGGCGATCGCGCAGCTCGCGCTGGGCCTGGGCCAGGGTTTGGGCCTGCTGCACCGCGATCGCCAGCTGATCGGCCACGGTCTGCACCAGCTCAATGTCAGATATTTTCCAGGGTTCGGCCTCGGGCTCTGGCCCTGAGGTATGGCGCTGAATGCCCAGGCAGCCCCAGGGCAGGGGGGCGCTGATCGCCAGCGGCACCAGCAGCCAGCAGCCGGGCAGAGCCGCCAGCAACTCGTACTCGCCCTGGTCGCGGGTGGCCTCTAGCTGCACGATATCGAGCTGTCTGAGACGCTCAGCCACCGCCGTGTCGTCGTCGAGCAACCGGTGGAGCAGGCTGGGCAGGGGTCGTCGGCGCGGTACTCGGCCAGCACCCGCCAGCCCCCGTCGGCGGGCTGCCGCATTTGAATATCGACGTGGTCGGCCTGGAGCAGGTGGGCAATTTCGCGGGCGGCGGTCTCAAAGATAATATCCAGGTCGAGCGATCGCCGAATCGCCTGCACCACCCGATTGAGGGCCTGCTCGCGGCGAATCTGGTGCTCTATCTGCTCGTAGGCCCGCTTGCGGCCAGTGACATCTCGAAAGTACACCGCCAGTCCCTCCTGGGTGGGGTACACGTGAAACTCGCACCAGCTGTCGGAGTGGGCCATATATTCCTCAAAGGTGAGGCTGACCCGCTCGACCATCGCCCGGCGCAGCTCCTTTGACATCTGGGTGCCCAGCACCTCGGGGAACTCGTACCACAGGTTTTGGCCCAGCACCCGATGGCGCGATCGCTGTAAAAACTGCTCGGCCCGCTGGTTGAGGTAGGTAAACTGCCAGCTTTGGTCGAGGGCAAAAAAGGCGTCGGTAATGCTTTCGAGAATGTTGTTGATGCGCTGGTGGGAGGCCTGGAGCGCCTTCTCGGCGGCCTGGCGTTCGGCCTCCTCCTGCTTGAGATCGCTGATGTCTTGGGAGACCCCAATGCTAAACAACGGCTCGCCGTCGTCGCTACGCACCAGGCATACCGTCAGCGCCACCCAGACAAAGCCCCCCGCTTTGTGGCAGTAGCGCTTCTCAATGGTGAATGACTCAAGTTCGCCCGCCAGCAGGCGGTTGTAGTGGTGCAGGTCAAGGGCCAGATCGTCGGGATGGGTAATTTCAGGGAACGTTTTGCCAATTAGCTCAGCGCGGCTAAACCCTAGCATGCTGCCCATACCGGGGTTGACATCCATGAGCTGACCGTCCAGGTTGGCCTGGCAAATGCCCACGTCAATCTGCTCAAAAATCACCCTAAACCGGGCCTCAGCGGCGCTCAGGGTGGCCTGAATTGCCTTGCGCTCGGTGATGTCTTTGCCAATCGAGAGCAGACAGGGCTGGTCGTTGAGCTGGGTCAGCTCCGCCGACACCAGCAGGGTGTGGGTCTGGCCATCGGCCAAGTGCGAGTCGATCTCAATGTTTTGAATGCGGCCGCGATCGCAGATCTGACGTCGCAGCCGGGCAAACTGGCGGCGGTTGTGCACCATGCCCAACTCCGCCGGGCGACGGCCAATAATCTCACTGCCAGGCCGCCCCAGCCAGCGGGCATAGCTGGCATTGACCAACAGATGCCGCCCCTCGGGGAAGGTGGTCACCGCCATGGGATCGGGGCTGTGGTGAAACAGGCTGGCAAAGGCACTCTGGGTCTGGTGCAGACAAGACTGCATGGTGTATTGCTCCCAGGTCAGCGACAGCGCCATTGAGGCCGTGCGCAGCAGCTCTACCGTAGCCGACGACCAGGGCTGGCCCGCGCTCGGGTAGCTAAACACCAAAAACCCAAAATACTGCCCGTGGCAGCGCAGCGGCAGCACCAGTACCGCCGCTGCCCCCAAATGGTGTAGCAGCGGCTGCTCTACCGCCGCAAAACTGTCTAACCTCCCGGTGAGCATGCCCCCCCGAGAGAGCACCCCATGCCAGCGCTGTAGCTGTCCCTGGGGCAGGTTTTGCAGCGGGGCAGGGTCAGCCTTTGCCGCACTGGGGTTCCACCAGGCCGTGCGCAGACTGGTCAGGGTCGTCCCCTCGCGATCCAGGTGGGTCTCAAATAGAGCCGCTCCCAGCGCGCCACTGGCCAACCCTAGCCGTTCTAGACAGTGGGTCAGCACCCGCAGCCGGTTTTGACCCTCCAGCCCCAGCAGCTGGTGGTGAATGTGGGCCAAGATGGTGAGCCCCTGCTCCGGGGCCAAGGGGACTGCACCGTTGGCTAGTGCAGGGTACCTCCCCCCTTCGGTTGGGGCATCGGCGATCGCCTCCTCCGACCGTGCCCCAGCCTCAGCAGATGGGTCTAAATTGGGCTTGGCGAATGCTAGGGCCTGAATTAGGCGCTGGCGGGGCACCAGCCCGCAGAGCTGCCCCTGCTCATCGACCACTAGCAGGTGCGATAGCTCCGCCGTGGCCATGGTTTGGGCTGCCCCTAGCAGACTGTCCTCCGGGCGCAGGGCGGGCACCGACACCACTAGACCCAGGCTCAGTGGAGTCGCCATGACATCGCCTCCCACCGCCACGGCCTGGAGCACCTCCCGCTCGGTAAATAGGCCCAGCACGGTGGCTCCATCGACCACTACCAAACAGCTCAATGCCCGATCGCGCAAAATCTGAGCCGCCGCCTGCACCGATACCTGGGGAGTAATCACTGGCGGCAGGCCATCAACTAAGTCACCCAATCGCAGATCGTCTGAATGGCCGCTGGGGTCGGCCGGGGCTAGGGTCGTCCGAGGGCCATTCGCCATAGAAACGTCTGAATTTAAACGAATGGCCATGGCCAACATCACCCCAGGCAGTAAGGTATAGCGTGGCCAAATAGCCCTCTGAGGTAACTAGAGATAGATAAAACTAAATAAAAGCTTGGGGCTATCTGCAGAGCAAACGCCCAGTCACTTAAACCGGCGCGGGCAAAGGGCGGTGGGCGATTCCGGGACGGATACTCGTTCCGAGTCGGTTCCCGAACGCTTCGCGAATCGCCAAGGCAACGGTGGTCAAATTAGGGTACCCATTTGCCCAGCCGGGGCGACACCGCTAGCTGGGGAGGGTTGAGGCTGCTACCAGATCGGCCCCAACCTCCTGGCGGAGCCGAGCCAGGGCCGCCGAGGTCTGGGTCTCGCTGAGCAGGGCCGCTAGGGTGGCGCTGACCCCCTCTGGCCCCCAGGTGCAGCCCTGTTCTAAGTAGGTTTTGGCGGCCTGGCCCACGGTATAAGCCCCGTATCCAGCGGCGCTAGCCTGGGCCGTCATTGCCCCAGCCAGGGCGGCTACCCCCGAGGCGCTATCCACCAGGGTGACCAGGGCGGCGGTGGTTTTGCCCGCCCCCAGCAGCCCGCTACCCAATTCGCTTAGCAGCAGCGTGCCCGAGCTTTTGAGAATCGCCCGCCACAGCCGCCCCGCCTCGTGGCCCGTAATCGGGAAGCCGTAGAGTCGCGCCAGGGTGCGAATCATCACCAGGTCAATCAGCACGCCGCCCAGCAGGTCAAGGCCCGCGATCGGGTTGAGGGCCACCGCGGCGGCTTTGTATTTGGCAAACTGCCAGATGGTTTCGTCGGCGCGATCGCCGTGTAACCGGCTGATATGGCCTACCATATCGCCCTCGATCGAGCGGGCGTGGCGCAGGGCATTGAGGGCCACCAGGGCCGAACCATCCTGGCCCACAATGGCCAACAGCGCCCGGCGCAGCGGCTCAATCTGAGGGGGCTGAGGTTCCCACTCGTCGCTGGTGCGACCATCGGGCCATTCCACCCGCACCTGGAGCGGGGCGGGGCTGGCGGCTACCATTACCACCTCATCCACAGCCAGTTTGGCTCCTGGAATATCTTGGCCCAGCTCAGCCCGCAGGCCATTGAGGGTGTTGTATACCGCCTGCCGGTCAGTCTCAGGATAGAGATCAATTTTGTTGAACACCAACAGCAGTGGCTTGTGCCCGCGCTGCAACTCTGCCAGGGCGTCGTACTCCAGGCGGGTGATCTCCCCCGCCACCACAAACAAAATCAAATCGGCCTGGTTAGCTACGGTCTGAGCCATATCGGCGCGAATATCGCCGCCCACCTCGTCCAGGCCGGGGGTATCGACCAGCTCGATCTGCCAGGGCAGGTCGCTATCCACCTCGGGCTGCCAATACACCGACCGAGGCCAGCGGGTGACCCCGTGCAGCGGGCCGGTTTCGAGAATGTTTTCCCCTATCAGGGCGTTGATTACCGCCGACTTGCCCCGGCTCACCAGGCCAAACACCGCCACCCGCAGACAGCGCGATTCTAGCTTATCGCTGAGGCTCTGGAGCTGGCCCAAGCCCTGCTTGACCGCCGCCTGGTGGGGGTTGACGCTGCCCTGAACCGCTATGGAGTAGCGAGTCACGACCTGGCTGAGGGTTTGGCGGGCGCGGGAGAGGAGGGGGGTGGGGGGCATGGGGGTGGGGAGTGAGGGGTGGGCGGGTAGGGTGTGGGGAGATGGGGCGGGAGTTTAACTTTGGGGTGGGATGGGTTCGAGGGGAACGGTGGTGACGGGAATGGTTTCGGCGATCGCATCGACAGCCATTGTGTCCAGATCGAGGGGTGGGGCGGTGCTGGCGGGGAGTGGGGCGGGGGCGGGTTTGAGAATGTCGATGCCCTGTCTGGCGAGGGTTTGCAGCAGGCTGAGCTGGCGGTTTTGCTGAATGGTGGTTTGCAGGCGCTGGGCGATCGCATCCCAGGACAGTGCGCTGGTAGGGGTGCCGGCCAGGGCAGCCTGCTCAAAGTAATCAACTAGGCTGAGACCGGCCATGCGGGTGAGGTAGGCGGCGCTGAGCCCTTGCACTAGGCCGCCAGCTAGGTAGGTGGCGAAGTGGCTTTTGAGCACAGCGGTGAGCACCTGGGTTGAGAGTTCGACCAGGCCCAGCTTGACAGTAAGGCTAGCCAGGGTGCTGGCGGCGGTTTTGGCCTCGTTGAGGGTGAGGTTAAAGCCGTAGATTTTGCCCAGGTCGAGAATTAGCTGACCGTTGATGGCGACGGTGGCCAGCAGGTCGAGGGTGGGCACGGGGTTGGCAAAGGCGGCGGCCCCGGCCACCCACTGGAGCTGGTCGATTAGGGGCAGGGCGCGATCGCGGCGCAGGCGGTTGAGGTCGGTTTGCACCCGCTGGCGCAGGGTCTGGCTGCGGCGCAGCACCGTGGCGGCGACCAGGGTTGATCGTTCGGCCAACAGGGCGCAATTGAGGGCAGCCTGAAGTCCGGCGATCGCTGGCTCAGGCGTTTCCATAGTTTCTATGAACGTGCAGTCGGACTGGTGGCGGCGCACCTTGATCGCTCGGGGAGCGGCGGCGGCGGTGACGACGGGCACCGTGGCGGGCAGGGTTGCCACCCGCTGCTGAAGCTGAGACAAAATGGTCTGCTGGTCGGCAGCGTCGTAGTGATCGTGCTTGTTGAAGACCAGCACCGCTCCCTGACCGGCGATCGCGCGATCGCGCAGCAGGGTGAGGGCGCTGTCGGTAATGTCGCCGTCGGTAATCAGCAGCAGGCCGTCGTAGTCGAGCCAGTTGGGGCCTGACGTTTCGGGAGTAACGGTTAGGGCAACTTCTTCAAAGATCAGCGGCGTGTTTTCCTCACTGAATGAATCAGTTTGGGCGGTGAGCAGAGTGAGCAGGGTGGTTTTGCCAGTGCGGGGTTCGCCTGCGATCGCCACCCGCAGCGTCGGGCGATCGAGGTCTGTCCCCAGAGCCTCATGACCCTGGCGATACGCAGTAAGTGTTTTGGAAACCTGGGCTACCTGACCAGCTAGCTTAGCTTCCTGCTCTAGGGTGTCGATCAAGGCCGCCAGCGTCGCTAGCTCAATTTCAACCCGAGAGCGATCGACCACGGGGGGCGCAATGGGCTTGGGGGCCGCTGGCGTAGGTACACCCCGCCGCCACCACCACAGCCCTGAGCCCAGGGCAATGGCACTGAGCAGCGTCGAGCTATCCAGCGGGTTAATGTGGGTGCTGCCCAGCAGGGCCAGGGTGGCAGAAAGGCCTAGGCCGCCCACCAACAGCGGTCGCTTCAGCAGCGCTGGCAGCGCCCAACCTGGTTTTATTGTGAGGGGAAATTTTCCCTGGGCTGGGCCTGAATGCACCGGCTCTACATTGGTGGCATCTGTTGACATGTCGTCTTTATCCATTAACCCTAGCCCCATGGCCCACTGCCTTCCTATATAAGGTTGCAATTAAGTGATGACGGCCCAGCGTAGCCAGCCGTTGCCCTTGTTCCAGCCTTGAACCGCGATCGCCTCAGCATCGCGTTAACCCGCTCCGCATCTATTCAGAACGGCCTGCCCCAACTTTGGTGTCCGCTTTACTATTGTTGCAAAGGGGTTAGCATTCCTCCAGTAGGGTCTTCCTCCCCACCGGAGGCGTAGGGGCCCGCCCAGGGTACCTATGAAGCGGTCGGTAATCCTACTGTAAACTGGTGTAGCGATCGCTCTGGCAGACTGGCTGCCTGTTTTCAGCTCTGAACTGTTCCAAATCTATGCACCCCACCCTGATCCCTGGTACCACCCTTCAGAACCGCTACCGAGTGCTGCAAGAGCTGGGTCACGGCGGCTTTGGGCGCACCTATCTGGCCGAAGACCTGGGCCGCTTTAACGAACGCTGCGCGGTCAAGGAACTCGAACCTCAGCAGGGCGATCAGTTTTCCGACAAGGCGCTCCAGCTGTTTCAGCGCGAAGCCGCCATTCTCTACAGCATCGAGCATCCGCAGATTCCCAAATTTCAGGCCATCTTTGAAGAAAACCAGCGCCTGTTTTTGGTGCAAGACTATATCGACGGCGTCACCTACCGCGACCTGCTCAACCAGCGCATCCAGCAGGGCATGGCTTTCTCAGAGGCCGAGGTGCGGCAGTTTTTGCAGCAGATTTTGCCGGTGCTGGCCCACATTCACAGCAAGGGCATTATTCACCGCGACATTAGCCCTGACAACGTCATGCAGCGCCGCACCGACAGTTTGCCGATGCTGATCGACTTTGGGGTGGTGAAAGAAGTGGTCACCCGCATTCAGCCGCCGGGCACCCTCAGCCAGGCCACCTCGGTGGGCAAGTTGGGCTATGCCCCCAGCGAGCAGATGCAGTCGGGGCGGGCCTACCCCAGCAGCGACCTCTACGCCTTGGCGGTGACCGCTATTGTGATGCTCACCGGCAAAGAGCCCCAGGAAATCTTTGACGATGTCAACCTCAGCTGGCATTTGCCCAACACCCTCAGCCCCGGCCTGATTCAGGTGTTGCGAAAGGCCACTAGCTACCGACCGGGCGATCGCTACCAATCGGTGAGCGAAATGGCCCAGGCTCTCGGTGCCGTGGGCACCGCGCCGGGTACTGCTGCCGCCGCGCCGCCCTCTCAGGTGCGAACGGTGGCCGTGGGGCGACAGTATCAGCCCACCCAGGTTGGTGCTGTGACTCAGGCTCCCAACTACACGGCCCCAGTGCCCATTGCCGAACCCGCCACTCTGTGGGAAAACCCCTGGGCCGTGGCGGTGATTGGCGGTGTTTTGGCTCTGCTGGCGGGCCTCGGCGGCTGGACGCTGGTGAGCCTGCTCAACCGCACCCCGGCCCCTACCCCGGTGCCCAGCCCCGAAATCACCCTTAATCCCCAGCCCGACCCGACTCCGGAACCCACCGCTGAGCCCACCCCCGAGACCAGCCCGGTCGAGTACAGCCAGAATTTGTCGATCGCACCGGGGAGCGATCGCACCGTCAGGGGCAGCCTGCGCAGCAACGAAACCATTAACTACCGTCTCAACGCCCTGGCTGGCCAGGTGCTGCTAACCCGTATGACGGGAGAAGGGGTGCTGATTACGGTGCTCACCCCCGAGGGAGAGCCGGTCGATAGCTCGGCCCAGCGCGTGCTCAACTGGCAGGGCACCCTACCCGTTGATGGCGAATATATTGTGCAGCTGCGCCCAGTTCAGGGCCTAGAACAGAGCGACTACGAGCTAGAGGTGAGCCTTAGCGCCCAGCCCGACCCCGAGGCCACGACTGAGCCTGAGCCCGAGCCCAGCGTTGAGCCGCCGCCCACGGTTGAGCCGCCGCCCGAGCCCGAACCGGAGCCGAACCCCGACGCCAACGTGGTTGAGCAGCGGGTGCAAATTCCGCCGGGGCAGACCAGCGTGCAGGTGTCGGGTCAGGTCAACCAAGACCGCTCTCGCCGCTACATTATTAATGCCCAAGAGGGGCAGGTATTGGCCCTAGAGCTACCCAGCGTTAGCGGCCCGGTCACGCTGGATGTGCGCTTTCCCGATGGCGAGTTGATTCCTGACGCGTCGCGAGTGCTGTCGTGGCAGGGGCAGCTGCCCACCAGCGGCAACTATATTGTGGATGTGTCGTCGCCCCGCCCGTCTAACTACGTGCTGACGATATCGGCAGATTAGGGATGATGTTAGAGGTTTAAGGTTGAGGGTTCAGGGGGCAACCTTAGACCCTAAACCTTGAACCCCCAACGTATTCCTTGACTCAGGTTTTTTCTAAAAGGGCATATGGTTTCTTTGAATGCGCTATTGGTAGTCGGTACCGACACCGAAGTGGGTAAAACAGTGCTCACCAGTGCTCTATTGGCCTATTGGCAGCAGCATCGGCCAGATCAGGCCCCAGTGGTGCTGAAGCCGTTTCAGTCGGGGGTGGGCGATCGCGAGCTGTACCAGCGCCTCTTTTTCCCTGATACCAGCCTGGACGCCATTACGTCCCAGTACTTTGACGCGCCTCTGGCTCCACCCCTAGCGGCTGCCCTGGAAGGTCGTTCGGTGGATCTCACCTCGGCCTGGCGCACTTTAGAAACCGCTACTCAAAATCATCCCTGGGTTTTGGTGGAAGGGTTGGGGGGGCTGGGGTCGCCAGTCACCTACGAACTCACCGTGGCGGATCTGGCGGCGGCCTGGCACCTGCCGGTGGTGCTGGTGGTGCCGGTCAGGCTGGGGGCGATCGCCCAGGCGATCGCCAACGTGGCCCTGGCCCGGCAAAACGCTATCGACCTGCGGGGCATTGTGCTCAACTGTCCTCAGCCCTGTACCCCTGAGCAGATTGACCAGTGGGCTCCAGCCGGGCTGATCGCCAGTCTGGCCCAAACTCCGGTACTGGGCACGCTGCCCTACCTGACTACCCCAGAGTCGCCAACGGCCCTGGCGGCGGCGGCGGCGACTCTCGATTTAGAAATGTTGTATCCAGCTGCTGCGCCTAACCTAGCAAAAAGCCGCTAGGAGAACATCCAGCGGCTTGTGGTGGCAGTTGTTCAGCGATTTAAGCCTTAGGTTCAAGGTGACTGTAGGGCGGCGATCGCCACTGTCTTAAGATCGAGAACCATGGGCTGAAGGGCACCCACTCGATCTTCAGGGAAACAGTCGCGACTGCCCTTTTTGCACTCAGCAACCTGCTCAACAATGGAGGCTATACCGACAGCGGCGGCGGGAGGCAGAGACGGCGGTAGTTGAAAGAACATAGTTAATTCCTAAAGTCACCCTGATTTGGTCGTAATTTTAGCCAACTCGGCGATCGCAGGGGACTATCATTTTAGCCAAAAGCCCTAGTGCCGTTACAAAGCTTAAAACTTTCCCTAAACATACAAGAAACAACTTAGGAGTCTGACTAACCTAAGGGATGATCTTACGGCTTCACTTTTACCCTCACCGTCGGTCAGGTATCGCGTCAAGTAATGACAATCGACGGGCTGCCCCCTGCGAAACAGAATGCAAACCGCAGACTGCCCATGCAAGCAGGAAAGACCGCGTGGGCTTGAGTTCTAGCCTCTGGAATTGTCTTACCCAATACCTCATCTGCCCTAGCCCTAACTCAAGGCTGTGGCCCCTTTGGTTACAATCACCAGGCAGTGCGTTGTAGGCGGGGCAGTGGCGATCTTTCACGGCATCAAACTGGGTCGATGGCGGCGGTGGCGGTGGTTGGCGGTCATGCTGCTCACAACTTATATCACTGTGCAACTGCTGCCCTACGCGGCCCTGGCTGCTGTTTCGCCCTGGGCAATCAGACAGACCCCGGCGGCGCTAACGTCTGCCCATGCAGATATGCTGGCTCAGCTCGAACAGCTGCCCAGCGGCAGCGTGGCCCTGCCCAATTTTGATCCAGCGGTAAACGGGTTTCAGTTCTCCAACCAGGAGCTAACCCAGGCGATTGACATCACCCGCAACCCCCAGGCTTGGGAAGAGGTGCTGACCGAGCAGCTGCAACAGCTGTTTGGCACCCAGGTCTGCATCGGGGGCGAGTCGGCGACCTGTGTGCTCACCGCCGCCGCCCAAAGCTGGCTGCAAACCCAGCTAGGCCGCATGAACCAGGGCCTCTCGGAGGGTATGGCCGCTGCGGTGCTCGACCTGTGGCAGCCCATCCAGCCGCGCCTGCCCTGGTGGCAGCGGTTGGTCAATGCCCTGCTAGGGCGCACGGTGTTTGGCCTGGTGCGCACCCTGTTTGATCTGCAAACCTTCATCGCCAACCTGTTTCTCATGCAGGGGGTGACCGAGGTGGCTCAGCAGACCCAGGTGGTGCGCGACACCTTTACGCCGACGCAAATTTTGCGATCGCTGCTCGATGTCTTTCTCAGTGGCTCCCTCGACCCCTTCACCATGGGGGTGTATCGCCGTTTGGAGGGTGCCCTGACCGAGGGCCACAGCCTCACCCCCTACCGCGTCGAAGATCGAGGCCAGGGCAAATACTGGGTGTACGTTTACGACAGTAACTACCCTGCCGGTCGTTCTAATAGCCCTACCGACCTCCATATGGAGTTTGACACCCAGGCAGATACCTGGACCTACCAGCCCACTGCCAGCGGCCCGGTGTTTGAGGGCGATGGCCAAAGCAAAACCCTCGATTTGACCCAGCGATCGTGGCGGCAGCCCCCAGCCGATCAACCACTGGCCGCCACCGGCCCCTTCACCTGTCCCTTCTGTGGCCCCGAGGTCGAAACCGAGGCTGAGGCTGAGATCAAAGCGGCTCCCACCGTAGACATCATCCTAGTTGGAGAAGGGGTGCTCACCGTCACCCCTTACGAGGAGTCGGCGGCCTCTGACCCAGCCCTCCCGTCCCTCAGCAGCCAGAATGCCGTAGAGCTGGTGCCGTTCAAGGGCGGATTGAACCGCGAGGTGCCCGCTAGCTATCGGCTGCCCGCCGCCCAGATGGGACAACCACTCCAGATCACCCTGACTGGAGTGGCCGCAGCACCCAGATCCCCCGCCACGCTCCAGCTCACGGGGCCAGGGTATACGGCCAACGTTGAGGAACTCAGGCTTGACCCTAGCCAGACCCTCACCCTGTTTTTGGTGGCCAACGCCACCGGGCCGGAGATTACCGTGGTGGCCAACCGAGCCACCGAACTGCCCCGTCTGGCGATCAACCTCACCGATGAGACCAGCGCCTACCAGTTCAACTCGTCTACGCCAGAGACCGGATTTTCGATCACCGATCGCCAGGTGTCAAAAAGCTCTGGGTTTGATCTCAGTGGCCTCAAGCTGCCAGCGGGCCAGAGGGTTGCCCTGACAGCCAACACCGATCTCAAGCGCCTCTATTTTGCCGACGACACCCTGGCCCCTAGCCAGTACACCCTGGCGGTTAAAAATCGCCTTGTGATTAAAGATCGCATTCAGCTGGGGGAACGCCAGCCCGATTTCGTCAACTATACCCTGGCCTACGACGAAGAAATGCGAGCCAGCGGAATAGAGATCGAGAGCCAGCGCCAGGCCTTTTTTGACTATGATCCGGCCTTTATTGACCCGGCTGAGCTGCCCCGGCAGGCGCTGCTGGAAGCCTTTGACCAGCGCGATTTTCCCATCGCTATTGCCTACGAGCCGCTGGTGGCCAGCCCCAGCGCCCAGAGTCCTCTGCGCCTGGTGCCCTCGGGGGTAGAACCTGTCGGGCGGCGGGTGTTTCAGGGGGCGTTGCGGAAGGGTGGGGGGAAGGGGTGAGGGAGTGGGGAGTGGGGAGTGGGGGGTGAGGGAGTGGAAGATGGGGACGGAGGGGGTTAGTCGAAGTCGGTGGGTTGGTTGGGATTTTTTAAATAGTCAAAGAAGCGCTGAATTTGGCCTGGCCCGGTGCGCCCTAGGGAAAGGGGGGGAATGTCGTTGGGGCCAAAGAAGTTAACGGCTGGGGTTTCGTAGCTGGGGGTGAGCTGGCCGCCAGTAATTTCGCAGTGAAACACCAGTCTGTAGCTGTGGTGCAGGGCGGGCGGGTGCCCGTGGCGGGGGTGGGCGCGATCGTAGCAGGCCAGCAGGCGGGTGGCTTTGGCCGTAAAGCCAGATTCTTCAAAGATTTCGCGCTCAACGGCGTGGCTGGGGGCATCACCGATATCGGCCCAGCCGCCGGGTAGCGCCCACAGCCCGTCAGACTGCTCCTGCACCAGCAGAATTTTTTGGTCGCGAAACACGACGCCTCTGACATCGACTTTTGGGGTGGCGTGGCCCTGCTCTTGCTGTGAGAGATTGAGAATAGCGGGCGGATCGGCCTCGATCTGGGCGGCGAGCATGGCAGCGGCGATCGCCTGTATCTGCTCGTAGCGCGCCGTGTCAAAGGGGTGATTTTTGTAGTGCAGACCGGTTTGGGCAATGCCCTGAAGTTGCTGAATC
The DNA here is from genome assembly GCA_019358835.1 of Tildeniella torsiva UHER 1998/13D. GTDB lineage: Bacteria > Cyanobacteriota > Cyanobacteriia > Phormidesmidales > Phormidesmidaceae > Nodosilinea > Nodosilinea torsiva. Next base: position 103,018 of record JAHHIH010000009.1, read on the forward strand.
CAGCCTAGCCACGGGGAAGTCATAGAAGCGATCAGTCCATCGATTGGAGTCACCCAAATTCTAGGGCTCGGCTTTGGGCATTGAACTTGAATTCCTGTATTTTTGGCAGGTTGCGGCAACCCGACGGAGGGCAATGGGCGGTTGCGGCAAACATTTATGAGAGCCCTATAGCTGTGACTGCATTCAACTTAATAATTGCCTTCAACAAGGTCGAGCCGTCGCTTAGGATGCGGCTAACCCAGCGGGGATCAGCAAAGAACCGGATCAAATCGCAGAAAAACCGCCGCGATCGATGAGTATTTCTACCGCTTCTTCAGTGATTCTTCGGAACTGATAGCAAATTCATAAAACTTTAGTTAATCTTCCTTTGACGGCAAAATTTATGTGATGCGGAGGCCAGTAAACGATAAGTCAAGGGCTTGACAAGCCAATTAGGGGGTGCGATCGCCCTGTAACATCCGGTTACACGGTTCCTCCGCAATAAAGCCATAGATTACTTAATAAAATTCTCATGAAGGCAATGATAGGATTTCCTCAAGTAAGCCATAAGCTTTTCTTACCATTGCTGGTCGCTGTTATCTGGAGAGCCTTAACCATGTCTAATAACCCCGTTGGAATTAAGCCTGAAACCCGTAATCACAAGGGATTTTTTGTGCAAGATGCCGACTACGAGCTGGTCAGCATTGAGGCTTCTGGTTGGGCCCTTATTTGCGTGGATGATGCCGTTTGCCACTACGTCGACCCCGACAACCTGCTGATACAGAATCTTGACGCTTAAGATAACTCCGGGCCAGCTACCTGCCTTAGCCAAGGCAAATTTTGTATCAATCAGTGAATAGCTTTAGTCTTTTTGGTAGGCTGCTCTTGTTCTTAGAGCAGCCTATTTTTGCTTTGGAATCGACAGAGGCTAAGGGCTAGGGGCGATCAGACGGCCTATTCCTCCGGCGCATTAGAGCCCAAGATGATGTATTTAGCGCACCCATGAAACAAATGACCCTAACACAACGTATCTCTAGCCTGATTAGCTGGGTATTGGTGGCCGACCTGGGCCTGGTGCTGCTCAGTCTGGGCTGGTTTGTGGTGGCCGTGCTGGGGCGCAGCATGAACCTCGATCTGGGGCTAGACCTCTGGTACTCGCTGTGGAATCCGCTGATTATGCCTGCTCTCAGCGTGCTGATGGCCGGGGCGATCGCCAGCGGCATCGTCGGCTGGGTTGGCCGCCGCTTCAACACCGATCCCTCCTAGGCCAAAGCCAGGGATAAGCAGGCCAAATATTTACCCCTCGCCCCGTCTACCACAACCGCTGCGTGCGGGTATACCACCGCAGCAGCACCCGCGCCAAGCGCTCGCTATGGTGGCGCACCGTCATATCCTCACTCTCTTCCATCACGTTGGCGGCGATAATGCGACGGCCCGAGTCGAGAATGGCGGCGCGATCGAGCAGTACTGGCCCGACCCCGGCCCTGGCGTAGTGGCTAATCACCGCATCGGAGGGCATCACCTTTTGTACCAGTACCGCATCAAACAGGTAGCAGCCGCAGGCCGAGTCGATCGCTCGAATGTGGTCAGACACCGAGAAGCCATCGGTCTCGCCTGGCTCGGTCATGATGTTGCAGATATAGATGCGAGGCACCTGCCGCGCTGCGATCGCCTTCACCAGATCGGGCACCAGCAGGTTAGGAATAATGCTGGTGTAGAGGCTGCCGGGGCCAATCACAATGTAGTCGGCCTCTTCAATCGCCTTGACCGCCTTGGCCAGGGCCGGTGGGTTGGGCGGCAGACAGCCAATGTGGACAATGCGCCCCCGCGCCTCGGTAATTTTTGACTCGCCCACAATCCGGCGACCGTCATCCAGCTCGGCCCAGAGCTGCACATCCACCGAGGTTGAGGGCAACACCTGGCCCCGCACCGCCAGCACCTTGGAGCTGGCCGCGATCGCCTGCTCTAAATCCCCCGTAATCTCGTTCATGGCGGTCAAAAACAGGTTGCCAAAGCTGTGGCCCACCAGCCCGCTGCCCGACTCAAACCGGTACTGAAACAGCTCCGTCAGCAGCTTTTCTTCGTCGGCCAGGGCCGCCAGGCAGTTGCGAATATCCCCCGGTGGCAGCACCCCCATCTCGCGCCGCAGCCGCCCCGACGAGCCGCCGTCGTCGGCCACCGTCACAATGGCCGTAATGTTGGAGCTGTAGCGCTTCATGCCCCGCAGCAGGTTAGACAGGCCAGTGCCGCCGCCCACCACCACAATCTTGGGGCCCCGCGACAGCCGCCGCTGGGCCAGCAGGGCATCGAGCAGATCCTCCTCATTTCCCGGAATGAGTACATCGGTGATGGCCCCCACCGTGCGGCTTTGGCCCCAAAAGATTAGCCCCAGACCCAGCAAGATGCCCAACGGCCCGCTGACGTAGTTGGGCACGTGGGTGGTAAACGCCCGCAGCGCCGCCCCCAGCAGCCGCCCCGTGTAAAATACCGGCGTCAGCTTGAGCCAGATCATGCCCCCGACTCCGACCAGCAGCACCCCCGCCATGCTGAGAAACAGCCAGCGTTTGACCAGCAGCCCCGGTGCCAGCCACCACATCAGCCGATTGACCCGCCGCGGCGGGGCTAGGGTTAAGGTCTCTCGTCTGACCTGGCGGAACAGTCTAGTCAGGGCCGTATAGCAAGATTTTAAGAACATGGAAGGAGGTCGATAGCGATCTGACCAACCTGAGCGGCGGTTTGCAACGGACAGTAAGGCTGTGGGCGATCGAGCTGTCATACCTAGCCCGAACGATGGCCTAGCCTAAGCAATGTTCCCGCGAATGGATAAACTTGCCCAGGCGTTTCAAACAGCCTTTGATAGGATTGAGCACCAGCGCCTTCGATTTTAGCGGCTATTTGATAGAGTCAAGGCATGGATATGCCCCGGCGGCTGTTAATGGTTGGTAAACCCAACCGCTCAGCTAGATAAACCCAGGCAGCCAGACTGCTGAGCAGACACGGGTTACTCCCATCGGTAAGGTCTATGGCCGATTTCCAAGATCCCAGTACGATCCTAGGGCAGCCTACCGCTGCCCTAGACTCCCACCTTGTTCCTCGGCCAGCCTCGGGCAACTGCGACAGCGAGATACTGCTAGAGCTGAAGGGCATCTCAAAGCAGTTTGGCGACAATCAGGTGCTCGACAGCGTCGATCTCACCCTGTACCGGGGCGAAGCGGTGGCAATTATTGGCCCCTCAGGAACCGGCAAATCTACTATTTTAAGAATCATTGCCGGGCTGTTGTCTCCCGATGCGGGCGAGATCTACGTGCAGGGGCAGCGCCGCGAGGGGCTGATCGAAGATTCGCCCGACCCGGTGGGCATAGGCATGGTGTTTCAGCAGGCGGCGCTGTTTGACTCCCTCAGCGTGGAAGAAAACGTGGGGTTTTTGCTCTATCAGCACTCTCGCCTGCCCGCTCACCAGATTCGCCAGATTGTCGATGACGTGCTCGACATGGTGGGACTGCCGGGTACGGGCAACCGCTACCCGGCGGAGCTGTCGGGGGGCATGCGCAAGCGAGTCAGCTTTGCCCGAGCCATTGTCTCTAACCCCGACAATCCGCAGGATCGACCGGCGCTGTTGCTCTATGACGAACCCACAGCGGGCCTCGACCCGATCGCCTCCACCGTGATCGAAGACCTAATTCGCGCCATTCAGCGCAACAACGGCTGTAGCTCGTACCTAATTGTCACCCACCAGGAGAGCACCATTCGTCGCACCGCCGACCGGGTGATTTTTTTGCACCGGGGCAAAATTCAGTGGCAGGGGCCGGTTACCGCCGTCGATGAAACCGACAACCCCTTTGTGCGACAGTTCTTTAGCGGTCGAGTCGAGGGGCCAATTCAGATGGTGCAGTAGGCCCAGCTTGGCCAGAGCCATCGTTCAGAGTATCTCAGCCAAACAACATCCTTTTTAAGGACGTGAACTCGGCCCGCTGGGCTGGTCGCGGTAAGATCGCGGATAAGCATTTAGCTGGAACACTCTAACCTCGGTCAGGTCGAGCTGATTCAGTAGAGAATGGGTTGTGAATAAGCCGTTGAGCGGTTGATTTGAGAGGCACCATGCGGGCAAGGGCAATTCGAGAAGGATCGGTGGGGCTGCTCATTCTGATGGCGGTGGGGTTGTTTGCCGGGCTGGTGCTGTGGCTGCGGGGGCTCAACCCAGGCAGCCGCAGCTACCGGGCCACCATTGTGTTTGACAATACCCTGGGCATGCAGGAGGGCACCAACGTGCGCTATCGCGGGGTACCCGTGGGGCGGGTGCTGAGCATTGCCCCCACCGCCAACGCCGTGGATGTGGCGGTGGAAATCGGCAGCAGCGATCTGCGCATTCCCCGCGATGCCTCTATTTTTGTCAACCAGTCGGGGCTGATTGGCGATACCACCATCGACATCACGCCCCAGCGGCTGATGAGCGACCAGGAGCTAGCCGTTGACCCCACGGCGGAGAGTTGCCCCGGCCAGGCGATTATCTGTGACGGCGATCGCCTTAACGGCCAGGTTGGGGCCAGCTACGAGTCGCTGATTCGCTCAGCGGAGGGGCTCGCCAATGCCTTTGCTGACCCTGAGATTATTGCCGACCTCAAAACCACCCTCGACAACGCCACTACCCTGACCGAGACCGCCAGCCTGCTCTCGACGGAGCTGATTGTTCTGTCGCGGCAGCTGCAGACCGACCTGGGGCCGCTGATGGCCTCGGCTAACCGTGCCACCGACAACGTTGGTAGCGCCGCCGCCCAGTTTGAAATTACCGGCACCGAGGTCAACCGCCTGGTGGTCACCAATCGGGGCACCCTGGTGAACACCCTCACTAACCTCGATCGCAGCGCCGCCAACCTTCAGGCCATTACTACGACCCTGAGCCCGGCCCTGCAGCAGAGCGAGTTTATTGCCAACCTCGATCGCCTCTCTGCCGATGCCGCCGTGGCCGCCGCCGACATTCGCTCGATTACGGGCACCTTCAACAATGCCGAAAACCTGGTTATGCTCCAGCAAACCCTGGACTCGGCCCGCACCGTCTTTCAAAGCGCCCACAAGGTGCTGGCCGACGTGGATGAGCTGACCGGCGACCCGGCCCTCCGCCGCAACATTCGTGATTTGATCAACGGGCTCAGCGGTTTGGTGTCGCTGACCAACCAGCTTGAGCAGGCCAGCCAGGTGGCGGGGTCACTCACCCCCGCCGCTGGTGCCCAGGTTGAGCGGGTCACCTTTACCCCTATCCCTGCACCTCCACCGCCAACGGGAGCTGGCCCTACCCCGGTGACCATTACCCACCAGGGGCAGACCTATCGGCTCGACGTGCATTCAATTCAGCCCCGCTAGGATCGCTTTTGCCCCCAACCCCCTATGACCCAGGCCAACACATCTTTAGAAGCCAACGATTTCTTTCAGTTTGAGGCTGACTTTGTGGAGTCGCTGCGCTGCATTCCCATGCAGGTGCGCCTCAAGCTCGACACCTGCGGCGTCAAGCTCAAGCTAGAGCACTGGCACCGGTTTAGCGAGGGTGAACGCGATCGCCTCACTCAGCTTCAGTGCAGCGATCGCGAATCCACGGTGGCCTACACTGCCTACGTACAGTCCCTGGTGCAACGCGTTCAGGGCACCCCGGCCTCAACCCTGGCCATCGACCCCCATCCTCCCTGGCATAACGGTGAGGCCGTCCCTGAAGATGTGCAGACGCAAGCGCAGGCGGTCGGGGCTGAGATTGAGCTAGAGCAGTGGCGATCGCTGCGCCCCCTGCAACGCTTCGCCCTGATCAAGCTCAGCCGCCCCAGCCACGAAAACCGCAATTTTTATCCCGCCCTGGTGGAATTTGGGCTAGTGTCTCTGTAGCAACCGGGGGAGGCGGCCTTTGTCTTCCAACGGTAGTTACGATGTAGTCCTCACCCCCTAGGCTCATGCTCACCCTGCAAACTAGCCCCACGGCCCCGACTTACGATCAGCTCCAGGCTACGCGGCAGCGCATCGAAGCCTACGTCCAAACGATCGCCGCCCGTCCCGACCGGCGAGATGGCGCTTTTCCCTACTACCTGTTTCATGAGGCGGGCACTCCAGTCAAGGGCACTGTCTTGATGTTCCACGGGTTTAGCGCCAAACCCCACCAGATGTCGCGCCTGGCCGACTATCTGTTTCGCAACGGCTTCAACGTTTACCAGGCCACCCTGGCGGGTCATGCCTATGTCAACCCCGACCAAAACTGGCCCCAGGTTGACCTCAAGCCCGAGATTTTAGTGCCCCTGCGGGAAAAAGTGAACGCCGACCCGGTGCTGCAACATTTTCTCGCCAACCTGGCGGCCTCGGGCGAGGGTGCCACCACCCCTTCCCCCGTCCAAATGGTCGGGCTGATGGCCCGCCTCAGCAAGCTAGAACCCCGCCTGCTGGATATTATTGCCGCGATCGAGCGCGACAACGACCCCGACTTTGACCGCTATTTTGTGTCGTCTCACCTGGCCTACCTAAGCGATGCCCAGGCTCGTCTGGCCGAGCTAGAGGCGTTGCCTGGCCCCGTCTACACTGTAGGCCTATCCGTCGGTGGGGCTGTGGCCCTGGCCCTGGGGGCCAAAAACCCCCAGCGGGTTGCCAAAGTGGTGGCCTTTGCGCCGCTGCTAGAGGTGTATGGCGGAGCAACCCGCGAGCGCTACATCAACCTAGCTGGCCCATTGGATGTCAAAGAATTTGGCTGGGATGAACTGCGGTTTCCGCTGGGCTGTTTTACCGCCGCCAATCGGTTTGGCGCGTTTGTGCAAAGCAAAGACAACATTGCGGCCCTGCGCCCCCAGCCCACGCTGATGATTTTGACCGAAAACGAAGACGCTGCTGACCTGCAAACCAACCAAAAATTCGCGCAGTCTCTCAGTCAGGCCTCACTATTCAAGCGCTATGGCAACCATTACCAATACACCTTCCCCAGCGAGGCTCTGGTACCTCACCCCATGGTTGACCCGCTGGAGGTGAGCCAAAACATGGGCAATGACTACTGGAAGCCCATGTACCAGGAGGTGTTTCGCTTTTTAACCGAAACTGAATTCAACAGCGGCAGTTTAGAACAGATCAACGAAGTCTCCGGCTTGCCACCAGTGCCGCAGATTTAGCCATCGGCCCCTGAATTTTATTTGGCTGGTATGTGAAGAACTTCATGCATGGGCAAGATTGATTGCAAGGGAGCAGAGCGCTATACCAAATCCTGCTTGTTTACCCCCGGTTCCTGAGAGGTGCATTGCGTCTAATCAAAGCGATCGAGGCGTTGCCGGACGTGATTATAGCCGCGAATGCACCCTACGGTTATGCCTTGTGAGAATCGGGGTTATGTGATTCTGATTTGGTATAGGACGTTTCGCTGCCGGGAAGTCCTTTGGTTAGGGACTTGCCTCAGCAGGTGTCTTAATCAACTGGACATTGCCATATCAGTTCAGTCTATTAGCACTTACTTTTGTTCAGTCAATCTTGCTCGCGGCTAACCAGGTTAGGGGGCTTTGACTTGGCAATGGGGGATTCTAGGCCGAGATAATCCGATAGCCAAAATACGCAGAGGTAAAACGGCCCCGTGTCGAGCAGGGCGGCTACCAGCTTAAATGTGTAGCCGTAGCCCATAAAGCGAATCAGCTGGGGCCATAGCTCCTGGCCTACATCGATGGGCAGCGCCCCGGCAAGAAAGTGGGTAATTAGCACTACGGTGATGGTATCGACCAGCTGGCTAATGAGGGTAGAGCCGTTGTTGCGCAGCCACAGGTGCTTGCCGTTGGTCAGCTCTTTCCAAAAGTGAAACAGGTAGACATCGACAAACTGGGCCATCAGGTAGGCCAGCATGGAGGCCGCCACTGCCCCAAAGGTGAGGTTTCGAATTTCAAAGAACACTGGCAGTCGCCCGGCGGCATCGCGCAGTAGCTCGCCCGTGGCGGGGTCGGTGGTCTCAAACCCCGGCAGCACGCCCCCTAGCCAGACGATGAACAACACCCACAGATTGAGCAGCAACCCTACCCAAACCACCTGGTTAGCCCGCTTTTTGCCGTAGAGTTCTGAGATTAGGTCGGTGCAGAGAAAGGTCAGGGGATAGGGCAGCACCCCCACCGCCACCGTGACGGCAAAATCGCCCCAGGTAAAGATATTGACAAACCGGCTAATGCCGAGAATGTTGAGCATGCCCAGGGTGCCGAGGAACAGCCCTCCTAGCACCAAAAACACCACTTCGCGGCGGGTTTGCAGATACTCTGGCACCGGGCCGTAGAGCGGCGTAGAGGCTGAAAGCTCTGGTTTCATCGGTGATTTATCTCTGGGGAAAGGATGACCCAAACGCTCCTAGCTTACCAATTGAGTTTGAGATGGGTGGACTAGCCAAGGGATTCCCCGATTTGCAGGCGGCTGCCGTTGACGAAATCGGCTCCGCTCTGGGCCTGCTTGCCGCTGGGTTTGACCTGGCGCAACAGCAGCAGCCCGTCGCCGGTCTGTACTAGGGGGCCTTGGCCCTTGATCAATCCCACAATGGTGCCGGGGAGAGGATTTTGCTGGGTGGAGGCTGCGATCGCCCCCTCCACTGCCTCCCGCATAGCCACCAACTCGGAAGGCAGTTCTGCCCAGTAGGGCGCTCCCACAGGAGCCGTCGCCATGACCTTCAACGGCTGCCCGCGAAAGGTAGTGACGCAGTTGGGGTAGAAGCCGCGCACCTGGTTGTGGAGTGCGATCGCCGTCTTCCCCCAGTCCAACTCAAAATCCTCTTTTTGAATCAGCGGCGCGTAGGTGGCCAGGGCCTCATCCTGGGGTACTGGGCTGAGCAGTCCATTCGCCAGACCGTGCAGGGTCTCTACCAGTAAATCGGCGCACTGGTGAGCCAGGGCCGTCGCTACCTCCCCGGCAGTATCCAGCAGGCCAATGGGCAGGGATGACTTGAGCAGCATGTCGCCGGTATCCATGCCCAGGTTCATTAGCATGGTGGTCATGCCGGTGACGGTGTCGCCGGTGACGATGCACCACTGAATCGGGGCCGCGCCTCGGTAGGCGGGCAGCAGCGAGCCATGGCCATTGATGCAGCCCAGCCGGGGCATATCAAGAATGCGCTGGGAGAGCAGCTGCCCGTAGGCCACCACCACAAAGGCATCGGCCTGGATAGCCTCTAGGGCGGTGAGGGTTGCCTCATCTTTTTTGATGCGGTTGGGTTGCAGAATAGAACAATTGGCCTGGAGGGCGACCTGTTTGACGGGCGAAGCATCCACCTGGCTGCCCCGGCCCCGGCGGCGATCGGGCTGGGTGACGACAGCGGCCACCTCAAAGCCCGGCTCGGCCAGCAGCCGTTGAAGACTGGGCACGGCGAACTGAGGTGTTCCAAAAAAGACTAGTCGCATTGATTAGCTACCGGGCACAATGCCAATTTCGATCCGCTGGTTGCGCTGCTGGTCGGCGGCGGTGGTGCCCGCCGTGGTGGGCCGAGTCTGGCCGTAGCCCACCGGCACCCAGCGAATGCCGCCCCCCTCTAGCTGGGGCGTCAAATGCTGCTGCACCGCTACCGCCTGCTGTAGGGTGAGCTGGCTGGCCAGATCGGGCGAGGCGGCACCGTCGGTGTGGCTGCCCACCAGCAGCGTTGCGGCCCCGTAGCGACGCAGGTCGGAGGCAATGCTGTCGAGCAGCTGCTGGCCGGAGGGGGTCAAGGTGCTACCGCCTGGTTCAAACAGCAGGGCACTGGGCAAGATGACGCGATCGCGCACCAGCGGGAAACGCGGTTCCTGGTAGGGCACCCGAGCTGCTGGTGCTGTCTCCGGCGATGGTTCAGCGGTGGGCGTCTCTGGTTCAGCAGGTGCAGGTGTCTCGTTGGCTGCCTCACCGCTGGCCGCATTATCGCGGGTACCAAGGCGCTGATCGAGGCGCTGCAAGCGGTCTTCGAGGGTTCCTGTGGGGGGCGTACCCACGGTGGTCTCTAGCTCGGCCAGGCGGGTATTGAGGCTGGCTAGGTCTTGGCGCAGGGCAGTGAGGTCGGTTTGGATGCGATCGCGCTCCTCGTCCGGCACAGGTGGCTCAGCCTCCGGTGCATCTGCAACGCCAGAAGATGCTGACGAAGAAGAATCCGGCGCTGGTGCTACTTCATCGACAACCCCATCAACCGGACCATCGCCCTGCCACCAGCGGGGCAGCTGCCGTAGTTTGCGCTGAGTCTGGCTGCCCTGACGCAGGATCACCTCCGTCAGCGGTGGCTCTGGATTGCGGGCGGGCCACGCCTGGGCCACCACCATGCCAACCAGCCAGCCCATGCTGACGCCAGCACCCAGCATAATTAGGCGCACCACCAGAGTCCATAGCGCGTGCAGCCCTGCCCAACGACTGGGCTTAGGCGCAGGGGGAGGCGATACCGGGCGGGGAGACACCGGAGCAGGGTCTGAGGGCAACGGTGGCAGATCGGGGGAATCAGCCATGGTGCAGTGGGGCTAGAAACATCGGGCCAGCATCATTAGGGCATCGGCGGCGCAAGGTATAGGCTCACCCTATTGGGGCCAGCCATCCCAGGGGTTTACTTCCAGCACACCGCTCTCGGTAAACACCACCTGAAAGTCTGCCTGATCGCCTGTGCTGTCGGCAGCGGTGATTAGTCCGGGCAAGGGGGTCTCGCTCGCCAACAGACCAGCGGCAGCGTTGACGGGCTCGTAGCCTACGACATCCCCCGCCTCGGTCAGACGCACCCGAAACCTCAGGGCCTCGCTGGTCGATAGGGGTTCTAGCTCAGCCAAGATGCTGTCGTAAAGGGTGCTGTTGAGTTCGCGAATGCGATCGCCATCGGTCACCTTCTGCTCTAGGCGGGGTAGCTCAGCGGCATTGGCCTCGGTGGGGGCCTCAGTGGGAGCCTCGGTGGGCTCTACCACCACCTCGCCGTCGGGGGTAAAGGTGGCAATAAATTGTGCCACTCGCTCCTGTACTGGTTCCGCGCCTGCCACCGGCACAAAGGTAAGTTCGGGCAGCGGGGTGTTATCGACCTCCTCTAGGGCCAGGTCGTTCTCGTAGCGGTAACCCAGAATATCGCCATTTTCAGAAACCGCCATGCGATAGGCCAGATCCCCGCTGGGACGGGGCGCGTTGGCCCAGGCCTCCTGTAATCGCTGGGTCACGTCAGACTGCAACAGGGCAATGGTGGCCGCGTCGGTAATCGCCGGGGCACCCTCAAGACGGTCTAAGTTATCCCCAGCGGGAGCCGGGTCGTCCCCAGCCGTTCCTGTGTCTTCACTGCCCGCCGCTTCAGCCGCTTGGGTATTGGGTTCCCCAGAGGGCGTGCTGGTTTGTGCCGGGGTTGAGGCCTCTGACTCAGGACGGCTGGGCTCGAACTTGGGTGGGGGCACAAAGAAGAGAGCCAGTCCGGCGGCAGCTAAAGCCGCTGCTCCCAAGGCAGGGGCAGCGGCCCGCTTTGCTATGGGTTCGGTAGGCCGCACCAGTCGCCGCGACACCGCCTGAAACTGGGCCTTCATATCGGGCAGTGTTTGGCTGTCGGCCAGCAGTTGATCGACCGCTTCCATCAGGTCATAAAACTGCACTGTGGTGAGCTGGATATCCAGCGGCGGCAGCGCGTTGACATCGTTAACGCGCTCACCCAGGGGCTGCTGCTGCACAATCAGGTGGTGGTGGTAGGGGAGATCGCCTGGCTTGATCTCCACCAGGGGGGGCGCTGCCCCCGTCGCTCTGGGGTAGGGCACGCCGCTGAGCAACTGCTGCCCGTAGCGGCTCACAGCGGTCACTAAACTGTCTAAAAATTCGCGCCCCCCGGCGAGGGTGGCATCGGTGGCACCTGGCAGGTGGCACTCAGCGTTCATCAGCACCGCCATGGGCGATAGGGGGTCGTTGGCATCAGCGTTGAGCCCCTCTAAAACCAGGTTGCAGTGGGGCAGAGTATATTGCCGTTGAACGGTCATGACACTTCTCCGTCAAACAGGCTATTCCACAGGCGTTGGGGGCCGAGCACCCCAGCGCACAGCAGCAGTTCTTGCAAAAGCCCGAGGGCTAGCTCATCGAGCTTTTCGTCGGTGCTGTAGGCGATGACCCCGGCCCGGTGCGGGTTCATGCGGGCGCGAAAGTGGCTGCGAAAGCGGCTCAGATAGTCGGCCAAGCGAAAGTGGTGCTCGGGGGAGAGCTGCTTGTCGGCCAGCTGCTGGTAGCCCACCAGCAGCTGGCGCACCAGCACCGTCAGCCGCCGCGCCAGGGCGCAAATAATAATCACCAGCGCCTTGGCCTCTTCAATGTCTAGGGGACGGCGCTGGCTGTAGCGACGCATGGGGTTAGTGCCCCGCAGCAGCCATAGGTGTACCCGCCCCTTAACCAGCCCTTCTAGAGCCAGCTCGCGGGAGGTGGCCAGCATCGCTTCGCTGCCCCCTAGGTCAAGGGCTTCAATGGCCAGCAGCAGTAGGTCGAGCTGAATGCGCGCCCGGCGGGGGCATTCGTCGCTGGGCAGCCCTGGGTTGGTAAGGGTGTCGAGCACCATGGGCAACTGGGGAGCGGGCGGGCTATCTACTGGCATGCAGCTTTTAGGGTTAATACGAACAGCATTCTATCAAAACACAGTTAGGTGCCGCCCGTCCGGAGAGATTGCCGAACTACGGTCGTTAAAATGAGCGTTTATGGTAGTCCATCGTGGGAGCGGGAAAACAACCCATCCCCCTGAGAGACCTATCCTTTCACACGTCTTCTCGCCCAGGCAGAGTCTAATTCACATCGGCTAACTTATTCATGCCCTGGATGTACCATTTGCCATCCTGGCGTACCAGGTCGTACTGCATTTTCAGGGTGTCGTCGTAGGCGGCATCGGCATTTTCGACGCCGAACTCAAACAGCTTGGCCTTTTCAGAGACCACGGCGATCGCCTGCAAACTGTCGGCAGTTGGGTCATCGGGGGTTACCGACTCAATCTCGACGTTGTGCTCGTATTCCCAGTACCAGCTTTCTTGGGTGGCGGCATCGGCCCGGCGAGTCCACTGGGTGAGCACTGGCTCTAGCAAAATGTCGTCGAGGCGATCGCCCTGGTAGCTTTCGCCCAGTGCCCCGCGCTTGATCTCCAGCCATTCGTTAATCACCCGACTGGCCATGTCGTTGACGCCAATCTCGCTGGGGGCAGGGGGCGCTTCTGGAATTTCAAAGGCGGGCTGATCGACGCGAATGGCCAAGGGCTGTCCCGAAATTCTAGGGCCGCTAAAGGCCCCGGTTACCCAGCCCAGCGCTCGCATGGTGCCAAAGCCCAAAATTCCCACCCCTAAAACGCCCGCCGCTCCCACTAAGGCCAGCCGTCCCCAGTTGGGGGCAGCCCCGCGACTGCGCCGCCCCGAAGCCATGGCGGGCGACAGCGCCTGTCCGGGCGCTAGGGTAGCTGGGGTCGGGGTTGGGGGCCGTCGTTCAGGCCCTGGCTTAGTCGGTGCTTCGCTTCCCGGTGCGGTCATTTTGCCGTCGGGGGATAGCTGGGCGACCCGCTCGGCCACGGAGAGATCGTCCTCATCCCCCTGGCCACTGGGAAACTCCAGGTCGGAGGCGTTTCCGGCCAATCCGTTGGCCCAGGGCTGGGGCTGACTGGGGCGGCCTTTGCCGTTGCGAGCCTGGGCCGTTCGAGGGTAGGCCCCGTTGCCGTTGCTGCCGTAGCCGCCCGGAGCAGATGCGGGGGCGCTACGGCGGGGAGCGGCAGCCGGGTTTGGCATGGTGGGTGCGCCAATCGGCAACGAGCCTTCAACCGTGGGAAACTGAGTCGCCGAAAATTGGGATGCCCCAGCAGCGGCGGTCAGCGGAGCCTGGGCAGATTGGGGAGGCTGCCCTAGGGAGTGCGCTTCCGATCGCAACTCTGTGCCCGAACCGGCAGGCATGGTTTCGAGGTAGGCCTGTACCTGGGCGTCGGCAAAGTAGTCCTTGAGGGTGGCCTCCTGATCTTTAAAGTCGCGAAAGTGGGGAAACAGCTCGTCTTTGAGCCAGCGCTCGGCGTAGAGGCACAGCCCCGGCAGCAGGTCGGGCGACTGGCGCGAGTGCTCACGAATGTAGGCGAGGGGCTCATACTCCTGGCTCATCTCCAGGGCGCGGTTGGCCTCCTCGGTCTGGCCCAGCAGCAGGGCACACACCGCCTGCTCTAGGTGGACGTCTTGCTGGGCTCCCAGGCGCAGCAGCAGCTGCTTGGCGCGGCGCACCAGGGCGGGCTGGTGGCGGGCAAACCCTCGGGCCAGCAGGGCGTAGACGGTCAGATAGGTGGCCACCGGGGAAGGGCGGCGGGCCTCGTGCTCAAACAGCTCCTGCTGCTCGCTGGCGGTGAGATAGTCGCGCAGCTGCTGAATAAACCGCAGAAAGTCGTCGATCGCCAGGCCAGAGAGGTCATCCTCGCTGCCCTCAATGCCGCCTCGGTCTTCCAGCATGGTCTTGAGCAGCTTGAGCCCCTGGCGGCGCTCGCGGGTCTGGTCGAGGGGGCGGGCCAGCAGCTCTAGCACCCGGTAGGGGCGCAGCTTGTACAGCTCGGTTTGAATCTCAGCCCGAATTGCGGGGAAGTGGTTGCCTCGGGCCAGCAGCTCGTGGCCGGTTTGCAGCGACTCGGCGGCAATTTCGTACTGGCGCTGCTGCCACTGCTCGCGGCCCAGCTCTAGGCAGGCCAGGGCCAGGGTGAGCACCACGTCGTCTTGAGCGGGTTCGGGGGTGGCCAGACCGCCGCTGGCGTAGGGGTTAACCAGCTGGGGCTGACCCAGCTGGAGCACCTGCTCGTACTCGCCCAGCTCCAGCAAGAGCAGCAGCGCCCCGACCAGCTGGTCGCTCTCAATCTCAATTTTAGAACTCTGGGCCTCGCTACCGCCGGGCTCGGTGGCCAGCGATCGGAGCGCCGCTTCCCCAGCATCGGCACTCACCTCTAGGCCGGGAATACGTGCCTCGGGCAAGGGCTCGGAGGCCATATCGACGGTGTAGGCGTTGGCGAGAAACTTGCTGTCGTAGTCGCGGCGGCGATCGCGGTCAGACAGAACGGTATAGGCTTCGTCGATGAGCTGCTTGCGGGCCTCAATGGCGGCGGTGGAGAATTCGCGCCGGGGCAGCTGCAAGCCGCGATCGCGGTGGGCCTGCTTCAGCTGGTCGGCGGTCGCCTGAATCGGTAACCCCAGAATTCGGTAGTAGTCTAACGGAATTTGCACAGCTCACGTCCCCAACGGCGAATTCACTCGAATAGTATCCAAAAAGATTTATTGCGGACTGTTTAAACCGCCGAACTTTTACCCCAGGGCTCAACTGCCCCTGCCTCCAACGCCCCTGGCACTGCATTCATGGGTTCTAGCCATTGTCTCAACCCACGGTCTCCCCAGACTGTGCCACCCTGTAGCCTACCAGCTCCGGGAAATAGCTACACCCTATCGCGTTTGCCCCAAAAGCAGAGCAAAAGTGAAGTTTATAACACATGCCTGTCGCCGCTGCCAGGTATCCCGGTGACCCTTGACCAAAACCGCTGATGTCTTCTAGTTTCCGTCCGCCTCTAAATTTAATTCTCTGGCTTGGGATTAAATCAGCTAACGGTCTGCCTCCTTCGAGTTAACCCCAGGGCATTGACGGCAAAGGAAAGTACAGTCCATCCGGTTTTAAAGATTGAATAAAGCTCTCGCTCCGCTCCCAGACCGCCCAGCAGCCGGTAGAGAGATTGAGAGAACGGGCCGCCGATCGCACCAGCTTGGCCCAACGGCCAAACCGGGCACCGTTGCCCCGCAGCCCGGTCGGTATGATGAAGGGCATATCCCCGTCGGGTCTCTGCCCAAGGGGGGATACTTTTCGGTATAGTCAAATGTTGGACATCGCGGCGTAGGACCCAGCAAAACCCATGGTTCAAGAACGGACGTTACCCCAATTCCAGGCTTCGGCAGCCCAAATCTCCCCTGAGGAAGGGCTGAGGCTCTACGAAGACATGGTTCTGGGGCGCTTCTTTGAGGACAAGTGCGCCGAGATGTATTACCGGGGCAAGATGTTCGGCTTCGTGCACCTCTACAACGGGCAGGAAGCGGTCTCTAGCGGGGTGATCAAGTCCCTGCGCTCTGACGACTACGTGTGCAGCACCTACCGCGACCACGTCCACGCCCTCAGTGCTGGGGTGCCCGCCAAAAATGTGATGGCCGAGCTGTTTGGCAAAGAAACCGGCTGCAGCCGGGGTCGGGGTGGCTCCATGCACCTGTTCTCTAGCGAGCACAATATGCTGGGAGGCTTTGCCTTCATCGGCGAAGGTATTCCCGTCGCCCTGGGGGCGGCGTTTCAGTCGCGCTACCGCCGTGACGCCCTGGGTGACCCCAGCGCCGACCAGGTGACGGCCTGCTTCTTTGGCGACGGCACCAGCAACAACGGCCAGTTCTTTGAATGCCTGAATATGGCCGCCCTCTGGAAGCTGCCGATCTTATTTGTGGTGGAAAACAACAAGTGGGCGATCGGTATGGCCCACGAGCGGGCCACCTCCCAGCCCGAGATCTATAAGAAGGCCTCGGTCTTTGGCATGCCCGGCGTCGAAGTGGACGGCATGGATGTGATGGCCGTGCGCGAGGTCGCCCAGCAGGCCGTAGCTCGCGCCCGCGCTGGTGAAGGCCCGACGCTGATCGAAGCCCTCACCTACCGCTTTAGGGGCCACAGTTTGGCTGACCCCGATGAGCTGCGATCGAAGGCCGAGAAAGAGGCCTGGCTGGCCCGCGACCCGATCAAGCGGTTTGAGGCCTATCTGCTGGAGCACAGCCTGGTTGATGAGGGAGCGTTGAAGGCGGTGCGCGATCGCATCCAGACCACCATCGACGATGCCCTCACCTTTGCCGAAGAGAGCCCCGAGCCCAGCCCCGACGATCTCTATAAATACATCTTCGCTGAGGATTGATGGTCTTGGAACCGGGGCAATTCCCCGAAAACTAGCCTATTGAGTGGTGGGCACTGTCCACCCTATGGCTTCTGACAATGGTGCATTGCAGTACGGCATTGGCCTGCGGATCCCCCGGCGGAGTTGACCGCGAATGCACCCTACCCATCCCCCCTCACCCACCTACCCACCAACTCATTCACCCACCAACATCCACCCATGGCAGAAACCCTCCTATTTAACGCCCTGCGCGAGGCCATCGACGAAGAGATGGGCCGCGACGACACCGTGTTTGTGCTGGGCGAAGATGTCGGCGTCTACGGCGGCTCCTACAAAGTCACCAAAGACCTTTACGACAAGTACGGCGAGCTGCGCGTGCTCGATACCCCGATCGCCGAAAACAGCTTCACCGGCATGGCCGTCGGGGCCGCCATGACCGGCCTGCGCCCGATCATCGAGGGCATGAACATGGGCTTTTTACTGCTGGCCTTCAACCAGATCGCCAATAACGCGGGCATGCTGCGCTACACCTCCGGCGGCAACTACAAAATTCCCATGGTGATTCGCGGGCCGGGTGGTGTGGGGCGGCAACTCGGGGCCGAGCACTCCCAGCGGCTAGAGGCCTACTTCCAGGCGGTGCCGGGGCTGAAGATTGTGGCCTGCTCGACCCCCTACAACGCCAAGGGGCTGCTCAAAGCCGCCATCCGCGACGACAACCCGGTGCTGTTCTTTGAGCATGTGCTGCTCTACAACCTCAAAGAAGACCTGCCCAACCACGAGTACGTGGTGCCCCTAGACAAAGCTGAGATCGTGCGCCCCGGAAAAGATGTCACCATCCTCACCTACTCCCGCATGCGTCACCACGTCACCCAGGCGGTCAAAGGTCTAGAGAAAAAGGGCCTTGACCCCGAGGTGATCGACCTAATTTCCCTCAAGCCGCTGGATTTTGACACCATTGGGGCCTCGATTAAGAAGACTCACCGGGTAATTATTGTGGAAGAGTGTATGAAAACCGGCGGCATTGGCGCTGAAATCATCGCCTCGATCAATGATCGCTACTTTGACGAACTCGATGCCCCGGTGGTGCGCCTGTCGTCCCAAGACATCCCGACCCCCTACAACGGTAAGCTAGAGACATTGACCATCGTGCAGCCCAAACAAATCGAGGCCGCCGTCGAAAACATGGTCGCCCTCAAGGTCTAGGGAACCGCTGTAGGGTGGGCACCGCCCACCACCTAATATTTAGGAACAGCCCAATTGACGCCATGATCCCCAGGGCACAGCCCATTCCAAGGGATCACTATCCGCACCCACACCGCAGCAAATC
Source organism: Tildeniella torsiva UHER 1998/13D (assembly GCA_019358835.1). Lineage (GTDB taxonomy): Bacteria > Cyanobacteriota > Cyanobacteriia > Phormidesmidales > Phormidesmidaceae > Nodosilinea > Nodosilinea torsiva. Next base: position 121,146 of record JAHHIH010000009.1, read on the forward strand.
GCAATGGCAAAATATCGAGCTTGGCTAGGGGTTATTTTGGTGCTCACCATCGCCGCCGTGGTGGTGATTACCCAGATTCCCACCCGTCTGGGGTTAGACCTGCGGGGGGGCTCTCAGCTCACCATCCAGGTGCAGCCCACTGCCGCCATCCCCACCATTACTGAACGGGAGATGGAGGCGGTGCAAACCGTGGTCGAAGGCCGAGTCAACGGCCTGGGCGTGTCGGAGGCGGTGGTGCAGCAGTTGGGTAACAATCAGCTGCTGGTGCAGCTACCCGGCGTCAGCGATCCCCAGCAGGCTGAACGGGTGTTGGGGGGCACGGCTCAGCTCGAATTTCGTGCCCAGCGGCCCGGCACCGACCAGCAGCTCCAGATCGAAAATCAGGTGCTGCAAGGTCACGTGGGCGAGCTGGCGGCCCTCCAGGCCACCCTGCCCGCCAGTGGAGAAATCAACAGCGATACCCAGGCCCGCATCGACAAGCTCCAGGCCGATGTCACCGCCAGCGAAAAGGCTGTGGCCGCTCTGTTTGAGCCCAGCACCCTGGGTGGGGATAAGCTGACCGATGCGATCGCCCGGCCCACTAGCGGCACCCTCTGGGAAGTGGTGATTCAGTTCAATAGCGAGGGCGGCAACGAGTTTGCGGAGATCAGTAAGGCGATCGCCGGTACCGGGCGCACCATCGGCATCTTCCTCGACAACCGCCTGCTCAGTGCTCCTACGGTAAACGTGCAGTACGCCGAGACCGGCATTACCGGGGGCAGCGCCGTTATTTCCGGCAACTTTACCGCCGAGTCGGCCCGCGACCTGGAGATTCAGCTGCGCGGCGGTGCCCTGCCCCTGCCGGTAGAGGTGGTTGAGAATCGCACCGTAGGCCCCACCCTGGGCCGCGACAGCATTCAGCGCAGCCTTTATGCTGGCATTGCTGGCCTAGGGCTAGTGCTGGTGTTCATGGCGGTTTACTACCGTCTACCCGGTGTCCTGGCCGATATCGCCCTGGTCATCTACGCTCTGATTACCTGGGCGGCCTTCAACCTGCTGGGGGTGACCCTCACCCTGCCGGGGATTGCTGGGTTCATTCTCAGCATTGGCATGGCCGTAGACGCCAACGTGCTGATTTTTGAGCGCACCCGTGAAGAGCTACAGGCGGGCAAAACCCTCTACCGCTCGGTTGAATCGGGTTTCTACCGAGCCTTCTCAAGCATTTTGGACGGTAACGTCACGACCCTGATCTCTTGTCTGGCGCTGTTTTACTTTGGGGCCGGGCTGGTTAAGGGGTTTGCCCTCACCCTGGCCATTGGCGTCATCATCAGCATGTTTACCGCCTTAACCTGCACCCGCACGCTGATGTTCTTAGCCATCAGCCTGCCGCAGTTTCGGCGACCCAGCCTGTTTTGCCCCGGCTTAACCCCCGTTCGCCCCGACACCGTTCGCCCCTAGGAGTGCCCATGAAGCTCAACATTATTCAGCAGCGCGGTCTGTGGTGGGGAATCTCGACAGTGCTGGTACTAGTCAGCCTGGTGGCCATGGCGATCTCGTGGCAGCAGCTGGGCGCACCCCTCAAGCCGGGCCTTGATTTTGCCGGGGGCACCCGGCTACAGTTGACCCGAGCCTGCGTGGCTACCGACAGCTGTACCGAACCGCTCGAGCTGGCAGACGTTAGACAGGTGCTGGGAGATCAGGGCCTCGACTCCAGCAGCCTTCAGCTTTTGGGGGATGACCAGCAGGTGCTGTCGATTCGCACCCGCACCCTGACTGTAGACGAGCGTGCTCCTCTGCAAAGCGCACTGGATGAGGCAATTGGCCCCTTTGACCCCGGTTCTACCCAGATTGATACCGTTGGGCCGGTGGTGGGCAAACAGCTGTTGGTGTCGGGCCTACTCGCTCTGCTGGTTTCCTTTGCCGGAATTGTGGCCTACATGAGCTTGCGCTTCAAGCTCGACTATGCGCTGCTGGCGATTTTGGCCCTGGCCCACGACGTGATTATTACCGCTGGCACATTTGCCATTTTGGGGCTGGTGCTGGGCGTTGAGGTCGACAGTCTGTTCATCGTCTCGCTGCTTACCATTGTGGGCTTCTCGGTCAATGACACGGTGGTAATTTACGATCGCGTGCGTGAGAACGCGAAGCTCAGCCCCGGTAGCCACATCAACGACATTGTCGATAGTGCGGTCAACCAAACCCTGGCCCGCTCAATCAATACTTCGCTGACGACAACGCTGCCGCTGGTAGCGATCGTTATCTTTGGCGGCCCCACCCTGAAATATTTTGCCCTGGCGTTGATTGTGGGCTTTGTTGCTGGAGCCTACTCCAGTATTTTTGTAGCCAGTTCGCTGCTGGCCCTGTGGCGAGAGCGCACAGGTCAGGCCTACAGCGATGACCCTGACGGGTCAGAACCCCAGCCCGAAGCTCAAAGCTAACGGATTCTCGCCCATGGGCACCCCGATTTATCCTGTGACCCTGGAGCGCTTGCGGGCAATCATGCTACGTCGCTGGTGGATGGTTAGCGGGCTGCTGTGGCTGACGGTAGCCCCCCTCAGCCTGTGGAGTCTGCGACCTGAGATTGCTCAGCTGCGGCAGTACTTCACCTGGTCGACGGTGCGGCTGGGTTTGGCCTATAACCGCCCGGCAGCGATCGGGCTGGGGCTATGCGTGGGGTTAACCGTGGCGCTGCTGGTGGCCGAGAGCCGCTACATCTTGTGGGGCATGACCAAGGACGAGCGGCAGCGATTGGAGAAACTGTGCGATCGCATCACCGCCCAAGGCCCATCCCACCCCCTCTGGCGTCAGCTCCATCGCGATTAGAACCGCCGACCCAGTGTCCTGTTCAGTAAGAAAATTCCCAAACGGCCTCAGCGCCTGAGTGACATTGGTACCAAGATGTAATTTCATAGAACAAGGCAGTTAACCCCGATTCCCCGGCGGAAAACCGGAGTTGCTCCGGTCAGCCAGGCCATGGCTCAGCCTCAAATTTTTCGTGTTTCATCAGCAGAAGGCAGCGGTATCTCTCATGACTCTACACAAAGACGGCATTGCCCCCCACGGCGGCACCCTGGTCGATCGCCTGGCGACGCCTGACCAAACAGCCCAGTTCCTAGCCCAAGCCGATACCCTGCCCCGCGTCGGCCTGGACGAGCGGGCCTTTTCTGACCTGGTGATGATTGCCATCGGCGGTTTTAGCCCCCTCCACGGCTTTATGAAACAGGCCGACTACGACACCGTGGTCACCGACATGCGCCTGGCCGACGGTCTACCCTGGGCAATTCCGGTCACCCTGTCGGTGGATGAAGCCACCGCAGCACCCCTTGTGGAGGGCAGCCTGGTGCGCTTAGATGACTCCACTGGTCGCTTTGTCGGCGTGCTGGAACTGGAAGAAAAATATACCTACGACAAAGCCCGCGAGGTCGTCAAGGTCTACCGCACCGACGACGAGAAGCACCCCGGCGTCAAGGTGGTCTACGACCAAGGGGCGGTGAATTTAGCTGGTCCAGTGTGGCTGCTGGAGCGCGATCCCCATCCGCTGTTCCCCGCTTACCAGATTGACCCGGCGGCATCACGGGCGCTGTTTCGCGATCGCAACTGGAAGACCGTCGTGGGCTTTCAGACCCGCAACCCCATCCATCGCGCCCACGAATACATTCAGAAGTGCGCCCTGGAAACCGTGGACGGGCTGTTTCTGCATCCGCTGGTGGGGGCTACTAAATCCGACGATATCCCCGCCGACGTGCGCATGCGCTGCTACGAAATTATGGTGGAACACTACTTCCCCCAAGACCGCGTGATTCTTGCGATCAATCCTTCCGCAATGCGCTACGCTGGCCCTAGGGAAGCGATTTTCCACGCGCTGATCCGCAAGAACTATGGCTGCACCCACTTCATTGTGGGCCGCGACCACGCTGGGGTGGGCGACTACTACGGCACCTACGACGCTCAGTACATCTTCGATGAGTTTGAGCCGACGGAGCTGGGCATTGTGCCGATGAAGTTTGAGCACGCCTTTTACTGCACCCGCACCGGGGGCATGGCTACCTCTAAAACCAGCCCCAGCACCAAAGACGAGCGGATTCACCTGTCGGGTACCAAAGTGCGAGAGATGCTGCGCCGGGGTGAGCTGCCCCCGCAAGAATTTTCTCGGCCCGAGGTGGCGGCGGAACTGGCCAAGGCCATGCGGGTTCCCGAAGCCGTCAGCTAGTAGGATGCAGGCAACTCGGTGACATTGAAACGACGGGCATTTTTGCAGCAGGCAAGCTTAGCATTAGGGGCATTGAGCCTAGGGGGCGGTGCCCTGCTGGCTAGCTTTAGCCAGTATCAGCAGGCTCTGGCCAAGCCCGCCCGTCGTAAACTGGCTCTGCTGATTGGCATCAACACCTACCCCGATCGCGCCCTCGACCCCGGTGTGGCCCAAGATATTGCCCTCAAGGGCTGTGTCACCGATGTAGATCTCCAGCGGCAGCTGCTGGTGCATCGCTTTGGCTTTCAGCCCACCGATGTGGTGACGCTGACCAACCAGGAGGCCACCCGCGCCAATATTTTGACGGCCATTGACGAACATCTGGTGCAGCAGGCCCAGGCTGACGATGCGGTGGTGCTGCACTTTAGCGGCTACGGCAGCCAGGTGCGAGTGGCTGAGGCTGGCGATCGCAGCGATTTACAGGTCGCCTGGGTAACGGTGGACAGCCGCCTGCCTAACGAAACCAATCCTGCCCTGGGCGACCTGCTTGAGGCCGAAGTAGTGGCCTGCCTCGGCCCGCTAGCCACCGCCAACCTAACCACCGTAATTGACGCCGGCAGCCAGGATGCGGGCTACCTGCGCTGGGGAAATTCCCGCGTCAGGTCACGGCCTACGGTGCCCACGGGGCTGGTGTCGTCCCCAGAGACGCCAACGCCCTGGCCAGGGCTAGTGCTGCGGGCCGCCGAGATGGGCCGTCTGGTGCTAGAAAGCCAGTGGGACGGGTTTAGCGCTGGGGTTTTTACCTACGCCCTCACCCAAAGTCTGTGGGAGACAGAACCCGACCCCACCGCCAAGGTCTTGATGCAGCGCGCTGGCGCTCGGCTCCAGCGCTGGGTAGGAGCCGACCAGCAGCCTGAGCTGAGCGATCGCCGCCCGCCCCGTAGCGGCCCCATGGTCTACGGCTTGCCCCCTCAGCTGCCCCCAGCCGCAGGCGTGATTTTGCCGAGTAGCGAGGGTCGGCCTTTAACCGCCTGGCTGGGGGGCGTGCCACCCCAGGTGTTGCGCTACCTACAGCCCGGCTCTCGCCTGGTGGCCGGAATAGACGAGGGGGCAGTACTCCTCCGCCTAGAGTCTCGTACCGGCCTCAAAGCCTCGGTTAAGTCCCTAGAGGGCGAGGTGGTCCCGGCGACCCTGCCCAATCAGCCCCTCTTTGAACAGGTGCGGCGACTGCCCCAAACTATCGATTTAATTGTGGCTCTCGACAGCCAGCTCAAGCGGGTGGAGCGGGTCGATGCCACCAGCGCCCTGGCGAGCATTCCCCTGGTAACTTCGGTGACCGCCGGGGAAAAGGCCGCCGACTGTCTGTTTGGGCGATTGCCCACGGGCCCAGCCCCGACCCTGACCGCTGCTCTACCCAGTGCTGGCGAGGTCCTACCCAAGCTGGATAGCGATGCTCGGGGAGCCTCCCAGGGGGGAGAACGCTCCGCCGAGAGCAGCTACGGGCTGTTTGCCCCCAACCGTACCCTGCTGCCGGGCACCATGCTGGCCAGAGAAGAGGCCGTCAAAACAGCGGTCAACCGGCTCACCCCCTACCTGCAAACCCTGCTGGCCCTCAAGCTGGTGCGCCTCACTGAAAATCATGCGGCTTCCCAGGTGGCGGCGGCGGCGCTGCTGGAGGCGGTGCAGCCCAATCTGACGCCTTTGCTGGTACAAACCACCGAGCGTAGCCCCGCTGTCACCTGGCCGGTAGCGATTCGCCAGGCTCAGAGGTCGGCGACCGACGACCCCATCATGCTGCCCCGCGATGGCCGCATTGGCTACCGCCTAGCCAACCTCTCGACCCAGCCCCTGCACCTGCTGTGGATCAGCTTTGACAGCCGGGGGGAATGCACCGCCCTGATGACGCTGCCCGATGCGATCGCCGCCGATGGAGCCGAGGTGCCCACCGCAGCCACCCCGCTGGAACCGGGGCAGCTGATTACCCTTCCTGCCGATGGCGCTGGCTGGGCCATGCCGGGGGCGGCCACCTGGGTAGAGGCCTATGTTATTCTCAGCACCCAGCCGCTAGAGCAGTGTTTAGCGGTACTGGGCGACGATCCGCCGTCGCTGGCTACGGGGTTTCGCCCAGTGCCCCAGCCCCTGCGGCTGGCCCAGGCGCTGCTGCAAGACCTCAGCACCAGCCCTGCCGCAGAGAACAAGCCCGCCCCCGACTACTACGCTCTGCACCACGATCGCTGGGCCACCCTGAGCTTTCGCTACACCATTGCCTGAACCCATCGCCTGAACAATGAGCGGTCTAGGCCAGCAACAGGCCGATCGCGCCTCCTATTCCCAGCCCCAGCAGACAGGTCAGCACCAAAATTAGGCTGGTTTTACGGCCCTTGTTGCGCCGCAGCAGGCGATCGCCCAGGGCCGCCGTCGTCAGGCTGCACAGCACCGCCAGCAGCACCGCCAGCAGGCTGTAGAGCACTATTTCAAAGAACGCCCTGCCAAGGGTGAGGTCGTCTAGGTTGTCGGTACCCAGGTGGTTGAGGGCGATCGAGAGCGCCACTGCCAGGGCCGTGCCCCCCACAATGCTGCCCAGCACCAGCAGGTTGGCCGTCAGCCACCGAAATCGCTTGAGTGCTTCGGGGCCTGCCAGGGTCACCCCCTGCACGACGGTGCCTGCGGCGGCTATGGGCCAAACCCAGGGACTGGCCAGGCTGGTCAAAATCATCCCAGCAACAACGTAGAGTAGACCGCACAACAGCCACAGCCCAAAGAAGGGGCGGCGGGTGGAGGGTCGCCTCGCCGGGCGCTGACGCGGTTGACGGTTGAAGCCGGAGCGACGGCGCTGGGTCGGTTGGTTCATAGCAGACAGCCCCATAGACCGGTAAAATCCTAGGCTCTAGTTTGCCAGGAAGCGGAGCATTGTGCAGTACCCTGGTCATAATCCCTGTCATTTCGTCAATGAGCGTTCCCATTGCTGCGCTAGTTCAAGGGTTGTTGGGTGCCTCTAGTTTGCTGCTGGGGGCAATTTTAGGAATTGCCTGGCGACCGGCGCGATCGCTCACAGCGGCCATCATGGCCTTCGGCAGCGGCACTCTGCTCTCGGCGATCGCCTTCGACATCACCCTGCCCGCCTACCAGAGCAGCGGCTTTTTGCCCCTGGTGGCGGGCTTTGCCCTGGGCGGCACCCTGTTTACCGTCATCGTGGGCTACATCGACAACCAGGGGGGCTTTATTCGTCACCCGTCATCGTCGCGGCGGTTTCTCTACCACCACCGCCAAGATGAAGCCTCTGAGGTGCTCGATCGCATCGGCCACATCGAAGTGCTCCACAGTCTCTCCCCCGACGAAATGCAGGCGATTATTCCCCTGCTCAAGCCGCTCCAGGTCGAGGCCGGGATGGTGCTCTGCCAGGAGGGTGCCCCCGGCGACTCCATGTTCCTGATTGTGGAGGGGGATGCCGAGATCTACAAAGGCCCCCAATGGCTGGCCTCCCTGGGTTCTGGAGAAATCTTTGGCGAAATGGCGCTGCTGACTGGCGAGGAGCGATCGGCGACGGTGGTGGCCAAAACAGCGATGGAACTCTACGAACTCGACAAGGCCGATTTCGACGCCATGCTCACCTACGCCCCCCAGCTCTCTAGCGGGCTGAGCCGCATTCTGGCCCGGCGACTGCGCGAAACCACCCAGTCCACCGCCAAGCTTGCGCCGGTGGATGACGACCACTGGCGGCGGCAGGTGCTCGACAGCGTCGAGGTCGATATCCCCATCTCAGAGCAGCAGTTTAAGGAACTGGCCCAAAGCTCGGCCCCCCTGGCCATTCTGGTGGGCACCATGATCGACAACATTCCTGAGGCCCTGGTGATCGGCTTTCACGTGGGCACCGGTCATACAGGGGCGTCATTTTTGATGGCGGTGTTTATCTCTAACATTCCCGAGGCAATGTCAAGCTCCATCGGCATGCGTCAAGCGGGCACTTCGGCCAGCCGCATTTTGGCCCTGTGGGGCGGTGCGGTGCTACTCAGCGGGCTGGTGGCCATAGTCGGCAGCCAGCTGGTGCCGGTGGTCTCGGTGTGGATGCTCGATATGGCCAAGGCCACCGCCGGAGGGGCCATTCTCGCCATGATCGCCAGCACCATGATGCCTGAAGCCTACGAAATGGGCGGTGGCTCGGTGACCTTCTCCACCATTGCCGGATTTTTGGTCAGCTTTTGGCTGGCCTCCTCGGCATTTTAAGGGCAGCCCATCGCACCCTAACTCCCGCAACGCTTTGCCACCTTGCTTAAGTGGTAGGAGAAAGATTGCCTGACTGTAGCGTTCGCTAGCGCAGATTCCAGTTGGGGGTTCAGCATTCCTCCGACAAGCTCAGGGCACCGCCCAACTAGTCTTCTGGCGGCAGCTCTGGCGGAGGGGAGACTTCGGCATCTAGCAGGTTGGCCTTAGATTTCTTCAGATCCTTCCACAGGCGCTTGATTTCGTCATAGGCCTGGTCGGCAGACATTTTGCCGCCAGTCTCGAGATTGCACACAAACGATACCCGCTGGGCAAACTCTTGCAGATTGGCGTTAAAGGCCAGCTGCTGCGGCGTAAACTCGCCCCAATACTTGCTGCGAGGAAATAGAAAGTTTTCCTTGGGGGAGGGTTGGCTGTCTGTCATGGCACCAGCGGGTAGAGGGCATAGCTCTTAGCTTACATTAGATAAATTTTTGCCAGTTGGCGGTGATAGTGGCCTAAAACGTGGTCTGCAATACCTATAACTTGGCTTCGTGTAGCAGTCCATGTCGAGAACGCGATCGCAAAACTGGCCTGGAGGTGGTCAGGTCAACGTGCTAGCCACTGCTGAAGTTGCTCTACAGCAGCTGCGACAGTATTGGCGATCGCCTCGGGCAGCCCGGCAGGTCGAATCCATAACGCCCCGTGATCACTGCCAGTGAGTACCATCCATCCGGTAGAGGTAAGGGCATACCCCACGGCGTAGGCTGTTTCTATCTGGGCCGGGGTCGCTGAACCACCAGGCCATGCCCCGCATCGTGATCGGCGTCATGGCGCTGGGGCGATCGCGATTAATGGCGGGGTCATGGGCACCACCTCTGGGAAAGTGCGGTTTGGCTCCGACCGGCGATCGCAAAAAAACTTGACGATGGATTCCCACCAGCCAGGGGAGCTGTCGTTTAGATTAAGTTAACGAACAGAGAATAACGAATAGAGAAAGTCTGGGTACTGTACCTCTAGCATAGCTCCGCACCACTGCTTGACCCTGGCCCGCTGCCCCTGCGTTTTAACCTTCTGCCGTGCGATTTACAGTGCCTTTCCTCAATAGCGTTAATCCTGCCCTCGGGCGGTGGTGCTGGGGTGCGATCGCAACAACTGGGCTGCTTGCGGGCGGGTTAGCCGTCAGCCCTGGGGCCGCCGCCGCGGATTCGATTACGGTGCGCCTGGGGCGGCTGTCGCAAACGGTGAGCCTAGATGATCTTCAGGCCTTTGCCGCCACCGGAGAAGTGCCCCGATCGCTGCGGCTCTACCAGCCGCTGCTCAACGCCAGCCTTCAGGAGATGCTCCAGGGCGAAATTGCCCTGGAACCCGAGGTGGGCCAGGTGATTTTAGACGAGATTTTGCAGACCCCCGGCGGGGCGCGGCTGCTCGATACCCTGCGGGCGATCGCGCCCAACCTAGCGGCCGCCGACCTGCGCGTCACCCTCGAACAGGTGTCCCAGGCCGAGGAAGGCCTGACGCTGCTAGGCATTTTGCGGGCCATGCCCCAAGACACCCTAGAGATCAATGTGGGCACCCTGCTCACCCTGGCCTCTCAGTTTCGCCTGGCCGAGATGGAGAGCAAAGCCATCGGCCGAGTGCTGCGCAAAGATCCGGCGGCCGAAGCGACTGAAGCCGCACCACCGCTGCTGGGCATTGACCCTTTTTCCACCGGCTCCTCGGAAGTCGAACGCTGGGAACTAGTGCTGCGCGATCACAGCCGCGATCGCAGCATTCCCGTCGATATTTACTGGAGCAAAGACAGCCACGGCCCCCTGGTGGTAATCTCCCACGGGTTTGGGGCCGATCGCCGCTTCTTCGCCTATCTGGCCGAGCACCTGGCCTCCCACGGGCTCACGGTGGTGTCGGTAGAGCACCCCGGCAGCAATGTGGCGGCTCTGCTGTCGCTGCCCGACGACGATCTGCCCGAAGCCGCTGCCCAGAGCCGCATTTTGCCTGCCTCCGAGTTTCTCGATCGGCCCCGCGACATCACCTACGTGCTCGATCGCCTGGAGAAGCTCAACACCTACTCCTACAGCCTGCGCGATCGCATCAACACCAACCAGGTGGCCTTTATTGGCCATTCCCTTGGCGGATACACCGGGCTGGCCCTGGCTGGGGCGGCACTCGATCTGCGATCGCTCGAAGCCTATTGCCAAACCCTCAACCCCGTCAACGTCTCCCCCGCTGACTGGCTCCAGTGTGCGGCTCAAGATTTGCCTGTCAAGTACGCTAATCTGCGCGATGACCGCATCACCCAGCTGATTGTGGCCAACCCCCTCACGGGAGTGCTGTTCGGCGAGGCGGGGCTAAGTCGGGTGCGGGTGCCAACCCTGGTTCTGGCCGGTACCCACGACACTGTCACGCCCATGGCTAGCCAGCAGCTGCGACCCTTTATGCAGCTGCCCGCCGACAAGTATCTGCTTACCGTGGTGGGTGGGTCACACCTGAGCGTGGGTGACCCCAACAACCTCAACGCCGACCTGGGCCGGATTCCGTTTATGGCCGACCTGCCCGACGTGACCACGGCCCCCCTGCGTATTTTCCTGCAAGGAGTGAGCTTTAGCTTCATCATGCAGCAAACCCCTGAAGCCGAAGACTATGCCCCAGCCCTAAGCCCTACCGTGGCCCACGCGTTTTCGACCACCACGATGTCCCTGCGGCTGAGCCAAACTGTACCTGAGGGGTTGGCCACTTGGCCCCGACTGCGCCAAAGCGGGCTGTACCGCCAGGAAGGGTTAATCAGCTACCTGCCCTCTCTGCTGCACCTAGAGGGGCTAGCCATTCAAGACCAGTTTCAGGCCCTACAGCGCCAGATGGTCGCCTATCTGCGCCATACTCCCCCTTCCCTAACGGCTGTGTATTGGCCATTTTTGATGCCACAACTGCCGATGCAGGCCCGCCAGCCCGGCAACCAATCGGCCACCTCTCAGTAGAGCCAAAGAGATACTGGGGCCAGCGGGATGACGCAAAAAACGCTAGTCCTGTGACCCCATCGTGTAGCCATCGGGCATAATGGTGCCCTGCACATCGGTGCGTCGCAGGTTGGTGTAGTCGAGCTTAGCGTTGATCATGACCGCATCGGTGAGGTCGGCTCCGCTTAGATTAGACCAGCTCAAACGGGTGCGATACAGGGTCGCCCCCCGCAGATTGGCCCCCCGCAGCGAACTCCAGCTCAGATTGGCCCCGCGCAAATTGGCGTGGGATAGATTGACGTTCACCAGGTTGGTGCTGGTCAGCTTGGCTCGGCTCATGTCGGCCTCTTGAAAGTCAGCCCCTTCGAGCGTGGCCCCCGTGAGCACTGCCCCCACCAGCACGGCTCCCCGCAGGATGGCTCGATTCATGAGGGCACTGGTCATATTGGCATGTTCGAGGTTGGCCCCTTCCATGTCAGTCGCCAGCATTCTGCCCCGGCTGAGACTGGCCTCGCTCAGCACGGCCTTGTGTAGGGTAGCGTGGTCGAGCACGGCTTCATTGAGGTTGGTTTCACGCAAAATTGCCTGGCTCAAGTTGGCTCGCACTAGATTGGCGCTGCGCATGCCCGCCTCGCTCAGGTCAGCTCCCACTAGATGAGCGTCGGCCAGGTCGGCCCCAATCAGGTTGGCCAAAATTAGCGTGGCCTGGTCGAAATTGACATCGGTGAGCTTAGCTTCGCGAAAGTTGGCGCCAACTAGAGTTGCCCCAGCAAAGGTCGTATTTTGCAGATTAGACTGGCGAAAATTGGCACCGCTGAGGTTTTGCCGACTCAGGTTAGCTCCGATTAACTGAATGCCGCGAAAGTCTCGCTCTCCTGCGGCGTAGCGCTCCAGCAGAGCAGCGACGGTCATCTCTTCGGGTAGATTGGGGGGGTGAGACCCAACGAACTGAGAACTAGGGGGGGGCGTTTCCAAAGAAAACCTCAACAGCAACGATAATCAGGGTTTTAGCTACAGCTCCCGGCGTTTCAGTTCGCGGAAAGAGTACTTGGGCAGTAAGACAAGCTGTCATCTGCCCCAGGCTAGATGTTTTAGGATAACCAGAAGCCTGCCCCCGGTAAACGGTTGCCTAGGTCTGGCAGGCTTGATCCCTGCAACCTTAACAGTTCTCAATCTGCCCTGCTGAGGTCGAGGTCGAAAGATCAGCCAATCCACCCAGATGCCAGGCCAAGCGACTCGCCTAGCTAGGGAAAAACGGCAAAGCAGATTTTTCTCTAATGTATGCTAATTCTGAATTTAGGTTGTTCTAGCCTGCCATCTGGGTCGCTAAACCATGTCTCGATCGCTGCTCACTCTCCTGCGTCGCCGTCTGTTTTGGCTCACCCTGCTGCTGACGGTGTGGCTGTTATGTAGTGGACAGGCTCAGGCGAGCCAATCTTCAACTCTGGCCGATCGCATCGCCACCTTTCCCCAGGAAAGCCGCAAGCCAACCTTGCCCGCCGCCCAGGGCGATCTGGTTTACCCCGACTGGCTGCGGGGTGAGTGGCAGCTCACCAGCACCCTGGTAGATCTGGCGGCTCCCTTGGCCCCCGATTTGGTGACCCCCGGTTTTAAGGGCAACCAGGCCCAGGTGGGTCTGCCCGTGACCTGCCCAGTGCGATTTGTGACGGCCCAACGGTCATGGGTCGGTACCCTGGGATCAGCGCAGCGGCTGATTCCCGCAGCTAAAGGCGCACCTCAAACCGTGGCCGATCGCGCCTTTAACGGGCTGAGCCTGGCCCGCGCCTACCTGGGCGACGCCACGGTGAAGGCGGTCAAGGTAGACCCCAATAACCCCAACCGCCAGGTGACGCTGCTGACGGGCAACCGCCAGCTTGAGTCTACGGTGACGGCCCGAGCCTTTGAAACGGCGACGGCCGATGAGTTCGTTACTGTAGAGCGGTTTCAGCAGGTGTTTCGGGGCGGGGTGGCGGTGCCTTACTTCAACGAAGTCGAGACCACGACGGCCTACCGCCGAGCGGACGATGGCTCTGACGGGCCGATTTCTGAGCCTCGCGTTCTCGCTGACCAGGTGACGGCGGTATACCTATCACCCCAAGATCCTGACTTTCTCACGGCGCAAAACCGACCTGTGGCGCTGTATCGCTACCAGTTGGAACTGGTGAGAGACAGCGGCCCATCCTAGGGCCGAAACTCGGTCTCATTGAGCAGGGCCAGGGCGGTGCGCCACACCATATAGCCGTCCTCGTTGAGGTGCAGCCCGTCGGTGGTGAGGTCGGCCCGCAGGTAGCCTTCGCCGTTAACAAACAGCGGATATAAGTCTAAGAACTCAGCTCCGGTCTCGGCGGCAACGGCCTTGAGCTGGCCATTCACCGTGCGAATTTGGTCGGGGGCTACCTTCACTAGGCGATCGCGCCCCTCCCAGGTGGCCATCTCGCCGCCGTGGGGCAAAATCGACTGCACCACCACCCGCGTTTGGGGATGGGTCTGGTGCAGGTAGTTGACGATTTTGCGAACGTTGTACGCCAAATCGGCCTCGGAACCGCCCCAGATCAGATCGTTGATGCCCACCATAATGAACACCGCCTCAGGGGAGGTCTGGTCGAGCAGGTAGAGGCGATCGCGCAACCCAGTCGATTTTTCCCCTGAAATCGCCTGATTTAACCAGGTTCTGCGCCCTGGCAACATGTTAGCTGGAAACCACAGCGTCAGCGAATCGCCCAGCAAAATGGTTTGATGCGGAGCCTCAATCGCGACCATTGCATCGGCTTCGGCAGCTAGCAGCGCCACCCACTGCTCGTAGTCGAGGCTGTGGCGCGTTCCCAGTCCGGGTTCAAAGGGGGCCACAGCCGGCTGCTGTTCAGAAGCGAAGGCGTTGGCTTGGGGTAGCATGGCATCGCCCGCCTGGCTCAGCTGCCGCAGCATGACCATGGCGGTAATAAACAGCAGCCCATTCAACACCAGCGACAGCAGCGCCCAAGGGGGTACCCCCTGTAGCCGGTTCAGCGCCAAGCGAAGCTGAGGATAGGGTTGAAGCGGTAAGGCCACGGCGATATACCTACAAACCTGGAGCTAGAGAAGCAGCGCTCCCAATGGGTCAAATTGTAGATAGATTTTCTCCCACAAACCACTTTTGCGGCGAGGGTTTTTTACACAACATGAGGGATGGCCCAGGGAAGGCTACACATTGAACCGAAATAGCATCACATCGCCTTCCTGCACCACGTACTCTTTGCCCTCGCTGCGCACCTGGCCTTTGTCTTTGGCTGAACCCATTGACCCCGCCGCCACCAGGTCTTTGTAGGCCACGGTTTCAGCTCGAATAAAGCCCCGCTCAAAGTCGGTGTGAATCACACCAGCGGCCTGGGGGGCAACCATGCCCGCCTTAATCGTCCAGGCGCGGGTTTCTTTGGGGCCAGTGGTGAAGTAAGTGCGCAGCCCCAGCAGTTCGTAGGTGGCGCGAATGAGGGTCTTGAGGCCGCCCTCTTCGACGCCGAGGGCTTCGAGAAAGTCCTTGCGCTCCTCGTCGTTTAAATCCACTAGCTCCGACTCCACCTGAGCCGAAATTACGACTACCTGAGCATCTTCCGCCGCCGCCACGGCCCGCACCTGCTCGACCCAGGCATTGCCGCTGGCCAGGTCGTCTTCAGAGACATTGGTGGCATAGATTACGGGCTTGCGGGTGAGCAGCCCCAGGGGCTTGATAATCGCCTCGGCCTCTTCGTCTAGCTCCACCTGGCGGGCGGTTTTGCCCTCGTTGAGCACCGGCAGTATTTTTTCGAGAATGGCTAGCTCGGCCTGGGCCTCTTTGTCGGCGCGGGCCAGCTTGCGCACCCGATCGACCCGGCGCTCGAGCTGGGCCAGATCAGATAGGGCCAGCTCCAGGTTGATTACCTCAATGTCGCGCACCGGGTCAACGGAACCGGAGACGTGGATGATGTCGTCGTCCTCAAAGCAGCGCACCACGTGGACGATCGCATCCACCTCGCGAATGTTGGCCAAAAACTGGTTGCCCAGCCCTTCTCCCTGGCTGGCCCCCTGCACCAGTCCCGCAATATCGACAAACTCAACCCGAGCGGGCACGGTCTCGACCGAGCTAGAAATGTCGGCCAGCACCCGTAGCCGGGCATCGGGCACCGCCACAATGCCCACGTTGGGCTCGATGGTGCAAAAGGGAAAGTTCGCGGCCTGGGCCTTGGCGTTGGCCACCACGGCATTGAACAGGGTAGATTTGCCAACGTTGGGCAGGCCAACAATGCCAGCTCGTAACATGGGATAACTCTAGATTGAGATCGTTAGATAGGTGTTTGCCGATGTCGGCAAACACCTATCTAGCATAGGAGAGGATGGGGCCATTGCGGAGGTGTTGCTATACCCTTAAGGCAAACCAAACCAACGACCGCAAAAGGGTGAGCTATGGCTGGAGTGACAGGGGCAACGCAACGGGTGCAGCTCGTTCTAGTGGCCGGGCTGATGGCGCTGGGGCTGGGGGGATGCAGCACCCTGGGCCTGTCGCCGCGATCGCCCGAAGGCACTGGCGAGATGAGCAACCAGTACGTTGACCGTGGGTTTCGCGGCGATATGCTGGTGAGCCGCATGAAGCCCGTGCAGATTCGGCTGCCACCCGGCTGGAGCGCCGCCCCCACCGGCACGCTGCACAACAACGCCGACCTAGAAGCCTACAACCTCGACGAAAATATGTTTCTGGTCGTGGTAGGCGAAAATCGTGAGGCCGTGGCCCCCGGTAACATTGAAGAGCAGGCCAATTTCTATCTGCAAATTCTCAAGGGCGGCTTTAGCCAGGTGATTGCCAACCAGGCCCGTACCGGCGTAGAACGAATCAGCAGCTTTCCGGCGGTGCAGTACGAGGTGCGCGGTGATCTATCTCAAAGCAAAGTTGCCTATCTGCACACCACCGTTGAGATGGGCGAAGACTACTACCAGGTCGTCGTCTGGACTCCAGACGATCTGCGGATGGCCAATGCCGATGCTATGCGGGCCGTCGTAGAAGAATTTCGCGATGCCCAGCCTTAAGCGCCGCCATTCTGTGGCCTAATAGAGTCTGTGGCTGTGGGGCGTTGGCGAAGCCTTGCCTGTGGCAAATCGCCCCTCAGCTCAAACCTCCGGCCCTAGACCAAGGATATGATCGCCATGCTGCGCTGGCTCACTGCAACGCTTCCCCCCGTGCCGTTCTTCCCCAACGCCATCCCTCGACTGAGTCAGGGCGTTGGGCTGGTATGCGCGGCTCTGCTGCTGTGGCTGGGGCTAGGCGGCCAGCCTGCGGCCTGGGCGGGCCTCACCGACGACAACTACGACGGCAATATCTTTGCCCTCTATGCAGGCAATGGGTCGCTGGTGCCCCCCAACGTTAGCCTGGCGCAGTCGCTGAAGTACGGCAAACCCGCGATCGTGGTGATGTTTGTAGACGACAGCAGCGACTGTAAGAAATTTGCGTCGGTAGTTTCCCAGCTCCAGGCCCCCTACGGGCGGGTGGCCAATTTTATTCCCATTATGGCTGACTCGATTCCGGTCAAAGATGCCTACGAGCCCAACGAGCCGGGCTACTACTTTAAGGATGCCGTGCCCCAAACCCTGGTATTCAATGCCCAGGGAGAGCTGGTGTTTAACGAAATTGGCATGGTGGCCTACGAGGCGATCGACGATGTCATGCGAGAGGTATTTGACCTACTGCCCCGCACCGAGTCGGAAGAGCTGCGCCGCCGCCCCATCAACGAGGTGAACTCGGAGCTGGTGCCAGAGCAGTAGCGCTATCTTTGGAAAAATTAGGTTCAACCACCGCTGGAAAGCTGGCAAAATTACGCTTTACCCAGTCCATGCCCACCTCATTGTTGAGCTTGATTTTCTGCGGACTGTTGGGGTAAATCTTGCCTAAAATATCGGCATCTTGCTCGACTACCACTTTGCCAAAGTTGAGGTAGCTGCGTCTCAGCAGATTGAAGGCGGGATGCTTGGCCAGACCAAACAGCAAAATGTAGGTGCGGGTGCGGTTCTCAGCCTCGGGCACAAACAGGTGGCACTGCGCTATTTTGCCCAGGGATGATTCTCCATGAAAAATGATCAGAGCTGGAAAGTGATTTTCAAGGTGGGCCTTGATGGTGCTGGGCAGCAAAAACAAATCTGGACGGCGCAGTTTTTTTGCTAAAGCGTAGGGCGCAGTAGGCATGTCGTAGTAGGCATGGGATTCGTGCCCTCGATCGACGAACTGTTGGAACTGCACCTCGGCAATGCGAAACAGATCGCGGTGGGTGCCGTTTTGATGGTTGTAGTCGTGCATATTGAGCAGCATGGTGAGCAGGCCGGTTTCCACCGTGCAATCAGCGGTATGGCCGATGAAGGTGTACTGGGCTGCGATCGCATTCAGCACCCCTGGAATTGGCACCTTGGGTTCGTAGCCCCCGTAAGACCAAACAAAATCGCCCTGAACAATCAGCTCTAGCGGCTCCAATTGAGGCAGCGTTTGCTGATGGGAACCCGGCAGCACCGTACAACCCCGAGCGTCGAACCCCAGGGCATGGAACGGGCAAACGACTCGACTGCTGCCGTCACCCAACCCTTCGCACCAGCCCTCTGACAGCATAGCCCCCAGGTGCGGGCAGGCGTTGGGCAGGGCATGAACCTCACCTATGCCATCTTTCCACATTACATAGTCATTACCGTAGAGGGAGATTTTGCGAGGCTGGTTAGTGGTCAGCATAGACTTGTGCGCCACAAGCCAGGGCGCACCGGGAAGCATGGACTGCATAGAGGCCTCCGGGGGATATAAAATTGTGAGAAATTCGTCGTGTTTCAAAAATATGACAGATGACTCACATTCGTCAAGCCACCTGCGTCGTCAGCCTAAGCAGCGCCGAGGTCAACGGCGGGTCGAAAAAATTCTAGAGGCCGCTGCTCTGGTGTTTGATGAGGTGGGTTATGAAGCGGCGACTACCCACCAAATTGCGGAACGGGCAGGCACGGCGATCGGGTCGCTGTACCAGTTCTTTCCTGACAAAGCGGCAATCTTTAACGCGATGGAGCTGCGCCACCTGGAACGAGTGCAGGCGATGTGGGGCCAGGCCAATGCCCGAGAACTGTGGCGACTGCCGCTGAAAGAGATGCTGGCGCAGCTGACGACTGGCGTGGCTGCACTGTTTGAGCAGCCGGTGTCGCGAGTCATGTTTGTACAGTTCTATACGGCCCGCGATCGCTTCCAAACCATTGACGACAGCCTGACCCAGGGGGCGATCGCATTTGTCTCTGCCATCCTGCACCAGCGCAACCCAGACCTGTCAACGGAGCGGCGCGATCTCTTGGCGGAGGTCTGTGTGCACAGCTGCAATGCTCTAATTTTGGCGGCTCTGCGACAGCCAGATGAAGCAAAGCGCGATCGCCTGATGCAGCAAATTCCAGTGCTGTTGGCCGCGTACTTAACTGCCGATGTGGGCGATCAAATTTGCGGCCATGTAATGAATGTAATGATTTGCCCCCACTGTAAATCCCAGGAACTCGCCAGAAACGGGCGGCGGCGGGGCAAGCAGTGCTATCTGTGCAAAACCTGCGGCAAGCAGTTTGTCAATCCACTGGCAGAGCTTGCTGAGGCTTAGCAACTTCCTGCACTAAGGGCTGAAACACCTCCACCCAGGCTGCCTGAGCCGTTGCCAGGGTGGGGTAGGGACGGCGGCTGTAGTCTTTGCCGACCTCCAGCGGAAAGGGTTCGACATCGTCCAGCGGTACCCAGGTAGCTCCGGCTGCCTGAATAATTGCCCACACCGCCGCAATATCCCAGATCTTAGGCGTTGCCTCCACCGCGCCGATCGCCCAGCCCGCTCCCACCATCAGCAGGTTGTAGGCCGCCGAGCCCAGCATGCGAATCTTGCAGGGAAAGGGATTGGCCAGCACCGCAGTGCTGCGGGCGCAGAGGCTAAAGAACTGGTTTTTGTCTGGGGACGCAGCGCTGCTGTGAATGGGGCGGCCATTGCAGTAGGCCCCGCTGGGCATTTCCAGCCCGCTTTGTCCCGGCCAGTAGCCGTAGAAAGATTGGTTTAACGGCGGCATTGCTACATATCCAAACACCGGGATGCCGCGATACAGCAGCCCCAGCGAAATGCCCCACACCGGAATGCCGCGCGTGAAGTTGGTGGTGCCGTCGATGGGGTCAATAATCCAGCACCAGTCGGTGGCGGGGAAGATGTGCTCTACCTCTTCGCTGAGCACGCCATGGTCAGGGAATGTTTGATGGATAGCGGCGCGCAGGTTATCGTCGGCCCAGCGATCGCACCGCGTCACCAAACTGCCATCGGCTTTCAGGTCGGCCTGCACCTGGCCAAAGTCTTCGAGCAGTTTTTGGCCCACGGTTTTTGTCGTGGCCTTGGCAAAGGCCAGCACCTCGTCCCAGAAGTTTTGTGACATGCTCAATCCATATCGCTTTCGAGGGCAGCGGCGATCGCCGCCTTGGCATTGGCCTGAAATTCTTGAATATTCACCCGGCTGAGCAGCCAGATCGCGATCAGCATGCCGATCGCTTGCAGGGTAAACACCAGCCCGTAGGCCAAAAATGCCTGGGGCTGACCCACTTCCCCAGCGCCATTGAAGGTTCTAAGGATGGCCCGACCGAGATCGAGCACGCCACCGCCGAGGACTGTGGCACTGCCTCGGGCGATCGCCTGGGCCAACCCCCAAGCCCCAATAAACGTCCCCGCCGTCTCGGCTACCGTCAAATCCAGCATCAGCACGATCGCCCCCAGGGTGAGAATGCCAGAGGCCGTGCCAAACAAAAACACCGCCGTCAGCAGAATCGTCGGGTTCCCCGTTAGCCCCGACAGGGTAATGCCCACCAGGCACAGTGCCGCCCAGCTACAGCCCACCACCACAGTGCGCTTTTTGCCCAGGCGAGGCACTATTAACCAGCCGCTGACAATAATGCTCAGCAGCGTGCCCATGCCAAAGGCGGCGTTGAGCTGGGTGGTTTCGGCAATGGTCATGCCAAAGACTTCGCCGCCGTAGGGCTCCAGCACCGCATCCTGCATGAACAGGCTGAGGCTGAGCACTAGCAAAAAGGTAAAAAACAGCCCCGTCTGGCGGCTGGCCGTGAGAATCTTGAGGGCGCGACCGAGGGTGAGGCTGTCTTCGCGATCGCCTTCCTGGGCCGGTCTGCAACCATCCAATCGTCCATTCCTGAGCGACGACCGCTGGGTCAGTCGCGAATACTTGCGCTCAATGCCGTAGGTGCTCAGCACCGCCAGCACGCACACCACCGCTGGCGCAATAATAAACAGCCGGTTCACCGCGCTGCGCACCTGGTCAAAGGGGGCATTCAGCTCAATCGGCTTCAGCACAATCGAGGTGATAATCACCCCGGTGATAATGCCCACCATCAGCATGGCCCAGCCGATACCCACCAGGCGAGAGCGGCTGTCTTCATCCGACACATCCACCAGCAGCGCCGTAAACGGAGTCGAGGTAGCGCTCAGGGCCAGACCGTAGATCGCAAACAGCAGCCCCAGCAGCCCCACCCACGGATACACCGCTGGCCCCCAGCCATCCTCGGCAATGCGGCTGCCGATCTGCCACACCACCTGCAGTGCGCAAAACGCCGTCACCGCCACCGTCACAATGCCCAGCCAGATGTAGCCGCTGCGGTGGTGGCCAAAAATTGGCCTAGAGTCAGACATCTGACCAAACCAGATCCGGGCGGGGGCCATAAACTGGTGCACGGCGATCGCCCCCGCCGCCACCAGCGCCGGTACTCGCAGTTCTTCAATCATCACCCGGTTGAGCACCCCCAGGGTGAGCAGCGACATAATGCCCAGGCCCATGTTGAACACCCCTAGGCGCAGCATGGTCAAAATACCGAGGTCGGGCTTAGGGGCGGCCGCCGAGCCTGGGGCCGAGGGCGAAATGTCGGGGCTGGTCATAGGTCTTTATTAAAGGTTGCGATAGGGGTGATTCAACCGAGCTAGCAAACCATTCTCAGCGAATAGATAGTAATACCTTAGACCCTAATTGCTAGGTCGCGAACCCCCTCGACTAGGCCGCTGGCGATCGCCCACCTAAACCGCCCAAAAAAGAACCCAGGCTTTGCCTGGGCGTGATTGTAAAACCTGTTCGTTACTCGGGGCAACCTTGTCGTTGCGCCGGGGTTAGCCGAAGCGACCCGACACGTAGTCACGGGTAAACTGCTCACGGGGGTTGTTAAACATGACCTCGGTATGGTCGTACTCCACTAGGTAGCCGACTTTGCCACCCTTGCCAGTCGCCTCGGCATTGTAGAACGCCGTGCGATCAGACACCCGCGAGGCCTGCTGCATATTGTGGGTCACGATAATGATCGTGTAGTCTTCCTTGAGCTGCTTCATGGTCTCTTCGACTTTGATGGTCGAGATCGGGTCGAGGGCCGAGCAGGGCTCATCCATCAGAATGACGTCGGGCTGAATGGCGATGGTGCGGGCGATGCAAAGGCGCTGCTGCTGACCGCCCGACAGCGATAGGCCGCTCTGCTTGAGCTTGTCTTTCACTTCATCCCATACGGCGGCCTTGCGCAGAGACGTTTCTACCAGTTCATCCATATCGCCTTGGTAGCCATTAATACGGGCACCCCAGGCAATATTTTCGTAGATCGACTTAGGGAAAGGGTTGGGCTTCTGGAACACCATGCCGATCTTGCGGCGCAGCTCGACGGCATCGACTTTATTAGCATAGATATCGCTGCCGTGGAAGGTGATTTTGCCCTCTACCCGGCAGGAGGCGATCAGGTCGTTCATGCGGTTAAAGCAGCGCAAAACGGTGCTCTTACCACAGCCGGAGGGGCCGATAAAGGCTACAATCTCGTTCCGAGGAATGTCTAGGTCTACGTTGCGCACGGCCAAGGTAGAGCCATAGTAAACATTGAGATTTTCGGCCCTCAGGGCTACATCCGTAGAGGTTGGAGCATAGGTGTTTGACATTTAGGCACCAGGATCGCGCTACAGTCCAAGCAAAAATGAACATTCTAACTATTGCAGGCCCCGATGCCCTTTGGGGTTAAGGATAGGCTAAGAGACCTCAACCCAGGCCAATCAGCTCCCAGAAAATCGTTGACTGCGCTCTATTTTTTTTATACCAAGCGCCCTAGACTCACCCAAAACGGTTACTTTGCCGCTACGACTGCTTTAAATCACTTAGCTTTCTCCCCCAAGGTGCTGAAATAGCTGTTTGAGATCACGGGCTAGTCCCCTACTTAGCCCCTAGGATAGGCCTACAAGCCAAGCCCTGACTTTCTGTAAACATGTGGCACAGCAGGTGTTTCAGGGCCGGTCTCGGCGCTTTATTCTAGAAAAGCAGGTAGGGTGTTTTGCTTCACTTAATATTGCCGCTCAATCCAGTGCCAAAACTCCCGCTCTACCGACTGTTTAGCCGCTTGCTTAAGCCCTTCTCGCTCAGCACGGTGTTGGTAGCGATTTTTGTACTTCAGCTGATTGGTGCGGTAGGGCTGCTGGGGTTTTTGAGCTTTTATCTGGGGAACTGGGCCGTGGCGTTGGTCAGCCTGGGGGCGATTGGTAGCTCGATAGTGGTGGGGCTGGCGGTGGTCAACCGGGTGCTACAGCCCATTGCCCAACTGCACCGGGCCATTCAGGCGACGGCCCAGGGCAACTGGCAAACCCCGGTGCCCATCGAAAGCACCGATGAACTGGGGCAACTGGCGCGAGCCTTCAACACGATGGCGGCCAAGCTGCACGATTCGTTTACGGAGCTAGAGCACCTCAACCGTGAGCTACAGCGCAGCGAGCGACGGTGGCGGCAGTTTTTAGACGGCATTCCCCTGGGAATTGCCGTGTACGATCGCCACGGTCAGATGGTGTTTGCTAGCCAGCAGGCCCGCATTTTGCTCTGCCTCGAAGATATGCCCTCGATACCGTCGCTCGGCTTAGATGAAACCTGCATTGCCTATCGGGCCAGCACCGGCCAGCGCTACCCCACTGAGGCCCTGCCCATTACCGTGGCGCTGCGAGGGCAAACCGGCTGGGCCGACGATATTGAGCTGCGGCCCGGCAATCAGCCTATCCCCATTGAAATGGTGACGACGCCCATTTTTGACCAGGGAGGGCAGGTGGAATATGCGATCGCCGCCTTTCAGGACATCACCACCCGCAAGCAGGCCCAGACCTTGCTGGCCGACTATAACCAAACCCTAGAGCGCCAGGTGGCCGATCGCACTGCCGCCCTGCGCCAGGCCGAGGCCACCCAGCGGATTATTCTGGAGGCGATTCCAGACCTGCTGGTGCGCTTTTCGGGCGACGGCGTTTGCCTCGATGTGATGAATGCCGGAGCGGTCAGTCTCATCGTTGATCCCAGTGTCCAGATTGGCAAACCCATGGAGGCGGTGCTGCCCGCCGATATGGCAGCCGAGCGCATGCACTACATTCAGCGGGCTTTGCAAACCGGCGAACCCCAGGTTTATGAATATCGCTGCTTAACTCCCGACGGCTGGCACCATGAAGAAGCTCGCATTGTCCCCAGCGGCCCTAACCAGGTACTGGCGATCGTGCGCGACATTACCGAGCGCAAGCAGGCCGAGGCCGAAATTGCTCGCCAGCGACAGTTTCTGCAAAATGTGATCGACAGCATTCCCAGCATTATTGTGGTCAAAGACCGCCAGGGCCGGGTGCAGATGGCCAACCGCGCCAGCGCCAGTCTACATGGCATTACCCCCGCCGACATGGTAGGTAAACTCGACACCGACTTTAATCCCAACGTCTCGGCCTTTGAGGCGATTCAGCAATACCGCATTCATCAACAGGTGATCGAGACCCAGATGCCCTACCAGGGTGAGCAGGAGGTGATCGACCGGGTGGGCATTCGCCGCTGGTACCAGGTGGTGATTAGCCCCTTTCAAGATGCCAGCGGCACCGTCAACGGCGTAATCACCAACTGCATCGACATCACCGATCGCAAGGGCATGGAAACCGCCCTGACCGAGGCCAACGAAACCCTAGAGCGCCTGGCCACCCTCGACGGGCTCACCCACATTCCTAACCGCCGCCGCTTTGACGAGTACTTAGAGCAGGAGTGGCAGCGCATGGTGCGGGAGCAGCAGCCCCTGTCGCTGATTATGTTTGATGTCGATTTTTTCAAGCCCTACAACGACTGCCTGGGCCACCAGCAGGGGGATGAGGCGCTGATTGCGATCGCCGCCGCCGCCACCCGCTCGGTCAAACGGGCCGCCGATCTGCTGGCCCGCTACGGTGGCGAAGAGTTTGCCGTAATATTGCCCAACACCCGCCGTGCCGGGGCCGAAATTGTCGCCAAGGCCCTGCAAGACGAGATTGCTGCCCTGCGAATTATCCATCCCCAGTCGTCCATCGGTGACTATCTCACGGTCAGCATTGGCATCGCCAGCGTGGTGCCCACCGCCGACCAGTCGCCCGAAGACCTGATTGCCGCTGCGGATGCGGCGCTGTATCAGGCTAAAAGAAGGGGGCGCGATCGCTACTGGATTCGCCTCATCTAGCTAATCGTTGCCTGTCAGGATGCCCTGGGCATTCTAAGATCAGTCGCTGAGAGGGTTGGGCTAGCCATAGCTCAGCCCTTATTCATATGAAAATTGCCTACGCCACCACCTACGACGTGCGCGATCGCGCCACCTGGCCTCGCCGCCACCTGGGCCTCTACGGAGCCGGGCAAAAAATTGCTGAACTCTTGCAAAATGCTGGGGCTGAGCTGGAGTTTCTCGGCCCTCTAGAGCGGCGCAAGGTGCCCATTACCCGGCTCAAGTGGCTAATTTACCAACGCCTGGGGCAGAGCTACTACAGCCCTGTGGAACCTTGGGTTTCGCCCTACTACGCTCGCCAGATTGAGGCCCAACTCGCCTGCTCCAAGGCTGACCTACTGCTCTGTCCTGAAAATGCGATTCCTTTGGCGCGGGTGCGCACGGCGCTGCCCACGGTGCTGTGGACTGATGCGCTGTTGGGCAGCCTGGTGGATTTTTATCCCTATCTAACCAACCTGTGTCCTGAGACTCGGCGGCGGCTGCATGTTGTGGAGAAGGCGGCGCTGGAACGGTGCGATCGCGTCATTCTCACCTCCCAGTGGGCGGCCCAGTCGGCGGTGAATCTCTACGGCCTGCCCGCCGACAAAATTCGCATCATTCCCCGAGGCGCTAGCCGCGCCCAGGATCTGACTCAGACCGAGATCGAAGCTCTGATCGCACAGCGACCCCCAAGCCCCTGCCGGCTGCTTTTCCTCGGGGTGGACTGGGAGCGCAAGGGCGGGCCGCTGGCTCTAGAGGTGGCTCAAACCCTCAACCAGCAGGGCGTGAAGACAGAACTCTGGGTTGTCGGCTGCGAACCTAAATGGGCAGGCGATCGCC
Organism: Tildeniella torsiva UHER 1998/13D; assembly: GCA_019358835.1. Classification (GTDB taxonomy): domain Bacteria; phylum Cyanobacteriota; class Cyanobacteriia; order Phormidesmidales; family Phormidesmidaceae; genus Nodosilinea; species Nodosilinea torsiva. Next base: position 146,812 of record JAHHIH010000009.1, read on the forward strand.
CCAGCTTTGTGCGCTCCTGCGGGTTTATCGATCGCGCTACCCCCGAGGGTGAGGCTCAGTTTGCCCATTTGCTCGGCACCGCCCACTTTTTAATCTTTCCTACCAAGGCCGATACCTTTGGGGTGGCCATCAGTGAAGCCAATTCCGCTGGATTGCCCTGCGTGGCGGCGGCTGTGGGGGGCATTCCCACCGTATTGCAGACCGATATCAACGGCAGAGCCTTCCCGATAGCAGCCACCGCTAGCGACTACGCTCAATATATCGCGGCCTATATGGCTGACTATCCCCGTTATCAAGCGCTGGCTCTCTCGGCCTGGCGGCACTACCGTCAGCACCTGAGCTGGGATGCCGCCCAGCAGCAGGCTTGGGGCTATTTGCAGGAGCTGGTGACCGGGGGCGATCGCAAGACGACCTCAACCCCGATTCAGCCATGCCGTCCTCGTCGCCTCTTCCCATCCTTAAGCAAAGGATTCAGAGCCTAGCTGAACGGGTTCAGGCAGCATGCCTACCAGGTTGGATCGACGTAGAGGTTGATGACCAGCGTGTCGTGGCCCGGCGGCACCGCCGAAATGCAAGCGCAGATCGGGTCTGCTTCCCCCTCTAGCTCTACTTCGCAGGCATGGCACGACCCCATGAGGCAACCGGTGGGAATGCTCACCCCGGCGCGATCGGCCACCGCCAGCAGGGGCTCCCCTACCTCGGCGTCGATGGTGACGCCATCGGGCAAAAATTGAATAGAAACGCTCATGGCAGGGATACCGATTAAGCTCTGGCCTTGGCCTGCTTGAGCATGGCGACTAGGGTGTGGTGGGCATCTTCGGCCCCCTCTAGGGTGTGGTCAAAGGGCACTCGCACGGTGGTTGGGGCACCGTCTACGGTCACCGCCAGGGTCATGCCCTCGGGGTCAACCGACTCCATTACAGCGGCGGTGGCGGCGGGCTGGTTGCCGTAGGCGGTGGCGTAGAGCAGTACCGCTTCGGTGTGGTCGTCGTTCATGTGTTTGCAGATGCGATCGCTCACCGCTGGAGTAATTGGCTCAGCCATAGAAAATCCCGTAGACTACTTCAACATTGGCCATTTGTTACATGCTGTTATGATACCGCCCCTGCCACCCTCCTCAGAGCATCCCTGGCCTACGGGCCATGTTTTTCAAAGCCCAGGGGCGCACCTCACCTACCGCGTCGTCGGCCCCTGCTGCCGCCTGTTCGATCGCGATCAGCTGCCCTGGCCCTGCTGTCGCATTCAGTGGCGGGGCAAAGAACCCAGCTGGCGGCGCATTGGCAAGCAGTTTGTGCCCGATATGGCCACCCGTAAGTCACCCTCCTACTGCGTCGAAATTGTGGGTCAGGGCTATGGGGCGCAGGCGTTTGTCACCACCCTCTATACCGCTAAGCTCGATCGCGAAACCCAGGCCTGGTGGCACAGTCGCCTGCCTCAGGAGGAGGAGGCCTCGCCGAGTGAGAAAGTTTGTAACAAAATAGACATACAGATCGCCGATTCGCAGTAGTCTTATGCTCAATGCTGTGATGTTGCTATTGAGGTAGAAACCCTATGCCAGCTGCCTTTTTACCCTCTATTCTGGTTCCTTTGGTGGGAATTGTTTTTCCCGCCGTTGCCATGGCCTTTTTATTCCTTTACATTGAGCGGGATGACGCCGCTTAGACCCTAGAAGCCCCTAAACGTCTGTGATTCAAGCCCATTCCACTGATTTGCTTGAGGCCCCCAAGCAAGACTTCAAGCAAGACATCCGGGCCTATTTTGATCGCATTGCCCCCGAGCTAGATCGCTGGAGTCGTCGCAACCGCTACTACTACAACGACCTGGCTCGGCTTCATCAATTCATTATTCCGCCCGGCAGCCGCGTGCTAGAGATCGGCTGCGGTACCGGTGATTTACTCCATTCCACGGCTCCTGCCATTGGGGTAGGCCTAGATTTTGCCCCGACGGTGACGGCGATCGCCCGTCAGAAATATCCTGAACTCGCCTTTTACACGCTGGATGCTGAGGCGATCGAACCCGCTCAGCTGGCTCCAGACCATCGCCAGTTCGACTACATTCTGCTCTCAGGGGTTCTGGGCTACCTGGGCGATATTCAGGCCGTACTCCAGCGGTTGCAGCCTTTCTGCCAACCTCACACCCGCCTGATTCTCACCTTCCACAGCCATCTCTGGGAACCTCTGCTGGGCTTAGCTGAACGGATAGGGCAGCGCCGTCCCCAGCCTCCCCAAAACTGGCTCAGCATGGATGATGTAGCCAACCTGCTCACCATTACTGGCTATCGCCCCCTGCAGCGGGGCAACCGGTTTCTCTGGCCCAAGTTTGTGCCAGGGATGGCAGGCCTGGTGAACCGCTATCTAGCGCCCTTACCCCTAGTCAAGCACCTGTGTCTGACCACGTTCATAGTGGCTCGGCCTCAGCCTGTTCCCAGTACAGAGCCGCCAACCTGCTCGGTGATCATCCCCGCCCGCAACGAGGCCGGCAATATTGCCGCTGCCGTAGCTCGACTGCCCCAACTCGGTGCCCATACCGAAGTTATCTTTGTTGAGGGGCACTCCCGCGACCAGACCTGGCCAGCCATTCAGGATTTAGTGCAGACCTACCGAGGGCCTTTCACCTTAAAAGCTTTCCAGCAGACGGGGCGGGGCAAGGCCGATGCGGTGCGCCTGGGGTTTGACCAGGCCAGCGGTGATATTCTGCTCATCCTTGATGCCGACCTGACTGTTCCCCCCGAAGATTTGCCTCACTTTGTCGAGGTGCTGGCCTCAGGGCGGGGAGAATTTGCTAACGGGTCTCGGCTGGTGTACCCCCGATCCAAGACCGCCATGCCCTGGCTCAATATGGTGGCCAACAAAATCTTTGCCCTGCTGTTTTCGTTTTTGCTGGAGCAGCCGCTTAAAGACACCCTCTGCGGCACTAAGGTGCTGTGGCGGCGCGACTATCAGCGCATTGCCGCCGGGCGCAGCTACTTTGGCGACTTCGACCCCTTTGGGGATTTTGACCTGCTGTTTGGGGCTGCCAAACTTAATCTTCACATTGTAGAAGTGCCGATTCGCTACCAGCCCCGCACCTACGGCAGCTCAAACATCGCCCACGTCAGAGAAGGGCTGATTTTGCTAAAAATGTGCCTCTACGCCTCTCGCAAGCTCAAGTTTCGTTAGGCGTCAAAGGGCCAGATTGCAGAGGACTTTGGTTGCTCGATGTCAGTGAGGCATCAGAAATCGAGCCTATCCTGCCTGTTCATCGCTCAATTTAGCGCTGTGCCGAATTCCCAGCTGAGGTCGAAAAATTTGGAGTCAATTCCTAATTGGAATCGCCTTCAAATCTGTCAGTTTGCTGGAAGCTGACCCAAATGACTTTGGGCTTTAGCTGCCCAGGTCGGGTTACCCATGGTGATGTAGAGGTTCTTGGCGTACTCCAGCACGGTACGGGCTTCATCAAAACGACCGAGTTGGATGAATGCTAGTCCTGCGCTGTAGTAGGCATCGGCATAGCCACCGTTAATGTGAGTCGCTGTGCGAAACGAGTTGAGGGCAGTTTCGGTTTGGCCCTGGTTAAACCGGGCAATCCCTAGATTGTAGTGGGCTTGGGCATAGCGGGGCTGAAGAGCGAGAGCCTGCAGCAGCACAGCCTCGGCTTCGGCATTGTGCTCCGTTTGCAGGTAAATGATGCCCCGCTGCAAAAAAGACTCAGGAGCATTGGGGCTGAACTGTCCGGCCTGTTCAAAGGCAGCTAGGGCCTCAGGAAAGCGCCCTTGGGATTGATAGACGAGGCCTAAGTTGTAGTGGGCATTGCCTAAATCGGGCTGAATCGCGATCGCCCGCTGCAAATACTGTTCGGCCTGGTCGAGGTTGTTGCCCTCAATGAGGGCACCGCCCAGATTGGCGTAGGCCAAAGCAAACTGCGGATCGGCTCGAATCGCTGCCCAGAAGGCGGAGGCGGCTTCCTGAAGTTCACCCTTTTGGCGCAGGGCTAGACCAATGTTGTAGTGAGCAGCGGCCAGGGTGGGGTCGAGGGTTGCGGCCTGCTGAAACTGAGCCAGAGCACCGTCGATTTGCCCCTGCTGGACAAGGGCCAACCCCTGGTTGAGGGCAGCCTCTGCCGCTGCGGGCGGTGCATTCTGAGCGTAACCCGCGCTCGGATGCAGGGTGGGATAGAGGAGTGGGAATGCGATCGCAGCGGCGATCAAATTCCCTCGTAAATGCCACAACCGTCGTAAGTTGGCCCGTATCATGGCTTGCTGCAAAGGCCTTTGCTCCGATAGGACGCCCATAAGAGTATAGACAAGGGCTCACTTTTTCAACTCCTAAACCGATATTTGTTAACTCTTGTCAAGAAATAATGAATTTCTGGATCCAAAAAACTTATTCCAAAAAAGGGATATCAGTAAATTTACGTAAAAAATCGCCAAACTTTCCAGACTGGAGCTTCATGAACGTGAAGAATCTGTCAGTTCAAGGCGCTTTGTCGCCGTCAGTGGCCACCGCTGCCGCCGCAACCCTGTAGAAACCACTTAGAAAACTGTCCTCTGTGTGCGGAGATCTCCTCCTTTGAGTTGAGGTTCTCCCTATCGCAAATAGTCAAGCGCAAATTAACAAGCTGTGTTTCCGGATGACTCCTTTAACTCTGTTGTGTTTTCAACCAGGTAGCCCCATGGTCACTATGAGTTCATCCACCACCCTCTCTAACTCTCGTTTTATTGCCCCCGAACCGACCCAGGAGAACAACGCCAATCTACCCCTGCTTAGCGCCGTGCTCGAAGGCTTTGTTGACGGCATTTTAGTGCTGACCGAAGACGGCACCTGTGTACACAGTAATCAGAAGGGTAGAATTCTCTGCCGCGACCTCAGCGACGGCAATAGCACCAGCCCTCTACCCGCCAATCTCAAAGCCATGTGCGTGCACCTGTTAGAAAGCCGTGAGTTTTATCCCGATACCCTAATGGTTCTCACCCAGGAGCTGACAGCGCGCTCTGGCCACCAAATTCGAGCCCGCATCCAGTGGCTCGATCTGCCCGCCACGGCCCAATCCTATTTGCTGGTTTCCCTAGAAAATAAAACCCGCTCAGCCCACGCCTCCGCCATGCTTGAGGCGATCCAGTACAACCTTACTCCCCGTGAGCGCGCGGTGTGGGTATTGCGCCGCGCCAATCGCACCTACGACGAAATCGCCCAGGAGCTTTACATTACCGTCAATACTGTGAAGCGCCACCTCAAGAGCATCTATGCCAAGCGGAAGGAGGTGATTGAGGCGATCGCAAACTAACCTCCAGCAACCAACCGCGTCGTTGGAGATCCCCTTAGGCCACTCTCCGTGCTGCGTAGCTCTAGCTATTCCCTAGGGGTTAGCCCCCACCCCTGACGGTAAGGTAGAGTCAGAAAAAGCCCTGCTCCATGAAATCAAACTCTGGAGCGGGGCAGACCTACCCTTCTCCACCTTCGCCCATGCTGCCTAAGGATGATCTGCTCAGATCCACAGAAAATCGCGACTGCCTAGCCCGCATCCTAGATCAGGCCGAGCAGGCCATTAAAACCTGGGACGTTGTCGTCACCGATTTTTTGTCACCCCCAGATCAGATCGAGGCCAAAGCGCTGCTTCAGCGCTTAACTGATCTTCACAGCCTGGTCTGGGGTGGCTACCCCCAGGCTGAGCGTCAGCGGCTGGCGATCGCCCGATCCGATATCCCCCTCGATCAGAGCCAAATCCCCCTATCGCTCCTGACAGTAGGGGGAAACTTCATGTTCGACCCCGCTAGCCACGGCGACTTTTTGGGGGCCCTGCTCGGCACCGGTCTCCACCGTGACAAAGTGGGCGACATCATCGTGCTAGGCGAGCGTGGGGCGCAGGCGATCATTGTGCCCGAACTGGCAGAATTTCTCATCCAATCGCTTACTCAAGTGCGCTCCGTACCCGTAAAGACCCAGCCGCTAGAGTGGGATCAGCTACGGGTGCGTGCGCCTCAGAAAAAAGACCTAACCACTGTTGAGGCCTCCCTCAGGCTCGATGCGATCGCCTCTGCTGGGTTCGGCATGTCGCGCAGCAAAATGGCCGACTTGATCAACAGCGGCGATGTGCGCGTGAACTGGAAGCCGGTCACCCAAGCCAGCTACACCCTGACCACTGGAGACTTAATCGCAATTCGCGGCAAGGGAAGGCTTGAAATTGGTGAAATCGCCGTTACTAAAAAAGAGCGCTATCGCGTCAGCTTGACTCGCTATAGCTAGCGACAAGGGATGGGCTAGCCATGACAGGTTTATTTGCTTAACTACGCTAGTGCCAGCCCTTAGGCCAAGCAAACGTGCTGTTCCCCTACTTTGCTTCTCAATCACGGATGCTTTTAGCAAGAACATAAAAAAGGGGAAAGCCCACAGTGGACTTTCCCTCTTGCATTAAGCCTGTTGAGCAGTAGGAAATTGCTCTAGCTACGCTACCCCTACCAGGGATTTTTGTGGAGCAAACATAGCGTTTTGCTCAGCCCGCAGCTTGTCGCACAGACGCCCAGGGGGAAGTTCAACATCGTCGTAGGTTAACGTCTGATCCTTAGCAACATCCCGCTTTAGCCTACAGCCCTCAGCTAGCCCCACCGGCAGCAAGTTTTCCGCCGCGGTAATTTCAGCGGTTTCGCACTCGCCGTAGGTCATAAAGCCGCCAATGCAGTCGATGGTTTCGCCAGCTTTCAGGTCGATTTTTGCGGTGGTCACCACATCGACCTTCTGACCAGCAATAGGGGTCATAACGGCGTCGCCAAACAACACAACGCGAGCGACCGACAGTGGCACTTCAAAGTGGCACAGGTGGTAGGGGGTGTAGAAGCTATATAGAGGCCCCTCGCCCAGCTTGTAGAGGTTTAGATAATGGCGCTGTTTGGGATCATCGTGGGTGCCAAATACGTAGACCCCCGGTCCTGGCTTGACTGCCACAACATAGTCAACAATACCGCCTAGCTCCTTGAGCTGGTCAACATCGTATAGCTTGGTCAAGTCATCAATGTGGCCGGTGTAGTTGAGACCGTACTGCTTCACCAGCTCATCCTGATGGAGCCTAAAGTCATGGCCCAGCATGCCGCGCTTAGCGACAGTCATACCGGTAGCATTAGCCACAATGGCCTGCTCAAAAGAGACTTTAGTACCATCGGCAAAGCTGGTTACCATGTTTACGTTCTGCCCCCACTGTTCAGCAAATCCCTTTTGAGTAGTGGGGTTACGGTAGGGGTCTTGCAGGCCCTTGATGTTGCCGCACACCAGTGGGGTAAGGCCAATGCTCTTAACAAAGCGGTAGAGGTTCATTTCAACCCCAGGCTGGTCGCCGTCACAGGCTGACAAAATCACCCCAGCTTTGTCTGCGTAGGTCTTGAGAATGGGGCCGATGGTGCCATCTAGCTCAGCGTTCATGAGCACGACGTGCTTCTTGTGGGCGATCGCCTCCATCACCACATGGGCACCAAACTCTACCGCACCAGTGACCTCAATCAGAGCATCGATCCCCTCTGCTCGACACAGCAGCATCGGGTCATCGGTAACGGCATAGCCGCCCGTCGCAATACTGTCTTCTAAGTCAGTCACAGTGGAGACGACGTTAATATTCTCGACGCCTGCTTCTTGATAAGCCCGCTTGGCGGTATCTACATTGCGATTTGAGATCGCCACCAGCTCCATACCCGGCACAGAGTTAATCATTTGGTTCGCGACCCCGCGCCCCATAAACCCTGCGCCGATCATCCCCACTCGAACTGGGTTGCCGGCTTCCTGTCTGGCTTTTAACGCCGTATCAACAATAAACATGGTGTTTAAACCTAAGCGATAGATCAGGTTGAAATAGCGGAATAAAGGCCAGTTCTTTTATTGAGGGTTGCTCTCAGTAAAAGAACTGGCAGAGAGTTACCTAGCCCTTAAAGGGAGGCCACTTAGCATCTTTTTCAGAAATAACCGTCACGGGAATCGGCCATTCAATGCCAAAGGTGGGGTCATCATAACGAATGCCCTGCTCGTAACCAGGCGAGTAAAACTCACCTACTTGGTAGATCACTTCGGCATCGTCGGTCAGTGCCTGGTAGCCGTGGGCAAACAGCTCGGGTACGTACAGTGCCTTACGGTTGTCAGCACTTAGCTCAATGCCAAAGTGCTGCATGTAAGTCGGAGAATCAGGTCGAATATCGATGATGACATCGTAGATAGCGCCGCGAGTGCAGCGCACCAGCTTAGTCTCGGCGGCTGGGGCCAGCTGGTAATGCATGCCGCGCAGAGTGCCTTTTTTATAGTTAAAAGACATGTTGCACTGGGCAACCATAGGCTTTAACCCATGCTCTTCAAACTCTTTGGCGCAAAAAGTACGAGCAAAGCCGCCTCGGTCGTCGCTGCGAATTTCGAGATCGATGACAAAAGCATCTTTAAGATTAGTTGCTTCAAAAATCATGGCTAGCTCCAGAAGAAATCTTTATCGATTTGCTGGGTACGAATGAGATACTCCAGCTGCTTGAGACGGGTGAACCCGCGAGAGGTAAACATCTCTTCGGTCATATCAATTTGCTGGAACACCTTTAAAAGTTGCTCCGCACCGCGTCTGGCATCCCAGTCGCACTTAAATCCGGGCAGTACGCTGTTGATTTTGTCGAAGGATACGCGATAGCTGCGATTGTCTGTGTCAGGCTTGCCAAAGCTCAGCTGACATTCAGGGAAAGTCTCTGCAACGATCGTGGCAATTTCGCGCACCTGGTAGTTGTGGTTGGTGTCGCCAACGTTGAAAACTTGGTTGTGGACAATATCGCGGGGAGCTTCGAGAGCACAGATAATTGACTTAGCAATATCTAAACCGTGCACCAGAGGTCGCCATGGAGTACCGTCGCTGGTCATGCGAATTTCTTTGGTTGTCCAGGCTAACCCCGAGAGGTTGTTGAGCACAATATCAAAGCGCATGCGGGGAGATGCCCCATAGGCGGTGGCGTTCCGCATGAAGGTGGGAGAGAAGTCATCGTCCGCCATCGGCTTCAGATCTTGCTCAACAAGAGTTTTGCATTTAGCGTAGGCGGTTTGAGGATTGACCTCAGACTCCTCGGTAACGTAGTCATCACCTTCAGCAACGCCGTAAACGCTACAGGATGACATATAGACAAATCGACGCACCCCAGCGGCCTTGGCTAATTCTGCTAGGCGTACAGACCCTTTGTGGTTGATGTCATAGGTGATGGTGGGGGCGAGCTTGCCTAGGGGATCGTTAGAGAGCTCAGCCATGTGAACAATGGCTTCTACACCCTCAAGATCGGCAGCCTCAATGTTGCGAATATCTTTGTTTAGGGTTTTAGCCGACGAGTTGATGCCGTTGTAAAGCCACCCTGCTTTGTAAAAGCCGGTATCGACTCCAACAACGTCATGGCCTTTTTGCAAGAGTAACGGAGCTAGCAAACAGCCGAGATAGCCTTCTGTACCAGTAACTAATACTTTCATGAGTGAATTCCTGTTTGAGTGTGACTAGAGTGCAACAGAGGTCGGAGCCGTGGCATTAACCACTTGGGAGGCGACCTCTTTACCGATTTCCAGAGAGGATGTGGCTGCTGGGGACGGCGCGTTCAAGACATGAATTGACCGCTCCCCGTTGACGATAAGGAAGTCATCAACCAAACTGCCGTTGTTCATTAGGGCTTGAGCCCGTACCCCGGCATGGGTAGGAACGACGTCTTCACTGCGAACCTCTGGAATGAGGCGTTGCAGGCTTTTGACGAAGGCCGCTTTGCTGAAGGAGCGAACGATTTCACGGACACCTTCATCCGCATGCTTTGAGGCCAGCTTCCAGAAGCCTGGATAAGCCATCACTTCAGCAAAGTCTTTCAGATCGAAATCAGTCTTTTTGTAGCCTTCTCGCTTCATGCTTAGGACAGCGTTGGGCCCAGCGTGAACGCTACCATCGATCATTTTGGTGAAGTGCACCCCAAGGAAGGGGAAGCTGGGGTTGGGTACCGGATAGATCAAGGTATTGACCATATGTCTTTTCTCGGGCACTAGCTCGTAGTACTCACCGCGAAAAGGCACGATCTTTGCTGATGGCTTGAGGTTAGCCATTTGAGCTACTCGATCTGAGAATAGCCCCGCGCAGTTAATTAAAAACTTCGCTTTTATGGTGCCTTTGTTGGTTTCTAGAACCACGTTTTGTGGCTCTAGAGAGATGCCTAACACTTTAGTATTCAAGCGGAGATCGTTGTCGAACTCTTGAATAATCTCAATGTATTTTTGGCAAACCGCTTTGTAATTAACGATGCCGGTCGAATCTACCTTGACAGCAGCAATGCAGTTGACGTAAGGTTCGACCTCCTTAACTTGCTCAGGCGTAATCTTGGTAACGGGAATTTCGTTTTGAAGACCGCGCTGGAAGAGATTCTCTAGGAGTGGTAGTTCTTTTTCTTGGGTTGCAACGATGACCTTGCCGCAGACGTCATAGGGAATGTCATGCTGGCGGCAAAAGTCTACCATTGACTGACAGCCTGCCCGGCTAAATTTTGCTTTGAAGCTGCCGGGTTTGTAGTAGATGCCGGAGTGAATGACTCCGCTGTTGTTACCTGTTTGGTGATAGGCCCAAGAGGATTCTTTTTCGATGACGGTAATTTTGGCGCTGGGGAGCATTTGGCTCAGCTTCATGGCTGTAGCCAGGCCCACAATGCCACCGCCAATAATGGCGTAGTCGTAGGTATTGGACATTATGTTTGCTCTAGTTCGCAGTTATACAGGCTGTTTTGGAACGCAAGGCTTGAATTACCAAACTTTCCAGGGGGCTTCTCCAGATTTCCATAATCCTTCAAGATTATTTTTGTCTCGAAGAGTATCCATAGGTTGCCAGAATCCATCGTGCCGATAGGCTGACAATTGACCCATCTCAGCCAGCTTAGTTAGGGGCTCATGCTCCCACATGACGTCTTCATCCGGGATAAAGTCGATAACTTGGGGGTCTAAGACAAAATAGCCACCGTTAACATAGGCTTCATCGCCATCGGCTTTTTCAGCAAAGGATGCGATCGTGGTTTGCCCTTCATGTAATGCGATCGCCCCAAATCGACCAGGTGGCTTGACTGCGGTAAGCGTAGCCAGGGTACCCTGCGCCTCGTGGAACTTGATGAGTTCGGTGACGTTTACATCGCTAACCCCGTCTCCATAGGTGAAACAAAAGGGCTCAGGCCCGATATATTCTCTTACCCGCTTGAGACGTCCACCAGTTAGTGTTGATGCGCCAGTATCGATTAGCGTAACTTTCCATGGCTCAGCTTTGCCATTATGGATATTCATTTGGTTGTAGCGCAGGTCAAAGGTTACATCTGACATGTGCAAAAAGTAGTTGGCAAAATACTCTTTGATGACATAGCCTTTGTAGCCACAGCAAACGATGAAATCGTTAATACCGTGGGCAGCATAAATTTTCATGATGTGCCAGAGGATGGGATAGCCCCCAACCTCAACCATGGGTTTAGGCTTGATGCTAGTCTCTTCACTTAGACGAGTACCTAAACCACCAGCTAATATAACTGCTTTCATAAACCCTCTAGAAATTGATAAAACTAGGAAGTTCTGGTCTTTGATCCGATGCGCTCAGCTTACGGAAGCTGAATTATGGTCTAACTCGTTGCAGTCTATAGAAATACTGCTATGTCAAGTCAATATCCTCATTTTTCGTAGAAAATTCTATTTGCCTAGGGCTAGAGAATTAAGCTGGAGCCAAGCGAATCTCTGGTTTAAGTATTCTTACCGTAGCTTACGTCAGGCCTTTACACTCTACCTGCTATCTTCAGTGGCATTAACAAGTTTTTAACTTGATCATGAAGTTGTGCACTTTTAGGACTAGTGGAAGCGCTGCCAGGATGGAATCAGCATGCTTGAGTATGACCTAGGCCTTTCTCTATAGTGACGATGAAGATGATTACGCTTGCCTTAGATTCGCCTAGTGGCTAGCTTAGCCCTGACCCGGACTATCATTATGAGCAGTCGGTGAAGTCAAATCGTCAGCGTGTGAAAACCCCATAAATATAGTTGGAGCTATTCAAATCTAACCTTTTCGGGTTAGATCAGCCTTAAAGTACCCTACTGGGAGTTTGGGCTAACTCTAGAAAAGTAGAAAATTAAAAAAATAAATTTATTGTGAACGAACAGCGTCTGTGGAATAGCCCTAGCTAGGGCAAGGGCTGTACCCGCTGGGGTGGCCAGTAGATTTTGTAGGCATTGCCCACTACGTGAGCTCGGGGCAAGAATCCCCACACGTGGGAATCTCGACTGTTGTTGCGATTGTCTCCAAGGACAAACAGGTGGTCAGTGGGCACTGTTTGCGGCCCCCACTGGTATTGGATAGGCTCGCTCAACGGGGACTCGACTAGGCGGATGCCATCTAGCCACACCTGGCCGCTGCGTATTTCTACCTGCTGGCCGGCTAGGGCGATGACTCGCTTCACCATCAGATTCTTGAGTTCTCCAGCTTGTTCGATTGGAGTGCGCTCTGGATTGGAAAAGACAATGATGTCGCCTGCTGCTAAGAGATGCGTTAACGGGCGCGGGCGGACGAAGATGCGATCGCGCACCTCCAGCGTAGGCAGCATTGACTCGCTGGGCACAATGCACTGCACTACCTGGTTATAAACCACAAAGGGTATGGAACTGACCGCCAACCTAGTGGCCATTACTGCCACTAGGAGGCCCGCCAATAGCCGCCACTGCCGCCGCCGGGCCGGAGCTGAGCGGTAGGCCAGCCCACAGGCCACTGCCCAGATAATGGGCGGAATTGGCAACAGCATCGGATTGAAGTTGGCTAGGTAAGCGGTGAGGATGCCCAAGATCAGCAGTACACCCGCAATGGTGGCCTTTTGCAAAAAGAGGTGCCCTAGCCCCGGCAATATCTGGGAAAGAAATACTGGATACCAAGGATCGCTGGATTGGTAGCGCAGCGGGCTAAACTCGTCGAGGGTTACGCCCTGCTTCGCAACATGGTGGCTATCCCACAAATTGAATATATATAGACTAAGCAGTGGGATAAGGGCCATTAGCCCTCGCAGAGTGTTACCCCTAGGGGCAAAGATCGACCAGAAGATAAAGGCGATGAGCCCCAGGTGAGCTGCGGCGATGGACAGACCACGGGCGATCGCACCATCGTAAATTTGCCCCACGCCAGGAAGTGCCGCCGACAGATTGACCGCCAGCCACGGACTTTTTCGTGGGCCTACCAGCACCTTGGGGATTGCCTTCATAGCTCAGGCTTAGCCATAGCGATGAATAACAGACTCGTGGGCAGCAAATTCCTCGGTGTCAGCCAGAGTGGGAAGGGTGAGGCTGGTGTCGGCATACTTGCGGCGTAGGGCTAACCCAATCAGATAGTCGGCAAAATGCGGATTTTTGGGCAGCAGCGACCCGTGCATATAGCTGCCGAACACGTTTTTGTAGCGCGCACCCTCATACTCGGCGGTGGCATTGTTGCCAAACCCGGCGATGGTTTTAGCTAGGGGCTCTACGCGATCGCCTAGGTAGGTTTGCCCTGAGTGGTTTTCAAACCCCACCAGGGTTCGAGGAATGGCTCGGGGAGCCGCGTACATTGTCTGCATCTCGGCGTAGGTGGCAGGGGTGATTTCGACAATTAGGTTGCCGATGCACCGCTGCTTGACGTCGGTGCCCGGTGCGCGGGTGTTGACGTTGATAATGCCCAAACCCTGAGTCTCTTCACCACTGCCCATGAGAAAGGTGTTGCCCATCAGCTGGTAGCCTCCGCAAACTCCCAGGAACAGTACCCCTGCTTCGGTATCGGCTCGAATAGCCTCGTACTTGAGCTGGTGGAAGTCGTTGACTACTGCCGCTTGGTCAGTGTCTTGGCCACCACCCATGAAGTAAAGATCGGTCTGGCCGCTTTGAGCCATCTCTCCCATTGTCAGGGCTTTCACCGTGCAGTCAATGCCCATCCACTGGCAGCGGCGGCGCAGCACGATGAGATTGCCGGTGTCGCCATAGAGGTTGAGGTGGTCGGGGTAGAGGTGGGTAATGGTTAGGGCGTAGGGCATGGTGGATAGGTAGGGGGTGGATGGGTAGGGACAGACCCAGGTGTCTGCCCTAGAGGATGGGTTGGAGAGCGTTAGACCACATCCAATGTTTTGCCCATGAGCTTGCGAAATTCGAGCATGGCGGTGTAGGTGGGCAGAACAAAGACTGTGTCTCCGGTATTGGCTTTGTCAAAAGATAAATCGATCGCCTGGCGGATTGATTCGTCGGTGGGGATAGGACTGTGGGAGATATCCAAGGCATATTTGAGCCGCACTGCCATATCTTTGGCGCGAATGCCTGTACAGAGAATCCAGTCAATATCGGCATGGTTGAGCCGTTCGAGTTCGCTATCCCACAGCCAAGAGACGTCTTTGCCGTCGGCGGTGTTGTCGTTGATAGCGAGAATGAGCTTAAGGGCGGGAATATTGCGCAGCAGCTCTAGGCTGAGGCTAAAGCTGGCAGGATTTTTTACCAGCAGCAGGCGATAGTTGACCTGTTTATCGCCCTGCTGGCGGGTGAGGATTTCGCCCCGACCAAAGGCTGGTTTGAAGGTTTTGAGCCCGGCGATCGCAGTGGCTCCGTCTATACCTAGGAGGTTAGCGATCGCGATCGCAGTCAGGGCATTGTACACATGAAAGAACCCTGGCGATACCGTCTTGGCCTGGGGCAGGTTCACCCTCTCATCATTAATATGCCCTTGAACTGAGAAATCGGTGGTTAGGTCTTCGTTGATGTGGATATTGGTTGCCTCTAGCCCCTGACTGCTGGGGTCGCGACGGTTGAGCTGGCCCTCGTAGGGCAGAAATTTGGCGTACTCTGGGGCGAGAGACATATAGTAGGTGGCGTTTCCCATCCCCTGGGTAAGGCGAGCGGTGCGGGGATCGTCGCCATTGACGACTACGGCGGCGGTGGGGCACTGGGCGATGCCGTCGCGAATCAGCTTTTCGGTGCGATCGATTTCGCCGTAGGCATCGAGCTGGTCGCGATAGAGGTTGGTAACGGCAATAATATTGGGTTTGAGCAACCTGGCGATGCGGGGCAGGGTGGCCTCTTCGACTTCGAGCACCGCATGGGTGAAATCTAGGCGGCCAACGGCGTTGCTCTGCTTAAGGAGTTCTGACAAAATGCCCTGGCTGAGGTTGGCCCCGGCCTTGTTGCGCAGTACCTTGGCCCTCGGCACTTGGTCAAACACGGCGCTGAGCATGGTCTGGCTGGTGGTTTTGCCGTTGGTGCCAGTAATGGCCACCACGACTGGAATTTGGCTGACTAAGGCCTCTAGCACAAAGGGGAAGTAGCGTCCGACTAGGTAGCCTGGCAGCGCGGTACCCGACCCCCGCCCCGACACCCGTAGGGCTAGGGTCAGCAGCTTGGCAAACGCGACAATAGGAAGCAGCAGCAGTTGGTTCATGGCCGGGCTAGGCAGATCATGAGGGAAAGGGTAGCAGAGTGTAGGGACAGACCCATGAGTTTGCCACAAGTTTTTTGAGTTGAGGGGATGGAGAGACGCATTTTTGCGTCTTGGAAGAAACACACGAGATTGAGGGGAATTTGTGGACAATCGGGGGACAGTCCTATGGGTGATTGGGGGAACGGGGGAGGCGGTGGAGTTGGCCGCTGCCTTGGCAGCGGAGCAAATTCCCTGTTTGGTCACGGTGACCACGGCAGCTGCGCGGCATGCCTATAAAGAGAGTACTTATCTAAAGGTTCTAGTTGGGGGACTGGATGAAGCATTGCTGGG
Organism: Tildeniella torsiva UHER 1998/13D; assembly: GCA_019358835.1. Lineage (GTDB taxonomy): Bacteria > Cyanobacteriota > Cyanobacteriia > Phormidesmidales > Phormidesmidaceae > Nodosilinea > Nodosilinea torsiva. Next base: position 162,538 of record JAHHIH010000009.1, read on the forward strand.
GGAGTTTATGCGGGCTCAGCACATTGGGGCGGTGCTAGATGTGTCGCATCCGTTTGCGGTGGAGATTTCACAGGGGGCGATCGCCGCTGCCCAGATCCTCAACCTCCCATACTGGCGCTACGAACGTCCTGCTCTAGAAAAAGCCTCTTCTAACGGGCGCATTCACTATATAGATGACCTCCAGGTAGTGCTCACCCCTGAGATTCTGCTAGAACAGCGCACATTGCTCACCCTCGGCTATCGCTGGCTGCACCATTTCACCCCCTGGCAGACTCAGGCTACCCTGTTCGCCCGCATCTTGCCCTCGCTGGTAGCGCTGGACGCTGCCTTAGCCGCAGGCTTTACCCCCGATCGTCTGATCGCCCTACGTCCTCCCATTGCTGCCGAGCTAGAACGCGCCCTCTGGCAGCAGTGGGGTATCACTCAGGTCATTACCAAAGCCTCTGGCGCTCCTGGGGGAGAAGATACCAAGCGGGCGGCGGCTGAACAGCTAGATATTGCTCTGTTTATTTTGAATCGGCCCCAGCTCGATTACCCGGTGGTCTGCCTTAGCCAGGAGGAGGCTTTGGCGCTTTGCCGGGGGTGGTGGCGATCGCGCCCCAGCCACGAATAAAATCTGCGGACTTATCTCCCACGCCTCACAGATTATCTCCTCCCGCAGAGGTAGTGAAGTCCGTTCGGGAATGCTATCCTTGGCCTTCAATTTGTGCGCTACTATGGGCTATCCCCGGTTGCTGCTCATCGGGATCGCCTTGGCAAAAGTTGCTGTATATCGCCAAAAATAGGGATTTTCTACGCTCAAGCCCAAAGATGTGCGCCAAATTTTCAGTTAGCTCCTATATTTAGTTGGTCGTTTCGCTCGCTAAGTCTCACGAGAGCATTGTGCACAGGTCGTCCATGACAGCTTTTCCCATGCCATCCGGGCCATCATCCTCCTTTGAAAGCGCTAGCAGTAGCGCTCTACCCGATACCCCACCTGTGTTTGCCCTCAAGGAACTGGTGGCTCGGCTGCAGCGTGAGCAGTACAAAATTCAAGATTTGCTCAGTTCGCTGGGGTTCGCCCTCCGCAGCCTCAACAACCTGAATCAGTTCCTTGAGCTGATTCCAATGATTGCCAGCCGGGTAACCGACGCCAGCGGCGGTGCTCTGGTGCTATTCCGAGCCGATGGGCAGGTTCGCCTAGAGCGACTGCACTGCCAGAGCGAAGACCAATGCCAGAATGTGCGATCGGCCCTGGAAGCGGCTACCCGTCAAGTGACCGCCAGCTTCAAAGCTGCCCCCGAGAGCAGCATGATGTCGATGGCGCGCAACGCCATGCTGGCCCTCGATCGCCAGGTTAACCGCTACCTGGGCGACGAGTTTCAGCTGTTTGGCACCGCCATTATTGTGCAAAACGTGGAGCGGGGAAGGCTCTACGTGTTTAGCCGCGACCCCGACTACGCCTGGACGGAGACCCGTCAGAAGCTGGTGCGACTGGTGGCTGACCAGACCTCGGTGGCGATCGAAAACAACGAGTTGACGGCGGCGGTGCGCAAAAAAGAGCGCCTCGATCGCGAACTCGAAATTGGTGCCGAAATTCAGCTGCAACTGTTGCCCCGCGAGTGCCCTGCTATCAAAGGGATGGATTTGGCAGCGAAGTGCCGCACCGCTCACAAGGTGGGTGGTGACTACTACGACTTTATCCCTACCACCTTTGACCAGCTGCGCCAGACCGGCTCCCAGCAGACGGCGGCGGCTCCATGGAGCTTTGCTATTGGGGATGTGATGGGCAAAGGGGTGCCCGCCGGGCTAATCATGACCATGATGCGGGGCATGCTGCGAACGGAGGTGCTCAACGGCCACTCCCCGGCCCGCATTTTGCAAGACTTAAACTTCGTCATGCACAGCGATCTCGAAAGCTCGAACCGCTTTGTGACGCTGTTTTATGCCGAGTACAACCCTAAAACTCGTCGCCTAGCCTACGGCAACGCCGCCCACAATCCGCCACTGCTGTGGCAGGCCGCCACTAACACCATCACCCGACTTGATACTCCTGGCATGCTGCTGGGGCTAGATATGAACACCGAGTACTGCGAGGCCGAGGTGGAGCTTCAGCCGGGCGACACGGTGGTGTTTTACACCGATGGGTTTACCGAGGCGGCCAACCCTCGCGGTGAGCGCTTTGAGGAAGAGAACCTGGAGCGGGCACTCCAGTGGGCCTGCCGCAACTGCACGTCAGCCGAGGCGATTTTAGACTACACCTTTGACCTGCTCGATCGCTTTATTGGCGGCGATCGCAGCAACGACGACGACATGACCCTGGTGGTGATGCGGGTAAAACCAGAGCTTCAGCTCAACCTGTTTGATAACTAGCGAGTTCCCAAATTCTCGACCTAGATGCTCGGCCCAAATTCTTGGGCGGACGGCGCTAGACTTGAGGTATCAGCCTCAGTAATTGCGCCATGTTCCCATCCCCACGTTGGTCATCTTTGAGACGAGGCGTTGCGCTGGCCGGTGCCGGTCTACTAACCCTAGGGTCTACCTGGGGATTTTTAGCGCCAGCCTCCGCCCCGGCCATTCAGTATTCTGATGGCACCGTTGGTTTTTCGTACCCGCCGCGCCTGACCGAAAGCTACGCCACCCGCAATCTGGTCAGCGAAAGCAACGTCACCTACTACCTCACCTTTGATTTTCCTGAGGCGGCGGTTGAATCCCTCGACCGGGTGGTGATTCGCCTGAATGAAGGGTATGACCCAATTTTTCGCTATCGGCTAGAGGCCACCGAAGCCTTTGCCAATACCTCGGAGGGTCGGGTACGTTTGCCCCTCGGCGAACTCACCCAAGACCAGGACGCCCGCGAATTGACGATTTCCTTTGACCCACCCGCTGAACCTGGGGTCCCGATCACCTTGGCCCTGCGGCCCGTGCGGAATCCTCGTTTTGGCGGGGTTTACCTGTTTGGGGCGACGGCTTACCCGGTGGGCGAAACGGTGGATTCCACCTTTATGGGTTACGCCCGGTTGTCGTTTTATGAAAGGGATCGCGATCGCTGGCCTTAGCTCAAACTCCCATCGCTAAGGTTTGCCTATGGCCAGTCCATCGCCAGAGTCGGCTAGATTTTTTGTGGCCCTACTGCCGCCCCAGCCGGTGCAGGACGCCATCACCGCCATCAAGCAAGAAATTGAGCAGCGCTTTGGCAGCAGGGCCGCTCTTAGATCTCCGCCTCACATCACCCTACAGCCACCTTTTGTGTGGCATCTAGATCGGCTGGATGAGCTACAGTGCCACCTGCATAGATTTGCCCGTCAGCAGCGGCCTATTCCTGTTGTTCTAGAAGGGTTTAGCGCGTTTCCGCCGCGAGTGATTTATGTCGATGTGCGCCAGACGGCAGCGGTGATGGCCGTTCAACCTGCCTTAATCGCCTATCTAGAAACTCACTGCGGGCTGCGGGAGGGCTATCGAGAACCTGGCTCCAACCGTCGCGCCCCTTGGCCCTTTACGCCCCATGTCACCGTGGGCTTTCGTGACCTCAGTCCCGAGGTCTTTTACCAGGCCTGGGAGGAGTTTGAGCACCGCCCTTTCTCGGCAGATTTTGAGGTGTCCACTCTGACCTTGCTCCGCCACGACGGGCAAAAATGGCAAGTTTTCTCTGAGCTGCCGCTGGGTACTCCAAAGGCTTGATTTACTGGGCATTCGGGATTGTGTAGAAGCTTATACCGAATAGAGATTCCCTTGACATTAGGCAAAACCGTAGCTTACTATACAGAAGTAATCAGAAATTCGTTCATCTCGCCTTTTCGATGCCGACTAGAGCGAGACGGAAGTAGGGGTTAATAGCCCCCGAAGGAACGCGCCCCAATGTTCTGATCAAACCCTTGATCTTTTGGAGGCGACCCCATGAAACTCACCTATCGCGGCGTAAGCTACGACTACACCCCCCCCGTTGTGGAATCCAACCTAACCGATGAGGTTGGCAAGTTCCGTGGCGTAGATATTCGATTCCGCACCGTTAAGAAAGCGGCTGTGCAGCAGCCCACCCTAGACTTGGTCTATCGCGGTGTGGCTTACCAGTCTGGCACCCCTGAGGTTGCCCCTGTGGTTGAGGTTGCACCTGTCGCTGCGATCGCATCGACAGCAACAGCAGCCCCCGCCGTAGCAACCGCCTTGAGCACCGAAGACAAAGCCCGCATGAGCATGATGAACCGTCATCGCTCCGTGAAGCAGCGTCAGCAATCGATGCTGGCCCGTCTGGCCACCGAAGCCGGTCTGCCCGCCGAAGCCGCCCACTACTGGAACCACATCCAGGGCAAGGTACACCCCAGCTTCTGGGCGACCTACAGCCGCAGTGGTGCCGCCGCTAGCTAAGCTCCTCACCTGTTGAATGAACAGCCCCTGCCAGATGTTGCTGGCGGGGGCTGTTTTGTTGGCCGCCGCCGCAGGAAACCGTTCTTTGGGGCAATCTGACCGTCGGTGTCTCCTACGGCGGCACTCTAAACCCGTTTGGTTATCTCAGCGCAGTCGCTTGGGCAGGATGAATTGCCGATCAGAATTGGGAAAAATAGTTTGACCCCTGCTGGTATAGCGGTAGTGATACAGACAGAAGGTCGCCCCAGCCCTAGATTAGTGGTTAAACCTCTGAGATGACGTTTGTACTTAGGAATTTTTTGTTGCCCCGCGTTTCCTAGGCCCTTGGTGTGGTAAAACCTGCACGCATAGGGGGCTCCAGTTTCCCTGTTGTTTTGCGTCCCACGGTTTACTGTGTCTCTAACTCCCAATGGGTTACCTATCAACCTTAGCCCCTTGCCTCAGCCTGGCCGAGGGGCAGGGGGAGTGGTCTTAGACTCTCAAGGTCATAACCTCTTCAATATGGCCTTAGATGCCATGCTCATTGCCAACGATCAGGGCCAGTATGTTGAGGCCAACCCTGCTGCATGCAATCTGCTGAACTGTGGTCGAGACCAGATCATTGGCCGCACCATTGCCGATTTTTGTGTTCTGCCCTCTGGCGCAAACCTATCTCAGCAGTGGCAGGCGTTTTTGGCGCAGGGCCAGATGCAGGGAGAAATTGCCCTAAGGGTGGGCAATGGGGAAGAACGCATTGTAGAGTACGCGGCTACGGCCAACATCTCTCCCCATCTTCACCTGTCTATTTTGCGGGATATAACCGAGCGCAAACAGGCTGAGGCGCTAAGGGAGCATCTCAATCAGGTGCTGGCCCAACAGGTCAAAGAACGCACCGAGGAGTTACGGGGCGTTCAGACCCGACTCGACCACGAGCACTCTCTGCTGGACGGCATTCTGAGCAATATTGACGGCGTGGTTTGGTCCCTGGATTTACAAACGATGGCGACTCGCTACGTCAATTCTGCGGTAGAAACCCTCTATGGCTATTCTAAGGAGGCTTTTCTCACGGCCCCTGGTCTGTGGCGCAGTCTAATTCATGCCGCCGACCAGCCCAAAATTGAGCAATTTTTAGGGCAACTCCGCGATCGCGATCGGTTTGATTTGGAGTACCGCATTACCCGAGCCGATGGAGAGCTGCGCTGGGTGCGCGATCGCTCCCGGGTGATTTATGACTCAGCGGGCAATCCGGCTCGCCTAGACAGGGTTACCACCGACATTACCGAACAAAAGCAGCTAGAGGAAGCCCTGCGTCTGAGTGAAAGTCGGCTGCGGGCCATATTTCAGCAGGCGGCCCTGGGTATCAACCAGGCGGCCCTAGATGGTCATTTTTTGCAGGCCAACCAGGCCTACTGCGACATGTTGGGCTATAGCGAAGCAGAGCTACTACAGCTGCGGTATCAAGATATCGCCCATCCCGATGAGTGCCAAGAAACTGAGGCGGCCCTGGCTAAGCTCTATGCCAGGGAGGCCGCTTCGGTTGCCCTAGAAAAACGCTACTTTCACAAAGACGGCAGCGTGCGGTGGACCAATCTGGTGCTGTCCATTCTACGGGATGCCGATGGGCGGGCCATTTCAGATATTGCGATTGTGCAGGACATCAGCGATCGCAAACAGATGGAGCAAGCGTTTGAAGAAGAGCGCAGCCTGTTCATCGGTGGCCCTACGGTTGTGATTCGCTGGGGGCCAACCGATGACTGGCCCGTAGAGTATGTCTCGCCAAACGTGCAGGCCCAGTTTGGGTACGAACCGAGCGATCTCGTGCAGGGCCGGGTGGCCTTTGCCGCGCTCATTCACCCAGACGATATTGCCCAGATGCAGGTGGAGGTGAGTGGGGCGGTGGCGGCCCAAACCCCGTTCCACGCCACAGAATATCGGCTGCGCCACGCCAGCGGCGAATACCGGTGGATCGATGAATTCACGCGGATCATCTATGGAGCCGACGGTACGGTAGTCAAATTTTTGGGCTATATCCAAGACATTACCGAGCGCAAGGAAACGGCGCTGGCCCTGCAAAAAAGTGAGGCCACGAAGCGGGCCATGCTGGCGGCGATTCCCGATCTGCTGATGCGGATCGATTGCCACGGTCTGCGCTACGACTTTATCTCTGGTGGCGAGATCACCCTCTATGGCAATATCGACCCCCAGCGCCCTCAGTCAATTTACGAGATGCTGCCTAGGTTGCTGGCCGATCAGCGGCTGCACTTTATTCGCCAGGCGCTTGACACCGGGGAGCGGCAGATCTACGAATACACCATTACCGTAGATGGCAAACCCTACTACGAAGAAGCGCGGATTGTGCCCTTGGAGGGGGACGAAGCGTTGGTTATGGTGCGGGATGTAACTGGTCGGGTAATGGCGGAGAAGGCTTTGCGTGAGAGCCAGCAGCGCTTCCAGGCGATCTTCGACCAGATGTATCAGTTTATTGGCCTGCTAACCCCAGAAGGCATTCTGCTAGAGGCCAATCAGACCGCGCTGGCCTTTGGTGGCTTTAATCGAGAAGACGTGGTGGGTCGCCCGTTTTGGGAGGCGGGCTGGTGGACGCTTTCCCTTGAGACCCAGTCCCGGCTCAAGCAGGCGATCGCGACGGCCAGCCAGGGAGAGTTCGTCCGTTATGAGGTGCAGATTCAGGGGGCCGACCAGCAGCTGATCACTATTGACTTCTCCCTACGGCCTGTGTTGGATGACCAGGGCCAGGTGGTGCTGCTGATTCCGGAGGGGCGTGACATCACCCAGCGCAAGCGCATGGAAGAAGAACTCCAGCGCACCAAAATCTTTTTAGAGCAGACCAGCGCCATCGCCCGCGTGGGCGGTTGGGAAGTCGATTTACAGCAGGAAATGGTCTATTGGACGCCAACGACGCAGGAGATCCATGAAGTAGAGGCTGATTTTAAGCCAACTCTAGCGATGGCTCTTGACTTTTATCTGGAGGGAATCAATCGCCAGCGCATCACTGCAGCCGTAGAGCAATGCCGCCACACGGGGCAGCCGTGGGATGAAAAGCTGCAAATAGTGACCGCTAAGGGCAATCTGCGCTGGGTGCGATCGCTAGGGCAAGCCGAGTTCATCACCGGGAACTGCGTGCGCATCTTTGGAGCGTTTCAGGATATCGATGCCCAGATGCGGGTAGAAATGCAGCTCCAAGAGTTGACGCAGGAGCTTCAGCAGGCAAACGAAGAACTCAATCGGATTGCCACCACCGATGCCCTTACTCGGGTGGCCAATCGTCGCCATTTCGATCAGGTGTTCACCCATGAGTGGGTGCGGGCCCAGCGAGCCACCACCTCCCTCGCTCTGATTATGTGCGATGTGGACTATTTCAAGCCCTACAACGACCACTATGGCCACCCGGCTGGCGATCGATGCCTGCAACAGGTGGCCCACCTGCTAAAGGCACACATTCAACGCCCTGGGGACGTGCTGGCTCGCTACGGTGGCGAAGAATTTGTGGTGCTGCTGCCCCAAACTACGCTGGAGGGGGCCATGGCGGTGGCCGCCAGAATTCAGCACCAGTTTACCCAGGCCCGGCTCCCCCACGGGTTTTCCTCGGTGGCTGACCACATTACCTTGAGCTTTGGCATTGCCTGCTGTGTGCCCCGCTCAGAGACCTTGCCCAGCGGGCTACTGGCCGCTGCCGATGCCGCCCTATACCAAGCCAAACTGGCGGGCCGCAATCGCTACTGCATTGGTACTAGCGATCGGGTTATTGTCCCGAATTTGCCAAGAGACTGAAGCCGCTGTCTTCGCCCCATCCACAGGGGGTAGCCGTTGGCATCGCGCAGCTGCAAGATTCGATCGCCCTGGGTCACCTCAGCGGCCATCAGCACCGCTTGACCATTCCAGTCATTTCGAAAGCCCGTTACCTCTAGGGGCTGATGGAAATCAATCTCAAAACCCTGATCATCCAGATACCAATCTGGCCCCAGGTGCACCGTCAGCGTTTCTTGCGCCGTAGTCAGGTTCAGAAACACTCCCTGGTGGCCACCGTAGCGACTTATCTCGGTGGCTGTACCTTGCAGAGTTTCTACCTTGTCAGGGTCAAACACACCGCCGTTGACGCAGGGCATGCCTCCCCCCCCTTGCCCCATACCTGGGCCGCCTTGCCAGCGATCGCCCATCATGTGGCGACCCATGGGCCACCAGCCGGTCTGGTTTTGGGCTTTCAGTGGAGTCGCGGTCAAGGCCAGGGTGGCGATACTGGCACCGGCCAGGGCTGAAAGCGCGATCGCCAGTGAAACAAGCTTAGTGGTCATGGGAAAGCCCTCCTTTGGGTGGCTAAACCTCACCGACGGCAACCCGCCAAACGGCCTAGCATAAGGAGAAATGGCAGGACGGGTTCTTGCTTACACAGGCAAAAGCCTGTCCTAGGATGCTCTCTTACTCTGTGGCGGACTGTAGCGGATCGCCTCTATAGCTCTAGCTTAGATCCCCGGTTTGGCGGGTAAGGCAGGTTCGCAACAAAAGCATGAATATTGATACAAATACCCCCTTGACTCTCCAGTTCACTGGAGCCTCCAAGATAGACCCATGCAATTTTGGAGGTTGATCCATGCCCCTTTCCCTCACCGTGCCTAACCTGGCCTGCTCTGCTTGCGTCGAGACTGTGACCAAAGCGATTCAGGCTGTCGATGCCACAGCCCAGGTCGCCGCCGACCCCAAAACCAAAGCGGTCACCGTTGCCACCGAAGCCTCTGAAGCCGATATCAAGCAGGCGATCGCTGCCGCAGGCTACACCGTGGCCTAGAGCCGACCTTACAGAATCTCAAACCCCATCTAGTTAGGAGGGAATCTATGGAAAATCAAATTCTTAAGCTACGAGGCATGAGTTGCGCCGCCTGCGCCAGCAACATCGAAGAGGCGATTCGCGCGGTGCCCGGTGTCGAAGCCTGCAACGTTAACTTTGGTGCCGAGCAGGCCGCCGTCACCTACGACCCCCACCAGACCAACCTAACCTACATTCAGGCGGCGGTGGATGAGGCGGGCTACAAAGCCCAACCCCTAAAGGATGTGATGGCTCCAGAAGACGATGCCGAGCGGCGCGAGCGGGCCGCCGAGAACCGCCAGCTCACCCGCAAAGCCGGGGTTAGCCTGGTGGTTGGGGGCATTTTGGTCATCGGCTCGCTACCGATGATGCTGGGCCTGCCTATTCCCTTTATCCCCATATGGTTGCACAACCCCTGGTTTCAGCTGGTGCTGACCACGCCTGTGCTGTTCTGGGCGGGCAATTCCTTTTTTATCAACGCCTGGAAAGCCCTCAAGCGCCATTCTGCCAGCATGGATACGTTGGTTGCCGTAGGCACCGGCACCGCCTTTCTCTACTCGCTGTTTCCCACCGTCTATCCCCAGTGGTTTATCGACCAGGGGCTGAATCCGGACGTGTATTTTGAAGCCGCCGCCGTGATTGTCGCGCTGATTTTGCTGGGTCGCCTGCTGGAGAACCGGGCCAAGGGGCAGACTTCAGAAGCGATTCGCAAGCTAATGGGCTTGCAGGCCAAAACCGCGCGGGTGATTCGCGACGGACGAGAATTCGACATTCCCATTGCTGAAGTGGTGCTGGGCGACGTGATTCTGGTGCGCCCCGGTGAAAAAATCCCCGTCGATGGCGCAATCATCGACGGGGCCTCGACCCTGGATGAGGCGATGGTGACGGGCGAAAGCGTGCCCGTGCAGAAAACCGTGGGCGACGAGGTGATTGGGGCCACGCTGAATAAAACCGGCAGCTTTAAGTTTCGCGCCACTCGCGTCGGCAAAGATACGTTCTTGGCGCAGATCGTCAAGCTGGTGCAGCAGGCCCAGGGGTCAAAGGCCCCAATTCAGAAAATGGCCGACCAGGTAACGTCGTGGTTTGTGCCGGTGGTGATGGCGATCGCGATTCTCACCTTCATCGTCTGGTATAACGTCATGGGCAACGTGACGATGGCGCTGATTACCACCGTGGGCGTGCTGATTATTGCCTGTCCCTGTGCCCTGGGCCTGGCGACGCCGACCTCGATCATGGTTGGCACCGGCAAAGGCGCTGAGAACGGCATTTTGATCAAAGGGGCCGACAGCCTGGAACTGGCCCACAAAATCCAGACCATCGTGCTGGATAAGACAGGGACGATTACCCAGGGCAAGCCGACCGTAACCGATTACCTGACCGTCAACGGCACCGCTACCGAGCTGCACCTGCTGAAACTGGCAGGAACGCTGGAACGCAACTCTGAGCATCCCCTGGCCGAAGCCGTGGTCAACTATGCCCAAGCCCAAGGGGTGACTTTGGAGGAGGCCCAAGGCTTTGAAGCCGTGGCCGGTAGCGGCGTCCAGGGTTCTGTGGCCGGTCAACGAGTGCAGATCGGCACCCACCGCTGGATGACGGAACTGGGCATTGCCACCGATCGCCTGCAAACCCAGTGGGAGCAGCTAGAATCCCAGGGCCGCACGGTGGTGTGGCTGGCGGTGGATGGCACAGTCGAGGCGATTTTGGCGATCGCCGATGCAGTCAAGCCCTCCTCTGCCGCCGCCATTGCCACCCTGCAACGCATGGGCCTAGAGGTGGTGATGCTGACCGGCGACAACCGCCGCACCGCCGAGGCGATCGCCCGCGAAGTCGGCATTACCCGCGTCTTTGCCGAAGTGCGCCCCGACCAAAAAGCCGCCCAGGTCGAAGGTCTGCAACGGGAAGGCAAGGTAGTCGCCATGGTCGGCGACGGCATCAACGACGCCCCAGCCCTCGCTCAAGCGGATGTCGGCATGGCGATCGGCACGGGCACGGATGTGGCGATCGCCGCCAGCGACATCACCCTGATCTCCGGCGACCTGCACGGCATTGTCACCGCCATTCAGCTCTCCCGCGCCACCATGGCCAACATTCGCCAAAACTTGTTCTTCGCCTTCATCTACAACGTCGCGGGCATCCCGATCGCAGCTGGTATTCTCTACCCCATCTTTGGCTGGCTGCTCAGTCCGATCATCGCCGGAGCGGCCATGGCCTTTAGCTCAGTGTCGGTAGTGACGAACGCGCTGCGATTGCGGAACTTTCGGCCCAGATTGCAAGAGTAAGAGAGGGAAGTTTTGAATTTTGAGTTTTGAATTTTGAGTTACAAGCCTCCATAGAGAACTCAAAACTAAACACTTAAAACTCAAAACTCTTCCCCACTCCCCACCCCCCACTCCTCTCCCCCCCATCCCCCAGGAGCTTTCCGATGAAACCTAGGCACCTTCCCCTCACCACCCTCGCCAGTCTGACCATCTCGCTTAGCCTCGCCACCGGCACTCCGGCCCAAATGAACCACGATGACATGGCCCCTACCTCGACCGGCCAGTTCCAACGCATTGAGCAACCGCTCTGGTCTAAGGTAGCGGTCACTGGGGCTGGACTAGGGCTGATTGGCCTAGAACTATGGTGGTTCTTGCTCAGCAAGCCTAAGTCGCGCCAGGCTACCACCACGGGCGGCGTGCAAGAGGTCACCGTCACCGTCGATGGCGGCTACGACCCCAACCATATCGTCGTGCAGGCGGGGCAGCCGGTGCGGCTCAACTTCTACCGCAAAGACCCCAGCAGCTGTCTCGAAGAAGTGCGCTTCCCTGACTTTCGCATTGCCCAGGGGCTGCCGGTGAACCAGACGACGGCGATCGAGTTTACCCCCACCCAGCCGGGCCGCTACGAGTTTGCCTGCGGCATGAATATGTTTCGCGGCACGGTGGAAGTTGTCGCTGAGGACGGTGAATTGTCCCCTGCTGTCGCCACCGCCAAGGCAGAGCCGATCGACCATCAGCCCCATCATTCAGTGGAACCCGCGACCGATCCCGTTCTGGTGCCAGAGGTAGCTGAGGCGACGCTCACCCCTGAGGGCATGCAAACGGCCTCAGTGACGGTGACTAAGGGCTATCAGCCCAACCGCATTGTTGTCGAATCGGGGCGGCCCGTGCGGCTCGACTTTCGGCGAGAGACCCATAGCGGCTGCTATGCCCAACTGCTGATTCCTGATTTTGGGATTGCGGTAGATTTGCCCGAAGGCGAGACTGTCTCGGTCGAATTCACGCCGACAGCACCCGGCGAGTACCAGTTTATGTGCGGCATGAAAATGAACTTCGGCACCATTGAGGTGCGCCCTGGTGCAGGCTCGGTGAATGGCAAAACAACTGCCCATGCCGCCGCTTAACGGGGTGTCAGGGATAGAGACCGGGTTCTCTACCCCTGACACCTCAAAGGGGCCAACTAATTAAGGTGAGTGAAGAACACGGGCGTAGACTGGGGCGGCGCGAGTACCCTGGCAACGGGGATGAACCTGGCCAACCCCGTGAGGTGCCGCCAAACTATGCTGATCTACGGGCTGTGTTTTATTGTCGGGGGCATTTTTGTCTTGCTGGCCGCCGTCGGCGGGCTCGATGGCGTAGACATTGACACCGATTTTGATTTTGATGTCGAAGCGTCCGCCAATATTGACGACATTGACGGGGGCACTCAAATTGACCAGACGCTGACGGCCCTGCGCGATCGCTGGTGGCTGCCCTTCCTCAGTCTGCGGTTTTGGACTTTTGCCCTCTGCTTCTTTGGTCTGGCGGGGCTACTGCTCAACCTGGTGCAGCCCGACCTGGCGGGGTGGCTGGGGGCGCTAATTGCGGCGCTGATGGGGCTGTTTTGCGGGCTGGTGGCGGCGCTGGTGCTGCGATCGCTCGGTCGCCAATCCGTCAGCAGCCTGATTCGCCCCGAAACCCTGACTGGCCAGATCGCCACCGTGGAAATTCCCTTTGATACCAACAGCCGGGGTAAAGTCAGCCTCAGCCTCGGCGGCTCCACCATCAGCTTTTTTGCCATTACCCAGGAAGAGCGCGAGTTTCACGTCGGTGAAACGGTGCTGGTGGTAGGCATGGAGCGAGATAAGTTGTGGGTGGCTGCGGCGGAGGGGGTGGATGTGTAGGTGGATGGGTGCGTAGGGGTAGACCCACGTGTCTGCCCTAGGGCGATGGCGGCGAAAATTTTGGCACATCAAGGAGCACGCAGGTATGACAGCGAGAATTCATCAAACCGAAACGGTGGCCCTGGCAGAGGCAATGCCGACCATGCCAACGATCGCCCAGAGCGGGGGGCGGGCCTTGGGGGGCGGGGCGATCGCCGTCCTGATCTTCGCGGTGCTGATCGCGATCTGGGGCATTAACGCCCTAGTGCAGATCTGCGATCCCAACAAAATTTTGATTATCTCGGGGCGCAAGTACCGCCGAGCCGATGGTCAGACCCTGGGCTACCGGGTGATCTATGGAGGCCGCACCTTCCGCATTCCCATTCTTGAAACGGTCAAAACTATGGATTTGACCACCATGCCGGTGCCGATTGAGGTCACCAACGCCTACTCGAAGGGGGGGACGCCGCTGGATATTCAGGCGATCGCCAACGTCAAGATCGCCCGCGATGAGGTGCTGGTCGGCAATGCGATCGAGCGCTTTTTAGGCCGGGGCCGCGAAGAAATTTCTCGGGTGGCGCGGGAAACCCTGGAGGGCAACCTGCGTGGTGTGGTGGCCACCCTCACCCCCGAACAGCTCAACGAAGACCGGCTCCAGTTTGCCGAGCGCATCGCTAGCGACGTGCGCAACGACCTGGTCAAGCTGGGTTTGCAGCTCGACACCCTCAAAATTCAAAGCGTCGCCGACCATGTTGACTACCTCAACTCGATTGGGCGGCGGCAGATTGCCAACGTCGTGCGCGATGCCGAGATCGCCGAATCTAACGCCGTCGCCGAAGCCGAGCAAATTGAGGCCGACAGCGCTCGCGAGGCCGAAGTGGCCAAAACCCAGGCCCGCACCGTGATTCAAGAGAAAGAAAACGAGCTGCGCCGCATCACCGCCGAGGTCGAAAAGCAGGCCCGCATCGAAGAAGAGCGCACTCAGGCCGCCGCTGCCGAAGCCCGCGCCCGCGCCCAGCGAGAACTCCAGGCGATTCGCGCCAACCTGGAGCAGGCCCGTCTGGAGGTAGAACAGGTGCTGCCCGCCAAGGCCCAGCAGCGCGCCCAGGAATTTCAGGCCCGAGGGGCCGCCGCCACCCTCGAAGAAAACGCCAAGGCCTCGGCCCAGGCCAGCCAAATGCTGGTTCAGGTGTGGCAAGAAACGGGGGTAGATGCCTCCCAGATCTTTTTGGTGCAGCAGCTTGAAATGGTGCTCAAAGAAGCGGGGCGCATCCCCGGTCGGCTGCACCTGGGGCAGGTAAACGTGATCGACAACGGCGACGGCAAGGCGATCGCATCGTTACTCAACGCCTACCCCGAAATGGTGAAGCAGTTTCTGCGCCAGTCCGAGGAGATCCTTGGCATTCCCCTAGCGGCGGGCCTGACGCCTCAGCCCAAAGCCATCGACAGCGTACCGCCTATTTCACAGCTTTCGGAGAACCTATGAGCCTGATTTTTACCCTACTGGTGGTCATGTTTGGGGCCACCGGCAGTCTGCTGCTGATCATCAAAAACCTCTACTACATCTGCCAGCCCAGCGAAGTACTGATCTTTTCGGGCGATCGCCGCACCGTCGGCGATGGTCACAGCGTCGGCTATCGCCTGGTTAAAGGCGGCAGCAGCATTCGTAAACCCCTGCTCGAAAAAACGTTCCGCATGGAACTCACCAACATGATCATCGAGCTGAAGGTCGCCAGCGCCTACTCCAAGGGCGGCATTCCCCTCAACGTCGACGGCGTGGCCAACATTAAAATTGCGGGTGAAGAACCGGCGATTCACAATGCGATCGAGCGCCTGCTGGGCAAAAGCCGTGAAGAAATCGAGAAAATTGCCCGCGAAACCCTGGAGGGCAACCTGCGGGGCGTTCTGGCCACTCTCACCCCCGAACAGGTGAACGAAGACAAGATGGCCTTTGTGCGCAACCTGCTCGACGAAGCCGACGACGACCTGGCACAGCTCGGCCTAATTCTTGACAACCTGCAAATTCAAAACATCTCCGACGATGTTGGCTACCTCAACTCGATCGGGCGCAAACAGCGGGCCGACCTGCTACGCGACGCCCGCATTGCTGAGGCCGAGGCCAAAACCCAGTCGGCTCTCCAGGCCTCCGAAAACCTCAAACGCACCTCCCTGCGCCAGATCGAGGCCAAAATAGAGACCACCCGCGCTGATGCCGATCGCCGCCTGCAAAACGCCCTCAGCCAGCGCCAGGCGGCGATTTCTGAAGCCGAGTCAGAAATCGCCGCCGAGGTCGCCCGCACCGAGGCCGAGCTGGCCGTGCAGCGCGAGCGCCGCAACCAGGTCGAGCAGCAGCTCCAGGCCGATGTGATTGCCCCCGCCGCCGCCTCGTGCCAGCAGGCCCAGGCCCGCGCCAAGGGCGACGCCGCCAGCATCGTCGAAGACGGTCGCGCCCGTGCCGAGGGCATTCGCGAACTGGCCACCACCTGGAAAGCCGCAGGCGACCACGCCCGCGAAATCTTTCTCTTCCAAAAGCTGGAGTCGCTACTGGCGAATTTGGTCGATACTGTGCCCGACGTGGAGGTCGAAAGCATCACCGTGATTGATCCGGGGCGGGGCGGCAGCGCCACCAAGCTGGCCTCGTTTATGGAACAGATGAAGCAGGCCACGGGGCTAGATTTAGCTCAGACTTTGCAGAATCTAGGTGGCGGCAACACCTCCCAGGCATCACTAGCCGCCAAGCCAGACGCTGATACAAACCAGGGGTAAGACCTTTATTACTGGTCAGTCCTATGGATTACTATTTAACCCCCGATGCTGAGCAAGAACTAAAACGCTAAGACATTTGGGCCTGGAGTAGGGGATCTTTATAGCCTGCGGCGAGTCTACCAGGTCGCAATAATGGACTGCGGCTCGAATCGGTAGAACGTGGGCTGCTGGTAGGCGACGATCGCAGCTCTGCTGTGCCCCATCCGATCGGCCCAGCAAAGCTATGTGAGTGAGTACCCCTGAAATGCAACCTGCATCAACGGCAGCAGGCTCAAGAGCAAAGCGATGGTGCAAAAGCCCTGGGCGATCGCGGTTACTTTTATCCAAAAAATAGGGTTTTCTTACAACTGCAGGCTGCCAGCAATCTTAGTCTGGAGAAGAATGACCATATTTTCAATTTAGCTGCTTGATGGGGCGAACAAGGTCAACAGGCAGATTATCGCGATCGCCTGCCCAGATTGTTTTATGCCCAATCAACATCACCTCTATCGAAAGGATTTGTTCTCACCTCAGGGAAATTGCTGAACTTTGCACTAGCAAGAGCAAGTAACTAAATTGGTATAGCTAAGTTTTGCGTCTTTTCACTTAGAGGCAGAGATAAGATAAGGAGCGCAAAAGGTGGGCCTTTAAAAGGCTTGAGTTACAGTTTGTAACGCCAGCAGGTGCTTGAGGTTTTTTAGAGAAAACGGGGCACATTTAATTAGAGGGATATGTTTTCGGTGGCGAATAACCTTCAAACAGCTATTCCCTCTTTTGTTATCTAAGTCGCCCTTTGAAACGGATTCATCTATGTTCCCAGACCCGCCTGTCTTCGTTAAATTTATCATTTAAGTCTCTTAGCACGCCCCACGCTATAGACTGCTCAAGCCGCAACCTGCTTGATTCGACCACTCAAACAACAAAAGCTTTACTGCTCTCAATGTTGCTTTGTAGTGCTCCTCAAAAAACCTTTATTCCCAAATTGGGTCAGCTTAATTCACCTTAGTTCACTAGCAGCCTTTTGCACTACAGACGAAGCAAAGCCTGCTCAGTAACTCAGGTATAGCCAATTAATACATCCTGGGAGAAAGCATGTGTACTCCTGGAGTGTTGCTTGTTGCTCATTATTCCTTGAGATTGCAGCGTTGTCTGCAGTTTCACTAGTCGTTGGTTGTTTACAGCGTCTTGGTTACTCTTGGCGAAACTAGCCAAAATTCACAATTTCGCATATTCAATTAGGAGTACACAATGCTTCAAGCTGCTCAGTCCGTCGTTTTTATCGATGCCAATGTTAGTAACGTTCAACACCTTGTAAATGGCGTGTTGCCTGGTGTCTCTGTCAAGGTGCTGACTCCTGATATCGACGGTATTGCCCAAATTACTGACTACCTTAGGGCTTACCCTGCTAGCACTGTGCATATTGTCTCCCACGGTGCTCCTGGTATTTTGCACCTGGGCAACACTCAGCTCAATCTAACTAATCTAGAGAACCACGCTCAAGCGTTACGGTCGTGGTTCTCCCCTCAAGCTTCAAACCCCACCCTGCTGCTCTACGGCTGCAATGTCGCTGCCGGAGATGCGGGAGAAGAGTTTATTGAGACACTGCACACACTCACGGGAGCATCCATTGGAGCCAGCACGACCAAAGTAGGCAATCCTAACCAGGGGGGAAGCTGGAACTTGGATAGGCAGGTGGCTGACCCCACTTATACTGCTGTCTTTAACGCCGCTGCTGTAGAAAGCTACAGCGGTGTTTTTGCTGTCTCAGTTTCTGGGCTAAACAACTTCACGTATACAGAGGGCTCAAGCCCAGTTGTCGTTGATAACAGCATTAACTTTAGCAGCACCGTCAACTACAACGATGGTAGTTTGCGCTTTGACCTAACCAACGGCACCAGTGCTGACCAATTTGCTCTTACCAGCTCTGCTACGCCTAATGCAGTTGGGGCAATTTCGGTCGTGGGTGCAGATGTTTATTTGGGCAATGGCAGCGGTCGCGATCGTATTGGCTCCATTGATGCAGTACTCAACGGCACCAATGGCCAGGACCTGGTAATTAACTTTGCTAGCCCGCTAACTAACTCTGGCTTTGAAACTGGCAACTTAACCGGGTGGACGGCTTTTAACCAGAACTATAGTTCTGTTAACAACCTTAACGGGCAAAGCATTCCTTACAAATTTAACGCTTTACTTGGGACCGATACTGGCAATGGCACGATTATTTTAGGGAGCAACCCTAACGCATCGTATAGCGTCACTGTTCAATCGTCAGTTGTCAGTACCGGAAACTTTGCTCTGCAGTTAGTAAGCAATGGTAGCATCAGCGGTCCGAGTGGTTCTGACCGCTACACAGGGAACGGCTCGTTACACGGCCCTTACGTGCGCAGCAACACTTTCCAAGCTTTTATTGGCGACAGCATTACCTTAGACTACGCTGCTCAGAATGGTCAGGATGCCTACGAGGTGTTTGGTTTCTTGGTAGGAGCTGGCGGCGACAGCATCTTTGGCACCGGCGATGATACCCGCAGCCGCTTGTTTGCGCAAAGAGGCGACACTCAGTCCTTTACTGAGGCTAGTGCCGTTATCAGTACCACTGGTGCCTACCAGTTCGAGTTTGTGGGTGGCACCTACGACAAGACTGGTGGTCTAGCCTTGGGTGCCAGTCTGTACATCGATAATGTGCGATTGGTATCGGCTACCACAGTAAACGACGCCGTAGTGGCTGCTATTGCCCAGCAAATCACCTTCCAGAACACTTCCAATGCACCCGACACTACCACCCGTAACCTGCAAGTTACCGTTATCAACAGTAATAACGAGAGTAGTTCTGTCAGCTCTTCGGGTACAGTGATTGCCGTTGATCAACTCCCCAATCTAACCTTCCCCACCGGGGCCATTGCTTTAAGCGACGGAACGGCTGCAGTTATTGCTGCCAATTTAGGCCTGGTCGATGCCGATGGTCCTGCGATTGGTGGTGCCAAGGTTTCTATCGGTACTGGTTTCAAAGCTGGCCAAGATGCCCTAGGCATTCTAGGACAGGCCGGTAATAGCGGCACCGTTGACGGCATTGTCTGGGGCTACAACAGCTCTACTGGTATTTTGACCTTAACCGGAAATGCTTCAGCAGCAACATACGAAGCGGCTCTGCGCAAGGTCACATTTATCAGTCTCAATGATACCGCTGCTACAGCTGGTGCTAGAGATGTGCAATTTACCATCGGTAACCCGCCCACTAACTCTGGCAATGTTAGCGTTACGGTTAACAATGTTAACGATGCACCTACCGGTAGCGTTACGCTTACGGGCGCAGTGCAGCAGGGATCTGTTCTTACCGCAAATACTTCCACCTTGGCCGATGCCGAGGGCTTGGGCACTCTGAGCTACCAGTGGCAGCAGTCTAGCGATGGCAGCACCTGGACAACGATTGCTGGGGCCACGGCCAGTACCTTTACGCTTACCCAAGCGCAGGTTAACCAGTTTGTGCGGTCGCAGGTGAGCTTCACCGATGGCGGCGGTACTGCTGAATCGGTCTTGAGCAATGCCACGGCAACCAAAGTAGCTAACGTCAACGATGCACCCGCGGGCAGTGTCACTATCAACGGCACCATCGCCCAGGGTCAAGTTCTGACCGCAAATACCTCTAACCTGTCCGATCCCGATGGCCTAGGTACCCTAAACTACCAGTGGCAGCAGTCCACCGATGGCGTTACCTGGACAACGATTGCCGGGGCCACGGCCAGTACCTTTACGCCCGCTCAGGCGCAGGTCAACCAGTTTGTGCGATCGCAGGTCAGCTACACCGATGGCGGCGGTACCGCTGAATCGGTCTTGAGCAATGCCACGGCAACCAAAGTCACCAATGTTAACGACGCACCCACAGGCGGCGTCACCCTCAGCGGCACCGTCGCCCAGGGTCAAATCCTGACTGCAAATACCTCCACCCTGGCTGATGCTGATGGCTTAGGTACTCTGAGCTACCAGTGGCAGCAGTCTAGCGATGGCAACACCTGGACGACCATTTCTGGGGCTACGGCCAATACTTTTACCCTTACCCAAGCGCAGGTTGGTCAGTTCGTGCGATCGCAGGTCAACTTCACCGACGGCGGTGGTACCGCTGAATCGGTCTTGAGCAATGCCACGGCAGCCAAAGTAGCCAACGTCAACGACGCACCCACAGGCGGCGTGGCCCTCAGCGGCACAGCAGCGCAGGGTCAAATCCTGACCGCTACCTCCACTTTGGGAGACCCCGATGGTCTGGGTACCTTAAACTACCAGTGGCAGCAGTCTAGCGATGGCATCACCTGGACGACCATCACTGGGGCTACAGCCAGTACTTTTGCGCTTACCCAAGGGCAGGTCAACCAGTTCGTGCGGTCGCAGGTCAGCTTCACTGACGGCGGCGGCAGCCTCGAAACCGTTAACAGCAGTGCCACGGCAGCCAAAGTCGCCAATGTCAACGACGCACCTACGGGCGGCGTCACCCTCAACGGCACCGGCGCTCAGGGTCAAATTCTGACTGCAAATACTTCTAACCTGTCTGACCCCGATGGCCTGGGCACCTTGAACTACCAGTGGCAGCAGTCTAGCGACGGCAACACCTGGACGACCATTGCTGGGGCTACAGCCAGTACCTTTACACTCACCCAAACGCAGGTCAACCAGTTCGTGCGATCGCAGGTCAACTTCACTGACGGCGGCGGCAGCCTCGAAACCGTTAACAGCAATGCCACGGCAGCCAAAGTCGCCAATGTTAACGACGCACCCACAGGCAGCGTCACTATCGACGGCACCGTCGCCCAGGGCAAAATCCTGACCGCAAATACCTCTACCCTGTTTGATGCTGATGGCTTAGGTACTCTGAGCTATCAGTGGAAGCAATCTAGCGATGGCATTACCTGGAGCAACATTGACGGCGCGACTGGCAATACCTTTAGCCCCCGCAATGCCCAGGTAAGCCAGTTTTTGCAGGTAGCGGTGAGCTATGTGGATGGACAGGGCACTTCAGAGTCACTGACGAGTGCGCCCACCAGCGGGAGCGTCGTGAAGTTCAACGCCACCTCTGACTTCAACGGTGACGGTTCTGTCGATATCTTCTGGCGGCATCAGAACGTTGGAGAGTCGGTATTTTGGCTAATGGACAACGTCGCCTTTTCCGGGGATGGTGATTTTCTGTCGCCGACCATTGCAGACGTCAATTGGGATATTAAGGCCGTGGGTGACCTCAATGGCGACGGCGACCCTGACCTAGTCTGGCAAAACAAAGCCACTAATCAGGCAGCTGTTTGGCTCATGGACGGGGTTAACCTCACCTCTGGGGCTCTTCTGCCCAATGATGCTGCCGCGGGCTGGAAGGTGGTTGAATCTGGCGACTTTAACAGCAATGGCAAAGACGACATCCTCTGGCGCAACGCCAATACCGGTCAGCTTGCGGTTTGGTTTATGGATGGCACTGACCTAATTTCTGGAGAGTTTATTACTCTCAACGCAGGCCTCGATTGGGAAGTGGGAGCCGTAGGCGACTTTACCAAAGATGGCAAGACAGACATTTTTTGGGAAAACCGCATTACCGGTGCCAACGCGTTCTGGGAAATGGATGGGACTACCTTTGTTAACGGTTACCAAACCGCTACCGCTGAGACTATTTGGCAGGCACAGGGAGCCGCTGACTTCAACCAGGATGGCGACCTAGATCTACTGTGGCACAACCCCGGAACTGGGGAAAATGCGCTGTGGTTGATGGATGGTATGAATCTAACAGCGGGCGTTGCGTTGCCCACTACGGAGGTTAGCTGGAACCCTTCTGTGTAGCTGTAAGGGATAGGTTGCTGCGCCGGGGTGGCTAACCACTCCGGCGTTAGGCTTCAGACCCGAGCAATTTTGAACCCATAGCCTGCGCCAGGCTATGGGTTTTTAGTCTTTTCACAGCCCCCATTTGAGGATCGCTACGCAGCGGTCGTCAAGCTATTGAATGACTGGCCCTATGGGCGGTCTGATATTTGGCTAGGGGAAAAAATTGCATTCAAGCCTGTCAACTTCCGCTGATGGCAGCCTTGATTAAACGTCTTGAAAAAGAAAGACAGCCCTTGCCTGGCTAGGGCAAGGAATAGCCAGGCTAAAGATCCTCCTTAACGCGATCAAACTCAGCAATGGCCTGGGGGCAAGTTACCCAGGGTCTCACCCGGCGACGATCGCCCCCTAACCCAGACCAGTCCAAACACAGGCAGCAGGTAGAGATAGCAGGCAAAGGGAATGAAGCCCGCATTCACCCCGAGAATAGTGGCTGGAACCAGCCCGGCGATGTTCCACGGAATCAGAGGGGAGATCACCACGACGGTATTTTCAAGGTCGAGGGCCAGGGCTGAGGGCGGGGCTTGGGTGCGGTGGTAGGTTGGGCCGAGGAGCTGCTGGGTCAGCAAAATGGCGATGGTTTGGGTACAGCCAAAGGCCGCTGAGAGGGTGCCCACCAGCGTGGTGGCCCAGATGCGATCGCCCGGCGTTTTTACCCGCTCTAGCGATCGCTCCACCTGGTGCAGCAGCCGCGTTTCGGCAAAGATTCCCACAAAGGCGGTCGAGATCACCACCACCAGCGACACCCGCACCATGGCTGCCACCCCGCCGCCCAGCACAATGGCGGTGAGCGGTGAGTCAGCCCCTAGGTGAAACCCGGTGAGCAGATATTGCAGCACCTGCCCTAGGCTGTAGTGCTGATAGGCCACCGCCAGGGCGATCGCCGTGGCAGTACTGGCCACCATGGCCCGCTGCACCGGCACCCGCCGCAGCGCCAGCAGCATCATCACCCCCGCTGGCAGCAGCGTCACCGGGCTGAGGTGAAACTCGGCGGCCAGGTCGGCGGCTAGGCTTGACGCGGCTAGGGGAACTGGGGCGAACCGGGCAAAGCCGGTGTAGATTGCGATCGCCAATCCCAGAGGCAGCAGCGAAGTGCGCCCCATGCGGCGAATATTGTCGTAGATATCGGTGCGGGTAATGGCGGCAATCAGCAGCGCGCTGGAAGACATGGGGGAGGCGCGATCGCCCACGTAGGCCCCCGCAATAATCGCTCCGGCAATCAGGGAACGGTAAAACCCGCTGGCTTCACCGCCCGCCACCATCATCATCAGCGCTACCCCCACCGTGCCCACGGTGCCAAAGGAGGTGCCCAGCAGCAGCGACATGGCGCTGGTCAGCCCAAAGGCCACCAGCACGAAGCTGTGGGGCGTTACCACCTGGAGGCCGTAGTACACCAGCGTCGGCACGGTGCCCGCCGCCATCCAGCTGGCGGTGACGGCGCCGATCAGCAGCAGCACCCCGATTACGGGCAGGGCTTTTTGGCTGCCCCGCCACCCCATGGTCGCCAGCGCCCGCAGCGAAAACCCTCGCCGCCACAGCACCCCCACAAACAGGGCCATCGCCAGCACCAGCGGATAGGCGATGAACACGCCTCGCACTGCGCCCAGCAGCAGCGCCCCAAACGATAGCCCAAAGGCCAGTCCAATATCCATAGACGGGTATCAAATCCTTAGCCTAGCGGCGGGCGATCGCCCCGGCAAAAGCATCCCCCGATGCTTTCTATCGATGCGGTAGATGGATCGGGTTGACTACTCTGGAGCACCAGTCCTGGCCAGTTCTGCCACCGCCAGCAGCAGCTGGTCGGGCTCGATGGGCTTAGTTAGGTGTTTCTGAAAGCCATGGGCCAGGGCGCGGTGCCGATCTTCTGGTTGGGCAAAGGCAGTGAGGGCGATCGCCGGTACCCGTCCACCACAGTCGGGCGGCAGGCTGCGAATCTGTTGCAGCAGGCTGTAGCCATCCAGTTCGGGCATGCCGATGTCACACACCAACACATCGGGCTCAAAACTGGTGAGGTGCGGCAAAACGTCGTGCCCCGAGGCCACAACTCTAACTTCAGCCCCGTACTGGCCGAGCACCGTCGCCAGCAGGTCGCGGGTATCTTCGCTGTCGTCCACGGTGAGCACCTTAATTCCTGTCAGGTCGATCACCGTGGGGGGGTGAGTCTCATCTAGGGAAGGAATTGAGGCATCGGCCATCAGCGGCAGCCGCAGGGTAAAGGTTGACCCCAACCCCTCGCCTGGGCTATCGGCCACAATGCTGCCGCCGTGGGCTTCGACCAAATATTTAACGATTGAGAGCCCCAGCCCCAGCCCGCCGTACTGGCGAGTAATCGACACATCTTCTTGGCGAAATGAGTCGAAGAGCTGCGGCAAAAAATCTCGGCGGATGCCCTTGCCAGTATCGGTAATGGTGACCTGGGCGCAGTTGTTCAACGACTCTAGGCAAACCTCGATCTGCCCGCCCTGGGGCGTAAACTTGACCGCATTAGACAAAAGATTCCAAATTACCTGCTGCAGGCGGGCGCTGTCGCCTCTGACCAGGCAGGCCTCGGCCAGGGCGGTGCGCAGAGCGATCGATTTGGCCTGCACAGCGGTGCTCACCACCTCCATAGAGGCCCCAATCACCGAGGCCAGATCGATCGCAACATCGCTAATCTCAAGCTTGCCCCGCAGAATTTTGGCCACATCTAGCAGGTCGTCGATCAGCTTGGTTTGCAGCTTGGCATTGCGCTCGATGGTAGAGAGGGCGCGACGGGTCTTAGTGGCGTCGAGCTGGTTGGTCTGGAGCAGTTTGGCCCAGCCCAAAATCGGGTTCAGCGGCGACCTAAGCTCGTGGGAGAGAATTGCCAAAAACTCGTCTTTGGTGCGGTTGGCCCGTTCCGCATGCTCCCGCGCGGTCTGCTCTCGCTCTAGCAACTGCTTGCGCTCAGTGACATCGCTGGCTGCCCCAAACCATTCAACAATTTCATTGCGTTCATTGAGCAGCGGCACGGCCCGAGACACCGACCAGCTCAAGGTACCATCTGGTTGCAGCACCCGGTGCTCCAGCTCAAAGGGGCGCTGATCGCGAATGGCTCGCTGAATGGCGTCCCACACCTGGGGCCGATCGTCCTGGGGAATGTAGGTTTCTAGCCATGAGCGATCGGGCTGCTCGCCGCTGGGGAGAAAAGCCTGACCATCGAGGTTGTACATTTTGCTCCAGTCGGCGCTCATTTTGTAGAGCGTGTCTGAGCTAGCGGTAACGAGCATGCGAAACTGGGCTTCGCTGCGGCTCAGCTGCGCTTCGGCCCGAGCGCGCTCCACGGCGGCCCAGGTGCGCTCGGCAGTTTCTTGAATCAGCGAAACTTCGAGGGCCGTCCAGTCACGGGGGGCTGACTGAGCGACGTTAAACACCGCAACCAGCTGATAGTCTTTGACTAGGGGAATACAGACCAGCGCGGCCATGCCCAACGCCTCGAACTGGGCCTGTTCTGATGCGGTAAGCACCGTGGTATTGGCTATATCGGCCAGCAGCAGCGGATGCCCCGTGCGCAGCAGCGTATGCACGGTCGAGAAATCTTCAAAATGGTAAACCCCAGCCATGCTGGGCTCACCGTCTTGCCGATAGTCATCGTGAACGATACCCGAGCGGGCGGCTTCACTGTATTCGTAGTAGTAAACTCGACTGGCATTCAGCTCTTCGCCGATCAGGCGGCAGGCGGTTGACTGTACCTCAATGGGGTCGCTCAGCACCCGCAGCGCATCGGATAGGGTAACCCGAAACGCATCCAGCTTGGCGGCACACTGGAGCCGAGCCTCGGTCTCTTTTTGGGCGGTAATGTCGTTGAAAAGAACGGCCACTCGGCGCTCGTGGGGTTCCCCAACGCGAAAGGCATTGACATCAAACCAGCGCCCCATGGACTGGGCGTAGTCTTCAAACCGCATGGGGTCGCCCGTGAGGGCAACCCGACCGTAAATGTCAAACCAAAAGGGCTCGATATTGGGCACCAGTTCGCGAATGGTTTTGCCGAGGGCATTGACCAGCCCTGACTGGCGCTCAAAGACGGGGTTAATCTCGATGTAGCGGTAGTCGATGGGGTGTTCTTGCTCGTCGAAGATCACCTGCAAGATGCAAAAGCCTTCGTCCATGGTGTTGAATAGCGATCGGTATTTGGCCTCTGAGGCACTCAGGGCCGCTTCGGCCAGCTTGCGATCGTGAATATCGACCAGGGTGCCAAACCAGCGCCCGATCTGGCCCGTCTGGGGATCTCGGTAGGGTTCGGCCTGAATTAAAAACCAGTGGTAGAAGCCTGCCGCTGAGCGAATGCGGTGCTCCGATCTAAACAGTCCGCCCACTTCTAGCGCTTGATTGAAGGCCTCTAGGGTCATGGCCACATCGTCTGGGTGCACGAAGCTGATTAGGGCTTCTACGGCAGTGGTGGGATCGTGATCTGCGCCTGTGTATCCCCGCCACTGCTGGTTGACGAACTCGACTCGACCGGCTGAGTCGGTGATCCAGATCACTTCTGGTACGGTGTTGGCCATCAGGCGAAACCGCTCTTCGCTAGCTCGCAACGCGGCTTCGGTATGCTGGCGTTCGGTAATGTTGCGGGTTGAGCCCACCACCGCCTGCGCCGCCCCCTCGGGGTCAGACAGGGGGGTGAAGATATATTCGTAGACGCCGCTGATGCCGGTCGGGCTGGTGTAGGGCGTTTCATCTTTGACGGGCTGGCCGGTGGTCAACACCCGCTCAATCTCCTGCTGAAGTTTGGTGGCTAATGCATCGGGATAGTTGAGGTCAAAGAAATTTTTCCCGACCACCTCGTCTAGGGATAGCCCCAATAAGTCGAGCAGGGGCTGGTTGGCAAACACAAAGCGTCCGTCGCGATCGAACAGGTAGACAAAATCGCTGATGGCCGACAGCATGGCGTCGAAAACGTGCGATTGCTCCACCAGATCGTCATGGCTGTCGTCGAGGGCGGCCTCAGACTGTTTGAGAGGGCTGATATCAACGGCAGTGCCGTAGCTCTTTTGCAGATTGAGATCCATCTGGCAGCGCCAGCGCAACCAGCGGTAGGTGCCATCGCGATGGCGGTAGCGGTTCTCAAAGGCCAAAATTTCGGTGCCAGAGAGCAGATCGGCGGCCTCTGCGAGCGATTGCTCGGCATCATCGGGGTGAATAAACTCAATCCAGGGGCGGGCGGTCATTTCTGCGGTTGTCCAGCCCAGCACCCGTTCAAAGGTGGGGCTCACCCATTGAAAGTAGCCGTCGTGGCCTGCGATCGCCTGCAAGTCTGACCCCACGGCGAGAAATCGCTCTCGATCCTGGGGCTTGGGGTGGTTGGGTTGGGGTAGAGCGATCGCTGCATCAAGAGCCGCGTAGAGCCGATCTGCGGTCAACTGGTCGCGGCTCAGATAGTCTGCCGCCCCGGCTTTGAGGGCTCGCACGGCCAAACTGGCATCGTTCTCACCCATGACAATAATCGGCGGGCAGTGTTCTTGCAGCTGGGTTTTGAGGTGCTGGACTAGCTCAAAACTGCGATCGTCTGGATGGTGAGACTCGATCAGAATGCCATCGATCCGCTGCCGTTGGCACAGGTCTAGAACGGGGCCGTCGTAGCGCTCGGTGACAACCTGGTACGAAACGCCATCCGTTGGCTGCAACAAATGCCTATAGATTTCTGCTCTGCTGGAATCGCGATCGAGAACGAGAACGGTGCGCGGGTTGT
Organism: Tildeniella torsiva UHER 1998/13D; assembly: GCA_019358835.1. GTDB lineage: Bacteria > Cyanobacteriota > Cyanobacteriia > Phormidesmidales > Phormidesmidaceae > Nodosilinea > Nodosilinea torsiva. Next base: position 190,099 of record JAHHIH010000009.1, read on the forward strand.
AGGTTGGCCCCGTAGCGCCATCGAGGTTTGTCATTGTAGGGCGCTGTGCCCCCGGCGTTCTAAGGTGTGAAAGCCTACTCCTAAAACGACGGCAAAGGGCTGATAGAGATACTCTGTATGCTGTCGTCGGGAACGAATGGTACCCACTTCCAGCCAATGGTGGGGAAGGGCCGAGAATGTCTGGATTGACAGCATAGAATCAGACCGCGTGCTAGGGATGTTGCCGAATCTTATCGGACTGATAGCAGTGAATGAATCCACCCGCAGAGGGGACTTGAGAGTGGTTTCTTAGCGCCAAAGGCAGAGGCCAGAACGGTCGCTGGGTTTGGGTTGCCCAAGGGCTAGAGCGGAAAGACTGGGGAGGTTAGGATGGTGGCAACACCGGGCGCGATCGCGCTGAGGAGGCTCAAGTGAAACAGCTGAAATCCCAGGCCGCGATGGTGATGCTGGTGATGGTTGCGATCGCCGGTTGCAATACACCTCCAAGCCCCAACCCCGAGGCATCTTCCCCTTCAGCGGAGTCAGCGCCTGACGCTAGCGGCGATGTCGATTTACCTGGGGATGAGGCGATTCTGCAAACCGTTTACGACCAGGCTGAAAGCCTCGACCTGTGTGATGGGTTTTACCAGCCCGAGGTTGCCCAGGCAGACTCTCGGGTCTATCGGTTAGGCGATCGCGCCCTGGTGGAGCTGGTCTGCGCCAACGCCGCCTACCAATCGGTCTACGCCTACGTGGCCTACCAACCCGACGGCTCGTGGCAACCACTGTCGCTCGATGGGTTTTACCCCGATGAAACCGGACAGTTTGTCCGCACCAGCGAGGGCACCGTGGCCGGTCTGGCCACCTTTGACCCTGAGCAAGGGCTGCTGACGGTGTTTAGCAAGGCGCGGGGCATTGGCGACTGTGGCTCCCTGGCCGACTACCGCTGGACGGGGGACAAGCTAGCGCTAGAAACCTTCCGCTACCAAGAGTGCAGCGACTCGCCCGAGGAAAACTTTGTCGAACCTGCCGACTATCCCCAGGTGTATCCCTAAACCCAACAGGTTGAACTTGCAGGGCAGAAAGGACTTTGGAGGTTTGAAGGTTGATAGGTTTGAACGTTTCAACCTGCTAACGTTCAAACCTATCAACCTTCAAACCTGCGAACCTCCACCAAAAATTTCACCATCTCCAATCGCTCTGATAACGGTGGCTAAAGCTTTGGCTTCGCCCCCCAGCCCTTGCGCTACCCTGGGGACAACCCTACAGCCTTTACCTATGCTGGATCTACAGCAGTTTTATGATGCCTGCGACCCCACCCAGCCGCTGCGGGGCAAGCGCTACTATATCGACTTTTCGGCGGTGCGCGGCGGTGACATAGTGCAAGAGCTAGAGCGCAAAATTGCTCGCCTGGCCCGCAACCGCCCTACTACCCAGCTGTTTACCGGCCACATTGGCTGCGGCAAATCGACCGAGCTATTTCGCCTGCAAGACGCGCTCATGCGGCGCAGTTTTGAGGTGGTCTACTTTGAGTCAGACCGTGACCTAGAGATGGCCGACGTGGAAATCTCCGATATTTTGCTCAGCATCGCCCACAACATCAGCGAGCATCTGGATAAATTGGGCATTGCGACTAAACCCACCTACCTGCAAGGGCTGTTTCAAAACCTGGCCGACACCCTGCGCACCCCCATGGAAATCTCTGACGTGAGTTTTTCGGCGGGCATTGCCAGCATTACGGCCTCGGCCAAGCAGAGCCCCGACATGCGCAGCCAGCTCAGGCAATACCTGGAGCCACGCACCCGCAGCATTATTACCGCCATCAACGATGAGCTGCTCACCCTCGCCAACGATCGCCTCCAGGAGCGGGGCAAAAACCGGCTGGTGGTGATTATGGATAACCTCGATCGCATCGACAGCGCCCCCCGCTCCCAGGGACGGCTCCAGTCGGAATACATTTTTGTGGATCGCGGGGAGCAGCTCAGGCAGCTCGACTGCCACATGGTCTACACCATTCCCCTGGAGCTGATGTTCTCGAATGACTTGGTGCGGCTGTCGAACCGCTTTGGCACCAACCCCATGGTGTTGCCCATGGTGCCGGTGCGCGATCGCAAGGGCAACTCTGACGAGGCGGGTATGGCGCTGCTGCGGCAAATGGTGCTGATTCGCGCCTTTCCAGACCTCAACGTGAACCAGCGCATCGACGCGGTAGGGGAAGTGTTTGACGAACTGGCCACCCTCGATCGCCTCTGTCAGATGAGCGGCGGCCACATGCGCAACCTGATTCGCCTGCTGGATGGCTGCCTGCGCAAGCAAGACCCGCCCTTTTTGCGCGACACCCTGGAGGCGGTGATTCGCAACGAGCGCGATAGTCTGATGGGCCTAGTCAGCGACCAGGAGTGGGATCTGCTGCTCCAGGCCGTTTCCCGCCAGGATGTGCAGGGCGATGAAGACTACAACATTTTGGTGCGCAGCCTGTTTTTGTACGAATACCGCGACGCCCAGGGCCGCTGGTTTGGCCTCAACCCCCTGCTGGCCGAGACCGATCGCTACCGCAGCTGGCGCGCCCAGCAGCCCCAGCCGTGAGCGGTCTTCAGCGCCTGGGAACCAGCGACATGGTGGCCCACAACCGGGCAGCCCTAGCCGAGCTAAAGCGGGCGATTACCCTCAGGCCCAACCGCTTTTCGCTGGTGCTGGCCCGGTGCAACTACTCGCGCTTGCAGCGGCTGATGGTTGACCATTTGCAGACCCAGACGCCCCTGGTGGAGCGATCGCTGCCCAGCCATGTCGCTACCCTGCTCCAGGCCCTGACCCCGCCCCCAGACTCCCCGCCGCCTGCGGCTCTCATGGTGACCGGCCTGGAACAGGTGCAAAACGCCGAGGCGGTCTTTAAAGCCGCCAACCTGGGGCGCAACGCCTTCCCGCAGGCGCTGCCGTTTCCGGTGGTGCTGTGGGTGAGCGATCGCGCCCTGGCCATTCTCAACCGCCATGCCCCCGATTTCAAGAGCTTCGCCGCCGCCCCCATTGCCTTCGAGTACCCCCCCGGCGAGCTAATCGACTCGCTCCACGCCAACGCCAACGACCTGTTTGCCACCATGCTCTCCCTGGGCGACAGCAGCCCCCACCCCGCCGAAGCCACCGACTACCAGCCGGGGTCTACCCTGCGCACCGAGCTGGAGTTTGCCCTGGCCGACATTGCCCAAACCCACGCCACCCTCGACAGCGAGCTCAAGGCCAGCCTCGACTTTCTCAAAGGCCGCGACGCCTTTAGCCGCAGCGACCTCGACGTCGCCCGCTACCACTTCGAGCAAAGCCTCACCTACTGGCAAAAATCCACCCGCCCTCCCAAAATTCAAAATTTCTCCTCCGGAGACGCTGCGCGAACAAAATTCAAAATTCAAAACTTCCCAGGGTCATCTGAAGCCTCCTCACCCCCTCACCCCCTCACCCCCTCACCCACTCCCCTACTCCCCTACCCCCCACCCCCCACCCCCCGCCAAAAACAGGCCGTCCTGCTCTTCTACCTCGGGGCCACCTGCCGCAGCCAGGCGACCCTGCAGCGGGTGGTGTACGATCGCCTGCTGCACAAGGCCGAGAGCTATTTCACCGCCTGCCTGCGGATTTTTCGCGATCTGGAGCAGCCCGACCTGGTGGGCAAATTTATCCACGCTCTGGCGGAGGTGCAGCAAAAGCTGGGGGCCTGGCCCGCCCTGGCCCGCACTGCCCAGGAGGGGCTGACCCTGCACCGCCAAGACCCCATTCGCCTGGCCCGCAACCACGGCTACCTGGCGGAGGTGGCCCTGGCCCAGGGCGATGCCGCCACCGCTAAAACCAACGCCGAGCGGGCGCTGAATATTCTGGCGATCGCCGGGGCCGTCACCGCCGGTTCCGCTAGCGAAACTGACGCCAGGGCAGAGCAGAATGCCCTGGCATTGGCCAACCAGTATCAGCGGGGCTGGTACCTCTACCTGCTGGGGCGGGTGTACATTGCCGAGGGGCAGCCCGAGGCGGCCACCACCCTGCTCGAAGCCGCCTACACCTACACCGATCCCAAAGCCGACCTGCCCCTCTATCGCAGCATTCTGCAAACCCTGCAACAGCAGTATTACCAGCAAAAAAAATACCGCGCCGCCTTTGGGGTCAAGCTTAAGCAGCGCCAGGTGGACACCCGCTTTAAGCTGCGGGCCTTTATCGGGGCGGGCGAAATTCAGCCCCAGGAGCTGGTGCTCGGGGGCGAGGGCTCGACCCAGGCGCTGCTGGCCACCGAGATTCAGGCCTCGGGTCGCCAGGCCGATGTCGAGGCTCTCACCGATCGCCTGGAGCAGGCCCGCTACCCGCTGGTAATCATCCACGGGCCGTCGGGGGTGGGCAAAAGCTCCATTCTCTACGCCGGGCTGCTGCCCGCATTGGCCAAGTCATTCCCTGAGGGGCGATCGACGCTGCCCGTGCTGGTCAAGGGCTACCGCGACTGGCCCGACGAGGTCAACCAGGCCCTGGCTCGCGCCCTACAACAGCAGAACGAGGCCGACGGCGACGGCATTCCGCCTGCAGCCCCCATCGACCCCAGCGATCTCAGCGATCGCCTCAAACGCCTGACCGAGCAGCGCTATCGACAAATTGTGCTGATTTTTGACCAGTTCGAAGAATTTTTTGTCGATGCGGTAGAACTCACCCAGCGCCGCGATTTCTACGCCTTCTTGCTCGACTGCCTCAACACCCCCTACCTCAAAGTGGTGCTGGCCCTGCGCGAAGACTACCTCCACCACCTGCTCGAAATTGAGCGCGGCTTTGACCTCGATATTCTCAACAACGACATTCTCAGCCGCGACTACCGCTATTACCTAGGCAACTTTAAAGCCACCGACGCCAAGTTTTTAATTCGCCGCCTCACCGACGACGCCCACTTTTATCTCGAAACCGCCCTGATCGACCAGCTGGTGGCCGACCTATCTACCGCTATTGGCGAGGTGCGCCCGATTGAGCTACAGGTGGTGGGCGCTCAGCTCCAGCGCCAGGAGATCAACACCCTAGAGGAATATCTCGACCTGGGCAACCATCCCAAAGAGACGCTGGTGCAAAACTTTTTGGGTACCGTGGTGGATGACTGCGGCGCTGAAAATGCTGATTTGGCCCGCCTGGTGCTCTACCTGCTCACCGATATCGATCGCGACAGCCGCCCCTATCGCCCCCAAAAAAGCCGCGAAGATCTCGAAGAAGAGCTTAACCTGCGCGGTGCCGTCTACCAGGGAGACCAGCTCGACCTGGTGCTCGACATTTTGGTGGGCTCGGGTCTGGTGTTTTTGCTTCCCGATATCCCCATCGATCGCTACCAGCTGGTGCATGACTACCTGGTCAGCTATGCCCGCCGCGAGCCCCCGGCCCGCCTGCTCAGCAAGCTGCGGCGAGGGCGACAGCTGAGCTAACGTCTAGGCGACGGCGGCGGCAGCCAGGTAGCCCAGGGCTTCGAGCTTGGCGATGATCTGGGCCACGCTGGCTTCGACGGATTGCTGGTCGGTGTGGCAGTGCACCTCGGGGTTGAGGGGGGCTTCGTAGGGGTCGTCAATGCCGGTGAACTGCTTGATTTCGCCAGCGCGGGCTTTTTTATAGAGACCCTTCACGTCGCGGTCTTCGCAGACGCTGAGGGGGGCATCGACAAACACTTCGACGAAATCACCGATGCGATCGCGCACCGTATCCCGCGCTTCCCGGTAGGGCGAAATGGCCGACACCAGCACCACCACGCCGTTGCGGGTGAGCAGGTGCGACACAAAGCCAATGCGGCGAATGTTTTCGTCCCGGTCTTCTTTGCTAAAGCCCAGGCCCTTAGTGAGGTTGGTGCGCACAATATCGCCGTCGAGCACCTCAAGCTGGCAGCCCCGCTGGCGCAGTTCGGCCTCCAGGGCGCTAGCGATGGTCGATTTGCCCGACCCGCTCAACCCCGTCAACCAGATCGTGACCCCGCGCTGTGCTGTAGCCATTAGCCCATTCCGTAAACTGCTCTATAAATTAAACCACTTACTGGCCCACCCCTATCACTGGCCACCGACCTTGGCCGTCAGCTTCTTTTGCCCCTTGCGGCTGCCAAACTGGTGGGCATAGACGTAGGTAAACTCGCCCCCCAAAAAGAAAATCTGGCTGGTGAGATAGATCCACAGCATCAGCACCATCACCCCGCCCACCACCCCGTAGGAGCGAAACTGGCTGCCCAGACTAATGACGCTGTTGCTAATTAACTGCTGCAAAATCAGCCACAGAATGGTGGTGAGCAGCGCCCCCAGCCACACGTCTCGCCAGGCGACGCGGGTGCTGGGCAGGGTCTTGTAGAGCACCATCACCACCAGGGTCAGCGTCACAAACGAGACGCCCAGCCGCAGCCACGACAGCAGCTGCACCTGGTCGATCGCCAGTACCGTCACCCACTGGTTGACTTCTTCTAAAATCTTCGTAACGGTGTCGATGGCGATGTTGGAGAGCAGCGACACAAAGATTAGGCTGGTGGCCCCAATCACCAGCAAAAATGCCAGAAACCGCCGCCACAGAAAGATAAATGCCACTTCTCCCACGCCGTCGAAGCGGTGGTGGCTGGGCTTGGTGTGCCAAATTTTGTCAAAGGAGCGGCTGAGCGCCCCAAAAAAACCGCTGGAGGTAAACAGCAAAATGCCAAAACCGACGATACTGGCGCTGGTGCTGCCGTTGTGAAATTCGATTAGGGTAGCCTGCACCAGGGGAAAGGCGTCGGGGGGCAGGGTTTCTTGGGCAAAGTGGAGCACGGCGTTGTAGGCATCGGTGCTGGGGCCAATCAAAAAGCCCACAATACTCAGCGACACCAAAATCATCGGAAACATGGAAAACAGGGCGTAGTAGGCTAGGGCGGCACCCATCTCAAGGCAGTCGTCTTGCTGCCACTTCATGAGGGTGCGGCCAATCAGCTTGGTCCACGCTGACTGGCCCACTCGATACTTAAAGAAATCGAGCATAGCCGCGTTGTTGATCCAGTGGTGTGCCAGTGACCATGCGCGTCGCCAATGCCCTAACCGCGCCCATTGTCTCCTCATTCTACCGACCTTGTTTGCCCGCTAGATTGCTGTGCCAGCTACCTACATTGGCACAAAACCTAAAAAATAGAGCACCCCAGGGAAAAATTGCCCGGTTCTGGGGCGGTTCTCTTCCAGAGAGGCATTTCGAAGGAACGCTTCACGAACGCCAACGCTCCCAGGCCGCCAGGGCTCTAGCCCCCAGGTCTATAGGTACATACTGTCAACCCCCTATCCGGAAAGACGGGCCACTGTGGCAGTTTTCTCAGCCCCTTCCCCCACAAACCATTCCTCCACAAACCTTTGCGCCCAAACAGAGCGCAGTAGAATGACCCTAGAGGTGACTGGGCAAGATAGCTGAATGAACCTGCGATCGCACTCCCTAGACCACCAGCACTATGGCTAAAACCCTCACAACCTGGACTCTGGATGACTACCACGGCATGATTGCGGCGGGGGTACTGGCGGGGCGGCAGGTAGAACTCTTGGGCGGGCAAATTATCGACATGGCTCCTGAATTGCCGATTCATCGGGCGACCTACCGCCGAGGAGCAAAATATTTGGAGAGTTTGCTGGGCAACCGTGCCGTTGTGTTTTCCGCTGCCCCCGTGACCCTACCCAGCGACGGCGAGCCGCAGCCTGACCTAGCGATCGTCCACCCCCCAGAATCTCGCTACGACGATCGTCACCCGACCCCAGAGGATATTGACTGGCTGATTGAGGTGTCTAACTCAACTTTGGCCTACGATTTGGGTGAGAAAGCTAGGTATTATGGGCGCGATCGCATTCAAGAGTATTGGGTCGTCGATCTGCCCCACCGCACGCTCTGGGTTCATCGCCAGCCCACAGACGAGGGCTATGGGGCCATTGAGGTGGTAAAAGCCGGGACGGTCTGCCCGCTGAGCTTTCCTGACCTGGCGATCGAAGTCAGCAGATTTTGGCCTTAGCGCCTAGGTTGCGCTCAAGGCCTTAAGAATTAGCCGTTACTGAGAATAGCTTTGCCTAACGTCCGTTTGCCGATACTCTGACGCTGACTTCGTCGCGCTTGCGGGCAGGGGCTACCAGGTGGGGCGCGATCGCCTGCATGGGGGCCACCTGAGGAGCCGTGGTGGTTACGCTCTGGGCAGCTTCGGTCTCATCCACTTGGTCGCAAAGGGCTTTGGAGAGGGCCATAGCAGCGTAGATGCCGCCCAAATAGAGCACGATATCAAACGCCCCAAAATAGAGATGAAACATTGGCGTAACCCTCCTAGCTGCTTAAGGTTATTGCCGATATTAACCCATCCTCTGCGAAGGTTGCAGGGGGGACAGCCGTTTCTGCATTGAGACGGGTCAATAATCTTGACGGCTAGAAATGAACTGATGCATTACCGATGACATCAGTAGAGCAACTGAGACACCCGATTGTTGAGCAAATGCTTCTAAACTGTTCAAATCGCTGGCTGGCAGCTCAATGTCTTGAGCAAGGTTGGGCACAGACTGCCATTCGCCCAACTCAACCGCCTTTTATTCTGTGTCTGAATGATAGCGTGACTTTCCTTTCTGATTTCTAGAAAGCTTGATTACAACCTCCTAAATTCATCCAAAGTGTGTCCTTAATTAGAATAACGACTACCAAAACTTGATTAATCTCGTATTGCTTTCTTGATTTTATTTCATAAGAGAACTAGTGAATTTAGATGACTCTATAAATAAATATGCGCGATTTATTTATTAGTAAAAATTAAATTTTTGCAGTCAATAACTTCAATCTATAATAGCTAACAATCTCCTCAAGACTCAAGACTCCAGACGGCTTTTGAGTAATAACACACAGAATGTGGATATTCGATCCTCTCGCAACAATCTGCCAGCGAAAAATCAAGAGCTTTCGAGCTATTTCCGAAATGTTTAAATTTTGTTGTGTAAAATGCAGAGCAACTGACCAGAACAATCAATTATATTAATTTCTCCAATTGAGATGTACTTCATCCAGCAGAGAATTGCTGCACCATGTTAATGGCGAAAGTCTTAAGGAATAGTGAAAAAAATATTTCTTTCTATATTACCGTCTTACCATTAATTTAGGAATTTATCTAGGACTGTTTCATGGATCCTTTTACTATGATGGGATGCGGGGCTTTTGCGTTCGCTTTTGCATTGTGGACTGCTGACCCACAGAAGAAAGAGGTCTATCAGGAAAAGAAGTCTGAAGTTCGAGAGAAATGTTATAGGCTGGTTGAGTGCCACCCATCAGGTAAATATAAGTAAGCTAGTTAATTCTTCTAAAGATACTTTTTGCGGAGTCTAAAAAATATTGAAGCTAAAATTTAAGCTTTTAGATTAATATTTTAGCTCTCAGTTTTTGAATTCCTTGAAAAGCTGTTTTCTTGCTGTATGTTTGTATGCAGTAAGTCAATTGCTTTGCCAAATTCTATTCTTTCTGGTTTTGGAAGTGCTTGTCAAACTTTGAAGTAATTGGCTCTAGTGTAAACATGTAAGTCAATCCCAAAAAGAAGATAAAGAACAGTGAAAAATGCACTAAAAACCTTACGGACACGATTTTCCGTGTTAATGAAATCCTCGTTGGCCCCTCCGGTTGTGGATTTTTATGTTCCAGAGGGGCTAGCGAGGGTTAGAGAGCATATCGGCTAAAGCGGTTCTGAGCGCGTCTAACCCTGGGCCTATGGGGCTTTCTACCCAAGTCAGCAGTTCTGGCACCCGCTGCCCTTGAGGAGCATTGGAGGGCGAAATGTTTCCTCTTGGTGGGTTGAGAGCAAACAAGACCGACTCAAACTGAGGGCCAGGGAGGCTGAGGAGGAGTTGATAGAGCTCAATACGGTTGGGGATAGGGGCAGAAGATGAAGGAGAATGAGAAGATGGAGGAAAAGTCCTTTTGTTGATGAGAATGGGTATGGCGCTTTCTGGCTTGCCTGCCAGGTCGATCGCAGCGCAGCCGAGCTTAAAGGCAAACTCTACGGTGCGCCCAGCTCCCAGGGCATCGTAAAACCCCACGGCGAAATCGATCGCAGCTCTGTCGCCTACTGCTTTGGTCATGCCGACTACGTAGGGCACATGGTCGGCGATCGCCTCCGCCTGCACCACTGAGTAGCACCCATTCAGCACCACGCAATGTATTGGGTTAGGGAACTCTGCCGGGTCAGCAAATAGGGCAAACAGCCCCGCTAGGGCTGCTTCAGAAACCAGCTTGGCATTCCCACTTTCATCCTCAAACATCAGCCCCTCTGCGCCGTCGCCGTGGCCCGAAAAGTGGACGATCTGTGGCGTTTCTTCGAGCATGGCCCGCTGAATGTCGCGGGGGCGCACCGCTAGCCGCTGGGTCAGGGTAAAGCGATCGCGGTGCTGCGCCCGCCTTAGCCCCTCTTCGATGTCGCGCAGTTCTTCGTCGAGGCGCAGGCGAGTCGTGTTTTTGGGGTTTGCCGCAAGAATGAGGATTTTTTGCATAGCAGGGCTGGGCAGTTCCCCTTAACTATAGTCTCACCCCCAAAATTGGCGAAAATCTTCGTCCTGGTCGCTGAGCTGCGCCCACGGGGCACCCCACTGCCGCACAATCTCCGCCAGGCGATCGCAGGCTGGGCGCTCGGTGGCGTAGTGGCCCGCGTCGATCAGCACAAGGTTGCGATCGCGCCCTTCTTGAAACTGGTGAAACTTGCAGTCTGAGGTCAGGTACGCCTGCGCCCCAGTTTTGGCCACCGCTCCCATGAAGCTGGCCCCGCTGCCCCCCAGCACCGCCACCCGGTCGATAGTTTGTTCCAAATCAGCGGCGGGGGAATAGATCAGGCGCGGTGGCGAGAGCAGAGCCTGAATGAGATCAAGCAAGTCTTGCAGACTGAAGGCGGGACTAAGGTCGCCCACGCGCCCGTATCCGATGCCGGGCTGGGTAGGCACCACGGGTTCTGAATTTTGCAGGTTTAGCACCTGGGCCAGCAGGTCGGCGGTGCCGTCTTGCACCTGGTCAAAGTTGGTGTGGGCGGTGTAGATGCCAATGTTGTGGGCGATCGCCTGTCGCACCATATCCCCCACCGGGTCGCCCTGAATAACGCGCTTCAGCGGGCTAAAAATCAGCGGATGGTGGGCCAAAATTAGGTTGACGCGCACGCCCTGCTGGCGGAGTTTAAGGGCTTCGGCCATTACCGCCAGCGTGGGCGTAAGGCACACCAGCACATGGGCTGGTTCGTTGGGCACGCCGGGCTGCACCTGCCAGCCGCAGTTGTCCCAGTCTTCTTGCCAGGCGGGGTTGGCCCAGTCTTCGAGTTTAGAGATCAAGTCGGCGATCGCGAGGGCCATACAAAATACCGCTGGCCGGGGTAGCCAGTTCAAGGAGAAAACCCTCCTAGTTTACCGCGCTACTCCCTGGCCAACGGCATCAGGAAGGGTGTTGAAATGTCAGACTCTAACGTCTATGACCTACTTGGTCACATTGCTTAGAGCGTCTTTGATCTTATCGATGGGTGAGGTGGCCTGGCCAGAGTTGGCGGGGCTGTTCATCTGGTTGGCATCGGCATTTTTCTGCACTTCGTTGAGCCCCTGGTTGGCCCGGTCGATCATCTTGTCGCCGTCGAGGGCGTTCTCAGGCTGCACCGCTTTTTCAGCTTCGTTATAGATGCTATTGAGCGGGGCAGTGCCTTCGCTGGGGCGGCTCGGGGTGCTGCTGTTGGCCAAAGCGGGAGTAGCGGTCAGCAGCACCAGCAGGCAGGAAAGGGCGATTGCAGCATTGCGCACCCAGGTCATTGCCGAAGCAAATACGGTATTCATAGTCGGTCTCCAAATCGGATAGGAAAAGCTTGTTTTGGCCATCTGGTAACTCACCCGAGCCACCACTCACCAAAGCTCTCTAGTTCTACCGGTTTAGATACCCCCACTGAATCGCCCCTTAGACATAGGCACAGGGTAGAGGTTATACGCTTGACCTATCCATCCCTAGATATAGAGAGACTGCCCTAGGCCGCTTTAGCCAGCCTTAACCAAAAACTTGGTAGGAATTTGGGTGTATTGGCTAACGATTTGGCGAAATTCTTCGCCATCTACCGTCTCGCGCTCTAGCAGCACATCTACCAAATGATCCATCAGCACGCGGTGCTCGCGCAGCAGGCTGCGGGCGCGGTCGAGGCAGGTCAGGGCAATGCCGCGCACCTGGGCGTCGATCTTGCTGGCCATTTCCTCCGACACTTCGCTGCGGGGCATCAGGTTACGGCCCAAAAACACCTGATTGTCCATACTCTCTAGGGCGACGGGGCCAAGCTCAGACATGCCGTAGAGGGTCACCATCTGGCGGGCCAGGTTGCTCACCTGCTGAATGTCGCCGCTGGCTCCGGTGGTGGTCTCGTCGTCGCCAAACACTTCGGCCTCGGCGGCAAAGCCCCCCAGAGCTACAGTGATGCGATCGATCAGCCAGTTGCGGGTGTAGAGGCCGCTGTCGATAATGTCTTCGTTGGGCAGCGACTGGGTAAAGCCCTCAATGCCCCCCGATCGCGGAATAATCGTCACCTTGTTCAGCTCGTCGGAGTGGGTGAGCAGGGTGGTGAGCAGAGCGTGGCCGACCTCGTGGTAGGCAGTCATGCGCTTGCGGCTGCTGTCGAGCAAGGGGGTGAGGCTAAGGCCAATGGTGATGCGATCGATCGCATCTTCAATCTCGGTCATGCCCATCGACTCTTTGCGGCGGCGGGCGGTGAGAATGGCCGCTTCATTGAGCAGGTTGGCCAGCTCGGCCCCTGAGAATCCAGGGGTGCGCCGCGCCACCGCCGCCAGAGACACCTCGGGCTCGATTTTTTTGTTGCGGGCGTGCACTTCCAAAATTGCTAGCCGCCCCTTGTAGGTAGGCAGGTCAACCACCACCTGGCGGTCAAAGCGGCCTGGACGCAGCAGCGCCAGGTCGAGCACATCCACCCGGTTGGTGGCGGCGATCACGATGATGCCGCTGTTGCCCTCAAAGCCATCCATCTCGGTGAGCAGCTGGTTGAGGGTTTGCTCACGCTCGTCGTTGCCGCCGCCGATGCCCGCGCCCCGCTGACGACCCACGGCATCAATCTCGTCGATGAACACAATGCAGGGGGCGTTTTCTTTGGCCTTGCGGAACAGGTCGCGCACCCGCGATGCGCCCACGCCCACAAACATTTCGACAAATTCAGAACCGGAGATGCTGAAGAAGGGAACGGCGGCCTCACCTGCGATCGCCTTGGCCAACAAAGTCTTACCAGTACCCGGCTGACCAATCAGCAGCACCCCTTTGGGAATGCGCGCCCCAATGGCCGTAAATTTCTCTGGGCTCTTGAGGAAGGTGACCACCTCTTGCAGCTCTTCCTTGGCCTCTTCGATACCAGCCACATCGTCAAATACGACGCCGGTTTTGGCCTCCATCTGGAAGCGGGCCTTCGACTTGCCAAAGCTCATGGCGTTACCCGCCCCCGCCGCCGATCGCCGCAGCAGCAGCAGCAGGCCAAAAATCAGAATCAGCGCCAGCAGTGAGTTGGTAGCCAGCCAGGCCAGGGCACCGCTGCTCGACGAATCGCGAATTTCCACATCGACATCGTTGGCGCGCAGGCGGCGAATCAGCTCGGCGTTGCGCTCTCCGGCAAACAGTGCCACCTGCTCAGGTTCGGCGTCTTCGGCAGCCCCCTCCAGGGTGACGTAGGCAATGCCTCGGGTTTCGTCTAAGTCAACCTGTTCGACCTGGCCCTGCTCAATTTTTTCTAGAAACTGCCCATAGGTCAGTCCTTCAGGCTCGCCCTCGGCCTGGGCCAGGGAGGGGGGCAGCGGCATCAGGGTTTGCAGCAAAAACCAGCCAATGGTCATGACGCCCGTAGCGGTTGCGCCAGCACGGGTGCGGCCTGCGGTCTGCTTACCAGGAAAACGAAGGGTCATAGACGGTTTTACTCAGCGAAACTTTACCCGACGCAAGTATCCCCAGATACCGGATGGGCTGTTCACTAGTCTAACCCCCTGGCCCTGAAATGACCGCACAGCCTGAAAAAGTATCGGGGCCTGAATTTATTTCACGCCCCGATACTTTTTGTTAATTGGAACGGGCCTGACGGGATTCGTAGGCGAAGCCTGGGCTATGCCCATACCCGCAACAGCCGTCGGAACGACGGAAGGTGCGGTTGCTTGTAACTAGAACGGGCCTGACGGGATTCGAACCCGCAACTTCCGCCGTGACAGGGCGGTGCTCTAACCAGTTGAACTACAGGCCCATGGCTGAGGCAATTTCTATAGTGCGGCCTGGTGGGGCTTTTGTCAAACGACTAGCGAGAATTTCTAAAATTTTCGTTGAACCCGACTATTCCAAAAACTGGAGCACCGTCACCGTGGGGGTGGGCAGGTGGTCGTAGCGGCTGGCGGTAGCCTCAATCTGGCGCAGCTGGCCCAGGGCCAAACTACAGGGCATACCGTACTTGGCCTGCACGCGATCGCTGGCAATGGTCAGAGCAGTGCGCGATCGCTCCACAAAATCTGTCAGCGGGTAGCTGGTGGCGGGGGCAAAGTAGTCCTTCACCACTAGCGAGGGGGAATAGCAGGTGTCTTGGTTGCCGTCGGGCCATTGGATTTGGAAGCGAATTTCGGGCATGGCGGGTTAGAGGGGGTAGGGAGGGTGGGGAGAGAGTTTTGAGTTTTGAATACCTTTTGTACGCCAAAAACTCAAAACTCAAAATTAAGCACTCAAAACTTTCACTCACGACTGTCACGCTTGGCAGAGCACTATGGTCTGCTCCAGTCGGCGATGTTCCAGGTGCTGAGATCCCAGGGGGTGAGGTTAATGCCGGTGAGGCGGTTGCTGACGCCGGAGACATCGGCGCGGTGGACGATGGGCATGACGGCGGCATCTTCGATTAGCAAGTCGTTCATTTGAATGAAGAGATCCTGGCGCTCTTCGGGGTCGAGGGTGGCGGCGGCCTGCTGCCAGAGGGCGTCGTACTCGGGGTTGCAGTAGCGGGCGTAGTTGCTGCCAGACCAGCTGTTGGCTTTTTGGGCAATTTCGTCGCAGGTGTAGGTCTGCATGTAGGAGCCAGGATCGGGGTTGGTGTTGCCGGTGGCAAACATTTGCAGGTCGGCGGAGAAGCGATCGAGGGTTTCGCGGCTGGCGGGGTCACCCGAAAAGTAGACGCTGGCGTCGATGCTTTTCAGCTCTACGCCGATGCCGATCTGCCCTAGGGATTGTTTGACAATCTCCTGGGTTTTTTGGCGCACGGGGTTCACCGAAGTTTGAAAGACCACCTGCATTTCTTGGCCCTCTTTGTCGCGGGTGCCGTTGTTGTTGCTGTCAACCCAGCCCGCGGCGTCGAGCAGGGCAGCGGCGGCTTCGGGGTCGTAGTCGTAGCTGGTGTTGGCCGAGGCAAAGGGGTCGGGAGCGACGAGAAAATTGGTGGTGGCCTGGCCCGTGGGGCCGTAGATCTGGGCGGCAATGGTGTCGCGATCGATTGCTAGATTGACGGCCTGGCGCACCAGGCGATCGCTAAAGAACGGGTGCGGAAACTCGGTGCTAGAGGTCTCGCCGGCGGCGGTGGCCTGGTTGGGGTCGGTAAAGTTGATGATGACCCGCTCGACCAGGGAGCCAAAGTTGGCCACCACCTCGCCCTGGCCCGCCGCCTCAAGCTGTTCGAGAATGGCGGCCTCGACCTGGAGGTTGTTAGCGTAGTCCACATCGCCGGTTTGCAGCACCGCCCGCGCCGCCGAGGTGGCGTCGCCACCACCCTTTAGCTCCACCCGGCTAAAGGCGATCTGGTCGGCGTCGCGGTAGTTGGGGTTGGCCTCAAAGACAATCACGTCGCCAGGGGTAAAGTTGGTGACCCGGTAGGGGCCGGTGCCCACGGGCATGGTGTTAGCAGGGGCCTCACGACCGTTGGGGCCGTTGTAGGCTTCAAACACGTGCTTGGGCAGCACCATGCCCTCGGTGCCGGTAAACACTAAATACCAGGCGGGGTTAGGCTCCTTGAAGGTAATCCGGACGGTAGTTTCATCCACGGCCTCTACCCGTTCCACCAGCTCGTAGGTGCCCGCATTGACCGTGGCTACCTCGGGGTTGACGATGAACTCGTAGGTAAACGCTACATCCTCGGCGGTGAAGGGGGTGCCGTCTGACCAGGTAAGGCCTTCCTTTAGCTTCCAGGTGACGGAGGTGCCGTCGGCAGCCACACCGCCGTTGTCGAGGGTGGGTTCTTCAGCGGCTAAAAACAGCACCATGTTGCCCTCGGCATCAAAGCTGGCTAGGGGTTCGAGGGTAATACGGCTGGCTTCAGAGTCTTTAAACCCGCTAGAAAAGTGGGGGTTGAGAATGGTGGGTGCCTGCCAGTAGAGCAACCGCAGAGTGTCGTCAGCGGCGGTGGTGGCGGTATCGCTACCGGTTTCAGTTTGGGCATTCTCCGGTGCCCGACACCCGCCAAACAACAGCAAACACAGACCAGCGGCAGCGACGGCACGAACGTTCATGGGCAACTCAGTAAAATCCTGACGATTGGCGATTGGGAATCGGCGCAAAGCACAGCTCGCCGCCAGGGTTTACCACGATGGCCTTGGCCCCAGCGATCCCCAGGCATTAGCGTAGCGGGTCAGCGGATTGAGATGGTAATTCAGGATACAAATCTGTCCCCAAAACCAGCACCCGATCTACCCCTTCTTGCAGCGAGGGCGGCGCTCCCTGAAGCTGGCGATGCATAGCGGCAATGATGTCGGTGGGTACTTGGCGCGATCGCCCCCGGTTTCGCTCGATCGCCAGGCTCAAAGGCACATCAAACCAGACCAGGGTGATGGGGGCAAAGCCAGCTTGGCGGGCGGCGGCGATCGCCTCTCTCCTATGCCGTCGCCGCGCATTGGTAGCGTCGTAGATCGCACCCTCTAGCGAGCCTTGGTGAATGGCTGCGATCGCCTGCTGCCACTGGGTCATCACCTGCTGCCAAATCCGCAGCCAGTCGCCTTGAATCGCTTCGTCGCCGTAGAGTTGGGCGCGAAGGGCGTCAGTAGAGACAATGCGGTAACTGGGATTCGCCAAAACAAAATCCCTGGCCCAGGTTGATTTACCGCTGCCGGGAATACCCACCAGCATCAACAGAGGCACAGGGATTTGATCTCGCGTCACCGGAAGCCCGGCCCTAGATGATCATGCCGTCGGGAATCACTGCATTCTTCAGCACAACAACAATGCCGCTGCGAATGTAGAAGCCCAGGTCTTCGCGCTCGGCCTCCTGCACATTGTCTTTGTTGACGATCTGCACGTTGCGGCCAATGCGGGCATTCTTGTCGATAATGGCGCGGCGAATCACCGAGCCTTCGCCAATACCGATAGGAATTTTGCCTCGGGTGAGGTGCTGACTGCTCTCCGACAGCGGCTCGTAGTAGTCGGCCCCCATCAGCAGCGAGTCTTCGATCACGCAGTCGGCGTTGATGCGCTGGCGCAGCCCCACCACCGAGTGGTGAATGCGGCAGTTTTTGAGAATGCAACCCTCGGTAATGCTCGACTGGGTAATTTGGCAGTCTTGCAGCTTGTTGGGCGGCAGGTAGCGAGCACGGGTGTAAATGGGCGCGTCTTCGTGATAGAAGCTGAAGTCGGGATAGGGCTGCTGAGTCAGCGCCAGATTCGCCTCGTAAAACGATTCGATGGTACCGATGTCTTCCCAATAGCCGTCGAATAGATAGGCCTGCACGTTGTAATCGCGCGACGAGGCCGGGATGATTTCTTTGCCGAAATCGGTTTGGTCGAGGTTCTTGCGCAGCAGATCGATCAGCACCTGCTTTTTGAACACGTAGATGCCCATCGACGCAATAAAGGGCTTCTCGACCGCCTGCTCAGGGCTCAGACCCAAGGAGGTGGTGTCCACCTTCATTAGCTCTAGGGCGTCGCCCTTGGGCTTTTCGCTAAAGTCAACCACGCGCCCGGTGCCATCGACCTTCATCAGGCCAAAGTCGGAGGCTTGCTTGTAGCCAATCGGCACCACCGACAGGGTGATGTCGGCATTGGTGGCCCGGTGGCGCTGCACAAACAGGCTGTAGTCCATGCGGTAGAGGTGATCCCCGGAGAGGATGATGAAGTCCTCCACGTTCCAGGAGTCGAACAGCCACAGGTATTTCCGCACGGCGTCGGCGGTGCCCTGAAACCAGCTGGGGCTTTCAGGGGTTTGCTGGGCCGCCAGCACCTCCACAAAGCCCTCGGTGAACTGCGAAAACTGGTAGGCGCGACCGATGTGCCGGTTCAACGAGGCGGAGTTGAACTGGGTCAGCACATAGATTTTGTGGATTTCAGAGTTAATGCAGTTACTTACGGGAATATCAATTAAGCGATATTTACCGGCCAAAGAAACCGCTGGCTTAGCCCGAAATTTAGTTAATGGATAAAGGCGAGTGCCGGCACCGCCCCCTAGAATGATGGCCAGAACTGATTTCACAAGATTCCCTCAATAAGCCCCACAAACTGGCTCGTTTTACACCGTCTGTTTCACTTTTCCAGTGTGAGCCTGAGGGTACCGCTTGACAAGGGGTATCCGAAAAGATTGTGATGGAATGTGACCTGGGACACGATAGCGGTTTTTGATGATCCCCATGGGGTGAGCTTAATTCTGAGCTATGGGATATCGGGGGCGGGGGTGGCAGGTTGGCGGGTTGACACGTTAGCAGGTTGGCAGGTTCGGACGTTCTAACTTTCCAACCCTCCAACCCTCCAACCCTCTACCTCCGTCAGGATCCAAACCCTACAGCCTAATCACCGACAGCGTGACGGCACTCGTGTTGTTTTCAGGAAAGGTATCGATAAAAAAGGCGCAGAGCTGAGCCGGTTCATCGACCTCTAGGGAAAGGGTGTCGGCGTAGCCGTTGAGGGTAGACCAGGTGCCATTGACCCAGACGCCGGTTTTTAGATTTGAGACTTGGCCGCCGTAGATCCACAGCAGCACCCAGGGCTCGCCAGAGTCGGTGGCATTGCCGTAGTTAAAGGTGCCTTCTCGAAGGCGAAGGATGTAGGAGCCGGGATCAAGGCTGTAGGTGGCCGCTACCTGGTCTTGCAGGTATTGCATTTGGCTACCGTCGAGCAGGACGGCGTTGTGGCGGCTGTGTACCGTCACGGTTTCGATCGCACAGGTTCTAGAAACAGGAAGGGTAACGTGACGGCGGGGCACCCCTAGCTCAACCCCAGGGGAAACATCCATCGGCGAAACCACCCCAGCCTCGTCGGGCTCAGGTTCCTCGATGACGGTGGGGGTGGCATCTATGGTGGCGTCTCGACTGAGGAAGCCGACCCCGATCGCCGCTGCTCCCAAGGCCGCACCCCCCGCCGCCGCCGCACCAGAAATGCCCCCACTGGCCTCTTCCCCAGGGTGGCAAGCGGGCACTCGCACCGGGTCAGACTTGGCTAGGGGCAGCCAGTGGTTTTCGCCCGTCACATAGCCTAGCTCCACCTGGTAGTCGCGATCGCCCAGCGGAATCGGCAGGTGCAGGTCTGGCTGACCGTCGCTGACCAGGTACTGCTCAATGCGGGTGGGGGAATGGCGATCGGTGTCGCAATCGGTGACGTCATACAGTCGCAGCATTAGGTCGCGTCCACCGCGATCGCGGGCTTCTGCCTGGGCGCGGTGGGGTACTTCCCAATAGGCATAGGCGCGGCGGCAGTTGCGCGGGGCGAGAATGATGCGGCTAGGGGCATTGGCCTCAGCCCCTAGCGGTGCTGCCCTAGGTGCCGCAGCGGTCATACCTTTACCCTTGAGCAACCACCACAGCAGCCCGCCCAAAACGGGAATGCCCAGCAGCCACCAGGGAAACCGCCCTGCCGGAGCCGTCTCGGGGGTGCCAGCGGGGGGTACCAAGGCAGGGTCTTGGTCGGCGGTAGCGGTGGGAGTTGACGTGACGGTGGGGGCTGGAGTAGCCGTCGCTACGGGGACTGGTGCCGCTGTCGGGGCTGGGGTTTTAGTGGCGGCGGCATTCTCGCTGGCCTGAGTGGGCAGGTTCATTAAAAAGCCCAGCAGAGCGAGAGCTGCCGGGGTCGGCTCCTCGGCGTTGTAGACGTAGGCCCGGTGTTGAGAATAGGGGTAGCGCGGGTCATCGGGCAGGGTCTCGTGCATAGCTAAAATGCGCACATCGCTGCGGCCCTGCACCTGGGAGGCCACTGCATAGCCAATGCCGTCAGCCCCCAGGGCCGCCACCACGGCCTCGGTGTCATCGTCATTGACGGGGTCGGCGGTGGTACCGGTACCAAAGGAAGCCCCTTCAAAGGCGGCGTACCGACTCAGGGCGATGCGGGTGTCGCTGAAGTCGGGGCGATCGACTACACGAATTCGAGCCGAGGCACCCCCGACCGCTGACCAGTTCCTAATTTCGCCGCGAAACATGCGGGCAAACTGATCGAAGCTAAGGCTGCCGTCAAAGGGGTTTTGGGGGCCGACAATAACGGCAATTTTTTCGCGCTCAATGGGTACTTCTACCAGTCCCTGACTGCGTTCGGCGGCGGTCAATGGCCGCCCGGCAGCCACAATATCTAGCTCGCCATCGAGCAGCGCCCGCAGCGCCTGATCGGTGCGGCTGACCCCCAGCTCCACCGAGGCATTGGGGAAGCGTTCGAGGAAGCGATCGCGCAGCTCCTCATTGGCCTGCACCATACTGCTAGAGCCATCGAGGCGCAGCACCGCATCTGCCGGTAGCTCAGTGGGGATGGAGACCGGGTCGGGCAGGGTGCCTGGGGCTTGGGCTAAAAGGCGATCGGCGGCGATTGGGTAGACCGCTGTCGTGGCCAGCAGCAGCGCCCCGACCCGACCCAGAAAACGCGCCCAAGAAAGCGCCAAAAAAGGCGATTGAGTTGCCATGGTGATATCCCTAACCGCTCCGCTAAATTCGCACGATCGAGAGGGTCAGTTCTTCGTTGTTGTCTTCTAAGTAAGTGTCAAAGAAAAAGGCGCAGAGGGTGGCAGACTCCACCACTTCCATCACTAGGGCATCGTCGTAACCGTTGAGCGAAACCCAGGTGGCATTCACCGCCACGTTGGTCTTTTGGTTGATCACTCGGCCACCGTAGATCCACAGCAGCACCACTGGCTCATTGCGCAGGGCATCGGCCCCGTAGCCAAAGGAGCCCGCCCGAATTTTGACAATATTGGTACCCGGCTCTAGCCGCACCGAGACCCCGGTGCGCTGCAACGCTTCCATCTGCTCAGGGCCAAACTGAAAGCAGTTGTGCTTGCTGTGAACCGTCAGGTCTGTGACTGTGCACCCGTCCATACCAGGGTCTCCATCCAAAAACGAGCTTGCTACTAGAGACTGTAGGCGATCGCCCCAAGCCCCAACAAAGATCCCACAAATTTTAAGGAATGTCTGGCCTCGCACTCTAAATTACACCCTTGTCAGCACAGTACGGATGCATTAGTATTGGTTCATGCGTACTTATGGGTACAACCGTTCCCACCCTGCTGCAACGGCAGCCCAACGCACCGCTGACCTGATATTCCCCCACGAGAGTTTCCTATGACCACGACTACCGCTCCCCGCAGCCGTTCCGCCGCTGGTGCGACTCGGTCTTCGGCCAAGGCTCGCGGCACCCAGGCGGCCAGCGCCACCGCCCCGGTGCTTGCCCTCGATGCCGGCAACTACGACCTCAAATTCTTTACCGGCAGCGGCCACCCCAAGGCCATTCGCTCGGTGCGCTATCAGCTGCCCCAGGGGCGCGATGCCGTCAGTTTCTCAGAGGCCTCCCCGCTGATTGAGCTGCCCGATGGCCGCCGCTATCACTTTGGGGCCCAGGCCTACAAGTACCGCCGCCAGCAGCAAACCGTGATCGAAAACAAGGTGGAGCTGGCCAAGCTGCACCTCTACGCCTGCCTAGAGCCACTGGCTGGCGACGTGGCCGACTACAGCCTCAACCTCCAGGTTTCCACCCCCGACCCGGCCCGCAATGGCGAAGACATTCAGGCCCAGCTGCTCGGCGTCCACGAGTTCGTGCGCAACGACGTTGAATTTCGCGTCAATGTGGAATCGGTGGAGGTGGGCCGCGAAGGCATGGGAGCCTACCACTACGCCAAGGCCCAGGGCATCATCCCTGGCCAGGGCTACACCATTGTGGTCGATATCGGCGGCGGCACCTGGCTCACCCGCCTGGTGGATGCCGACGGCGAAGTGATTGACGAAAACATCATGGATCGCGGCGGCACCTACGAACTGGCCACTGCCATCAGCTTTGACCACCGCCTCACCGACCTCTTGGGCAGCAGCGCCGACCCCTGCATCGTTATGGATGGCTTTCGCATCGACCATGTCTATGCCGATACGGGCCTGGCCTGGGCTGATTGGCTCGATGAGTATTTAGATCCGTGGTTTAAGGGCATCTTCCAGACCGTGAAAGCCCAGTACACGCCCTATATGCCAAGAGTGACGCGCTTTTTGGTAACCGGCGGCGGCTCTCACCTGATCGCCGATCGCCTGCAAGGGCACGATCTGTTCGCCGTCATGGGCGACCCTCAGTTTGCTAACGTTCGCGGCTTGTTTTTGATGACCGGGGATACCCAACTATGCATGACCACCAAATAGCCCAGCACGTCGCCAACTCGGGTCGCCCAACCCGCCACGACAATAAGGTTCGTCTGAGTCAAGATGTGCTCGAAAAAGCCGAGCGGATTGCCGCTGAGTGGGGGCTTAAGAACGCCCGCGCTGCTGTAGAGGCTGTGTTTCGCCGCTACTGTGACGACTACCTCTACGGTCGCCCTCCTGAAGGGGGAGATAGTTTTGCGGCAAGGGAAGAGAGCTTTCCTCTCCATGGGGAAGCAAAGTCTGCCCAGGCGAAGCGATCGATCCCTAATACTCCTAAGTGCGAGGCACTAGACGCGTTAGATCAACTGCTAGCGCTCTGAAAAGAGCAGAACGCTAGAACCAATTTAGTTTTATCTATAAGGTGTGTCATGGAGAACATTGGCACACCTTTTTTGTGTTTTTGTTGAAGGTGATCCAGTATTTGACGCAATCGCCTAATTAGTAGAATGGCGCGTTTTGGCTTGATAAAGAGATGAGAAAAGCCAAATTGTTGCAGCAAGCAATAAACTCTCTGCTCTAATGGCTAAATTCACCAGCGCTCAACAAGGCACATGCCTTACTAGGCGAAGCAGATGACTACAATCACGAAAATTTGCTCCGTGCACGAGCATCCGGTACAACGCTTTGTTCGGCGGCCCACCAGTGTCTTACGTTATTGCCTTGTTAATTTGATCGTTGCTCGGCTCACTACCTCTTGTTTTCGGCTTTCATCCTATTGTGCTTCGTGCAGAATGACCATGTGGACTAGGAATTGCCTTACCACATGCAAACTCAGGATCTCTGTAACAATCCTCCCAATTCTCAGCCACCACCAGCGCGTCAGGTGTTAAACCAGTAACTCCTCTAAGATCGGTAACATATGTTATGGGACCATTTACGGAACTTTGACCTACTGTTATATTTCCGAGCTTAGCACCATCTAACTTAATTCCTTCCAAATCGGCACCTCGCAGATTAACGCCTCGTAAATCCGCATTTTCACATGCAGCCCACGCAAGACAAGCTTCAACAAGTTGAGCACCATATAGATCTGCACTGCGAAAGTTGGCACCGTTCAGGAACGCATTATTAAGATTAGCAAAGCTCAGTGTTACTCCTTCCAGACCAACTCCCTGAAAATTTGCACCTGGAAGTTGCTGATAGTCCAAGTATGGGAGACATTTTGGTCCATCTACGTCCAATAACCGATTGATAGCGCCTACTTTTCTTAAGACACCCTCCTTGGTATCCCAATCTCGAAAATCTTCCAAAGTTTCACGATAACGTCGAATGCGTTCCCGTTTATCTCGTCGTAAGTTGAACCAAAGAATTAAACAACCAAATAGCACAATGTCCATCAAGAGACCATGTGCTTCGACGAGTACATCAGCAGGTTCGACACCGGTTACAAGGTCAAGGGCTGTGATAATGAGTAATGAACTGATTAACACAATGATCGATACTCTAAGTTCATCAGCATCGGGTGCATCCCACCTTTGCGATGAGTACAAGTACTCAGAATTTATGTTGAGGCATCAGCGCTAAGCTCTCAGTACCCCTGACGATATTGGAGTAGGTCAGATGGATGTCGATACGCGTGCTCAAAT
>JAHHIH010000047.1 GCA_019358835.1 Tildeniella torsiva UHER 1998/13D
AGGATCCTCTAGTTCCTCAAAGTGGCTTAGCAGTGAAGCGGTCGGTGGCACTGAAGGGGACATGGATAGCCTTGAGATCAAACTTATCCATTAGTATCCCTACTCGCCGAGTATGCGTTTGCCCTGGCTTCCGGGCTATTGAGCGAACGACCGGGGTGCATCACACCACCATCATCACTTGGGTCAAATACGTCGGCGACCTGCTGCCCGAGGCCTACGCTCCCGATATCCCACCAGAGGTCGGAGAACTCGATGAGTTGGAAACCTTTGTTGGGGCAAAAAAACAAAGTCTGGCTCTGGACAGCCGTGAACCACTTTGCGCCAGGGATTTTAGATTGGGCTATCGGTGACCACAGTGCGGCCACCTTTGCGCCTCTATGGGATCGAATTAAGGGTTGGGCCTGTTCTTTCTGGGTCACCGATGGCTATCCGGTTTATCCTCAGTTCATCCCAGAGGGTGACCAGATTGTCAGCAAAACCTACATGACTCGGGTCGAAGGCGAGAACACCCGGTTGAGACATTATCTGGCTCGCCTGCACCGTAAGACCTTGTGCTATTCCAAGTCCGTAGAGATGCTGAAGCACTCGGTTCGTTTGCTACTTCACTACCTCAAGTTTGGTGAGGTGCCCATCCCAAGGTCAATTCATACCTGAATTCAGCAACGCCGCCGAGCCAAATAGTGACGTAACCGAGTGTTTTCGCCTTCAACTCGAGTCATGTAGGTCTTAGAGACAATCTGATCGCCCTCCGGAATGAAGCCGGGATACACTGACCAGCCATCTGTAACATAAAAATAGCAGTTCCAGGCAGCCACAATAGACCAGAGCGGGGCAAAGGTTTCGGCGCTATGGTCACCCAATACCCAGCCTAAAATCCCCTTTTTGAAGTGGTCAACGGCTGTCCAGATCCAGATTTTGTTTTTTTAGAGCCTACAAAGGTTTCCAACTCGTCGAGTTCGCCGACCTCTGGCGTTGTTTCAGGGGCGTAAGCATTGGGGAGTCGTTTGCCGACTTGCTTCACCCAAGTGATCACCGTCGTACGATGCACCCCTTTGACCCGCTCAACGGCTCGGAACCCGGGGCCGTTGGTGTACAGCTTGAGACACTCGCGTCGAATCTCATCTGAGTACCCTCGATGGGGTTCGTAGGCATCGATAAACTGACGACCGCAAGCTACACAGATGTGATTTTGCTTACCTTTCCTTTTGCCGTTTTTACGGATATGAGTGGCTCCACATTCCGGACATTGCATCGCAGATTCCCCTAATTCATCTTTCAATTATGCAACGCCACTTTTTAAACACCCTTGATGTTGGTCTGGTTGGTGATCGCTACGCCTATACCCATAAATTTGATGTCTAACACTCCAAGATTTAGGGGTTAAGCTGTGAACTTTCTCTTAATTTTTGAAGATATGAGTTTTATCTCATAAATAGCTATATACTTAGCATAAGTAAAGAGTCTCTGACACTCATACTAGCTACCCTTTTGGGTTTGCTCGAACCATTTAAGCATCATTGCAGAGCCTTTTAATAAGGCTTGTTTAGAAGATTTGTGATTGTACCAATTCTTTATGAAGTTGTATTCGTAAGGGAATAAAAATCTTGCCCCTTCAAGAAGGTATTAATTGCAAGCTCAAGTCAAATTGGTATAGGCACTACATTAGGAGCAATTCCTGCCGTGACAGATAGCTCAGAGTCCCCCAAGCCTGTGGATACTAAAACTCCGTCGGAATCCTCCGAGTCTGCGGATTCTGAAAACGGGCAGGAACCCTCCGATGATACAACTTCCACAACCTCAAGTGATGACGCTTCCGGTTATACGGGGGGAATATCAGTCGATGACAAGGCAGGCAAAATTGAGGCGGCGATGTTAGCTACGTGCGCGTTAAAGCGGGTCGCACACTACATCGTGGACGAAATCATAGACATCGGCATTAAGAAAACTGTTCTATATGGGGGCTCATATGTGCCCGATTTCCAAGCGCTGACCACCTATCAGATTCAAATTAAGATAATCGATGAAGCGATTGACAAGGCTTCGAGTAAGCTGAACGAAGCTTTGATTAAGATTGACGAGGTGTTGAAGGAGCTTGACGGCCATCACCATTCAAATTTGTCTAAGGTTGCTGTGATCAGTGCTGCGATTGACGTGGGTACCAAGGTGCTGGATTACTTACGCACTGACTACTCATTCAAAGGAATTGAAGTAACGGCGGACGATTTGTTGCTTTTGAACATTCTTGCCGGGGTACTTACGGCAAGAGGTGTGAAAGTGATGCTGCCTACTATTTATAGATCAGGGATCCTCTTAGAAGAATCGCCAATTGCAAATGAGCTTCGAAGGCAGGCAACGAAGAAAGCGGAGCTTAAGCAAAAGATAGACGCCGCAAACCAGAGATTGGCAAATTTCACTACAGACGAGAAAAATGAAATAGAGACTATATCTGTTGAATTGCAGACTGCATGTGCTAACGGAGAAGCTGTGATAAAGCTTTACGATAATTTTATTGAAAAACTCACAACTCCAGACGAAAAAGCAAAGTTTCCATTAGCGACAATTATTCAGCAGAGAGCTGTCCAGGACGCACTGAAAAATGGCGCAAGCCTCATGAGCGCTAAGATATCTTTCATAGGCGGCACTAACTATACGGCACGTAATCTGTGGAATAGCTTGTTTGGGCCGATACCTTTCTTTATCAGGAGCGGTGTGGTGGTGAACTACAATCTTTTTGATGGCAATACAGGTCAGGTGCAGTGTGCGGGAGCCGTTCCATTCAGTGGAGGCTTTTACCGAGTTAACGAGCTGCCCCAGGAACTGGAAGGAAATCGGCCACCTCGGAGTTGGCAGCACCCCAAATGACATGGACTTCTTGATATCCCATTGTCATAGAGTAGATTAGGAGTAGTTGTCGGATGAATGTAAAATACTCATTCATGTGGCAATAAACCCACATAGGTCAATACCAAGCAGCTCTGTCAATTGGACAGTTAGTAGCATTTTTAATACTAGTGCAAGGCGGAAGGATAAAAGCAAAAGAATGAAAGTGGGTTTCAAGATACACAAAGGTTTCCGCTTCATCAAATAGGTGAATTACTTCTGCCTCAAAGTAATAAGCTCTTACCTAAGTAGCAGATAAAAAGCAAAGTAAAATCTTTGTTCTGTAAATTTCAGTAGAATTCATAGTGCCAGAAGAAACTTATTTGCGAAGCAGTTTTAGTGAAAGCTGAAAAGCGAGAAATTTAAATCAAGATATCTCTTGCTATGTTGCATCTACCAACTTTGACGCAATGAAGACGGTCGGAAACTCTTAAAAAGAATGCTTTATAATCAATATCTGTTTTATAATAATGTAAGCATGGGCTTTTTCGAAGTTCACGAAATCAGAAACCTTTTGTAGTTTTGAGAGTGGAATTATGAAGATTGAAGTGAATTTTGCAGTGGCAAGCATAGGTGATTATGTTATCTCTGAAGAGGAACTAACGGATATTGTGCGCACAATCGAAAAAGCTACCATTCATGCCTTGGAAGAAATCAATCTGGGGAATAAACATTTTAGCTGGGATAAAGATTACAAAGATTACATGGATAGGGAAAAGCCTTGTATTCCTAAAGGCAAATGGCCTTGTGCGAAGTTTATACGATTTGATATACAAGAGTCTACACTTTAGATATACATACAGCCTTGACTTGCCTTGTGAGATACAACCTATCTACTGAAGATAAGGATTTCAACAGCCGTTTGTGTACCTCGTTAGCTTCAAAAACGCTGTATGCCTCAAGGTTAACTTTGGCTATCTTTGCAATCCTTGACCTTCAAAGATTAAATTGTCATTATCATTTCTGAACATTATAAATGTAGATTGACTGGATTTCATATAAAATTCAGTCAATTTTTTTTAGCAAGAAAGATGCTATAAACGATATACATTAACCAATGCAAAACATAATTGTTTTTTTACTTTAGTAATGCACATGCAGCATTTTCTTGCCTTGTGAAGTCAGCCTACCTCCTGAGGGCAAGAGTTTCATAGCCATTTGTGTGCCTCATTAGCTTTAAAAACACTGTAATATCATTATGCTACGTTTGTAATGTCTTAAATGCATTATGTCGCAAGGAATATAATAATTTATAGACACCTGCGTGCATAAAAAGTGTCGGCGCGAAATGCTTTGAATTAATCAGAAATTCGTGTTATCGCCAAGGAATATTATTCAACTGAATTTACACAAGTTTTTATCATTTTTGCTGAGAGCTGTTAGTGGATTGTTAAAGTAATCTTGTAGCCAATTGCAACTCTTCGCAACTAGTTCTTCAATCTCACCAATATTATTAGTTTGCAAGAGGTTAACAGTGCCACTTTCCTGGCTAAAAGCTATTCTTTTGCCATCAGGACTAAATGCTACTCCGTAAATAATTCCTTGTTGGTTGTTAACCTTGGCAATTAGCTTACCCTCCAGATTCCAAAGCTTGAGAACACCATTGTTTCCTGCACTAGCGATGTACTCCCCATCTCTACTAAATGCTATGTCCCATACAAGACTTTGTTCAGTTGGCATCGAGTTAATAGGGTTTCCTTTTGTATCCCAAATTGTAAGAGTGCTCTCTATTTGATTTGACTTGTTTGCTCGGTTACTAATACTAACTAGCTGTTCTCCATCGGGGCTAAAAGCTAGTCTAAAAATAACCTCTTTATATTTAAATCTTTTCCATATAAGATCACCTTCTAATGTCCATAATTCAATACTACCGTCTTCACCACCAGTAGCAAGTTGCTTTCTATTCGGATTGAACTCTAGATCCCAAACCTCTTCTTGCTGGGTAGGAACATCTACGATAGTCTCACCTAAAGAGTTCCATAACTTTATAGCTTCTCCAGACATAGCAAGTTTAAGTCCATCTGGGCTAAATGCAATGCTATAAATGTATGCCAATCGTGTAGGAATTGTCTCGATGGATTCACCCAGTGAATTCCATAATCTTACGGTTCCGTCGTCATCTCCAGAAGTGGCAATATGCCCTCCTGAACTAAAGATCACATTGTCAACCTGCTCATGCCCTGTAGGCACACTGATTGTGGATTTAGCACTTGCTAGATCCCATAATTTTATAGTTCCGCTACTTCCTCCAGTAGCAAGCACCTGGCTATTTGGACTAAAGGTCGTACTGTAGATAGCTCCTTGCTGAGCAATAATAGAAGTAACAGGCTTATCAAAATACCACAACTTACTTGTGCCATCTGAACCACCAGTTGACAGCCATTTTCCATCTTGGCTGAACGCTATACTTGAAACGCTCCCTTGGTTGGTTTCAAGTATAGTTATAAGGTTACCAGATAAGTCCCACAGCTTAATAGATCCATCTTCTCCAGCTGTGATTAGTTGCTGTCTACTCGGATTAAATTTCGCACTGTAAATAGTTCCCTGGTTAGTGGCAATTTCAATTCCCTGTTCTGCGTCAACTGTAGCAGAAGCTTTGTTTGCCAAATTCCACAATTTGGCATTACCTTTTGTACCAAAAGTAACGAGTTTCTGACCATCATGGCTAAACTCTATACCTTCTATAACCTTTTGCTGTGTATCAATGCTAATTATGGAAGAACCCTTTAAATCCCATATCTCAACTTTTCCATCTCCTCCTATAGCAACAGTTTGGCCATCTGGACTAAATTTAATTTTGTAACTACTATTTTGCTTTTCTAAAATTAAAGTGGAAGATTCTCTTGATAAATTCCATATTTTGATTTTTCCATCTAAGTCAACAGTGGCAATATTTTGATTGTCCGGACTGATTGATATGTCAAGAATGCTTTTTTGTTGTGAGTCAATTGAAATAACAAGTTTTTTGCTGATTACATCCCACATCTCAAGTTTTCCATCTGATTTAGACACTGCAATTCGCAGACCATCCGGGCTAAGAGATATTTTTCTAACTTCTTTTTGGTTGATAGAGATCTCATCAACTTGATTTCCTGCCAAATCCCAAATTTTGGTGACACCATTTTCTCCAGCGACAACGAGCTTTTGACGATCTGATTCTTGATTCTCCGCAATAAAAGCTATGTTTTTAACATTTGCCTGTGTTCCCCGCAAGTTATTGCGTTCATGCACTTCGCTGGTAAACCAGATAAGCGTACCTTGCACCTCAGCGACTAATTCACTACGCCCAAACAAAAATTTATTACTAATAAGTCGCTCAGCCTTTAAAGCGTCTACCATTCCGTCAAGCTGTTGACCAGCAAGAAAATTAGTTTTGGCAAGTTGAATAAGCTGTACAACGTTGCGCTTTTGAGATTCATTCCATTGAACTAAGGCAAGAATACCTGCTGCACTAGTAACAATCGCAGCACCTATTGCTCCAGCCGCAATTCTACGAGACTGTCTGATCTCCCGCTGCTGTCGAGCAATCTCAGCTTCTTTCAGCTGATTGCGTAACTTCATGCTCCGCTGAATAAACGACTGCTCCACCTCACCCAAATCTTCTCGTCGGAGCTGTAATCGTTCCTCCGCCTCTGCCAAAGCTGCTCCGCGCAACAATGCTCCCTCATCTCGATTGGTAGCTTCCCACTGTTGCATCGCCCCCCGCAACCACCCCTGCCAGGTCAGAAACTCTCGGTCAGTGGCTATCCACCCCCGCAGCTCTCCCCAGTGGCGAATCAATGCCTCATGGACCACTTCTACCGTCTCTTGCTTCCCTCCATCCTGGCTAGTTACCACTAGGCGGGTATCGGCCAACTGCTTCACCAGCGCCCAACGATCTTCCCCCAACTCCGCCTTCGTCGCCAAACGGCGAGTGTCTTCCGTGCCCTCCCCTGGTCGCACTAGCTGAACAAAAATCCGCCGTACCGCTTCCTGGTCATGGGGTTGCAACCGAGCATACTGCTCATCGGCGTAGCGGGCCAGCGCCCCCTGCACTTCGCCAATCGCATCGTAGGCAGCATGGGTCAGTTGCTTCCCCTGGCGCTGTTTCCACAGCTCCGTCAGGGCAAATTCCAGCAGCGGCAAGTTCCCTGGCTCTTTATCCACCGCATCCAAAATGCGCTTTGCCAACCCCGGTTCAAAGCTCACCCCCAGCTTGGCTGCTGGTTTTTCAATCACATTGCCAAGTTCTTCGGGGTTCATCGCCCCCAGTTTCACATCCCCCGCCTGCAACACATCGGCCAGGGGGCGATACGACAGGGCACTGCCCAAAAAGTCAGCCCGCATGGTGGACACCAGCACAAGGGGCGACAGAGTAGCAGCCGGGGCCGGGGCCAAACTGGCCAGCAAGCAGTCTAAAAACTGGCGACGGGTGGCTTCCTCTGGGCAGAGGGTATACAGCTCCTCAAACTGGTCGGCAATCAGCAGCACTCGCTGCTGGGGATAGTTTCGCTGAATGCGGGCAATCACATCCCCCAGGGGCAAATGCCCTCCCCGCAAGGCGGTGGCCAGATCTCTCGCCTGAAGCAGTTGCTCGGTCTCATTGCGCTCTGGAGTGTAGAGCGGCACCAAAGCCGACGCTACCGCATGAAACGGGTCAATGCCTGGCCGAAAGTAGGTAAACTGCCAGCGCCCTAGCTGCTGTAACTGAGGCACCAGTCCGGCAAAAACAACCGACGACTTGCCACTGCCCGAAGCCCCCAAAACGGGCACAAAGGCACGACTTTGCACCGCCTCTACCAGTTCGGTAACGAACACCTCTCGCCCAAAGAAATACTCTGCATCTTCTGGCCCAAAGTGGGACAGTCCCCGATAGGGGCAGGGCAAGTTGTCATCTAGCTCCACTACCTCTACCGCAACGGCCTTGAACTCCGATTGGTAGTAGTTGTGGATGTGCCAAGACTGATTGACTGTCGCATTTCTGGCAGCATTGACTAGGGCAAAGGCATTCTCTTTCCCCCCAATAGTCACATCCCCCGCCGACTGATGCTGTGAGCCTGGGGGCTCGTCTGAATTGGCTGAGCTCATGCTTCAGTCTGAGGCTCAATGACGATGGGCTTTCTTGTCACTGGCGGCTCATTGTCTGCGGCATCAGTCACGATGTCTCCCGGCAGTCGGTCTTTGGTAACCGATCGCGTGCCGTCATCCGTTTCCGCGTCTACAGGTACAACGATAGGTTTGCGAATAACCGCTGGCTCGTCTGCCCCTGTGGTTTTAAAGTCTTCACTCATGGTCAATGCTCCTGATGGCGATTTCAAATCTCGTGAGGCATTACCTGCCCAGACTGATCCCCCAGATGCTTCTGTGAAAAGATTCACCCTAATCCCCCCTTGTTAAGGGGGGCAGGGGGGATCCTGCGGGGATTTCGCTTGCAGTAAGGGAACTAGTTTCTCAAATGCAAAGCCGCCGCAGTGCGTTCTCAGGCAGAGCCTGGGGAACGAGGTGGCTAATCTGCGATCGCGCCCAACGCGCAAAGCGTCGCTTGCTGAGCAGCGGTCAACCCCACCGCTCGGGTAATGACCATCCCTTCGTAGGGGCGGTCGGCTGTTAAAATCTTCAGGCGTTCTCCGGTCTTACTATCCCAGATACAAATCGTTCCGTCATCACTGCAGCTAGCCATTTGTTGCCCATTGTGATTAAACGTAATCATCCAAACAATCTGGTCATGGCCCTTGAGGGTCTG
Source organism: Tildeniella torsiva UHER 1998/13D (assembly GCA_019358835.1). Classification (GTDB taxonomy): domain Bacteria; phylum Cyanobacteriota; class Cyanobacteriia; order Phormidesmidales; family Phormidesmidaceae; genus Nodosilinea; species Nodosilinea torsiva. The sequence goes on from JAHHIH010000047.1 coordinate 8,603, forward strand.
TAGATAGGCTCTGCTCTGTATATCCCATAGCTTTACGCTATAGTCCTCGCTACCGCTAGCTAATACGATCCCCCCGTGCACCCCCTTAGAAAGGGGGGAGAAGGCGATCGATCGCACCCGATCGCTGTGCCCCTCCAGCGTGCTGACACAGTCTCCCGTTTGCACATCCCACAGCTTAATGGTGCGATCGCCGTTGCCACTGGCCACCAGCGTTCCATCCGGGCTAAAGGCCACCGAGAGCACCCAGTCAGTATGGCCTGTCAGAGTTTGCACACAGCTCCCCGTCGCCACATCCCACAGCTTCACCGTATGGTCATCGCTGCCGCTGGCGATGATCGCCCCCTGGGGATGAAACGCCACCGACTTCACCCGCTGAGTGTGGCCCTCCAGCGTTTGCAGACATTCTCCCGATCGCACATTCCACAGCCTCACTGTTTTATCGCTGCTGCCGCTGGCCAGAGTTTGGCCGTCTGGGCTAAAGGCGATCGCAGAAACCCACCCAGCATGGCCGTAGAGCGTTTTCACACAGTCTAGGGTTTGGGCATTCCAGAGTTTAATGGTGTGGTCATCGCTGCCGGTGGCGAGGATCCCCCCCTGCCCCCCCTTGGAAAGGGGGGATGAGTAGGCGATCGCTGTGATCACGTCGCTGTGCCCGGCCTGGGTTTTAATGCAGCGCCCGGTTTCCACATCCCATAGGCGAATCTGTTGGTCTTTGCTGCCGCTGGCCAGGGTGCGACTGTCTGGGCTAAAGGCGATCGCCGCCACCCAGTTGCGGTGAGACTTAATTGTGGTTAAACAGTGGCCCGAGGCCACATCCCATAGCTTTACAGCCTGGTCTTCACCACCGCTCACTAAGGTTTGGCCATCCGGGCTAAAGCTCACCTGCCACACCTGGTTGGTATGCTCTTGCCAGGTCTTCAGACACTGGCGCGTCTGCACATCCCACAGGCGAATTGTTTTATCGTCGCTGCCCGTGGCCAACAGTTGCCCGTTTGGGCTAAAGGCCACCGCCCAAACCGTAGCGCTATAGTTTGGCAACGTCCCCAGGCAATCCCCCGTCTGCACATCCCAAAACTTCACGGTTTGCTGGTCGCTGCCGGTAACCAGAGTCGTACCATTTGGGCTGAGGGCCGTAGACAGCAACCAGTTGACGGAGGTGGCTATGGTTTGCCGACAAGTGCTCGTGGCCAGGTGCCAAAACCGAACGGTTTGGTCATCGCTGGTGCTGATCAACGCCTGACCATCCGACGAAAAGATTACGCTTAAAATGCGATTGTCATGCCCTATCAAAGTCTGAGCACATTGCTGGGTCTGCACATCCCACAGCCGAATGGTGTGGTCATTGCTGCCGCTGGCGAGTAGTGCGCCATCCGGACTAAAGGCGAGCGCTTGCACATCGCTGGTGTGGCCCTGCAGGGTTTTCAAGCATTGCCCTGTCTGCACATCCCATAGGCGAATCGTGTGATCCAGACTGCCGCTGGCCAACAGGCTCCCATCGGGGCTAAAGACTACACGGCGCACCCAGGCGGTGTGCCCCTCCAGGGTAGCGATTTGGCGGCGATCGGCCATGCGCCACAGCAAAATTTGTCGATCAATACCCATAGCCAGCAGAGTGCCGTCCGGGCTGAAGGCGATCGCCAACACATCGCCCATAGTCTGGGTAAAGACCGACTGGCTGAGGTCGGCGTGGGCAAAATTCACCCCCTGCAAGTTCACCCCTTGCAGGTAAACCTGCCACACAGGGAGGTGAGAAAAATCATAGCCGCTTAAATTCACCCCCATCTGGTTGAGCAGATTCAGCAGATTACCGGCCCCATAGCCCGGCGGCTGAAACGGTCGCGCCTTGAGGAGAGCTAGGGCTTGATCTAAACAGGCCTTGGCCGCCTGCTGTCCGCCCAGCCGCTGCTGCAACTGCGCCAAAATCGGCTGCAAAATCAGGCGATACTGAGCGTTGCGTAAATAATCTTTGGTATGGGCCTGGCTGAGCGCATGGCTATCCAGCAGGCCAATGTCGCCCCCAATCAGCTCGCCACAGACCCGGTCAACCAGCCGCTCCGTGACGTACTCCATCACTACCGGCTGCTGAGTAAAGGTTGCCGCCTGGCCCAGCCCCGATGCGGTGGCTTTTTCAATTAGCGACCGCTGCTGCAACGACTCCAGCGATTCCAGCAGATCCCGAGCCGTAGCCAGGGGCAAAATATCGGCCCGCAGCTCAGCGAGGCATCGCCCCTCCCGCGCGATTGCCAGCCAGAGCATCACCTGCTGCTCAAACCCAGTCAGGCGACTAAACTGCTGCTCTAGCAGGTTAGAAATATCGCCAAAGACCACGGTGCCCTGCTCTAAAAACTGGGTCACATCCCCCCCAAACACCTCTTGGATGGTGGTGGAGACAATTTTTAGAGCCAAGGGATTGCCGGAATATCGCTCAATCAACGGCTGCACATTAATAGACAGCGGCAAAACCCCTTTGTCTTGCAAAATGGCCTGGGCATTGTCTGGGTCAAGCCCCTCCAACCGTAGCGATCGAATGGGGAACGTGTTGCCCGTTTTGTTAGCCAACCCGCCCGGCATTTCGCGACTGGTCAACACCAAACAGCTCTGGTGCCGACTTTCTCCCACCCGCCGAAACAGCTGACCGTAGGCCTCGTAGCCCGCCCGATAGGCTCTGGCCTGGTCGCCCGCGCCTAAAATAGACTCAACGTTGTCTAACACCAGCAGGCAGCGAGACCGTTGTAACTGAGCAATCAGCCGGGTAATGCGACCTTCGATCGCCTGGGGCAAGTCAGTCTCCCGTTGGTCAGACAGCACCATCAGCAGGTCGGCCAACAGGTCGGCCAGCGGTGGGGCATTGCGCAGCGATCGCCAGATCACCACTGCAAACGGCTGCTGAATTTGCTCCGCTAGTTTCACAGACAGGGCTGATTTTCCGACCCCGCCCATGCCCAGTAGGGTGACTAGGCGGCAGCCCTCCTGCACAATCCAGCGCTCTAAGGTAGCCAGTTCTGCGGTGCGCCCGTAGAACACCGAGACATCCATCGCTTCGCCCCAGTCGAGGGTGTAGGGAGTGGGGAGTGGGAGAGTGGGGGGTGAGGAGGATGGGGAAGATAGGGAGGAGGGGGGAGGGATGTGGTAAATCGGCAACGGAGCTTCCAACCCTTTGATCGATTGCTTGCCACCATAGGTGACAGGGATGGGCAGGTTGGCGCTAACCACGTCGTGAACTGATTGCGATAGGCAAATGCCTCCCGGAACTGCCAGGGATTGTAGCCGGGCTGCCAGGTTGACACTGTTGCCCATGACATCTTGATCGCTGTGCACCACATCCCCCAAGTCAATGCCGATCCGGTGCTGCAGGATGTCTTCGGGAGAAAGATGGGTGGCGGCAGCAAGGGCTTGCTGAATAGCGATCGCACAGAGCACTGCCTGCTCAGCACTATTGAAATAGAGCAGCAACCCATCCCCCAGATGCTTCAGCACCCGCCCCGCAAACTGCTGGCAAAGGGTCTCCATCTGCTGAAAGTCTCGCTGCACCAAGAGCAGGGTGTGCAGCTCATCGTCTGACATGCGTTGGGTAAATGACACCACGTCAGTAAACACGATCGCGGCCAGGGTGCGCTGGCTGAGGGGATTGCTGGTTTCTAGGCCAGGCTGGGCGATGTCGCGATCGCTGGTTTCTAAGCTGTGGTCAGCAATGTCGCTGGAGTTGAGAGAGAGCTTTTCGCACAGCTCTAGAAAGATGGCGCGATCAACGGGTTTGCCCGTGAGAAAATTGCTGACGGTAGCCAGAGACATGCCAATGTCTTCTGATAGTGCCCGCTGGCTCGGAAAGCCACTGCGACGAACAGCTAATTTTACGGTGTCAATGCACGCCTGATGAACCCTGAGCGATCTTGACATAGTAGACGCATAAGATGCAGCCTCACTCTATCCAAGAGAACGGCATAGAGCAAGATGATCTTTCCTAATATTGCTAGCGTTCACTCTTGACTGACCTTGGTAAGGTCAGGTTTCAGCTGACTAGCGACCAAGTACAGCAGGAGAGTAAATCCGAAGTGTTTAACAATCTGTTTAGAGCACATTGAGTTGGTCGAAGCTCACTCACTGCCACCGCCCTTATATGACTTCCCGCAGTAGGGACAGAACCGGAACTTGAGAGAGGCGATCGGTTCCTGGCAACCTGAGCAGCGATCTTGCAACTTGCTTCCACAGGCGAAGCAGTGCTTTGAGCGTGGAGTCGTCCACATCGGATCGGGTGATGTTCCGGGCACCCAACATTGAGGGCAGAACTTGAGGGCTGCGATTTCCTCCACGGGCCTTCCCTGACAGACCGCATCCAGATAGTCCACTGAAATACGCAGAGCATGGGCCAGACCGCTTTTAGGCTTTTGCTTTAGCCGTGTGGTTTGACCACGCTCAATCTTGCCTACACTTTGAGAATGGATCCCAGCCTTCTCCGCTAACTCTTTTTGGCTCAGGCCTAAGCTCATCCGCCCCCGCTGCACATAGGCTGCAAGGGTTTCTCCAGGAGTCGGAGTCAAGTCTTGGGATAAAAGGTGCATAGAAGTGTAAATAAAAGGGTTTACCTAAACGCTATTTTAATCTCAAAATGAAGGTAACTAATTGGAATGAAAACGAGCATTAATTTGGCTGGTGTTTCGGTAGAATTCTTACAACGCCCAGGACTAGAAAAGAGTACCCGGCGCTCCTATGAGTCCGCCTTGATGCCCCTCCTGCAGGAGTACGGGCAGATGCCGATTGAAATTATGACCCGGCAAACGTTGCAGGATTATCTCAGCGAGTTGCCTCACTTGGCTTACACCACCCACCAACGCCACCAATCCACTATCCAGGCGTTGTTTAACTTCGCGGTCGAGCAAGGCCATATCAAAGCCAACCCAATCGCTCGATTGAAGCGGCGGAAGCCTGACCGGGAGAAGGGTGAGCATGGTACAGATGACGTGATCCGCTACCTGACACCCGAGCAGCTTAAGGTCTTGTATCAGGTGGTCGCGCCAAATTTGCGGATGAGTGCGCTGGTTCATCTGCTGCATCAAACAGGGGCCAGGATCGCTGAGGTGCTGGCTCTTGATCTGGAAATCATGAACCTAGACCAGCGAAAGTTTCAGGTGGTCGGCAAAGGCAACAAACGGCGGTGGTGCTTCTACAGCGAAGATGCGGGTCGGGTTCTGGAGCGCTATCTAAAATACGGGCGACACTCGGGTTGTTCAGCCCTATTTACGGCTCAACAGCCCTTCACGCTGGAGGTAAGCCGGATGAGCTATCGTACAGCTCACCAGGATTGGACAGATTTAATCTCCCAAAGGCCAGAGCTAGAGGGCATTCGGATGCATGACCTGCGCCATACTTTTGCCACCGAGCGAGTAGGACTGATGGGGATCGAGGAATTAAGAGCGTTGATGGGGCACCAGAATATTCAGACAACCTTGCGCTATCAAAAGGTGACCTCGCAGCGAGCCGAAACAGTCGCTCAAGCGGCGCTTGCTGCGCTAGCTAAAAGCTAATTATCGATCTGCTAAAAGCGTTTGCAAATATATGTACTTGTATAGCGCTTGTCTCTGCATGCTCCTGCTGATGCAGAGTATATAGAGTACTCTGCATCAGTAAAGTGAGGCAAAATAAGGATTGCCACCCAATAACGTGGCGAATGGATCCAAATTGAGATGAAAATAATCATGCACTCGACATTCAATGCACGCTACTAGAGAATACTGATATAGAGATCGGTGTCCACAGTCCTTACTGATGCGGATTAGCCATTGAAGGCAATCCATTGGCAGACAGCATTGCAGCTTGAGATGCGCCGCTGAAGCCTGGTTAGCGAGATACTTATTCTGAAAAAAGGCAACTGATGCTCATCTCGGCATTCCTGAGCTGTCTAACCAAATGCTTTAACTCGCTTTTGCTTCTTGCCCATAGACCTAAAGGGCATTCCACAGTGATGACATTCACCTTTCTCCCAAAGGGATGGGATTTGAAAGGGTTTCTTGCAGCAAGGACACCTGCTCAAAAGCTGTAGATGGTGGTGATTGCAGATAGGCATCTCAGCTTTGTACTGCCAATCCATGCGATGGCAAGGAACTTCAGAATAGCAAGCTCCACAGAGCATTATGGGTTTGGGTTGCATGGATCTACCTTTCTGAGGCAGCATTGCTCTTAAGATATCAGCATCTATTCTGCACAAAGCGGCAAGCATTTCCAGGGCTTCGCCTTCAGGAAATGGGTTGAAGTAAAGATTCTCCCAACGAGCAACCGCTGAACCCACTCCAATACAGCAATTTCCACTCTAGTGAGGTACAATCTATACTTCTTGAATTTGCTTTAACATAATAGCGATGAAACCTTATTCACTAGCCTTCCGCCGAAAGATTATCAAGGCTTATGAAGACGAAGGT
>JAHHIH010000010.1 GCA_019358835.1 Tildeniella torsiva UHER 1998/13D
ATTGCCCTTAACCTGCTCACGCAGGAGTCCTCTGCAAAGGTCGGCAAGAAGGCGAAACGGCTTAAGGCTGGCTGGGACAACGACTACCTGCTTAGAGTTCTCGCTTCCTGAGTATGCGTTTGCCCTGTAGGGCTAATGCTATCCCTCGAAATGCTGGGCTACTGCTGTCACCAGTCCCACTCCCAAAAGTATCCGCCCGGTTTAGAGCGCATCTATCCCAACCAGGGCAACTACATTGCCCAGATCGGCCCCTGGCAGAGTATTCCGACCATGGTGCGTCTGTGGCGGGGGTTTCGCGCCGCAGGGTTGCGCAGCCAGTGGCTCCCAATTGTCAATCAGGGCAAGAATGTGCCCGACACTCGCCGCAGCGATCACGTCCCCTTTTGGGATTTGGGCTATCCGGCTATTTTGGTTACGGATACCGCGGACCTGCGCAACCCCCACTACCACCGGGCTACTGACACCTTAGACACGCTAGATATGGCGTTTCTCACCCAGGTATGCCAGGGGCTAATCTACGGCCTGCGTCGCCTGTAGCTGTTGATAGTCGGCTCCGGCTTTGATCACCATCGCGGGGTCTACCCAGGCTCCTTCGTACTTGAGCCCCCAGTGCAGGTGCGGCCCGGTAGTGCTGCCAGTCATGCCCACGCGGCCAATGCGCTGGCCCGAGGTCACCATTTGCCCCTGGCGAATCTCGATGCCGCCGTCGCGATCGACCAGTACGCGCCCCCCTTCTTTTTCGACCACGATGCTGCCCTGCATGTGGCAGTAGACGTGGGTCCACGAGCCCGACTGAATGATGGCGGCGGTGCCGCAGGCGGTGTGGTCGTGTACCTCAACTACTTTGCCCGCCCACCAGCTGCGGATGTAGCTGCCCATGGGGGCGGCCAAGTCTAGCCCATAGTGGAAGCGGTTGCCGCCCATGGGGTGCTGCCGGTACCCAAAGGGCGACGTGTAGCGCGAAAAATTTTCTAAAGGAAACGATGCGCCGAGCCAGGGGTTGACCGGTGCCTCGGCTACCGATTGCTCTTCAGCGACGACCTGGGGAGTCGATTGGGTGAGTTCTGTCATAATGCCAACGCCTACGCTGAGCGCAACAATCCAGCTCAGGGCTTGCGCCCCGCCACGGTGACCATTCATATTTGCAAAAATTGAGTGGCTGAAACCTGCAATAGTGCAATTGCATTACTAAGAATAGTTCAATTGTACTAATTTGCCAAGGGTTTTTACTCAATTCGAGCTAGGCCCGTGGATAGAGGCGGAGAAAGCTCAGGTTTTACCTGGCTCAAGGCTTAGGGGTTCACTCCCTGGTGGTTCAAGTACTTCCACGGTGCCGGTTTCGCCGTTGACTCGCACCCACTGGCCGGTGTGTAGCCGCTGGGTGGCGTTGGTCACATCCATGACGGCGGGGATGCCGTACTCGCGGGCGATGATCGCCCCGTGGGAGAGACGACCCCCCACCTCGGCGATCAGCCCCTGGGCGCGGGCCAGCAGCGGTGCCCAGCCCGCATCGGTGTAGGGCACCACCAGAATGAAAGAGCCTTCGGTAGAGGCCACAGATTCTAGCTGGGTCATCACCACCACTGGGCCAGCGACGGTGCCAGCGCTGGCACCAATGCCCGTAAGCTTTTGCTGCACCGTGGCGGTTGGCATTAAAGAAAGCTGGCGGCTAGGGGGCTCGTTGCCAAACACCAAGTAGGGAACGGCGGGCATCTTCTTGTCTCGTTCGTACTGGGCTTTGCGATCGCTAATCCGCTCCCGCACACCCCTCCAATCCGGTGTTTCACTCCCCGTTACCAACTCCTGAATTTCCTCCAGGGTGAGAAAGAAAATGTCGTCCCGTTCCGGCAGATGCCCTTGCGTTTGCCACTGGGTTGCCAGGGCTAGAATGCTCCAGCGCAGCTCGGCTAGCAGCCGGTTGTAAAGGGTGTTTACCTGCCCCTTGAGGTCGAGGCGGCGTTGGACTGTGGCCGCTGTGCCCTGGGGTGAGGCGGCGGCAGATTTGGGGGGTGGCGGCTGCCGCACAAACTGAGCCAGCAGCTCGCGCACCGGGCCAGGGTTTTCTTGCCAGGTGGCCACGGCGATGTCGGTGCCCACGGGGCTGAGGTAGCCGTACTGCTCAGTGAACTGCCCCATCGCCTTGAGCAACGATTCGCCGTCAGTGCTTTCGGCCAGGGCCGTCATCAGCGACGAGCTGTCGGTAATGCGGGCTAGTTCGGGCTTCGAGAGCGTCTGGCGAATGTCTTGGGCGATCGCCCGCAACGCCTCCAAAGCCGCAATCTCCGCATTTTGCATCGGGTTGAGGCTTTCTTCCGGCACCTTGAGCAGGGCGCGGCGCAGGGCAAAGCTCAGCGGGCCGAGAATGTTGTAGTAGGTGACTCGCTTCAGCAGCTCAAGAATCTGGTCTACGCGGTCGAGCAATGCCTGGGGTGCGAGAGCATCCCTCGGGGTGTCGGTCAGGGCTTGCAGGGCGGGTTCAAAGCGATCGCGATTCTCCTGGGCAAACTGTTGCTCCAGCTTGAGTTCGCGGCGCAGCAGGCGCACCAGACCGGGCAGGTTTCGCAGGGTGGAGCGCAGGGGAGGGCGGCTAAATTTAGCCCCGCGCGTCAAAAACTCCAGGCTTTCAGCCGGCAGGCCCATGCGGCGAAAGATGTCCCCCAGCAGGGTGGCGTTGAAGTAGGCGTGGGCATGGTGCAGCGTCGCGGTGGCTTCAAAGTCGAGCCCACGGGCGCGATTCTCCCTTGGAGAGGCGGAGCCATCGCCCAGCACCACCGTAAAAATCTCGCCCCACACGCCGCAGGTCAAGGGCCGATTGATCGACCAGGTCAGCGGGCGAATCGTGCCGGGGATCACCTCGGCAGCGATCTTGCGCGTCCACAGCGGTTGCAGCGTGGTGATGGGGCGGCTCTGCAACAGCCACAGGGTTTCCCCGTCGTAGCTCCACTCAATGTCTTGGGGAATGCCCTGGTAGCGGCTCTCCAGGTGGCGGGCCAGGTAGGCCACCTGCTGAAGCAGCCGTGAGGGGGTCTGGCCCTGGCCCTCTACCGTCAGCGTTAGCGCGTCGGAGAGCTGCCAATCGGCCTCAGCGATCGCGGCTAGGGGCGGCACATCGTCTGCCTGCACCAGCACCCGATACTGTTCGGGTGTCACCTGCCCGCCCACCACCTGGTCGGCCCTACCGGGCAGCGCTTCGATCACCACCGCATCGCCGCAGCGGGCAATGGGGTCGCGGCTAAAGGCCACCCCCGAAAACTGCCCCTGTACCTGCTGCTGCACGATCACTGCCAGCCCCTGCTCGGGCAACCCCTTGCTCCGTCGATACTCCCTGGCCTGGGGCGCGTTGTAGGACGAGAACACCCGCACGATCGCCGCCGCTAGCGCCTCCTGACTAGTGATGTTCAGAAATGACTGATACACGCCCGCTGCCGAGGCCGTGCCCGTATCTTCGTCCTGAGCTGAGGAGCGGACGGCGAGGGGCTGGGTGGGCGAGGGCTCTGCGATCGCCAGCAGAGCGGTTGGGTCATCTCCAGCGGGCAGCACATAGCCACGGGGCACCGGGTAGCCCCAGGCTGTTAGCTGGCCCAGGGTGGCGGCTTTGTGGCCAAACTTGGTGGGGTCAAGGGAGCGATCGAGGGCAACAAGGGCGCGATCGCCGCGAAAAAACCGAAACATGGTGCGAGACTCCAATCGTCCTTCGTCGTCAGGCAAATCGAGATCGTCGGGCAGCTTTTGATAGATCCAGGCAATCAGCCCGCTCAGGCAGGTCATCGCCAACACCAGCGCCCCATCTGAGTGGCGCAGGGCGGTAATCAGCGGCAGCAGCACCAGCGACAGCAGCCGACCCTGACGCCGCTCGCGAAAAATGGTAAATCCCAGCCCGCTGAGCATAAACGTCAGCAGCGCCGTGGGCCAGTCGTACACGGCAATGCCCCACACTACATTGGTAGTGCCTGCTCCCTTGGCAAACCAGTAGCGGCCCATCACCAGGCCGATCAAGGCAATGATTTCCCATACTGGATCCACTGGAAAGTAGTGTCGGGCCAGCAGCACCACCCCAATCCCTTTAGCTGCCTCTAGCAGCACCGCCACAATGCCCGCCACCTTGCCGCCGTGGTAAAAGGCCGCCGATACGCCGACGTTGCCTGTGCCCACCCGCCGCAGCCGTTTTCCCGACAGCAGCCGGGTAGACCACCCGGTCAGGGGCAGACCGCCCACGATGGGGGACAGCACAAAGATTAAAAAAGCACCCCAAACCTGGGTGAGGGTCATAGCCATTGACGTCAAGGGTTAGGGAAAAAATGAGGGCATTGCCTTGCCCCTTAAACCTTACACCGTGAACCTTCAACCCTCGGTATCCCCAGCTATCCTAAGGATGTCCGCTTATTCGTAAGGCCTGATGTCGTACTGGACGTAGGGTTGCGGCTGGGCCGGCGGCGGCAGGGGCTGCTTTTCGTAATAAAAATAGGGGTTGGGCGGCATCCGCACCGGATACATCATCGGCTGGGGCGGTGGCTGATAGGTGCGCCGCTGCAGGTGCATCAGCCACAGGGCAATCACGGCAAAGGCGGTGCCCCCGCCCAGCACCAGCAGCATAAATAGACCTAAAATGCCCCACAGCAGCATGGTCTGGGTTTCGTTATTGCGCGGTATCGACTCAATCAACCGCACCTGCTGGGAGGTCATCTCCTCCACAGCTGTCTGGTAGGTGTCGAGCTGCTCTAGCACCGCTTCGGTTTCGGCCTGCTGGCGCTCGAGCTGGGCTTTGAGGTCATCGGCTAGAGTCTCCTGGGCGCGCAGTTCGTCCTGTAGGCTGCTCACCAAATCTTGCTGTCGGTTTAGATCGCGCTCAAAGCGATCTTGCTGGAGCTCTTGGCCAGCAGTCGGCGGCGGCGGCACCGGCACGGTCTGAATACTCAGGCTTTCCGCACTGGGGGGGGGCGGCGGCAGCGATGGCGTTCTTCCCGTGCCAGTTTTGACCAGCAGCGTCAAAAGAAACAACGCACCACCGGCAGCACAACAGGTGATTAAGATAGGTTTTTCCTTCGTCAATCCCTGCAAGATCTCATCCCTTGTATTGGTGGCCCTTGTAGTGGTCTGGAGTTTCAGGAACTGTCGGGAACGGTCTCAGTAAAATCATCCCCGATTTAGTGGCAGGCTAGCGCAGACATAGCCCCTTAGAGAACGGTCTAGCGGTCTATCTGCTGTGGGGATCACTAAAAACCCAGAGACCAGAGCGTACCGAATCTAATTAACAGTAAAGAAGATTCGGCAAACCCCCGTGTTTTCTAGGATTTATCATCAAATTATTATACATCGGCCCAGAATTGGCACAATAAAAGCCGGGTTTCTGTCAGGTTTGCCAATTAAAGTTGGCTATTCTGGTCAGAAACCCGGCTGAGGTGACGATAATTTCCGGTTCTAAAGGAAATTTAGTTGAACGAGCACTCCACGGTAATTTTGAGATTGCTCTCTGCGGTGCCTTTAGTAACGTAGGGAACGCCTGCCTCTCCGCCGACCTTGAGGCCGAACTCTAGGGTGACTTTTTCAACGTTGGCGGTGGCCATGTCTTTGAAGGCACTCATGGTGTGGCTGGTGTAGGTGCGAATGGTGCCTTCAATGGCCTTAAAGCTTTGTGCTGCCTGAACTTGCACAGCTTGATTGGCGCTGTTCCATCCCTTGGCGGTGCGGCCGGTTTCGGTATAGGGGTCGGCGTAGGGGGCTGTGGCCGAGTCGGGGGCAACCACGTCGTCGGTGGCCTCCATGTAGATCTCGGTGCCATCCTCTAGGCGGATAGGTACCAGTTGAGTCATAGTGCACACTCCGATGGTTAAGATGCGTATCCAATCGTTAGTATTCCCAAACCATTGCGGGGCTTACCATTTCGGCATTGGGGTTGGGCGTTGGGTGAGGGCCAATAGGTTTTCCGTACCGCGACCGATCCCCCAAACCCTGGATTTTTGTTTATAAGGAAAAAGGGAGTCTTGGCCGAGAGGGTGACGATGGCAGATTTGGCGACGGATGCTTACACCAACAGCGGCGAGTTTTTGTACCCAGCTGAGGATGCTCAGCAGATTTTGAGCCTTGCGATCGCCCACCAAACCGAGTCAGGCGAGCTTTCTCGCGCTCAGCTACTAGAAATTGCCGACGAACTAGGCATTTCCGCCGATACGATCGCCGCCGCCGAGCGCGAGTGGGATGTTAAAAAATACGAGCTGGCCGACCAGAAACTGTTCGACAGCCAGCGCAGGCAGCGGTTTCACCATGGCCTGTCTCAATTCGCCATATTTGGCGGGTTCTTGCTGCTGTTCTTGGTGCTGACGGGCGGCGCTGGCTTTTGGGGCGGACTGGTCAAGTTTTTGCTTTACCTTGGGGTTGCCCCCTGGGGCCTAAAGTTGAGTTGGGATGCTTGGCGCATCTACCGCCCCAATGAGTACGGCTACCGCAAAGAATTTCAGCGCTGGCGGCGCAAGCAGCAAATGAAGCGGGCCGTCGGCGGCGCTATGCGGCGACTGCTGGGGCCGTCGTAATTTTGGATTTTCGATTTTGGCTGAGGCAACGCTTGGCAGACCTGGTCTGCCAAGGGCGTTGGATAGTCTCTAGGCCTAGAGCCTGCTTTAGAGGCGGGCGTGGGTTTTGGCTGAGGTGGTGGATGATACGCGATCGCGCACCCACCCAAACCATTCTTCTAATCCTTCCCCAGTCTTAGTTGAAACTGCAATGATTGTGACGTGGGGGTTCATCTGCCGTACATTCGCCGCAATCTGCTCGATGCTCACGTCTAGATACGGAACCAGATCTACCTTCGTAATCAGCAGGCAGTCGGCCTCCTGAAACATGATTGGGTATTTAAGGGGCTTGTCTTCCCCTTCAGTGACGCTCAGTAGTGCCACCTTGGCGTGTTCGCCCACCTCAAACTCGGCGGGGCAAACCAGGTTGCCCACGTTTTCCACCAGCACCAGGTCAAGGGAGTTGGGGTTGTAGCTATGCTCTAACGTGTGGATGCCCCCCGCCACCATTTTGGCGTCGAGGTGGCACGATCGCCCCGTGTTGATCGCAATCACTGGCACGCCGTACTGGCGCAGTCGATCGGCATCCAGCTCCGTGGTCATGTCGCCTTCGATCACGGCGATCGCCAGATTCCCGTGCAGCCCTTCCAGTGTGCGCTCCAGCAGCGCCGTCTTCCCCGCCCCCGGACTGCTCATGATGTTCATGCAGGTGATGCCCCAGGCGTCGAAATGGGCGCGATTGTGGTTAGCCCCGGCCTGATTGACGTGGAGCAGATCGATTCCTAAAGCAGCGTCGAAGGTTTGGTGCATGATTTAATTAGTAGATTGCAAAACACTGAGTCGCGTTTGAATCGACTGCCACAGGTCGTAGAAGGCACTCCACTCGACGAAATCCATGCTGTCGCCCAGCTCTCCGGCATTGAACTGTTGGTAAAAGGTGTCTGAGGGAAGGCGGTACTGAGTTTCGTAGGCTTGGAGCTTGGCCTGAAGCTCTGAGGCTTGTTGCAGAGCCTAGCTACGCTCTAGCTCAATAATTTTGGCTAGGGAACGCTCCATGAGGTCGCTGTGATAGCCCCTTTGATAGAGGGTATTGAGCACCTGCAACTGATCTAAAGAGCGGCTTTGGGCGGGCATAGCTGGGGGTCTGTTGCTTTTATATTAAGTCCCAGTTTATCCCAGGCCTAAAGGAGAGGCATTGGGCTAGTTGCCTCCGCGTACTCGACCCGATCGATCTTCAGCTCACGCCCTGAGCGAATATCGCCCATGGGTGACTGGCAGGTAGGGCAGGCATATTGCAGTCCTATCTCAGGTTGATACTGGCTCTGGCAGTCGTGGCAAAAAGCCACCAGCGGCGTTTCGCGAATCACCAGCTCAGCCCCGTCTAAAAAGGTGCCTTTGGTCTGTACCTCAAAGGCAAACTGTAGACCCACCGGCTCTACACAGGTAAACTTGCCCACGGTCAGGTGAACCTTCTCGATCGCAGGCTGTCCCGGCTGCGCTTCCCACCAGTCGCGCACGGTGAGAATCAGGGCCTTAGTCATGTCGGTTTCGTGCATGGCAGGAAGCGGAGGAGGTAGGGAGCAGGAATAAGGGTGACGATGAGTTTTGAGTTCTTAGTTTTGAGTGTTGAGTTCTACTGATAGGGTTTTAACTCAAAATTCAAAACTCAAAATTCAAAACTTTCCTACTCCCAAGGCTCATCCACACTCATATTCGCCTCTTCGTGGATGTAGCTAGGCTTCTCGCGGCGGGGCAGCTGACCTGACTTGACCAGGTGGGCCATGGTGTCGCAGATGACGCGGGTCGCCATTAGGGATGTCATATCGCTGACATCGTAGGGGGGGGACACCTCGACTACTTCAATGCCACAGACGGTGGTTTCTTGAATGATGCGCTTGAGCAGGTAGAGGGCTTCGCGGGGCAGCAAGCCACCGGGTTCGGGCCAGCCGGTGCCGGGCACAAAGCCCGCGTCGATGCAGTCGATGTCGAAGCTAATCCAGACGCAGTCGGTGCCGTCGGTGGCGCGGGCGATCGCAAAGTCAGCGGCCGCATCTAACCCCATCTCAGTAATGTCGGTGACGGTGAGAATGTTGGTGGCCCGCTCGCGGCAGACCTTTACCCCCTGGCGGGGCACCTGCCAGCCGCCGATGCCCAGCTGCACGAGGTTCTTGGCCGGGGCGTTGGCCATGTTGGTGGCGTGGAACCAGGGGCAGGTGTGCATGCGCTCGTCAAGGTCGGTCTCCTGGGTGTCAACGTGGCGATCGAAGTGGATGATGCCGACTTTCTTGTCGCCCAGGTGGCGGCAAATGCCTCGCACCGTGGGGAAGCCAATGGAGTGGTCGCCCCCCAGCAAAATCGGGAATGCGCCGGAGGCAAATACATGGGCCACGCCCTTAGAAATCTGGTCGAAGGATTTTTCGTTGTTGGCGGGGATGGTGAACACATCGCCCACGTCGCAGAGGGTGATGCTTTCTCTCAGATCAATCCCCATCTCAAAGTTGTAGGGGGTGTAGAGGGCGGAGATGCGGCGAATGCCCTGGGGGCCAAAGCGGGTGCCGGGGCGATAGGTGGTGCCACTGTCGTGGGGAATGCCGACGATCGCCACGTCAAACTCGCCCACCCGGCGCACATCTTCGATGTAGGGTGCTTTGAGGAAGGTGTTGATGCCGGCGTAGTGGGGTAGCTCGCCTCGGGAGAAGGTGGGAATGGTGCGATCGCGAATGCTTGCCGCCGCCTCTAGGCCATACTCCAGCCCCTGGGACACTTCCTGCTGCCAGCCCGTCATCGGCAGGCGGGCTTCCATCTCCAGGGCGCGCTGAGCCTCCGTCGAACTGCCGTTCGGACTTTGAAATACGGAATCGTTAGCGGGGTCGGTGGTCATCGAAGAGCCTCACAGGGTTGCACTGAGCCAAGTAAATCGCAGGTTTTGAGAAGTGAGCCAAAAAGCCCAGGAGATTTAAGAAGCTAAATCTCACCGCTTCTCATCTATCTCCCGGGCTTTTATCCCGCCGTGTAGTTGGCTATTACCAACTCGCCTCTCTCGGACCAGGCATTCAGCTTTGCAACCAAACCGGAACCCTAGAGGCTTAAATATTTTGATGCCAACACTCTAAGCCCAGCCATCACTGAGGTCAAGACTCAAAGGTCACTGCATCTTGAGTCGCATCAGAGGGGGTGACGGATCGATCCTTAGGACGGAACAGGTGAGTGTGGTCAGGGTTGTAGAGCTGCGACCTCACCTTTTGCCCCCGCAGCGCCGGGCTGATCACGTACAGCGTGGTGCGAATTAGGTCTTTTTCGCGGGTGGTTTTGGCCATCTCCGATAGGGGAACCACTAAGAGCTGCTCATCGGGCCAGCCGATGCGAAAGCAGATTGCCACCGGGGTATCCGGTTCATAATGCTTCAAGAGTTGGGCTTGGGATTCTTCCACATGGCGGGCGCTCAAGTACAGACACAAGCTGGTCTTGTGGGCCGCTAAGGAGGCTAAGTCCTCGGACTTGGGTACCTGGGTACGTCCGCTGATGCGGGTAAGAATGATCGACTGCACTAGACCCGGAATCGTCAGTTCGGCATTGAGCTTGGCCGCCGCTGCCTGGTAGGCGCTAATGCCCGGCACCACCTCAAAGGGCACCTCTGCCGCCGCCAAAGCCTGAATTTGTTCGTGAATGGCGCTGTAGAGGCTAGGATCGCCCGATTGCAGCCGAATCACCGATTTCCCGGCCCGCACCCGATCTACCATCAGTGGCAAAATGCTCTCCAGCGTCATCGTGGCGGTGCCGATGCGCTCGGCTTCGGGGCGAGTCCAGGCCAAGATTTGCTGGGGTACCAGGGAGTTGGCGTAGAGAATCACATCCGCCTGGCTCAGCAGCCGCTGGGCTTTGACGGTCAATAGCTCTGGGTCGCCCGGCCCGGCCCCAACGATGTAAACCCCTGGCGCTAGGGCCGCCTCCCTAGTGGGAGCCTCGGCGGGAGAACCTTGAATATTAGAGGAGGTCACAGGGCTAGCCATAGGGCAAAGGTCAACAATTCACACAGCCCCCAGATCATAGCCACTTTGTTTCAAGTATCCGTGAACCCTAGGTATTTCCCCGGAATTTGGCCGCTGCCCTAGGAGATTGGAGCGGTAGATGCACCCTGATTCAGACCCCTGAGGATAGCTAACTCAGGGGTCTTTTTTTGCAACCAAGGCTATTTCGTTATGGCCGTAAAATCCTCGGGCTCAAAGCGTTGACTCGATAGATTTGCTCCTTGCCCACAGCCAGGAGCAATGTTGGCAAAGACTTAAATATTTTTGCTTTGGGAATTGGATTGAAAGCGGTTTCTACGATAATGAGGCAGCTGCCAGAGCGCTTGAGCAGCGGTGCACCACCGCCCAACTCGCCCTGGGTGACTCACTTTAGCCGTTCACAGAAATAGTGCAGGTTTGCGCTAATCTGTGACAGATGCATCGAACGCAACACTAGATAGCTGGGTTCAGCAGTACGCGCCATGGCTGAAGCAGGACAGGGAGAACGGTTGCTCGGAGGCCATTACCGGGTGCTGCGGCAGCTCAGCCGGGGCAGTTTTGGCGACACCTACCTAGCCGAAGACACCCATCGGTTTCAAGAACTCTGCGTGCTGAAGGAATTCAATCCCCAGGTGCCTGGCAAGCTTGCCCTAGACAAGGCCCAAACCCTGTTTGAGCGTGAGGCCAGCATCCTCTACCAGATCAACCACCCCCAGGTGCCTCGGTTTCGCGAGCTGCTGCGGGATGAGGGGCGGCTGTTTTTGGTGCAAGACTACGTCGAAGGCCCCAGCTACCGCGAACTGCTCGATCGCCGCCGCGCCGTCGGCGAGAGCTTTAGCGAAGCCGAGGGGGTGCAGTTTTTAATGCAAACGCTGCCGCTGCTGCAATACCTGCACAGCATTGGCATCGTCCACCGTGATATTTCGCCCGACAATCTGATTCAGCGC
This sequence comes from Tildeniella torsiva UHER 1998/13D, assembly GCA_019358835.1. Classification (GTDB taxonomy): domain Bacteria; phylum Cyanobacteriota; class Cyanobacteriia; order Phormidesmidales; family Phormidesmidaceae; genus Nodosilinea; species Nodosilinea torsiva. The sequence continues at coordinate 11,461 of JAHHIH010000010.1, forward strand.
AATGCCGACGGTCGCCCGGTGCTGATTGACTTTGGCGGCGTCAAGCAGCTGGTGGTGAATGTGCGCTATCAGCTCGGGGTAGCCCAGCCCTACCAGGCCGCCGATGGCACTATCACCCGCCTAGGCACCGTGGGCTATGCCCCCGAAGAACAGCTTGAATCGGGCCAGGTGAGCCCGGCCACCGACCTCTACGCTCTGGGCATGACCACCCTGGTGCTGCTAACAGGCAAAGACCCCAACGATCTCTATGACGATCGCCGCGATCGCTGGGTTTGGCCAGAACAGGTTGAGCTATCCGCTACTCTCAGCCAGGTGCTAACGCAGCTGGTGGCCCACGATCTGGGCGATCGCTACCAGTCTGCCGGACAGGCGATGGCTGCCCTGAACCTGGCTCACCCCGACGCCCTCTCGGCGGCTTGGTCGCAGCCCATGCCCATTCGCATGCAGCCCACGGTGCCGCCGCCTCAGCCCGAACCGCCCAGGCCAGCACCCACGGTGGCGGTTTCTCCGGCGGCTCCCTACGCACCGCCGATGGCCTACGACCCCACGGCCACCGTGGCCCCACCGCCCCGCGCGGTGCCGGTGCAAAAAACCTCGTCGGGGTGCTGGCCTGCCTTGGCCGGGCTATTGGTCATGGTGGGAGTCGCCGGAGGGCTGTGGTGGTGGCTCGACCCCCTGGCCCAGTTTGCTGGGGATGGCTCTGAGGTGGTTTCGCCCGGCGGCAGCGATGCCAGCAACCCTAACCTCAGCGAGGCCGAGCGCGATCGCAAGCAGGCCCTGCGCGATCGCGCTGTCGTCCTCAGCGTTGATTGGTCTTACGTCTCGGGCTTAACTGACCAGCTCTTCTACGAGCAAAACCCCGATCGCCAGGGCACCCAGCTCACCGATCAGCCTCAGGATGAGCCTTTGCGGGCGGCGTGGGATGCGATCGCCGCCGACAATCTAGATCTGATCGAAGCCAACCTCAGCACCGACGCCCGCAGCAAGCTGGGCCGCTATAACCCCACCGACAGCGATCGCTGGAAGCGCCAGGTCAACGCCCTCTACGTCAGCAGCAAAGCCCTCTACGATTTGGCCGACGCCCGCTTCAACCAGCTGTTTCCGGGGCGGGCCAGCGAGGGCTTTGTTGAGACCCCCGTCGATCAAATCTGGTTTGCCCTGGCCCAAGACCAAGTCAACGCCATGGAAAGCGGCGAAAACCTGACTGAAATCACCTTTGCCGAAGGCACCTTTAACCAGCAGCAGCAGGGCAATCTCAACCCCGGCCACGGTCAAATCTACATTCTCAACCTCAGCGCCGAGCAGCTGCTGCGGTTGAATCTACAAGCCCCCCCCGAGAGCACTCGCCTCTCGCTCTACGTGCCAGTGCCCACCGACGAGCTGCCCCACATTTTGGCCGATGCCGAGCAAAACACCTGGGCCGGAGAGTTGCCCCAGTCGGGCTACTACGAGATTGTGGTGGTATCTCAGTCCGACAACGTCACGCCCTATCGCCTCACCGTGGCGGTCGATAACGTGATCAACGACATTATTAACCAGCCAGATCCGCCTGAAAAAAACAATTGACATCGGTGCGGGCTGCTTTCTCCACCGTTTCCAATTGTTACCTTTTGCAACTTTGGGGGCAACTTAGGGGGATATTTGTTTGGGTCATGCACTTTTTCAACGGTTATGAACCACACTCTGCTCGCCTCCATTCAGCAGGCTGACGGTCGGTACCTGAGCGATTTAGAACTGCGGCCCCTAGCCCAGTTTGTGGCGTCCTTTGATACGCGCTTTAAGACCTATACCCGGCTGAGAGAAGACAGTGAAACCCTGGTGCTCAGTGCCCTGCGCCAGCTCATGGTGGGTTCCTATCGTGAGGCGGTGCAAGCGCACGGGGCCAAGTGCCAGCGCGACATGCTCTACACCCTAGAATGCGTTGCCAAAGCCATTCTGCTCGATGACCCTGACGGCTTTATGGAAGAGTACGTGGTGTGGATGCAGAACATCACTCGTGCTCTACACAAACAAGACTCTGCGATCGCCGCCTACCGCCACCTGCAAACCGAAATTCTGGCTGCTCTACCCGAGACCTCGGCCCAACTGGTTAACAGCTATCTAGACAAGCTGATTCAAGCCTTCAGCGATGGCCTGTAGCCCTGCTGAAAGAACACAATAACTTCATCCCCAAAGTTGATGCTGGCCTGGGCTGGCTGGGAAGACTATGGTTACTGGTGCATTCATGGTTTAGCGGTGATGAGCCTACGCAATAACGCCTACGCCACAGTTGCTTCGAGGGCAGATATTTTGACTCACTCCGCTGCGCCCAAACCCTACCTAATTAGGCTTTCGACCTTTCAGCAGCAGCCTCTACTGGGCGACTATCAGCAGGGCCAGCTGTGCCTCAACGACTGCGGCCTGATTGTGGCCGACGAGTGGGTGCGCTCTGCCGCCAACCGCAAAGGTATTGATCTCGATGTCTGGACGATTACCCCCACAAGCCTGCAAAGCATTGTCTTTTTGCAGGTGCCCGCCACCGTCGGTGTAGGGCTAACTGGCAACTCTGAAAGCCAGAAGCCTTGGCTGCTGTCGTCTTTTATTGCCAGCTTTAAAGCAGCGGCAGCGAAGCGCATCAATCTGCGGCTCAACCAGCTGGGGCAGTCGGTGTGGCAGCGCAACTACGACGAACACCTGATTGGCAACAACGACCACCTTGCCGAGCTGCGCTACAAGCTGCAACGGCAGGACTAAGACCCCTTGCCTTGTTTCAGCGACATCTAAGGGCTAAAAAGCACTCAGCGTCCTTGAAAGGGCGGTCACTGGCTTGTTGGCTAGAAAATTGAAGTCGTCAGCTCTGTTCAAGCCGGGTATCTCGTCAGGGCGAACGCCGTTCTCCCCTACAAAATTGGGTTATTGAAGCAGATTTTGACTTGAGGGCTAGCCCGCTAGTTTGGCTTTGACTAGAGCCTGCACCTTGCCACCGTCGGCGCGACCCTTGAGCTGCTGCATAGCAGGCCCCATGACCTTGCCCATATCCTTGGGCGATGCGGCTCCCGTTTTGGCGATGAGTTCGTCAATCACGGCTTCGACCTCGGCATCGCTGAGCTGCTGAGGCAGATATTCTTCAATAATGGCCAATTCTTGGGCTTCCTGATTGGCCAGGTCGTCGCGCCCAGCTTTTTGGTACTGCTCGACTGAGTCTCGGCGCTGCTTGGCCAGCTGGGTCAGCACCTCTAGCTCTTGCTCGGCAGTGAGTTCATCTTGCCCGCTGGGCCGCACTAGAGACTCTTTTTCGAGAATGACTTTTTTAATGCTGCGAACCGTCTCTAGGCGCACTTTGTCTTTGGCCTTCATGGCGGTTTTGATGTCGTCGCTAATGCGGTCTTTTAGACTCATGGGGTGATTCCTTACGCCTATCTCGACGGCGCGCTGTAGGCTACCCCTTCACTTTAAACCGTCGGTTGGGCGATTAGGAGATGGGGACAGTGAGGAAGATGGGGGAGAGAGCCAGGGCAACAGGCAGAAATCTGAGCACTCCCGGTCTTCCTCATCCCCCTATCTCCCTCATCCCCCTATCTCCCTCATCTCTTCATCTTTCTGGTTCTCTAGCTGCTGCTCTAAAAAGCCGACTAAATCAGCGCAGGTCAACAACTGGGTCTCATCGAAGTGCTCGCTGATGTCGAGGCCAAAGGTTTCGTAGAAGTCTTCGCAGAGGGTGAGGCTCCAGTCAAACCAGCACACCGCTGGAAACGACAGGTCTTCAACCAGACGATCGCCGGGCTGGACACAACCGATCTCGAGGCCGGAGTAAGCGGTGAGCTGCTGGTAGGTGAAGTCAATTAGGGGTTTGGGCAGGGGCCGACGCACGGCTGGCGGAGTCCAATGGTAGCGGTACCACTCGTCGCAGGTGAGGCATCGGCGCGATCGCAGCCACTGGTTGACCCGTTGGCGGGCGACCATGTCGGGGCTGAGGGCCATATAGGTGGTAAGGCTATTGACAAAGTTTTTCAACGGTTGCCACATCGGTTGCTTGAACGTCGAGCCCTGAAATTGCTTTTGGGGCTTGGCCTCTGGGGCTTGCTTAGAGTGTGCCCAGGGTAATGGTCTAAGTCATGATTTCGGCATGAACTTAGCTCAGTCCAGGCTCAATCCACAAAGAGCAGCCAGGGTAGCGGTAAAGCTCGGGTAAGACACCGCTGCCGCTTCGGCCCGCTGTATCTGCATCGAGCCGTTGGCCCGCAGGGCGGCGATCGCCAGGCTCATGGCGACCCGATGATCAGTGTAGCTATCGACGATGGCTCCTGTGAGGGGGGTGCCGCCGTGAATAGTGAGGCCGTCGGGATGTTCTTCAACGCGGGCACCCAGTTGGCTGAGCTGGCTGGCCATAACGGCGATGCGATCGCACTCCTTGACCCGCAATTCCTCAGCGTCGGCGATCACCGTTGTGCCCTCGGCAAACAATGCCGCCACCGCCAAAATCGGCACCTCGTCGATCATACGGGGAATCAGGTCGCCGTTCAAATTGACAGCTTTGAGGCGGCTGTGGCGCACTCGCAGGTCGGCGACTGGCTCCCCGGTGACCTCACGGGGGTTCTCCAGGGCAATATCGGCTTCCATCATCTGGAGCGCATCGAGAATGCCGGTGCGGGTGGGGTTGATGCCCACGTTCTCAATTACCAGGTCAGAGCCGGGGGTAATGGCTCCGGCTACCAGCCAAAAGGCGGCAGAGCTGATGTCGCCGGGTACCACCACGGTCTGCCCGGTGAGGGTGGCAGGGCCATGGACGGTGACGCTACAGGTGTCAGGATCCACTGAAATATCGGCCCCGAAGGCCCGCAGCATGCGTTCGCTGTGGTCGCGCGACAGGCTGGGCTCGGTGACGGTGGTTGCGCCCTCGGTCAGCAGTCCGGCCAGCAAAATACAGGATTTCACCTGGGCGGAGGCCACAGGCGATTGGTAGTGAATGGGTTTAAGGGATTTACCCCGCACCGCCAAGGGAGCTAGACGATTGTTTTGCCGACCCCAAATCTCAGCGCCCATCTGGCTGAGGGGTTTGATCACGCGATCCATAGGGCGCGATCGCAGCGACCCATCCCCCGTGACCGCAAAGTAGCGATCGGGGTGGGATGCCAGCAGCCCCAGCATCAGCCGCAGGGTGGTGCCTGAATTTCCGGCGTTGAGCACGTCCGCCGGTTCCTGCAAATTGCCCAGGCCCACCCCCTGCACCGTTACCCACTCGTCTTCAAGCGATGACATAGTAACGCCCATGGCCTGAAAGCATGCGGCGGTGCTGCGCGGGTCTTCGCCCAGCAGCAGGCCCTGAATGCGGGTTTCGCCCAGGGCGATCGCCCCTAACATCAGCGATCGGTGGGAAATTGACTTATCCCCCGGCACCCTCACTCGCCCTCGCAGCGCCACCCCATCAACCGGGAACTCCAGGGTCAGGGTTTGGTGCGGAGCAGCGTCGGTGAGCTGAATGCGGGCAGTCATGGCAGCGGTAATAAAAAGCCGATGCTGATCGTACCCTATTGCCGTCCGGCCTAGGAGGTCACCATGGAGGTCTTTGGCCGAGCAAAGATCATCCGGCCAGCAGAGGTTTGCAGCGACCCTGTGACTACCACTTCCAGTTCTTCGCCGATGTAATCGCGGCCTTCTTCGACTACCACCATGGTGCCGTCGTTGAGGTAGCCCACGCCTTGGGAGGGCTCTTTGCCCTCTTTGAGAATCTTTAAGTCAATGTCGTCGCCGGGCAGGTAAGCGGGGCGAATGGCCTGGGCCAAGTCGTTGATGTTGAGGACTTCGACATCCTGAAAGCTGGCGACTTTGTTGAGGTTGTAGTCGTTGGTGAGCAGCATGGCGTTGAGTTCTTGGGCCAGCTTTACCAGCTTGGCATCGACGGTAGGTATGTCGTCGTAGTCAACGGAGTTGATCAGCAGACGGTTGGGGTAAGCTTCGCGAATGCGGTTGAGCACGTCAAGGCCTCGGCGACCGCGATCGCGCTTCTGGTCATTGCTGGCATCGGCCACGTTCTGCAGCTCTTGCAGCACAAACTGGGGCACCAGCAGCTGCCCCTCCAAAAAACCGGTATCCATCAGCCCTTCAATGCGGCCATCGATAATGCAGCTGGTGTCGAGCACCTTGGTTTTGCTGGGTTTGAGGGTGCCCTCGGCTACCAGAGTCGATTCCAGCGTGCTGGGGCTGATCAGGCGCAGCAGCGATCGCCCATGGGTATCGGCCAGGTTCATGCCCGAGACGGCAAACAGCACGCTGCCCAACACCGCCGTCATCGGCTTAATAAAGCCAAACTCTGAGGGAATGGGCAGCAAGAAAAGCGGTGCCAGCATCAGGTTGGCGATTAGCAGGCCCAGCACCAACCCCACGGCGCGGGTGAGAATGCGATCGGGCGGCAGTTCTTTAACCTGGCTTTCTAAGCGGCGGTAGCTAGTCTGCATCACCAGGCCCAACCCGGTGCCAATTAGCCCGCCGAACACGGCGGTTACCGCACCCAGCGCCTCAATATTCGTCACCTGCTGCAAAATTGGCTGGGGCAGCAGGTCAATGCTGTAGAACCCAATGCCCGCCCCGGCCAGGATAAATGAAAATACAATCAGTGCGTCTAGCATGGTGGTCTGGGTTCTGGCCTTGATTTTGCAGCGGTTAGAGGCTAAGCGCCTATCCCTCTCAGTGTACTCCCCCAGATCAAAAGCGCCCGATGAAACGCAGTTGGAGGAGTCGAGTTGGCAAAAGTATACCGTTAATGCCCGTCTCCCTAGCCGTCCCACGGTCTCTGCAATAATGGGGGGGTTACTGCACTTGCGTTCTTCATGGCTTTGCCCTTTTTGCGATTGGCGGTGGTTCAACTGGCGGCCTACACCCCCCACGTTGAGTCGGCAGACGACCCGTCCCCAGCGAATCTCGATATTCTTGACACCAACGAGTGCCCCTACGACCTGCCCGAGTCGCTGAAAGAAAAGCTGGCCTGGCACCTGCACCACGACATCGCCGCCAACCGCTACCCCGACGGTGGGCATGGGGCGTTGAAGAATGCGATCGCCCAATACGTCACCGAATCCGTCCCAGGTAGCGCTTTCGCTGCCGACCACATCTCCGTCGGCAACGGCTCTGACGAACTGATCCGCTCACTGCTGATCGCCACTTGCATTGGTGAGTGTGGCTCAATCTTGGTGGCCAACCCCACTTTCTCCATGTACGGCATTCTCGCCCGCACCCTGGGCATTCCGGTGGTGACAGTAGGACGTAGCGAGGAAACCTTTGAGGTCGATCTGGCGGCGGCCCAGCAGGCGATCGCCCAACCCCAAGCAGCCCCCGTGCGAGCGGTGTTTATGGTGCACCCCAACTCCCCCACCGGCAACGCCCTCTCTGCTGCCGAGTTGACCTGGCTCACGTCCTTGCCGCCCGAAATCCTGGTGGTGGTGGATGAAGCTTATTTTGAATTCAGCCAGCAGACCACCGTGGCGGAGGTGCTGACTCGGCCCAATTGGGTGGTGATGCGAACGTTTTCGAAAGCCTTTCGCCTGGCGGCTTACCGGGTGGGCTATACCGTGGCGAATGCAGAGCTGACCCAGGCACTCGAAAAGGTGCGTTTGCCCTACAACTTGCCCAGCCTCACCCAGGCGGCGGCTCAGCTAGCCTTGACCCACCGGCAGGAGCTACTGGCGGTGGTGCCTGAGATTCAGCAGCAGCGAAGGGAACTGGCGGATGCGATCGCCCAGCACACACCCCTGCATCTCTGGCCCAGCGACGCCAATTTTCTCTACGGGCGACTGCCAGTGTCCTCTGGCCAATCCCCAAACGTAGAGCTAGAGCGCTGGTTTAACTGTCTGCGCAGGCAGGGAACGCTGGTGCGCCACACGGGCGGTGGGTTGCGAATCACCATCGGCACCCCGGCGGAAAATCAGCGCACCCTGGGCCATATGCGGCGGGTTTAGTGCTGTGGAGGAGGGGGTTGAAAGGTTGGCAGGTTAGCAGGTTGAAAGTTCGAACCTGTAACCTGCCAACCTTTCAACTTTCGAACCTGCCACCCCCGCGCCTAAACCAGTGCCCTGGCCCGCCGCACGGTATAGGGCAGCACTCCCACCAGCAGGGCAAAGGCCTCGTCGGGTACTTTATCGACAATGCTCTGGTCGAAGTAGCTTTTGAACTGTTCGAGGATGAGCTGGGCGCGATCGAGGGGCACCGGCTTGTCGGTAAAGTTTTGGGTGAGCCGCACCCACTGCAAGCGAATTTTGAGGGCCTTTTGCTGGGCCTCGGCAGAGTCGGGGGAAATTAGCGACAGGCTGCCCAGGGGAATAACGGCACGGCAGTCGGCATCGAGGCCACCGCCCACGGCGGCACCAGGGCCAGCAAACTCGGTGTAAAACTCTTTGTGAATAATCAGGCCGTTGCGGCGGCGGCTGTTGACCACCCACAGTTCGCCGCCGCGAATTCTGGCCAGAATGTCATCTTCTTCTGACAGCAGCAGGTTAGATTCAAAAAACGGGTTTGAGAAACCGCTCACTGGGGTAACAGCGTGGGGACGGGTGGGTTGAGATGCAGCAGAAAGCCCAGGGGAGTGCAGGGAACCCCCGTATCCTGTACCTGAGATATTCTGCTCAAAATTGGAGATCATCCCCGTCACATAGTAGCGACAACAGCTCAATTAGCTACAGTCTGGGTCATTTCAGTGCGCTGGCTACCTAGGGTTCCCAGGCCTTCATTCTAGGGTAAACACCTGCCAGACCCCCCATGAAGTGTTTAGCTGCGCTGAAGTAGGGATAAATTTCTCGATCAATTACTTGAGGTTTCTGTGAAGTTGTCCGGCTGGGCTAGGGCTTGCTCGGTGACGGTGGCGGCGATAGGGTTTTGTGCAACAGCAGCCGACGGGCTTGGAGCCCCAGCCACGAGGCCGGTGAGTCTTCGGCCTGCACCACCGCGAACCCTGCTTTGAGGTAGAGGGCTCGGGCAGCCAGGTTGTCTTCCATAACGTGGAGGTGCAATTCATTGATGCCCCACCGCTGGGATACCTGCTCGCACGATCGCAGCAGGGCCATAGCAATGCCCTGCCGCCGCCAGGTTTGATCGACCGCCAGGTTTGAAACATACACGTGGCGATCGCCCTGCCAGGGCCAAGGCTGGCGCAGCGACGCTTCGACGGTGCCAGCAATGGCGTCGCTGGGGCTAGTGGTGGACTCCCTGGGGGGAGCAATGGCGGCCAGGCATGCGTAGCGAGGCGACTGAGCCTTGAGCCGCTGCTTCAAATCTTCGTAAATTCCCAGCCGAATGAAGGGATACACCCACTGCCGCCAGCCGTCGCGATCGTAAAAGCTGGCAGTGAGCACATCGGCGAGCCGGTCGAGATCGCGCAGGCTGGCCGGACGCACCTGCGGCTGGGGTGTGGCCGAGGCCGATGGGGGATGAATGTTGGGGTCGGCCTGTACCATGAGCCTCTGCGGCAAACACAACTAATGCCAGGGTTGGCGATCGCAACGCGAGTGCCTGGCACTCAGCCTGGATGTTGGGCCAATCGCCTTAGCAGTCAATATACCCTTCTCCCCCCGCTCAACGGGTACGATCTAGGGAATGGTTTTGTTTACCACCGCTGGTTAGCGCCGGTATTGTCTCTGGACTGCCCTGGCGGGTGCTTGCTATCTATGGCCAATGCTTCCTTTTTAACTACCTTTACTCGCCACCGCGACCCTAAGCTGCTGTGGCCGGTGGCCGCTGTGGCCTCGGTGCTAGCCCACGGTCTGGCCCTGGGGATGATTCGTACCCTGGCCATTCAGACCCCGGCCCTGCCCGAGGGCGAGATGGCTCCGCTGCCCATTCAGATGGTAGATTTGCCCCTCGACTCGGCTGCCCCTGGGCTGGCCGCCGAAAACGCGGAACCCACATCCCCCGCTGAGGACTCAGCCGCACCATCTGTGGCTTCAGCGGATGCTGCGATCGCTGAGGCCACTCAGACTGCTGCTGCGACAGAGGCTCCCGTTACCCAGACGCCTTTGCCGCCGTCGATAAAACCGTCGGTTGCGGCTCCGCCCCCGCCAGCGGCACCCCCGATCGCAAGTTTGCCCGTGGCCCCCGAGCCCCAGCCTACCCCCGCCCCAGTGACGCAGGCACCCCCCAACGTGTCTCCTGCCCCCCCCCGGCCCGATGCGCCGGTTTCGCCAGCGCCAGAGGTCAGCCGACCGCCAGGAGCAGAGGGCTCGCCTGGGGGGGAGAATCCTGCCCCTGTTGCGCCGCCCCCCTCGGCCCCACCGGGGAATGCTGCACCGGGTGGGGCAGGCCAGGGCGGGCAGGTGGTACCCGTGGGCCTGCGCCTTGACCCCAATGGCCGAGACATTCCTGAAACGGCCCCGCAGCTGTTGAATACCAGCGCTATTGACGTGCGGCCTTTGGCCTCTGGCTGCGGGTTTGCCAACTTAGATGCGCTGCTGGTTGGGATCGCGGCGACCTCGGTGCAAATGCAGGTTCGCGTGGAGCCCAGCGGTGAGATTTCTAATGTGCGGCTGGTGCAGGGCACGGGCAGCAGTGCGGTGGATGATTTGGTGAGCTGTGTGGTGCGGCAGCGGCTGCGCCTGCAACCGGCTAGCTCGGCGGGGGTGGCACAGCTGACGGATGCGTTTATCCTCGAGGCCCGCATTCAGTTTTTCTAGCCATGGCGTGAGGGGTAAGGGGTGAGGGGTGAGGGGTGAAATCGTCCAGGAAAGAAAATAGTGGATCCCAAGTTTCCTACCCCCTACTCCCTACTCCTCACCTCCCTACTCCCTCAGGTGCGTCGTGTCGTTGAAGCGTTTGATCCGCCAAAGCTCGCTGTTGAGGCGGTTGACGCCGGGCTGGGGCCAGCGATCGCGCTCCAAACAAAACTCAAACATAGCGGTGTTGGCCATAGGTAGACCCCAGGCGCGATCGCAGCCCATCAAACAGGCAATCACGTGCTGCAAAATCCAGTGGTGGCCAATGACGAGCACGCGATCGCCGTTGCGGTGGCGTTCGACTAGCTCATCCACCACGCGCTGGGCTCGGGTGTGGCCCTGTGCTAGGGTTTCGGCCTGGGGAATGGGCTGCCAGTCGAGGCTGGTTTCGAGCTGGTGGCAGAGGTTGGGGTGGCGATCGCGGGCTTCGGCCCAGGTGAGGCCGGTAAAAATTCCGGCGTCGTATTCTTTAAGATCATCGAATAGCGTGACGGGAATCGTCTGACCAGAAGCCAGAGCCACGGTCTTGGAATTTTTCGCAGACTCAGGATCCTTATTCCCTAAGCCTCTGAGAGTTTCTGTCAGGGTGGCGATCGCCCGCTCTAGCGGACTGCAATAGATGTGGGTGGGCTCCCAGTCGGTAGAAGTTAAGTGCTGACCGAGCCTCAGCGACTGCTGCGCCCCCAGCGGAGTCAGCCCGGTAGAGCTACAGCCCTCCATGCGGCCCTCGGCGTTGCCCACCGACTGGCCGTGACGCACAAGCAGCAGTTTGAGAACGGTCATCTGCTAGATTCAACGGAAAGCTATCCCAAGCCTAAGTCTAGGCTGCTTAATGGGCGATTTTGCCGTTTCCTGCCGCTTTCCGTGGACGGATTGCATCAGGCTATCGTCAACCAGACCCTCGGCGAAAGATTCTCTGTATCTAAAGGTGAAGCCGCTGGTGGAGTTAGGGAGTAGGGGGTGAAGGGGCAGGGGGTGAGGGGTAGGCTAGGTAGGTGGGGAAAGTGTCTATTGATGCGCCCACAATGCCGGAAGCATGCCAAGATGCTAGAAAAATTGCTTGGATTTGCGGTTTACCTATGGTTTGTTCGGTTCACCCAACGTCGCCGTTTGCCTGCCGCTGTGGTCTCGATGCCGTCGATCGCCAGCGGCTAGGCCTATTCTTTAGCGTGGTGCTGGGGTTTGCGGTGGTGGAATGGCTGGTGGGCAGCCAGAGCCACAGCCTGGCGCTTCAGTCGGATGCGGGGCACATGCTGACCGATGTGGGGGCGATCGCCCTGGCGCTGTCGGCCAGCTGGCTGACTCGGCTGACGCTGGCTCGGCCAAGGCCGGGGCAGCCGCGATTGGAGGCGATCGCGGCTTTAGTCAATGGCCTGGGGCTGCTGGCCATGGCAGGGCTGATTTCCCTAGAGGCCTGGCAGCACCTGAGTGCGCCCCCTGTGGCTCTGGTCAGCGGGCCGATGCTGGGCACGGCTCTGGTGGGCCTGGGCATTAACGGGTTTGGGGTGTGGCTTCTGCACGGCCAGGGCGATGAATCGCTGAATCGGCGCGGGGCGTTTTTGCATGTGGTGGCCGACCTGGTGAGTTCGGTGGGGGTAATTGTGGGGGCGCTGTGTATGGCGCTATTTCACTGGTTTTGGGTGGATGGAGCGCTGAGTCTGGCGATCGCCCTGCTGATCGGCAGCAGTGCTCTGCCGCTGATCTACCAAAGCTGGGGCCACCTGAGGGGCAACGGGGGCAATGCTGGCCCAGACCTGTCCTCCCTTGGGTATCTAGAAGCTGGGCGCACCGACTTGAGCGCCCACATTTTGGGGTCGTCTTCCACCCATGCGCCGCAGGCAACGGCTTTGGGTAACAAACCTGCCGTATTGCCGACAAAACTGCGCCACAACGGCTTTTAGACTCTAATATTCATAGCTAGGTGGCCATCTCTGCATGGGCCAGCGCTGCACTGTGTCTACGGGAGTTAAACCATGGGTACCTGGGTTAAGGAAACCGATGAAGCTTTTTACCTGATGCAGGGAAACCAGTGGATCTCCCGCATTCAAAAGCGCCCCTCTGCCGGAAACCCCAACGAGCGGGTGCTGAATGTGGAGGGCATGCGGGACTGGTTTTTGCGATCGGACTCGCCCCTAGCCATGACGGTGTCGGTAGGCACGGATGGGCCAGAGCCAGAGCAGGCGGGTTCCTCGGGCGGAGAAACCCCACCCCCACCGGACGGCGGCGGTACCTCGCCTGAAGAACCGGGCGGCGAACCCGCCCCCGAACCCGTTAAGAGCCTGGCGCTGCGGGTCAAAAGCACCACCTATTTTAAGCTCCAGCCCAAGCTGGCCAGCGAACTCACCGATGCCGAAAAGGTGCTGGTCACCAACGGCACGACCTTTGACATTCAGTACTACATCGACATGGGTAAAAACCACTGGCAGGTGCAGCTACTCGAACCCACCCTGGGCGATAAAACCAATCGCACCTGGTATGTCTACACCCCAGATATTGACGTGCTGACCGGCGTGCGGCTGCGGGTAATTAGCGACACCCTCTTCAAAACCGAGCCTAAAATTTCTTCGCAGCTGAGCGAGTCGCAAAAGGTGTTTGTTAAAAACGGCACCCAGCTGAATCTGCTCGCCTTTAAACCAGCGGCGGGTGACCACTACGAGGTTGAACTGGCCGATGCGATCGTGGGTGCCGAGGTCAACACCAAGTGGTACGTCTACAGCCTCGACACCAAGGTAGACGGCAATCGTCAGACTTTAGAAGTGACGGGTGACACCATCTTTAAGGCTCGGCCAGTGCCAGCCAGCCAGCTCTCTGACGCCGATAAGGTGCTGGTGAAGAAGGGCACGGTGTTTTTGCTAAATTCCTACGCTCAGCCCGAGAGCAACCATGTGCGAGTGGCCCTGCAAGGTGCCTTTCTCGGCCCTCAAAACCGCACCTCCTGGTATGCCTACGTGCCCGATATTCAAATTTCAGGCACTGAAATTGGCAACCGCCCCGGTGACCAAGGTTCAGGACAGCCCGGTAATCCTGCCGATCGGGGCGTGGCGCTGAGCTTCCCTGGGTTTACGGGCACCTACTACTCCAACGACCCGATTCAGCCGAAAAATCGCTACGGTGTGCGGGGCAACTTTACCTGGGGCGAAGCTCTGCACGTCAACCGCTCTACCGGAGCCTACCGTCGCCCCGCCAACGCTGGCGTGATCTACAACATTCTGAAAGTGGCCGACGCCATAGAAGAAATCCGCAAAATGTACGGCGATAAGCCGCTGAAAATCAATTCCTGGTATCGCGACCCGGCCACCAATGCGGCGGTAGGCGGTGCTTCTATGTCGCGTCACCTATCGGGCGATGCAGTGGACTTTGTGGTGCCCGGCGTGCGCTGCTCGGATGTGTATGCGCGGCTCAATGGCTGGTGGGGGAGTCGAGGCGGGTTGGCCAGTTCTTCAGTGTTCACCCACATTGACGTGCGCGGCTACCGAGCCCGCTGGAGCTACGGCTACTAGGCCAGGCAATGGTCAAAGGGTAGGGGCGCTCAGCCGAGCGCCCCTTTTGAGTTGGGCTTTGTTAAAGAGCCAAACTTTCCGCTTTCTGACACTGGCAATCCTCGCGCTGGCGCTGAGCCTGAGGGGAATAATGGTACCAGGGCTAGCGCTTGCGCCGCCCCCCGATGCTTTCCTTACCCCCGATCTGGCCGATTTCCCCTTAGTGAGATCCTACGATTTGGGGATGTCTAGCCTGGCCCAGAGCGGAGAAGAATTTGACCCTATGCCGCTAGCGCTGACGGGGGCGATCGCCCTTCCCCCCGGCGATTCCCCTATTCCCTGGATTGTGGTGCTCCATGGTCGCCACGCTGGATGCCACTTTCAACCCGAGGCCATTAGCCAGTGGCCCTGTGATTCGGAACCTCGCTTTGATCTAGGCTTTGCCTATCTAGCTCAGTCCCTGGCTGAAACCGGTTATGGCGTGCTGATCCCTAACCTGAATGCGGCCTTTAGCGAAACCTACGGAGCCACCTCCGACACCCGCAGCGAATTTGCCGACCAGCGCAGCGGCCAGATTATCGACGCCCACCTCACCCGTCTGGCCCAGGCCCATCGAGACGATAATTCTAGCTTTGGGATTTCTTTAACCGGACGGGTTGATCTCACTCGTTTGGCTATGGTGGGCCATTCTATGGGGGGCGGGGCGGCTGCCCTCAGTGCGGTTCAGCGGCTCAGTGAGGGCTCGGCAGCGGCTCTGCAAAGCAGAATTGTCTCTGGCCTGGGGCCGATCGCAGCCCTGGTGCTGATTAGCCCCACGCGCAGCTACCCGATCGCTGAGCGCGCCGACGCCTACCAGCTGCCGGATGTGCCAACGGCGGTGATTGCTGGGGGGTGCGATCGCGACATTTTTGACCTCAGCAGCCTGTATTACGTTGAAACTGCCCGCCAGCAGACCCGCACCATGCCGGTTGCCGGAATACTGCTGCCAGGGGCCAACCACAACTATTTTAACGCCGCTGTAGCGGAGGATGACTATTACCGACAGCCGGATAATGGGCCGTTGTGCAACCCGCAGCGATCGCGCGATCGCCTGTCGCGGGTGGCCCAAGAGACCTTCCTGAGTCAGTACACCCAGGCATTCTTGCGTACCGTCTGGTCTACCCCAGCCGAGAGCGACCTAGCTGAGATCGGCATGGCCCCCTCCAGAGCTGCCCCCAGAGAACTATTCGGTCAATCGGTACTCTCTGCCTTGGTGTCTCCTAATACCCAGCGCTACACCGTGTTTGATGCCGAGAATGCGCCAGCAACGATTCTCACCGCTGGCCTCAAGGCGACCTTCTGCGAGGCGCTTCCCGATTGCCAGCACCCCTCGCGCCCCTATCCCCACTTTCCGACTCTGCTCACCCTGGGGTGGGAGGCCGTTACCGAATCGCTGCAAGTGCCATTGGAGGGTGTCAATGTCAGCGACTTTACCAGCCTTGAACTGCGTCTCGCCCCCGCTCCATCCTGGCCGATACCCCAGGGGCAGCCGGTGTTGGCGGTGGTGCTGCGCGATCGCCAGGGTGGGGCGGCGCGGGTCGAAATCCTCTCTACGGTGCCTGCTCTGCGACGGTTCGAAGCTGATCCTACCCACGGCAACACGGCACCCCTCTATCCCAGCGCCCTGCGCATTCCCCTGGGGCAGTTTGCTGGTGTCGATCTGACGGCGTTGACCAGCGTGGAGCTAGTGTTTGACCAGGTTCCTCAGGGCAAGCTGCACCTGGCCAGCATTGAGTTTGTGGGGCAGAATTAGGCTTCTTAAATGCCCTCAAAAGTGCTGTGGCGAAAGGTGTAGCCTGCTGCCTTGAGTTTTTGGTTTGACACTCGCACGTTGTAGGGGCGGGCACTGGGTTGGGAGGGATCCCACTGCACAGGTTCCAGTTGGTTGGCTTGGCAGACGCGATCGATCAGCTCGCGCACGGTGGGGATTTCGTCTTGCACCAGGTTGTAGAGGCCGCTGAGGGCATGGGTTTGGGCATGGGCGATCGCCCCTACAATGTCGTCTAAATGAATCCAGTTGCTGCCTTCGTGGCCAGAGCCGGGGCGGGTGGTGCCAGCGGCGCGGCTGTAGATTTTGGCCAGCTCGCGCCCTGGGCCGTAGATGCCACCGAGGCGGAAGATGCAGACGTTGCGCTCAGGCGTGCTTGCTCCCAGCAGAGTTTGCTCGGTCTCGGCCATAATGCGGGCGTTGTCGGTGGCGGGTTTGACCGGGTCACCTTCTCGCACCCACGCCCCACCGTAGTTGCCATATACGGAATAGCTGCTGGTGAAGATAATTTGCTTCAGGCTGGGAGCCTGAGCGAGAGCACTTACGACGGTTTTGGCGGTATTCAAGTAAATTTCTTCGTAGCTGGCTTGGCGACCGGCCCCGACACAGATGAGCAGCGTGTCTTGATTTTGCAAGAGGGCGGCAATGCCGTCTGCATCTGACCCATGCACTACCTGCACAGCATTGGCCACGGTCTGCAAGTCACTCACGCGATCGGCGCTGGTGGTCGTGGCTGTGACATAGATTCCCTGGGATTTCCACAGGTGCGCTACGGCCTGGCCAACATACCCACAGCCCAAAATTGCTGCTTTCATGGTTTTAAGATCCTCAGTGCTGCGATCGCGGCGTTTTTACGCGCTTCTTTGATGCTGCGGCCTTGACCCATGCCATAGCTGGTTCCGCCCGCCCAGACTTCTAGGGTAAACACTTTGGCGTGGTCAGGGCCAAACCGCTCTTTTTCTAGGTAGCTGGGCAAGGTGCCGCCCATGTGGGCCTGCACATACTCTTGCAGCTCGGTCACGGGGTCGGTGGCCTGAAGGTCTAGGGCGCGATCGATGAGGGGGCTAATAATCGCCTCGACGTAGCTGTAGGCGGCGGTAAGGCCAGCGTCTAAGCGGTAAGCGCCGATCACGGCTTCAAACATGTCGGCCTGAACGCTGGGATTGTGGCGCTCGTGCTGGGCTCCAGCCCCCAGGCGCATTTGGTCGGGAATGCCCAACTGCACTGCCAGCTCTGCTAGGGAAGGCTCATCGACGAGGCGATCGCACCGCTGCGACAGCTCCCCCACGGCCAGGTGGGGATAGCGGGCAAAGATCAAATCGCGCACCACAACTTCAAGAATGCCGTCGCCCAAGAATTCTAGGCGATCGTAATCGGGGCCTTCGCTGGGATGTTCGTTGGCGTAGCTGCTGTGGGTGAGCGCTTGCTGAAGCAAAGCTGGGTTTTGGAAATGAGGCAGAGACATTGTGCGATCGTGTTGATGCAGAAAACCGGGTTTTTAGTAAAGCTAAATGAGTGATCAATGCTTAAGCAAAATCAGGGTGCTGAATTGACTATTTAGAGCAGTTCAGTAGCTTCCATCAAGCCAAGATAGCACTCCCGTAACGCTCCTCAAGTTTTGTCCTCTCAAATTTCAAGCGTCAAATGTGCTTTGGGTGTTGCTAGCCACGATATTAAGTTTTATAAATTTCATAAATGAGAGCACATGCAGGGAGGAATTGTAATTAGGATGTGAGTGCCACAACTTAATTCTGTCCAACCTTAATTTTGTTTAGTGGATGCCACTCCTGTAGTGAATGAATGCCTGCAAGACGCAACAATAACGGCATCCATGAAGAAAATCATTTTGTTTCTAACTTTTTTGACTTCAGGGCACCTAATTGTAGGAAGTGTAGGAAGCATCTCAATTGTTAAAGGACATTTTTGCCGAGTCGACATAAAGTTTGATTATGTAGGAAGTTTAATCCTTGATGATTGCTCTGATCAAACTCAGCTTAAACCTTAGATGCAGCTAGGTGCCATTCCCTAGCACATGAGCCAGTTTTTATGGAAACCGAAAAACTGGCTTTTCTGGATATCTGTTGATAGGTAAAGTCATAATTCAGTAGGGTGTGCAGTGCCCACCATTAACTATTAAGCAGCAGAAAGTTTAGGTTCGGGCAGGGGCAACCCGTCTTCCTCTAGCAAAAGCTGCAAAACCTCTTGACCATTTCGGGCAGCTTCTTCATAGCTGTTGCCGTGGGTACGATAAGTCTGTTCGGGAAAGTCGGGCAGATGCACCAGAAAGCAATCATCTTCCTCTGACCAGACAATTACCATTTCATAACGAAGGGTGCTCATTACCTTTAATCCCCTTGCTGCATCACTATTCTAATCGCTTCAGCTACTTCCCTTTCCTGGTAGGGTTTGGCATCACTCCCATCCTTACCAGATATGGTGATTCGACCCATATATTGGGGGTGCAACCACTTGGTATGGCTCCCCTTACCTGATTGTTCGTAAAAGCCAGCTTTTTTAAGCATAGCTTTCAGCTCTCGGATTTTCTTCGGCAACTTCAGCCCCCATGGTTACTCAAGCTTAGGATTTCCTTGCAAGAGATGCAGTGCTAAGCAGCCTTCGCTAGCTTGGCCCGTAATCCAATCACCGTTAGCCCAACAACTTCCCGATTTGCTTCGTCATAGCGAAGCACAACCCCATCGCCAATATCGACTCCAACGGCTGGACGAGGTTTACCCACCGATAGATATAAGATATCCGCTTCATCGTCATAGTCCCAGTTGGCCTGGTTAGATGCTTGCAGGATGTTTAGCGTGTCCATATGGCATCAGTTCTGGCCCAGTCGGTCTTGGAGATATTGCTAGACAGCAAGAAACCGGGTTTCTTTTGACCTTTATCAAAGGCCAAGTTTAGCGGCAAGAAACCCGGTTTCTTGGTAAGCGAGTTAGGGCAGTTCCGTGGTGCCCATCAGGTAGCGATCGCACTCCCGCGCCGCCCCACGCCCTTCATTGATCGCCCACACCACCAGGCTCTGCCCCCGGCGACAATCCCCAGCCGCAAACACGCCTGGAATTGAAGTGGTGTACTGCTCATGCTCAGCCTTCACATTGCTGCGGCCATCTTTTTCTAGGCCCAAAGCATCAATCAACGGCTGCTCGGGGCCAAGGAAGCCCATCGCCAGCAGCACCAGATGCGCAGGGACGACCTTCTCGGTGCCGGGCACGTTCTGCGGCACAAACCGCCCGTTTTCGTCTTTGCCCCACTGAATCTGCACCGTGTGAACGGCCTTGACGTTGCCCTGCTCATCGCCCTCAAACTTGGTGGCGGTGGTCAGGTAGGCGCGGGGGTCGTCGCCAAACATCGCGGCGGCTTCCTCCTGGCCGTAGTCCATTTTGTAGACCTTGGGCCACTCGGGCCAGGGGTTGCCCGCCGATCGCGTCTCCGGCGGCTGGGGCATGATTTCGACCTGGGTGACGCTGTTGCACCCGTGGCGAATGGAGGTGCCCACGCAGTCGGTACCCGTGTCGCCGCCGCCGATAATCACCACATCTTTGCCCGCCGCCGAGATGTAGTCGTTACCGGGGTAGCCATCCAGCAGCGATCGCGTATTGGCGGTGAGAAACTCCATCGCAAAGTGAATGCCCTTCAGGTCACGCCCTTCGATGGGCAGGTCACGGGGCTTCGTGGAGCCGGTGCAGAGCACCACCGAGTCAAACTCCTTGAGCAGGTTTTCAGCAGAGATGTCTTTGCCCACTTCGGTGTTGCAGACAAAGGTCACACCCTCGGCCTCCAGCACATCCAACCGGCGCTGCACCACCTGCTGCTTATCGAGCTTCATGTTAGGGATGCCATACATGAGCAGGCCGCCGGGGCGATCGGCCCGTTCGTACACAGTGACCCAGTGGCCTGCCGAGTTGAGTTGGGCAGCGGCGGCAAGGCCAGCGGGGCCAGAGCCAATCACCGCCACCTTCTTGCCCGTGCGCTGCTGCGGTGGCGTGGGAGTAATCCAGCCCGACTCCCAGCCCTTTTCTGCAATGGAATACTCAATATTCTTAATCGTCACCGGGGGGCTGGTGATGCCCAACACGCAGGAACCCTCGCAAGGGGCAGGGCAAACCCGCCCGGTAAACTCGGGGAAGTTGTTGGTCTTGTGCAGCCGCTCCAGAGCTTCTTCCCACAGGCCGCGGTAAACCAGGTCGTTCCACTCAGGAATCAGGTTGTTGATCGGGCAACCGCTGGCCATGCCGCTGATGGTCATGCCCGTGTGGCAGAAGGGAGTGCCGCAATCCATGCAGCGAGCGCCCTGAGTGCGGAGGCTGTCCTCCGGCATATGCAGGTGAAACTCATCCCAGTTGCGAATGCGATCGGCGGGGGCGACTTCTTGCGCCACTTCCCGCAGGTATTCCATAAAGCCAGTCGGTTTTCCCATGGTGGTTATCCTAAAGAATGTGTCGATTGAGGGACTTGTAGGATGGGCAAAGCCTGCGTGCCCATCAATGGTTTGATTGTGGCGATGGGCGCGGTCTATCGACCTTTGCCCTCCTACGGATCTGGTCGTTTCCTAAGCATGGCGGTTCAAAAATAAGTGGCGGGAATACTTGGCTAGAATTGAGTCATACCTAGGCTGAGGTCGGGCCGTGCAAATACCGGAGAATCCAACGAATAGCGACATTCGGGATGCGTTGATCGATCTACGAGATGTGATCGGTGAAGTTCGGAGCGAGGTTCGGGGCGAGATCGAGGACGTTCGGAGTGACATCAAGGGCCTGGGTGACAAGGTAGATAAGCAAGACTACAAGTTTGATGCTTATCAGAAAGGCATTGATGGCATGGTGCGCATGTCAATTACCATCATCATTGCTACGGCTACGGTGGCCGTTTTACCCAGCCTAAGCCCAGCTATCACCGCCATCATTAACGCCATTACAAGCGGTTCGCAGTAATCGTAGGGTGGGCACTGCCCACCAAAGCCTAGGCCACAGCACCTCACCCCACGAATCCTCTACCTCCTAACTCCCTCCAATTCGCGCAACGTCGCGGGCGTTTTCTTCAAACGCTGCCGTCAGGGCATCGTCGCCGGTGAGCCCATCGGCCAGGGCCTTTTGGATGTGTTGCAGCACCCGCTTGTAGTCGCGGGGCATCACCTTCACAAACTTGGCGATCGCGTTATCCCAGTCTTCTAGCAGACTCAGCCCCCGCTTGCTCTCGGTGTAATCGACATGGCGCTGAATCAGCTCTTGCAGATCGCGAATTTCTTCGGGGTCTACCAGCTGCTCCAGATCCACCATTTCGGTGTTGCAGCGGGTGGCAAAGTCGCCCGCCTCATCGAGCACGTAGGCGATGCCGCCGCTCATGCCCGCCGCAAAGTTGCGCCCAGTTAGCCCCAGCACGATCGCCTTGCCGCCGGTCATGTATTCGCAGGCGTGGTCGCCAACCCCTTCCACCACCGCCGTTACCCCCGAGTTGCGCACGCAGAAGCGCTCACCCGCTAACCCGCGAATGTAGGCTTCACCGCTGGTCGCCCCATAGAAGGCCACGTTGCCAGTGATGATGTTTTCGGCGGGCACAAAGGTGGACTGCTTGGGCGGGTAGACAATCAGCTTGCCGCCGCTGAGGCCCTTGCCCAAGTAGTCGTTGGCTTCGCCTTCCAGCTCTAGGGTGACGCCCTTGGGCACAAAGGCTCCAAAGCTCTGGCCAGCGCTGCCCTGGAAGTGCAGGTGCACGGTATCGTCGGGGAGCCCTTCCCAGTGGCGCTTGGTGATTTCGTTGCCGAGAATGGTGCCCACCACCCGGTTAATGTTGTGGATCGGCAGGGTGGCAGTGACCTTTTCGCCCCGCTCGATCGCAGGCGCACACAGCTCCAGCAGGGTGGTCATGTCGAGGGATTTCTCCAGGCCGTGATCCTGAGCCATCTGGCAGTAGCGACCCACCTCGGGGCCGACCTCCGGCTGGTGGAGAATGGGGGAGAGGTCGAGGCCCTTGGCCTTCCAGTGGTCAATGGCGGCCTTGGGCTCCAGCACATCGGTGCGGCCCACCATCTCATCGATGGTGCGGAAGCCGAGTTGGGCCATCCACTCGCGCATTTCCTGGGCGATGAACTGCATGAAGTTGACCACGTGGTCGGGGTCGCCCATGAAATGCTTGCGCAGCTCGGGGTCTTGGGTGGCGACGCCCACGGGGCAGGTGTTCATGTGGCAGACCCGCATCATGATGCAGCCGAGGGAGACCAGGGGCGCAGTGGCAAAGCCAAATTCTTCGGCTCCGAGCAGGGCGGCGATCACCACGTCGCGGCCGGTTTTCATTTGGCCGTCGGTTTCGACGACGACGCGACTGCGCAGGTTGTTCATTACCAGAGTTTGGTGGGTTTCCGCCAGGCCCAGTTCCCAGGGCAGGCCAGCGTGCTTGATGGAGGTCTGCGGGGATGCCCCGGTGCCGCCGTCAAACCCGGCGATGAGGATGACATCGGCGTGGGCCTTGGCAACTCCGGCGGCGATGGTGCCGACCCCGACTTCCGACACCAGCTTGACGTTGACGCGGGCGTCGCGGTTGGCGTTTTTGAGGTCGTGGATCAGCTCGGCCAGGTCTTCAATGGAGTAGATGTCGTGGTGGGGCGGGGGGGAAATCAGGCCCACGCCGGGGGTGGAGTGGCGAACCTTGGCAATCCAGGGGTAGACCTTTCGGCCCGGTAGCTGACCGCCTTCGCCGGGTTTTGCCCCCTGGGCCATTTTGATCTGGATCTCTTTGGCTTGGGAGAGGTAGAGGCTGGTGACACCAAAGCGACCGGAGGCCACCTGCTTGATGGCGCTATTTTTGGAGTCGCCCTTCTCATTCGTCCAGGTGTAGCGGTCAGGGTCTTCGCCGCCTTCGCCGGTGTTAGATTTGCCGCCGATGCGGTTCATTGCGATCGCCAGCGCCTCGTGGGCTTCCTTCGAGATCGACCCGTAGCTCATGGCCCCGGTCTTGAACCGCCGGGTGATGGCCTCTACCGGCTCCACCTCGTCGAGGGGAATCGGTTCTCGCTGCTTAAACTGAAGCAGATCGCGCAGGCGAAACATCTGCTGATCCTGCTCGTTAACGATGGCGGCGTAGCGCTTGTAGGCGTCGTAGTCGCCGGTGCGCACCGCCTTTTGCAGGGTGTGGATGACCTCGGGGCTGAGCAGGTGAGCTTCGCCCTCTTTGCGCCACTGGTAGTCGCCGCCCACATCGAGGGTGACATGCTCCGCAGGGCGATCGGGGAAGGCATGGCGATGGCGCTTGAGAGCTTCTTCGGCTAGCACATCTAGCCCCACGCCCTGAATGCGGGAGGCCGTCCAGGTGAAGTATTGGTCGATGACGGTGTGGTTGAGGCCCAGAGCTTCAAAAATCTGCGCGCCGCGATAGCTCTGGATGGTGGAAATGCCGATCTTGGAGGCAATTTTGATCACGCCCTTGGTGACGGCCTTGATGAAGTTCTGGCCAGCTTTCTCCAGCTCCATTGGCGGCAGGAGCTGGTCGGCAATCATGCCCTCAAAGGTATCGAACACCAGGTAGGGGTTGATCGCGCCGCAGCCATAGCCGATCAGGGTGGCGAAGTGGTGGACTTCGCGGGGTTCGCCAGATTCGAGCACCAGGCCGACGCGGGTGCGGCTGCCGTTGCGAATCAGGTGGTGGTGCAGACCTGCTACAGCGAGGAGAGCGGGAATGGGAGCGTGGGCAGCGTCAAGGGTGCGATCGCTCAAAATGATCAGACTGGTGCCATTGGCGATCGCCTCATCCGCCGCCGCAAAGATCCCATTCAGTGCCGCTTCTAGCCCCGCTTCCCCTTCCTCTGCTTTAAACACGATCGGCAGCGTCACCGAAGGAAATCCACTGTCGCCAGCGTTTTTCAGTTTGGCCAGTTCAGCGTTGGTGATGATCGGCGTTTTGAGGTTGATCAGCCGACAGCTCTCGGGCTCGGGCTTGAGCAGGTTGCGCTCGCTGCCGATGGTGGTGTCGGCGGAGGTGATGATCGCCTCGCGGATGGAGTCGATGGGCGGGTTGGTGACCTGGGCAAACAGCTGGTGGAAGTAGTCGTAGAGCAGCCGGGGCTTGTTAGAGAGCACGGGCAGCGGGGTATCGGTACCCATGGCACCCACGGCTTCGACGCCGCTCTCGGCCATGGGCTTGAGCAGCAGGCGGAGTTCTTCAAAGCTGTAGCCGAAGGCGGTTTGGAGAGTGGGGAGTGAGGGGGTGAGGGGGTGAGGGGGTGGGGGGGTGACATTAGCCCCATCGTTTAAGTCAGCCAGTTTCACCAGGTGCTGATCGAGCCATTCCCGGTAGAGTTGCTCGGTGGCAATCTGGTGCTTGATCTCTTCGTCGGAGACAATGCGGCCCTCCTCCATATTCACCAGGAACATGCGGCCCGGCTCCAGGCGGCCCTTGTAGGCGACTCGCTCGGGCTCGATGGGTAGCACCCCAGCTTCGGAGGCCATGATCACCAGGTCATCCTTAGTAACGGTGTAGCGGGAGGGACGTAGACCATTGCGATCGAGCACCGCACCCATCATGGTGCCATCGGTAAAGGCGATCGCCGCCGGGCCATCCCAGGGCTCCATCAGGCAGGCGTGGTATTCGTAAAACGCTTTTTTCTCGGCGCTCATCGACTCGTGGGCCGTCCAGGGCTCCGGCACCATCATCATCATGGCGTGGGGAAGCGATCGGCCCGCCAGGGTCATGAGTTCCAGGGTGTTGTCAAAAATGCCCGAGTCGCTGCCCTCTTTATTAATCAGCGGCTTGGCCCGCTCCAGATCGCCGCCAAACAGCTCAGAGCCAAACATCGACTGGCGGGCATACATCCAGTTGATGTTGCCGCGCAGGGTGTTGATTTCGCCGTTATGGGCCACATAGCGGTAGGGGTGCGCCCGTTCCCAACTGGGGAAGGTATTGGTGCTAAAGCGCGAGTGCACCAGGGCCAGGGCGCTCTCCATCGCCTCATCGGCCAGGTCGGGGAAGTAGAGCCCCACCTGCTCGGGGGTGAGCATACCCTTGTAGACCACCGTGCGGCACGACAGGCTGGTGGCGTACAAGTAGGGGTCAATCCCGGTAGAGTGAATAGCGGAGTGAGCCCGCTTGCGAATGATGTAGAGTTTGCGCTCAAAGGCCTGGTCGTCGGCCAAATCGGGCGATCGCTGAATAAACACCTGCTGCATGAAGGGTTCACTGGCCTTGGCCGTATCCCCTAGAGAGGCGTTGTCGGTGGGCACGTTGCGCCAGCCCAGCACCTGTTGCCCTTCCTCTGCGGCAATTTGCTCAAAGACGCGACGACCTTGTTCGCGGTCGGCCAAAGTGGGTGACGAAAAGAAAAAGCCGACGCCGTAGTGCCCTGGCCCCGGTAGGGCAATGCCCTCTGCCGCCGCCACCTTGGCCATAAACTTGTGGGGCATTTGCAGCAAAATACCCGCCCCGTCGCCGGTATTGGCCTCGGCCCCCACCGCGCCCCGGTGGGCTAGGTTGACCAAAATCGTCAGCCCCTGCTGCACGATGCTGTGCGCCTGTGCGCCCTTCATATGGACGATGAAGCCCACGCCGCAGGCATCGTGTTCGTACTGCGGATGGTAAAGACCTTGAGCTTGGGGCGGTTGAGATAGGGTCATTGATTTATCGAGCAACAGGAAGGAACTCAAACAGAGACAGGTACAGACCGTGCCTAGACATTCTGCGATGAAGGCAGGGAGTTGACCAGTCTTTTAAGAAAATAATCAGATCAAGGCCTTAGAAACTTTGCGAAACATCACAAAATCCAAGAATCGTGGATTTCCTAAATTTCTGTCACGTCGGATACAGTCATAAGAGACTATGGCGATTCTCACTCGGGCGCGGGACAGGTCAAATACTCAAATCTATTGTTCTCAGTAGTTTTCCAAGTCGAGGTGTGTATGATCGGTTCATGAACTGCTGCGGTGTTGTCTTTCAAACTGGACGCGATTACTTTAGGTTGTGGAGAGAAAAATCAACAAGCTTAAGCTGATTAGGTGGTTACGCCATAGGTTTGGTAATTTCGACAGTTTCAAGCTAAGAAGTTTGTAGCCGCTGGTATTTACGTTTGAAAGAGTATCACCAAGCTGAAAAAGCCGAATTTATTTAAGGCAAATGTTTAATAAACTTCCCGCACCTCATTTGGGTGAGAGCCGCTATAAATTAAAATGCTCTATTAGCGATGAAAGTTTTAGTCTAAAACTATAATTTAGATTTTTAAAGGGATAAAATGAAGAAAATAGCGATTTTGCTGCATACTAACAGCTTTGAAGATTTCTTCAAAAGAGAGCTTGGTATTGACGAGCCCTACTATCTTAATGATTATAGGCATGATTGGTCTTGGTACTTTTGCGATGGCCTGAAGCAGTTTGGATCTGAACCAATACTTTATGTATTCTCTGGAAACTACAGCTTTTATGGTCTTCACGAGACGAGAGATGGCTTCAAGGTTAGATTCCTCCCTCTAGAAAATTGGTATATCTCCATAGGTAGAAAAGCTTCTAATCAGATAGTGTATTGGCAGTATAAGTACGGATTCAAATTTTTTTCACCCCTTGTTAAATATTTTTCGGAATTGCTTAACGCTTTAGCTGGTATCAAATATCTTAAGTATTATCTTGAGGAAGATCGAATTGATGTTTTATATATTCAAGAGTACTGGACAACTCGCTTCGATTTCTTGGTTGGACGGCTAAAACTGCCAGTTATTGGAGCTGACCAAGGAGGCAAAGCAACGAACTCTATTTTTAGCTTAAAGAGAAAATCTTTTCCAAAAGCTTATAAGCTTACTTGCCAAACCCCCGAAGAGTTAGAACAAGTCAAGCGTTACGGGGCAGATGCTATATATTTTCCCAATCCAGTAGACACCGATTTTTTCTCTCCAGCTGAGGTTCAAGATAAAAGCAATGAGCAAAAGACTTTATTAATTGTTGCTCGGCTGAATGATAAACAGAAGAGAATTTCGGATTTGATTCGAGCTCTACTTTATCTCGATGACGAGTGGAGTTTAGATATCATGGGTATTGGAGCTGATGCTCAAACCCTAAAAGATCTTGTGAGTGAACTAAAGCTGCTGGATCGCGTCAACTTTATTGGCTTTGTAACAGAAGCAGATGTCAAGAGAGGAAAATATAGAAGCTGTAGTGTATACGTCATGCCATCTGCATCAGAAGGATTGCCTTTCGCTGCCTTAGAGGCTATGAGCTGTGGCGCACCTATAGTATCGAGTGATATTGATGCATTTAAGCGAATTGTTCAAAATAATGTCAACGGCGTTCGAGTTCCCTTGGGAGATCCAGAGTCAATTGCAAATGCAGTTTTGAAGTGCTATGAAAATCGTCACGAATATGGCCTTGAGTCAAGAAATATTATTCTGAAATGTCATTCCAACAAGGTATACTTCTCGACTCTGTCAAAGATGCTCGAAGAAGCTTCTCGGCACTCGGCTGGTCACAGATGACAGGCAATGGGCGTAGGAAATGAAAATGCTTTAGATGATTTGACGATATTCAGCTAGCTTTTTCGGGGAATAAGTAAGTGGGACAAATTAAACGTCAAATAGGTTATATCTGTAACCCTGGGGAATCGCGGCTTTTAGAGATTATGAAGAAGCCGAACCATCTTATAAATGACTGAGCTTTGCTACATAGCCCATGGGCTATGTAGCAATCCACACCCTATCCTTCGCTGATCAGGCGGAGCAGTTGCTCGGTGGAGATCTTGCCGCTCATGTCGGTGCCTTCGAGCAGGCTGTCGGCCAGATCGCGTTTTTGCTTGTGCAAGTCCACAATCTTTTCTTCAATGGTGTTTTTGGCCACTAAGCGATAAATGGTGACAGGGCGCAGCTGGCCAATGCGGTGGGCGCGATCGCTCGCCTGATCTTCCACCGCCGGGTTCCACCAGGGGTCCATGTGAATCACATAGTCGGCAGCGGTGAGGTTCAGCCCGGTGCCTCCAGCCTTGAGGCTGATCAAAAACACATCGCCCTCACCGGCCTGAAAGGCATCGACCCGCTTTTTGCGATCCTTGGCGGGGGTGCTGCCGTCGAGGTATTGATAGCTGATATTCTGTCCGTCGAGAAACTCTCTGAGGATGCTCAGGTGGTCAACAAACTGGCTGAACACCAGGGCTTTGTGGTTGTTCTCCAGCAATTCTTCGAGCACTTCGCCAAAGGCTTCGAGCTTGGCGCTGGGCAGCGCGGTGGTGCCTTTGACCAGGCGGGTGTTGCAGCAGGCGCGGCGCAGCTTCATGATTTCGGCCAGCACTTGCAGGTGCTTGGTGCCCGACTCGATGGTGGGGTCGGCCAGTTTGTCCACGGCCTCCCGCCGCAGGGCTTCGTAGAAGGCCATTTCCTGAGCGCTGAGTTCTACCTGGAGGGTGACCTCGGTGCGGGCGGGCAGCTCGTCGAGTACCTGGGTCTTGGTGCGCCGCAGAATGAAGGGCTGAATGAGTTTTTTCAGTCGGTTGCGGGCCGCTTTGTCCTGGTTGCGCTCGATCGCATTGGCAAACCTTGTGCTGAACTGATCCTGTGACCCCAGCAGGCCGGGGTTGATAAAGCGAAACAGGTTCCACAGTTCGCCCAGGTGGTTTTCGATCGGGGTGCCGGTGGTGAGAATTTTGAAACCGCCCTGGAGCTTCATTGCCGCTTTGGAGCGCTTGGTGGCGGAGTTTTTGATCGCCTGGGCCTCGTCGAGCACGATGGTTTGCCACTCGACTTTGGCCAGCATGTCGGAGACATCATCCTGTTGCAGCAGGCCGTAGCTGCACACTAGCAGGTCAAAGGGTTGCAAGCCGTCAAGGACTTTTTGGCGATCGCCCGTGCCAAACTGCATGGGCTTTAGCGTCGGCGCAAACTTCTCGGCCTCGCTCAGCCAGTTCATGCACACCGAGGTGGGGGCGACAATCAGCGTTGGCCCCTGAGGGGCACGGGTGAGAATTAGCGCTAGGGCTTGCAGGGTTTTGCCCAAGCCCATGTCATCCGCCAGACAGGCTCCCACGCCCCAGTGGGCCAGCCGCGCCAGCCAGTTAAAGCCCTCAACCTGGTAATCCCGCAATTCTGCCTGCAATGTGGAAGGTAGCTCTGGCTTGAGATCCTTGGCTTCTTTAAGGCGTTTGAGGTGCTCTTTCCAGTGCTTGTCGGTTTTGAGCTGGCCGACCTCGTCCATCCAGTCTTCCATGGCCAACGAGGCGAGGGGATGGAAGCGCACGCCATCCCCGCTGGTTTCGGAGTAGGCCCGCAGGTCGTCGAGGCGCTTGCGAAACTCCTGGGTGAGGGCGAGGAATTGGCCGTCGGCCAGCTTTACAAACCGACCGGGGGAGGCATCGAGCAGCTCCATCAGCTGCTTCATGCCCAGCACTTCGTCGTCGCTGATTTGCAGTTCGCCACTGGCGGCAAACCAGTCGCGCTGCCGCTGAATCTGAATCTTGAAGTTGCTGAGGCTGACCCGGTTGGCGATGCGCATTTTTTCGCCTTCGGGCCATTCCACCACCGCCTGATCGCCCACGTCTTGGATTTCCAGAATCAGCTCCAGGCAGTCTTCGGGGTCGTCGATCAGCCATTCTCCGGCGGTGTCTTCCAGTCGTTGCAGGGTGGGGCAGGCTTTTTCGAGGGCGCGGGCGAGTTTTTTCTCTTCTTTAAGATTCCGGTGGGTTTGCAGGCGCTTGCCGCCGATTTCGGCGATAACCATTTCGCCGCCGGTGCCGGGGCGGTAGTAGGGGCCGTCGTCGCCAAAGGGCCGGGTGAGTAGGGAAACCTTCAGCCCTTCGCCCGCAGGCAGCAGGTGCAGGTGGGGTTTGGGGACAGCTTCCACTGCTTCGGCATCGGCCACACCGCCGCCAATGTCGGAGTGGACGGTGACTAACCCGGCCACGGCGTTGATGGCGGCGAGTACCTGTTCCTTAGCATTCTCGGGCACCTCTAGAGAATTCTTTGCCCCCAGCACCTCGGCGATGCGGTGGTGCTGGGGGGTGAACTCGATGACTTTGAGGCGGGTGGGGGTTTCTTTGATCAGGGCGATCGCCTGCTTGCTCTCTACTGCCGGAGTCAGCGAAATCGCCAGCTTGCCCGCTTTAGTCTGGCGCACCAGCAGGGCGGGTTCCCCCTTCACCACCTCGACTGTGGTAGTCGAGGCGTCTTCCCAAAACACCAGGGGGTGACCCACCAGCGCCAGCAGCACCTGAGGCGAAAATTTGTAGTTGTCGTAGCCGTAGCTGTAGGGATCGTGGGTGAGGTGGGAGCAGAGGTCGCGATCTTGGGGAGTGAGGTAGGGAAAGCTGGAGAGTTCTTTTTTGAGGCGGCGGAGGGCGATCGCTCGTCCCTTGCTCCAGCCCCCCTTGGCGCTGAGCTTCTGCTCCTTGGGCTGGAGCTGCCAGCTCTGCTCGGAGTAGTAGGTCATAAACCAGGCCAGGCGGTACTCGCTGGCCTCGGGGCTGTTGGTTCTTTGGGCAGGGGTGGTGGGGTTGAGGCCCATCAGCGCCGACAGCGACAGCTCCCAGGGCTGCTTGGGTCTGAGGAGATTGATCAAAGGCTGAATGCCTGTCTTAGCTTGCAGGGCGGTGGCTTTGGCACTGTAGCGGTCATCTCCCAGGTGGCCGAGCAGGGTGGCCGCTTCTAGGGCAAACCAGTCGTACCCGGCGGCGGCGGCCGCTTTGTAAAACGCTTTGGCAATTTGGGGCAGGCGCTCTTGGGCGTTTTCCACATCCACCCAGTAGAGGGAGATCATGTCGATCAGCACCTGGGGGCTGATGTCTTGGGGCAGCGTGCTGACGGGGGTGCTGGTCAGGTAGCGCTTGGCAGCGGCGTTGCCCTGAAGCACCTGGGCCACCTTTTCGATGCAGTTGTAGATTACCCCCAGCCAGTGGTAATAGCCCTCGCTGGCGATCACGTGGGCGTAGCCTTCGGCCTCTTTTAGGCTGGCGGGGGAGCCCTCGCGAATCAGCGATAGGGGCAAAAAGATACCGGGCAGGGTTTCAAAATAAATTTTGCGTTTGCCAGTGCTCTTTTTCAGCAGTTTGTGGGCTACGCGGCCCGCCTCAATGGTCTGGGTGTAGTCGCCCCGTAGGCAGTCGAACCAGCCCTGGTGCAGGAGTTGATCGATGGGGTTGTCGTCGGCGTAGCGCTCTAGGGCCGCACCCGCCGACTCCAGCCGTCCCTGGGCGAACAGGTGCAGCAGCCAGACTCCCTTGAGGCGATCGTCAGCGGTGGCATCCGCCGGGCTGCATTCGGCGTCGAGCAGGGCAAACAGCTCTGGGGCAGGCTCTAGAGCAAACACGGCATTGAGAGCGAGGTTGCCGAGAACCGCTTCATAAAGCTCAGAATTGCGCTTGAGGGTGAGAAACCAGTCGCGATCGAAGGGATTGTTGCAGACCAGTTCAAACACGGCCCCCAGGTCAACATCGCTGTGGAACAAGGGATTGCGGTAGTAGTCGTCGAACTGCTTCTTGAGGTATTTCCAGTCGCAGCGGTAGATGCCAATCCGGACTTCTCGCACCAGCTCGGCTTCGCTGGAGAAAAGTCGCAGCTCTGTATTCCAGGTGTGGGTGCGCAGGGGCAGTGCCGCCTGCACGGCAGTAACCATGGCCTCAAAGCGCCCCTGGGCGATCGCCTCGCGGGTCAGCACCTCCGCCAGCAAGGGGTGGCACTGAAAACCCTGGCGGTGATCCGCTACCAGCCGCTGGCGGGCCAGGCCCGTTAGCACCGGGGTCAACCCGTTGGTGTTGGCCAGCCGCGCTTTGCCGATGCCTGCGAGATAACGGTTGTAGCAGTCCAGCAGCTTGGTTTTGCTCACCGTCGCGTAGATCACCGACAGTAGCTGCATCAGCTCCCGATCCTGTTCTGGAAGCTTGCGGTAGCTCTCTAGCAGGGCGTTGCGTTGGGTATTGGGGTCGGGGGGGGCAGGCATGGGGCGATCGCACCGACGGTTTGTAGATAGCAAAATTGTATCGGTCATGCCCAGCTCGGTAGTGCTGACAGCTGCCAAATAGCCAAATCAGGCTGGCAATAGTTGACTCTTATTGAAAACCTGTTGCAACAAACCCTGGTTATGGGTATCTTGGTATTAGTGAAAGTGAATGGCAATAGTAATCCATGATATTTTTTGACATGCTTTCAGGGAATTAGCCAGAAATGCCCTGATTTGAGGGGTGTACAGAATTTTGTGCGCGAGTGATAAGCGCTATCCGCGCAACTACAGGCGCACAGTCAACAGTCGGTTTCAATAAGTCCTGGCCGGTAGCGGTCGCCACTATGGAGAGTCAGTCGAGTTAGTATGCATGTTTTGAAGCCAAATGCTTTAGAGTCGGCCCAGGAGCTTGATCAGACCCCCTTGGTCACGGTGGTGACCACGCTAGATCCAATCGATCGCTGGGCCGTTTATCGCCGGTTACAAGATTTGGGTTTGAGCTGTCGCTA
Source organism: Tildeniella torsiva UHER 1998/13D (assembly GCA_019358835.1). Classification (GTDB taxonomy): domain Bacteria; phylum Cyanobacteriota; class Cyanobacteriia; order Phormidesmidales; family Phormidesmidaceae; genus Nodosilinea; species Nodosilinea torsiva. Next base: position 43,819 of record JAHHIH010000010.1, read on the forward strand.
CGGGCGTGAGCGTCCTATGACCGTCTCTATCCATAGCCCCACAGAGGCGCTACTGGTGTGGAGTGTCGTACAGACCGTCACCGCTTCCCGCGTACAGATGATCGATCACCTGGAGCATTGCTGGCAGCAAAGGATCCCGCGATGAAAACTCTTTACAACTCCGCCGTCGCTGATATCCGCTCTGCGCCCACTCCGGCTGGGCAGGTGCTCAAAGGGCAGTATGCCGCGGCCTATCGCTCTGACAAAGGGAAAATTAAAGGGTTAATTCTGCAAGCTGGAACGGCAGAATACACGATTAAGCTGCCCAAGTACCTGCGGCCCATGCTGGTGCGCGAGCTAGCGCCGGGCGATTTCGTGCAAGTCTGGGCCTATGCCGAAGACAATCTTTGGCGGGCGATCAATGTGCTACCACTGCCCGAGGGCGAGGCGGCGGTACTGCGACAGCAGTGGGGCAACTTGGCTCCTGGGGCAGAGCAGGCTCAAACCTCGCAAAAGCGTATGTGCATTGAGGTCTGTACCAAGGGTAAGTGCTATAAGCAGGGCGGCTGTCAAATCTACGATGCCCTACAAGAGGCAGTAGATAGCGATCCTAGTTTGGGCCACGTCGCCATTAAGGGCACTGGCTGTATGAAAGCCTGCAAGCACGGCCCAAACCTACGCCTGCCCAGCGGCCAAATGCTGCACCGAGCCAGCCCCGCTGAGGCCCTAACTCGGCTGGACTCAAAGCGATGACTGCCCAAGACTTTGACCCCCAGCGGTGGGATCACTGGCTGGTGATTGTGGCCTTTGTGGCGCTTTCGAGCTGGATTATCTGGAAGGTGTATCTCGATTCGTAGGGGGTGGGCGTGAGCGATTGTTGGCTAGATAGAGGTTTGAGATTAGGAGGATCCCCCCTGCCCCCCTTAAAAAGGGGGGTGATGAGCTGCGTCAAAGTCTCCTTTTTTAAGGGGGATTTAGGGGGATCAAACTGGGCCTATAGTCCCTCCCTGCATCAGATGTCAGGATTCTGCGGGAGGAAGCATCAAAGTGTCTCGGCACCAATCCCAGAAACCTGGGTGCTAGCCCTGCGCCAGAACTACCAGCCCAGCTTGAGGCTGTCGGGGGTGAGGAAGTGATCCAGATGGTAGGCACGTTCCTCGGTTTTCAGCAGCATTTGCTCATAGAGGTAGCGGGTGGCGCGATCGCCCAAACTCTCGGCCTGGGACGCCAGCCGACGAATCAGCTCAATCAGCGATTGCTCGGCCTTGAGGTCGTGGTCGATCATGATGCGGCAGCGGTAGACATCGTCGCCCTCCATGTCGAAGCAGCACAGCTCAGCCAGTTTGCCAAAGCTCAGGGGCGGCACGCCCCCCAGCCCGTGCAGGCGCTCACCCACCTCGTGGGCGTGGCCTTTGGCCGCGTCGTAGCTTTCCTCAAAGTAGTCGTGGAGCATGTGATACTCCGAGCCCTCGACTACAAAGTGATGCTTTTGGTACTGCAACGACAGGGCCACAAAGCTGGCATACACCGTCGCCAGCCCGTCTACAACCGGCTCTGTAATCGACTTCTCCAGCAGAATTGGGTTGTCTGCCACCTCGCCATAGGTTTGCAGCAGCGTTTCAGTGATAGGCATAACCGTCCCCCGCTTTTAAACTTAAAATTTTCAGCCGTAAAAGCAGCTCCAAACCTTTGGGGCTACTTCTTGAGCCTACCGTATTTTTTTGAATCTAGCTAATAACTTTGTTTGCCTAAAAAGTATAGAGAAATGCAAAATTTAATGGCCGATGGAGATAGCGAAAATGATTTTCAATAAACCTAATGCCCTATATCGAAAACCACTTTCGATAGACTGTAACCCTATAGCGCAAGCCACTTTCAATAGTTATAGCTAGCTGAGCAACAGGCCAGCAACGCTACTCAAAAAGTATTCTTTAAGTATGCCCTTAGCCAGATGCCAACCCCTGATTTATATAGGCAGCGCTACAGCTTCTTTGACCGCAACAAACCAATGACGGAAAACGACCCACCTCTGCCCAGCTTAAATCAGGAGCCCGAGCTACTCAAAACCGTTCTTAATAAAGAAGGGTTTCGGTTCACCAGTCAGCGGCAAAAAATTTTAGATTTATTTCAGGCGGCGGCCCTGGGGCATCACCTCAGTGCTGAAGAAATTCATCAGCAGCTGTTGGGGCAGGGCGAAAAAATTAGTTTTTCAACCATCTACCGGGCGCTGCATGTAATGGTGCAACTGGGGCTGTTGCAGGAGCTAGAGCTAGCCGAGGGGCGCAAGTACTACGAACTCAACACCCCCTTTATGGATCAGCATCACCATCTCGTGTGCGTCCACTGCGGCAACGTCGAAGAGTTTGAAGATGCCACCATGAGCCAGGTGGGCAGCAGCGAGAGTGCCTCGCGCGGGTTCTCGCTGCTGAACTGCCAGTTTACGGTCTACGGCATTTGCCCTAGCTGCCAGTCACTGCTGAGCTAAGTGGCGGTAGTAGTGCCACAGCAGGTGCGCCACGGCTCCGCGATAGGGATCGAGGCGATCGGTGGAGGCGATGAGTTCTTTGCGAGTTGGGCGATGCTCTAGTTTTTTGAGCCGCTGGTAGCCAACTTGAATCGCTAAATCTGAGGCTGGAAAGCTGCTCAATCGCTCTAGGCAAAAGAGCAAATAGACCTCTGCCGTCCAAACCCCAATGCCTTTGATTTGGGTGAGCTGGGCGATCGCATCCGCATCTGCCATATCGGCCAGGGCGTCTAGGCTGAGCTGGCCCGCTAGTAGAGCCGTCGAGAGCCGCTGGCAGGTGGCAATTTTGGCGCGGCTGAACCCCACCTGCTGAAGCGTGATGTCTGGGGCGGCGGCGATCGTTGCCGGGGTTAGCTCCATGTTTGCCACCAGTCGCCGAAAAATTGCCTGGGCGGCTCGCGATGACAGCTGCTGCCCTAGAATAATCCGCACCAGCGAAGGAAATCCCGCTGCCCAGGTGCGAACGGTGAGCGGGCTGGTTTCGGCTTCGATGCGTGCAAAGCTGGGGTCGAGGTCATACACTATTGCGATCGCCTGCCGCAGCGGAAGACCAGGCGGCAGCAGCTCACGATCGGTGACGTTGCTTTTGTCAATCACCGACTGCACCCTTACTTCGAGTTTTAATTGAGATCCTCATGGATGCAGAGAAAGTTGCCCTCTGTATCTTTAAACCAGGCGGCTTTTTCAGAACCCAGCACGCAAACATGGTTGACGGTCTGCAACTCTGGAAAGTCGTAATCTTCAAAGACAACGCCGCGTTGCTCAAGTTCTTGAATTTCTGACGCGATGTTATCAACCTGAAAACTAATGGCGGTGTGGTCGGCTTTAGTCCCGGATTCCTTCGGGAAAAGCGCGATCAAGGCTCCGGTGCCACACCCATAAACAAACTTGCCATCGGGCCTCAACCCTTGGGGTTTTAGGCCCAGTTTGTCTTCGTAAAAGTGTCTGGCTCGATCTAGATCTACAACGGGCAACATCGTGGTGATAGGAGAGTTCGTTAGCATGGCTGACTCCTTTCAAGGTGCGATGGTCAAAGACCGGCCTAGAGGGCGATCGCAGTTACTCCACCTGAACTCCTAACTGAATCGAGAAACGCTATGGATGGGGTCGCTGTAACCCCTTAATCCCACGATATCGAATCAGCCCAAACGAACGCCCAGGCACTAGAGGGATGAACCAATTCTTAACGATCGCCCTAGGGAAACGCCCCCCGCAGAGAAGCGTCTCCCTACAGAGAAATGCCGGAGACTAAACTCCCTGGGCGACAGCTTCCTTCGCCAAGAACTTCTCTAGCTCGGTCAGGGCATCGGCATCGACCTTGGTCTGCATGGGGCAGAATTTAGGGCCGCACATGGAGCAAAATTCGGCGGTTTTATAGATGTCGGCGGGCAGGGTTTCGTCGTGGTATTCCTTGGCCCGCTCAGGGTCTAGCGACAGCTCGAACTGTTTGTTCCAGTCGAAGTTGTAGCGGGCGTGAGACATGGCATCGTCGCGATCGCGCGCCCCTGGCCGATGCCGGGCAATATCCGCCGCGTGGGCTGCAATCTTGTAGGCGATTAGCCCAGCTCGCACATCCTCAGCATTGGGCAGCCCCAGGTGCTCCTTCGGTGTCACGTAGCAGAGCATGGCCGCTCCGCTCCACCCCGCCAGGGCTGCGCCAATGGCCGAGCTGATGTGGTCGTAGCCCGCCGCAATATCGGTCACCAGGGGGCCGAGCACGTAGAAGGGGGCTTCGGCGCATTCTTCCATCTGCTTTTTGACGTTGTAGTCGATCTGATCCATGGGCACGTGGCCGGGGCCTTCGACCATCACCTGCACGTCGTGCTCCCAGGCCTGGCGGGTGAGTTGACCCAGGGTTTTGAGTTCGGCCATTTGGGCGGCATCCGTCGCGTCGTGCAGGCAGCCGGGGCGGAGAGAATCCCCTAAACTGAACGACACGTCGTAGCGCTTGAAGATTTCGATGATGTCGTTGAAGTGGGTGTAGAGGGGGTTTTGCTTGTGGTGGTGCAGCATCCAGCGGGCGAGGATGCCGCCGCCGCGCGAGACAATGCCAGTGATGCGATCGCGCACCAGGGGCAAGTGCTCAATCAAAATCCCGGCGTGGATGGTCTGGTAGTCAACTCCCTGCTGGGCGTGCTTCTCGATGATGTGCAGAAAGTCATCGGCAGTGAGATTCTCAATGTTGCCGTGGACGCTTTCGAGCGCCTGGTAAACCGGCACCGTGCCGATCGGGATGGTCGATGCCTGGATAATGGCCGTGCGAATGGCATCAAGATCGCCGCCTCCGGTCGAAAGATCCATCAGGGTGTCGGCCCCGTACTTCACTGCCAGGTGCAGCTTGGCCACCTCTTCGTTGATGTCTGAGGAGTTAGGCGACGCGCCGATGTTGGCATTCACCTTGCACTTCGACGCGATGCCAATCGCCATCGGCTCCAGATTCGGGTGGTTGATGTTGGCGGGGATGATCATGCGGCCCCGCGCCACCTCATCGCGGATCAGGTCGGCGGGAAGGTTCTCTCGCTGGGCGACGTAGTCCATCTCTTCGGTGATCACACCCTGGCGGGCGTAGTGCATTTGCGACACGTTGGCGTGGTCCTGGCGTTTAGCGATCCATTGAGTTCTCATGGTTTACCTTAGGTAATCTTGGATTTTGGATTGACGATTTTGAATTTTCAGGCCTGGACATCAGACCTGAGAGGCAGGGCCTCGGTGAGTGTTTCCAATCACCGCTTGGGAAAAAGAGAAAACTTTTATATTCAAGGGATAGATTAGTGCTCTAACTGGGAACTATTTTCCAGGAATAACTAAAGCAATCAGCTTTGCAGTGACTTGATATTATGACCTCCCAAAACTTTGAGATACTCAATGCTTGCAGGAGAGGAGATCCTAAAGCTATTGCATCAGTCATAGACCACACTCTTGGTAAAAACAATATTCGTTCTAAAGTTTTAATCAACAACGAAGTCATAATCATTCAACTACAATCAGAAAAAGCTGCCAACAAAGAAAAGCTGTCTAATTGGCTCAGAAGCCTTTTGACAAGGCTGGCTATTCAAAGCGTTAATGAATGTCATATTAAGTTCACCTCATCTACTCCGGTGGGAACTGATTGGATTCAGAAATTCAGATTCAACGAGCTAGAAGATGGCTGCATTGAGAAAGCATCAGATCAGCTAAAACAAGTCACATCTTCTGTGTCTAGAGTAAGTAAAAATTCCTTAAAGCTGATTCCTGATCAATCGAACCAAACAAAACCCATTTCCAAAAAAGGCAAGCTTAAAGCTATTTCTGTTCTTGTTTTGACAGGGTTTTCAGGAATCATATTTTTTCACATCTGGAGCGAATACTTGGGAGCTTCAAGTCAAGAAAATACCGCCTTGAATGAGTATCTTGAGACTTTGATGCCCTATGAAAGAGATCTTGTGGCTATGTCTAGACGCCACTGTTCTCCTGAGTATAGTACAAGTCAAATTGTTCAAGATCTATCTCGGTGTCCAGAGTTTGAGGAGTCCTTTGATGATTTTTGTGCAGATTATTCCAACGAAAAGGTTTGTCGAGCAAAAACCTTAGAAGTCTTCTGCAAAGATGAACCAGATGATGTTCTTTGCATGTCAGATCTCTAAAAAGCAAATCTGTAACATTTTATGTCTTCCATTTTCTGGCTTTCTGCTTGTCAGAATTAGGTAAAGGGTGCTAACTCTGAAATCACTAACTTAGTGGTGGCTTTTACTTTTAGTTGTAGGTATCCTCCGTCAGCTTTAACCCCTCCCTCTCCCCGTAAGCACGGATGTCGCGGCTGAGAATGCCGAAGTCAAATGCCTCCGTCTTACCACCTTGGGCTTTGAGCTGAATCCACACCAGGCAAACTAGCGTCGATACCACAATGGGGGCCGCAAAGCTGACCAGCAGATCGCCTGCGAAGGGCAGACCATTCCAGGGGCTAAAGTCGGGCTTGGGGAAGAAGAGGGCACCCGTGGCGATCGCCACCACCGCGCTCCAAACCGCCATCGTCCCCGTCAAGCGCCGCGAATAGAGGCCAAACAGCACCGGAAATACCGCTCCCGCGCAGACCAGATCCGCCAGCAAAAACAGATACAGCACGTTGTACCCTTGCGAGGCAATCAGAATAGCGGGAATGCCAATTATCACGGTGAGAATGCGCGAGGCCCGCAAAATGCCCGCCGTGGACGTGGTCGGCATCAGCCGCACCAGGTCGAGGGTAAAAACGCTGGCAATACCGTTCAGTAGCGCACTGAGGGTACTCATCACCAGGGCGAGCACCAGCAGCAAAATGCCCATACCCACCCAGGTAGGCAGCTCTAACGCCTGAATCAGCGAGAAAAAGGCGCGATCGTCGTTAAAGCCAAAGTGCATAGCCAAAATGCCCAGCATTCCGGCGAGCAACAGCATGGGCCAAATCACTAATGACGACCCTAAAAAAGACCGCCGCACCACCGTGTTGGTTTTGCAGGCATAGACCCGTTGCCAGTTGCCCTGGTTAAACATTTCGGCAGCAATTACCGCGATTACCAGGGTGGCTCCAAACTTAATGCCGGGGCCGTTGGTTAGGGTCAGCAGTTCTGGCGCAGCCTGGGTCACGGGGGCGATCGCATTTTCCCACCCTCCCAAGGCCACCACCGCAACGCCAAAGCTGAGCAGCAGCAGCGGCACAATCACTACAAACTGCAGGGCATCGGTAAAGATAGATGCCTCTAGCCCGCCAACCACGGTGTAGATAAAGACGCCGGTAATCACCAGCAGGGCCGTCAGCCAGAGGGGCACCCCGGCCATCAGTTCGACCGCTTTGGCGATTGCCGTCAGCTCTGCCGCCAGGTAAATAAACATGTAAAACACCCCAATGCCCAGGGTGAGCACGTACATGGTCTGGCCAAAGCGATACAGCACATACTCATTGAGGGAGTGGCCGTTGGGCATTAAAAACCGCATGCGGGTGCCCAAAAACGCCAGCATTGCCGCCGGGGTCGCCTGCCCAATGCAGTAGCCCACAATGCCCGCAATACCGCTGGTAGCTCCCACCTCGGGGGGGCTAAACAAAATCCATGCCCCCATGGCCGAGGCCACAATGGTGGCTAGGGCCATACCGGTGCCCACCCGGTTGCGGCTCACCATATAGTCTTCCAGAGTGATGGTGTGGCGGCTCGCTTGCAGCAACCCCAGCAGGGTAAAGCTAGCCACGGTTACTAAGATGACAGCGATCGCTGTTGCACCAATGGTCATAGAAACGCACCTCACAAACGACGGTGTGGCGCTAGAGGACGTTCCTGGGCGGGATGTTGGGCGGGTGAGGGCGGGTAAAATCGAACACTATGGAGCTATAGCTAGTGAGCATTAGCTTCATGCCAATACTTCACCGATCGTTCTAGATTTATCTCCAGAACGCCTATAGGCTCGTCGTTTCGGTACGTGACCTCAAGCAACGCTTTCCTCCGCTGGTATTAACCAGGTCAGGTTCTGAGGGTATGATCTCAGTCCGATTGCTCGGACACCCCTAGCTTGTTGGCATCATATCACTGGTTGATGACGCCGCTGCCAGACCATCGTTGCCTGAGTCTGTAAAGGCATAATAGAGATCAGTTAGAACTGGCGCTATGGCCGACCCCGTTACCATTGCAGATATTTATGCCCTGTTCGAAGCCTCGCGGGCCGAGGCCGATCGCCGCTCTGCCGAAGCCGATCGCCGTGCTGCCGAGGCCGAGCTTCGCCTACAACGGTTAGAACGGGTTGCGGCTAACACCAGCCGAGAGGTCGCAGGGCTAACGACCCGCTGGGGGCAATTCGTCGAAAACCTGGTGGAGCCTGCCGTCGTGCGCATGTTTCAGGAGCGGGGCATTGAGGTGTAGGAGACTTCCCGCCGGATGAAGTCACAGCGGCCTGGGGCCGAGATGGAGATCGACATTTTTGCGGTGGATGGCGATGTCGCCGTTGCTGTAGAAGTAAAATCGCGCCTCTCTCGTCAGGATGTGGATGATTTTTTGACTCGGCTAGAACAGTTTCGGCAGGCGTTTCCCCATTACACCGGGTATCAAATCTATGGGGCAGTGGCGGGTATCGAAATTGATGAGGGGGTAGACCGCTACGCCCATCAGCAGGGGTTGTTTGTGATCAAGCAGAGAGGAGATACGGTGGCCATTGCCAATGACACCACCTTTCAACCCGCTGCATGGTAGTTCGACAACTTAAAAACGCTTTTCGCCCCTGAGCGACTCGACCACTCGCTTAATGCCGGTTTCGACATTGAGCCAGGCAGCATCGCGATCGCCCCATTGAGTCACGGGTTCCCCGTTCTGCGGTAGCCAGCTGAGTTTGTTAAACGGGGTATCTCGCCAATCTACCGGGCGCAGAATAATCGGAATGACGCGGGCCTCGCCGTTGTCGTGGCGCTCCATAGCGGGGGTCATCTCTAGGTCGTAGCAGTAGTCGGAGGCGATGAAGTCAGAACTCACCAGCAGCAAGATGATGTCGGCGCGATTGAGGTTGTCGTCGATGTCGCTTACCCACTCGTCACCGGGCAGAATGCGGCGATCGTGCCAGTTTTGAATGAGCCCCTGCCGTTGCAGCAACTTGAGGTGAGTTTCTAGCTCATCCCTCAGCGTTTCGTCTTTGTGGGAGTAGCTGTAGAACAGGCGCAGGGCTTGGCTATGGCGATCCATTGCGGTGGTGGGTTGGCGGGTGCCCTCCAAATCTACCCCATTGAGCAAGTCGCGAATATTCAACCTCACAACCTTGCCGTCAATGACTTGAGGAAACTCACTCAATCGGTCGTTTTCCATCACGATTAGGTCTTGGTAAAGCAGGGCTGTGTTGGGATGTCCCGGCACCGGCACCAGCTCTTTGGGTTTGAATTTAAAGCTGCGGTGGATGCGCTCAAAGTCGGAGCGAATTACCGCCAATAGCCTGCGCCGACTGTTCATCGGGCCATCCACGCTAATGGAAACGCAGCGGTCTTGGGGGTCGGCTTTGACCAGGGCGCGATTGCCCTCAAAGTTGAGAATTACCCCGGTGCGCCAGCGCAGTTGGTGATCGCTCAGCACGTGGGTACGCACAATGAAGCGGGGCAGCAACCCCTCGGGCAAAATTGGGTACTCGTAGCGAAAGTTGAGGCAGTCTGCCGGGTCAAATTCAGAGGCGGCGGCGGGCTGCTGCTTGTCGAGCAGGTCAGGGATGAGGTAGCGGTGTTCGTCTTCTTCGAACCGAAAGCACAGCTCGAATTTGCGCATGAGGTCTAGCAAAAAGCCGTGGCGCTCGGCGGGGTAGTTGTGGGCGTCTAAATTGCGAGACAGGCAAGCGGCTTCGAGTTCGCCTTTGGTGTCGGCGAGTTCGTGGGCGTTTAGCAGGGTGTAAATGCCGTTGGTGACCCAGTGGGGGTTGAGCACGTGGGTATCGCGCAGGCGAGGGTCGTCTTTGTAGTTGAGGGCAATGCCGAGGCTGTGGAGGTGCACGGCGAGGGAGTCTTGCGCCCCGTAGTCGGTTTCGCCATCGGTTTGGCAAATGGCCCGATATTGCTCGAAGGAAATGTAGTTCTCGGCCATTTCGGAAAGCTTGTTTTTGATCGCTACCCAACTGGCGGGGAAGGGATCGCGCAGGTGCTCTAGGGCATCGGTTTCTCGCTCGATGACGGCGCGGAGGTAGTCGATGCCTTGGCCTGTTTCGCAATCGGTGGTGATGAACTCGCTAATGTTGGGGAATTTTTGCTGCAACGCGCCCCGGTTGACATCGAAGGGGTGCTCTTTGACTTTGTTGAGCACGACGATAACGGGGGAGTCGCCGCCAAAGCTGTGGATGAGTTCGAGCCAGTACTCGGCATCGGAATCTTCATGCCCCTGGCGACCATTGAGCACCAGCAAATAAAGGCTGCGCTCGGTAAGAAAGAACTGGTGGGTAGAGTGCATGATCTCTTGGCCACCAAAATCCCACACATGAAGTTTGATGTCTTCGGAGTCGTTGAGGGTCATAGGCCACTGAGTAATCTGGATGCCCTCCGTTTTGGCAGATTTAGGATCAAAATTTTTGTGAACGAGGCGATTGACTAGAGAAGTTTTGCCAACAACACCAAAGCCTACCAGAATAAGCTTGGCCTCATTGAGGGGCTGACGATGAACCAGCACTCGAAAATAATAGTTGAGAATATCTTCTGGGCTGGCAGCGGTCACACCATCGTTGACTTCTTGGTTGGTGGGGCCAAGAATTTCTTCGGGAATACCCAATTTCTCATTCCCGTGCAGTAAAAGCACTTTTAGGTTAGAGAGAGTTGATAGAAAAACCGGCAAAACGGAAAGTTCGTTGTAAGTTACGTTTAGTCGTTCCAGCCGGGTTATTTTTTTGACAAAAGATGGAAAAACCTTTAGCTGGTTTTGAGAAAGAGAAAGAATCTTCAAATTCGATAGCCTCCCAAGGCTATCGGGAAGCGCCTTCAGTCTATTTTTTTCGAGGAAAAGTCCTTCCAGATTGGCTAGGTTCCCAAGGCTATCGGGAATTACCGTCAATTGGTTTTGGGAGAGTAGAAGAAACTCCAAGTTGTCGAGACTTGTAAGGCTGTCAGGGATCACCGTAAATTTATTTTGAGAAAGAATAAGGAAAGTCAGTTTGGTGAGATTTTTGAAGCTACTAGGGAGCGCCGACAATTGATTTTCTTGGAGGAAAAGTAACGTCAAGCTTGTGAGGCTGCCAAACCCATTAGGGATCGCTGTCAGTTGATTCTGGTGGAGGTGAAACTCACGCAAATTGACGAGGTTCCCGAGGCTATCAGGGAGCGTCGTCAATCGATTTTGGTCGAGGAAAAGCCCTTCCAAATTGGTGAGGTTTCCGAGGCTGTCGGGGAGTGCCGTTAGCCCTAGGTTGGATAAATCAAGCACAGTTGCGTCACTTTCCAAAGCCGCCTGAATTCGGCGTTCTGCTTCTGCCATGGGGCTTGGCCATTCCTCCTCTGGCACGATCGCATCCACCTTCACCCCCAACACCCCAGCGATCGCCCTCACACTCACTGCACTCACCCGCTTCCCCCGCTCCGGGTGAAACAACCGGCTCACCGTGTCGGCACTCACCCCTGCTCGCTCTGCAATAGTGGCAAACGTCCACCCCCGCTCTGCCTTCACCGCCTGTAGCAGCTCCAGCCCCTCCGGGCTAGCCAGAAAACCGCGTGATTGAGACGACATAGGCGTTGGCGACAAACAGAGCTTTGTTCAAGGGTATCCGGCGATTCCAAAAACCGGGTTTCTTCTTGGCGGCGTTAGGAAATTGGCTACTGATTCAATAACTAGGTTCCTTCCCAGTAGCAGAGTTCTTTCCCCAGCCAGAGGACAGCATCGGTGAGTCGCAGTACGCTGAAACTCAATACGTGAAGAAAAATAAGGGAGACCCTATGGGATTGGGCCTACTTGTAAACGGTCAGTGGCAGAAAGAGCGCAGCCAAGAAGACAACAAAGGTCGCTTTGTGCGTCCCGAGACCGACTTTCACCACTTCACGAAGGCGGATGGCGAGTTTAAGCCCGAGGCCGATCGCTACCACCTCTACGTCTCGCTGGCCTGCCCCTGGGCGCACCGCACGCTGATCATGCGCGAGCTGAAGGGCCTCACCGATGCGATTTCGGTATCGGTAGTGGATCCTTACATGGGTGAGAAAGGTTGGGCTTTTAGTGACTACCCCGGCGCAATTCCTGACATGGTGAACGGAGCACAGTATTTGCGGGAGATCTACACCAAGGCCAAGCCCGACATCTCGGGCCGGGTGACGGTGCCCATTCTTTGGGATAAGCAGACCCACACCATCGTCAACAACGAGTCGCGCGAGATCATTCGCATGCTCGACACCGAGTGGAATGGGGTGGCCACCAACGACGTTGATCTCTACCCCGCCGATCTACAGACCAAAATTGACGAGGCTATTGACGCCATCTATCAGCCGATTAACAACGGCGTGTACCGAGCTGGGTTTGCTACCAAGCAGGGCGCTTACGAAGAAGCGGTGACCGAACTATTCGACGCCCTCGACCATTGGGAAGGCGTGCTCGATCGCCAGCGCTACCTGTGCGGCGATCGCCTTACCGAGGCCGACATCTGCCTGTTCACCACCCTCTATCGCTTCGATGCGGTCTACTACGTGCACTTCAAGTGCAACCTGCGTCGCATTGTTGACTATCCCAACCTCTGGGGCTATCTGCGCGATCTGTACCAGCAGCCCGCCTTCAAAAACACCTGCAACATGGACCACATCAAGCGCCACTACTACATGAGCCACCCCGGCGTGAACCCGCACCAGATTGTGCCCCTAGGGCCAGTGATCGACTTTGACGCAAAGAGCGATCGCGCCAAGCGATTCAGCCTCACTGCCGGTAGTGCCCGGTAACAGCAGTCCTGTAGCCAAGACGCCTTGCCGTTGCTGGGCAAAGGGTTTAGCCTATGCGAGACGTAACTAAAACGGTGAAACAATGGATTTAATGGGCATGGTCAACCAGGCGATCGCCGCCTCTGATACCGAAGCCAGCGGTAGCCTAATCGGCACACTGCTGGGAAACCTCAACAACACCCCGGTAGACAACAACCAAATTGGCGGCATCGCTAGCAGCCTCCAAGGCGTGCTTCAGGCTAAGGGCCAGGGCAATGCCGGGTCGCTGATGTCAATACTGCAAGGGGTAGCGGCCACCGGAGCCGTAGAGCAACTGCTGGCCAATGAGCAGATTAGCGCGATCGCCCAGCGGGTCGGAGTCGATCCGGCCATGGTTCGCAGTTTGACCCCGCTAATTGCTCAATTTTTGGTCAAAGGGTCGAACGCGCAGGGCGGTGGGCTGCTGCAAAAGGTGCTTTCTGGCGAGGTTGACCTGGGGCAGATGGCCGGGTTGATCGGCATGGCCAACAAATTCTTGTAGAGCGAGATGCCCAATTTAAGGGTTTTAGGGGTCGGGTCTCTACTGAGCTTCAGCATCAACGCTGTCAATTAGCTCAGAGACCCGCCCCCCTTTGATATGCGGTTACGGAGCCAGGGTTTTCTGGAGGCGATCGCGCAGGGCCGCCAAGCTCGACAGGTCAGCATCCACGCTCGATCGCCCGTTGTACTGAAACGGGTTATCCAGATCGCGAATCAGCAGCAGCAGGTAGGTAAACGAGGTAAACAGCAGGCACGACACCACCAAATTTTCGCTAAAGCTGGCCGCCCCAATCAGCAGCAGAGCGCACAAAACACCCACCAAAAACACCTCCAGCAGCACATAGGCTGGCCCCACAAAATCGGTGTCGCGATTGATGCCAATGTAGGCGAGCAGCAGGCGAATTTTGGCCTGTTCGGCCTGGATGCGGCTGATGATGGGGCCGCTGGTGTAGGGCAGCATCCCCGCTAGGGAGGCATTGAGCTGGTCAAGGGCAGGGGCGATCGCATCTTGGGGCTTGTCTTGCTCTAGCCAGTCGAGGGTGGCCTGCAAAATTGCCACCAGGTTTTGGGTCAGGGGGGCAGGGTCATACTCCGCGTTGGCCTTAGCCACCAGCAAATTGCTGTCTTGGATGGCCTCAATGGCATTGGCCACCTGCACCGGCATATCGGCACTGGCTTTAAAGTCGCCCAGGGTGCCATTGAGCACAAAGGCAATTACAAAGGTCGCCGCGCCAAATAGCGACCCGGTGAGGGGGTCAAAGGCCCAGGGCTCCCAGCCTAAGCGGTGGATGGCCACCTTGGCCAGCCCGTACAGGCCGGTCAGCGGCAGCACCGTTAGCAATATTCGCCACTTCGTCGGCATCACCATAGTTGCGATCGCTCCTAGAGCAGCCCTCTACACAACGCTCAACCCTCGCTAGGGCTCTGATTATGGTATGCGGTGCGCTGAGACCATGGGCCACCCGGCGGATTATGCAAATCCTACATGTTGGTCATGCGATAAAAGGATGGACTGCTACAAAGCGTAACTAAAAATACAAAACACGTTGCAAAGTTTGAATAATTTAAGCTCAAATACCACAGTAAAAAGCCGCAGAAATGCTGGATTCTACTCGGTGTTTTGATCGATAAAAATCGTGGGACTAAGGCTTGGTAAATTCTGAACACCGCTTTGATGAAATGGTTTAACCCTTTGGAGAATTTTTTCCCTTTGGGCAGCGTTCAACTAAGCGTCGTATTGCCCTGGGGGCGAATCTAAGCCTAAAATCTGCCAATCAATCACCTACTCTCTCTTTTGTTCTGCCAACGTTGCAACAGTTTGTCTTAGCAACTTCTGATTCTATGGAGAGCTGAACCCCGACATCAGTGGAGCAGAAATCTAGGTGAGGTGCAGGTTTTCTCTGGGATGCCTACAACGGTGAGACGCCGATACCCCGATCATTTTTCCTAATTCACCGCATTGCATAACGTTGGAGTAAGCGCAACATGACTCGACTAAATCGCCGTAGATTTTTGATGACCGCTGGCACCGCCGCTGCGGGTACTGTGCTGCTCCATGCATGCAGTCAGGATGGGGGAAATCAGGCGTCAGAGCCGACCACTGAGGTCACCCTCGACCCTGCCGATGCGCCAGAAACTGCGACCGCTAAACTGGGCTTTATTGCCCTGACCGACTCAGCGCCGCTGATTATTGCCAAGGTCAAAGGGTTCTTTGACAAGTACGGCATGACCGACGTATCGGTGGAAAAGCAGGCCTCCTGGGGCACCACCCGCGACAACCTGGTGCTGGGCTCTGGCGGCGGCGGCATTGACGGGGCGCACATTCTCACCCCCATGCCCTACCTGATCTCTGAGGGCATTGTCACCGATGGCAAAAAGGTGCCGATGTACATTCTGGCCCGCCTCAACACCAACGGCCAGGGCATTTCGCTCTCCAACGACTACCTCGATCTCAAGGTCACCAAAGACAGCTCACCGCTCAAAGAAGTGTTTGCCAAGCGCAAAGCCGAGGGTAAAGAACTCAAAGCAGCGGTGACTTTCCCCGGCGGCACCCACGACCTGTGGATGCGCTACTGGCTGGCGGCTGGCGGCATTGACCCCGACCAGGAGATTTCGACCATTGTGGTGCCCCCGCCGCAGATGGTGGCCAACATGAAGGTGAGCAACATGGATGCCTTCTGCGTCGGTGAGCCCTGGCCCCTGCAATTGGTGAACCAATCGATTGGTTACAACGCCCTCACCACAGGCGAAATGTGGAAAGACCACCCCGAGAAAGCGCTGGGTATGCGGGCCGACTGGGTCGATGCCAACCCCAAAGCCGCCAAGGCCCTGCTGATGGGCGCACTAGAGGGCGCAATGTGGTGCGATCAGCCTGAGAACAAAGAAGAAATGTGCAAGATTCTCTCCGAGCGGGCCTGGTTTAACGTGCCCTTTGAAGACATCATCGATCGCTCCCAGGGTAAGTTCGACTTTGGCACGGGCCGAGTCGAAGAGCTGCCCGACCTCATGCAAAAATACTGGGCCGACAATGCCTCCTATCCCTTTAAGAGCCATGATCTGTGGTTCTTAACCGAGAATATTCGCTGGGGTAAGCTGCCCGCCGACACCGACACCAAGGCGTGGGTCGATGCCGTCAACCGCGAAGACCTCTGGCGCGAAGCGGCCACCGCCCTAGGCCAAGAAGCGATGATTCCCAAGAGCACCTCTCGCGGGGTTGAAACCTTCTTCGACGGCATTACCTTTGACCCCGAAGATCCTCAGGCGTACCTCGACAGCCTCAAGATCAAGCGGGTGTAGACGATTCCCGTTGCCCACTCCCCCCTCACCCCCAACCCCTCTCCCACCGGGAGAGGGGAGCCGGAGAGGCTTTTAAGCTTTCCCTGTTTGATTAGTCCGCTAGTTCCTTCGCACAAGCCCTGGAGACCTATCTGCAATGACGGCACCCCTCGATATTCGTCCGGCGCGATCGCGCTTTAACCTGCAAAAGCTCGCCAATTCGTCTCTAGACTCGCTCAAGGGACTGGTTCCTCCGCTGGTGGCGATTCTGATCTTCTTAATCATCTGGCAGGTGCTCACCATGGGGCCTGATGCCAACCTGCCCACCCCAGTGCGCACGGTGCAAGACACCTGGGAACTGATCGTCAACCCTTTCTTTAACTACGGCGGCACCGATAAAGGCCTGTTTTGGCAGGTGTGGACAAGTCTGCAACGGGTCGCTCTGGGCTTTACCTTAGCGGCGATTGTGGGTGTAGCCCTCGGGATTTTGGTGGGCACCAGCTCGTTGATGTACAGCGCCCTCGACCCGCTGTTTCAGATTTTGCGCACGGTGCCGCCCTTGGCCTGGCTGCCGATTTCGCTGGCGGCGTTTCAGCAGGCCAATCCTTCCGCTATTTTCGTGATTTTTATTACGGCGATCTGGCCCATCATCATCAACACCACCGAGGGTGTGCGCCAAATTCCGCAAGACTACAACAACGTGGCGCGGGTGCTCCAGTTATCTAAGTCCCAGTACTTCTTCAAGATTCTGTTTCCGGCTACCGTGCCCTACATCTTCACCGGCCTCAGAATTGGCATTGGGCTGTCTTGGCTGGCGATTGTGGCGGCTGAGATGCTGATCGGCGGCGTGGGCATCGGCTTTTTTATCTGGGATGCCTGGAACAGCTCGCGCATCAGCGACATCATCATCGCCATTCTCTACGTGGGCATTGTCGGTCTGCTGCTCGATCGCCTGATTGTCTTCATCGGTGGCCTGGTACTGCCCGAAGAACAGAAGCAGTAGAGGCCCCTCATCCCCAACCCCTCTCCCACGGGGAGAGGGGAGCCAGAGTTCCATGGGTGGGCATTGCCCACTGTTTCTATGGCGGCAATAGCTCGCTTCTCATCACCTTTGTGATTCTGCTCCAAAATTTCTGGCTTGCCCGCTCGAACTGCACCTTCATTCCCTGAGCGCTATGTCTGTCTTTGTAGAAGTTGACCACGTCGATCGCGTCTTTAAGCTGCCCACCGGGGGCGAATACATTGCCCTCAAAAACATTGACCTGCAAATTCACAAGGGGGAGTTTGTCTCCCTTGTGGGTCACTCGGGCTGCGGCAAATCGACCCTGCTAAACATTCTCTCGGGCCTCGACCAGCCCAGCGCTGGGGGCATTGTGCTGGAGGGGCGGCAGGTCACCGAACCCGGCCCTGATCGCATGGTCGTCTTCCAGAACTATTCGCTGCTGCCCTGGCTGACGGTGCGCGAAAACATTGCCCTGGCGGTAGACCGGGTGATGAAGAAGCATCCCCAGGCGGTGCGCGATCGAATGATCGACCACCACATCGAGATGGTGGGTCTGCAAAAGGCGGCGAACAAGCGCCCCGGCCAGATCTCGGGCGGCATGAAGCAGCGGGTGGCGATCGCCCGCGCCTTGGCCATTCGCCCCAAGCTGCTGCTGCTGGATGAACCCTTTGGTGCCCTCGATGCCCTGACTCGCGGCGGCCTGCAAGAGCAGCTGATGCAGATCTGCCAGGAAAATGAAGTCACCTGCGTCATGGTCACCCACGATGTCGATGAGGCGCTGTTGCTGAGCGATCGCATTGTGCTGATGACCAATGGCCCCGAGGCCCACATTGGCCAAATTGTCGATGTTCCCTTCCCTCGGCCCCGCGAGCGCATGGAGGTGGTTAAGCACCCTAACTACTACAGCCTGCGCAACGAGATCGTCTACTTCCTCAACCAGCAGAAGCGGGCCAAGCTGCACAAGTCCAAGCCGGTAGTGGCCGTGGCGGCTAACGGCCTGGAGAAGGTGAATCTAGAGCTGGGCTTTATTCCCCTGGTAGACTGCGCGCCCCTAGTGGTGGCCAAAGAAAAGGGCCTGTTTGAGGCCCACGGCCTGAGCAACGTCACCCTCAACCGGGAGCCGAGCTGGAATGCGATCGCCGACGGTGTCGCCACTGGTCGCCTCGACGCCGCCATGATGGTGGCCGGCATGCCCCTGGGCATGACCCTGGGCTACGGCAACCAGCAGCCCAGGCCCATGGTCAGCGCCCTCACCCTCAGCCGCAACGGCAACGCCATCACCTTTAGCAAGCGCTTGTTTGACGAGGGCGTGCGCAGCCTAGAAGACTTCAAAGCGGCGATCGATCGCCGCCCCGATCGCGTTCACACCCTGGCGGCGGTGCACCCCACCTCCATGCACAACCTGCTGCTGCGCTACTGGCTGGCCGCTGGCGGCATCGACCCCGATCGCGATGTCAGCGTCACGGTGATACCCCCGGCGCAAATGGTCTCGACCCTGAAGTCGGGCTCCATCGACGGCTACTGCGTTGGCGAACCCTGGAATGCCCGCGCCGTCAGCGAAGGGTTGGGCGTGGTGATGGCGATCGACAACGACATTTGGCCCGGCCACCTCGAAAAAGTGCTCGGCGTCACCGAAGCCTGGGCCGAACAGTATCCCAAAACCCACGTAGCTCTTGTCAAAGCGCTGCTCGAAGCCTGCGAATACTGCGACGATCGCCGCAACCGCGAAGAGATTGCCGATATGCTCTGCCAGCCCGAGTACGTGGGGGCCGACGAAGCCCTCGTTCGTCAGGGATTCCTTGACCCCTACGATCGCGGCGACGGCAGCGAACCCGAGCAGGTGCTCAACTACATTCAGTTCTTTACCGGCAAAGCCAACTACCCCGATGTCTCCGAGGCGGTCTGGATGATGACCCAGATGGCCCGCTGGGGCATCACCCCCTTCCCCCGCAACTGGCTGGCTGTGGCCGAGCGAGTGAAGCGGGCCGACATCTTTGGCCAGGCCGCCCGTGAGCTAGGGCTAGTGGATACAGGCCGCGATCGCCACCCCATTCATCTGTTTGACGGCGTTGTCTTTGACCCCGACGAGCCGCTGAAATACCTGGATCAGTTCGCCATCAAGCGCGACCTGCGCATCGAAGAAGTACCTATGGATGCCGTGACTGTCCGGTAGCCCAGACCCAGGGTTCTAGCTCTATCCCCTGTCTCTCGCCTAATCTGCCGCAGAACCCTGGGGTCTTTTACGCCAACCCACCCCCAACCCATCCACCCCCTACGCCCTACTCCTCACCCCCTACCCCCTTACTCCCCCGACCATGCAAGTGCTAAACACTCCCACCCAATCCACCACCCACCTTCAGACCCAGGAACCGTTCCTAATTTTTGACAACCTCTCTAAGGTCTACCCCACCCCCACAGGCGACTTCGTGGTGCTCGATGGCATCGATCTCGCCATCCACGAAGGCGAGTTTGTCTGCGTCATTGGCCACTCGGGCTGCGGCAAATCGACCCTGCTGGATATGGTGGCCGGGTTTCGCCAGCCCACCGATGGCGAAGTGCGCCTGCAAACCCTGCCGATTCAAGCCCCCGGCCCCGATCGCATGGTGGTGTTTCAAAACTACTCCCTGCTGCCCTGGCTCACCGCCTACGAAAATATCTACCTCGGCGTGAAGTCGGTCTTCCCCAACAAGCCTGAGGCGGCGAAAAAGCACATCGTCATGGAACACCTGGAAATGGTGGGCCTGGCCGATGTGGCCAATAAAAAGCCCAGTGCCCTCTCTGGGGGCATGAAGCAGCGGGTCTGCATTGCCCGCGCCCTGGCCCTGCGGCCTAAGGTGCTGATTCTCGACGAACCCTTCGGCGCACTGGATCCAATCACCCGCGAAGAACTGCAAGAGGAGCTGCTGACCATCTGGCGAGACCACCAGATCACCGTGCTGATGATCACCCACGACATCGACGAAGCGCTGTTTTTGAGCGATCGCGTCGTGATGATGACCAACGGCCCCGCCGCCAAAATTGGCGAGATCATGCAGGTGCCCTTCGCTCGCCCCAGGGAGCGTGCCCGCATGATGGAAGACCCCAAATTCTACGAGTTGCGCAACGAAGCCCTCGACTTCCTCTACAACCGCCACGCCCACGCCGACACCTAGGGCCAGATCCTATCCCCAAGGGATGTGTGATTAAGACCAAAACCCAACGTAGGGGCAAACGGCGTTTGCCCGCCGCGCGATCAGCGTCGTAACGGCAAAACTACTATTGCGATCGCAGCTCGACCTGATACGGTTCCAGGGCTCTATCCAGTGCTGGCAGGAATATTGGCGAGGTAAACAGCGGCTCGAAAAACTGCACCACCGGGATGTTCTCTACCCGAGGCAAAAAGTCCGATGGGTTAGGCCCGTCGATGTGGCGACTGAGGATCCCAAAGCCCAGGCGCTGGCTGCGAGGCTGCCAACTCGGTGCCGTGCGCTGAAGCCAGTCGGTGAAATCTGTGGCCGCCTCCATGCTGGCGACGAGCTGGGTAATAATCTGGGGTTCTGGCAGAGCCTGGGCCAGGTCGTCAATATCTTCGGGCTGAGTGACCCAGGCTTTTTCCAACAGCGCTTGGCGCTGATCGGGGGACTGCCAAGCGAGAATCGCGTACTTAGCCGGAGTTTCGGGCCAGGGGTTGACATCTACAGGCTGGCCGCCCGCGAGAGTGAGGAAGCCCTGCTGGAGGTCGCCGCCGCTGGTCTGCCAGTCTGAGGTTGCCCCGGCCAAGTCGCCGCGCCACCAGCGCAGACTGCCTCGGGCCTGTTGCAAAAAGCCGCTTAGGGGAGATTCGCCAGCCTGTTGGATCAATTCGCTGTAGAGCTGTTCTACCCGATCGAGCACGGCGGGGTAGACCTCGGCAAAGCCCTCGACTCGCCACAGGGGGCTGGTCACCAGGGCGGGATGGCGGATGGCCTCTAGGGCGAGGGCTTCAGTAGCGCAGTCGAGGTCGCTGGTTTGCAGGCAGGCAAACCCCAGGCCAAAGAACACGCCCATTTTGGCGGGCACCAGGGCGATCGCTTCCCTAAACGACGCCTCAGCCTCATCAAACTGGCCCTTTTCAATCTGGAGCCAGCCCAGGTTTGAGCGGCCAAATTCCTGGTAGGGCACGGCTTGATTGCCAGTTTTGAACCAGGCGATCGCATCGTCGAGTAGCACCTGGCGCAGGGGCGGGTTGTTGGCCGATTGCAGGGCAAACTCGCCTAGGTGGTAACCTAGCTGGTAGGGGTAGTAGGGCTCCCAGGGGGCGAGAGTATGGGCCTGCTCTAGCTGGCTGGCAAAGCGATCGATGTCGGCGGGTTCGGCGGTGAGTGCTGAGAAGCCGCTGCTGGCGGTGCCCCAAGCGCGGTGAGTGGGCACTAGCCAAAGAGTCATGGCCAGTGTCAGGCCGAGTCCGACCCCGGCTAGCCATCGGTGACGACGGGGCGATGGGGCAAAATCTTCGATTGTGGAAACGGGGTTAAAGGTGCGGGCGAGCACGGCCAGGTAAAGGGCGAGGGTGCCTGCGATCGCCGGAATATCGAGCTGGTAGTCAGTCAGGCTCATCAGCCCAAAGGAAAACAGCCCTGCCAGCAGACTCCACACCAGCACTGGGGGCAGCCCAGCGGGGGTATCCTGTGCGCCCCGCCGCATCCACCGCACCATCAACAGTACTAACACCACTACCAGTGCCACAGCTACGGCAATGCCCCAGAGGCCCATTTCACCCCACAGCTGTGCCGGGGTGCTGTGTAGCTGAAACTGGAGCTCGGCGTCGCGCCCGGCCCAGTGGGGGCGATACTTTTGGTAGACCAGCGGCACGCTGCCCGGCCCCGCCCCGGTAAAGGGACGGCTCAAGCCCATGCGCCACCCCGTAGCGTTGGTCACCACCCGGTAAGACAATTCTCCTCCAGCAAAATTGCCCTGGGCCAGGCTGCCCAAGACCTGCCGCAGTCGGGGGTTGGCGATCATTCCCAGCACGCCCAATCCCAAAGCTGTACCGCCGATCGCTAATGCTAGAGGCCGAGGCAACCGGTTATAGAGCAGAGAAATGCCCACCGCGATCAATCCGGTGACCATGAGTGCCAGCCAGCCGCCGCGCGAGCTAGTGGTGTAGAGGTTGAGCAGGCCGAGCACCATTCCCGCCAGCCATAGCCAGCGTCGCCAGCCGCGATCGCTCCAGGCCAACCCCGCCAACAAAGGCAGCACCAGCACCAGGTAGCCCGCCACGTAGTTTTGGTGGCCAATGGGCTGCCAGTTGCGCAGGCTGGTCAGCCCAAAGTTAAATGTCTGGTCAACACCGTAGCCCTGAAGCGTTGATAAGCGAGCCAGCTCAGGTTGATAGATCTGCGTAATCCACAACCCCAGACTGAGCAGAATGAAGGCCAAACCCAGGTAGCCCTGAAACCGCAGCAGAGTGTGGAACCGCTGGGGATGGCGGAGCCAGCCGCCGAGGACGTAGAGGGTGGCGATCGCCCCCACCGCCGCCCACCCATACCACCGCGCCTGGGCCGGAAACTCTGCCCCTAGCGTAGAGATTACCAGCCCAACTACGGCCAGCAGGGCCACCCAGTCAAACCCATTCCCCAGGCGATCGAGGGGGCGGTGCCAGAGCTGCCACAGCAGCCAGAGCAGGGGCAGAGTCAGTCCCACCTGCCACAAAAACACCCAGGGCCACGACACGATTAGGGTGCTGCTGCCCGGCACCAGGGTGAAAACCGCGTAGAGGGCTGCTATGAGCAGGGCTAGCAGCGTGCCATCGCTGGGGTCTTGGGGTGAGGGTTTGGGCTGGGGTAGAGCATCCTCGGTCATGGCTTGGGTAGAGGGGTAGGGGGTGGATGGGTAGGGGGTGCCGACTAATCTGGATTTGTCAGGCGAAAGTGGTTGTAGGTGGGGTGGGGCAGACCCAGAGCTTGGGTGCGCAGAGCCTCAATGCGGTGGTCAAGGGCAGGAAATTCCCTCGGCCAGGCCGGGAAGAGGTTGAGCTTGGCTACCAGGGTATAGCGCTGGAGGTTTTGCGGTGCCAGCATGAGGGTAATTTGTTTGGCCTGGTAGTTGCGGTAGGCAAAGGTGAGCGACCCCCGATAGCCCTCCTCTGGGTTGGTGACGACGGAGGTCAGCCACAGGCGCAGCGGTTGGGTGCCAAGGCTTTCTTCAATGAGCACATCGTCTAGGTCGGGTGGGCCATCCTGGGGCTGGGCCGGGGTGATGGGGTAAGTGCTGGGGTCGAGCCAGGTGGCGAGCAGCCTTAGCTCGGGGCTCTGCTGCCCCAGACGCAGGTCGTGGGCTACCGCCTCAAGGGCAGCCTCAGGATCCGAGTCGGCCAAGAGCAATCCCGAAATCACAGGCCGCAGCAAATTGGGATCGACCTCCACGATGGGTTGCTCAGTCCACCAGGCGAGTAGGGCGCGGGTTTCGTAAAGGGTGCCAAAGCCAGGCTCTCCGGGAACGACCTCTCTAAATAGGGCATCGTATTCGCCGAGGGTAGCCTGCACCACGGAGGCATAGATGGCCTGATAGGGCGCGGCTTGCCACTGAGGATAGGTGAGCGCGGCGGGGTTGACCAGGGCTTCTAGGGTGAAGGCAGCAACGGCACCGGTTTCATCCCCAGTTGCCAGTAGCAAGTCGCCCAGCAGCCAGTAGCCGTAGTGGCGGTGGCGCGGCAAAAGCTGCACGGTACGGGCGGCATAGGGCAGGGCTTTAGCTGGGTCGGTGGTCTGGTTCAGAACAGCCAGATTGTGGTTAAACCAGGCATCGTTGGGGGCGGCCTGCTGGGCCTGGTGGGCGTAGTCGAGCAGCAGCGATCGCACATTCTCCTGGGCTTCAGATTCTCCCAAAACCTGGTTGAGGCCCCATAGCGCTTCACTGGCTACCGCTGGCGCAGTCGGATCCCACGGGCTGAGGCGGTAGGCCTTATACCAACGGGTGTCGGCCAGGTTGAGTTGCTGGTTGTAGAAGGCGCGATCGGCCAGGGCACCGTAGGCCACGGTGAGGGTAAAGGGTAGCCACAGGGTGAACAGCAGCCCCAGCCATAGCGAGACGGCCAGGCGCGATCGCCGTCTGGCATCCTGTCCTAACGGTGTAGCCGTGGGTAGATAGCGATCGCCCAACGCCAGCAGCAGTACTACGAGCCCCAGCAGCCCGCCCGCGATCGGGATATTCTCCAGTTGGTAATCGGTCAGACTAGAGACGCCGTAGGCCAGCAGACTGCCGCCAATGCCTCCCAGCAGGGCGCGATCCATAGGTTCCAGCGGCTGCCGCCAAAGCCGGATCCACAAGCGTAGAATCAATACAATTCCGGCTAGAAATATCCCCAACCCGACCAGGCCCAGCTCCCCCGCAATCTGCACCGGGGTGTTGTGGAGCTGCTGAATGTGCTCCAGGCCAGCCCCAGTTTCGATCGGGCGATAGAGGTTTGACACCCGACTCATGACGCCGGGGCCAACGCCAAACAGGGGGCGATCGCGCAAAATATTGCCGCCTAGTCGCAGCATAAACCAGCGATCGAGAGTCGGGCTGTCGGCTATGCCGCCCGCACTAAACCAGGCGCGAATACGGGGATTGCTGGCCAGGGCCAAGCCCAGGGCCACGGCTCCCCCCAACCCGGCCAAGCCCCAGCGCCACCGCCGGGAAGGTTTGAGGTCTCTCAAGCGGCTCAGCCAGGTGATCAGCAGCCACACTACCAGCCCCAGCGCCGCCCCCCGCGACCCGCTGACGTATAGCGCCGCCAGCAGCAGCCCGGCAGCAGCGATCCAAATTCCTCTCAGCCAGCCCGTTGTGGCCACCGCCGCCGCCACCGCTAACGGCAGCATCAGCACAAAATAGCCCCCCACAAAGTTGTGGTGCCCCAGGGGCTGATGGTTGCGCAGCGCCGTCAAAAAGTTATCTGCTGCCCACATAGCGTCGTCGGGTCGCCACAGAACCAGGCTCACCACTGCCGCCCCGGCAGCCACCACCACCAGACCCCACCACAGCCGTAGGCGACTCAGCCAGCTGCGTTGGCCAGACCCCGCCCCAGGCCCATCGACCACGTTGCGGTAGAAATACAGCACCGCAATATAGGTCACCACCAGGCTCACATTCCACAGCGCCACGCGGGGAAACGGCGATACCAGGGCTGACAGTGCTAGGACGATGCCCATGCCCAGCGCCACCCAATCCAGTCCATAGCCCAGGGCGTAAAATGCCTGTCTCGGTTCTGAGCCAGATGCTTGTTCTGCATCAGTGCTCCAATGCTCTGAGCCGCGCAGCCGCCGCCACAGCCCCACCAGCAGCGCTATACCGCCCACCTGCCACAGCAAAATCCAGGCCCAGCCCACCATGCGGTAGTAGCTCAGCGGCAGCCAGCTAAAGGTCAGTAGCACCAATCCTCCACTCAGCCATAGCCCCGGCTTTTGGCTAGCCCAGCCCCGACGGGGGCCTATCCCCGAGTCCGCCGCATCGCCAGCATCCGTTGCCCCTGGCGGCGGGGGAGAATCGGCGGTCAATAGGCCCCCTTGCCCCAGAGCACAATTCCCAGGGTGGCGGTGAGAATTTCTAAATCCAAATTCAGCGACCAGTTGTCGATATAGTGCAGATCGAGGCGGGCCACATCGTCAAAGGTGTCGATGTCAGAACGACCCGATATTTGCCACAGTCCTGTTACCCCCGGCAGCACCTGGTGACGAATGTTGTGCCAACCGTCGAACTTGGCCACGTCGCGCACGGGAAGCGGGCGCGGCCCCACCAGGCTCATCTGGCCGCAGAGCACATTAAACAATTGGGGCAGCTCATCTAAACTGGTGCGGCGCAGCAGGCGACCCACCCGAGTAATGCGTGGATCATGCTTGACCTTAAAGAGCACGCCATCTGCCGACTCGTTGTGCCGCTCTAGCTCAGCTTGGAGCCGAGGTGCATCGACTACCATGGTGCGAAACTTCCACACCTGAAAGATGTTGCCGTGCAGGCCTACCCGCTCCTGGCGAAAGAAGATTGGCCCAGCTGAGTCGAGGCGAATGGCTAGGGCAATACCCAGCAGCACCGGCCCCAGGGCGATCACGCCTAGACCCGACCCCAGGTAGTCCATCCCGCGCTTGAGGCGGTAGTCCCAGCCGCCCATTAGGGGCGCGTCGAGGCGGAGGGTGGGCAGGCCCGCCACGGTTTCGGGGGTGCCCCGGCGGTAGAGCATGTCGCGGCTGGTGGGGAGCAGCTGCATGGCAATGCCCGCCCGCCGCAGCTTCCAGTAAAGCTCAGAGGCTAGGTCAGCGGAGGGAATGCTCTCGGCCAGCACCAGAGTGGCCCCAGAGGCCAAAATCGCCTGGTAGGTGGTGGCCGAGTTGGCGGTGGTGGCTAGTGCTGCCCCAATTACGGGAACTTTAGCCCGCTGAGAGAGCACGTCGGCCAGACGCTTGAGTCGGGGGGCGGGGGCAATTAGAAAGACTGAGGCAGGCACCTTGGCCTGAGTGAGAGGGCGCAGCAGCAGCGTGGCCACCAGCCGCAGCCCCACCACCAGCCCCACCCCGCTGAGCCAGGCCGAGAAAAACAGCGATCGCGGCAGATCCAACTTGGGGTCGTAGAAGTACATCACCACCAGCGCACTCAGGTACACCAGGCTGAGCAGCTTGCCCGCCCGCAGGTGCTTTTGCCCCTGAGATTTAGTGTCGTAGAGGCCGCCATAAGCAAATAGACTTACGGCACAGGCCACCAGCACCCAAAACGGACTGGGCAGCCCCAACCAGGTCCACCATACGAGCTGAGGTGGAATGGGCGAGAAAAACTGGTTGAGCGATCGCGCAATATGCCACGACAGCCCGAGCGCCAGAATATCCGTAGCCAGCAGCACCAGCCCCCGCCGCCCCGGCCCAGCAAAGGCATCGCGCAGCTGAAATCTCAGCCCTCGGGGGGCACGAATATCTTGACGGTAGCGGGGCCGCTGTTGCATCACGGCGGGTACGGCACGGTGACAATCCATAGCAGGGGGCAGACGCATAGGGATGAAGTTGCCCTAGTATTCCGCAATTGTGCTGAGAATCCATCATCGAAAGCCGAGAACTCGGGTACTCGTCTGTTGGGATTCAATGGGTTGGCAAGTTAGCAGGTTAGCAGGTTGGAAGGTTTGACTTTCCAACCTGCTAACCTTCCAATCCCTTTCCCAAAAATCAAACAAGCTACTCTACCTCCCCCCTGAAATCCGATATTTCGCCACCTGAGCCCCAAACAGCAGCACAAACATGGGGTTATTCACCAGGTAGCGCTGCCACAGACGGCGCGGCTCTTGGCCAAAACGGTAAAGCCACTCCAGCCCCAGGCGCATCATCCACCGAGGTGCCTGGGAGACATCGCCGCTGAAGAAGCTAAAGGCAGCGCCGACGCCGATCATCACGGCGTTGACCTGGCCCTGGTGGCGGTGCATCCACTGCTCTTGCTTGGGGCAGCCCAGGCCCACAAACACCACCCGCGCTCCCGACTGGTTGATGCGCGCTACATCGGCGGCGGCCTCTTCGGCTGAGAGCGGGCGAAAGGGCGGGGCATGGGTGCCCGCAATGGGCAGGCCAGGGAATTGCTGCTGAAGGGAATTGGCCATCTTCTCCAGCATGGGGGCGGTGCCGCCGTAGAGGTAGATGGGCAGGCCGAGCTGGGCGGCGCGATCGCACCAGGCCAGCATCAAGTCAGGCCCATAGACTCGGCTCTGGCCGGGTACCCCCAGCAGCCGCAGCCCCATAACCAAAGGCATACCGTCGGAGGTGACCAGGGCTGCGCCTTCGAGAATGCGCTGGTACTGAGCATCCCAGTAGGCGGTCATCACCACGTGGACGTTGGCGGCGACCACGTAGCACGATCGCTCGGTGGTGGCCCAGGTTTGAATGCGATCGCAAGCATCCCTATAGCTGGTGGCATCCACCCGAGTTTTGAGAATGCGCCTAGCTTGAAGCACTGGCTCCGTCATGGTAGTGACCCTTGTATGGCACCTATTCTAGCGAGGCCTTGGGTTTGGCCCCCTTGGCTCCTAATCTCTGCGGGGGGCGAGGCCAAGCTGGCCCTGAAGTTCCATGTGGTTGGGGGTAAGGGCAGTGGTGGCGCTGAGGCTGCGCAGACTGCCGAGGTAGGGCTTAAGCGCACTAAAGCTGGGGTCGTCGTTAAAGCCAAACACCTCGTAGGCCAGGGCCAGGGTAGCGCCCACATTTAGATAAAAGTAGCCGTCATTGGGGGTGGGGAAGGTCGCCGTCGCCTGGTCAAACAAGAAAAAGTCGGCTAAGGGGTCGTGGGGAGAGGGAGCCAAAACACTCGCCATGGACACCGCACCAGAGGTAATCGCCAGAGTATCGTCGGTGACCCAGCCGTGGCTACCCACGCTGAGGTCGGGTACGTAGTCGCTGCTCAAGCTAGAAAATAGCTCCCAGCTGGTCGCGGGCCGTTGGTTGACGGTTCTGGGGTGGACGGTAAGGCCAACGCTGGGCAGCAGGTCATCCACGGCGGCTAGAGTGCGGTCGGCGGTAGGGCGATCGCTCGTTTGCAACAGCAGCCCCAGCCCCACGTACTGCAAGGGGCCACCTTCGGTAGGGAAGGCGGCGATCGCATATTCCCCGTCCATCCAGCCAAAGACATCGTCGTCGAGGTCGAGCCCGGTAAAGAGGGTGAACCCAGAGCGCACCGTGGCTAATCCATCGCGGGTAAAGTCGCTGGCCTGGTCTAGAACGGTGGCCACCGTGCGCCAAAAGCCCGCGATATTGCGGCCACTCATGACCACAAAGGTCGAGGCGGGCAGCAGTTTTAGGGGGCTGTCGGCGTCGGCAACCGTGGGGGTGAGGCCAAAGGTAAAGGGTGCTGCATCGTAGTAGTAGCGGCCCCGAACCTGCATGCCGGTTGCAATGGGGTACACCAGAGCCTCTAGGGTGCCGCCGAAGTTGAGCGATCGCAGACTTCGCAGCGTTTCGTCATCCAGGCTAGCGGGGGGCAGGGGAAAAGGCAGCGGCAGCTCGGCGGCGGGCAGATCCGTGGCCGAAAGGTCGTAGTTCAGCAGCTCCAGGGCGTTGCCATAGACAGCAAAGAGAGCCTGGGTACGCTGTCGATTAGTTAGGGTGCGCTGAAATTCTCGACTATCGGTGAGGGAGTTTTGGGCTGCGCTCTGGCGCAGGCGCAGGTATTGCTCAAGGGCGGCGGGGCTTTCTGCTGTGATCAGAGCGTCGGGCAAAAAGGCTACGGCCAGGCCGCTAGGGCCAAACTCTGGCAGGGGTACTGGCACTTCGACCTCAAAAGTTTCTTCCTGTTCGTGGAAGGGGCTAACGGTAAGGGGCAAGCCTACCGCACCGTTAAAGCGCAAAATTTGCGGAGTAGGACTGGCTTTCAGCGGCACAATCTCCGCCTCCCCGGCTTCAAGGCTGGGATCGTCGATAGCTTCTGAATCCGCTTCATCGTCCCTATTGCAGGGGTCTGCGTTGACCTCAGCGGGGCCACAGGCTTCTGGAATGGCTGGCTCAGACCACTCGTCAAACGCGGGGGTAGGCCAAAAGTAGATCTCGGTGCCCAGGGTAGAGGTCACCTCTGGGGCATCCCCTTGCAGCTCAAAAAAGCTATCGCGAAAGGCGGCAAAGGCTTCAGCGTTGGTGACCGGGGCCACCATGATCGAGGCTTCGGCAATGGTCGCCGATTCGCCAGGTGGCACCGGCAGCAGCGCCACTACGGCAGTGTCGCCGATCCAGGGGGCCACTTCGCTGGCAAAGTCAATCCCGTAGGGCAGGTAGGGCAATCCCGGTAGGGCTGGGGTCAATCCCTGTTCTTCGTCCAGCAGTTTGAAGAGTTGGTACTGACTGAGCTGACCCCAGGTATCAGCGGTGGTGTCGATCAGCAGCACCAGGGCGGTGTTGTTGGGCAGATGATGCCAGGCGTCGGGTTCAACGGCGTAGGTGGCTGGGGGAGGAAGGGTGCCAACCGCTAACCCTGACCCCATAAGTCCTAAGGCCAACCTTCGTCCCAGGGGATGGAGGCTTGTCCACCGAATCCAACCCAGTCCTCGATTCCCAGTGTCCATAGCTACGCTGCGCTCCAAACAATCTTTTCTATCAAAACCGAGGAAAAGAGCGATGTCTGTAAACTATGGCGGTTTATTTACGTTGAGGGCGAAATTTCGACCACATCCACGGGTGTTTGGCCCGCTGTGTAGGCCCGCAGGGCATTGATGATGTGAATATTGGCCTTGGGGAAGGGAAATTCTTCAATGGTGTCGAGGGTGACCCAGCGCACCTCGTCGCACTCGATGGGCTGGGGCTCGCCCGCTAGATGGGTGCAGTGGTGGACGTTGAGGGTGACTTTAAAGTGCGAATAGGCGTGGGTGACGGTGCAGAGGCGATCGCCCACCGCAATCTCAATCCCCAGTTCTTCTTGAATTTCGCGCGCAATACAGGCTTCTATCGTCTCGCCGGGCTCAATTTTGCCGCCGGGGAACTCCCACAGCCCGCCCAGTAGCCCCTCCTGCTTGCGGCGATCGATCAGAATTTGGTCTTGCCCATTCCAAATCACAGCGACGCCAATTTGCTTGTGGGGCAGGGGGCCTTTGGTTTCTGACATGGGCAGCTCCGATTGAATATTGCGATTATAGGCACAGCAGTGGGCCTGCCAGGGGCAGCGATCGCACTCTGGATTGCGCCTTGTACACAAGGTCGCTCCCAGATCCATCAGCGCCTGATTAAAGTCGCGGGGGTTAATCGGATCCAAAAAATGCTCCGAAAGAACCCACAGATCCTTTAGCGCCCTGGCTGGCGGCACCGGCAGCGCCACCAGCCGGGCCAGCACCCGCTTCACATTGCCGTCGAGAATGGCGTGGGGCAGGTTAAACGCCGAGCTGAGAATGCCCCCCGCCGTGGTTTTGCCAATGCCGGGGAGCGTGGTGATGGTGTCGAAATCTTGGGGGATTGCGCCGTTGTGGTCGGTGACGATGCGCTGGGCGGCCTGGTGCAGGTTGCGGGCGCGGGCATAGTAACCCAACCCTTCCCAAGCTTTGAGCACCGTTTGCTGATCGGCGGCGGCCAGCGCCTCTACCGTGGGGAACTGCTCTAGCCAGCGCTGGTAGTAGGGCAGCACCGTCTTCACCTGGGTCTGCTGGAGCATAATCTCCGAGATCCATACAGCGTAGGGGTTGTCGAGATTGCGCCAGGGCAGGGTGCGGCCCCAGTCGGCATACCAGGCCAGCAGTTCGCTTCGCAACGCCTCCACAGGAAAATCCGGCCAGGGCAGAGTTGCCAGGGCCGGATTGGGGGAAAGGGGGTGCCGGTTTAGAACCCTCGTTGTGCTCGTTGTGTAGGAACCCTCGGTATCGCGCGCGGTAGAACGGCGACGGCCCTGGGAGGAAGGGGAACTAGGTTGGCCTGCTGAGGCCGGTTTTTGACTTTGGCTCACTCAGATTCGACTATTCGGGCTCAGGGGCAGTTTCTGCCGACATCAGGGAGTCCTCAAAGGCCATGCGCTGTTCGGCACCGCGCAGAAAATATCCGCTCATCATAGCAGAGGCCAGCAGACGGCCCAGGTTTTCGCGGTTGGTGGTGATTTCTACGTCGAAATGCTGAGACGGCAGCCCGCCGAGCAGGCCGATAATATTGTGCTCCATCATCTGCTGCACTTCGCTGGATGCAGGATTAGAGAGCTGGGCGATCGTCTCAGGGCTCATGCCGTGGACGTACTGCATGAGGGAGCTAGGGTGCTCGGAAGAATTTTTGAAACCGTTGAAAAGGTCTTGGGCTTTACCGGAAGAATTGCTCACAGGGGATACCTCGCTTGGCTGGCAGTGTGCGTGCGGCCTGGGTTTATCGGATTGAGCTGGATAGGGTTAGTGTTCCCCATTGGGAGTGGAACCCTAACGTTTTGTTGTCTACATCACTATTGACTATCTACATGCGGTTGCTCAGTCATTCCTGAAACCCATGTGATTAAGTTAACAGTCCAGGTTTTACCGTTGGGTAGGTAGAACCGTACCGGCAGTGGAGAGGTTTTGCTCCGCACCGTGAATTTGGATGTTTCACTATAGATAGATGTTTGAGTTAAACCTAGGGTTCAAGCTAAAACAAGACCTTCTCAGAGTATTCCATTTTACTCAGCGTTGCAGCTTGGGATGCTGGCCTCAGCCTATTTAGCCGGTTTTGGTCAGACTTGGAGTAAGCACTGAGCTAGAAACACTCTCGGAGATGCTTCTAAAACCAGTGCTCGCGAGGCCGAGTTCTTGGCCCACCGGGCCTCTCGCCATGCAAGCTTGAAGTTTAGCTTGAACATTCTAAGGAAGGTCTTAGGCAATTTAAGGCAATCATCATTTTATGGTGAGTCTGATCTGTCACAATTGCCAGCAATATCGCCAAAAGCCCCAAAATGACGCTTACTTCACCCCTTGCTCCGCCTGTAGACATCCCTCTAGAAAAAACTGACACAATCTCCCGATATTGGGCCGTGCGCCGCCTCAGCGAAGCCCTCTGTCAGCCTCTCGAAATTGAAGACTACGGCGTGCAGGCCATGGCCGATGTCAGCCCGCCCAAGTGGCACCTGGCCCACACCACCTGGTTTTTTGAGACCTTTCTGCTGCGTCCTTACCTAGAGGGATACCAGGACTTTCATCCTGGCTACGGCTATTTATTTAACTCGTACTATGAGGCGGTGGGCGATCGCCATCCCCGGCCCCAGCGCGGTCTGCTGTCGCGCCCCACGGTCAAAGAGGTCTACCAGTATCGCGCCCATGTGGATGCAGCGATGGAGCGACTGTTGTGCGATGGTCAAGAACCGGCCCGAGAGGGCCATCGCGCCGACCACCCCGCCGTGGCAGAACTCACCACCCTTGGCCTGCATCACGAACAGCAGCACCAAGAACTGCTGCTCACCGACCTTAAGTACAACCTGGCGATCAATCCCCTACGCCCTACCTACCGTTCAGATGTCGCTCTGGCAGAATCTGGCTCGCCAACACCGCTGGAGTTTGTGAAATTCTCGGGCGGGCTATACGATATTGGCCATCAAGCCCCTGGGTTTGCCTTCGACAACGAAAGCCCAGCCCACCGGGTCTACCTGCAAGACTTTGCCCTGGCCAACCGCCTCGTCACCAACGGCGAATATCTAGAAT
The DNA here is from genome assembly GCA_019358835.1 of Tildeniella torsiva UHER 1998/13D. Taxonomy (GTDB): domain Bacteria; phylum Cyanobacteriota; class Cyanobacteriia; order Phormidesmidales; family Phormidesmidaceae; genus Nodosilinea; species Nodosilinea torsiva. The sequence continues at coordinate 77,063 of JAHHIH010000010.1, forward strand.
TCATCGCTGACAGGGGCTACCAGACCGCTGCCCACTGGCTGGCCGATGGCTGGGCCATGGTGCAGAGCGAAGGCTGGCAGGCCCCCTTCTACTGGGAGCAGCGCGACGGCGAATGGTGGGTGTTTACGCTGGGCGGCCTACAGCCGGTCAACTTGATGGAACCCGTGTGCCACCTCAGCTACTTTGAGGCCGATGCCTTTGCCCAGTGGCGGGGCGATCGCCTCCCCACCGAAGCCGAGTGGGAAGTCGCGGCTTCAGGGGTTTCCATCCAAGGTAACCTCCTCGCCGCCGACTACCTGCACCCTCAACCTGCATCTGCATCCCAAAAACTCCAGCAGCTCTACGGCGACGTTTGGGAATGGACCCAGAGCGCCTACCTGCCCTACCCCGGCTTTCGGCCCGCCTCCGGTGCCGTGGGAGAATACAACGGCAAGTTTATGTGCAACCAAATGGTGCTGCGCGGTGGCTCCTGCGTGACTCCGCCCGGCAACATTCGCCCCAGCTACCGCAACTTCTTTCCGCCCAGTGCGCGATGGCAGTTTAGCGGCCTGCGATTAGCCAGAGAGTTTTGAATTTTAAGTTTTGAATTTTGAATTTCATTTCCTAACTCAAAACTTAAAACTAAGAACTCAAAACTTCCTTCCCCATTTCCCCTAACTTCCCCATGCCCCCCATCTCCCAAACCAAGCCCTCCCCCGTCAAGCTCTACGATTTTCACCCACCCGTGGAAGACTTTCGCAGCGCTGTTTTGCGGGGATTGAGTCTGCCCCAAAAGACGATTTCTCCCAAGTTTCTCTACGACAAGCGGGGGTCTGAGCTATTTGATGCCATTTGTCAGCTGCCGGAGTACTACCTCACCCGCACCGAGATGGGTATTCTGCGTGCCCATGCCGAGGATATTGCGGCGGCTCTAGATCACCGCGTTTTGGTTGAACTGGGCAGTGGCAGCAGCCAAAAAATCCGCATTTTGCTCAATGCTGCGCCCCAGGTGAAGACCTACGTGGGGGTCGATATTTCGCGGCAGCATTTGCAAGAGGCCTGTGCGGCGCTGATGGGCGATTTTGAGGGATTGGATGCGATCGCCGTCTGCGCTGACTACACCCAACCTCTGCCTATTGCCACCATCCCTGAACTCAAGAATCGTCCTACTATCGGCTTTTTTCCTGGCTCCTCTATCGGCAATCTAGAACCTGGGGAGGTAATTAGCTTTCTCAAAACCGTAGCGGTGCTGGGCGATCTAATCGTCGGTGTGGATCTTAAGAAATCTGCCGCTGTTCTCGAACCTGCTTACGACGATGCCCAGGGGGTATCTGCTGCCTTTGCATTGAATGTGCTGGCAAGGATTAATCGGGAGCTGGGGGCCGACTTTGACCTGAGCCAGTTTGAGTATCGGGCGCACTACAACGAGGTAGAAGGCCGGATTGAGATGGCGATCGCCAGCCTCTGCGACCAAACTGTAAACCTGGGTGAGGCTGAGATTTCATTTAAAGCGGGTGAAACGCTTCGAACGGAGCATTCCTATAAATACACCGTGGATGAATTCCAACTTTTGGCGATGGAAGCCGGGTTCCAGCCCGTACAGGTGTGGATGGATGAGCAGCAGCTCTTTAGCCTCCACCACCTCAAGCAGATATAGGGTTCTTGGGTAGAAAGGTTGCGGTTCAGGCATTGCGATTGGGGCATGATCCAGCAATATTTCAACCGTTGTACCCAATTGAATCAGGACAGTTGTTACCCTTCGGCTGCTCTAATCTCGATTGGGTAATGCCCTAAATCGGTGTCCGCCTTTGCTAACCACCACAAAAGCTTTTGACAAAGCTGCCTCCGAATACGTCATGATTACTCGATTTAGCTCATCATGCACATCCGCCAGGGTGGCAGGCACAATTCGCAAATAAATTACTCCGGTGCCCAGTGACTGAACAAAGACTAAATTGCCGTAGTCGCGATCGCGAGTAATCAAAATTCGATTTTGCGCCTGGGCTGTTTTCAGAATAGCTTCATCGCTAGCTCGTGATAGACCTAGCGATGAAACTTACACCAAATCATGGCCTGCGTCCTGTAAGAATTTTACCGTCTTGGCGTAGACGTCTTGGTCTAACAAAAATCTCATGCAGAGGCTGGAACTAACTGAATATCTTCAGCCGCAACCAGAGCAATGGCGTAGTGCAAACAGGCTTGAACATCTTCCGCCGCCAATTCTGGATAGTAATCTTGAGTGATTTCTAGAAAAGATAGCCCTTCTGCAACTAACTCCAGTACATTCTGTACTGTGATGCGAGTGCCCATTACGCAGGGTTTGCCAAAGTGAATATCAGGATCAACTGCAATTCTGTCTATCATGAGGTTGTCTTTGGTGAGTACCTACAAAGGCCATATGACTTACCTTACTTTAGCGCAAGGCACACTATTAAAAATTGGGTATGAGAGAGTACGTATGGCCACATGCTAATATTCAGTGTCATTCTTTAGCACGCACCTATGACTGGTTTGGATCATGTATACAAACTTCATTTCCTGCCTGACTCGCTGGGGATGCAGACTGAGGCTTGATCTACATTCTGGTTTCTGCATCCCCAGTGTGAGACCCTAGAAGCCAGCGTTATCTGGATTCGCCCCCCATGCAGGTTGACTGGCAAGACGTTAAACCCTACGAAGACATCATTTACCAAAAGGCCGATGGTATTGCCAAAATCACCATCAATCGGCCCCACAAGCGCAACGCCTTTCGCCCCAAAACCATTGTCGAGCTGTACGAGGCCTTTTCTAACGCCCGCGAAGACAGCCGCATTGGCGTTGTGCTGCTGACCGGGGCTGGCCCCCACACCGACGGCAAATACGCCTTTTGCTCAGGCGGCGACCAGAGTGTGCGCGGCCACGGTGGCTATGTGGATGAGGGCGGTGTACCCCGGCTCAACGTGCTGGATTTGCAGCGGCTGATTCGCTCGATGCCCAAGGTGGTGATTGCTTTGGTGGCGGGTTATGCGATCGGTGGCGGCCACGTGCTGCACGTGGTGTGCGATCTGACCATTGCTGCTGATAACGCGATTTTTGGCCAAACTGGCCCTAAAGTGGGCAGCTTTGACGGTGGCTTTGGGGCGAGCTACCTATCTCGCATGGTGGGTCAAAAAAAGGCCCGCGAAATCTGGTATCTCTGCCGCCAGTACAGCGCTCAGGAAGCGCTTGATATGGGCATGGTGAACTGTGTGGTGCCCGTGGCACAGCTCGAAGCTGAAGGCGTGCAGTGGGCGCAGGAGATTTTGCAAAAAAGCCCGATCGCTATTCGCTGCCTTAAAGCAGCCTTTAACGCTGACTGCGATGGCCAGGCGGGGCTGCAAGAGCTGGCGGGCAACGCTACCCTGCTCTACTACATGACCGAAGAAGGCTCCGAGGGCAGGCAGGCATTTCTGGAGAAGCGAGAGCCGGATTTTCGGCAATATCCATGGCTTCCTTGATAGGAAAGTTGAGGAGGGTGGGGGCGCTGAGGAAGGTGGATAAGCACTGATCGCCCGCTTCAAGTTACTCCACCCAGCGCTAGGGAGACCCGCGCTATACTTGTACGAGTAACAGGACAGGTTTGCTCATGCGAGTTGTCACCTTTAGCGAGGCCAGAAACAAGCTGAAAGCCATTTTGGATCAAGTGACCAACGATGCTGACTACACCGTCATCACTCGGCGCGATGCTGAGGATGCGGTCGTAATGTCGCTTGACTACTTCAACAGCCTGCTAGAAACTGTCTATTTGCTCAAATCTCCGGCTAATGCGGCCCATTTAGAAGAATCGATTGCCCAGTACCGCCAGGGTCAAACCACGGAGCGAGACCTGCTCGATGGGTGATCGCAAGCTGGCATGGACAGATGCCGCCTGGAACGATTATCTCTACTGGCAAACCCAGGATAGAAAGACTCTGAAGCGCATTAATTCACTGATCCAGGCGACCAAGCGTCTTCCCTTTGAGGGCATGGGCAAACCCGAACCGCTGAAGGAAAACCTATCGGGTTTCTGGTCGCGCCGCATTGACGACACCCATCGTTTGGTCTACGCCGTAGATGACCAGCATTTGACGATAATTTCCTGTCGTTATCATTATTAGTCAAAGCATCATTAGTCAAAGCATCGAAAAGGTCAGGATGCGATCGCTGGTTCAGATTCGCCCCTGCAATCCACGCTACGGGTGGGTACCAAATTCTCTCTAGTCGGTGAATTATGCTTAGGGCAATCGATCGCGATCTCTGGGTGGCTGAGCAGCCCCTGCGATATTTTGGGCTGAGCGTAGACACCCGCATGACGGTGATTCGTTTGGCCAGCAGCGAAGTGGTGGTGATTTCGCCAATTCAGGTGAGTGATGGGTTGGTTGGCGAGCTGAATGAGTTGGGCACTGTCACGCACATTATTGCGCCTAATCTGTATCATTACCGCTTTGCCGCAGAGTTCAAGGTGGCCTACCCAGCGGCGACATTTTGGGCAACGGCGGGGCTGAGGGTAAAGCGGCCAGAGTTAGCGATCGACCAGGTTATAGAAGGCGATTCAAGCAGCCCGTGGGATGGTGTTGAGCGCCTGTTCTTTGACGGCTTCAAAACCCTTGGCCCAAGCGGCCCAGATCCGCTAGACGAGTGGGTGTTTTTCCACGGTGCCAGCCGGACGTTGATATTAACGGATACGGCTTTCTGCTTTGACGAGAGCTTTCCGTGGGTGACACAGCTGGCAACCAAACTGGGGGGCGGCTACAAAAACCTCAGTCCATCGCTGTTAGAACGTCTGGCCACTACCGAAAAAGACAGGGTCAAAGCCTCAGCAGAACAGGTGCTGAGGTGGGATTTTGAACGGGTGATTATGGCCCACGGCAGCATTGTTGAGCAGAACGGCAGGCAGCAGTTCAAACGCGGGTACGAGCAATTTTTAGGCTGTTCTCTCTAGGGAAGCTCACTCACTACCTGGGCCACAGGCAAGCCCACTGGGGCAGATGACGATCGCACGTCTCGGTGGTAGCCTGCCAAAAGCCTGCTGTAATTAATTTTATTGCCCATGAACCTTCTGCTTGAGCGCATCCAGACCAGTCTGCTTGATTTGGTGGGGCAGTTTATTCAGCTCTTGCCGGGGCTGGCGATCGCCTTGGTGCTGGTGCTGCTCACGGGGTACGCCGCCAAGGTGGCCCAGCGGGTCGTCGGCAAAATGACCCAGCGCCTGGTGCCGAGCCGATCGCTGCAACTGTTGGCGGTTCAAGTCGCCCGCATTGGCACCTGGGTAGTGGGCATCATTATTGCGGCGGTGATCGCGTTTCCAGATCTGCGGCTGGGCGACATCATTGGGCTGCTGGGGCTGGGCTCGGTAGCGATTGGCTTTGCCTTTCAAGACATCTTTAAGAATTTTCTGGCGGGCATTTTGCTGCTGGTGGAAGAGCCCTTTCGCCTGGGCGACCAGGTGGTGATGGGCGACTACGAAGGTACCGTCGAAGCCGTTAAAATTCGCTCGACCCAGCTGCGTACCTACACCGGGGAGCTGGTGGAAATTCCCAACGCCGTTGTGTTTACTAACCCGGTGCGGGTGCTGACTGCCTTTCGCAGCCGCCGCACCGACCTGGATATTGGGGTGGATTACACAACGCCCTTGCCCCTGGCCCAGCAGACCTTTTTAGCGGTCATTGCCCGCACCGATGGCGTGCTCAGTGCCCCAGAGCCCGAGGTCGATGTGGTGGGCTTTGGGGATAGCTCGATTGACTTCAAGGTGCGCTACTGGACGACGCCCCAGATTGCTGAGGTGCGTCGGGTCAAGTCGCGGGTGGCGATCGCCCTCAAGGCGGCCTGTGACGAGGCGGGCATTTCGATTCCCTACCCGATTCGCACGGTGCACTTGTTTGATCAAACCCAGTTCAGCGAAAGCAACCCCTTGGCCAACGGCAGCGCAGTAGAGCAATAGCCGAGTTCTAGGCTCCCCCAGCGGTGCATCGAACCTGCGTCCTCAGACAAAGCCTATGAAGCTGAGGGAAGGTTCGTCATCTCTTTAATGTGTCTAAACGGATACAGTCCTTAGCCCCTGTAGATAAAAGAGCACAGGCGGGGATAGATAAGAGCACACGCGGGAAGATGACACCAAAACCGATGCACAGCACAACGCTGAGGCTGAGACAGAACTCGACTGGAAATAGTTTGGGCCTTAAAAAACGGCAGCGCTGGACGGGAAGTTTGGCCGTTGTGGCCTGCTTCGTAGCCGGATCTCCAGCCTGGGCTGAGCCAGAAGCGGCCCCGGCAGAGGTGCTGGATGTGCAGCCCTGGGCGAGTATTAACTTCGAGACTGCCGGAGGCAGTCAGGACTTTGGCAGCCTGGAGGGGTTTTTGCCCCTGGGGCAAGTGCCGGGGCAGCAGATTTGGTTTTTGCAGGGCCGAGCGCGGCTAGATACCGCTGGCTTTTTGGGCAGCAATCTGATGCTGGGCTACCGCACCCTGGGCAGCGATCGCGCCAGTCTGACCGGAGGCTACGTCGGGATCGATACCCAGGCTCATGGGGGAGGAACCTTTTATCAGGCGGGGGCTGGCCTAGAACATATCAATAATGGGTGGGAGCTGCGGGGCAATCTCTATTGGCCCCTGGGCGATCGCAGCACCGCCACCACCTTGACCAGCGCGCCTTTTTTTGCGGGCAATCAGCTGCTGCTGCCCACGACCCGGCAGTTTGCCATGGCTGGGGGGGACGTCAGCGTGGGCGGGGCGATCGCCACCCTAGGGAACCTAGGCACGCTCAATGCCTACGGGGGCCTTTACTACTACAGCCCTGCCGATCAGCCGGGCTTCTTGGGGGGGCGGGCCTGGCTGGCTGCGAGCCCTATAGAGGGGTTGAATCTGCGGCTGGGTTTGCAGTACGACGATTACTTTGGGGCCAATGTGCTGCTGCAAACGGGTTTTAGCTGGGGCGGGTCTGGCCCCCGACCCGTGGCGACAGGCCTGGCCCTGGGGCAGCCGATTCAGCGCACCATGGGCATTACCCTGGGCACCGAGGCCCAAACTCAGGCCGCGATCGACCCCGATACCAACCAGGTCTATCGGTTTTACCATGTGCAGCCGGGCTCTACCGCCGCTGGCGATGGCACCGCCGCCGCTCCCTATGGTGCGATCGATTCGGCGCTGGGTGGGGCCATTAGTGGCGATCGCGTTTACGTGCAGCCGGGCAGTTTGGCCGGTGGTTTCACCATCCCCACTGGGGTGCAGGTACTGTCCACCGGCCCGGTTCAGCCCCTGCGTACCCAGGTGGGCATCCTGGCGCTGCCGGGGTCGGGCAGCGGCCTGCTTCCCTACGTGCCCGGTACTGTGACGATGGGTCACGACAGCCTGTTGTCGGGGTTTGCCGTCGCGCCAGAACCCGGCCAAGATGGCATCCAGGCCCTGGGGGTCAGGTCGGTGACGATTCTAGACAACCAAGTTCTCTCGGCCCGCAACGGCATTGCGCTGAATAACGTCAGCGGCAATCTGATCGTGCGCCGCAACCAGATCCAGGCTGCTAGCGAAAGCGGGATCTTGCTCAATCTCTCGGGCCAAACGGTAGAGACTGCCGATCTGAGCAATAACGACATCCACCAGGCGACGGGCGATGGCCTGTTGGTGAGAGCCGCGAATGGCAGCCAGATCAACAGCCTGCAACTCAGCCAAAACCGCATCGGCAGCAGCGGCGAAAACGGCCTGGCCGTGCTGTCTGAAACCAACAGCCGCTTGGGGACTGTGGCGATCGACCAAACCCAGATCGCCGCTACTGGAGAAAACGGCGTATTGGTCTTAGCCGCTGCCGGTGGCCAAATTGATAGCCTGGCGCTCAGCCAGCTTGACCTTGGCACCACCGGCACCAATGGCCTGCTGCTACTGGCGGAGGACGGTGGCACCATTGCCGCCGCAACCATCGCCGACATCGCCGTAGAGCAAAGCCAGGCCAATGGAGTGCTGGTACTGGCCGACAATGGCAGTACCCTTGGCCCTATTGACCTGACCCAACTTCAGGTAGCGGCTGCCGCAGACAATGGGGTGGCTCTGTTGGCCTTTGGGGGCAGTCGCCTAGGCCCATTCACGCTCAGCCAGAGCAACCTAGGCCAGGTGGGCAGCAACGGGGTGCTGGTGCTAGCCGACACCAATAGCGCCCTGGCCGATACTACCCTAGACAATGTCACGATTCAGGCGGCTGGGGCTAACGGCCTGCTGGTTTTGGGCCAAAACAGCTCTACCCTGGCGACGATTACGGTCAATGACCTGGCTGTAGGTCGGGCCGACGCCAATGGCCTGGTGCTAATTGCCGATAGCGGTTCCCAGATTGCCACCGCTGCGCTGAGCGCCCCCCAAGTGGGCAGCGCTGGCGAAAATGGGGTGCTGGTGTTGGCGAATAACGGCGGCCAGATCGCCACCGTTACCCTCGACGGCGGCGATATTCAGCAGGCTGGTGAAAATGGGGTATTGGTGCTGACCAATAGCGGTAGCCAGATCCAATCTCTAGCGGTGACCAATACTGAGATAGGTAGCGAGGGAGTCGGCGCGATCGCAGCCAATGGCATTCTCATTCTGACCATCCAGGGCAGCCTCATCGGGACTGCTACCGTAGATGGCAACCGGCTAACGGGGATAGGTGCCACCGGCATTGAGCTGATTGCCATCGATCAAAGCCAGCTGGGTACTGCCCTCGTTAATGGCAACCAGCTGAGTGCGATCGCTGGCGACGGCATTTTTGTGCTGGCCGAGGGCCAAAGCCAAATCAGCCAGACCACAATTGCCGGCAATCAGCTCCAAACCATTGGCCAAGCGGGTATTCAGGTTTTGGCAGTCAACCAGGGGCAGATCGCGACTACCCAAATTAGCGACAACACCCTCGACACCATCGGCGCAGACGGCATTGTTGCCTTTGCCGTGTCGGGGGGGCAGCTGGCCACCGTCACCGCTGACCGCAATCGAGTCAGCCAAGTTGCCCAAGACGGCCTGCGCATTTTTGCTACCAACGGCGGCACCATCGACCAGGCGGCGCTCGTCAACAACCAAACCCAGGCGGTGGGCAATAACGGCATCTTTGGCTTTGCCGATAGCACCAGTCGTTTCTCAACGCTCACCGTGGTGGGTAACCAGATTCAGGGGTCGGGTAATCAGGCCCTAGAACTCGGCAACGAATCGGCCCAACCCCTCTGCGCCCAAATCACCAATAACCAGAGTATTGATACGGCAAATCTCGACGCCAACCTGTTTACCGGGGCAGGCAGTACCCTGCAAGTCGTCGATTTGGCCCAGCTCAATCAGTTGAACAACGGTACGTTTACTCAGGTGAACAACGCTGGGGCGACCTCCGGTAGTCAGGGCATTCCCCCCTGTCCCTGGTAGGCCGCCGCCGCTAGGTTATTGAGCCGGGGCCGCACTGCGAATGCAGCGGCCAAGGTGGGTGTCGATTTTGAGAATGTGGCTGATCAGCCAGTCGGACAGCTGCTGATAAATCTCTATGGCCACTGCCTCGCTGGCGTCGCTGGCCTGGTACTGATCGTGCAGGTGGCCAAAGGTGGTAATAAAGGTAGCGTGGGCCTGCTGGTTGACTGCGGCGATCGCGCACTTGTGCTTTGCGGCACAGGCTTCTTCGTGCTCAAAGTGCCATTCGGCGTAGAACTTGAGAAAGACAAACAGCTTTTTAATGGCGGTGCTGCCTTTATGGTGGGCGATCGCCAGTCCCAGGTCGTTCACGGCGGCAATCAGCTCTTTGTGGTGGGCGTCGATCATCGGTACGCCAGTGCTGAGGGAATCGTCCCAGGTGAAGGGCTGGATGGTGATGGTACTTTCCATAGGAGTGGGGAGGTGGGGGGAGTGGGGGAGGTGAGGGAGTGGGGGAGGTGAGGGAGTAGGGAGAAGTTTTGAGGGTTAAGTTCTCAGTTTTGAGTTGAGGCGTTGACCTGGGGATTCAAAATTCAAAACTTGTCTTTCGCGGCTGCATGGTTCGCCATCAGCAGCGGTATGAGAGTAGCTAGCCATAGCCCCAGGGCGGTGTCGTAGGGCAGCGTGAGGTAGAGCCACAGCCAGAGGGCGACGGCCAGACCGGGGGGGCTGGTGACCAGGTCGGCCAGTTTGAGCAGGGCTAGAAAACCTTGGAGAAGCCGCAGGGTATCGTGGGTCATGGCTACACCTTGCCTTTGAGAAATCCAACTAGGTTTTGTAAAAACGAATGGCTGACTGGGGCGGCCCCGGTCGTGGCCCCTGGAATGCTGGCCTCTAGCGCGGTGGAATCGTCTAGGTCAAACGCTGAGGTCGTTGGAGCGGCCATAATCGGCATCTCTTCGGCCAGGCCGGTGACAATCAGGCGAAAGGCAATCTGCTGGGCCTTGGCCACAGTCAGGTTGAGCTGCTGGGCAATATCTTTGATGGCCATGGTGCCGTTGGTAAATTCCCACACCTGCCACTCGTTGGGGTTGAGGCGCAGGCTGGGCTTGCTCTCGACCACGCTGATCAGTGCAGAGGAGGGGTCAGGCAGCTTTTCATCCAGGGCGGCCCAGTCTTTGAGGGCGCGCAGCCCGGCCAGGGTAACGTCGGTGGCGGTGGCGATCAGCCCGGTCATTTCTGCGGCGGGCAGGGGCGCTTTGGGGTCAAACTGAAACCAGCCGTCGGGCAGGGCAAACAGGGCGCACACCTGGCGCATCACCTGGGTGTAAAACAGCAGCTTGAGCTGTTCGGCGGTGAGCACGCCCTGGTTTTTGAGGCACAGCCCCAGGGGCGTGTGGATCTGGCAGGTTTGGGCCAGCCGCGAGACGGCGCGATCGCCCATCCAGCCCCGTTGGGCAATCAGTCGCATCAGACCCTGCTGGTCGAGGCTGTTGCCAGCGGCCACAATCTGCCCCTGGCTAAACCAAATGTGGTGGTTGTGGTGGTTGATGCTGGTTTTGTCGTTAAGGGTGCAAATGGTGAGCAAGCCGGTTTTACTGCCCTGTTCTAAGAGCTGAAACAGTTCGGGCAAAGAGAAATCGGCGAGGTATCCAGTGACAGTCATGGGTGCTATCCCTTTCTGCGGGCGAGTGAGTGGATGGGGAGTGGGGGGAAGTGCGGGGGGAAAGAGTTTTGAATTTTGAGTTTTGAATTTTGAAGTGGAGAAGGGTTGGTTCCGGTAGCTTCAACGCCGTGTCCGTAAATCCCGCAGGTTGTTCATCAAAATTTCGGGCAAAATTTCAGGGGCGGGCAGCTAGGTCGTAGGGGTTAGACTGCCTGCCCAGGTGTACTGCACTAGGGCAATTACCGCCTGGGCCACCGATGCGGTTTCGTTGGCGTTGATGGCCACCACGGGCGGGCGGCGGGCGGGGTGGGGGTAGCCCAGGGCCAGGGCAATGTTGGCGGCATCCCAGGCACCGGGGCAGTCGGTGTGGGTGAGGCCGATGATCATGGGTACGGGCGATCGCTGCTTCATAAAGGTCAAAATGCGGCGGGCTTCGCGAAACTCGTGGGGCCGGTGGGCCGCCACCAGCAAAATGTAGGCGTGGGCCTTTTGAATCAAAATGTCCCACATGAAGTCGAAGCGCGACTGGCCGGGGGTGCCGTAGAGGTGCAGGGCCATGTCGGGGCCAAACTGGAGGCGACCAAAATCAAAGGCGACGGTGGTGCGCTTTTTGAGCAGCAGGGTGTCGTCGGTGGCGCGGCGATCGGTATCCACCACCTCAATCTCACTGACAGACCGAATAAAGGTCGATTTCCCGGCCCCCACAGGGCCGGTGACCACTAAGCGCATGATTTCCATGGATGGGCGGAGGCAATGAAGAATAAGGGTTCGCGCTGTACCCCCCGTTTAGGGAGACACGGGGGGGTGATCCCTAGGATGCTGATGACGGTGAGAATGGTTGCCATGCAGAGTAGGTTATGGGCTAGGGACGAACCCACTCTGCAACCAGAGCGAGCTACATCAAAACGGCTTTTAGATCGACTAGGGTACGCTTAATTTCGAGCATGAGCAGGCCCTGCTTAGCCGCTTTATCGGCCAGCACCAGAAATACCGCGTCTTCGCCGCAGCTGGTCAGAATGCCGTAGCCTTTGTCGCCCTCGACAAAAATGCGATCGATGCCGCCCCGAGCCAGTTCGCTACCGATGCGCTCGCCCAGGGAAAGCATAGCTGCCGACATAGCCGAAACCCGCTCTTCGTCCATGCCGCCGGGCAGGGTGGCGGCTAGGGGTAGACCGTCGGGGGTGACCACCGCCGCCCCTTGAATGTCAGTAGTAGAGGTAACAAAACTCTGAAGAATACTGGTGAGCTTTTCGGTACTAATAGCCATGGTAATTTTCTCGCTTGCTAGGGGGAAATAAATGATTTAAACACGCTGAAAAGTTGAGGTTTAGGGCGCTACATTGCCCCGGCGCCGGTAGCAATTAGCCGTCTAAAGAGGCCCTCAGACCAGCCGGTTTCTCTGAGCACAGCTGCCGATGAGACCTCGATATAGGCTTGCTCAATAAAGGCCAGGTCTACCATGCAAATTTTTGCCAGGGCATCGCGCAGCTGTTGATCTTTGCCGTCGGTGATGGCGCGCTTGCCAGCCTCGTGCACGACCACCGCCATCGCGGGCACTACGTGCTGGGGGCCAATGCCAATGCGCACGTGAATTAGACCAATGCGCCAGCGCCGCTCGGCGTAGGCATCGCCCCAGCTATCCATGCCGGTAAACATCTCGTGAAACCAGGCCACAAAGGTTTCGCGCAGGCGGTGAATTCTGCCTTCAGACTCGTTGAGAATGGCGCTCATCTCGGCATCGCGACCCAGATACTCATAGAAATAGTCGGCCATTTCTGGGGCGATTTCTAAACCCCAGGCGGCATTCGTCTGAAGCACTTTTTTATCGTCAGCATTTAAGTCAATGCGTGACACCATCTTAGACATAAACTCGTTCGGTTGAAGGCTCATCTGGCTAGTCCTTAGCGGAGGGCTTTGTTTTCAACATCCTTGTTTTATCGCTTTAGCTCTGGGAACCAACACGGCGTGAATACCTAAGATTTAAAGAACCGGATGTTTTATGGGGATTTCAAAAAAAAGCTTTTACCTTGAACTTTAATAACGACTTTGCCAGGTATTTTTTGAGGGTGGGAACGCCCTTATTGCTTAAAAGCAGTGCCAGTAATACATCCACAAAAATAAAGTGTTGTAACCGACTTAAACAACCCTAGGCATGTTAATCTCGGCAAAGAAGCGCTAAAGCTAATGTTGAGGCGATCGCACTTTTGAAACCCCTAAATTGTTTATTTCGGGATCATGGGAACTGGACAATCTATTTATAGATAAAAGTTGCTTTTTCTCAGGTAATTTTGTTTTCAGCTAGGGGATAGTTGTTCCCGTTAGTAGGTTGAAAGCGAGCTTGGTTGCCGATCCGATTAAGCTATGCGAAGCAAACGCTGGCTTTATCCGATCGCAGTCTGCGTAAAACTACGGGTACTGACGATATATTTCTTCAAATAGCGGGGCGCGAGTGGGGGGAATATCCTGAGCTACCGCTAGGACGCTATATAGTGGGATGCGATCGCCGCACCGCCAGCCGTGATAGGCACCACTCGCCTGCCGGTGCATAGTTGCGATCGCTAGCCCATCCACTGCTTCGCACCTACAGACGGTTAGACCCATGGCCCGACGACCATCAGCCGACGACGGCGTAGATCTGGCTCCCTATATTGACCACTCGCTGCTGAGCCCCCTGGCTACAGCTGAGCAGGTGGCCCAGTGGTGCGCCGAGGGCGATCGCTACGGCTTTGCCTCGGTCTGCATTGCCCCCTGCCACGTGGCCCAGGCCGTCGATCTCTTGCACAACACCAAAGTTAAAGTCTGTACGGTAATCGGCTTCCCGACCGGGGCGACGACCTCGGCCACCAAGCTCTACGAAGCTCAGGAGGCCGCCGAACGGGGGGCTGACGAACTCGACGTGGTGATCAACCTAGGCTGGCTCAAAGAGGGCAAAACCGAAGCCATTCACCGCGAAATCGCCACTATCTGCGAAGAGACCGGGCTGCTGGTCAAAGCCATTCTCGAAACCGCCGTGCTCTCGCCGCCAGAGATTGCCCTCGCCGCCGAAATTTGCATGGATGCCGGGGTCTCTTTCCTAAAGACCAGCACCGGCTGGCAGGGGGGGGCCACCGTGGAAGTCGTGCGCCAGCTGTGGGAACTTACCCAGGGCCGGGTAGGCATCAAGGCCTCTGGCGGTATTGGCACAGTGGCCCAAGCCGTAGCCCTGGTGCAGGCGGGAGCGACCCGCCTCGGCACCTCGCGCGGGGTCGATCTAATGCGTCAGCAGAAAGAAGAGCCAGCGCCTGAAGTGTAGCGGGCTTGTTGCCCTTAGGCCAAGCCGAGCCTCAAGGCGAGCAAGCCTACCAGGGCAACAAGCCCAAGCGCCCGCCGGAAGTAGTTGACCCCTTCAAACAATTCTTGCCAGGCCCAGGCAAACCAGGCACCAAAAGCTACCAAATCGGCGGCGGTTTGGAATGTGCCAGCGGAGAGAACGGTTTGCAGCACCGTAGCCGCCACCGCCACCAGAATCAATAAGTTTGGCGGTTGACCAATGACGATATTGCCTTCTTCGTCACGAAAGATGCGATCAAATAAAGTGGGAGCCTGGGCCTCGGGGGGCTGTAAATCGCGGTTCGTTGAAGATGACATCTGTACAAGGGGAAAACGGCTGAGCAACCATCGTAGTAGTGGTGCTCCCAACTACGCCTGTACCGGATGTTAGATATAGCCATCGCCACAAAGGGTAGGACGTTTTCATCGCTAACCCCTAGGCACTGGCTGTACGCCAGGTCGCTGCCTCAGGTTTGGCTACAGGCAGTCAGTACTGTTCTCGGCGACGTGGCCAGCGCTCTATAGAGCACGACGTTGCTCAACGGCGGGCGGTCATGCGGCCCAGCTACGACGGCAAAGCGCAACCTGGTGTCCCAGGGGGGACGGCATACAATAACAGCAGCGCAGCTATCCCAGGAGAGTATTAATGGCAGAGGTCAGCCCCCGTCTCGGCTGGTTGTTTCAGTCTCTGATTGCCTTTATGCCCTACCTGCTGCTCGGTCTCTTGGCGGGTGCGCTGGTGCTGACCACAGGAGTCTTTTTGGCCCGAATTCTGATTGTGGACTGGTTGCGCCCGTTTGAAGAGTCTTGCCTGTTGATGCTCAAGGCCCAGGCGACCCCAGTCCTCGATCGCGCCATGACGGCTGTGACCTGGCTGGCCCAGGGCGAGATTACGATTCCGGTGCTGATGGTGGTGGGCGGTGTTTTGGTTTATCGCGATCGCGCGATCGCTGCCCTGGTTCTGGCCCTTGGGCTGAGCGGATCATGGCTGCTGAACGGCATCTTTAAGGCCTTTTTTCGCCGGGAAAGGCCCGATCTGTGGGCCTCGTCTCAACGCCCGCTGGACTATAGCTACCCCAGCGGCCACGCCATGAGCGCAATTTCGTTTTATGGCCTGTTGGCCGCTGACCTCACCGCCTGTCTGAGCGTTCCGTTGGGGATTACCGCTCCGCTGGCTGTGGTCTTAGCCCTGGGGGTGGGGTTTAGCCGGGTGTATTTGGGCGTGCATTGGCCCACCGATGTGCTGAGCGGCTGGGTGGCTGGGGGTATCTGGCTTGGCGCTTGCCTGTTAGGGCTGGTTCACATTGGCGGCCTTTGAGGGGATGGGCCTGACTCAGCGGCTTCAGGCTCAGGGGCTTTAGGTTCGCGGGCTTCGGGGCGCTGCATAAAGTCAAAAATGCCGCCCTTCTCGGCGCTGGTTTGTTCCGCAAAGGTGGCCAACAGCTCAGGCGTGGGCACGCAGATCCAGAGGGCTTTAGGAACCACCTCAACGATGACTGGCGTTGTGCCGATACATTCCCCATCGGCATGCACGTCTAGGGCTGGGTACCCTCTTACTTCAATGGTGGAGGCTTGATGCATTTTCAGCCTTTCATGGGGTAGATGTTTGCCGCGCATGGCCGCAAAAAAGTGGCGAAAGTGATCCCACTTGGAGGGTTTGTCAATATAGATCAAGTCGAGCTTGCCGTCATTCATCTTGGCCTGGGGTGCCAGGGCAAATTCGACGCCATAGCGGGGGCTGTTGCAGACATTGACCTGTAGCGTGCGCAGCCGCACTCTGCGGCCATCAAATCGCAGCAGCAAACGGTGGGGGCTGAACTGCAAGAAGGTTTTGAGGCCCATAAACAAGCTTTTCAGAGCAACCCAATAGTTGCTCTTGATGCCTTCTTTGACGTCATCGCCACAGGGAAACAGAGATGCCTCTAGGCCGACGCCCACCACTTCCATAAAGTAGTGGTTGTTGGCCTTGCCTAGGTCATATTGGCTGCGCTCTCCTGCCACCAAGACCTGGATGGCCTGCGCCATGTCTGTAGGAATGTTTAAGCTGGCGGCAATATTGTTGCGGGTGCCTTGGGGAATAATGCCTAACGCTGTTTGAGTGTGGGCCAGGCCTCGGGCGACGGCTTCAATGGTGCCATCTCCCCCGGCGACCACCACCAGATTGGCCCCCGATTTGGCGGCGGCGGCGGCTAGCCCTTGGCCGTTTTCTTCGGGGGTGGTGGGGCAGAGTTTGGCGTCGATGCCCTGGCTCTGTAAAGCATCTACGAGATTGGGAACCAGCTCAGAATCCTCATTCGGGCCAGAGGTGGGGTTAACAATCAGTACGGTGGTCATCTCTGGCGTCTCCCAATTGGGTGTCCCGGAGCCCTGGGCGGTAGAGCGGATTGGGCCAAAAGGCTTGATCTGCCGTGGTTTGCGATGACCCTTGAGGGTCGGTCTTTGACCATCGCCCCCTCCCCGCCTAGGCTAGGTTGAAGTGCTCTATATGAACGTGGGTGACGGGTACCTCAAGATCAAACAGGGCTCGCTCCACTGCATCCATCATGACAGGTGCGGCGCAGGTAAAGTATTGGCGGCTGCCCCGGTGGCGGGGAATGTGGCGTTCTAGCAGGGCTTTATCCACATAGCTGGTTGCGCGCTTTTTAGCCCAGTGCTAAGCCCCAAAGGGGTTGGTGGGCAGTCCGGGCACAGGGGCCGCGATCGCAAACACATCCCCCGAGAAAAACCCCTGCTGAATCTCCTTTTGGCTCAGTCCCACCGAGGCGGTGGTGACGTAGAGGGTCGAGAGATTGGGGCCGCCAAAGGTGGGGCAGGTGGGGCGCTGCACCGGCAGGTTGACCCGTCCTAGGGCTTTCCCGTCGGGGCTAAAGTAGGCCAAGCCGCCGCCATTCCACAGGGCCGTCCAGATATTGCCGTCGCTGTCGATCGCCAGGCCATCGGGCTCGATCGCTAGGTCGCTGTCGCCCAGGTCGATGGCAATGGTGCGATCGCTAATTTCCCCCGTTGCCCCATCAAACCGGTAGGCAAAAATCTTGCGCTGGGGCGAATCGGTCAAATAAAACGTGGTGCCGTCGGGGCTCCAGCCCAGCCCGTTGGAGATCGTCAGCCCCGTTTCCATCGTTTTTACAGAACCATCAGGGTTGTAGCGGTAGAGGGCGGCATGGCCCGGATGCTCAGGGCTCATGGAGCCAATCCAAAAGCGGCCCTGGGGGTCGCACTTGCCGTCGTTAAAGCGGGTGTCGGGGGCGTCAAACTCAAAGGTGTGCAGGGTTTCGACCTTCCCTGAGGTCAGATCGAGATGGGTGATGCGATCGCCCATGGCCACCAGCAGCTTTTCCCCCGCCATCAGCGCCAGGGCGCTGCCCACACCGCCCACGTCCCAGTGGCAGTCGTCGCCGCTGCTGGGCTCAAACACATGGACGCGGTGGTTGAGAATATCGACCCAGTAGAGCACCTGTTTGTCGCCGTCCCACAGGGGGCCTTCCCCCAGGCGAGCGCGGGCGTGGAGCACGTTTTGGGCCGATAGCGCAGGCAGAGGGGCAGAGGTCATGGCGGGGCACCGGAATGATTTACAGCAGCGTCGCACAGCGTGGCCTGGCGCATGCCTATCTAAAGGCAGGGGCCAGCGGTTTACTAGCATTAGCACCGCTGCGCTAAGCAAATGTCAAGGAATTAGGGGGAAAAGCAGGCTGATGGGGGAGCAATTCAAAATTCAAAGTTCAAAATTCAAAGTTCAAAATTCAAAATTTCTTCTTCGGAGACGCTGCGCGAATACAACTTTTCTAAAGCCCTGCTGCCTGACGAATTTCCGCCGTCGCCTCGATTTGCTCCTGGCTGAACCCGGCTTGTTCTAAATGGTCTAGGTAGTCGCGGCTGGTGTAGCGACCGTCTAGGCCCAGGGCTTGGCGGTAGTTGGCGATCGCCTGGGTAGAATCCCCCGCTGACCAGTGGGCCAAGGCCAGCGCCACCCAGGGGTGTGGGTTGCTCGGCTCTAGCTTGGTGGCGGTCTGGGCGGCGGCGATCGCCTGATCGGTTTGACCCAGCCGCTGGTACGCCAGGCTGAGGTTATAGTGAGCAATTTCGTTGTTGGGCTCTAGCTCGGCAGCGCGAGTGTGGGTCTCCACCGCCGCCTCAAGCTGGCCATTCACCAGGTAGACAATGCCCAGAGCGTTGAGGGCAGGCACGTGCTCTGGGCTGTAGTTCAGGGCGGTTTGCAGCGCATCAATGGCGGGGGCTGCAAACCCAGCGAGGTGCTGCGTCCACCCCAGCAAGACCTGGCCCTCAGGGTTGCGGGGATCCAGTGCGGCGGCGATGTTGAGAGTGGCGATCGCCCGCTCCATATCCCCCTGCTGCCGAAAGGCCAGCCCTTCCTGTCGGTAGCGGGCTGCCGCCTGAGCATCCACCAAAAATGTTGGCACCGCCAGGTTCTCCAACGCCTCCGTCGAAAGCGTAGTGGCCTGCCACGGCACCGCCGCCTCCCGCTGACAGCCGACCAGGGCCAAAGCTGTGCAGAGTACCCAACCAAAGACTTTTCCCATAAGCTCGCGTCTGCCGGATTGCTCTTGTTCGCCAAATTCATTGAGAGGCTCGGGTTACTACTCTATAGGCTCCCGCCCCAAACCGCTCTAGTCTCAATTTCCCTCATCTCCCCCACCTACCCCATCTCCCCCACCCTCCTCACCTACCCCACCCTATCCAATGTCTTCCACCACCCAACCTGACCCGACAATTAGCCTTTCCCCCAAAGAGTTCTCTCTGAACTTTCTGGAGTCACTCTTTCATGGCATACCAGTGCCGACTCTGCGATCGTCTATATAAATGACTACCCTAAGCAGCCCCAGTGGGTGGATGCAGCCCAGCCTGCCGTTAGCGTTTACCTTTTGCCTTAAAATTTGGTCAACGGCGGTTACCCTCCCGACAGCTCGGCTCTTTTTAACTTCTTCAACGGCACCCTATGGCTACTGGATATCTCGCGCTCGTACTCCATGCCCATTTGCCCTACGTGCGTCACCCGGAGAGTGACTACGTTCTAGAAGAAGAGTGGCTCTACGAGGCCATCATTGAGACCTACGTGCCCCTGCTCACCATGTTTGAGGGGCTCAAGCGCGACGGCATCGACTTCAAGCTCACCATGAGCATGACCCCGCCCCTGGTCTCCATGCTGCGCGACCCGCTGCTGCAAGAGCGCTTCGACGCCCACCTGGCCATGCTCGAAGAACTCACCGAGCTAGAGGTCGAGCGCCACGTCCACAACGGCCACATGCAGTACCTGGCCGAAAATTATGCCAAAGAGTTTAACCACGTGCGCGACGTGTGGGAGAGCTACAGCGGCGATCTGGTCACCGCCTTTAAGCAGTACCAAGACAGCAACAACCTCGACATCATCACCTGCGGGGCCACCCACGGCTACCTGCCGCTGATGAAAATGTACCCCGAGGCCGTCTGGGCGCAAATTCAGGTGGCCGCCGAGCACTACGAAGATACCTTTGGCCAAGCTCCCAAGGGCATTTGGCTGCCCGAGTGCGCCTACTACGAAGGGCTAGAGCGCCTGGTGGCCGACGCTGGCATGCGCTACTTTTTAACGGATGGTCACGGCATTCTCTACGCCCGCCCTCGCCCTCGCTTCGGCAGCTACTCCCCCATCTTTACCGAGAGCGGGGTGGCCGCCTTTGGCCGCGACCACGAGTCGTCGCAGCAGGTGTGGTCGTCGCAGGTCGGCTACCCCGGCGCACCCGAGTATCGCGAGTTTTACCGCGATCTGGGTTGGGATGCCGAGTACGAGTACATCAAGCCCTACATCATGCCCAACGGCCAGCGCAAGAATGTGGGCATCAAATATCACAAGATCACCGGCAAGGGCCTGGGCCTCTCCGACAAGCAGCTCTACGACCCCTACTGGGCCAAAGAAAAAGCTGCCGAGCACGCCGCCAACTTTATGTACAACCGCGAGCAGCAGATTGGCCACCTCCACGGTCTGATGCAGCGCCCGCCGATCATTGTGTCGCCCTACGATGCCGAGCTGTTTGGCCACTGGTGGTACGAAGGCCCCTGGTTCCTCGACTACCTGTTCCGCAAGAGCTGGTTCGACCAAAACACCTACGAAATGACTCACCTGACCGACTATCTCCAGGGTCACCCCACCCAGCAGGTGGCCCGCCCCTCCCAGTCGAGCTGGGGCTATAAGGGCTTCCACGAATACTGGCTGAACGAAACTAACTCCTGGATCTACCCTCACCTGCACAAGGCCGCTGAGCGCATGATCGACCTAGCCAAGCGCGAACCTGCCGACGAGCTAGAGTGGCGCGCCCTCAACCAGGCGGCGCGGGAATTGCTGCTGGCGCAATCGTCTGACTGGGCCTTCATTATGCGGACGGGGACGATGGTGCCTTACGCGGTGCGGCGGACGCGATCGCACCTCATGCGCTTCCAAAAGCTGTGGGATGACATTCTGCGCGAAAAAATCGACTCTGGCTGGCTAGAGAAGATCGAGGTGGTAGACAACATTTTTCCCAAGATCAACTACCGCGTCTATCGACCACTGTAACGAGTTTAAGATCCCAGAGTTTTTGAAAAACCCTGGGATCTGTTTTTTGGCAGAATCCCGTATGAAAACATTTTCGGAATATCTCTAAACAGGTTTTGTAGTGCAGTTTGAGTATGACCCCAATAAAAGCCAAAGTAACTTAGCGAAACACGGCATTGATTTTGAGACAGCCAAGCTGCTCTGGCACGATCAGTATCGGATAGAGTTACAGGCTATATCGGCAGTAGAACGGCGCTTCTTAGTAATTGGTAAGATTAAGGGAAAATACTGGTCCGCGATCATCACCTACCGAGGTATGAACATCCGCATTATTTCTGTACGCCGCTCCCGCGACAATGAGGTATCGCTGTATGAACGCTAAAGACCTGGATCGCAAATTCGATGACGGTGAAGACGTGCTGGAGTACTTTGACCTCTCCACCTTAAGACGACCTGGACTAGAACCCCAAGCAATTGAGGTTACTTTTCCACAGTGGATGGTAGCCGCTTTGGATAAGGAAGCCCAGCGGCTAGGGATTCAACGCGAAGCCATTATTAAACTGTGGCTAGCAGAACGATTAGACGCAAATTCTGTTACGGGCGCTTAAGGTAACTTCTAGAAAATAGTTTTCCTCATCCCTATGAATTATGAGAGCTTGTCAGAAGCCTTAGCTCGTTTTCGCCGGATAGCCTTCCATGAGAAGTGTTCTCCAACATTCATGGAGATTACGTCATATCCTCACCTGGAAAATGTTGCCAGCAATGTGCTCGACTTTTATTTCAACCCAAATGCTGAGCATGGCTTGGGCGCGCTGCTTCTAGAAGCATTACTTTCTCTGGTAGCAACCCCTGTCACAATCAGCAATCCGCAGGTTGTTTTCGTATCGCGAGAGGTTATTACGTCTTCGGGCAAAAGAATCGATCTACTGATTGATGCCTATCCAGATGCTGTAATCGTCATCGAGAACAAGATTTTTCATACTGCAATTAATCCCTTTATAGACTACGAGGAGCACGCAAATAAAGCTGCTAGCCAGCGACCGATTGTATTGATTCTGTTGACGCTCTTTGATGTTCCCCCAGGAGCTAATATAGGGAATTTCAAGCCGGTCTTGTATAAATCTTTTTGCCAAGAGATTCTTAATCGAATTGGATCTCAAATTATCAATGCAGATAATCGATATTTAATCTTTCTTTTGGACTTCATTCAAACCACTCAGAACTTATACGATGCAAGAGTAATGAATCAAGAATTTCTGACGTTCCTAAGATCCCATGAGGAAGACACTATCTCTTTGCTGCAAAAAGTAACAAGCTTGCAGAAAGAAATGAAGAAAAAGGCAGGTACTTTGGCAGAATTAATGAGAGAGAAAGAATCAGATACAGTTAAGCTATGGTTTTATAGCAGCGGCCTTCGAGATAAATCGCTTAGGGAAGCTGTTGGATATTGGATTCCTGTTTCGCATGATTATGGTATTGGTATCGTAGCGGATTTAAGCATAGATGGTTGGGATATTCGTATTAAGGATGATAATTTTTTCAAGGGCGTGCCTAAAACCCCAGGGTATAACGGCTTCGATACCCAACTGAGTCAATGGTTGCAAGCGAAACAGATTGAAGTCTCTCCTCATCCAAGTTTACAAGGGCACTTTCGCTATGGCAGTCACTTCCCCTATGATTCTGATCTTGTGCTGGTAGACGCTGAGATTAAAGGACTACTCGCTTTGATTCTTAAAGAATGCCTGTAGTAAGTAATTTGGGTGAAACGAGGCGTAACCCAACACTAGATTTATCCATATTGGATTCTGCTAGCGCTCTGCCTAACTTACAACGTTGTTTATTCTAAAAGTACACACGCTAAAATTATTAGAGTCAGGCTAATCAAACTACGTAACGCAATGGCCATTTTGAAAACAGAAAGCCAACTGGTAATTTCTCCAGCGCAACTGCAAAAGCTTTTGCGAGAGTTTAAAGAGCGACGGGGAGAAAGCCTTCAGCTAACTGCTTTGGGCTATTTTGGCTCCTACGCCCGTGGAGAAGCCAGCCCTGACAGCGATGTGGATGTTGTGTTCAAGACGGATTACCCCAACTTATTACTGACGTCTCGACTGAGGCTAGACCTCATTGAGCTTCTAAACCGCCCCGTAGACGTTATCCGCTACCGCGAGAACATGAATCCTCGCTTTAAGGCACGTTTAGACAGAGAAGCCGTCTATGTCTGATGACGGTCTACTGCTAGATCGTTAAGCAAATTAATCAAAAAACAAAGGGAAGCCTGCTAGCGGCTTATCCTCAGATTCCTTGGCAAGAAATTATAGGTTTGAGAAATATTCTTGCTCATGTTTATTTTGAGGTGGATGAGCAGCAGATCTACAATATTTGCAGAGATGACACACCTCAATTGATTGAAACAGTCCGCCAAATGGTTCAAGACTTAGATAGGTAGGTTGGTAAAGCGAAGTATGACCAACACTGGGCTTAACGCTTTTAGGTTCCGCTAGTGCTCTATCAAACCTATAGCGCTTATGCTTTCTGCGATCGCACCATCTGGGTAATCTAACGCTATAGAACTCTGTGGCATGGCATGGTCATTAACTCTGGGCAAAGGCTACGCTTCAGCATTGGGGCAATGGTGCTGGGTCTGGTTGAGGCTTGCGGGGCGATCGCAAACCCAGCCCAGGCACAGGCGGGGCCTATGCCCATTCCCCCAGCCTATTGGCAGGCCGTCGAAGATGCCAGAACGCCCGAGCCTGACGAAGTGTTTAGAGACCTCACCGCCATCACCCGCCGCAACAGCGTCCTCCGTTGGGATAATCAGGGCCGCGTATTAGTGGCGACCTGGGCCGACTGGGCGGGTTATACCCAAAATGTGGGGAATCGGCTGATTGTGACCCGCGATGTCTGGGTTACAGCTGTCCCCGATTTGCAGAGTTTTTGCAAAGCTTATACCCCAACGCCAGAGATCCCTTTGACCGCTCGCCTCGGCCAGGTGCTTGGTTTACCGCCTGAACCCGCTGCTCAGGCGGCCAATCGCCAGGTGGTTGAGCTCTGGGTCGATCCACAGTTTCTCTTTCGCCCCAGCCCCGACCCTGAAATTACTGACCACGAGGCCGAGCTGACCTTTCGCACCGCCAGTGAATTTGTCGCGGTGCCGAGCAGCTATCTGCACTGGTTTTATGCCCAGTACGATCAGCGCTATCAATACCAGGGGCAGCCGATCGCAATCAACGGTGTAGAACCCCCTAGCGCTCTGCCCTACCCGTGGACTCAGCTGGGCTATACGTATGATTGGGGCGATCGCGCCGACTGGGCCACCCTTGACCGCGATCGCCCAGCCAATGTGGGCTTGAGCGAGTTTGTGGTGCGCCAGTGGTCGCCAATTGCCGTCGAGGCCGCGCACCCAGTTATCGATTACTGCCGCTAGGCTTTCCAGCGGCGTAGCTGTAGATAGACCGCTTGATAGAGTCTTCTAGGCTTAGTTTTAGATGACAGTGAGCGGTGACGTCTATCTTTACTCACCCATGACTGCCTATACGCTTGAATCGGTGGCCACCCGTGCCGCGATCGCCTCGCTCAACGGTTACCGCACGCATATTTCACCGCGCAAAGGGTTCTCTTGTCCCCACGGGTTGCTGTACGGCGAATCTTGCTCAGACTACGTCAAGCGCGTTTTAGTCGATCAAAATTTAAGCGCTGCTATTCGGCTCGCCCCTCAGCAATTTAGAGCTTGCAAAGTGGCGGCTCAAACATTGCAGGCTCAAAGAGCACAGGGTGGCTGCCTGATTATTCCCTGCTGCATTCCTTTTTGAGGAGTTTCTACAGCTCACAGGCAGCTGCTCAGTCTGTGAGGGTTATAGCGTTTAGCCTCCGGAGTTTTTAACGAACTTGAGACGGTTTGAGATCAGCTAGAACTCGCTCATGTTGTTTAGGTGACTGTTTACAACTACTTCAGCAGCGCTCCATAAGACTAGTAGGCAACACAGCGTGTTGCCGATCGCTGTCGCCCGGTGCACAAGCCTCTAGAAGGCTAACAATTTTAGCCATTAAGAACTATTCTCAAGAAGATGGTTTTTCTCTGTGGCATGGCTAAACAACCCTTCGCAAAATTGCCGACAGCCTGGTCGCGGCGTCAATTTCTGGGCTGGGGGGCTGGGGGCATTGGGGCCGTCGCCACGGCGGCAGTAGCGGGGTCAGCCTGGGTGGGGCAATCTCAGGCCGCGCGCATTCCCCCACTGCCAGAGGGTTACGGGCCGCCGACCGACAATAGCTTTGACCCCATGACCCTGCTGCGAGACTTTGACTACGGCACCCTCAAGTCAGAAAACGGTCGCACCGTGCGGGAGTTTGAGGTGACGGCCAACAGCTCGCCTCTCCAGCTCAACAGTGCCATTACCTTCATGAGCTGGAACCTCAACGGCAGAGTTCCAGGCCCCACCCTGCGAGCCAAAGCCGGGGAGCGGGTGCGGATTATCTTTCACAACCAAGACGGGCATTCCCACAGCATGCACTTTCACGGCATTCACCCCGCTGAAATGGATGGTGTGCAGCCGATTCGCCATGGTCAGACGATGGTGTACGAGTTTGAGGCCGGGCCGTTTGGCGTGCATCCCTACCACTGCCACGTCGCTCCGGTGACGCGCCACATCAGCAAGGGGCTCTACGGCCTGTTTATTGTAGATCCACCCGAGGGCCGTCCACCTGCCGACGAAATGGTGCTGGTGATGGGTGGCTTTGACATCAATAACGATGAGCACAACGAGCTGTATGCCTTCAACGGCATTCCCAACTACTATCGCGATCACCCAATTCCCATCTATCAGAACCAGCGGGTGCGGCTGTATCTGCTCAATATGATTGAGTTTGACGTGGCGGTGACCTTTCACATTCATGCCAACCTGTTTCAAATTTTTCCGACGGGGCGCACCCTCATCCCAACCGGTGACTCTGACGTGATCACCATGGGCACCGCCGAGCGACACATTCTAGAGTTTGCCTACCCCTATCCTGGCCAGTTTATGTTTCATCCCCATCAGGATGCGATCGCAGAGCACGGCTGCATGGGGCTGTTTGATGTCTTACCGGTCTAGGTTTCAAGCCTGTCTCGTCGCCAGCATCCTGGATCTTATTGACATGCGATCTCATATAGCCCTAGGCTCATAAAGGCAAGATTAAATGCAATTTATTCTCAATTGACAATTAATATGGCAAAGCAACTCAAGCCTGTAGAGCTGTTTCTAGCGGTTGGTTTAGCGGCGGCGGTAGGAGCCTGTGGCGGGCCAGCGCCCGACGGTGGTGAAGTCGGTGCCGATACCGCTCCCACAGCAGACATGGCCCATGGGGGCGGTGAGGGTGGCGAAGGGGGCGAGGGCGGTGAGGGCGGTGAAGCTGGAGCCACCAGCAATCCCGATGCCGACTACATGACGACCCTGGCGCTGATGAAAGGCCACCTGATGGTGGCCGACGAATTGATTGCCGCCGGTAGCTATGCAGAGGCTGAACCCCACATTGGCCACCCAGTTGAAGAACTCTATGGCGGGGTCGAGGCCCAGCTCGCTGAGCGCAATGTAACGCCCTTCAAAGACCAGCTCAATGAGCTGCTTGACCTGACCAAGTCTGCCCCCGAGAGCCCTCAGCTCAAAACCAAATTTGACGAATCGATCGCGGCGATTGATGGGGCAATCGCGGCCTTGCCCGCCGACCAGCGCCAGTCCCCTGACTTTGTGCTAGAAGTCATCAGCCACGTGCTCAAAACCGCTGCGGAAGAATATGAAGCCGCCGTGGTGGATGGCAAAATTGTGGAAGTGGTTGAGTATCAAGACTCGCGCGGATTCGTTTTGTATTCCGACCAGCTATACCAAACCATTGCTCAAGAAATGGAGCAGACCCGCGCCGAGGATCACACTGCGATCGCCAAAAGCTTGCAAGAGTTAAAGACAGTCTGGCCGACGGTAACGCCGCCAGCAACGCCGGTTAAACCGCCCGCCGATGTCCACATCCTGGTCTTGCAGGTGGAACAGCGCAGTTTGTAAGGGGCACCGACAGCGAGGCCAGTGGCCATAGAACGAGGGGGCTGTTGGTCTAGAACCGCCAAATCCAGGGTGTCGAATCCAGGGATTTGGCGGAGTTGGCTACCAAGGGCTCAGCTACGATTGGCGAAACGTGGCAAAATGCCTGCCATGACCCTTCTGGGTCGGTCTTTGACCATCGCCCTTGTTGCACCCCGCCCCATGGAAATTGACCCCGAGCTGCTAGACCCCTCGACTCGCTACAAGCTGCTGATCGGCAGCGTCGTACCTCGACCGATCGCCTTTGTCTCCAGCCTTTCCCCCGAGGGCGTGGCCAACCTGGCCCCCTTCTCCTACTTCAACGCGGCGGGTCACAAGCCCCTGGCGCTGATGTTTAGCATCAGCCTCAAGCCCGACGGCAGCGAAAAAGACACCCTGCGCAATGTGCGCCCCCCTAGCGAAGGCGGCACTGGGGAATATGTGATTAATCTGGCGGTTGAGTCCTACGCTCACCAGGTGGCGGAATGCGCCGAGCCGCTGCCCTATGGCAAGTCAGAATTTGACTACGTGAATCTGTCGCCCGCTCCCAGCCGCGTCATTCAGCCACCCCGCGTGGCCGAGTCGCCTGTGGCCTTTGAGTGCCGCACCCTGCAAATTGTGCCGGTGGGCGAGTTTCACATTGTGATTGGCCAGGTGGTGCATCTGTTTGTGCGCGACGACGTGCTGGGCGAAAACAACCGCATTGATGTGGATAAAGTGGGGGCGCTCGGGCGGATGGCGGGTTATGAATACTGCCGCACGGGCGATCGCTTTGAGATTCCCAACGGCTTCCCGAAGCAGCCCCCGGTCTAGTGGCATGATGGGTGAGCGATGAAGCGGAGAGCGACCGATGAGCGATGTGAGTGAGCAAGATTTGGGCCACGTGCGGCGGGCGATCGCCCTTTCCCAACGCGCCCGCGAGGCGGGCAACCGTCCCTTTGGCGCGGTGCTAGCCGATGCCTCAGGAAATCTGCTGGCCGAAGCCGAAAACAACCAGATTACCGAGCGCGACTGCACCGGCCACGCCGAAACCGTGCTGCTGCGGCAAATGGATAAAAACCTCAGCCTAGACACCCTCAAAGACTGCACCCTCTACGCCAGCACCGAACCCTGCCCCATGTGCGCCGGGGCGATTTTTTGGAGTGGGGTGGGGCGGCTGGTGTATGCCTTGGGGAGCGATCGCCTCTACAGCCTCCAGGGTGAGTCTCCCTTTCAGCTACCGCTGGCCAGCCGCGAGGTGCTCAAGCACGGCAAACACCCGGTTGAAGTCATCGGCCCCGTGCTCGAAGGCGAAGCACTGGAAGCCTTTGAGGGGTTTTTCTAAACCCGTTTGCCGCTTATTTGGCGTTGATTGAGCCACCCTGGGATTATGGATCTATTCAAGTTTGCGCTGGGGCCGTACGAGTTTTTCGCCGCCATACTTGGGGGGGTGCCCCTCGTGTTGGCGATCTTTTTGCTCTACAACCCAGCGATGGGTGTGCAAGAGTTTAGTGGTTTAGTGCAAACCGGTTTTTCACTTCAGGTGTTGATTGCCCTTGCGTTTGCCAGCTACCTTTTAGGCGGGCTGGCGCAGAGTGTGACCTGGACTTTCTTTTTAGCCCTCTGCAACTTGTTCGATCGCGACCTGCATTATTTCCCCGCCGAAATTCTTTTAGAGAGAGGCGAGTGGCTGCAAGGCCTGGCCCAAGACGTTGACCCCAAAACCCTCGATTTTGAGAGCCGGTTACTACTGCTGCTGCAAGACAAAGTCGGCATGCCCACAAAGATGAATCACCTCTATTCGAGGGTCTGCTCGTATCTAAAAGAGAATAATCGGCCCTCCCTGATCACCGCAGATTTATATCAGGCCACCCACATCATGTACCGCAACCTCTCGTTTGGGCTGCTGATCCTCAGCGGAGTGTTTTTGGTCAACATTCTCCGTATTGGAGCAGCATCCTTTGAGCAGGTGGCGTTATTTTTTGGGACTTTAGCACTGTCTTACATTGCATTTATTCGCTCAGTCTCGTTCAAGCGGTGGCATTCCAGAGAGGTTTTGCTGGGGTTTTATTTTGCCGCCTGTGGTGATTAACTGCGCTATCGCAGCGGGTGATGTTCGGCCAAAAGTTTCTCGACCTTGGCTTCGTCAATGCGGGCGGTGACCTGCTTCGCTTCGTGCAGATCGCGCACTGTTTTAGAGAGGCTGGCGGTAGACCCCAGGGCAAACAGGGTGCCCATGCCCATGTAGCCCTTTACCCAGGCATCCACCGGCAAACAAAAGATGCCCAGCGATAGACTGCCCACCGACAGCAAAAAGGCCAGCCAGGTTTGCACGACCCAGGCTTGACTGTGGCTAGATGGCGGCTGCACAGAATTCATTGGCTGACTCCTTAACGGTGTGAATGACTACGTCAACCCTAGGCGAGTCTTCCGTCGCGTCATTCACAGCAGAGACACTTTTTCAAATGCCATAAGGGAGCGGCGATATTTAGGACTTGCCATGGCAGCTAGTTCTCCCCTTGACGGCCCCAGTAGTGGTATCTACAATGTAATTACTTTACGTCTGGGCAGACACCGTCTATGGGCACCGCCATTCGAACTCGCATTGTCAAAATTGGCAACTCCCAAGGCATTCGCATTCCTAAACTGCTTCTAGAGCAGAGCGGCCTGAATGCAGACGTAGAGGTGGAGGTAGAGGGCGACCACCTGGTCATTCGCACCGCCCCTCGCCAGCGGGCCGGTTGGGATGCCGCCTTTGCCGCTATGGCAGACAGCCACGACGACACCCTGCTCGACGACCTCAACCCCACCGACTGGGACGACGCTGAATGGGAATGGTAGTCAACCGCTTCGACGTTTTTCTCGTCAACCTCGACCCCACCGTGGGCAATGAAATCAAAAAAACACGACCCTGCGTGGTGATCTCCCCCGACGAGATGAATCGCTACATTACCACTGCGATCGTGGCCCCGATGACGACCAAGGGCAGGCTCTACCCCACCCGCATTGCCTGTCGTTTTGAGGGTAAGAACGGCCAAATCGTTTTAGACCAAATTCGTACGGTCGATAAAGCCCGGTTGGTCAAACGCCTGGGTCAAATCAGCGTCGGCGAGCAAAGAATGCTGCTTGAAACCCTGGCCGAAATGTTTGCCGAATAGCGCTAGAGAAGCCTACGCGCGAGCTGAAGAACGAAAATGAAAGATCGAAAAATGAACAAATCTCGATAGGCTGGAATCGTGGCATTTTGGGTTGTTTTACCCAAGATTTCACCTGTTCTAGACGAGGAATGAAAAATGCGTTCCATCACCATTGCCAGTGCTACCGGCAGTATTGAGGTGCTGGTGGCTGACGCCGCTACTAAAACTCTAGCCCTGCCAGCGGTGTTTATCCACGGTATGGCCTGCGCCGCCGATCTGTGGCGACCGCAGCTAGAGCAAACGGCTCAGCAGAGAACGGCGATCGCGATTTCTCTGCCTGGTCATGGTGCGTCTACCCCTCCATCCGACCATGACTATTCTCCTGCAGCTTGTGCAAATACCCTGTTCGCAGTGATGGATGCGTTACAGCTAGAAAGCATCCCTTTGGTTGGCCATAGCTACGGCAGCTGCGTTGCTCTCGCTGCCGCCGCCGCTCAGCCTCACCGCATTGCCAAGCTAGTCTTGGTGGATCCGCCGATTGACTGCACCCAGTGTCCGCCGGAGGTCTATGAGGCCCAGATGGCCCCGATGCAGCAGGCCATGGTCGGGGAAGACTGGCGATCGGTGCTTGAACAATCCTTTCGCAACGCTCTGACCGGTGGCACCTCTGAAACCCAGGCCAACATCTGGCGCGCTTGAACCACACCCCAAAGGCAGCCCTAATTGGTACCGGCGGTGAGCTGTTCACCTTTCAGGCGACAGCCGCCCTCGATCGCTATCTAGCTTCACCCGGTGCTCAAGCCCACGCCATTGTGGCTGCATCTAATGCGATGCCTCTGAGCCTGCACGTGCTGCGACCAACGCTGCCGACGACGACCATTCCCAATACTAGCCACTGGCTCATGCTCGATGCCCCTGAGGCCTTTGCCCAATCCCTAGCAGCGGTTCTGTAGATGGAATTTCACCTCATCTACACCGAGACCAAAATGCTGCTATCTAAAAAGCAGTATGGGTCTTGGCAAGAGATTCAGGCAGAATTTTTGGACTACAAAACGTCGCTGGGGCCTTGGCCAGCCGATGGGGTGATTGACTATCTGCAAACAGATTATCCGGGTTTGGAGCCTAGTCCTGCGGTGCAAGTGGCTGAGCTAGTGCAAGCAACGGTCTGTTGCCAAGAACTCACCTTTTGTGAGGGCAGACTGTTGGGCGATCGCTAACCCGTAGCTAAGCGTTGACGTGCTGTAGTTTGTAGGGCTGTCTCTGGCGGTTCAGGTAAAGAATTCTCTCAGAGGCCCCCACCAGAGCTACATCTTCGCGACAATCAAAACCGTTGGGTCTACCAGGGCTGTGCGGCTCAGGGTGTTTCGGCAAACTCACGCTGACCACCGCCACCAAGGAGACTCACCCGATGAAACTGGCCTACTGGATGTATGCCGGCCCGGCGCACATTGGCACCCTGCGCATTGCGAGCTCGTTTAAGAACGTGCACGCAATTATGCACGCGCCGCTGGGGGATGACTATTTCAACGTCATGCGATCGATGCTAGAACGGGAGCGCGACTTTACCCCCGTCACTGCCAGCATTGTCGATCGCAATGTCCTCGCGCGCGGCTCCCAAGAAAAGGTGGTCGATAATATCGTCCGCAAAGACAAAGAAGAGCACCCCGATTTAATTGTGCTCACCCCCACCTGCACCTCCAGTATTCTGCAAGAAGATCTGGCCAACTTTGTGCAGCGTGCCAGCTTAGATTCCCAGGGCGATGTGCTGCTGGCGGATGTGAACCACTACCGAGTCAACGAGCTGCAAGCCGCCGATCGCACCCTTCAGCAGATCGTGCAGTTTTACCTAGCCAAAGCCCGCAAGCAGGGTACTCTTCCCGAGGGCAAAACCGAGAAGCCTTCGGTGAATATCATTGGCATGACCACCCTGGGCTTCCACAACAACCACGACTGCCGCGAGCTGCGCACTCTGATGGCCCAGCTCGGCATTGAGGTGAACCTGGTGATGCCTGAGGGCGCGCTGGTCACCCAGATTAAAGACATGGGCCGGGCCTGGTTTAACCTGGTGCCCTACCGTGAAGTGGGGCCGCTGACGGCAGAGTATCTCAAAGAAGAGCTGGGGATGCCCTATGTAGACATTACCCCCATGGGCATTGTCGAAACCGCCCGCTGCATTCGCGCCATTCAAACGGTGCTGAATGAGCAGGGGGCCGGTGTGAATTATGACGCTTTTATTGATGAGCAGACCCGATTTGTGTCGCAGGCGGCCTGGTTCTCGCGCTCCATCGACTGTCAGAACCTGACCGGCAAGAAGGCTGTGGTGTTTGGCGATAGCACCCACGCCGCCGCCATGGTCAAGATTCTCGCTCGTGAAATGGGCATTCACGTGGTGCTGGCGGGCACCTACTGCAAGTACGACGCTGAATGGTTTGCCGCTGAGGTGGGCGAGTACTGCGACGAGATTTTGGTGAGTGAGGATAATGGGGAGATCGGCGATCGCATCGCCCAGCTCGAACCCGCCGCCATCTTCGGCACCCAGATGGAGCGCCACGTGGGCAAGCGGCTCGACATTCCCTGCGGTGTGATCGCGGCCCCTATCCACATTCAAAACTTCCCCGTGGGTTATCGCCCGTTCATGGGCTACGAAGGAGCCAACCAGATCGTTGACCTGGTCTACAACTCCTTCACCCTGGGCATGGAAGACCACCTGCTGGAGTTCTTTGGTGGCCACGACACCAAAGAAATTCTCACCAAAACCATGAGCGCCGATGCCGCCGTCGAGGCGGGCCTGGGCTGGAGTGCCGACGGCCTGGCCGAGCTGCAAAAGATCCCCGGCTTTGTGCGCGGAAAGGTGAAGCGCAACACCGAGAAATTCGCCCGCGAGCGGGGCGTCGGCAGCATCACCGCCGAGGTGCTCTACGCGGCGAAGGAGGCGGTAGGAGCGTAGGAAGTGGGGGGTAGGGAGTGGGGAGTGAGGCGTTTACCTCTACTCCTTACCCCCTACCCCCTACTCCAACTATCCCTGGCAGCCCACCCAGGTGCCCTGATCTTCGTAGACAAAGGGAGTACCGGTTTCGCAGAGCACCGAAACAGCACTCTGGGGGCCCGGGATGGTCACCATAGAAACAGTGCCGCCGACGGGGCTGGGTACATCAGATAGCTCGGGCTCAGTCAGCGCCGACTCTGGGCCGACGGCGTCGCCGGGGTTAGGCACTTCGCAGCCTACCCAATCCATACCCATATCGCTGTAGGCAAAGGGCACAAAGCCTTCTTGGTCACAGGCCACCATCACGCCAGTCTCAGGGCCGGGCAGCCGCAGCTGCTTCACCATGCCGCCCTCTGGGCTCTCGACATCACCGAAAAATACATCAATTGTGGCTCCAGGCTCTTCAGGCATGGGCTCCTCGGTAGTGGGAGCCTCTTCATTGGGATCCATGACTTCTACGGGGGTGGTGCAGCCTACAGCACCGACGAGGCAGAGTGCTGCCGCTGCACCCAGGCGACCCCAGGTAGAGACCGACAATTTAGCACCGGGTAGACGAGAAAAAGCCATAGCGAAACTACCTATTGAAAAGACTATTTTTCAGCATTGAGCATTATAAACACTCTTGAGGCAGGTTTCTTAAGTTGCTAAAGGTACATTTTTGGCCAGGTCGGGTCTTTTTGGCTCAAAAACCTCCGCTGACTGTGCCATCTTGTCATCCGCTAGGTTCTTCGCCTTCAGGCGATAGTGCAAAGGCAGGGTTAGCTCGGCCTTTCACTATCGCAAAGATTCATCATCAGCGGCAGTGACCCAAAACCGGGGCGATTATGATGGCAATACCGCATTTTGTATAGCGTTCAACCGATGACCCAGGCCGACCCCTTACCCCCAACCCCTTCTGGTGGAAGCAACAATACGGCTAAGTGGGTGGCACTGGGCTGCGGTGGCTGTCTCGGCGTAACGGTGCTGGCCGGGCTGGCCCTGGCGTTTTTCATTAGCCGCACCATGCGGTTCGCCGTTGGCCCCGACCAGAACCCAGCGGATAGCCAAGAGCTGTTTACCTACACCATCCCCGGCGAGAACCAGACCATCTTTAACATGGGCATGTTTGGCATGCAGGTGATTCAAGTGGCGAATACCGACTCGCCGCCCTCGGTGCTGCTGACCATGGGGCAGTTGCCCAGCTATATCAAAGGGAATGATGCCCAGCAGAGCTTTGTCGAGGGGTTTCAAGATAGCGTTACCACCCAGGGCAGCTATCAACTCACCGAGCAGCGGGTCGAAGAGCGCACCCTCTGCAATCAGCCCGTATCGGTCGTGATCCAGACAGGCAGCTTTGAGGACGGCGGCACTACTTACAATGCCGCCAGCCTACTGACCTTTGTCGAGCACAACAACGATGCCCGCTTTGTGTGGGTGCTGGCCCACGGCGATGCGCCCCAAACCTCTGCTGACCAGGTGTTTGCCACCCTCGACTGCCGCTAGACGGCGATTCCGCCAAGGGGACGCTTCGCGATCGCTCCATGCCCCTGCTGTTTACTGAACCTCAGTAGATCGCCCCTGTGGGAAGCAAGCTACATCCCCCAGCCCTTTCTCTCACAGGTTGGGAGAAGGGGATCAGAACGACTCAAAGCCCCTCTCCCAAGATTGGGAGAGGGATTTGGGGTGAGGGCAATTCTGCGGCTAAGTGCGTTGTTTTCGATCTACTTAACCTGGGTGACGCGCCAGCTCAGCTTGAGGTTGAGCCAGAAGTTCCAGAAGGTGACGATCGCGATCGCCACCAAATTCGCCAGGTAGGGCCAGCGCTGGTCAAACATCCAGTTATAGATCACATTCAGCACCAGCACATTCAGCACCAGCCCGGCCAGGCACACCAGGTTGAACTTGAGAAAGCGCTTGAGTCGGGCCGACCAGCCCTGTTGCAGCATGCTGATATCGGCAAAGGTCCAGGCATCATTCCAAACAAAGTTGTTGAGAATCGCCACCTCCGCCGCCACAATTTTGCTGCGGGTCAGGGGCAGCCCGAGGGTGCTGTGCATCAGGTAGAGAATCACCATATCCACCACCACGCCGCTGAGACCCACTACGCCAAAGCGCACAAACCGCTGCATGGGGAAACGCTGGTGTAGCTGGGATAGCCGCCCCCCCAGCCGCAGCCGCAGCAGGTGGTGAATGTAGTCGATGTACTGCCGCCAGGTGACCTTGCTGGCCCCCTCCTGCCGCTCTTGAAAGACGTAGCCCACCTCGGCGATGGTGTCGATGGTGCCGCGCCCCAGCACCTCTAGCAAAATTTTGTAGCCCTTGGGGTTGAGCAGGGGGCCTGCGATCGCCTCCCGCTGCACCATAAAATAGCCGCTCATCGGGTCGCTCACCCGGCCCACCACCCGAGGCAGCAGCAGCAGGCCCACCGTCTGCGCCCCCCGCGATAGCACCCGCCGCGCCAGGCTCCACTCGCTGACGCCGCCGCCCTCAACGTGGCGACTGCCCACCGCCAAGTCAGCCCCTTGCTGGATAGCATCCAACAGCCCTAGCAGCACCTCTGGGGGATGCTGCAAATCGGCGTCGATCACACCCAAAATGCGCCCTCGGGCGATCTGCCAGCCGCGAATCACCGCCGAAGATAGGCCTCGCTCCGCCTGTCGTCGCAGCACCCGCACCTGGGGATAGGTTGCCTGCAATTCTAGAGCTGTGTTCCAGGTGAGGTCGGGGCTGTCGTCGTCCACCACAATCAGCTCGTAGTCTTGGGGAATGGCCTGGTCGAGCAGGGCGATCAGGCGGTCCACCAGGGGGCCAATGTTTTGGCCTTCGTTATAGGTGGGAATAGCCAGGGACAGCGTCAGGGTTTGAAGCGCCAGTTCAGTATCTACCGCATCCGGCAGCGGTAACGGCGAAATCTGCAACGGGCCACTGGGGCAAGACTCAAGCTTTTGCAACTGGGATGGGGGAATCATGGCACCGGCGCAATACACCAAAAGTTCCGGTAGCCCGAGCCCTAGAACGCCCTAAGAACCTAGCGCCAATGCCTGAACCTAGCCGAAATTTTACACAGGCAACCATCCTACAGCAGTCGATCCCCCGACGTAAATGACTGAGGTGTCTCGGCAAAAACCGTGCTATGGGGTTTTCACAGTTGCAAATCCTGTGCTAGCCAGCGGCTGTAAAACCCTAAACCCCTTACCCTTCAACCGAATCCTTGACAGCCCGCTAAACCTCAGCCCAGAGAATGTGCCTGGGGGTAGAGAGGGGCTGAGATTAGGTTTCGTACTATACAGTTCAATCTGTTGTGAGTTGTCAGCGACCCTATTCTGTCGCTTCCTTACCGATGGATTTTCCCCTACCTAAGGACTTCAGGAACGCTATGAAACGCCCAATGACGCTCTCAAAAGAATTTTTCAGCCGCCGCTTTCGGGCGATCGCCCTAGCTTGCCTAGTCGGTCTAATGAGCTGGTTAACCCTGGCCACCCAGCCCGCTTTCGCCGCTAACGACAAGGGCACTGCGGCTCCGTCCGTAGACCAAACTTTGACCGCAGAACCCCGTGACCAGGCCTACGAAGAGGCTGTAGAGGTGATCGACAACCCCAACGGTGTGCAAAAGACCTACGAAGAAAATCTCAAGCAGTACCGTCAGGAAAACCCCGATCAAAAGGGCCTGGTTGAAGACGCCAAAGACTTGGTCAATAAAGTCACAGGCAGCAAATAAACCGCCTGCCATCTAACGCATCAATCGGCTGCTAGGGCTGCTCGATT
Source organism: Tildeniella torsiva UHER 1998/13D (assembly GCA_019358835.1). GTDB lineage: Bacteria > Cyanobacteriota > Cyanobacteriia > Phormidesmidales > Phormidesmidaceae > Nodosilinea > Nodosilinea torsiva. Next base: position 113,769 of record JAHHIH010000010.1, read on the forward strand.
TCGGTTACTACTCCAGCCTCTATGGGGCGATTGGTGGTCTGGATCGAGCAGTTGGTTGGTGAGCTTTGGCTCTGGAGCACCCGAGTCGTTTGCTCACCGCGAATATTGACGTAGGTCGTGGCTCCAGAGCCAGTTTCCACGCGGGCGGGCGTGTCGAGCCAGGTGAGGTTGTCGAGGCGATCGTGCACCCGCAGCTTGAGTTCGCCGTTTTGGCGATACACGCGGGCCGTTGTGCGGTTGGTGCCGTTGCAGACCATAACGGTGGTTGCCGGAGAGTCAACTCCAGGCCCTGGCTGATCCAAAACGGTCACATAGGGGGCATAAACCCAACCCTCAATCGGGCCAGTGACCACATAGAGCCAGTTGCCCTGGGTTTGAATGATCTTGGCCTGGGCACCCCTGGGTATGGTGCCGCGAATGCCGTGGGTGAGACCGGGGCCAGAGCGCACGTTGAGACTGTCAATATTGACCTCGGCGACTTGGGCAAAGGCCGCAGAGATTGACAGGCCAACGGCGGCAGCGGTGGAGAGTAGGGCAACGGCCAGGGTTTTGAGTTTCATAATCTATGGAGTCTCATTGCAAAAAGGGAGCCGCTGCCGAGAGGGTTGCGGCTGATGAAGCAAGGCTGAATTAATCGCCTGCATTAATCTAGGTGATTAATCTAAAGAACCGATAAAGCTGTAGTTCTGTATACCAGCATTCGCCGCGCTAGGCTTCTAGATAGCAGCTTGGTTAGCTCTCCGACGTTAGGGGAAGCAGGCGCTTGATAGCAGTGAAGCGATCGCAGTCCGTAGCCGTGCGAGTAGTTCCCAAGCGCGATCGCTTAAGCCTTCCTCCCTAAGCTAAGACTGACGAAATGCCCCCAGGTGAGCGATCTGCTCAGACTGCTGCTGAATCTGCACCGACAGCGAGTCGCACACCAGCTCGCACAGCTCAAACACAAAGCCGTTGGCAATCTGGTAATACACGCAGACCCCCTGCTGCTGGCGCTTAACAACGCCCGCCTGAGCCAAGATCTTAAGGTGCTTAGACACATTGGCCTGGCCCAGCCCTGTGGCTTCAATAATTTCAGTCACGTTCTTCTGCCCTGTTTTGAGGGCACAGACAATCTGCAACCGGCTCGACTCTGACAGCACCTTAAAAAAGTCGGCCACCAGCTGTAGTGTTTCTGGCGACAGCCGCACCAGCCGACAGTCATCGTCGAGTGAAACCTGCGAAACCGTAGGAGCAAGAGCCATAGCGATAGACCAAGGGGGCCGGGTAGAGAAGAAAGGGATTTTATTACTGATCAGTAGTATAACGACTGTGGCCTGAGATTAGGATGAGGGTCGGCAGCCTGCCCCTCTACCCCTTCACCCCACTGGCTGTCTCTGTTGGCACAATGTAGCGCTGCAACAGCACAAACACCAAAATTGCGGGCAGCACCGACAAAATTGACCCCGCCGCAATTAGCCGCCAGTCTAGCGAAAAGCTGCCTGCCAGCCGCGCTACGCCTAGGGGTAGGGTGTAGCGTTCGGGGCGATCGAGCAAAATTAGCGGCCAGAGAAATTCGCCCCAGGTGCCAATAAACACAAAGATTCCCAGCGTTACCAGGGCCGGGCGGGTGGCGGGCAACATCACATTCCACCAGATGCCCAGGTCAGAGCAGCCGTCCATGCGGGCGGCCTCTTCTAGCTCCTTGGGCACGCCCTGAAACGCCTGGCGCATGAGAAAAATGCCAAAGGCCGAGGCCAGGTAGGGCAGCACCAGCCCCAAGTAGGTGTTCCGCAGGCCCAAGTTCACCGCCAAAATGTACAGCGGTATCATCACCACCTGAAACGGAATCATGATGGTGGCCACAATCAGCGCCAGCAGGGTGTCGCGGCCTAAAAACGACATCCGCGCCAGGGGGTAGGCCGCCAGCGAGCACAGCAGCAGATTCGCCGCCACCGTCAGCACCGCCACCACGGTGCTGTTGAGAAAGTATTGGCCAAAGGGGTTTGACTGCCACACCTGCCGGTAGTTGGCCAGGGTCGGCTGCTGGGGCAGAAGCTGGGGCGGGTTGGCCAGCAGATTCTCTGTCGAGCCTTTAAGGGAGGTGCTGAGCAGCCACAGCAGCGGGAAGACCATCACCAGGGCGATCGCCAGCAGCAGCACATAAATCCCCGCATTCCGCCAGTGGGGCCACTTAGCCAGGCCATTGAAAAAAGCCATTCCCCTACCCCAGATTCAGCTCTTGCAGCAGCCAGAACCCAGCAAAAGACTCGCTCTCTCGGCTGGCTTGAATGCCAATGAAGTGTACCTGGTTGGCTTTGGCCTTAGCGGCCTCAAAGGCCTGGGCCTCGGCCAATAGCTTAGGGCCGGGCAGACCCGCCAAAACCCAGCTGTCAGAGGCTCCGGTTTCGAGAATAATCTGGGGAGCTTTGCTAGACTCTATCCGCCAGTAGGCCAGCTCTAGCCCCGACATCCAGGCGGCGAGGGCTGTGGCGCGGGGGGAGAAAATCAGCAGGCCGGGGATTGGGGTAGTGGGGTCTAGATTCGCCATGTCTAGGGGAAACGACTCCCCAAAGCCAATATCCCAGTCGGGCAGGTCGGCAAAGGCGGCGGCTTCCAGGGTGACGAAGGTCCACTTCTGCCCCAGCAGGGCATCGGGCAGGGCCTGGGGGCTGGGTGGTGGAGCTGCTACCGAGGGCGATGGAGCGCTGGTGTAGCCTTCCATGTTGGGGTACAGAGTTTGGTTGCGATCGCTCAGCCACCGCTGCAAGGCCACCGTGCGCCGGCTGGGCCGAGCCGGAATGCCCGCGTCTTCACAGGCCCGCAAGATCATGTTTTGCATCTGGTAGCGGAAGTACCGAATGCGGCTGGGGGGAGCGATGCCTTGGCTGGTCGCCTCGGCGATCGCCTCCTCGATCGCCCCCTTTAAGACAATTGAGTTGACGTCGCTGCTGGGCAAAAACTTGCTGTAGTGAAACAGCTTGTCGGCCTCTACTCCAGTACCGACCAACCCTTCGCAGAGCAGCACTTCCCAGAGTTTTTTGTCATTCTCATCCAGCACGGGCCGGGAGTAAAAGTCGAGTTCCCACACGGTGCCCATATTGTTTATGCCTCGCTGTCGTTCAGCATGCGGCTAATGTCGGCCAGGCGATTTTCGGCGTCTTCAAACACGGCCTCAGATTCTTTGAGCACCTCACCAGGATACTTCTCAAGCACCTTGGTCGAGAGCGAAATGCGGTTGCGCTCGGGATCGAGGCCGACGACCACCGCCTTAATGGGCTGGCCCACCTTCAGCACAGTAGCCAGAGAATCGACGTAGTTTTTGCTGATTTGCTTGATGTGCAGCAGGCCGCTGATGCCGTCGAACTCGACAAACGCGCCGAAGGGTTTAAGGCTGCCTACGGTGCCCTCGATTAGCTGACCCAGCGCTAGGGTGCTCATCATCTGGCTGCGGGCGGCCATGCGGGCCGACATCACCAGCTTGTTGGCGGCGGGGTTGACTTCAAGGAACCCTACCGTAAGGCGCTGGCCCACGGCTTCGGATAGATCTTCGTAGGTGCGGCCCAGGTGCGATCGCGGCACAAACCCCCGCAAGCCCTCCACATCGACCGTCACACCGCCCTTATTGTGGCCGGTGACTTTGACCTCCATCACAGCGCTCTCTTCAGCCTGCTGGGCCAGCTTATCCCACAGCTGTTTGAGCTGAAGCTTGCGAATCGACAGCAGCAGCTGACCGTCGGCATCCTGGTCACGAATTACTTGAAACGAGTATTCACCCCCCGCTTCGAGCACGCCCTCAAAGGAGGTGATGGCCCGCACCGCCGCTTCACGAATGGGCAAAAAGGCCGCTGACTTGCCGCCAATATCCACCGTGGCCCCGTCGGGGGCAAAGGAGATGACGGTGCCCCGCACGGTGCTGCCCACCTGAAAATCGTAGTCGTGGGCCTCAAGGGCTTTGGCAAAATCTTCGGCGGAGAAAGTCAAGGCTGAGGCTCCTGGACAACAAACACAATTTAACTAGCTTTCTACTATACAACGCCGTGCTGAGGCACCGCTGAGCCGCCGCCTCAGCACGGCGGGCCGAGACCCTTTACAATGATGCCGAGAGGATGATGTAGCCCCCAAAAATCGATGGCCGACGAGCAATTTAGCCTGTTTAACGCCGGGAATGGCGCTACCGACGGGGCCAACGCAGACCCCAGCGCCACAGATTTCGACGCCATACCCACTACCGGGTCGGTGCCGATTCCCCCCGGCATTTACCCTGACCTGGAGATCCTGGGCACCCACTGCCGGGGCTGTCAGCGCTGCGATCTGGCCGCTACCCGCACCAATGTGGTGGTTAGCCGGGGCAGCCCCACCGCTCCCGTGCTGATCATTGGCGAAGGGCCAGGGCAGCAGGAGGATGAGCAAGGGCTCCCCTTTGTGGGCAAGTCAGGACAATTGCTGGAGAAAATTCTCGAATCGGTGCGGTTCAACACCGAGACCGATGTGTACATTTGCAACATCGTCAAGTGCCGCCCGCCCGAAAACCGCGTGCCCACCACCGCCGAAGTGGCCGCCTGCAAAGGCTACCTGCTAGAGCAAATTCGGCTGGTAGATCCCAAGATCATTCTGCTCACTGGGGCGACGGCCCTGAAGGCACTGCTGGGGGTGAAGTTGGGTATCAGCAAAGTGCGCGGTCAGTGGATGGAGTGGGATGGCCGTCTGTGCATGCCGATCTTTCACCCGGCCTACCTGCTGCGCAACCCGTCGCGCGACAAGGGCAGCCCCAAGTGGCTGATGTGGCAAGACATTCAAGCGGTGAAAGCCAAGGTAGATGAGCTAACCGGGGGCTAAGTGGATACTTAGAGAATGTCCTAAGCATGGCGGCTATGTCTTTTTTCCTGGAAATCTCCTAATACAGCTCCCCGGTCAGGACGGCTTCAGGGCTGGAGTCAAGGGGCCATACCGCAGGAAAGTCTGCGGCGGGATAATCGTTGTGTACCTGTTTCAGGGCGCGTTGCCAGCTTTCTGCAAAAACATCCTCAAAGTAGGTCTTTAGGCTAGGGGATTGATCGAGCAAATCCTGAAGTTGCTCTCGCTGTTCATCGATGGTGTTTTCCCAGCCGCGATAATTGTCGGGCAGGGACACGTAGGTGCGTTTGAGCAGATGGGCTAGCAGCACCTTGAGGCGGGTTTTGATTTCTCGGCGATCGCGAGCGGCCAAGCCTTCAATCTCCTCGATCAGGTGTGCTACGTCTAAATTGTCCAGATCGCCCGTTTTGAGCTGGGCAATGGTATCGGCATACCAGATGGCCAGGTCGCGATCGTAGAGCTGAGATTGGGCAATGGCAGATTGTGCTGTCATGGGGGTGATCCTCTCCAGCCGTTAGCTTCATCCTAGTTTATGAGTGAATTGGACGGCACCGGGGCGATCGGCCCCACCGCCCCTCGTCAGCATTTTGCATAATCTCTGAGTTTGCCAGAGCATCCGCCAGTGCTCGGTACGGCTTTCTATACCCGGCAATTTGGGAATCTCTGACAGAATAGACGGGTGGCCGAAAAGTCTTTTGAGCATCCTTTGGCCTGCGGCTCAGACCTGGCAGACCTAGACCACGCCCGCATATAACAAGGAGATTTCAATGGATACCAACAACCTTTTGCGCCAGTTGCTGATGATTGGCGTGGGTACCACTTCCCTGGTAGCCGAGCGGGTCAAGGTCGTGACCGAAGAGTGGGTGCGCGAGGGCAAGTTTAACCCCGACCAGGCCCGCACCCTGATGGATGAGGTAATGGCCCAGCTCAACGAGGGCAATGGAGCGCTAGAAGATCAGTTCCAACGCCTGTTTCGCAACACCCTGCAAGACCTGGGCGTGCCCCGCCAGGCCGAAATGGACGAACTGCGCGGGCGACTCGATCGCCTAGAACGCCAGGTGCGCGATCTAGAAAACCGCGCCTGGAAGTAGCCTGCCTCGCAGCCCCTAAATTGTCACCATACATGGTCTACCGGGACAGGGCCTGTGCTGCCATGCCTGCTGCTGGTCGCTTTAGTGCTGTAGGTCAACTAGCCGCCAGCCTGCTTTTTGCCTATCTGTGATATCTCAGAGGCCATTTCAGGGCGCTAAAGTGGGGCAAGGCGGTATCCGTTGCCGCTGGGTCGGTCTTTACCTAGCAAGCTGAGTGGCATGGCTGTCAATCCGTTAGATCTGTTTGCGGGGAAGCCAGCGATCGCACATCATTCGGTGCGCCTCGACAAAGGGGTAACGGTTCACTATCGCCACGATCTGCCAGGCGCGCTGGATGCGCCCCTGGGGCTCAGCCACCACATGCTGACCTTTTTCTTGTCTAAAAATGATCGCCAGGTGACCTCCCTGGATGGGTGCGGCGAATACGACGGGGCGATGGAGTTTGGCGATTTTTATCTCTACCCGGCGGGGTGCCCTGGGTTTACCCGTTGGCAGTCGATCGACAAAACGCTGCACATTGTTTTGGAGCCTGACTTTCTCAGCCAGGTCGCCATCGACACCGACTGTCTGAACCCTGGCAACCTTGAGCTTTTGCCCGTGTTGAATACCCGCGATCGCAAGCTCGAAAACCTAGTGCCGCTCTTTCTCCAGGAAATAGAAAACGGCGATCTGGGCGACCGGCTCTATCTAGAATCGCTCAGCTCGATTTGGGCATTCACCTACTGCGCCAGTACTGCGAGGTGATCCCTAAAATTCGTCAGTCGGCGGCGGGGCTGGCCCCCCACAAACTCGCCACCGTACTCGACTACATTCAGGCGCGGCTGAGCCAAGATCTGAGCTTAACCGCCATCGCCGCTGAAATTGGCGTCAGCCGCTGCCACTTTGCCACCCAGTTTAGGCAGGCTATGGGTCTGGCACCCCACCAGTATGTGAGCCAGCAGCGGGTAGAGAAAGCTAAACGGGCGCTGCGATCGCCCCAGCGCTCGATCGCTGACATCGCCCTAGAATGCGGCTTCTCTAACCAAAGTCATCTCACCAAGGTCTTTAAAAAACAAACCGGCACCACCCCCAAAGCCTACCGAGAGCGCCTGTGAACCCCCCTCGACTCAGGCGACCAAAAGAATCGACAACCGACAGAACATTTGGGCAAGACTGAGACCAGCCAGCGGCGGTAGGGTAGCGCTATGAACCGCACTGGAGCATTGCCCCCATGGTTTTAGCCCGCCCAGAGGTGCCCCAATGAAAGCACCGCCAGGCTCTCTGCCCAATGTTTCTGCCTCCGATGGCTCACTGGCCAATATTTTGCCGTCGGATATATTGCTCACGGCCCTGGCCCCGATCGCTTGGGGCACCACCTACGCCGTAGCCACCGAGTTTTTGCCCGCTGGCCATCCGCTGTTTGTAGCCTCCATGCGATCGCTGCCCATCGGTCTATTGCTGATCGTGGGCCTGAGAAAGCTGCCCCAGGGCGTCTGGTGGTGGCGCATGCTGGTGCTGGGCGGCCTCAATATCGGCATTTTTCAGGCGCTGCTGTTTGTGGCGGCCTACCGTCTGCCGGGGGGGGTGGCCGCCACCGCCGGGGCCATTCAACCCCTGCTGGTGGTGCTGTTTTCCTGGCTGATTTTGAGCGAAAAGCCGGGCCGACCCTCTGTGATAGCGGCGATCGCAGGCTTTGTCGGCGTGGGCCTGCTGGTGCTTAGCCCCAGCGCCCGGTTAGACGGCGTGGGGCTGCTGGCGGCGATCGCCGGAGCCGTCGCCATGAGCCTCGGCACCGTCTTGACCAAACGCTGGCGGCCCCCCGTGCCGCTGATTGTCTTTACCGCCTGGCAGCTCGCCATTGGCGGGCTGCTACTGCTGCCCGTGGCCCTGGTGGTCGAAGGGCCGCTAACAGAGCTGTCTAGAACCAATCTGTGGGGCTTTATCTACCTGGGTTTAATCGGCACCGCCCTCGCCTACGCCCTCTGGTTTCGCGGCATTCAGCGGCTCCAGACCTCGGCGGTGGCGGCCTTGGGCCTGTTCAGCCCCGTGGTCGCCACCCTAATCAGCTACCTGTTTTTGCAGCAAACCCTCACCCCGGTGCAGCTGCTCGGCGTGGCGGTGGTACTCGGCAGCGTTTTGCTGGGCCAGCGCTCTCCCCAGGCCCCGCCCCTGCACCACTGCTGCCCCTGCCCTCCCACCCCTGCCCAGGCTGTGGATAGCCGCGCTGAACGCCGCCTATTGCACCGAGACCGCTGAGGGTGCTGACTGAATGGGGATTTTTCTGGCGATCGCGCCTGTAAGACCAGCGACCAGAATTGCAATCAAATCGAGAGGTTTCACCATGAATCATTTCAGCCATCGTTCGGGCCTTCGACGCATTACCCAACGTCAGCGGGTTTGGGCCATCGCTCTCTTAATCACCCTGGGTGTAATTGGCCTGGCGGCCCGCCCATCCCTGGCCCAAAGCATCATTCGCTACCCCATTCCCAACTCCACCCTGCCCATTTCCCAGGCGGTCGAGCTACCGGCTAATGCCACCGTCATCTACCTGAGTGGGCAGATCCCTCCGGTGATTGATGCCGCCGCTGCGCCCACCTCCATCGCCGCCTTTGGCGATACTGAAACTCAAACCGTCAATATTCTCAACCACATTCAAACCATTCTCGCCGGACTGGATCTGACCCTGGGGGATGTGGTGAAAATGCAGGTGTTTCTGGTTGGCGATCCGGCGATGGATGGGGCGATGGATTTCAGCGGGTTTATGGCTGGCTATACCCAATTTTTCGGCACCGCCGAGCAGCCCAATTTGCCCAGCCGCTCTGCCATGCAGGTGGCCGGATTGGTCAACCCCGGCTGGCTGGTCGAAATCGAAGTGGTTGCCGTGCGCTCCTAGATTGGCCTTTGCCCCTGGCTCCACCCTGAAGCACAGAGGCAGGAGTAAGTTTTGGTTCAGGAAGGTTTGTCTGCAATTGACGGTCTTGCTGGGTACAGGTATGCATCAGAGCGACAATGCCCCTCGCGGGGGCAAACGGCGTTTGCCCCCGCCCCAATGCATGCAATTCAGCAACACCCAATTGACTACCCCAAGGGGCTAGTTCTGAGTTGAACAAGTTCAGGGGATACAGCGCTGGAGGCGAGAAGGATTAAACTCAGCATCAGAGTATGACTTTTCTGGGGCGAGCCAGCGGTGCGAATCCTTCTTGACTTTATGGTGGGCAGCTTTGCGGCGTTGTTTCCGGTGGTAGACCCCATTGGCGCGGTACCGATCTTTTTGGTGCTGACCACGGGGGTACCGGCCTCGATGCGCAATCGCTATGCCCTAAATATTGCCCGTAATGTAGTGGTGTTGCTGATTGGCACGCTGCTGGTCGGGGGCAGCGTGCTGCGTTTCTTTGGCGTATCGCTGGCGGTGGTGCGAATAGCGGGGGGCATTGTGGTCTTCCACGCCGCCTGGAAGGCGATGAACTCTGACCCCAAGCTCAACGAGGTGGATAACCAAGACGCGGCCCTTCGCCTTGGCGAGCACAAAGACATTTCGTTTATGCCGATGACGATACCGCTGCTGGGGGGGCCGGGGGCGATCGCTGTGGCCCTGGGCCTCGCTGCCCAGGCCGGGGGTGATTTTTCGGTGCCGACGGCGATGAATCTGCTGGCGATCGCCGCCTCGATCGCCCTGATTGGTATCGTGATTTACCTGTCGCTGCGATCGTCTACGCTGCTGCTCAAGATGCTGGGGGCCAGCGGCATTCAGGCCATGAGTCGCCTGCTGGGCCTGTTTGTCATGGCCATTGGGGTGCAGCTGATTTTGAACGGTTTGGCCGATTGGTTGACCTCATTGAATTTGCTGGTTCCCTAAACCAAGCAGCCCCACGGCCTGGCTCGGACGGAGACCTGGCAAATGGCGGCTCCGCACCATAACTTTTGACTTAGACTTGGGGTGTTCCCTGAAAACACTGCCCTGACTCTGCTGATTCGAATCTAGAGATTGGGTGCAGGCTGAATGTAGCGACCCCCGGTCAGGTTAGCGGTGCTAACCCATGACCGGCAGATCGCCTGCCGTTGGTCTGCGTAGTCCGCAAAACTTCATCTAGCGGTGAATTTTCTGTTTACCGCCAGCTGTTTCAGGGAACCCTTGACCCATGAGCTACCCTAGCTTTCACAGCTTTATTAAACTGCTGCGCAGCCTGCTTAGGCGCAGGCAGCCTCTACTGTTTGAAGAGTCGATCTTTCTGGCCGACCTCTGCCTGGCCTACGGCACCATCGCTGGACTAGGCGATCGCGACAAAAAAACCCTTTTCCTGGCCGCCCACTTCAAAAATCTGGGGGCCATTTACCTCAACGACCAACACCTCCGGCAAGAATATCCCGATCACGGCCAGGCCATTACGGAAATGGAAGTGCTGTTTAACGCCAGCGCCCAACTGGCCCGCGATGCCGGACTCAATGAGGTCGCCGACGTGCTAGAGCAATACCACCTGCGAGCGATTCCCGAAAATCATCTGGCCCGCATTTTTCAGGTGCTCAACGCCTGGGTGTCTTGCCGTCAGCGCAAGGGCTGGCGCAGCTCCATGAGCGACAAAGAGGCGCTAATTATTCTCAAGCAGCGGGCCGAGATGAAGTGGTCTGACCCCAAGGTGGTGTTTCACTTTATTGAACACCTCTGCCGCTACTCGTCGCGGCCCGAGCGGCGTCAGGCTTGCACCATCAACGGGTTTGAGGTGCCCCCCGAAGTGCCCGAGGTGAGAGACTACAGCTTTGACACCCTAGAAGACCAGTTTCAGGAAGTCGAGACGGTGGGGTAATCCTCTGGGGGCTGGAAATGCGATCGGGGGATAGTCAGAGCTAGCGCAAGGGGCTACAGTTGGGGTGGCGCGCAGCATTTTGGCGGTTGTGGGCCGCCGGTCTGGTGACGGTTGAGGAACAACTTACTTCACCACAGACTGACCGTACACTTTAGTTTGTTGAGCAATAGCTACCAAGGGTCTGTTATGGCTAACGACGCAATAGATATGGATCTGTCCTATTCCACCTCGCCCTCTGAGGATGGGCTCGACATTGTGTCCTATGTGGACACCATTGAGGCGGTGATTGCTTCCCTCGATCAGGGGGATGGGGCCATGGTTAGCCAAACCGATGGCGGGCACCTGTGGCGCTTTAAGTACGGCAGTGTTGAGGTGTATGCCCAGCTCACGGGCGAAACCGAGACCGACACGCTGACGGTGTGGTCGCCAGTTCTCGTGCTGCCCGCTAAAGATGAGCCCCGGTTGATGAAGCTACTGCTAGAGAAAAACTGCAACGAAACTCTCGAAGCCCGCTTCGGTATCTCGGGCAATCAGGTGCTGGTGATTTCGAGCCGTATTCTAAAGGACATTTCCCCGGCTGAGATCTCGCGGCTGATGACTATTGTGGCCACCATTGCCGATGACTCAGACGAAGCGCTGGTCTCTGAATTTGGTTTAGGTTAAGGAGAAGGCGCTCAGCTGGCTGGTTGGTGAGTAGTCCGTTTTGAGGTTAGAAGGTTGGCAAGTTTGCAGGTTCCGAACCTTTTGACCTGAAAACCTTCTAACTTACAACCCGCTCGCGTCGATGCCTAAGTCCCATGCTTCTTCCCTACGCCCGCGCCTCTTCAATAACTGATTTTGCGATCGAAGATAGCTGCAACCCCGGCGGGTACTGTCCCTCTTCCTTAATGCGCTGAATCATGGCGGGGGAGATGCGCAGGCCAAGGCGATCGGCGATCGCCCTCACTACATCGCCGCGATCGATGGTGCCCGCGACGGCATCGGCGGGGGTCAGCACCGTGAGTCGAGGCAGCTGCAACGCTTCGAGCTGATCGATCGCCTCGGTCAGCGGCGTGCTCTCCCGCACCGACGGAATCTCTAGCAGCGGCTTGGCGATGTGGCTGAGGGGCAGAGTTTCCCACTGGCTGCGCTCGATCGCCCGCATGTCTTCGACGCTGACCAAGCCCCGATAGCGCCCGTCGGAGGCGGCGAAGTAGGCGGGGGCGCGGTTTTCTTCGAGCAGATAAGTATCGGCAAACTGTCGCAGCGACATGCCCGCATCGACAACTTTAAAGTCGCGCGCCATAGCGTCTACGGCGGTCAGGGCCAGCATGGCTTCTTGCAGATTGCTCACCTGGTTGTAGGCGTCGGCGTTGCGTATGGCAAACCAGCCAATGGCGGCAATCCAAAAGCCAGAGAAGGCCTGGTAAGCCAGGGCCATTACCAGGCCAAAAGCGATCGCCAGCCCGCCCAGAATCTGGCCTGAGCGGGCCGCCCAGCGAATACCTTTGATGCGGCTGTTGGTGACTTTCCACACCAGGGCTTTGAGCACCTGGCCTCCGTCTAAGGGCAGGCCGGGGATCATGTTGAACAGCGTCAGCACCAGGTTTATTTGAGCGACGCTGCCGGTGATCACCGACATTGGCGTGGGTAGGGTCGGTATTTGAGAGACGGCGGTGAGCAGCAAAAACAGCCCGAAGCTAACCAGAGGGCCTGCGATCGCCACCTTGAGCGCATCCTCTGGTGTTTTCGACTCTTTGTCGATGGAGGCGATGCCGCCGAATAAGAACAGCGTGATTGAGTTGACCGCAATGCCCTGGGTCTTAGCGGCAATGCTGTGGCCCAGCTCGTGCAGCAGCACTGAGGCAAACAGCAGCAGCGCCAGGGCAAACCCCATCACCCAGGCCAGGTTACCCCAGGCCAAGTGCCAGCTGGGCTCTAACCCGTAGGACACGGTCACCAGCAGTAAAATGATGAACCAGGAGCTATCGACAAACAGGGGAATTCCTAAAATGGCCCCAACGCGCCAGCTGGATTGCATTGCCTAGCTCCTATGAATGCTGTCAAATACCAACCCAGACCCGCCGGTAGCTAGCAACACTAGAGCCCTCGGGCCTGGGGTATGGCTTTATTCTATCAATCGCCCCATAAAGTCGCCGGGCGCAGGTCGTTGGCGGCCATTAGAGCAAGCCGGCGTTACCCAAACCCAAAATCATGCCCGCGCCGAGAATGTGGCCAAAGCTGGCGATCGCCAGCAGCTCGGGCAGACCAAAGCCCTCAAATACCATCGGCAGGCCCACGGGCAGCGCTGGCCCGGCCCCAGGCTTGCGAATGGCGTATTTGCCAATGGCCAGCACAAACAGATTGCAGGTAATCATAATTAGCGCCACTTTAAACGACCACTCGGGGGTGGTGGGCACGGTATAGGCGGCAAGCAGGGTAGAAAACAGCAATGTTATTTCTCCGCTAGAGGTCTAAAATTGGGTCTTGAGACTAAAACAGGGCTTGGAAAACAGCATTTAAGGCGATCGCCCAATGCCTAGCCTAGGCACTCAGCATGGTTGGATTATAAAAATCCACCGACACCCTTCCGACGGAATGTTCAATAGAGTTAACATGCGGGTCAAGATTTGCGGCATTACCCAGGCGGAGCAGGCGATCGCGATCGCCCGCCACGGTGCCACCCACCTCGGTTTCATCTGTGTGCCCCAGTCGCCCCGCTATCTGGCCCCTAGCGCCCTCGCCGAAATCACCCAGGCGCTCAATGCCGCTAGCGTGGTGACTAAAACCGTAGGGGTCTTTGCCAACGCCTCGCTGGCAGAGATGGTTGACATTGCCCGCCAGGCCAACCTCAGCCACATTCAGCTCCACGGTCAAGAAACCCTGGAGCAATGCCAGCAGCTCCTGGCCGAGCTGCCCGGCATCTTCCTGATCAAAGCTATTCGTGTACGCACTGCCGCAGACCTGGTGCGGGCTGAAACCTATGCTCCCTACGTCGATGCCCTGCTGCTCGACGCTTACCATCCTCAGCAGTTGGGCGGTACCGGGTTAACTCTGGATTGGGATGCCTTGGTGTCGTTTCGACCCACCTGCCCCTGGATGCTGGCGGGCGGGCTAACCCCTGAGAACATTGCCACTGCGCTCGCGACCCTCAAACCCGACGGCATTGACCTCTCCAGTGGCATAGAACAACACCCTGGCGTGAAAGATTTAGCCCTGGTACAGCACCTATTTGAGCAGTTGCAGCCTTGGCTAAGCCTTGCACCAACATCGTGAGCTGACTACTTTAAGCCCGACAGGGAATAGACGTTAATTTTGGTCGGTTTTGGGAGCAAACAGTGAAGTATCTAAGACTGGCAGGCTGATGGTGGCGATCGCTAAGTCCTTACCTTCTGCCTTCGTATGGGTGCTATCCTTTGCCAACATTTCAAGCACCTCGGGTTGGTAGACGGCGACATCGAACCAGAAGGTGGTGCCAACGCCCACTTCGCTGACCAGGTGCACCTGGCTGCTGTGCTTTTCGATGATGTTTTTGACGATCGAGAGGCCTAGACCGGTGCCTTCTAGCGTGTGAACGCGGTTTTCGACCCGGAAGAAGCGATCGAAAATAGCCTGCTGGTCTTCGGGGGCGATGCCAATGCCGGTGTCAGAGATCTCGATGCGAATGTAGCCGCCCTCGTTGGGGTCGTCCCCAGGGGGCACGATCTGGTGGGCTCGCAACATCACCTGGCCGCCAGATTCGGTAAATTTGAGCGCGTTGCCCACCAGGTTGCTAAACACTTGCAGCAGCAGGTCGTAGTTGCCGATCGCAGGTGGCAGATTGGGTTCGACATCCTGCAATAGCTCAATTTGCTTGTCGCGGGCGTTGAGGCGGTGGGTGCGCAGGGTCTGCTCAATCGGCTGAATGATATCCACGGCTTCGAGCTGGTACTGGCGGCTCGACTCTAGGCGCGACAGGTCAAGTACATCGTTGACCAGGCGGGTGAGGCGATCGGTTTCGTGGTTGGCGGTTTCGAGAAATTCCTTGCGTTCGCCGTCGCTGAGGTCTTCGCCGTACTCATGCAGCGTTTCGATGAATGACTTGATGTTAAACAACGGCGTGCGCAACTCGTGGGAAACATTGCTGATGAACTGGGCCTTGGCCTCGTTGAGAGCGACCTCGCGGGTAATATCCTGCACGGTAATGGCCAGGCCTTTGACGTTTTCTTTGGCCTGGTCGAGCACAGTGTTGAGCAAAATCCGCAGGGTGCGACTGCTGGGCTCGGTGATGGGCACCCGAAACTCCATCGCGGCTGAGTCGCCCTTGACGGCCTGAAACAAAGGCCGGGTGAGCTGCACCCGCACTGGGGCGGGGAAGTGCTCCAAAATATTCTTGCCGTCCAAAATTTGGTCATCCCAGCCAAAAATGCGGCGGGCGGTGGGGTTGACCAGTACGGCGTGCATGTCACTGTCGAGCAAAATGGCTCCGTCGGCAATGGTCGATACCAGGGTTTCGAGCTTAGCTTTCTCGGCGGTGAGTTCTTCGATATTTTGCTCTTCGTAGCTCTCTAGCCGCTCGGCCATGTCGTTGAAGCTGTAGATCAGCTCGCCCAGTTCGCCGCCCAGGGGCAGGTCAATGCGCTGTTTAAAGTTGCCGTCGGCAATATTTTTGACCCCCAGGGAGAGTTCTTTGATCGGTTGGGTAATGGTGAGGGCGTTGAACACTGCGCCCAAAATCACCATCACCCAAATTGACACAAACACGGCAATGGTGACATCGCGCGTCAGGTTAGAGGAGGCGACTACCGTGGGGTTGGGGTTAATACCCAGGGCCAAGACGCCCAGATAGGTGCCGTTGTAGTTGAGGGGCACAAATACATCGGTGACTTCGCCCACCGGAGTGAGGTGCTGGCGCACCAGGGGTCGATCGGTGTTTTGGGCATAGCCCTCGGGCAGCTGCATGCGCCGCCGCAGCGTGAGGGAATTTTGTACCGCCGACTCAGAGAACGGAATGCCAAAGAAAATGTCGCCATTCTCATCGGCGTAAAGCATGTAGCGCACGCTAGAGGTGCTCTGGTAAAAGCTATAGGAGAAGCGGGCCAGCTCGGTGCGATCGGCTTCGTTGACCAGGGGAGCGACGTTAGCCGCTAGCAGCAGCCCCAGGTCGCGGGCAAAGCGGGTGTCGTTGAGACGGGCATCCATTTGAATGGTGTTGACGGCCCAAAAGGTAAGGGCGCTCGTAATCATCGACACCACCAGCGTTGCCCCGGCCATTAGCCGGGTCTGGAGGGTGAAGTCGCCCCACCAGTGCAGGAAGATATCGCGAATTTTAGCCAGGAGCCTGATCAACGGAACCTATCGAATGCGGGATGCTAGATCAGCCTTTATTCTGGCATGTTCTTCAGAACTTAGCCCCGCCGCTTAGTCTTCGAACAGGGTTTCAAATTCGTGGCGCAAGCAGTCGTAGTTGACCACGCGGGCCACGATCAGGTTTTGGGCACCTTGGGCAGCGGCGAACTGCTGTTTCCAGTGGCGCACGTCGTGCTCTTGGCTCAGCCAGAAGGCAACGATGGTGCTGACGATCGCATCCCAATCCCAATCAGGCTTGCGGTGCACGGCCTCGGTGGCGCTGATGAAGGCATCGAGGGTGCAGCAGTAGCTGCCCAGGAATGCTTGGCTGCGATCGCGCCGCGCCTCCACCCGCTGCTGGTGGTTAAAAAATTGCAGTACTGGGGAAATGCCAATGATGTCAAAGCTATAGCTCATGGTTAAACAGAGGATAAAGCCAAGCAGACTGGACTGAAATCGGTGATGAATCGCGTTTAGAGTCAATACCGGTGACGCAAGTTAGTGAACAGTTTAGACAGTTCGCTCTGTGAAGTTGTTCGCCCGCAACGGTTTTTGACGATTTGCTCAAGATAGTCGAGCGCTACCATAGAAGGCACTGCCGTCAGTCAGAGATTGCCCACTCCCCTCGGAGCATCCTATGACCACCCTAGATTTGCCGCTTGAAATTAACCTTGAAGCCGTTCATTTTACCGATGAGCAGTTCTACCAACTCTGCATCCATAACCCAGAGATGGCGATCGAGCAAAATGCCCAAGGAGTGTTGATAGTTATGCCCCCCGTCGGTGGTGAGAGCGGCAATCAAGAGATGGAGGTTGGCGGTGAACTGTACCTCTGGAATAAGCAAACCCAGCTTGGCAAGGTTTTTAGCTCCTCTACAGTTTTTCAGCTACCGATTGGCAGCAAGCGATGGTCAAAGACCGGCCCGAAGGGTCATCGCCCGATGCCGCCTGGATAGAGCTATCCCGTTGGGAGGCGCTGACCTCAGAGCAGCGGCGCAGGTTTCCACCCATTGCGCCCGATTTTGTCATGGAGGTGCGGTCAAGCACCGACAACCTAACGACCCTGCGCGAGAAGATGCAGGAATATATGGCCAGCGGTGTTCGTTTGGGCTGGCTGCTTAATTCTCACGATCAGCAGGTAGAAATTTATCGACCTGGGCAAGCGACGGAGGTGCGATCGCTGCCTACTCAGCTTTCTGGAGAGTCCGTGCTACCAGGTTTCACTTTGGATGTTTCCCCCTTTGCTTAGCCGTGGGGATGTTGCAGCGCAGCCAACCTTTATAACATCGGCGTGTGGAGCCCTGTAAGTGACAGGCGTCACAGTTCGCGAAACTCTTGAGGGCCAATCCCCCTCGACCAACCTGCCATAAAGATGCCGTCGCAAGGGATGACTCAGCCCTGCCTTTGAGGCATTCTAGATTCAGATAAGACGGACTTCGCGCAATATAACTAACTCCCTATTCTAAGCAGCCCCCGGTGCCTCGGCATCGGGGGTTATTTAATGGAAAAAGCCCCAGGATGCTGCCAGCATCCTGGGGCTTTAGTTGAGGGAGACGATGGCTTAGGTGCCCACAGTCCAAGAGTTGATGTAGATCTCTTGCTCGGGGGTCAGGCTATCGACTTCGATACCCATGGCGACCAGCTTCAGGCGAGCGATCTCCTTATCCACCTCAACGGGGATAGAGTGCAGGCCGGGTTCGAGGGTGCCTTTGTTTTTCACCAGGTATTCGCAGGCCATGGCCTGGTTGGCAAAGCTCATATCCATGACGGCGCTGGGGTGGCCTTCGGCGGCGGCCAGGTTGACCAGACGGCCTTCGCCCAGCACAATCACCGACTTGCCGCTGGTGAGCATGTATTGCTGTGTGAAGTTGCGCACCTGCTTGACTTCGCTGGCCATCGCGCCCAGAGATTCGAGGTCGATTTCAATGTCGAAGTGGCCAGAGTTGCATACCATCGCGCCATCTTTCATCGCCTCGAAGTGTTCGCGGCGAATGACGTGCTTATTGCCGGTGACGGTGATAAACAGGTCGCCCACCTGGGCTGCCTTGGCCATGGGCATCACCCGGAAGCCATCCATGACGGCTTCGATCGCCCGCACCGGATCAATCTCGGTGACGATGACGTTAGCTCCCATGCCCTTGGCCCGCATGGCAGTGCCCTTGCCGCACCAGCCGTAGCCAGCTACAACGACAGTTTTACCCGCCAGCAGCACGTTGGTGGCACGAATAATGCCGTCGAGGGTCGATTGGCCGGTGCCGTAGCGGTTGTCGAAAAAGTGCTTGGTGTCGGCGTCGTTGACGTTCATGGCGGGGAAGCTGAGCACCCCATCTTTGAACATGGCCCGCAGACGCACAATGCCGGTGGTGGTCTCTTCGGTGGTGCCGATGATCTCAGACAGCTGGGCCTGGCGATTCTGCACCAAGGTGGCAACTACGTCGCTGCCATCGTCAATGATGATGTTGGGGCGGTGGTCGAGAGCGGTTTCAACATGACGTAGGTAGGTGGCGCTATCTTCACCGCGCATGGCGAAAACGGGAATGCCGTAGTCGACGACCAGGCTGGCGGCCACATCATCTTGAGTCGAGAGGGGGTTGCTGGCAATCAGCACAGCGTCGGCCCCGCCAGCTTTGAGGGCGATCGCCAAATGGGCCGTCTCGGTGGTGACGTGGCAGCAGGCCGAGATGCGAATGCCCGCTAAGGGTTTTTCTGCCGCAAAACGGTCTTGAATCTGGCGCAGCACGGGCATCTCGCGCCCGGCCCACTCAATTCGCTGTTTGCCCTGGGCCGCCAGGGAAATATCCTTAACGTCGTACTTAAATTGAAGAGTTGTGGTCATAACTTGGGTATCAACCGTAGTAATCGTCTCTGTGCTAGCTGCCAGCGTTCCTAGCTTAACGGAATTTCATGCGGGGTATTGCCCCGATATTTCATACGGGGTATTGCCCCGATCGCACCTCTCCGCAAAACTCCTTGGCCGCCTCCACCGCCTGCTGCCGCAGGTTGGCGTAAACCTTAGCAAAGGGCGGCTGCCAGGCCGATAGCCCTAGCACATCTGCCGTCACCAGCACCTGACCGTCGCAGTGCACCCCCGCCCCAATGCCGATAGTGGGGATGCTCAGCGCCTTGGTAATGCTGCGGGCCAGCTCGGCAGGAATGTGCTCTAGCACCACGCAGAAGGCTCCGGCCTGCTCTAGGGCTTTGGCTTCGGCGAGAATGCGATCGCCCTCTGCCACCGTTTTCCCCTGTTTGCGAAAGCCGCCAAACTGGTTGACCGACTGGGGTGTGAGCCCCACGTGGCCCATCACCGGAATGCCCCACTGCACCAGGCGGCGCACCGTTTCGACCACTTCCCCGTGGCCCCCTTCCAGCTTCACGGCCTGGGCACCAATTTTGAGCATTTGGCCAGCGGCGCGAATGGCATCTTCAACGCTGGTCTGGTAGCTGAGAAAGGGTAGATCGACCACCATTAGCGCATTTTTGACCCCCCGGCGCACCGCCCCGGCGCAGATCACCATATCCTCGGTGGTCAGCGGTAGGGTGGTGTCGTAGCCAAGGGCGACCATCGCTAACGAGTCGCCCACCAGCACGATGTCGGCTCCGGCCTGATCGACAATTTGCCCCGACATCACATCCCAGGCGGTGAGCACGGCAATGGGCTGAGCCGGTTGGCCTGTCTGCTTCCACCGCAAAATTTGATCAACGCTAACGGCCATGGCTGCGCCTGAAAAGGGGATATGGTTGCCAGGATAACAAACCCTGATTCGGCTATCCCTCCACGCTGCCGCCCCTTTGGAGAACACAACTCGCTAGAATCAGGTAAACCCGTACAAAGTGGCTTATCACGATGATCCCAACCGTTATTGAGCAATCCGGGCGTGGCGAGCGCGCGTTTGACATTTATTCCCGGCTTTTGCGGGAGCGTATTATCTTCCTCGGCCAAGAGGTCACTGCCGACTCGGCCAACCTGATTGTGGCCCAAATGCTGTTTCTCGAAGCCGAAGACCCCGACAAAGACATTTATCTCTACATCAATTCCCCTGGTGGGTCGGTGTCGGCGGGCCTGGGCATCTACGACACCATGAACCACATTCGGCCCCAAATCTGCACCATCTGCGTGGGGCTGGCGGCCAGCATGGGGGCGTTTTTGCTCACCGCAGGCGAAAAGGGCAAGCGCATGAGTCTGCCCAACTCCCGCATTATGATTCACCAGCCTTTGGGTGGTGCCCAGGGCCAGGCCACCGATATTGAAATTCAGGCGAAGGAAATTCTTTACTTGAAGAAGCAGCTGAACGATGCGATCGCTAAAAACACCGGCCAGCCGATCGACAAAATCGCCCAAGACACCGAGCGCGACTTCTTTATGAGCCCTCAAGAAGCCGTCGAGTACGGCCTGATTGACCAGGTGATCGATCGCACCGCCGTTGGGGCCCGTCCATTGACGATTATGTAGGCCAGGTCAATAGCCGATAACGTTAGCCTCCCGGACATCTGGGGGGCTTTTTGCTGCTAGGGCTAGGGCTAGGGTTGGGGGACAGGTGACTGGGTTTCGAGAAAGAGCAAGAACTCCAGCAGTTCGTCGTCGGTGAGGTCGTGGCGCGATCGCTTGCCGTAGGTCTTCTCTAAAAACTCGCGCCCCTGGGTGACCCCCCAGCCCAGCCGCTGAAGCTCGACATCGGTCTGGGCAATGATGTCGGATAGGTCGATCGCCGCTGGCTCTATACCCAGCTTTGTGAACTCGTTTGGTGGTGCCTCAAAGGTGTCTGGCAGAGTCTCCTGGGATGGGGTAAATGTCTGGGGCAGGGGGGGAGTTGCCAGGGCAACGGTCGGTTGGTCGGAGGCCTCCTGTTCTAAGGCCTGCTCCGGGTCTAGAGGGGGCGGAACTAGGGTTAGTGGCGGTGGGGCAAGCTCTGGATGGGTAGGCGCAATGCTCTCGTCCTTGGGGTGCTCTGGGGGGGCGTTGGCGAAGCCTCTTTTAGGAAGAATCGCACTCGTCTCAAGGCTGGGAAAGGATTTTTGCGGCTTGGGTATCGCCACTTCAGGTTCCTGAAGTGGGTCATTCTTGATGGGCTGGGACAATCTGGGCGACTCAGCCGCAGCAAGACTTAGGCGCTCTAGGGCTCGGGTGGTGGCCATATCTTCGGCCAACTCTAGGACAGGGTTTGCCCCCAGCCCGCTCGCCAGAATCTGGCTGTCTACCCCAACGCAGACCCGCACCACGTAATGCCCGTCGTGGATGGTGAGCAAATCTGACGTCAGGCTGCCCTGGGGATACTGTTGGCGAAATTGCGTCAGCAGCGAACTTAGCACTCGGGCGGTCTCCCCTGCGGGTGGATGGTAACCGTACTATTCTAGGGAAGTAGGGCACGTTAGACTGAAGCCATTGTGCCGCTGGCCGGGTTTAGCGCAGGCGAGGGAAGTTCCCTAAACGGTCTGCGGCTGTGGGTCAGCCAGGCTGGTGAGCCCGGCGCGTTTCCCCTGAACTATTTTGATCGCTACTCTAGGCGGCTGAACTGAGCTAATGCTAGACCGACTACTCGACATCTCTAACAACTTTGGGGTTGATACCCTATTGCTGCTGCCGGTGCTGATTGCCCTGGAGGCGGTGCTGTCGGCTGACAACGCGATCGCCCTGGCGGCGATCGCCCAAGGTCTAGACAGCGAGGCCATGCAGCGCCGGGCGCTCAACTTTGGGCTGTTGATCGCCTTTGTGTTGCGAGTTGGGCTGATTTTGACAGCGGGCTGGGTGCTTCAGTTTTGGCAGTTTGAGGTAATGGGGGCGGCCTACCTGCTGTGGCTGGTCTACAAGCACTTCACTGTTGAAACCGACGCCGAGGCCCAGCACCACGGCCCCAGGTTTGCTACCGTTTTGCAGGCGATTCCGGTGATTGCCTTCACCGATTTAGCGTTTTCGTTAGATAGCGTCACCACCGCCCTGGCCCTGTCTAAGGACGTGCTGGTGATTTTGCTGGGCGGCACCATTGGTATCGTCACCCTGCGATTTATGGCGGGGCTGTTCATTCGCTGGCTAGAAGAGTTTGAGCATTTAGAAGACGCGGGATTCATTACCGTGGCCTTTGTGGGCGTTCGTCTGCTGGTGCGGGTAATCAACTCCAATTTAGTGCCCCCAGAGTGGACGATGGTATTGGTAATTGCCCTAGTGTTTGCCTGGGGCTTCTCGAAGCGCGTCGAGGAGACTGTCGCCAGCGATGCCGTCCAGCTCAGCAATGGCAAGGTGCCTACTGTAGTGGAGCTAGAGACCCAGAGCGGTGCCCCCGTCGAGGCTGCCTCTAAGCCAGAAGATGCCACGCCAGCACTACCCCTCCAGCAAGATTGAGCATTCGGATATAGTCTTCAGCCCGACCAAAAGCCGCTAGAGGTAGGAGCACCAGTCGCTCCAGCCGCCAGGGTAGAGCTTAGCATTGGGCCGACCCGCCACGGTTTGGGCCAGCAGGTTGACGCAGGCCGTAACCCCAGAGCCGCAGTAGACGATCACCTCATCAGCATCGTCTAGACCGGCCCAGTGCTGGACTAATTCGTCGGGGGTTTTCATCTGGCCATGCCCGTCAGAGACATCTTGCCAGAAGTAGTTCACTGCGCCGGGGATGCTGCCCGCCACGGGGTCGATGGGTTCGACCTCGCCTCGATAGCGATCGGGCGATCGCGAATCGATCAGCAGCGTTTCCTCCTGGCGATGGCGCACCGTTTCAATATCCACAATCCAATCCTGGCGCGGCGCGGGCACAAAGTTGCCTGGCCGAGGGGTCGGGATTTCGGTACTGGTGGAATAGCCACCCTGTACCCAGCCTGACCAACCGCCGTCGAGCACGGCTACGTTGTCGTGGCCCAGGTAGCGCAGCAGCCACCAGAGGCGCGAGGCAAAGGCAAAGCGGCTATCGTCGTAGGCAACGACGAGGGTCGGCTCCGGGCCGTTCGACTGCACCCCTATGGCCGTGAGACGTTTGCCGAAGGTGGCTAGATCGGGCAGCGGATGGCGGCCCCCGTGGGATTGCACTGGGCTAGACAGATCGCGGTTGAGGTCTAGGTACCAGGCCCCAGGAATGTGGCCAGCGGCATACTGCTGTGGCCCCTGGGCTGGATCGGCTAGGGCAAAGCGGCAGTCGGCCACTACCACGTTGGGATCATCCAAGTGCTGGGCCAACCAAGCGGCGGTAATGAGGTTGCGAGGGTAGGTCATAGATCAGACAAATGGGTTTGGAATTAGGAGTGCAGTCAGGTCTAGGGAGGGATGGCGGTTCACCTCAGAAGTAGGGTATAAGGTTGCTGAACCGTCAACATCAATCGTCATGGGGCCTACCGTGGTGGAATACGCGGGTGCAACGGTTGCGGTCAACCTGTTTAATCAGCAGATCCTATTCATCGAGGCGCTGTTATGACTGTGGATCCTCAATCGAGTACTGAGATTAAAGCAGCGACGGCCTGGGTGATGGCCCTCAGCATAGGTCTGATTCTTCTAGGTATTTTGGCCATTTTAATGCCGGGAATTGCCTCGGCGGTTTTCACCTCCTCCATTGGGTGGATAGCGCTAATCAGCGGCATTTTGCAGGTTATTCAGGCGTTTCAGGCGCGGGCGATCAAGGCGCTGTGGTTAAGTCTAGGGGTGGGCGTACTCTACGCCATTGCCGGGCTGTATATTTTGTTTAACCTAATCAAAGCGACGGCGGTGCTGACTTTGGCGTTTGGTCTACTGTTTATTGCCGAGGGCATTTTTACCATCATCATGGCGTTTACCTACCGAGCGGGGCGCAGCATGTCGTGGTTTGTGGCAATTAACGGCATTATTACGCTTATCTTGGGGATTTTAGTCATCAATCGCTGGCCGTTTAGCTCCCTTTGGCTGATTGGTCTATATGTCGGCGTTAGCCTACTGTTTAGTGGGGCTTCACTGCTGGGGTCAGCCCTAGCCGCGCGCAAGGAACTGGCTTAGTACCGCCTATGCCCGAAGACTACATTCTCTTTGCTCAGCACGGCTGGGCCGATACCAACCAGTCGATGATGGCCCTAGCTGGGCAGCTCATGGGCGAACAGGGGCAAATTGTTGCCCCCTGCCTCAACTATGCGATGACCTGGCTGCGCATGACCCCGCTGATTGACGAGGTGGATGCTCTGGCTACGGCTACCCTGGCCCGGCAGCCTGGCCCAGGCGTGCGGATTGTGGGTCATTCTATGGGGGGCTTGATCTGGCTGGAGGTGCTCGATCGCCATCCAGAATGGTGGCCACGGGTGGAGTTTTTGGTGCTGGTGGGCTCACCAGTGGGTGGAGCCGACCTGGGGCGCATTCTGGATCCGCTTCAGGTGGGGGTGGGCATTGCCGCTGACCTGGGGCGCGATCGCCGTCCTCTGGCCGCCCGCATTGCCGCCGCCATTGATACGCTCTCCATCGCAGGCGATGTGGATGGGGGCAGCGACGGCACTATTCCTGTGGAGAGTACGCGGGTGCCCAATGGGCAGTTTGTCTGCCTGGGGGGGGTTAGCCATGCGGCACTGCGCTGCCACCCCCGTGTGGTGGAGCAGATTCAGCAGTTCTGGGGCGGCAGCAGCCTGAGCTTGCCGCTGTTGCCCCATGCATTAGTGGATCAGCTGCGTCAGATACCGGGGATGACCGATGCCCACCAGCGCGACTTTGGCCGGGCAACCCCCTGGCACACCTTTGCCGATGGCACCAGCATTCGCCTGTGGCGCAGCCCCTTTGGCATTCACCACGTGTTTTTGGCTTCTGCCGAGGATGACTGTCTGTATTCTGGCTATGTGGGTTGGCTGCACAGCGGAGAGCTGTGGCACAGCCTAGGGGCGCTGCGGGCAGACGCTAAACTATCCCAAGGCTGGTGAGTCGGTGGGGGGATGATCGCCTGGGCGGCGGGTCGAGGTCAGCGGACTGGAGACAGAGAGGCCGTCACCGCTGACTAGGCCAGCGGTGACATCGACGCTGCTCGCGCGGTTTTGTCGGTATTGCTCAACGGCGGTGTTGACCTGGTCTGCGATCGCCCAGGCGGCCTTTGAGGGCGGTGGCGACTGCTGCAAAATATTCAGCTGAAAATTGACCTGCTCAATGAGCAGTTTTTCATCGATAACGCTGAGCTGAGTGTCGATGTTGAAATCGACCTGATTCTTTAGCACCGCGCTCAACGCCGCAGCAATTAGGTCAGCCCCAATATTGATGAGGGTCGGGGCATGACTTTTGACGTAAGCGGTAACGGTTTCACCGACTGCCTCGGCCATCGGTCGCTGGGCTAGGGCCGTGGCTAAGATTTCAGCGATCACCAGGTAGGTAGGGTCGATGGCAGCGGCGATCGCGCCATCGACATTAAAGGTTTGTACGATTTGACTGATCAGGCCCAGGGCTTCTGAGCGGGTGAGGGGTCGCTGGTCGGCCATTACCCCGCCCAGCAGCGGCATAACAGAGGTGACTATCGTCCTCAGCGTTTCTGGGGTGAGATTGGGCCTATAACGCTGCACGTAGGTCACGAGAATACCCTGCGCCTGTTGCTCCAGATGCTGCTGCCAGCGGTGGGCTTCCTTGGCCAGAGCGCTGGTAGCGCGATCGACGATGGCATTTTTGAGATCGTCTGGGGTGAGGCCGTCGAGCACTTGCTGAGCTGCGGCGTCGATCAGAGCAGCAGGCTCTTCCGGTAGATATAGCCGTAACAGGGTGCCAATCAGACCCCGCACCTGTTCGGGAGAATTGGGCAACCCATAGAGTCGCCCGTAGGCGCTGAGACCGCTCATCAGCGTTGCGGTCACCTCGGGGTCACGGGCAGCAGAGGTCAGATCCTTAGACGGCATCGTCAACCTCCTCGGTGGAAGTGAAGGGACTATCGATTCTGGCATCGGCACCCTCTCCAATCCTAATCGCAGATTGCCCTGGTCTGCTCACCTCTGCGGGTAATCTCTAGGGTTACTAGATGGCCTGCTCTATAGCTGGTGAAGTCTGGGCTAGAATACCTCCCCATGCCAAGGTTCAAACTTAGCAGGCATTTCTTTCATTTTTCGCTCTTCTATTTTCGTTTTTTTATCAATTGCCGTTGTAGCCTCGGGGGGTGATCAGCCAGGGGCCGTGGCGCTGGGTGCTCTGGTTGCCAATCAGCACCACCGTCAACATGTCGATGGGGGCCTCGAGCAATTCCCCTAGGGTAGTGCGGTGAATCATCTCGTCGGGGCGATAGACCGACTTCACCACCGCAACCGGCGTATCGGGCGAGCGGTGGGCCATAAAAATGCGGTGGGCAGTGGCAATCTGCTCAGTACGGGTCTTTGACTTCGGATTGTAGAGCGCCACTACAAAATCGGCGGCAGCGGCTGCCTCTAGCCGCTTCACGATCACCTCCCAGGGGGTGAGCAGATCGCTGAGGCTAATGGCACAGAAGTCGTGCATCAGGGGAGCACCGACCCGCGCCGCCGCTGCCTGCAAAGCCGAAATACCGGGAAAAACCTCTACCGAGGGCGTTTCGCCATCCCAGCCGGTGCTCTGGAGCTGTTCTAACACCAGCCCGGCCATGCCATAGATGCCGCAGTCGCCCGATGAGACCACTGCTACGCTTAAGCCCCAGCGGGCCAGGTCGATGGCGCGATCGGCCCGCTGGCGCTCTTGGGTTATGGGCCAGGGTTCGACAATTTGGCCAGGGCGGCAGAGGGGGCGAATTTGGTCAATGTAGAGGCCGTAGCCGATCACCACATCGGCCTGGGAAATGGCCGTCTTAGCCGCTGGAGTAATCTGGTTCAGATCGCCGGGGCCGGTGCCCACCAGCGCCAGATGGCCGGGGTGAGGAATATATTCGCGCTCGGCCTGGGCGATCGCCACGGTCACGGCCCCAGGCTGCCCTTCCACCCGCACCACCTGTTTGGTCACCCGCAGCTCGCCCTTCACCGCTCCTGTCGCGGCTAGAATTGCGGCGGCTTCCGCCACGCTGGGGGTCTGCACGGCCTGTTCCACAACCGTGGACGGGTTGGGCACGGGGATCGCCTTGAGTTGCTCAGCGGTAAAGCAGCGCAGAGGCCACTGGCGTTTTTGGCAGAGGGCCACTAACCCCTCTTCGTCGGCTTTGAGATCGAGGCTGGCGATCCCGGCGATCGCCCCTTCAGCAAAGTGCCCGGCTCGGCAGACTCGGGCGATCGCGGCCTCAATTACCGCTTGGGGCGTACCGCGTTCGCAGCCGATGCCCACCCACAGCACGCGCGGGTGCCACTGGGCTTTGGGGAAGCTGCTGTCAGCAGAAAACTGCCGCTGAATCGGGCTAATCCACAGGCGAGCAGCGGGCTTGCGAACCGCTTCAAACACCAAGGGATGGGGCGTTGGTAAGTGGTCTTGCCAGAGGGTGGAGCCGCAGTCTTGCAGCACTTCGACGGGTTTGCTGTGGGCCAGAGCCGCGCTCACCCCAGTCCAGTCGCCCTCACCCTTGCTCCAGCCCCAGGGCACCCCCAGCACATCCACCCCCGGCAAACCTCGGGTGTGGGAGGATCCGGTAATGATAGGATTTGCACCCAGCAGGTGAGCAATCTGACGGGTCAGGTCATCTGCGCCGCCCTGATGACCGCCGCACAGGCTAATTACCTGCTCGCCGGTTTCATTGACGACCACCACCGCCGGATCGGTAGCCTTGTCCCTGAGCAGTGGCGCGATTAGCCGAACCACTGCCCCGGTCGCCATGGCAAAAATTAGACCGTCGTGGGCCGTCCACAGGTCAGCGAGGGTGTCTTTGAGGGGGCGGTCGTAGACCTGAACCTGCACACCTAGTGCCTCTGCATCCGCAACGAGGCTGGGGAGAACCCACAAATCGGCGGGGAGACCGGTAGCTAGGGGCAAGAGAGATTTGATCCCGGCAGGGGTAAGGGCGATCGCAGCAAAAGATGACAATAGTAAGCCTCAACAGTGAGTTTGCGATTGGCTGTAGCAGACCCTAGGATTGGCGCCAATTTTCAGTCTGTAAGTCAGGAACACGCTCAAACTCCCGTTGGTTTGCGGTGACCATGGTCAAGTGATTTTGAAGGGCAGTGGCTCCGATCAAGACATCGTAAGCACCAATGGGCAGCCCTTGAGGTTTGAGAACTGCACGGATTTGAGCGGCCTGTTCAGCTTCTCTTGTGCCGAATGACAAAATAGTGACGGACGATAGAATGCTGGCGATCGCAGGCTCAACCTTCCGAGCACGTTGCGGATTCAGCGCCAACCCATAGCGTAGTTCCATGACTGTAACCGCCGATATGGCAAGATCAGCGGGCGGCGTTTGTTTGAATCTGACTATAGTTCCAGGCTCGCCTTTAATAAAATCGCTGATGACGCAGGTATCGAGGAGATAACGCATCAAAACAGCTCCGGTTCACGGGGCGGGATCAGCTCACCTCGGTGGGACTCAAAGGCAGGAAAGTCAGGGCTGCCTTCGTAGGTCAGAATAACCCTTGACCACTGAGACGCAGCCCCAGTTGGAGCTTGAATCGTCTGACGTAGGGCTTGCAGAATCAGGGCTTGCAGCGGGAGGTTAGCTGTCGCTGCTTGACGCAGCAGGTCTTGCTCAAGATCGGGCGGCAGGTCAATAGTGATTTGCATCAGGTTTCTCCCGTCTTTATTGCAATGTTAGCCCCAGCAGAATTGCTTCTAGCAGGCTTGCCAACTCCCCCGCCAATCCATCATCTGACAACTCGACTAATAATAGTTGCCGACCTTGCGGTGGTGGATGGCGGTCTGTCCATCGGGGTCAGACACCTTGCCGTCGTGCACCGTGCAGTAGACAATCCAGTGGTCGCTGACCTCCATGCGGCTGGTGACTTCGCACTCCAAGTAGGCCAGGGCGTCGGCCAGCAGGGGCGAGCCATTGGTGGCGGGGCGGGTGCGTACGCCACCAAAGCGATCGGCACCGGGGGCAAACCGCTTGAGAAAGTGCTTCATCAGGCCCAGGTGCTTGCCCTCTTCAAGAATGTTGAGCACGAAGCTGTCGCCCACCTGCATCAGCGACTCAATGGCGCGGTCTTTAGCGACGGCTACCGTAAAGCCCATGGGCTGAAAGCTGGCCTGGGCTACCCAGGAGGCCAGCATCGCGCTGGAAACCTCACCCTTTTGCGCGGTGATGATGTACAGCCCGCTGCTGATGCGGCCTAGGGCTTTCTCTAGGTCAACATCGAGAGATTTGAGCTTCTTCAGCTTGACGGCCTGGGCGAGGCCCTGGCCGAGGTCAGTCCCGGCCTCTTCGCACGACTGGTAAACCCCTCCGGTGGGGGTGTCTTTAATGCGAATGGGCGCGAAGGCCTGGATCAGTTCCAAATCTTGAAACTTATTGGCGAGGGGATCCACAGGCTCGTCGTCACCGCCGTAGGACTCGTACAGGCCAATGGTCTGCTTACCGTGCACCGCCGCCAGAATGGTGCCCAGGGTGGCTTGGGTTTCTTGGGCACCGACTCCAGAGGCGGGCGGCATGCCCACCACTAGCCCCTTGGCCCGGCCCACAAGTTCCGTCACCTCCTGGGGGTCGGCAGAGCGCATGTCCATCATTTCGACGGTGACGCCGGTTTTAGTAATACCTCGGGCAATGGATTGTGAGATGCGATCGCTAAACCCGTAATCCGACACGTAGAACACCGCTACCAGGTCTTCGGCCTTTGTTTTCTCCTGGCTCCAGCGCTGGTAGCGCCCGGTGAGTTCTCCCACGTTGTAGCGCAGCAGGGGGCCGTGGCCCGTGGCCACCAGTTTCACCGGGGGCAGGGCGTCCATGCGCTTCATGGCACCGAGCACTGACCGGGCGTTGGGGGCCATCAGGCACTCGTAGTAAAAGCGAAAATCGGGGGAAATTAGCTCCAGATTTTCGTCGTAAGGGGCATCGCTGCAAAAATGCAGGCCAAAGGCGTCGCAGGTAAACAGCACGCCGGTTTTGTGGTCGTAGGTAAAGATGGTGTCGGGCCAGTGCAGGTTAGGGGCGCTGACAAATTCCAGGGTGTGGCCGTTGCCTAGTTCCAGTGTGTCGCCGTTCTTGACGATCAGCCGCTCAAAGGGGCGGTGCACCAGATCTTCAAGAAAGGCGATCGCCACCTTAGCCCCCACCACCACCGCCTGGGGAGCCAGCTCTAGGACGTCGCGCACCAGACCGCTGTGGTCGGGCTCGGTGTGGCTAATCACCAGGTAGTCGATGGTTTTGGGGTCGATTTCGCCGGTTAGGGTTTTCAGGTACAGCTCCCGAAACTTGGCGTGAGAGGTATCGACCAGGGCAACTTTCTCGCCGCGAATGATGAAAGAGTTGTAGGTGGTGCCGTTTTGCAGGCCAAACTCAATGTCGAAGCGATCGCGATCCCAATCCAAAGAGCGAATGGTGGTGGTGTCGTCAGCCACCCCTTCGACCTGAACGGTGAGGCGTTTTTGCGCTGGTGCCGCTACAACCATGGAGACCCTCCTGCAAAGTTTAGGGGCTGCTAACCCAGCTCGTAACGCTGGTGTTTAGCAACTAAAACGTTTCTTAACTATGTGTATTCTCGCTTAAAACCGAGGGGCCGGGGGTTAAAATCCCTTATCGCTTTAATTGCGATCGGTAACCATTGGCAATCGGTAAGGGCGATCTTGATTACCCTAAAGTAACCCTACCAAGTCCTGGGCACCGCGCTGCCCGAACTGATTCAGCCTAGGGGAATTACGGTTGGGCCTTGGGGGTGAATGCCCAGGTGGCTAAGCCAGACGGCGGGCCAGCGCGGCGGACGCTAACTCGGTCACAATATCCCCACTGAATCCATGCCAATCCCTACCGGGGCTCTAGTGCTTGAGCCCACCGCCGATGGGGCAATAATGCTGCTGGTCGCCGCTGGCCGGGTACTCTGGCCCAGGTGAACACTGAGGGCTTAGCCCCGCTATCGCTGCAAGAGCATCTGCTGACTCGGGCGGCCATACCCTACCGCGCCCCCACCCTGAACGCAAGCGCCGCTGCCATTCGCCAGCGCCGCCAGCAGGAGCAGGCTGGGTCAGACCTAGTCCAACGTCGCGCTGGCGCAAGCGGTGGCTGCCCCCGCATGAAAAAACATCGCCAGCTCGATAGGCTATAGATTCCGAGACCCCGCTTCACGCTTAGTCGTCGCCATCCTTAAGGTTGTTGCTGTGCCCTACCGAAACCCTCTGCCGCCCCGCGTGCTTGTAGTCGATGACCACGCCCCCAGCCGCATGACCGCCGTAGCGCTGCTGTCGGTAGACGGCTATCAGGTAGAGCAGGCCCACTGTGGGCAGAGCGCCCTGAGCCGCGTGCTGCAGCACCAGCCCGACCTGATTTTGCTGGATGTGATGATGCCTGGCCTCGATGGGTTCGAGGTGTGTCGTCAGCTCAAAGAGAACGACGACACCCGGCTGATACCGGTGGTGTTTGTCACGGCGCTGGGCGATCGCGAGGCGCGCCTGCGGGGCATTGAAGCGGGCGGCGACGACTTTTTAACCAAGCCCTTCGACCAGCTCGAACTCTCGGCCCGAGTCAAGTCGCTGATTCACCAAAAGCGCCTTAACGAAGATCTCGACCACGCCGAAAAAGTTTTGTTCTCCATTGCCCGCACTATTGAGAGCCGTGACCCAAATACCGGGGATCACTGCGATCGCCTGGTTAGCCTCGGGCGCACCTTTGGCGAATACCTGGGGCTTTGCCCCACCAACATTCGCGACCTAGCCTGGGCGGGCTACCTGCACGACATTGGCAAGGTGGGCATTCCCGATGCGGTGCTGCTCAAAACCGGCCCCCTTACAGTGGCCGAGCGCACCATCATGGAGCAGCATGTCGCCATCGGTGAGACCATCTGCCGACCCTTGCGCACCATGCAGGGGGTGCTGCCCATCATTCGCCATCACCACGAGCGCTGGAACGGCAGCGGCTACCCCGATGGCCTATCCGGGACGGCGATTCCGCGACTGGCCCAGATTTTTCAACTAATCGACATTTTCGATGCCCTCTCCCACGATCGCCCCTACAAACCCGCCTTCTCCATTGCAGAATCGCTCCGCATTATCCGCCAAGAGGTTGACCAGGGCTGGCGTGACCCAGCCCTGGTCGATCAGTTCGAGACCTTTATTTGCACCCGCCGAGCCGCCGATACAGCTCTGGATGTAGAGTTGGTCAGCCGCCCTGCTGAGCGTCCCTAGCCTGCCCAGCAGTGGTATGCCTAACGGGCGATCGGTGAGACCTATTTAACAAAAACTATGGGTTTCGGCGGGCTATCCCTCATAAATCTTCAGTTATGTAGCGCGTTTGTCTTTTTTGGGAGACAAACCGCCCGTACATTGGTTTGGATATTCCTGATTACGCCACCTAAACTACGTTTGGGCTGCGATTCCTAAAGGGATCGCTTTGCGAATCGCCAGGGTGTTGACTGCAAAGCCCCAGCAAACTGCTTTTGAAACTGAGATTCAGCTAGCTCGCCCCAGCTAAGCGCTACTCAAGGTTGCCAGAGTGTGGCTATTTCTAGCCTGAAACTTGGTTTCTGGCCCAAACCGAGGCGATCGCCGCCAAGACTTTAGAGACTATGTTGGACGCACGTTAGGGGATTTTACACACCGTGGATGCACCGCAGAAGCTGGCCTTTATTGTTCAATCTAATCGCCTGCAGGGGCTAATGTGGCAGGCATTGCTCAAGTCCCAAAAGCTGGCCGTCATTTTAGAACCGGCTAAGAGCGACCTAGCCGACTGCATTAACCAGATTGCCAGTGCTGGGCTAACGCTGCCCGATGTCATTGTGCTAGACGCCGAAGCCTTAGAACTCAACCCCTACGAGTTTTGCCGCTGGTGCCGTGCCACCTTTCCCTCCATGCAGATTTTTCTGACCCGCTGTCGTCAGCTTCACATCTCAGATACTGAGCGACGCTGGGCCAAGCAGCAGGGAGCTACCGACTTTCTCTGCGGGTTTGACCGCGACACGCTGATGAGCGGTGCTACCGATAACGTCAAGCGAATATTGACCAGTCTCGACTACCCCTTTCTCAACGAGAAGGCGCTGCTTACGGTGCTGCTGAATATTCGTCGTCAGCTGGGCTCCACCCAGGCCGCTGGAGCCATGGTCGTTCGCCCAGAGCGCACCAAGGGCGCTGGGCTATCTCTAGCCAGCGCTCAGACTTCGCCAGAGTCGCCAACCAGCCCCGGTAGCCAGCCGGTCGTCCCCGATCCCTTGAACGATGTTGACTGGGTGACGTCTGGGCTCCGGGCTCTAAGCAATGGAATGGCTCGCAAGGCGGCTAAGGAGTCCTTTACACCCCCGCCAGCGGTTAAGTCGAGCGCATTACCCAAGCCGGTGCCTGTCGATGAGAAACTGGCCGACGGTACTGCCGTACGCCGCTACCGGGGAGTGGTTTACTAGCGCTAGCTAGTTTAACTAACGTCAATAGGTAACAAACCGGCAGGAATTTAGTAATTCCTGCCGGCTTTAGCTTTCTTAATCGCCCTGACTAGCCGTCGGCTTCGGGAGTGGGGTCGGCTTTTTTAGCGGCAGATTTAGTGGGCGATCGCTTGCTTGTGGTCTTAGTTGTTTTTGAGGCTGCGGCCTTCTTCGTGCCCGTAGACGACTTGGCCGTAGTAGTTTTGGTCGTCTTCTTAGCACCGCTAGCTTTACTGGCTGCCGCCGTCTTAGTGGTACGCGAGGTGGTCGATTTGGCTTTGCCGCCCTTCCCTTTTTTGGTCGAGGCCTTGGCGTTGATCCAGCTGAGGGCCTCCTCTAGGGTCACGGCATCGACCTCGACGCCTTCGGGCACCGAGGCATTGACCTTGCCGTGCTTGACGTAGAGACCGTAGGGGCCGTTAAACACCGCCACCTGCTCATTGTCGTCGGGGTGGGCACCCAGTTCTTTGAGCGGATCGACCTTCTTGCGACCGCGTCCGGCCTTGGGCTGGGCCAGCAGTTCCAGAGCCCGCTCCAGGGTGACGGTAAGCACATCGTCATCGCCCTTAATCGAGCGATAGTCGCGCCCCTCTTTGCCCTGATCGTGGACGATGTAGGGGCCAAAGCGGCCCTGCCCGGCCTTGATGGACTTGCCCGTTTCTGGGTGGGCACCTAGGTTACGGGGAAGCTGCAGCAGCCCCACCGCCATTTCTAGGGTAACGGCCTCGGGCTGGGTGCCCTTGGGCAAGGATGCTCGTTTGGGGTTGGGGTTGTCGTCGGTGGGTTCGCCGAGCTGCACATAGGGGCCGTAGGGGCCAATGCGCAGAAAGATTGGTTCCCCGGTATCGGGATGCAGGCCTACTTTGTCAGGGCCTTCGACCTTCTGCTTGATGATGCGCTCAATCTGCTCGCCATCAAGGTCGGCGGGGGGCACATCAGCGGGGATAGAGGCTTTAACCGACTCTTCGCCCGTGCCAATTTCGACGTAGGGGCCGTAGCGGCCAATGCGGATTTTGGCGTCGAGATCGGCGAGCAGCACCGTGCGGGCGGCGGTGGGATCAATTTGGGTTTCACGCTCCTGCACCATGGTCTCTAGACCCTTGTCCCCGGAGTAAAACGCCTTGAGGTAGGGCAGCCATTCGACTTCGCCGGTGGAGATGTCGTCGAGGGTCTGCTCCATGCGGGCGGTAAAGTGCACATCCACCAGGTCGGGGAAGTTTTGCTCTAGCAGCTCGGTTACGGCAAAGGCCGTGAAGGTGGGGATCAGGCTGTTGTTGACCAGGTTGACATAGCCGCGATCGATGATCGTGCTGATGACGGTGGCGTAGGTGCTGGGGCGGCCAATGCCTTCGCTCTCTAGGGTTTTGACCAGGGTGGCCTCGGTGTAGCGGGCGGGGGGCTGGGTTTCGTGACCGATCGCATCCAAATCCGTGCAGTCCAGGGCGTCACCGATGGCCAGGGTCGGCAGCAGCACCTCCTGATCTTCGATCGCCGCATCGGGATCGTCAGAGCCTTCCACGTAGGCTCGAAAGAAGCCAGGGAAGTCAATACGCTTGCCAGTGGCGCGGAAGAGGGCGTTTTCGACCTCAATGGAGGCGGTGATGTTGGTTTGACGGGCCTCAGCCATCTGGCTGGCGACGGTGCGCTTCCAGATCAAGTCGTAGAGGGAGGCTTCGCGGCCAGTCAAACCGGTTTCTTTGGGGGTTCTAAAGGTGCTGCCAGCGGGGCGAATGGCCTCGTGGGCCTCCTGGGCACCCTTCGATTTGGTGGCGTACTGGCGGGGTTTGGGGCTGAGATAGTCGGTGCCGTACTTAGTTGTGACACAGGCGCGGGCGGCGGCGATCGCCTGCTCCGACAGGTGCACCGAGTCGGTACGCATGTAGGTGATGTAGCCCTGCTCGTAGAGGTTTTGGGCCACTCGCATGGTGTCGCGGGCCGAGAGCCTGAGCTTGCGGTTGGCCTCCTGCTGGAGCGTAGAGGTGGTAAACGGCGGGGCAGGCTTGCGGTTGTTGGGCCGCTCTTCCAGGTTGCTGACGGTCCACAGACCTGACTGGAGGCGGGTTTGCAGCTCGCGGGCCTGGGTTTCGTCGAGTAGCACCACGTCGCGGCCTTCGGCCACTCGACCGGTGGCCTCGTCAAAGTCACTGCCGTTAGCCAGGCGGGTGCCGCCCAGGGAGTAAAGCTTGGCCTCAAAAGCGTTCTTATCCTTGAGCAGGCTGGCCTTGAGATCCCAGTAGGAGCCTCGGCGGAAGGCGCGGCGCTCTTGCTCGCGCTTGACCACCACCTTGACCGCCACCGACTGCACCCGACCGGCGGACAGGCCACCGGCAATTTTCTTCCACAGCAGGGGCGAGAGGGTGTAGCCCACTAGGCGATCGAGGATGCGGCGGGTCTCCTGGGCGTGCACTAACTGGCTGTCGATGTCGCGGCAGTTGTTGAGGGAGGCCTGAATCGCCTCCTGGGTAATTTCGTGGAACACCATGCGCCGGGTGGGCACCTTGGGATTTAGCACCTGGAGTAGGTGCCAGCTGATGCTTTCGCCCTCGCGGTCTTCGTCAGTGGCCAGCAGCAGTTCGTCAGCGTTCTTGAGGGCGTCTTTGAGGGTTTTGACCACCTTTTTCTTGTCGCTGGGCACGATGTATAGTGGCGCAAAGTCATCCTCGGGATTTACCCCAAGCTGGGCCCACTTCTCGCCCTTGACGTTGGCGGGAATCTCGCTGGCCGATCGCGGCAGGTCGCGCACGTGCCCCATAGACGCCTCAACCCGGTACCCCGACGGCAGGTAGTTGCGAATCGTTTTAGCCTTGGTAGGAGACTCGACAATAACAAGGGTTGACATAGGGCTGCTGGCGCTTCGGTGGTAATCGTTAGCAATCGCGGACGGGCTCGGTGACCTACAGCTTTATAGCGGGTTTTGGCAAACCCATCTATATAATTTGCGGCGCAGGTGTGAGGCCAGATGATCAACACTGTACTGCACACCTACCGAACTGCTGGTGCCTTTAACCATGAAAACTTAACCATTGGACGCTTTAGGTCGGGTCTAGGGTTGAGTGGATCGGCTATAAGCTACATAAATAGATCATTCCGCTGGCGATCGTCCAGCCCCCACCCAAGGCAAGGTCTAAGGGGAACTCGCGGGCAAAGTTCTCTGGTCGGAGCGCTGCGATCGCGCTACCATCGGCCCAGGGTGTGCCATCAATTCTTCCCAATCTGGGCGGAATTGGGCAATAGGCGATCGCCCGCAGCGGGTAATCATTGAGTCCTAGCCCCTGGTCACCGCACGGTTGACCTGGTACGGTTAAAAATAATTTCGCGGGAAAAAGAACCCATGGATCTCGTCAACCTCGGGGCACAGCTCAACGCTGCCACTATCTGGCCAGAGGCCGTTCTGCTGGTCACGATTTTGGTGATTTTGGTCGGCGATCTGATCCAGGGTCGTTCGTCCTCTGCCTGGACGCCCTACGCGGCCATAGTCGGGGGCTTAGGAGCCACCGCAGCCCTGGTGATGCAGTGGTCGATGGCCAACCCCATTGGGTTCATGGGAGCCTTCAACGCCGACGACTTGAGCATTGTGTTTCGCGGCATTATCGCCCTGTCGGCGGTGGTGACGGTGCCGATGGCGATTCGCTACGTCGAGCAGTCGGGCACCTCCCTGGCCGAGTTTCTGGTGATTTTGCTCACCGCAACCCTAGGAGGCATGTTTCTCTCGGGAGCCAGCGAGCTGGTGATGATCTTTGTCGCCCTAGAGACCCTCAGTATTTCGTCGTACCTGCTGACCGGCTACATGAAGCGCGATCCCCGCTCGAACGAGGCGGCGCTCAAGTACCTGCTGATTGGGGCGGCCAGCTCGGCAATTTTCCTCTACGGCTCATCGCTTCTGTACGGCTTGTCGGGGGGGGAGACGCGGTTGAGCGCGATCGCCACCAGCATCGTCAGCGACGGCACCCAGGCTCCCATCGGTCTCGTGGTTGCCCTGGTATTTGTGATCGCCGGTATTGCCTTCAAAATTGCCGCCGTGCCCTTCCACCAGTGGACTCCCGACGTGTACGAGGGCTCTCCCACCCCGGTGGTAGCGTTTCTTTCCGTCGGGTCTAAAACTGCTGGCTTTGCCCTGGCCATTCGCCTGCTGGTTACCGCCTTTCCGCTGGTGTCGGAGCAGTGGCACTTTGTCTTTACCGCCCTGGCGATTCTCAGTATGGTGCTGGGCAATGTGGTGGCCCTGGCGCAAACCAGCATGAAGCGCCTGCTGGCCTACTCCTCCATTGGCCAGGCAGGATTCCTGATGATTGGTCTGGTGGTGGGCTCCGATGCTGGCTATGCCAGCATGCTCTACTACCTGTTCATCTACCTGTTCATGAACCTGGGTGGTTTTACCTGCGTGATTTTGTTCTCGCTGCGCACCGGCACCGACCAGATCAGCGAGTACGCCGGGCTGTACCAAAAAGACCCGCTGCTCACCCTGGGCCTCAGCATTTGCCTGCTCTCCCTGGGGGGTATTCCGCCCATGGCGGGTTTCTTTGGCAAAATCTACATCTTCTGGGCGGGCTGGCAGGCCGGGGCTTACGGTCTGGTGCTAGTGGGCCTAGTCACCAGCGTGATCTCAATCTACTACTACATCCGCGTCATCAAGATGATGGTTGTCAAAGAACCCCAGGAAATGTCTGACGTCGTGAAGAACTACCCTGCGATTCGCTGGGATCTGCCCGGTCTGCGCCCCATGCAGGTGAGTCTGATTTTGGCCGTAGTGGCCACATCTTTGGCAGGAATTTTGTCGAACCCCCTGTTTACCATCGCCAACAACGCCGTCACCCAGACCCCCATGCTACAAACCCCTGGTGCTCAGGTAGCTGTCACCCCGATCGCCACCACTGTCCAGAATTAAGTTGCTCCGGAAATGTGCTGTAGCCATTTTGGTTCGGATATTGGGAAGCTCTGAAGGCGTCTTAGCGTCTAGAGCTTCCCATACAGTCCCTAGGTAGGGCTGGGAGAGCTGGCTTCTGTGGGTGCCGCCGAGCTGAGCTGCGGCTTAGGTTTGTGCTGCTCGTTATGGGCGGCTAGGGGCAGCAGTATACGGCTGTGGGTGCGGCCATCGTCGAGGGTTGAAAAGCTGATTTCGCCGCCGAGCTGATCGATCAGCAGTTTGCAGATGGCCAGATGCAGCCCTGGTGGGCCGTCTAAAGAAGAGGGGGCCAGCACGTCGGGGGGATGGCTCTGATTGAGTTCTTCGAGCAGGCGGGGTGGGCAGTGACCGTCGTCGGTTACCGACAGCTCCACCCAGTCTAGGTTGATCACCCGGCACCAGAGGTCAATGCGTCCCCCCACTGGCGATCGGTTGCAGGCCGCTGCCATCACCTCGTAGAGAATCAGCTCTAGCTTGAGCATGTCGCCGCCCAGTACGACGTTGCTCTCGTTGTGGACTTTAGACCAGAGCTGGCGGGCTTCTAAGATTGGATTAACCCGATCTACCAGGCGGTTGAGCAAACTGATCAACGGCATGGTTTGGGGCTGCTGGTGCAGCTGCCAGCGTTCGCCCACCAGCAGCGTTTCGGCATTTTCCATCACGGCGGCCAGCTGATCGTGGAGCAGCTGAAGTTCACCTGCGATCGCCGTATCTTTGGCCTGGAGATGGGCCAAGTTTTGGGTCGTCTGCCCCAGCACGCGGTAGAGATCCTCCAGGCGGTGGTGTTTGTACCAGTTGAGGTTTTCGAGGTCTTGGCGCTGCTGGGTGAGCATGGTGGTCATCGCCAAGTGTCGCCGAGACCAGGCCAGCTGACTGGTAAGCAGCTTAAAGATGGTCAGGTGGTGGTTGGCCCACTGCCGATGGGACGGCGACACGGCGATCACTACGCCAGTTACCACGTGGGTTGGGGCCGTTCTCAAGGCGGTAATCAGCAGACGGCTACCAGGAGGCGCGTTAAACCAGATACTGGTTTCGCGGGGCAGTTCATCGACCGTGAGCGGCAGCATGCCGTCGGTCTGTAGCGCCCAGTTAATCACCGCGTCAGACCCGACCGAAATCTGGTAATCGGCCTTAGTGCTGACGCTGGTGTCTTGGCTGACAATCTGGGTGACGGCCGCGTTGGGGCTCCCCGGCTGCCAGCTCAGCAGCAGCACCGCTGAGCTGTGTAGCAGCTGCATAACGTGCTGAAGGGTGGTCTGCTCTAGCTGGTCGGGGTGAAGCCCCTTGTGAAGCGCCTGGAGGCCCCACTGAATCGATTCGTAGATGTGCTGCTGCTGGTCGAGCTGGCGCTGGAGCTGCCACTGGTGCAAAATGACGCCAATTTGGCGGGCTACGGCCTCAAACAGCGACTGCTCGGTGGTGGTCCACTGACGGCTGATGGTGTCGCAAATCAGCACCATGCCCTCGGGGGCGTTGCCGGGGGCCACATTGCCCACCAGCACCGCCTGGGCACCCAGCTCCAGCAGGGAGGGTCGCCAGGCCATCAGCTTGAGATCGTGGGAGAGGTTGTCGATGCTGATGGCCGAGGGGCTGCGCTCCAGCATTTGCCAATCGACATCGTCAAGGCAGGGCCACAGCATGGGCACCCCCCGAGGGCGGCTGGCCTGGCTCTGAAAACAGAGGTCATAGCCGTTGCGATCGGGGTTGAACAGCAGCACAAAAAACTGCTGAATGCTCAACCGGTCTTGCAGCACCTCGAAGCAGGTCTGTAGGGTGTGGTGCCAATCCACATCGCCATGGATGCCCTGAATAACGCCCGTAGTGAGGTGCTGGTCGAGCTCGGTTTGGCGCACGGTTTCTTTGGCCGCAGCGGCGGGAAGCGCCACGGCCAGCAATTGGGCTGCGCCAATGAGAAACTGTTTTTCGGGCTCTTTCCAAATGCGTGGGGTGGTGCCCTCGACCGAGACAAAGCCCATCAAGTCGCCCTGGCGGCTGATGGGGGCAATCATCAGCGACTCGGCCTTGAGCTGCTGCATCAGGCGATCGGAGACGATGGTTTTGAGTGCCCCCTGGCTCTCGCCCACCACCACCAGCTGCTGATTGCAGAGGGCCTGGTAGAGACCGCGTACCTCATCGACGGCAATGTGCAGCGATCGCTCGTCCTCGGGCGATGCTGCACGAGTAGCTGGCCCCGGCGTGCGCTGCCAAAAATAGTTGCCCTTGGGCTCAAACCAAAAGATGCGGGTGCGCTGGGGGGCAACAAACCGCTGGGTTTCGCGCACCATCTCTTTGAGCTGGCTATCGACATCGGGCAGAGTGCCCAGGTGGCCAATCAGCGTCAGCAGGGGTTGCTCAAGGCGCTTGGTCTGCTGCCGCTGCTGCTCAGACTCAAACTGGTGCAGCGCCTCGGCCAGCTCTCCCATGACAATGGCCAGGTAGGAGCGTTCCCCCAGGGAGGCACTCTTGCCCCAGTCGGGGGAGGCCAGCACCAGCAGGCCAAAACACACGTCCTGGCGTTTGATGGGGAAGATAATGGCGCTTTGTAGGGCCAGCTGCTTGGCAATGGTGCCCCATTCTCCAGCGCGAATTTCGTTCTGTAGGTCAGCCACCAGCAGGGGACGCTGCTGCACCACCACCTGCTCCATCACATCCCCAGGGGTGAGGTTGATCAGGGTGCGAATCGATCGCATCGGTCGGGGGCTGTGGCAGCCCTTGGTAACCAGGCGATGGTTGATGCGATCGTACAAACCGACCCAGGACACCTCAAAGTCCATCTCTTGGCGCACGTGATCGAGGGCCAGGGTCACGGCTTCTTCTGCGGTGGTGCTGCCTCGTAGCGCTTTGAGAATGCGCGACAGGGCCATAATCTGGTGGTCGTGCCGGTCAGAGGAAGAATCGTGGGGTTGGGATTGCGCCATGGGCGTCAACAATCTCCTCGGTTGCAGGAAAGGGGGTTAGAAACAGATATCTGGCCCACCAGGCCGATTCCTAGATACCTAGGAAGCTAACCGAGTCGCCGGGCTACCCCTCGGCCAGGATACTGGCTAGAGCCATAACCTGCCGAGCACAGTGACTTGATCTCTGTAGACTTCACCCAGATCTGCCAAATAGTCTTAGCGGCTGTCGAGGGCTGCTTTAATGGGGAAAGCCAACCGCAGACGACGCGGTGCTGCCAGCCCAAAGACCGTTGACCGTGTGCTCCTGGCGTGCTCTGTGATGCGCAGGCTATGGGCATCACCAGATCTCACCCCTAGCCAGAATATTAGTCTACCCGCCCTCTATTTGCATACACCACCGCTGTTTGTGAAAGATCCCTACCGTCAGTTTGTGCGTCCGCTGCTATTTCATGGAGTGACGCTCGATCCAGAGTTTTTGCACCACCGCACCATGAATTTGCTGGCTTGGTTGGGGCAGCCTGACCGGGGAGCGATCGCATCCCAGACCGAGCCCTGGCTACAGCGGCAATTTTGCCTCACCGAACCCCGCCTGGCCCAGACCTGCTGGGGCCTAGATTTCACCAATCCTTTGGGTCTGGCGGCGGGCTTTGACAAAGATGGTTTAGCGGCACGGGCCTGGCCCCAGCTCGGCTTTGGCTTTGCCGAACTGGGCACGGTCACCCGCCACGCCCAGCCGGGCAATCCCCAGCCGCGTTTATTTCGGCTGGTGAAGGATGAGTCTGTACTCAACCGCATGGGCTTTAACAACCGGGGGGCCGTAGCTTTGGCCGATCGTCTCGGATCCTATTGGGGCACCCAACGACCTACCATCCCGATCGGCATCAATCTGGGCAAATCGAAGGTGACCGAGCTGGCCGATGCCGCTGAAGACTATCGGTTCAGCTTTCGGCAGCTCTACCCCTACGGCGACTATTTTGTGGTGAATGTGTCGTCGCCAAATACGCCGGGGCTCAGGTCGCTCCAGGCCGCCGACCAGCTTGGCCCCATTTTGGCGGCGCTACAGGAGGAGAACCGTGAGTGCAAACCTCTACTCGTTAAAATTGCCCCGGACCTGGCCTGGCCCGACATTGACGCCGTGATTGAGCTGGCCCAAGCCCACGGATTGGCGGGCATTATTGCCACCAACACCACGATCGCCAAGGAGAGCCTCAAAACCAAAACCCTGCTACAGACCGGCAACGCCGTCGTAGACGAGGCGGGGGGCATTAGTGGTGCTCCTCTAAGGTCGCGATCGACCGAGGTAATTCTCTACATCTATCAACAAACCGGGGGCAGCCTGCCGATTGTGGGGGTTGGGGGTATTTTCACCGCCGCCGATGCCTGGGAGAAAATTACCGCCGGGGCGACGCTGCTCCAGGTTTACACCGGCTGGATCTATGAAGGCCCCTGGATGGTGCGGCGGGTCTTGGCAGGTCTGCTGGCCAAACTAGAGGAGCATCAGCTGCCTAGCATCGCCGATGCCGTGGGGCTGAGCCACAAGTCTTAGAGCTTAAGCTAGCCATACCAACGAAGGAGGTAGAGTCTGTTGCAGACACGCCCCTATCTTCACCTTAGATTTGAGCAATATGTTCTGCCATACTTTAGGTCTCAGCTTCTTTATCTAGCGCAACCGGCTCAAACTGAACCTTGTTGTAAATATCGCGCAGGGAGACTTCAAGCTCTAGGGAGGCGAGGTTTAAGGTAGCGTCTAACCCGTCATATTCTTGCAGCATCCACTGTTTTGAACCAATTTTGACGTGGTGCTCCACATGGGCAGAGTACTGATCGACCAGGGCATATTCCTGGAAGGTTGAAATGGTGCGATAGGCGGCAAACTTGTCGCCCCGGTCATAATTGCGGGTTGATGCCGATAGAACTTCGATGATTAGCGTTGGGTTGGTGAGGGTGTCGCGTCGGCCCGTTTGGTAGGCCAACTCTCCCGCGATCGCCATCACATCCGGATAGGTGTAGATTTGGGCCTCGGGAATCCACAGGCGCTGATCGGCAACGAAGACCTCTAAATCCTGGCCCTGCAAACCCATGGTTAGCGCCGTGCAGAGATTGCGGATGATGCGATTGTGATTGGGCGTACCACCAGTCATGGGCACGATCTCTCCATCAATGTATTCATGGCGGAACTCAGCGGTTACCTCTAAATCAAGGTATTCCTCTGGAGAGTAGGTGGGGGAGAGCTGGGGCTGGGCAATCATAGGACTTCTCTAAGCAGGTGCAAAATGCCTCAAACAAACTGGCGACAGCTACTTTTCTAATGCTAAGCCATTGCCTATAGCACTGAGCCCTACAGCTTGCCCTGGCTCTTAATGCGCAGATAGGCTTCGACCAGGGGGTCTGAAATTTG
Organism: Tildeniella torsiva UHER 1998/13D; assembly: GCA_019358835.1. Lineage (GTDB taxonomy): Bacteria > Cyanobacteriota > Cyanobacteriia > Phormidesmidales > Phormidesmidaceae > Nodosilinea > Nodosilinea torsiva. The sequence goes on from JAHHIH010000010.1 coordinate 157,306, forward strand.
GTGCGCTGGGGCATCCAGTACCAGTACGCCACGGCGTTTCAGGCGAGCAAAGGCCGCTTCCCGCTGGCTCAGCAGATCCAATGCCACGGCCCGCTGGTAGGCTGCATCGACCTCGGTGGTGGGCTGGTGGGCCTGGCGATCGATCGCCGGATCCCGCAGGGTAATGCAAAAGGGCAGGTGGCGGGGGCGCAGCCGGGCCAGGGCCGAGAGCAGTTCGGCGCTGGCGGTTTCATCCACAATGTCGGTGATGAGCACCACTAACGAGCGGCGGTGCTGCTGCTGGGCGGCGTGGGTAGCGGCGGCCAGGTAGTCCGATTCTTCGAGCACGGGCTGAATGGGGGTAAGGCGATCGATCATCTGCTGAAAGTTGGCCCGCCCGCCTTTAGGAGGGATCCAGGTGTGCAGGGTGCGATCGAACACGCCCAGACCGACGCGATCGCCCCGACTCACCCCGGCCAACGCCAGCGATAGCGCCGCATTCATGCCCCAGTCAAAGCGGTTGAGCCCCTGCACCTGGGCCGTCATCAAGCGTCCGCGATCTAAAAGAATCAATAACGTTTGCTCCCGTTCTGGCTCCAGCACCCGCACCAGGGGCTGGCTGAGGCGGGCCGTGGCCTTCCAGTCGATAAAGCGGGGGTCGTCGCCCGTGCCGTACTCGCGCAGCTCGGCAAATTCAGTGCCCACGCCCATGCGCCGCTTTTGCTTCAGGGTGCCGGTAGCTTGCAGGGCGAGTTTGACCGAGAGCTGATTGAGGCCAATCAGGTCGGGATAAACCGCCACGGTTTCGGCGGCGGGCACCTGCCAGTCGGCCCAGGCTAGACCCAGGGGGCTGCGCTGCTTGATCTGGAGGTCGCCCCAGGGGTATTCGCCCCGCTGCTTGGGGTTGACGGTAAAGGTGAGCGTTTCGGGTTCCATGCCGCTGAGGGAAATCTCCAGGGGCATAGGGGTGCCGTCGAAGGCGGCAGGGTAGTTGTCAAACAGGCGCAGGCGCACGGCAGTGGAGGATTCCCCATGCAGCGAGATGGGATTGTCTCGTCCGATCGACAGGCGGTGCAGTGGATCCCGCTTAATCATGGCACGACGGGATTTGACTCGCAACCCATCCCAAAACATCACGGCTAGGACTGCACCATCGAACAGCAGCAGGGCCAGAAGGGCAACGGTGAGCCGGTTGGGGCTGTCGAAAAAATTAGTGAGTAGGGTGACGACGAGTCCGCCCCCTAGCAGGAGTCCGTAGGTTCGCCCAGTGGGGATGATCGCCATTAGCGAGGCACCGCGACGCTGTCGAGCACGCCCTGGATGACGCGATCGCAATTCAACCCATCCAGCTGCGCCTCAGCTCCCAGCATCAGTCGGTGGCGCAGCAGAGGCATGGCTACAGCCTTTACGTTGTCTGGCGTGACGAACTCTTGCCCGTTGATCCAGGCGTGGGCTTTACTGGCGGCCAGCCACTGCACCGTGGCGCGGGGGGAGGTGCCCAGCTCCAGATCACCATGCTGGCGGGTTTTGTGGGCCAGGGCCAGCAGATAGTCGAGGATATTTTCCTGCACGGGTACGGCTTTGACGGCCTGGCGGGCGGCGAGAATGTGCTTATCAGCAACGACGGGCTTGAGCTGACCCACATCCAATCGCTTAGCCTCGAACCCACCCTGGGCGTTGAGCAACATCTGCTTTTCTGCCGCCGGGGCCGGGTAGCCGACGACGAGCTTAAAGAGAAAGCGATCGAGCTGGGCTTCGGGCAGGGGGTAGGTGCCCTCAAACTCCAGCGGGTTCTGGGTGGCCACTACCCAAAACAGATCCGGTAGGGGATGGCTGGTGCCATCCAGGGTCACCTGCTGTTCTTCCATGGCTTCGAGCAGGGCCGACTGGGTTTTGGGCGGGGTGCGGTTGATTTCGTCAGCGAGGAGCACCTGGGTGAACACCGGGCCTTTTTTGAGGGTGAAGGTACGGCTGGTGAGGTCGAAGACGTTGGTGCCCGAAATATCCGACGGCAGAATATCGGGGGTGAGCTGAATGCGGCCAAAATCGGCCTGGATGAGCCGCGACAGGGCTCGCACCATGAGGGTTTTGCCAGTGCCGGGCACCCCTTCGAGAATGACGTGCCCCCCCGCTAGTAGGGCCACCAACAACTCCTGCACCAGGGGTTCTTGCCCCACCACCACGCCGCTGAGGGTGTTGCCGATGCGTGCGATCGCCGCCTGTAGGTCAGTTTGTCGCTCATTTTGGCGCTCGGTCATGGCCTGCCAGTGTCTCCGGGGTAATGAAGGGATTGTAACCGCTTGAGCCAGTCGCGCAGCTGGCTTTCGCCCTTAGGGATGGGGGGATTTAGAATTGCCGCTAGGTCGGTGGTGGGTAGGGTTGGCTGGGCCTCCCAGGCCGCTTGCAGTTGCTCTACGGGTAGCAGCGTGTTGCCTAGCCCCAGCGATTTTTGCAGCCGAATGCGCTCGGCCTGGCTGAGGGTTTGAACCACAAAGTCGTGGCTATTCGCTTTGTACAGCACCCCGGCTAGGGCCTGAATGTAGGCCCAGCTGTTGTCTACCTGGGGGACTGGCAGGGTTTGCCGCTGCCCCAGCCTGCGGTTGAGGGCCAGCAGCGCCAGCAGCGTTACCCCCAGAGCCTGGATCACCAGGATGAGCAGCGGAGTGCGGGCCAGATAGCCGAGCCAGTTGTCGGTGTTGGTTTCGGCGGCGATCGCCTCCTGATCCCGATACCCGTGCAGGTACTCATCGACCCACACCCGCCCGCCCGCGCTCGTCACCAGCTCCGTCATCAGGGCAAAGTTTCCCGGTTGATTACTGTAGGCGTTGGCGGCCAGGTGGGGCGTGGCTACCATCGTCACTGGCCCCGATTCAAGGGTCTGCTGCCAAACCACTGCACCATACTCATCTTCGAGGGTAACGCCCTGCTTTGGCTCCTGGCTGAAGCGGCGGCGAGTATCAATTTTGACCGGGCCAGCTTCACTGGTCAGGGTTTGAGAAAAAGGGGCCGCCGTCGCTGGCACCTTGACACCTAGGATCACCAGCCGATGCCCGGCTTCTAGCCAGTCGGGCATCCAGGGCAGTAGGGCCGAGAGACTGGGTTCGTCGATAAACCCCGGCAGCACCGCCACCAGGGTTTCGGGGGTGGCCGACGGATTTTGAATTAGGGTGACGGTGGCCTCTTCAGCCTCCCCAATCTGCTGAAGCAGATCGTCTACCGGGCGCTGCCAGCGCTGCACGGTGACGCCCTGCTGCTCTAGAGATTCATACCAGGCGCTGTAGCCCGCTGGCCCCCGGTGCCAGGTCGAGCCACTGTCTGAACGGCTGGTGGCCGGAGCCGTCACCAGCAGCAGCCCCAGCAGCAGCGCCAGAGCCAGCACGGCCAAAATTAAAGTGCGGCGGTTGAGGGGGAGCGATCGCGTCACGACTGGGCGATCTCCTGGTAGGCGCGGCGGCAGCGCTGGTAGGTTTCCTCCGTCGCCATGGCCTCCCCGTAGGTGAGGCGCTCGTGGGTGCGAATCAGCAGTTCGTAGGGACGGCTGGGGTCAGCAGCGATGCAGTCGAGGTACTCGCCATCGGTGCGGCTGGCGCGGTAGAGCACCCGCTCGGTATCGTTGAGCCGGGCTAACCCCGCCATATAAAGAGTCTGACAGGCTCCGGCATAGTCACCCTGCTGGGCCAGCCGCTGGGCCTCACGCCACCAGTAGGCCGCCTGTTTGAGGGCGGCCTCGGTCGGGCTAGAGAACTGGGTCGCGCTTGATTTCACCCGCCGCTGCCGGTATTCAAGATAGGCCAGAATGGCGCGGTAGAGCAGCCAGCCTGTCCAGAGGGCCAGGGCTGCGATCGCCAGCCAAAACAGCCCCTCGGCCACTGGGCCTAGCCAGCCCCAAGCGGGCACCTCGGGCTGGTCGATATTGACCTGAGAAAACTGGTACTCAAACCATTCCCCCATGTTCTGCGCTCCCTGGCGAATTTGCCAGGCCAGGGAATTAGTGCGGTGGGGAAGGTCAGCCATTCAGACAATTTGCCAAATCTGGCCCCATTATGGCTCACGGATCGCTCGGTCTAACTCATTTGGCCTGGGCTTGGATACTGTTACCGACATTGCACGACCAGCTCTGACTCCACCTAACTAGCCTTTACGCGCGATTGCCCTCTCGTAGGCCGGGTCATGCTCGGCAAAGCTCAGCACCAGCACTCGCCTGGGAGCCGTAGCCTCGTAGATGCGATAAACCAGCCGATAGGCCACTCCATTCCAGTCGATTGCAATCGCTCGATAATTGCTCAACTGGCCTTTGAGCGTATGGTTGGGCAGCCCAAGACATCGATAGGGGTCAAGAATTAAAACCGACTCCCGTAGGTCGCTGAAAATTTCTTTCAGTTCACTCGTCAACTCGGGTAAGTCTTCTGCTTCGACCAGTCGATGGGTCTTAATCAGGTATCTCGATTTGAAAGCCACGATCGCTTAACCGCTGGTGTAAACGCTCAACATCCACCTCTTCGCCTTCTTCAATTACCGTCACCCACTGGGTGGGGTCGTCGAGGTCGCCGATGCGATCGATCGCCCGCGCTTCGGCGGATCGCTTAGTTAGGAGCTGCCCAACGTCACCGTGGTGCTTCCAGATTAGATAGTCAACAAAGTCTTGGATGGTGCGCAGCTCTGCTTCTGAGAGGGTGCCAAGCTGTTGAGTAATGTGTTCGACCAGGGGTGCCAGAGCGGTGTTTTGCATGGCCTAGGGCGGTAGGGATGTTGCTTCTCAGTGTAGCCAGGAAGTCAATCGGCAGGATTGGTGCTCTGGGATGAGGGAGGTAAAGAATTCTCGTCTACACAACGGATCTTAAAGAGCGGAATCGATCGCTTCCTTAGCCAGCCGTTGCTGGGGTACCCGCACCAGGGCAACACCCACCAGCAGTAACCAAAATTCCCACAATATGAAGCCGATGGGTGTGCTCTCAATCACCGGCATGGCAGGAATAACGGTAGCCAGCAGTTCGCTCTGACCCAGCAGCAGCAGGGGCGCGGTGAGCAAACCTAACCCGCCGAGCCAGGGCTTGAATAGGGGCGATCGCACCATCGCCAACCCTAGGCCCACCGTCCACCCCACCAGCAAAAGCTGGCCCAGCTGCTCGCCAATCACCACTCCGCCGTACTGGTGCACCACCTGGTAGGCTACGCCCACCGCAGCACGGGTGGCCTCGTCGGTGGCCGGGTTAGTCTGAAGCTCGGCCAAAACCGGTATGACAAACACCCACCGCATCAGCCCGATCGCCTGCAAGAGACCCGACAGCGCCCCCATCGTGGTAGCGGCCCCCAGGTAGGGAGTGTTACGGCGATCGACCACCTGATGCAGCAGCAGACTGGCCGGAATCAGCAGCAGCGCCGCCAGCCCAAACATAAACCAGGTGAGAATTAGGGCTGTGCCCCCGGCTTGAAACTGGGCTAAAACGTAGTCCACCGGCTCGCGCAAAATGTCGTCGTACCCAAAGGTCTGAATGAGCCGAATGTATGGAATATTCGACATCACCACCAGCCCAATCAAAAAGCTGCCGGTGGTGCGAACGAGCTGTAAACGATTCATAGCGCCTCTTGGGTCGTATTTGTGGGTAGAAAGAATTCATTCGTCAGGGGTGTAGCGCCTGCTGAATTGGCCTGGGTGCGGTCTCGATCGGCTCCTGGCCCTAGGGTCGGGTGGGGCCGGGTGACCATGAGAACAGTGAATAGAACCGCGATCGCCAAGCGACTAAGGTAAATAGAGCACAGTACCTGGGCCAAAGGACTTGTCCGCTAGGGGTAGAACCGGCCCGCTGGGCGAATCTGCCGCTGTACCTCAACGGTACGGGCAGCCCCAGCGCGATCGATTGACGCGCCACGCCAAGACACTGACTCAAAACGACAGGTTGAATTCCAGGTTCAATGCAAAGGGCAGCTGGGTATGCAAGAGGCTAAGTTCTCTGGGGCCATCGTGCGAGACATCGTGCAGTACGTGGCGGCCCAGGGGGGCGAGGCCGATCGCCTCTGTGCGGCAGCCGGGATCGATCCAACCTGGCTAGATGACCCCGATCGCCAAATTTCGGGCACAGTGCTGCAAGCCCTGTGGCGCGAGGCAGTGGCCCAGACCGGCGACCCTGACCTGGGCCTGCACATCGGCGAAGCCTTCGACCTGGCGGCGATCGGCATTGTGGGCTACGTGCTGCTCAACTGCCAAACCTATGGACAAGCCCTCGAAAAGCTGGCGCGCTATACCCACTTGTTTAGCCAGGGCGTGGCCATTTCTCACACGGTCGCTGGGGGGCTAGCCCAATGCGATTGCGCCATTTTGGGAGATGTCAAAAACTATCTGCTCGACGAGCCGCGCCACCCGATCGAAAGCACCTTTTCGGCACTGCTCACCGCGACCCGGCAGCTTACGGGCCAAGGGCTGAGCCCCACCGCCGTTTGGTTTCAGCACCCGCAGCCAGCGAGCTGGGGCGAGCACGATCGCATCTTTCAAGCCCCGGTGCAATTTTCGCAGCCCATCAATCGGCTGATGTTTGCCGTCGATTGCTTAGCCTGGCCGGTGAAATCGGCAAACGCCACCCTGCTAGCGGCCTTTGAGCAGCACGCCACGGCCATGCTGGCGATTCAGGGCAACCGCTACGCCAAAACCGTGGGGCAGGCCATTGTTCAGCACCTGACTGGAGACGTGCCCACCCTGGAGGCGATCGCCCGCACTCTCAACCTCAGCACCCGCCAGCTCCAGCGCGAATTGCACAGCGAAGGCACGTCCTTTCAACGATTGCTCAATGAAACTCGCCGGGAGCTGGCCCTGCGGTATGTGCAAAATCCCGCTGTCTCAATTCACGACATGGCTTTTCTGCTGGGGTTTTCTGAACCCAGCGCCTTTCACCGGGCCTTTAAGCGCTGGACAGGGCAAACGCCCCGCAGCTACCGCCTGCTTCAATTGGGGCTACAGGGCGGAGCGTAGGTCACATTCCGTGTAGCCCTTTAGCTATAGCTGTTGTTCGCGCACAGGCACAGTTTTGGCCGCATCCACAATTTTTAGAGCGCGAAACCCAGCTGTGGATTGAGTCGCTGACGGCGCTGACTCGGGATGAAGCAGTGGCGCGATCGCTGTTTCACCTGTTTCAGGGGGCTACCCTGGACTTTCTCACCACTGGTAATGCCCAGCGTGGGGAGCAGAGTATTCAGGCGTTTTTAGTAGGGATGCGATTGACCCAATACGATACTCTTTTAGGGTGAAAAGTAGCCTATCCGCAATGGACTCTCCTCAGCCTCGCCCTCTGCCGCCGTTAGATCAGCTGCTTGACGCCTACGAGTCCGCCATCACCCTGCTTGAGGGTATAGCCGCCGACGAGGCGACAAACGAGGTATCGCATCAGCTAGTGATGGATGCCCTGCTGGCGAGGGATGCGGTGGAAAAAGTCCGCCAAGATAGTGAAAAATCTGCTTCTGTCCCTTTACCTACGGGAGTTTATGCCCGGCTAATTAAGCTCGATCAGCGACTCAAAAGCAAGACAAACTTGATCTCAGGCCACGGCGATTTAGAGAATTCTCGCCAGAGCATTAACCCCAATGCCCAGGCCTGGTGGTGGTTTTTAACCCCGGCCCCTAAGGCCACCAAACAGCACGAGCAAGACCGCTTTGACTGGGCGTGGAATGGCCTAACGGTTGTGTTTTTAGTGATGACGACCAGCTTTGCGACCAGCACCGCTAAAGCCTTTTCAATTCAAGGTTTTGATGTGGTGGGTCTGTTTAGCAGTTTTATTCAAGGGGCAGGCTTAGCCTTTGTCGCTGGCGGAGCCTTTACTGACAAAGGGCAGCGGGCGGTGCAAAGTGCTCTGCGAAGCGTCAATATCCCCTGCCATCACCACTCCGAAGCCACCTGTTTGCTGTCGGCTAGTTTGCTGACGATGTCGTTTTTGGGCTACTCAAATCTGTACCGACTGGGCAATCTCTACTATTCCTGGGGTCAGGGAGAGCGCGATCGCGGCGACAATATCTCTGCCTTTCAAACCTTCCAAAAGGTCTTAGACTTTGCTCCCAACAAAAAAGAAGCTTACTCTGCCCTGGGCCAGGTGGCCGAAAAAATGGGCCGTTTAGAAGATGCCTCCACCTATTACGAACAAGGTCTGGCCCTATCCGATCCAGCTTCTGCCCTAGGGATGGCTCGACTGGTGCTCATCAATACGCTCAAAGAAAGTGGCTGGGCAGCACCCATGGACAATCAAAAAGTTCGCGAAGTCGAATTTTATTTGGAGCTAGCCTCTCAGTTTAATTTGGCTTTGACGCTAGCGGTAACCCGGTAGAAGTGGTCGATGTCGTCATTGATCAGCAGACCCACTATGGACTGTTAGAACTGGCTAAAATAGACTTTCAAAGCATCAGCTCTAGCCCATCTGTCAGTGCTCTGACGGTAGAGCAAAAGCAATCGATTCGAAAAGCCCAAACCCATCTAAGGCAGGCGCTCACCTATTTTCAAAAAGCCCATTGGGAAGAGTCGGTTACCCTGGCCACCTACCGCCCAGAGGATGCTAAAACCCTTCTAGATCTTGCTCGGCAGAGTCCTCGGCGGGTACATGCCCTCAGCGCCGCCGAAATCGACCCTCGGCTGTCTGAGTATGAGGAAAAACTGCTGAGCCGCGCTATTGCCCAAGTGTCTGACGGGCTCAATTTGGGGCCAGAGTTTGCCGAACTCGCTGAGCTGCTAGGAACGCTTCCCTACCAGGAAAGAACCTATCTGATCGATAAATTTATCGGTGATCTGCCTGCCGATCATCAAAAAAGACTGAAGGAAAATCTGGCCCTAGATCTCGGCAAGCCCAGATGCTATATCGCCATTATTTTTCTCATCGATTTTGCCATTGACGACTATTTGGCCACGGGAGCAAAAGGGGCGGCCAACCGGCTTGACCTACTGCGATCGCGGCAGCAGTTTAGCGATCGCGAATGCGGCAATACTGAAGTCATGCCCGAAATCATAACCGAGTCGGCCACCCTGCCCCAGCACGCCTCTGCCCCGCCCCTCAATCGGCTTGACCTCTACACCCTCAGCATCCACGAAAAATCGTTGATCAGTGAACTGCTGACCATTCCAGACCCCCTATTCTCAGCTGCCGACGAATAGCCTCATCTTGGCCGGCGCCAGGTTTGCCACCAGGGGCGTTGGGGCGGGGCACTGCGGCGGCGCGCGGGCTGGCACACCCGGCTATCTGCCGACGATAGGCACACCTCTGACTTGCTCCGCGACAGCTGCTTGACAGGGCGTAAGGCCTGAGGTGAGGCTGCGATCGCAGGTTGACTAGCATCCTCGCTGGCCTGCCCCTCAACGCCATACACCAGGGTGTTGTTGGCGAGATCGCAGAGATCGATGCCGGGCCACAGCACCGGTTCTAGGTGTTCTACCCGGCTGGGGTTGATAAACACGGCGCGAACATCGTGAATGCACCGGTTAGTGGTGTCTACAAAGGCCACCTGATCGGCGTCGCCGGGGGCAATGGCGCGAGACGCTAGCAGGTTATAGCCCCAGGAGGTGCTTTGGGGCGGGGTAATGTAAATTTCTTGAAGTACTAAGTTTTTGTCGGCGGTGCCTTGGTCGGTGGCGTTGGCAATAGTAATGCGGCGCGGCTCGCCCTGGGGGGGCTGGCCAAACACAATCTTGTCTTGACCACACAAATTGACGCCTAGCTTCTTTTCCTGCTGACCGTTGGCAAAGGTAGCGGTGATGTCAATTCAACGCGGGTGCTCCTGCCTTCGCTCTGGCTGCCATCGTCCGCTGATTCGAGGTCAGCCTCGCCATTGATTTGCGCCATTTCGTACAGGGCTTCGTAGCAGACCTCGCGCACCGCTGGCGAACTAAACTGTTCACACAGGGCAGCCTGTACGTTTCCGTCGCCAGAATTTTGCTCGGTTTCAGGCGCTGGTTCTTGCCCCTCTGGATTGGCTGGGCTTTGCCCGGCAGCAGGCGCTGGCTGACTCCCACTAGCGCCCTCAATCAGAATTTCTTGCAGGTTACTTGCGGTGCCATTAAACACGACCAATTTGCCGCCCTCGCTCTCGGGGGCAAACAGGGTATAGGTACCGCCGTCGATGGTGCAGACATTGACGTTGTAATCGGCGTAATCGGCTACCGATTCACCATCGCTAAACACGCTTAAAAAATCGTAGTCGCAGTTGTCTGGCGATCGCTGAAATAGCAGCGAGCCGTCGGGTTCAACCGCCTCTCCCCCCAGCCGATTGGGGCCAAAATTGGTCTGACCAGAGGGCACCGCATACAGTCCAACCAGGAATTTTGGGGTTTGATGAATGATTTCAACCCCAGACTCCTGCCCGATCGCTGAGCTACTGAGCCATAGCGTTGCAGGAGCCAAGACTAACGCTGAAACAACGCAGGAAAATCGTTTTCTATTCATAGGTTGCTGTGCGCCCCAGGCCGATAGGTAGATGTTTCAAACATACAAGCCTGTCGCATTTTAGGCTATCGCAGTGGTGATGAATTAACACTATCTACAGGAGCTAAGTCAGGCCAAGTGCCATTTCCTAAGAACCGCCCAATCGCTCACCAACCCAGCGCGCCCGCTAATTTCCCGCCTTACCCCTAAAATTTTTGGCGTAATGTTCTCCACTAACAATACTGAGCAGCTGAGGTGTACAGAAAGCCAGCATTAGAAACTAAGGTTTTTCCTCGTTGAGATCGATTTTGAGGGTGAGCCGCAGGGGCAAAAACAGCTGCCATCGAATGGCGATCGCGCGGATGCCAAAAATTACCCCCATGGCAATCAATCGGCAGAAGGGTGAAGGCATCAGGTGCAGCAGCACCACGTAGAGAATCCCTCCCAGCACAATCGGCGTCGCGTATAGCTCCCGCGACAGCAGCAGCGTGGGCCGGTGGGTTACCACATCGCGAATAATGCCGCCCGCAATACTGGTAATCAGGCCCATCACCACCGCCACCGCAGCAGGGTAGCCAAACAGCAGCGTCTTATCAATCGCCTGCACGGCAAACAGAGCCACGCCCATGGCATCGAGATAGGAGAGCAGCCGCAGCGGCAGCTTGAGAATAAAGCGAATACCGACAAACGTGGCAAAGGATGCGCCCAGAGCCACCCAAAACGCCGTCAGATCCAGCAGCCAAAATACTGGCGCATTGAGAATCACGTCCCGCAGGGTGCCGCCGCCGATCGCCGTCAGCAGCCCCACCACCACAATGCTAAAAATATCGAGGCGCTGCCGAGCCGCAGACAGCACCCCAGAGACGGCAAACACCGCCACCCCCACCTGGGCCAGAACGTATTCCATGGGCGTTACTCCAGCAGAGCTATCCAGGCAACCCCGGACACCTGCCGATTATCCCCTACTGCCGCGATCGGGCTCGGCCCCAATGGAATGGTGAATGAAAAGTCGCCCAGCGGCGATCGCCTCCTCGCTGCTGGGGTAGACCTCACCGTCGTTGAGCACCGCCATCTCGGGGTTAATCACCCAGCAGCGGTATCCTAGCCCCTGGTGATAGGTCACCCCAGCCACCCAGCCAGGGAATACCGACACATGAATCAAACGACTGTTATCCATCGGTATTGACCCCTTCAGCCTGTAGTTGACGCCTGCGATCACCCGTACCCTCTTGCCCTTCACCGCCAGAGGTAACTAATTTTGGTTCAAGTGTACTATGATGATAGGGCGAAGGCAATGCCTTTGGCCAAAATGACCCTGCTCTAAAAGCTGCTCTATGGATGCCTGGCTTTTTCTTAAAAGCCGACTACCCTTCTGGGCTGAAGTGGGGTTTACTAAGGTCATCTTCCGGGCCATTGCCCCAGGCCGATCCCATTCCGCCCATTTGAGTTATCCCCAGGCAGCTATGGCATCTAAAAGCAACGCAGGCTCCGAAAAGCAAAAGGCCCTAACCCTGGTGCTCAGCCAGATTGAGCGCAACTTTGGCAAAGGGGCGATCATGCGCCTCGGAGAAGCTAGCCGCATGACCGTCGAAACCATCCCCACGGGCGCGCTAACGCTGGATTTGGCCCTGGGTGGCGGTCTGCCCAAGGGCCGAGTGATTGAGATCTATGGCCCAGAAAGCTCCGGTAAAACTACCGTCGCCCTCCATGCCTTGGCCGAGGTGCAGAAATCGGGCGGCGTAGCGGCTTTTGTGGATGCCGAGCACGCCCTCGACCCGGTCTACGCTAGGGCTCTAGGGGTCAATATTGACGAGCTACTAGTCTCTCAGCCCGACACAGGCGAAATGGGTTTGGAGATAGTCGATCAGCTGGTGCGCTCTGCCGCCGTCGATGTGGTAGTGATTGACTCGGTGGCCGCCCTGGTGCCCCGCGCCGAAATTGAGGGCGAGATGGGCGATACCCATGTCGGCCTCCAGGCTCGGCTCATGAGTCAGGCGCTGCGCAAAATCACCGGCAGCATTGGCAAGTCGCAGTGTACGGTAATCTTCCTCAACCAGCTGCGGCAGAAAATCGGCATCTCCTACGGCAACCCCGAGGTCACCACGGGAGGGAATGCGCTCAAGTTCTACGCCTCGGTGCGCCTCGACATTCGCCGTATTCAGACCCTCAAAAAGGGCACTGAAGAGTTTGGCATTCGCGCCAAGGTCAAAGTGGCCAAAAATAAAGTGGCCCCGCCCTTTCGCATTGCCGAGTTCGACATTCTCTTTGGCCAGGGCATTTCGACCATGGGTTGCCTGGTGGATTTGGCCGAGCAAACCGGCGTGATTGTTCGCAAGGGAGCCTGGTACAGCTACGGTGGCGACAACGTCGGTCAGGGCCGTGACAATACGGTGCAGCGCCTGATCGAAGACGCTGACTTTGCCGCCAAATTAGAGGCCGAGGTGCGCGAAAAGCTTGCCATCAGCGGTGCCCCGGTCGCGGTCGAAGAGCCCGAGGACGATGCCGAAGACCTGCTTGAGGACGAGTAAGGCGGTGGCCGTCTAACCGCTGAACTGCTGGCTCTCACCAAGGATACTGGCGCTTTGCCGCGGCTCAGGGGAGGATAGGGCTACGATTACTGCGTTTCCCCTATGGATAATACTCCCTCCAATCGCGCTAACTCGGGTACGGGCCTGGCGGTGGCTACGGCGATCGCGATCGTAGCTGCGGTGGTGTTTAACACCCTCTTTAACCGCTTCCCGCCGGGGGGGCAAAGCGTGGGTCAGATCGCCAACACGATTCTGGAGGGGGTGCTGATTACGCCCGCCAACTACGCCTTTGCCATCTGGGGAATTATTTACCTGGGGCTGTTTGCCTACGCAATTTATCAGTTTCACCCGGAGCGGCGACGAGAGCCTCAGCTCCAGCGGGTGAACAAGCTGCTGATTGTGGCCTGCGTGGCCCAGACGATCTGGATTTGGCTATTCTCTCTTCAGCAGTTTGGCTGGTCGATTTTGGCCATGCTGGGCATTTTGATGCCTCTGATTGGCATTTATCTGACGCTAAATATTGGTTTAGACGGTCAGCGACCGGCGCTGGGCCATCGGGTGTCTCGCCGCCGCCGCTGGATGGCGCACATTCCCTTTAGTCTCTACCTGGGCTGGATTTCGGTGGCCACTATCGTTAATGTGGCCTCGGCCCTCTACGCGTCGAATTGGGGCGGCTGGGGCATTTCGTCGGTGACCTGGACGGTGGCGATGATGGTGTTGGCTGCCGTCATCGCTGAAGTGGTGATCTATCAGCGCGGCGATATTGCTTTTACCCTGGTGTTTGTGTGGGCGCTGGTGGCGATCGCCGTGCGCCAGAGCGACATCCCCGCCATTCGCTGGATGGCGTTAATTGCGGCAGGGGTGCTGGGATTTTGGCTGATTTTGGTGAAACGCGGCTGGCCGAAGCGATCGCAGGAGTAGCTGGCTGTCATCTCAGGACTCAGGCGACTCCCTCAGACCCAACTCGAAGTCAAACCCAGTGGAATAATGGGAGGGTAGTGTTTTTCGCTACTGACCTTTTAACCGCCTCCCCATGACCCCCGACTCTGACTCCATACAGCCCTGGCTTTCGCTCAAGCGGCTTTTTCTGATTATTGTGACGGCCCTGGTGGGGCTGGTACTGGTGCAATCGCTGCTGAGTAGCTGGAATGAACCCCAGGTGGCAAGCCAGCTCCAGCTCTATCAGACCGATCTGCTGCTAGAGGGTAGCGCCTGGAAGGGGGAGGGGTTGCCCGAAGACCAGTGGCCTGTAATCCGCGAGGGCTTGCTGGGTAAAGACCCCGTGGCCAACGCCAAAAAGCAGTACGAAGAGGTGCGGGAAGGGGCGGTTGAGGGCATGGATCGCTGGCAAACGCAAACCACCCCTTCTCTAGCCGATGGCACCAACGCAGGCAAGCCCCTGGCCCGGCGGCTGCAAACCGCCCTCGACCAGCAGCAGGCGCTGATTCACCGTCTCGATCTGCGGCTGGGCCTCATGGATGCCTACCAGGGTAAGTCTGAGTCCGCCATCGAGCGCTGGCAACAGGTGCGCGACAGTGACACCGCCTTTGCCCCGGTGGTGCGCACCGCCGACACCCTAGTTCGCATCTGGCAAGACGACGTACTCCCCGAGGATGAAGCCTGGCTAAGGCAGTCGCTCAACGGCTGGTTTGAGTACCGCGCCCTCGATCAGCTCTACGGGATGGAAGGCCGAGAGGGCGATCGCGCCCAGCTCCAGACCCAGGAGCAAGAGACCGCCCAGGCCAAATTGGTCAAGCTGGCTCTGGTGGGTGTGGTGCCGACATTGGGGGCGATCGTGGGCATCGGGCTGATCATTTGGCTAGTGGCCCAGCGGGTGCTGCGGGGCAGCCAGTCAGTGCTGCGCCAAAACGCCGGGCGCGGCTGGGAAATTCCCTGGACGGGTGAAATTGTTTGGCAAGTGCTGATCGTCGGATTTTTCTTCGTGGGGCAAATTTTGCTGCCCCTGGTGCTGGGCGGGCTGGGCTTTAGCAGCGGCAGCCTCAGCAGCCGGGGGCGGGCAATTTTTTCGCTGGTTTACTACCTGCTGATGGCGGCGGGGTCTTTGGCGGTGCTGTGGTGGTCGATTCGCCCCTACCGCCCGGTGCCCAAGGAAATGTTTAGCCTGAAACCGTCACGTTCTGGGCTGCTCTGGGGGCTGGGGGGCTACTTTGTCGCCGTGCCGCTGATGTTTGGGGTGGCGCTGCTCAACCAGCAGATTTGGCAGGGGCAGGGGGGCAGCAACCCGCTGCTGCAAACGGTGCTTGAAGAGCAGGACGGCGTGGCGCTGCTGGTGTTCTTTTTGACGGCGGCGATCGCGGCTCCCCTGTTTGAAGAATTTCTGTTTCGCGGTTTTTTGCTGCCCTCGCTGACCCGCTATGTGTCAGCGGGCTGGGCGATCGCCCTCAGCGCCCTGATCTTTGCCGCCGCCCACCTCAGCCTGTCGGAGGTGCTGCCCCTGACCCTGCTGGGGGCAATTTTAGGGTTTGTGTATACGCGATCGCGCACGCTGATCTCCCCCATGGTGCTCCACAGCGCCTGGAACAGCGCCACCATGCTGGGCCTATTTATCCTCGGCGGGTAACTCTACATGTAGATCTCCTGAACTAATAGGGCGCTATTATGGCCCCATGATCACCCTTCTCCACCTCTCCGATATCCATATGGGCAGCGGGTTTGCCCACGGTCGCCTCAACCCCGAAACCGGCCTCAACACCCGGCTCGAAGACTTCATTGCCGCCCTCACCCGCTGCATCGATCGCGCCCTGGCCGAGTCGGTCGCTCTGGTGCTGTTTGGTGGCGATGCATTCCCGGATGCCACGCCGCCGCCGCTGGTGCAGCAGGCCTTGGCCCGCCAGTTTTGTCGGCTGTCGGCGGCGGGCATACCCACCGTGCTGCTGGTGGGCAACCACGACCAGCATGCCCAGGGCATGGGCGGAGCCAGCCTGTCGATCTACAGAACCTTGGGGGTGCCAGGGGTCATGGTGGGCGATCGCCTCGAAACCCACCGCATTGACACCCGCAACGGCCCGGTGCAGGTGGTCACCCTGCCCTGGCTGACCAAATCAACCCTGCTCACCCGGCCCGAAACCGAGGGTTTCTCAATGGCCCAGGTCAACGAGCTGCTGCTCGATCGCCTGCGGGTAGCCCTGGAGGGCGAAATTCGCCGCCTCGACCCCGCGATTCCCGCTATTTTGCTGGCCCATGCCATGGTCGATACCGCCACCTACGGGGCCGAGCGGTTTTTGGCCACCGGGCGGGGCTTTAACATTCCCATGGCGATGCTGGCCCGACCCTGCTTTGACTACGTGGCCCTAGGCCACGTGCACCGCTACCAGGTGCTCTGCGAACAGCCCCTGATGATTTACCCCGGCAGCATAGAGCGGGTTGACTTCAGTGAAGAGGCCGAGGCCAAGGGCTATCTATTGGTGCAGGTGAGTAAGGAAAACACCCAGGCCGAGTTTTGTCCCCTGCCCGTACGCCCCTTCAAAACCATCCAGGTCGATCTCACTGGGGCTGAAAATCCCCAGGTTGGGCTGGAGCGGGCGATCGCCAAAGCCGACATCACCGATGCCGTAGTGCGCTGCCTCTACACCCTGCGCACTGACCAAGTGGATCAGATCGACCAGTCTGCCCTAGAAACCGTCTTGGCCGCCGCCCATACCTACACCCTGCAACCCGAGCTGAAAGCCCAAATCAGCCGCAGCCGCTTGCCCGAACTGGGTACCGACAGCACCTTGGATCCGTTAACAGCCCTGGGCACCTACCTGGCTAACCGCAATGACCTTGGCGACCTGGCCGAGGCCATGATGACCGCCGCCGCTGCCCTCATAGCCGACGAAACCGAGGTTGACCTGCCCCACGAACCTGCCGATATTGACCTAGATGACCTGGACAGTCTGGTGCTTGAGGAAACCGCCCAGCAGCTGCGGCTTCTCTAGCCATTTCATGTAGAGTATTTCAGCTCATAAAATACCTAGATCGCAGGGGGCTAAATGCTTCCTGGCACAGCGGTTTAGCCGCATTTCTGGACAAGATATCAGCTGGAACATGCTTAACCGATTGCAGAACCGCCCCTTGCAGTACCATTGAGCCCAGACCTTGAGCCCAGTGGAATTCTGTCTGCCCATGAACGAGGGCGAGTACCAACGCCGCATTAGCTACCGCCTGTTGTTGACGACCCTGTGGGCAACCCTGCTGCTGCTGGCGGTGCAGGCCATCGGCGGGTGGGCCAACCAGTCGCTGACCCTGCTGGCCGAGTCGCTGCACACCCTGGTAGACGGGTTTAGCACCGTGCTCAGCCTGGTGGCGGTGACCTCTCCCCAGCGGCAGATGGGCCGCGAGGTCTGGGGCCACGGGCGCGCCGAGGTGGCAGGCAGCCTGATTTTGTGCGCGTTTTTGGGGTTTACCGGGGTCAGTTTGCTGCTGATTGCCCTGCGCCAGGTGTTAGGTGGCCTCACCGGGGCGGCGACCCCATTTCCTGTGGCGATTGACTCATCTGTGCTGCGGTTTACGGCGGCGATGGTGATTCTCAACGTGGCCCTGGGCATCTACGCCAGCTACCAGGCCCGCAGCCTCAGCAGCCAGGCCCTCAAGCTCAACACGCGCCACTTTTTGGCCGATGCCTGGCTGAGCATTGTCATGGTCGGGGTGCTGCTGGCGATCTGGCAGGGGCAGCGCTGGCTCGACCCGGTCTTTGCGCTGGTGCTGCTGCCGCTGGTGGGCCGCAGCCTGTGGCGAGTGCTCAACGAACAGCTGCCAATGCTGCTGCGCCCCACGGCGATCGCCCCCGAAGCCATTTCCCACCTTGCCACCCAGGTAGAGGGCGTCACTCGCTGCACCCGCATTCGCTCTAGGGGCATGGTGGGCCGCCAGGTGTGGATTGAGATTCACCTGGTGCTGCACCCCGAGTTTGTAGAATCGGCAGAAACCATCGGCGAACAGATCGATGCCCAGCTACGCCAGCGCTACGGCCCCCTCCGCACCCAGGTCTGGGTCGAATCTGCCCGCCCTTATCAGGATGCTTTTACCGAACCGGGTATGCCTAACTATCTGCCGCCATCCTCCGGCAGCGGCGGTGACTGGGCCTGAGCAATTTTGGATTTTAGTTTCACCCTAAACTTCTGCGGGCAGACACCTGGGTCTGCCCCTACCCGTCCACCCAAAATCTAAAATCGGCAATCCAAAATTTTATGGTGTTGGCCCACTCTGCATCGGCCCCAGATAGCGAGTCAGGTAGGGCGAAAATACTTCATAAATTAGCGTCAGCGGCTTGCCCCGGTGCCAAAACAGGTAGTGGCGACCCCAAAACGGCCCGGCTTGGCCAAAGGCTTCTTCTAGGGCAGGCGAATCGCCGTAGTAGAGGCCCTGAATGTCGCGGTAGAGCTCGGTGCGCAGGCGGGCCAGGCTGGCCCAAATGGGCAGCGACTTATTTTGCAGATACTCATCGACGTGGCTGGCTTCCCACCAGGAAGCGGCGTAGGCGAGGCGCTGGCCCGAGGCGGTGCGCAGCCACACCTGGCGGCGCAGGCGAGGGCCGGGCACCACGCGAATGATGTCGGGGGCACCGTCGAGATCCATGCCCACTGGGGTCATGTCGATGACATCGACCTCGGTGCGATCGCGCGTCAGCAGCTGCAAATGGCGCGTGGGCGAGCCATCTCCCAACAGTAAAATTTGCCAGGCGGGGGCGAGCTGGTCGTGGGGCAGGCCCTTCTGTACCGTGGGCTGCCCAGCCTGCCAGCGGGGGGCAAGGGCGTGCCAGTCACTGGGCACCGCCGGGTCAATGATGGGCTGTAGGGCAGAAGCCAAGGGCGTTACAAAAATTCATGTGTTAATTCTATGCTATCGCGACAGCCCGACCCTTTCCAGCTAAATCTGAAGAATCGGCGCAGGCTACAGTGAATCAGTTCATCAGAGTCCATCGACAATGTTCATTATTGGGGGAGTGCGCCACCATGGTGGAGGGAATCAAACTAGCGGTCAACGGCACCCTAATGCGGGGGCTTGAACTTAACCCAAACTTGCTCAACGCTGGGGCAGAGTTCCTCTACGAGGCGGCCACCACCCCTAGCTACCGCCTGTGGTCGATCAACGACGTGCACCCTGCCATGATGCGAGTCAGCGCTGGCGGCATCGCCGTGGTGCTGGAGGTATGGCAGGTGCCCCCCGACGGGCTGGTGCAGGTGCTGCTGCAAGAGCCGCCGGGGCTAAGCATTGGCAAAGTGCCCCTAAACACCGGCGAAACGGTGCTGGGGGTGCTGGGCGAGCCTGTGCTGTGTGAAGGCCAGCGCGAGATTTCGGCCTACGGCGGCTGGCGATCGTACTGCGCAGCGCTAGAGCGATCGCCAGCGCCACAGCCAAAGCTGGCTTAGCCGAGATTATTCACGAACCCGTTAATTAGAGGCTGTTATTCTCGTTTTCACAGAAATTTATGTTGGGCAACCTTCCTCTGCAGGTCAAAAGGCTGGCAAGTTCGAACCTGCCAACCTTTTGACCAAAACCACACATTCCGGCTTCTCTCGACTTGAAATCAGGCTAGAAACCCTACTCCACCGTCAGCAGGAATCGCCCCTGCCCGCCTGCCTCGTAGCTGTTGACTAGCACCGAGTAGGTGCCGTTGCGGGGCAGGGTAACCACCATTTCAGAATTGGTATTGTTGGGGTTGGCGTCGTCGTTTTCGGCCAGGCGGTTGCCGGCCTCATCGAGCAAAATCAGGTAGGTGTCGAAGTCGGGGCTCTCTAGCCGCAGGCGCACCGACTGCCCGGCCCGACCCTGAAAGCCAAATTCTTGGTAGTAGGAGCCATCTTGCAGGGTGCCATCGCCCGGCCCGAGATTGCCCTGCTGCCGCAGCCCCGTACTGCTCGGGGTGCTCGGGGTTGGGCCACCCTGACCGCCACCCGTCTGACTGAGCTGCAGCTGGTAGCGCCCCGACTCGCCCTGCCCGTAGCTGTTAGCCAAAATGATGTACGACCCGGTGTAAGGCAGCTGCACCGAGATGCGGGCGCTGAGATCGCCGCCGCTGTCATCGTCTTGAACGGAAAAATCGTCGCGATCGGCGGCCAGCAAAATCAGGTAGGGGTCAACATCCTGACTGTTCATGGCGATGGTGACGGTTTGCCCCGCCTGCCCCTCAAACCGGTAGGGGTTGTAGAAGCTGCCGTCGGGCAGCACGTTGCTGGTGTCGTTGAGCTGGCCCTGCACCGATGCGCCCAGGGCGATAGGAGCGGGCTCGCGGCTGGTGCGATCGGCGGGGGCTGAGGCCGTGGCCGTGCCCGATCGCACCGAGGCCAAAAACGTCTGCACCGCGTCGGTGGGAATGGCAAAGCCAATGCCCACATTGCCCCCCCCGTCCCCGGTGGTAAAGATTGAGGTGTTGACGCCGATCACCTGGCCAGCGCTGTTGAGCAGGGGGCCGCCTGAGTTGCCGGGGTTAATGGCGGCATCGGTTTGAATGACGTTGCGATCGCGGTCAATGCGGCTGACAATGCCCACGGTGAGGGTGCCCTCTAACCCAAAAGGGCTGCCGATGGCAAAGGCGCTCTGCCCCACCCGCACTGAGTTAGCGGGGGCCAGCGTTACGGTGGGCAGGCCCGTGGGGTTGCCCCGCAGCCGCACCGCCGCCAGGTCGAGCCGGTCTTGGCCATAGCCCACCACGTCGCCCTGAAAACTGCGGCCATCAGAGAGGCGCACGGTGACCACGCGCTCAGCGCCCACCACGTGGGCGTTGGTGAGAATTAGCCCGCTGGGGTCGATGATGCTGCCGCTGCCGCCGCCGTCGCGAGTATTAATGGCCACCACCGCCGGGCTCACCTGGTCGTACACACGAATTGTGGTGGCCTCATCCACGGTGGACTGCGCCAGGGCGGGAGCCGCCGCCAGGGGCGTTAGTCGAACGGGGGCGATCGCTGCGATCCCCGCCAGTAGGGCCCCTAGGGCTAACGAACTCGATGCCAATCGTTTCACTGCTGCCTGTGCCATATAAACCCCAAATACCCTCTAAAAGTGCACTACCGAGTCGGCATGAGGTAGTACCTGATACCTACTATTTACCTATCCTTCCCGTACTTTCAGGATATATCTCTGGGTAGAGGCGCACTGGCCTCATCAGCCACTTCTGTGGCAGGCACTGTTGCGACCACCACTCGGTTACGCCCCTGGGCCTTGGCTTGATAGAGGGCGTCGTCGGCAGCTTTCAAGACATCAATATCCTGCGGGCCGTGGTCGGGAAAGCTAGCTACTCCCAGGGAAGCGGACAGGTCGTTGAGGGTCAGGCCGTTGTAGCTGACCTGGAGCAGACTCAGGGCCTGGCGAATCTCTTCGGCCCGCGCCAGGGTGGCCGCCGGGGGAGACTCTGGCAGTATGACGATCATTTCTTCGCCCCCGTAGCGGCAGGCCACGTCTGAACCGCGCACGCTCTCGCGGAGCAGTTGCCCGACAGCTTCTAGGATGCGATCGCCCGCCCCGTGGCCGTAGGTATCGTTAAACTGCTTAAAGTGGTCGATATCCAGCATAATTACCCCGATCGAGTGCCGCTGTCGCTGCGCCCTTCGAATGGCCTGGGCCAAGGCTTCTTCTAGGTAGCGTCGGTTGAACAACCCCGTTAGCACATCGCGAATGCTCTGCTGTTTCAGGGTTTCGCGCAGATGCAGGTTGGACAGCGCCATGGCCACCTGCTCGGCGACGGTGCGAGCCAGCTGCTGGGTAGATTTGGAGATCGTGACGGCGCTCAGATAAAACAGCCCCAGCGGCTTACCCTGCACCATTAGGGGTAGGCAGAGTGTGGTCTGATGGGCCTGCGCTGTGTGGTTGCAGCGCAGGTTTAAGCACTCTGACCCCACCTGATGCAATCGTCTCCGGCACAGCGCCCAGCAGTCTTGACGGTCAAACTCCAGCGTTGATTGGAGCGATTCACCCCAGGTCGCTACAGCTTTGACGCGAGCAGCGCGGTAGTCAAGCATAAAAATACCCCCGCTACTGCGAGAGAACAACGGCTGAATCAATCTGGGCAGAGCCGCTTGGGCTTCATCGACGGTTATGCAAGCCTGCAAAAACTCACTCATTTCCCCCAACAGCTGCATTTCTCTGTTGCGCTGGTTGAGCTCTGCAACGCGAGTTTCAAGCTGTTGATTGGCCTGCTCAAGGGCATGGGCTGCTCGTTTCAGGGGGGTAATATTGCGGAAGGTAACCGCAAACCCATCCCCCAGTTTGACCGCGCCAATCTCAAACCAGGTGGACAGTCCGTCGTGGGTGTAGTGAAACTGCCGCTGCAGCGCGTCTCCAGACCTGACGACGTCTACGTAGAGATCAAACAATCCATCGGTTCGATTTCCCGGCATTTCTTCGAGCAGGCGTTTGCCCACCAGATACTCGGCGGTGCGACCCACCAGTTCGCAGGCGGCGGGGTTGCACAGCAACCACTCAAAATCGACGATGGTGCCCGCTTCGTCGCGCACGGATTGAAAGGCCATAATGCCGTCGAGGGAGCTATCTAGCACCCCCGTTAACTGGAGCTTCGTTGACTCTAGCTCTAGCTCTGCCTGTCGTCTGAGGGTGATGTCTCGGGCTGTGGCGTAGACCTGGTTACCCACGGGCACTGCCCGCCACTCCAACCAGCGGTAAGACCCATCCTGACAGCGGTAGCGATTGACAAAGTTGATAATCTCCTGCTGCCGATTGAGCTTTGCCATGCTCTCTAAGGTGCTGTCTAGGTCTTCGGGATGCACATAGTCTAAAAACCGGGCGTTTTCTAGAACCGCTAGCGGATAGCCTAAAATCTTTTCCCAGGCATGGTTTAGACGGTGGAAATAGCCTTCTGTGTCGGCAATGCAGAGCAGATCTAGAACGACGGAGAAAAAGCGCTCTAGCTCTTCGGTCTTGGTTTTTAGCGCTAGCTCAACGGCTTTGCGATCGCTAATATCGCGCACAATCACCAGGCATTCATCGTCCCCGCAGAGGGTGAGACGCACCTCTTCGTAGAGCATTTTGCCGTATTTCTCAAACTGATGCTCCCAAACCTGCAAGGTGCCGGTGGCTAAAGCTTGCTCGATGCGCTGCAGCTGATGGGCCAGAAGCTCAGGGGGCAAGACTTCTGAAATATGATGGCGAATCGGCACAAACATGCCTTCCACAGCATCTGCCGGGGGGCGAAAGTCGTAGCAGGTGCCGTCGAGCCCGACCCGCAGCAGTAGGTCAGGAATCGCTTTGAGCATGGCCCGGTTAGTCACCTCGCTATTTCGCAGGGCGGCTTCGGTGTGCTTTAGCTCGGTGATATCGACCCCAATGCCCCCTACCCAGCGGGCCGCTGCCCCGGCTGGGTAGATCGGAAACTTGCGCACTAAAAAGATGCGGGTTGTGCCGTCGGGCAGGATGGCCTGTTCTGTGGTTTCAAAAACGGCTTGGTGGTCGAGCACCCACTGATTGTTTTGCCGGTAGTCTTGAGCTATGGCCAGGGGAAAGAGGGCTTCTAGGGTTTGGCCAATGGCCTGCTGGGCCGATACCCCAAACAGGGTTAACCAGGCGGAGTTGGCGTAGCCCATCACCCCGTTGGCATCGGTCATCCAGGCCAGCACCGGGGCGTGGGCCATAAAGGCCTCAAACGGGCTAACCGCCTCAAGCAAGGAGGCGGGCGATCGCCCTGGGGCAGTCTGCACCGGTTGATTGACCCGCTGCAAGGCCGCTATCTGTTGTAGGTCAGCATTTTCGGCCTGTAGCCGTTGCACCAAGCGCCTTAGATCATCTAACTCAGCCGTCGTGTCCATAGGTTCTCTACACCCTATTGACTGTTCTGGAGCTGGCTCTGGTGCAGCACTGAATCTGGTATAGCTATGGTAACGAGTCCTGCGATCGCAAAACAGCGCCTCCCTAAAACTCTTGGCAAAACCAGCCTCAGGCCGCACCTGAATGGGGCCGCACCCGAATTAGGGCAGTGGCTTGAGCGTCAGGTTGCCTTGACGCTGTACCCTGGCTTGATCAGGTTCGTTGACCGGCAACTTTTCTGCACCCGATCGCGAGGTTTCGATGATGCGTAGGTTATTTGCCAAAATGTTTGCTGGGGTTTCACTGGTGGCCGCCATTATTGTCATCGGTCTGAGCTGGCTAGGGCAAGTTCCGGCTGTGGCCACCGTGGCCGAGGCACCCCGCCTGGTACCCGCGATCTTAAACGGCAGCCCAGTCAGCGTGCTGTACATCACCCGCAGCAGCGACACAGTGCTAACGCGCTGCTATCCAGGGTTTGAGCCATCCCTGACGGTGCGGGCAATGGGCAATAACGCCGGGCAGATGGAGGGGGTGCTGACTTGCGTTAGCCGTCAGTAAGGTCTCTGTTAGGCCGGGCAAAAATAGGTCGGGCAAATCAAGACTGCACCCTTAGCGGGCTGCCGGGTGAACCCGTCCACCCGGCAGCCCGACTCAGGTGGAGCGGATGGGGCGCTGTTGGGGTCTAGCTGGGCTGGCCGGAGCCAGCATTCGCACCATCGAATCGACCAGCCAGGGAGCCAGGCGCTGCGCCCATACCGTCGCATGGCTCTGCCAGCCCACTAAAATCTCAGACTGGCCCTGCTTGAGCCCCCGCACCAGCGCCTCGGCCACCTGCTCTGGGGTCGAAGGCTGCACCCCGCGAAATCGCTCAAACCCTTTCACCATATCGGTGTCGGTGAGCGAGGGCAGCAGCGCCACCACGCGTACCCGGTGGGGGGCCAGTTCACCCCGCAGCGCCTGGGTAAAGCCCACGATCGCAAACTTAGTGGCCGAGTAGGTGGCCATCGTTGGGGCGGCCACCTTGCCCATCAGGCTCGATACGTTGACAATGCAGCCCTCCCGGTGGGTCGCCATGCGGCGGGCAATCAGGCGAGTGACAGTGTAGAGACCAATTAAATTGGTGGAAATTTCAGACTGTACGTGGGGCAGTGTAGTCTGCAAAAACGGAGCCTGGTGGGCCACCCCGGCACAGTTCACCAGCAAATGCACCGGGCCATGGTGCTGCCAGGCGCGGGCAATCACCACATTGGCGGCAATGGGGTCGGTCAAGTCTACGGGCAAAACAATAGCCTCTGCCCCTAGCTGCCTTACCTCAGCCGCAACCTCTTCCAGGCGCTGGGCGTTGCGGGCCACTAGCAAAATGCGCTGCATGCCCTGGCGGGCTAGAGCGTGGGCAATGGCGCGGCCAATGCCGCGAGATGCCCCGGTAATCAGGGCGGTTTTACCGTGAAAAAGCATAGAAACCTCCTGCTGAGCTTGTGGTGTTTCAGTCAGCGTGATTAGAATTTAGGTGCGGAGCCGGAGCAATCTCTCGGGAAAGCGCCGGATGCTGCACTGCGGAACTAGATAGGGTCAAAAAGCTGAGTTAGCTCAACGGTCTCAATGACCTGCAATATTTGGTGTGCTCAGTTCAGCTCGGTGATGGGAACGTCTACGGTCGCGTTGCGACGCGCTGAATCTGAACCCGATCGCGCCCGATAGTGACAAGGGCGCTTGCCTAACGCGCCAAGAGACATGGACTGTGGAGTGGGGGCATGGATTGTGCTCTCCTTGCTGAAAGGTAATCCGAACCATGACTCAGACCTTAGCATCGGGATCAGACACCGACAACGATCCTGAACGAAGTCGCCGGATTGTAACAGCGCTTATCAGCATTCTCAGAAAAGTAAAATTCGGGAATCCTGCAATCCCTGGGGCCACTTTTTATGGCCCATAAAGAATTCCCACGCTAAGCGGGTTTGGGAGATTCCTGCCTGTTCATGAGAAGTGCTACCGGCGGGAACCTCAATCTGAGAAAGCAGAGGTGTAGTTTAAAATACGTATCGTTGTGTTGCGAAACGTAGCGCTGTCTAGGCAGATTCTTTTACCCAGGTGCGCACCGCTCGACGCAGAGCCAGCCTGCCCAGCGAGCGATGGGCCTCAATTAGCTGCGGGAGTGAGCGAATGTCGAGGGTGGGAAAGACCCGGCTTTGTTCGGCCTGGTTGTAGCGATCGCCCTGCAACAGATACATTGCCAGCACACCACCGTCGTAGCACCAAATCTCTGGCACCCCCAGCCGAGCATAAATAGGCAACCGATTGAGGGATTTGCTAGTGAGATCAATTTCAATGGCTAAGTCGGGTGGCGGGTCTTGGTCGAGGTCAAAGGTGAGTCTGCCGCGCACCAGAGCTTCGTTTTGAAAATAAAAACAGTTATCTGGCTCTAGACCGGCCTGCTGTATCTCCCGCCGCCAGGTGGTGGATCCGTAGCTTTCGAACTCTAGATCGAGTTCTTCAGCTATGTCTTTGACGGCATCCCCAAGCGTTTCTTTGAAATATTCGTGCTCGGGGAGTGGAGCCATAATCTCAAGCAATCCGTTGTCGTAGGCAATGCGGGTGCGGCGGCGATCGCCCAATTCCGCCAAAATGGCCTCAAACTCAGCCCAGCTGACATCGCGCAGCAGCAGGCTCTGGCCCGGCGGCACATCGAGTTGACGGAGCTGAATGGCGACCATAGGAGCTGCTGGAGTAGTAGGATCCGTAGTCTTAGCCTAACCCATTGAACCAGTCTGGCTAAGTGCGCAATTCCAGAGGCATCCCCAAAAGCATCTCAAAAGGTACCCCAAGTTGATTAGTGTTGACCCCATTCCCACCACGGCTGTAGCCCCCAGCGATATTTTGATTCTCTCCAACGGGCCGGGGGAAATTTCGACCTGGGTGCGCCCGGTGGTGCAAGCGCTGCGATCGCACCTGCCTGATTCCAGCCAAGCCCGCATTTCTGTGGTGCTGTCGCCCTGCGCCAACGCCTCGGGGCGCGAGGCCGAGATGGCTCGCAGCCTGCCAGGGGTCGATCGCGTCCAGGGGCCAGAGCATTTTTTCTCCTTTTTGCTGTCCTGTAAAACGGCGGCGGGCTGGGACTGGCGCCCCCACGGCGTGGTGATCTTTCTGGGCGGTGACCAGATCTACCCGGTGGTGATTGGCAAGCGTTTGGGCTATCGCACCGTCATCTATGCCGAGTGGGATGCCCGCTGGCACCGCTGGATCGATCGCTTCGGCTGCATGACGGCCAACATTGTGGCGGCGGCCCCGGAGGAGTTTCGCAGCAAGTGCGAGGTAATTGGCGATCTGATGGCCGATGTGCAGGCCGATAGGGAAGCTCAGATGGTCGTGGGCGATCGCCTCAACCTGCTCCCCGACCACGACCTGATTGGCATTATGCCGGGATCTAAGAAAAATAAGCTCAGCGTGGGCCTGCCCTTTTGCCTGGGGGTCGCCGAGACCATCCACCGGCTGCGGCCCCAGACGCAGTTTGTAATTCCGGTCGCACCCATGCTGTCCCTCGACGCCCTGGCCCAGTTTGCCGATGCCACCCAAAACCCCGATATTCGCCTGTTTGAAGGAGCGACCACGGCAGAGCTGATTGAGGCCGAGTCTGCCCTGCCGCGCCTGCGTACCCCCAGCGGCCTAGAGGTGCTACTGTGGCCCACTCACCCCGCCTACGATGTGATGAGCCAGCTCCAGTTTTGTATTACCACCGTGGGGGCCAATACCGCAGAGTTGGGATCCCTAGGCGTGCCGATGATAGTGCTGCTGCCCACCCAAAAGCTCGAGGTGATGAAAGCCTGGGACGGCATTCCGGGCCTGCTGGCCAACCTGCCCCTGGTGGGGGATAGCTTTGCTAGGCTGATTAACCGACTGATTTTGCGACAAATATATAAGGAGGGGCGGCTGTTTGCCTGGCCCAACATTTGGGCGAAACGCGAGGTGGTGCCCGAGCTGATTGGCCCGCTCAAACCCCAAGCGGTAGGAGCGCAGGTGGTGGGCTATCTGGAAAATCCCGAGAGCCTGAGGGCGATGCGGCAGGAGCTGCGATCGGTGCGGGGCGAAGCGGGGGCCTCGGCCAAGCTGGCGGCGATGGTACTCGAAGAGCTAAGGTCGTGTTACTCAAGCGACGCGAGCGATTAGTAATCTATGGAAAAACCTGCGGCTAAGTCGATTCTCTGGGGGCCGGTGTGGGGCCTGGCGTTTATGCAGGGGGCGATCGCCCTGCTGTGGGTCATTTACAGCCTCTATCTGGTGCAGTTGCTCACCCAGATGGGTTTTTCTCGAGGGTTGGCTCTGGTGTTGCTGGTGGTTGAAAACCTGTTGGCCATGGTGGTCGAACCCCTGATGGGCACGTTCTCTGACCAGATGCAGCACCAGATTGGTACCCGCCTGCCGATTATTAGCCTGGGGGTGGTGCTGGCGGCGGGCCTGTTTGTGGTGATTCCAACGACACTGGTGTGGGGGCAGGGGGCGCTGCGCTGGGGGCTGCCGCTGCTGCTGGTGGGGTGGGCGCTGGCAATGGCGGTGTTTCGCAGCCCGGCGCTGTCGCTGCTGGGGCGCTATGCCATGGGTACGCAACTGCCCCAGGCGGCCAGCATTTTGACCCTGGTGGGCGGGGTGTCGGGGGCCATGGGGCCGTTGGCGGGCCAGTTTATTTTGGATCTGGGGCCGTTTGTCGCCTTTACGCTGGGGTCGGTGGTGCTGCTGGTGGCCACCCTCGCCTTGCGCTGGGCAAATCCTAAGGGTGGGGTGGCTAGCTCGGTGGATGGCAGTGCGATCGCCGCCAATCCTACCTCGATACCGCTGCCCTGGGCCAAGCTGGGCCTGATCTTTGGCACGGGTGTCGGGGTGGGCCTGGGCTTTCGCCTGGTGATGATTGCGCTCCCCGTGACGCTGGGTCAGCGGGTGCCCGAGGCCAATACGCCCCTAGTCTTGGGTGCCCTATTTATCGCCCTGGCCCTGACCGCAATTCCGGCTGGGCAACTGGCTCGACACCTGGGCAACCGTCGGGCCATGGTGCTGGGGCTCAGCGCCATGGCCTGCCTGGCCATTTTGGTAGGGGTGATTTCGAGTACGGCGGTTGGCGTAGTACTGGCCGCGCTGTTTGGGGCCGCCCTCAGTCTGGTCTCGAACGGCACCCTGCCCTTTGCCCTAGATATGGTGCCCCCCGCCCGCGCCGGACTGGGTACGGGCACCTACTTTAGCGGCGGTGCCCTGGCGGCCAGCATGGGGGGCGGGCTGTTTACCAATAGCCCGCTGACCCCGTCGATGATTAGCCTAGTGGCAGCCCTGGCGTTTTTGGCGGCGGGGCTGTGTGTGGGCGCTAGCGGCCGGCTAAGTCAGGGAGCGCCCAGCGAGGCATAGGTTAGTACTCCCCCTTACTCCCTACCCCCTACCCCCTTACCCCTTCAGGCTGCCGAGTCACCTCCAAATAAACATGCTCTAGCTTCACCGGGCTGCGGGCGATCGAGTCGAGGGGAATGCCGTCAAAGCGATCGAGCAGATCCTTCAGCTCCAGCTGGTCAGGTACCCAAAAGGCCAGGTCGCCGCCGTAGGTGCGGTGGGGGTAGCCGAGCTGCTGAGCGCGGGCGATCGCCCCCTGGGGATCCTTCGTCTCCACCGTGACAATTTCTCGGGCGGGAATGCGCGATCGCAGCTCTGCCAGCGTCCCCTCCGCCAGCAGCTCGCCCTGGCGCAAAATGCCAATGCGCTGGCACAGGCGCTCGACCTCATCGAGCAGGTGGGAGGTGAGCAGCACCGTCACTCCCATCGATTTGAACTGACGAATTAGCTGCCACAGCTCTTGGCGCGCTTCAATATCGAGCCCGGTGGTGGGCTCGTCGAGAATCACCAGCTTGGGGCGGTGCAAAATCGCCGCCGCCATGCTCAGCCGCCGCTGCATGCCGCCGCTGAGGCGCTCAACGGGGACGTGCTTTTTATCTAGCAGGTTGACCGACTCTAGGCAGACCTCCACCCGCCGCCGACAGTCTTGGCGAGACAGACCGTAGAGACGGCCAAAGAAGAACAGGTTGTCGCTACAGGTCAGGCTGCCGTAGAGTAGGTTGCTCTGGGGCATCACCCCCACCCAGGCTTTGGTCGCTTCCCCGGCGGGGCGATCGCCAATGGTGACCATGCCGCTGTCGGCCTTGAGCAAGCCGCAGATGATGTTGATAGTGGTGGTTTTTCCGGCACCGTTGGGGCCGAGCAGCCCATAGATTTCCCCCGGCTGTAGGTTCAAGCTGAGATCTTGCAGAACGGGCTTAGAACCGTAGCGCTTGCAGAGATTGGCGAGTTTTAGCATGGGCTGTGCAACTTTGCTGCCGGAGGTGGTTGCCTCCCCCTACCGTTGGTTATGCTCAAGACAGGAGGCAGGGAAAAGCCCCTGTATCTTATCAGTGAGGACCCTATGGCTGGCGATCGCGAACTGGTCTTGGCCGCAAACCAGGCTTTTTACCGCTCCTTCGAGAAAAAAGATTTAGAGGGTATGGAGGCGGTCTGGTCGAAGGGGATGGGCTGCCTCTGCATTCACCCTGGGCGCGATGCCCTCAAGGGCTGGGCCGAGATCCGCGAGGCCTGGGCGCGCATCTTTGAGAACACCAGCTACCTCGAAATTGATACCGACATTCTCACCGTGGAGATCAGCGGCGACCTGGCCTACGTGGTGCTGATTGAGAACGTGCTGCAAATCAGCGGCAGCGAGGCCGGCACCGATCGCTTTGGCAGTCGTCGTCTAGAGGCGCGATCGATGGCCACCAATGGGTTTGAACGCATGGCGGGACAGTGGTACATGACCCACCACCACGGCAGCCCGGTAGTCGATTAGGGGCGATCGCCCCAGCATGCCCTAAGAAAACGTCGCTCAGCGGCATTGGAATTAGATATAAATCAACCCTAAGATAGGTGATCTCAGGTTAATTTTTGCCGCGATTTCACCCTCGGTTAATGTAAAACCGATATCCTACTCATTAAACTTTGGGGGTTGTGGAGAACAATGAGTAGTTTTAGTTCTGATTTGACTGGTCGAGACTACGAAGTCAAAATCGGTGCTTACTTTAGCCGAGGGTGGGAGATCTTTAAGGCTAAGGCACCGCTGTTTGTTGCCTTTACGCTGCTGCTGGTACTGATCCAAATTGTGATCTCGATTCTGCCCGCTCCCATTGGCACTAGCAGCGATGATGGTCCCAGTGGCGGCATTCTCAGTTTGGCATTCAACATAGTTGCCCCAGCCCTCACCGCAGGCTATTACTTTGTGGCCTTTCAGATCGCACGCAATCGCGATGCGGTGTTTAACGACTTTTTTCAGGGATTTAACAAGTTTTTGCCAATCTTTTTGGTCTCCCTAGTCTCGACTATTTTGACCGCCATCGGGTTTGTGCTGCTGGTGCTGCCGGGTATTTATCTGGCCGTGGCTTACCTATTTGCCCAACCGCTGGTAATCGACAAAAATGCCGACTTCTGGCAGGCCATGGAAACCAGCCGCAAGCTGATCACCAAAAAATGGTTCTCGTTCTTTGGGCTGCTGCTGACGATTTTCTTGCTGAATCTTGTCGGCGCAATTCTGCTGGGGGTTGGCCTGCTGGTGACCATTCCGCTGTCGGTGTGCATCATTGCAGCGGCCTACGAAGATATTGTGGGGCTCAACTCGGTATCTGACGTCTCGGTTTAAGCGATCGCCTCGTCTTGAACTGTCAGGGCTTCAGCCTTATTTAGGTTGAAGCCCTAATTTGTTTTTAGCCGCGCGATCGCACGGACTCATCCTAGGACAGACTCCCCAACGCTGTCTTTGGGGAGTATTATCGGCTCTGGGACATCTCTGGCGCAGTGTTATGCGGTTATTCAAAACGTGGCAGCTGCCACCCACAGCGTTCTGGATGCTGCTGTGGTTTGGGCTCGCCCTGGCGATTCGTCTCTCCTATTTGGTGAGCAAACCCCTCTGGATGGATGAGGTGGCTACGGTCATGTACACCCTGGGCAACAGCAGCTACTCGGCACCCCTCGATCAGGTGACTTCTCTAGATCAGCTGCTAACGCCTCTCCAGCCCCGGCCCGAGGCAACTGTGGACTCGACCGTCCACTACCTCATGCAGGAGGATAACCACCCGCCAGCCTACTTTGCGATCGCCCACCTGTGGATGCATCTTTTCCCCACCGTGCAGGGGGTGGCCTCACCCTGGGCAGCCCGCGCCCTGCCCGCTCTGTTTGGTGCCTTGAGTGCCCCAGCGGTCTATCTGGCCGGGTGGCTAGGGTTTCGCTCTGTGCTGGCGGGGCAAATCGGTGCCGCCTTTATGGCCGTATCGCCCTTTGGCGTGGCCATGGCTCAAGAGGCTCGGCACTACAGCATGGCTACCCTGCTGGTGGCGTTGGGGCTGGCCTGTTTTGCCGTCGGGGGCTGGAGCCTGCGCCGCGCCCGCCCTGGAGACGTCGCGCCCCGACCCATTTCACTCCCCTTGGCGCTGCTGTGGGTGGGGGTCAATGCCCTGGCCTTTGCGACCCACTACTTTACGGTGCTGGCGCTGCTGGCCCAGGCTCTGGTGCTGCTGGCCCTTGCTATTTACCAAGGGCGCACTCAGCCCAAGCTGCTCTGGCAGCGCCCCTGGCGACGGCTGTACGGAGTTGTGTTAGGAACGCTAGCCGCGTGCCTGGTGTGGTTGCCGGTACTGCTCAATTTCTACGGCAGCAGCCAGTCCTCCAATTTGGCCATTGACCTCAACCAGCCGATGCGGTGGCTTGACCCGATCGCCCAGACCCTCGCCGGGCTGATCTTCATGGTGATCACCCCCATTACCCACGCCCAGGGAGCCTTGGGTATCGCCGCCGTGGTGCTGTCGGTGCTGGTGCTGTTGCCCGTGCTGTTATGGCTGATGGCGCGGCTCATCCAGGCTTGGCCTCTGGTCAGACTGACAGAGCAGGGCCGGTTTGGTCTGTTTTTAATGGGCGGGTTTGTGCTGGCGGCGATCGCTCTCTTTTTTGCCGTCACCTACGGCTTGGCTATGGATATTACCCGAGGCCATCGCTACAACTTTGTGTTTCATCCTGGGGTCATGGTGCTGCTGGGGGGGCTGCTGGCGGTCTATTGGCCCGAGACAGACGTACAGCCGCGATCGCCCCGTCTTCCCTTTACCCAGCAGAAAATTTCTGGGCGACGCACCGTTCAAGTCTTCTGGATTGCTGGCCTAGTCAGCGCCCTATTTGTCGTGAGCAATCTGGCCTTTGCCAAATACTTTGAACCAGCCCAATTTGTGCGCACTATCCAGACAGAATCAACCCATCCGGTGCTGATCGGCTTTCCCGCCAGCATCGAAGAAAAGCCCACGGTGATTGGCCACGAGCTATTGAGCGTCGGCTGGGAGATCCACCGCCATTTCAATCCCAATGACCCAAACAGCCAGTGGACTGTGCCACCCCGATTTTTCCTTTGGACTCTGCCCAGCAGCCCCACCGTGCCCCCCGAAGAAACGCTGGCCGAGATGCTCTCAACGATGCCTCGGCCCTTCGATCTGTGGTTTCTCCACACGGGCTCAGACCTGGGCGAATATGGCTGCACCCAGCTCAGCCAGGCGAGCAGCGGTGGGCATGCCTATGGCCACTACGAATGCGCGTCCTTTTAAGCAAGAGAGATTCGCTTGTCTAGTGCGGGGAACTTAAAGGTATAGAAAACCGTCTCAATCGGTGGGTTGGTTATAGCTACGCCTTCGTGAGTTGTGAAAATTCGTAGGGTTGATGTCTTGCCTAAAAGGGTAAGATGCCCGTCCTAACTGCATAAATCGATGCGGATGGTCATGTATCGCGCCCCTTGAAATCGGCTGTTTCAAACCAGTACGTAGTGATTTGGGGAGATTCTTTTTTGAGAGAATTTGTGTGCTGTCCCATAGCCTATAAATTGCTTTTATCGCGCCAATCTATTCCTTTAGGCATATGTTACGAATGTGTCCCGATTGACGCATTTGTTAACGTTTATCCTTAAATAGGAAAAGGCTTCTGGCCGTGGTTCTGTTATGTAAAGCGTGGGTATTGGGTTAAACCACCATGAGAGATCTCTGGAAGGTTCGGCTATCAAAGCTGAAGCCGGTGCGACTCAAGTCTGTTCGGCTCAAGCCGCTGCCGCTCAAGTCGCTGCAATCGTCTTGGGTAATGCGCGATCAGGGCCGTCGCATTAAAGTGCTGGGTGGCCTAGCCTTTGCCAGCCTGGTTCTAGTGCAGATGTCGGCTCCCTGGGGAGGGCGCAGCAGCGCTAAGCCTGGCGATCTAGAACCAGCCCTCTGGCAGTCCACGGGCATGGTGCGCCAGTCGATTGTCGATCTCTACCGGGCACGGCGGGTGCTGGTGCAGGCAACGATTCCCCCCGCCGAGTCGGCTAATGCCGCCACCCAGGCTCCTAAAACGGCTCCTGCAGCCCCAGCCGCTGCCGTTGCTAGCCCAGCCGCGACGGGCAAGGCCCAGGCGGCCAACTCTGGGGCAACGCGATCGCTGCCTCAGCCCTCGGCACCGCCAGCCCCCAGCGTCTCGGGGGCCAGCTTTGACCCCGGCAAAACCATTGATACCAATCTAGAAATGCGGGTGGCGATCGCCAAAAACGCCTCCAGCTTAGAGGTAGCTACCTCCGTAGATGGCTACCTGATGGACATCAACGGCCAAAACCACTGCAATCTGCCCGCCCAGAGCAGCCTGATGCTCAAACCCCAGGGGTCAGGTATGGCCGTCGGCAACTGCACCCTCAGCAACACCGCCTGGCTAGAGCCTGGTGAAGGTGGCTATGTCTTTATTGGCGACAGCTGGTACAAGGGCCGCGTGCTAATGATCACCGATGGTTCGGGCCTGATGGCCGTCAATTTTGTGCTCATGCACGACTACCTCAGCAGCGTGGTCGGCAGCGAAATGTATGTGGGCTGGCCCGCCGAAGCGCTCAAGGCCCAGGCCGTAGCCGCTCGCTCCTACGCCCTAGTGCACCATGTGCGCCACGCCCAGCGCGCCTACGACCTTGACAACACCCAGCGCTACCAGGCCTACAAGGGCATTGACAAAGAAACCAACACGACTCAGGCGGCGGTAGCGGCCACGACTGGCGAGTTCATTAGCTACAACGGCGGCATTGTTGAATCGCTCTACGCGGCATCGGATGCGATCGTGCAGGCGGCCCACGGCGGCAACGGCATGAGCCAAACTGGCGCGATGGAACTGGCCTCCAAGGGCTACAGCTACACCCAAATTTTGGGCAACTACTACCCCGGCACTAGCCTCTCCCGCTTAGTTGTGGAGTAGGCATGTAGCTTGCGCGCTCCTGCGGGGTTCACCGCCACCTAGGTTAGAATGCTCGGAGCCTCCACTGCGCTGCTGAGGCTGGTTTGAGCGCGCTATAGTCACACCCTCTGCCCCAACGCGACTAACCTCTGTAAGCGTTGGGAGAGCACCCTATGAGCTACGTATCTGCCTTTGCGTTTTACATGCGGGCGATCGCCCTGGGCATCTTAATTGCGCTGAGCGCTTGGACCAGTCTTCACCTAGACAATGTTGACTACCGTCCGAAGTGGCAGCCGATTAGACTTTGCCCCTCGCCGGTAGTGATCTAACGCCACATTTACGCTGATGTCTCAAACGCTCACCCTTCAAGGGTGAGCGTTTTTATTACATGGCGTGCTACATGTGTCACACATTGCTTTCTGTCTTCACTTACTAGCAGGGGAGCAAAGGAGGCACATCTGCCATGACTACCTTGAATACACCGGTAAGGGCTTTTCTAGACGGCAAATTCTACCCCGGCGTCGGGGTGATTCACTCTGTGGAGCGGCCGGGTTTGACGTGGGTTGTGCGCGTTAACGGCGTCTACTGGGCTGCCCGCGCTGCCCTGTCGAGCTACAGCTTTCAGGCGGGCGACGCCATTCGCCCGATCGATCGCCAGGGCAATACCCTGCTGATTGAACCCGCTTAAGGAAGCCTAGACGAGTTGCAGACCATGTACGAAGCTATGTAATAGCTTGGATATCTTCAGTCGAGAGCAAACCTAATGAATACAGCTCAAAGTCAGGGAAGAGTTCTAGAATGCATTTGTACTAGGTGTCACACTTTTGCTTCAACTCTTACTACTTATTAGGGAGCTCTGCCCAGGAGCTGACCTAATGAATACAGCTCAAAGTCAGGGAAGAGTTCTAGAATGCATTTGTACTAGGTGTCACACTTTTGCTTCAACTCTTACTACTTATTAGGGAGCTCTGCCCAGGAGCTGACCTAATGAATACAGCTCAAAGTCAGGGAAGAGTTCTAGAATGCATTTGTACTAGGTGTCACACTTTTGCTTCAACTCTTACTACTTATTAGGGAGCTCTGCCCAGGAGCTGACCTAATGAATACAGCTTAAGCAACAAGCTTAAGGAACTTATAGCGCAAAGTACATTAGCAGATTTTTTTGCTAATGTATTTTGCGCTACTTGTTTTTCTGCCTGTTTGCGGCTAGCATTCTAGCATCACAACTCAACTGGGTTCAATTTGAGTTGTGATATCAGTGTTTAGGAGCACTGGGTGAGTCTTTAGACTCTGCTCCTAAAGGCTAAGTGACGAGCTGTATTCATTAAGGAAGATGTAATGAAATTCATTCGTAATGCGCTTAGGCCGAAGAGGTCTAAGCATGACGTTCAAGTATCCTTGAGCGACTTAGTTGATCAGTTGCTGGTTTTGCTAGTCGTCACGTTCGTTTTCGTGATCGCAGTGATTGATGCAGACCAGCGCCCTGCATTTATAACTTTGGCTATTAGTGTGCTGAGTTCACATGGCGCTATCAGTGTGCTGAGTTCAAACGGCCTAATGAGTGTTCAAAAGACAAGATCTTCGCAGAATAACGAAGAGTAAGTCCCGAACCTGCAAATCTATAATCCTTCATTCCTTGAAGCTGAAAGGTGAGATTCATAGTCTTGCCATTCCTTGATCTATTAACCGTTCAAGGAATGAATGGTTTCCTTATGTCCCATTCAGAATAGAGATATGACTAATCAGTCTAGTTTTCCAGAGAAAGGAGCCTCCGAAGGCTTCCTTCAACCTCCATCAAGCCATGATTTGGTGCATGAGTTTGTTACAGAAGTTAGCTATTTGCTCATGCCCGATGAGTTTAAGGGCACCGCTCTGTATAAATTTCTCCTTCGCTTTGCTCGACAGTGGCACATTGCCAATATTGACCTAGATGATGTGGTGATTGAAGGTGTTAAACGGGGAGTTGAGTATATTCTTAGGCATGATAAACCCATAAAAAAGCCAGAGGTTTGGCTACGCCAGGTCTGCCTAAACATTCTGAGGAGTAGGGTCGATGCGGCGGTTAAGGATGAACGCAAAGCTGCCATGGCAACGCAGCTAGCGCAGCATTCTAAAAATCCACTAGTAGAATCTGAGCTGATTGAGCAATTAGAGTGTTTGGAAATTGCTCTAAATCGGCTCTCCAAAGCTGATCAAGCGCTCATTCGCATGAAGTTTCTTCACCGCAAAACCTACGAGCAAATTCGTCATCACTATAAGCTTATGGCTGAAGTTGATGGCGAAACGCTGTCCGTGCCCTCGGTGCAGCTATTAAGAAAGAGAGAATCACGAGCTTTGCAAAGGCTAAAGGCATGTTTTTTTGAACTTTATGAAGGGATTGTAAGGTCATGAGTGAGGAATAACAGAGAAGAATTTTGGCTTGCGTCAGCTAACTCAAAAGCTCCTAGATATCTGTTGCAAGAACTTGAAAAATTAGATTCATAAAGCATGAAAACTCCAACCTTGGATCAACAATTCCTCTCATGTTTGAGTCCAGACCAGAAAGCCCAGGTATGGAACTACTATCTTTTGATGACCAGTTGCGACTTGAGCTCTGACAAGCAGGTTATGCAAATCTCCCAGATTTGGAGCCGCGCAGAAGAAGATGATCGTCTGCTCGAATGGTTAGAGTTTATCGATTACTTTTACACTGATTCGGACGAAGATGTTTTGCCGTCACCTATCAGGCGGGCTTACTTGAGCGAATACCTCATCGAAAAGGTCGGCTTGTCATCAAAAGATGATATCTCCTGTGTGTTCCTTGAGTGTCCGAAGAATGAAGGCTATATAGTAATTCTTGGAAATAGCCAGAAACACTATAAAACTGACAGCTTTCAACAGCAGCGATGTAAAAAATGTGGGCACAAGCACAATCAGCACAGCTTACTTTCTCATAGAGGGCCTCTACCCGAAGTGTAAATTCATATTTGCTATATCACTATCGAAATATTCAACACATTGTGTTCGGAAGTTGCGGCAGGCGCTTCATATCAGTCCGCGACTGATTAAAGTTCAATTTTGAGAAGAATTAAATACGTTTACTGTTAGGTGTTGCTGAATCAACCCGGTGAGTTCTGCGGCGATGGATTGGTAGTTCAGAATCTCGCCCAGCGGTGGCATAGGTATCAACACGCTCACCGCTACCCAAGGGGTGAGCTGGTGCTGGGTGAGCTGAGACCACTGGTTGGCCCAAAACCAGTGGCTGGGCGATGGATGGCCGCCGCTGGGTAGCGCATACCACTGCACAACGGCAAAGCTCTGGCGATCGCCCCAGGCCCGAAAAAATCTCGCATCCACTGGCCCAGTTTGGGGGGAGGCAACCCTCAGTCTGCGCCGCGACTCAATGCGCCATTTTTGCGCTCCGGCCAGATCGATCCACTCTAGCTGAGGCTGGTTGCTGTGCCAGGGTTGAGGGTGTAGGAGTAGGGCGAACTGCTGTATCGGTGCTGATTGGGCCTCGGGAGAGTTGGCCCGGTATTCAACCAACGTCCAGGTTTGGCGGTTGATGGGGACGGGTTCAACGGTGGTTTGCTGCCAGCCGGGCAACGGCAAACCTTCTTTTTGCAGAGCGCGCAGCTGGTCGATCTGGGCCACCTGGGGGGTGTTAGCCCAAGGCCACTGGCCGTTTAGGTAGGCGGGCAAAATGGCGATCGCCGCCAGGGTGGCAAGCACGACCACCAGAGCCAGATTGACCCAGCGGCTAGGCAACAGTCTAGGAGAATTGGGCTGGGAGGTCATAGGGGCTCGCATCTACAAACAACAACGGCCTAGACGGACGACGACGGCGACTGCATCGCCAGATGGAGGCGATCGGGCACTCGATCTTGAATCAGCCGCAGCAGCAGAATAATGGTGAGCAGCATGAGGGCCGAGTAGAGGTCGCCGCCCCAGCTCTCGTGTAGCCAATCAAATGCGCCATCGCGCCCGGTGCCGTGGAAGTAGCTCAAAAACGTGTTGCGAAGAATGTTGCCCACCACGCTGATCAGCACGGTTCCAGTAAAGAATAGACCTGTATGCAGCCGCGATCGGTAGGCCCCCGTCCAGTAGGCCAGCATCAGAGCGACGTAGAGGCTGGTAAACAGCATCTTGAGCCCGGCGCAGTGGGGGGCGACCTCCACGGTTTGGCCATTCACGTAGAGGTAAATACTTTCGACCGTTACGGGAATGCCGAGCTGCACCAGCAAGAACCCCGCCACTGAGGCAATGAATTGCTGCAACGGCAAAATGTAGGGCTCAATCAGGTAGGGCAGCTGAGTTGGCGTGGCCAGCGCTACCAATATGAGAGAAATTGCCTGTAGCCGCAGCCCCGCAACGGATTTTAAGCTCAAACACAGCCCCACTAGCATCACCGGCAGCGATAGATTCATCCAGTCGGGCAGCCGGGTGAGATACATCAGCCCCGCTATCCCCACCAGCCCCAGACCCAGCGGATGGCACTGATTGGGCAACTGGCCCCACGCCTGACGCTTGCCCCAGGCAATGTAGGCGGCAAAGGGTAGCCCCAGCAGCCCGTGGCTAAAGTACTCGTGCTGAATGCTGATGGACTTGTTCAGCCAGCCATCGACCCAGTGGAGCAGCAGCGGCGCGTAGAGGATCGCCAGGAGAGCGGCGATCGCCCAGGGGGGGGTGAGGTAGCGGCGGAGGGAGGGCATGGGGAGTGGGGATGAGAGAGGTGGGGAGGTAGGGGGTGAGGGGTAGGGGGTGGGCTGATCTATGTGCTGTTAAAACTTCCTTACCCCTTACTCCCTACCCCCTACCCATTCACGGCTTGCAAAACACCGACAGACTTAGCGGCGGTTACTGCTTCAACCATAGCGTCTACGACGTAATCGACCTGCTCTAGGGTCATACCGGGGTACATGGGCAGCGAAAGAATCTCGTGGCTTAGGGCTTCGGCTTGGGGAAAGCTGCCGGAACCATAACCGAGGGTGCTGAAGGCGGGTTGCAGGTGGCAGGGGATAGGGTAGTGGATGCCGGTTTGCACGCCAGCGGCGGTGAGCTGGGCCTGGAGGTCGGCGCGGCTGATGGGGCAGGTGTCGGTAATGCGCACGACGTAGAGGTGATAGCTGTGACCGGGGCCGGCGTCGTTGTGCATGGGGAGGATGCCGTGTTCGGCCAGGGGGGCCAGGCGGCGATCGTAATGTTGGGCGATCGCATATCTCGCCCGGTTCCACCCCGCCAGGTGGGGCAGTTTGACGTTGAGCACGGCGGCTTGTAGGGTGTCTAACCGGCTGTTGGTGCCCTGGGGTTCGGTGTGGTAGTACTTGCTGGTGGCCCCGTAGTTGCGCAGCGATCGCGCTGTCCCCGCAATCAGCCGATCGCCTGTGACAAACATACCGCCGTCGCCTAGTGCGCCAAGATTCTTGCTGGGGTAAAAGCTAAAGGCGGCCCCGAGGCCGATGCTACCGGCGGTGTAGCCCTCGCGCTGAGCCAAGTGGGCCTGGGCTGCATCTTCAAAAATGATCAGCTGGTGGCGGTTGGCCAGATCCAGCAATCCCTGGGGCGAGACCATTTGGCCGTAGAGGTGTACGGGCAAAATGGCGCGAGTGCGGCGGGTGATGGCCCGCGCGGCAGCATCGAGATCCATCAGGGCGGTGGTGCGATCGCAGTCTATAAAGACGGGCGTTGCCCCCGTCCGCAGCACCCCCATCAGCGTGGCTACAAAAGTATTGGCGGGCAAAATTACCTCGTCGCCGGGGCCAACGTCGCAGGCAATTAGCCCCAGGGCGATCGCATCGGTGCCGCAGCCCACTCCCACCCCCAACTGGGTGCCGCAGGCCAAGGCAAAGTTCGACTCAAAGTCGGCCAATGCCTGGCCCAGCACAAAGTCTCCCTGGGTAATGACGGCATTGATCACCCCCTGAATAGCCTCCTGCAACGGCCCGTGCTGCCAGGTCAAATCGACAAAAGGAACCGCCAAAGGAGCTGCCAGTGGAGAAGGGATGGTCATACTCACCTGCGTAGGTTTGGGTTGACAACGGCGATCGCCAGTTACTCTCAGCTTGCCCGAATACTGTGACGCCTTATCAACTTAAGGGGAGACACCGTTCTACAGTGCAATGCTGCGAGAATCCGGCCAGGCGGTAAACTGGGGCAAACTTAGCGTTGACCCAATCGCAACCATCAGCACACGCGGGGCTATACCAAGTCCAGCTCAGGATTTAGAGTCTTCCCACAGGCAAAACTCCACTTCTGGACTTGGATAAGGTTTAGAACACCCTATTCAGCTACCGTAACCCCCATGGATTTTGAAACTTCTCGCGAATTTGTCGTCCGCCAGACCCTTGGCACCAGCGAAGACCTGCCCAATACCTTCATTGCTTGCCTGCGCCAGGGCAAACCACCCATCCCCGGCCAGGTGACCTCGCTGTTGCTAGCCCTCAAGGTGCTGTTTGAAGGCTTAAAGAACGAACCCACCCTCGATCGCACCCTCACCCAATCCCTGTTTATTCTCTCCTACGAAAGCCGCCAGCTCTATTCTCAGGGGCAACGGTCTGGCGTTGTGTGGCCGCCGATGCTCGACGAAGACTTAGGGCGGATTGGGAAAGCGGCGCAGTCAATTGTGTTCGGCGAGTGGCAGGGGTAGGCAGCAGATGAAGGAATTAGTAGTCAGAAGCTACGGGTAAACATGCTCATCTATGACCGAGCGCCTTTGCTAGCTGTGAAGCAGGCTGCTCAGAATAAACCCACAGCACCCCGGCCTCTTGATGAAGCCAGGGTGCTGTGGGTCGTCACTTAAAGGTTGAGTACCAGTCGTTAAGCCGCCGTGCGGCGACGGGGACGCTTGCGCTCAGACTTTTTCTTGTAGCCGACGGACTGGGCTTCGTGGCTGTCGGGGCCAAACAGGCCCCGCACCGACTCTTTCATAGCCATAACGCTGTTGT
Organism: Tildeniella torsiva UHER 1998/13D; assembly: GCA_019358835.1. Classification (GTDB taxonomy): domain Bacteria; phylum Cyanobacteriota; class Cyanobacteriia; order Phormidesmidales; family Phormidesmidaceae; genus Nodosilinea; species Nodosilinea torsiva. The sequence goes on from JAHHIH010000010.1 coordinate 199,141, forward strand.
GAAATTCCCACTCGGCTTGGCGGGCTTCGTCGGCGGCTGCTTTGGCCATGGCAGCCAGTTCAGTTTCTTTTTGCTGTTTGGCCTGCATGGTGGACAGGTTGGCTTGCAGTGTCTCGGCGGAAGCTTCTGGGCGGCGGGCGGTGTAGTCTTTTACGATGCGAAAGCCTTCATAGGATTCGATGTCTTGAAGAATAATACGGGTCTGGAGGCGGCGAGTTACATCAATAGTGGCCATGCGGTTAGATCCTCAAATAGGGTAAAAATTTGATTTTGGTTGACATAGTAATGACAGGGCAGAATTTTCAGGAGATGGGCGTGCAGCGTTGAGGCAATCGCCTCTGCATCAGTTGGGGAGGGGTTTTGCGTAAATTAATGCTGCCCTTGAGGGTTAAACGCCCATCAGCGCAGCCGGAAGTCGCGGCTAAACATCGGTCAAATGGCCGAGAGAAGTACCAATGCAGCGCTGAAAATTTTTAACTGGTTTGCGACAACGCTTTAGTTTGAGCTGCAATGGCAATCTGCAAGGTCACATTAAACAGTTGGAGTTTGCAACTAACGATCTGAGGGCGCAGATTGTTAAGCTGAACCCTCAGATCGCTGATCTGCTAGGTCAAATTGGCGATCTGACCCTTCAGATCGTTAAGCTGAGCCGTCACATTGATGATCTGAGGCCGCAGATTGCTTTGCAACGCTGCGCAAACGCTGAGGTTTGTAAAACAGTTACCGAGTACCTTTGCCTGTAGGCAAGTTTTGGCCAACAACGGCAGGTACCCGGTAGCTGTAAGGGAAAGACTTACTCAATCAGTATGGTTTTGGTAAGAATAGCCATCCAGGTCTGGGGCTCGCTAGGGTGCCCTGGCTCGCTGCCGTTGGGTGGCACGGGGATGGGATCGCTCCAGTCGTTGGGGTTGGCGTAGCCGAGGGAGTGGAGGATTTTGATGGTGCGATCGATGGCGGTCAAGCTGCCGTAGAGCAGGTGGCGCACTTTCTCGGGGTTTAGGGACCGGGTCCCTTTGTTAATAGCTCCAGACCTGGGTGGCAGCGGCAGGGACCCGGTCCCTGGAGCAACCTCAGACTCATCATGATCGCTAGGTTCGAGATATTCAAACATCGGTTCTGTTTCCTTTTTTGGTTGCAGTAAGCAAGCCCTGCCCCCCGCAAGGGGTGGAAGGGTGAGGAAAACAGAACGCGAAAACCCTAGCCACCCGCAGTTGAAGTGCAAACTGGAGTGACTAGGGTACGATCTCCCTAGCCTCGCAATCTGCCGAGTAGATTTGCGGGGTTAGCTGTCGGTTGGTGGTCTCAACACCTTCCGGCAGCGCCAAAGTTTTCGAGTTCTGTGTGGCAACCGCTCTGGTCGAACGGCTTAGTGGATGAGTGTACTAGTGCAAAAGCAACTCGTCAACCGTAGTGAAAAGGTGTGAGGAGAATCGCTTCCCTTATTCAATCAATTAAGGGGTTGGGGCACTGGCAGACGCTGGATGAACCCCAATTTGGGGGTTTATTCTCCAGCACTTTTGACGGATAACAGCCCCAATCTTCATGCTTAACCCTCGAATTTACTGGATAACATCTCGAAATGCCGAACTCATCCAGCAGATTTAATGTTTAATTCCTTAAGAACCGAGTGTTATTCCGCAGATCTAACGGATAATGCCGAGCATGGAGTGTCTTATCTAGTGGATAAGATATTTAACACATAGTTACACCGCTCTAATTGACTGTTGAGGCATCTTCGGAATCTATTGATAGAAGGCTATAACTTCTTGTCGGTGCGGGACATTCGCTAATTTATATGAATCTTACCCAAGCATGGCTTCACTGGTTTTCAGGTGACAAACTCTCTGAAGATACTGTAGTTTGCCTTGTAGTATGTTGGAAGCTTTTAGTTTGGGGTAGGTTAGGCAAAGTAATGCAATTTATCTCTGCAATAGCAATAGTCGCTGACATTATTGGAGCAGAAAAACTGCGCAAGCTAGGTGAGTCATTACGCCGTAGTTTTCCTACAGATAGCGCAAAACAACATCTTCTGAAGACAACGCAATGGTTAGGAGAGATCTACGAAGGATTGCTAATAGAATTCGAAGAAAAAGAATTGCGTGATAAATTTATTTTTGGGGAAATATCAAATGAAGAGTACGAGCCACGAGCAAGTTTGCTAGCACAGAGAAGTAAACTTGACCCGTATAAGAGACAACAAGAAGAGAATTTTATTTCTCACTTGGAGAGAATATTTAAAAGATCTTCATTTGACAAATTGAATGTTTTTTGCTCATTAGCTATTTCGATAATTTATGGCATTCCGTGGGGAATAGAAGCATATTCTTTTTTTGTAGATGTATTTATCTCAGGGATTCCCAATCTTATTTTGCTTTATTATCTAATTACTTTAATCATTCCATTCATTATGATTGATATCGTTTTTTTCGTAAGTTTGATGTTCGTAAGCCCAGTAGTTGTTTCTGCTATCCTTTTTTTGCTGTCTTTCTCGGTTCTATTTTTTGATTTTCTAGTTATCAGAAGGACAGCTTGGCTACTTGAGAGACCTAAGGTAGAAAGTTGGTTTAAGATAATTAGTCTGATTTTTCTGCTAGTTGGATTTCATTTTGATTTACTTTCGTCATGATGAGTTTGAAATCCACAAAGGGCTCCCAAGCTTTGCTACTATTGAGAAATGTGTCTAGGTGTTGCCTATGTCTTTAGTGAGATCGCAGATCCCTTACAGGTTGGGTTGAGCTAGCTCAACCCAACCTACTAACTTTGCCGTTAGGCTCGCAAAGAAATTTAGTGCATGTAGATAGAGGCAAATTATGACTCTTGTTGTTGCTTGGACTAGAAAAACCAATACGGGCCGCGAGTTGTGGATGATGTCGGATAGCAGGCTTAGTGGTGGAAAGTTTTGGGACTATGGTCCAAAGATATTTGGAATCGGTCGCAGTGACGCAGTGATAGCATTCGCCGGTGACACAGCGTGGTCTTATCCGTTAATCGTACAGATTTCATCTTATATTGAATCATTTGTAAACCTACGAGATCGAGCAATAGATTTAACTGAGGCGCAAGATCTAATCATTGAGATGCTTAATGAATCACTTGGCTTTGTCTCAGGGGCCGTAGATCAATTATTAGAAATGCCTGATTGTTCGTTTATCTTCGCAGGTTACTCAGCTCGTCGAAAGGATTTCATCATTGATAAAATTGTTTTCTACTTGAATCGTCGTAAGTTTGGGGTCAAGTCCGCACGAAAAATTGGTGGCGAATTATTTGCAGCAATCGGAGATAAAAGTCCTGTAAGTGCCATTTCTCGCCGCATATCCGAGAAAGATAAAAACAGTATCGCCGCTAAGTTTAAGCTCGATATGACACCATCGGAAGCGTTCTTCGAAGTTCTTTCTTCTAATCGTTTTAGTGAAATTGGAGGTGCACCCCAAGTATCAAAGGTATACCAAAGCATGAACCAAAGGCATTTTGGTGTTTATTGGCCGCCTGAATTACCGATAGAACAACAGCACATCTACCTTCGCGGACGCCAACTGAGAAGATTTGAAGTTCTTGATCATCCGTGGGTATTTGACCCATCGTCTGGAAGACTCTACTGGCACGATTTTTCGCCTGATGAGTTACGTGCTAAAGCAGAGGCAGAAAAGAATGCGATCGCAGATCTTCTGTAGGTTAAGTTGACGAAGGAAACCCAACAATCCCAGCGGCAGGTGTCGGGTTTTCTCCTAAAGGAGATTCTTCATAAACACTAGCTCAACCCAAATCTACTAACCAAATTCCACGGAGAGGCAAGCAAAGAGGTCATTTGTGAATGTTCCATTTTCAGGCGGCTGCGCTTGCGGTGCCATACGCTACGAGTGTCACAGTGCGCCTCTGGCAATGCTGAATTGTCATTGCAGTGATTGCCAACTATCCAGCGGAGCACCGTTCGCATCTGGCGTAGTCGTACCAACAAAGTCCATCAAAGTCACCGGCTCACCAAAAGAATACTCCGTCCGCGCGTCAAGCGGCGCTCAGACAGCGCGAAGTTTCTGCTCGAACTGCGGCAGTCCCCTGTTCACAACCGGCGAAGCGATGCCAGATTTCACATCCATCCGCTTTACAACATTTGACGACCAAACCGATTTCTCTCCTGCGCTAGACATTTGGACATCAAGCGCAGCCCCTTGGGTTTGCCTGAATGAAGAATTGCCACACTTTCCGCAGTCGCCCTCACCAGGCGCACAAGCGTAACGATATACGTTTGGTTGATTCGATGGGCTGAGCCAAATTGAGTTGCAAAGCGAAGATACTGCTTTGGTATTCCTCTAAACCTTTGCCGAAAGACAATCGATAGTGTCGAATAGTGAAATAAAAATAGGGGCAGCCTGACCAAGGCTGCCCCTATTTTATGGAATAGCCACGCAGGCTTATTTGTCTTCTTCTAAAGGAACGGTCAAATTCAGCCGTTCTCTGGGTTCGGGTCGCTCTTGGCGAAACTCTACCCTGCCTTCATCGAACCGAATGCGCGTCTCGGGTCGGGGTTGCTCTTCAAGCTGAATATTGAGTTGGCCATCGTCTACCGACAGATTGGGTCGCAGCTCCGAATCGCGATTGTCTCGTAGGTCGAACTCAACCTGGTCGCCAATTTCAAAGATTTGCGCCATAGCCGAGGTGGCACCCATAACCGTAGTGCCAACCACGGCAAGGCCAAGCAAGCTTTTAGTTAAGAGTGCTCCAGCAAATAAAGTATCCATTTACTAGGCAGGCTGTGGGGTGATTTCGACGAACCACTTTTCTAACCCTGGTAAACGACGGAACTGCTTTTCCAGGTCTGCCATCGCTGCTTGGGC